>CP079108.1:945000-2145000 GCA_019285715.1 Sphingosinicellaceae bacterium
TGGCCTCCAGCGGTGCCTGTCTCACGGAGACGGTGTTGCTGCACGTGCCGCGCTCCTTCACCCCCGCGCACCGGTAGTAGTCCTTGCCGGATATCGTGTAGTTCGACCCGCACTCGCCGCATTTGATCAGGCCCGAGAGCAGGTGGCGCTTGCGGTTCCTAGCCTCCGGCGGCACCTCGGCGCCGGGCCGGGCTCGCCGCGCGAACTCCGCGTCGAGGCGCTCGGCGAGCGCGTCGTCGATGATACGAAGTTCCGGCACATCGACCGTCATCCAGTCGGCCGCGTCGCGCAGGCGGTAGCGGCGCTCGCGCCTGTCGGACTCCGGGTTCTTGCGCCATTCACGGCGTTTCCACACGAGCCTGCCCCGGTAAAGCGGGTTACTCAGGATGCCGACCTGCTTCGCGGGATCACCTCGGATCGTCGAAGCGTTCCACTTGCCGCCGCGGGGACCCGGTACGCCGCGCTTGTTCAGGTCCTTCGCGATCGCGATCGACGACCGGCCACTAGCGAATTGCTCGCAGATCCATCTAACGGTTTCGGCCTTGTTCTCATCGATCGAGAGCAGGCCGCGGATCGGCTCGCCGGCGGCATCGTGCTTCACGACCTTGTCGTAGCCGTAGGCGCGGCCACCGGGGGAGCGGCCTGCGGCGACCACAGCCTCGAGGCCCCTGATCGTCTTCTTCTGGAGATTGGCGAGGTATATCCCACCGAGCATGCCAGCCACGCCGAGCTTTATCTCATCGATCTCGCCCTCCGACGCCGTGTGCAGACGGACCCTGGAGTAGCGCAGCATTTTGCCCAGCCACTGGATGTCCTCCCCGTCCCGCGCCACACGGTCCATGGACTCCGAGACCACGATGTCGATGCGCCCGTTGCGGACGTCCCGCAACATCCGATTGAGTTCGGGCCGGTCGCGGCTGTATCCGGAGATCTCCGGATCGGCGTAGACGCCGACCACCTTGCCGCCGAGCCGGTCGATCAGCGGTGGCAGCGACGACGCCTGGTCGTCGCTCGACGAGGAGTTCTGCAGCGCCGTGGAATGGCGCGCGTAGATGGCGACCCGCATCTCTTCTACCCATTGCCCGAGGCCGGCGTGTCTATTCCGGCCATGAGCCCAGTTGCAAGCGCCCGGTCATGTCATGCTCGATCAGGGCGTACTCGCAGCCGTCGTGGGTCCAGTCTTGAAGGTCCACGATCTGGAAGCGCTTGGGACCGGGCATGTAGAAGGGAATGCGCGTCCGCCCGATGGAATCGATTAGCCTTGCCAGGACTTTCGGGTCCCGGTCGAGCCGGTCCAGCGAGTTGATCAGGACGGCGGATACCTTGTACCCGCGGATGTCGGCGACGAGCCGGCACAGGCCCGGACGATCCTCGACGGGCACACGCGCAGACGCGTCGTCATGGTAGGACAACACTCCGGTCGCACCGAGGGCGCCGGCGAGGGCGACAAGCTCGTTCACAGCCGACGCTGCGGCCACTCTGTCGGTCACGCTCGTCCGCGTGTAGATAGCCATCAGCATTTCCTCATTCCTTTTCTTTGATGGGAGGCGTCGGACGACCGGCGACGTGCTCGGCGGCGGCCTGACGCGCGAACAGGACGACCAGGCGCTCGAGTGCCCTTTCACGATCGGACGACGGCATGCCCGTTTGACGCGCGTTCGCGTGCGGTGCGGCCGAGCGGGTCAGGGGTCTTGCGGCGTGCACGAATGGGAAGTAGGACCGCCCCCGCTAATAGGGTGCAAGAAAGTCACATGCGCGGCGGCAGAAATTTCCTCTTTCCTCGCAGTGCCGTCCCTCCCGGCATCGGATCGCACGTCAGGCGCGAGCGCGTCGCCCGGAAGCTCAGCCAAGACGGCCTCGCGCGGCTCGCCGGTTTGCGGCGCGAGACGGTGTGCAGGATTGAAGCCGGGAGGCCACCGTCGTCGCACGCGCTTTTCGCGATCGAGTGGGCCCTCGGCCTAGATTCGCCTCATTTCGTCAAGGACTGGAAGGATCCGGCCTCGCCGGACGAGCCGTCATTGGGCCCCCGCGTTCGTGCCCGTCGGCGGAAGTTGGGCCTCAGCCTCCAGGATCTTGCCGCTGTCTCCGGCGTGGTTGCGTCGACGATCTCGCGGTTCGAACGCGAGCTGGTCAGCTGCGCCAAGATCGTGACCGAGGACACCGACGAGCACGGTCTCCACCGCGCCAGGATACTGAAGCCCGACCTTGCCAAGGCTCTTGGATGTTCCGTCGCCGAGCTGCAGGCCTACTGCGACGCGATCGATCCCGGCCCGAATTGAGGGCCGCAACCAATTATCATTCGCTTTCGGGCTGGCAGAGTCGATAACCCAGTCGATATGCCATACATCGCGAAGGCGAGATTGATCCTGCCGACAAGACAGTTCCGCCATCGTTGAACGAGCTAGAGTGCACATCGGCGGCGGCGCGCGCCGGTCCTCGCGCGAAACCTTCTTGAATTTTTAGTTCGGCGCTGGAATCCGGCGGACGGAAATGGCGACCGATGCTATCCTGTGAACGTCTTGCGGGGGCGGGTGATGAGCGACGATCAGACAGGGAACCCGAGCTTCGTGGCGACGCAGTCGGCCGAGCTCTCCGCGGAGGTCGAGAAGGCGGCCATCGCCGACGCGGGCTACGTTCCAGCCGCTGCGAGGGCCCGGCGTCGTGCCCGTGCCGAAGCGGACGACCGCATCGAGATCAGGAAGGACTTCCTCGAGAACGCGCGGAGCGATCCCAACGGCTTCGAGCGGGTCATCGGCGCAAGTGACCTGATGTCGATAAACTACCTCGACCGCGGACGACGCGTGGCAGCGGCCGTCTGCCGGATCAAGGTGCCGAGCCCGGGCGGCGCCTGGTACGGGACCGGCTTCCTCGTCGGTCCCAGGCTCCTGATGACCAATCACCACGTGATCTCGAACGCCGACGATGCGAGCCAGGCCGAGGCCGAGTTCGGCTACGAGCACGACGTCGACGGCGTCCTGCAGGCGCCGATCTCATTCAACCTGCGGCCGCACGAGATCTTCTTCACCAATGCGGAGCTCGACGTCACGTTCGTCGCGGTGACGCCTCTGTCCGATCAGGACGTGCCGCTCGAACGATACGGCAGGCTTCCGCTGATCCCGCTGTCCGGGAAGGCCATCGGTGGCGAGTGGGTGAGCATCATCCAGCATCCCGGAAGCGAACCGAAGCAGATCGCGATCCGCGCCAGCAAGGTCATCACGCTCGATCCGGAGGCGGCGACCGGCATCGACCTGACCAGGTTCATCCACTACTCGACCGACACCGAGCCCGGCTCCTCCGGAGCGCCCGTGCTCAACGACCAGTGGCAGGTCATCGCCCTTCATCACAAGGCCGTCCCGGCGCCGAGAAAGGGGGGTAGGGCACCCGCGAAGACGGTTTGGATCGCCAACGAGGGGGTGCGGATCAGCGCGATCTTCCGCCTGCTGGAGCAGCAGCGCTTCGAGTGCCCGCAGGCCGGTCTCGTACTGGACCGCCTCGACCAGTCGCTCGGATACGCGCCCCTGTCACCGGGCGCCACCGCTGGCGAGATCCTGCTCGAGGCCGACCGAACACCGCTGCCTACGGCCCGATGGACTGGGGTCATCGGTTACGAGGCCGACTTCCTCAGCGAACGGATCGACCTAGCGAAGATATACGCGCCCGCACTGGCGCGTGGAGAGGTCGCACCCCTGCGCGACGGAAGCGGCCATGAACTGACGTACCGTCACTTCACTTCGGTCATCCACGCCGGGAGGCACTTCCCCCTCATCACCGCAGTCAACATCGACGGCGAGAAGCTCGTCCATCCGGGCAAGCGCAAGGACACCTGGCGGCGGGATGCGCGCATCGACGACGTCCACCAGCCTAACGGCGACTTCTACGAGAAGGCGAAGGGCAAGGACGCGGTGCAGTTCAGCCGAGGACACCAGGTCCGGCTGTTCGATCCGTGCTGGAGCACCTCCACCAAGCCGGAAGCCGCCTTCGAGGAGGCCAAGCTCGGCGCCGAGGACACGTTCCACTACACCAATGCCGCGCCCCAGGTTCAGGGATACAACGACATCGACTGGGGAAACCTCGAGGACTATCTACTCGACAAGGCACAATCGAGCCGCAAGCTGCTGACGGTATTCACCGGCCCGATCTACCGCGACGACGACCCGCTCTACGGCAAGGATCGTCCGGGCGGGCCCTGGCGCATTCCCCTCTCGTTCTGGAAGATCGCCGTCCTCCAGAAGTCGAAGACCAAGGTGGCGGCGGCCGCGTTCATCGTCGGGCAGACCCAATACGTACAGGCGCTGTACGAGGCGAAGGTGTTCTCCGGCCTGAAGCCCTACTCCATCGACGAGATGCGCAAGCGACGCATCCAGACCACGATCGCCGCGATCGAACAGGAGACCGGGCTCGACTTCGCCGCCGTCAAGCCGTTCGACGCCCAGGGGACCCTCGAGGCTACGCGGCAGACGCATTGGATCTCCGACATCGGGGACGTGGTGATCTGACGAGCTCCTTGCTTCGGCCTCGCCGGTGAGATCGCGTATCAGCATCTCGCTTTGCGATCAGTGCGACGCACTTGGCATCCCCCTCCACCCCATCCGGCTCCCGCGGACCGGGCAGAGCTGGCACGTAGCGGCTCGTGACCATGGTCGGCCGGAGCCCGCCGCGGCGGCGCTGCTGCGAGCCGAGGGATGGGCCTGCGCCTCGTGCGAAGGCGGCCCCATGCTGCTCCTCATGAAGGCGGCCTGCCTACGCCGGTTGACGGAGCTGAACACGCTAGGCCCCCGGGACAGTCTGACCCGCTTCCTCGAGGCGCAGTTCGTCATCAACGGCGCGAAAATGGACAGCATCGTCGACGCGATCGGCAACGCCGGCACGGCGGAGGTCCGGTCCAACTTCGAGGCGATCTACGCCGCCGGCGTGGCCGCATACTACCCCGGGGTCGGGCTGGACCTGATAGAGGGTCTGCATGCCGCCCTCGGCGGGGCCCGGCTCGCCGGCATCGCGGCGCGCTTCGCCGTCGACGCCTACCGCTACCGTGCGGGTTGGCCCGACATCACCGCGGTTCGCGACGGCCAGATGCTGTTCCGGGAGGTGAAGACGACCGACAGGCTCCTCGCATCGCAGATCGCGACGATCAGCGACGTCCTGTTGCCCGAGGGCCTGACCGTCGACGTCGTGCAGCTCAGTCCGATCGTTGCGTGATACGCCAAGCCGGCGCCTGCCGGCTCTCGCGGCTTGCGTCGCAACGCCGGCGGGAGCGAAATCCTTGCCCATCGCGTAGCGTGTCGGCCGGACCGACCGCGGCTGCGGAGATCCACGCAACCTTCTTGAACACGGTCGGCGATGGTCGAAGGCGCGGCCGTGCAACGCCGCTCTGTGTCTCGAGATCAAGGCGGAGGTTCGGACGGAGAGGAAATCCGACGGACTTCGCAGACAATCCAGATGATGAGAATGGACACATGAATGACAACCAAGCTCGCACCGGGGACCAACCGAAGCTGAACTCCCCGGCGGAACGAGGAGGCGGCCTTGCTCATGAGCAAACAATGGTACTTGTAGGTACCATGCAATGCTGTTATGTTCTTCTTGCCGGATGCACCGGCGAAGGACCAGACATCATGCCTCAGTCAGTTCAACGCACTCCCGACCACCTGTCTCGCGGGATCGATCCATCCCTCACCGCATCGTCTCTGGAGCGGCTCATGCTTGCGGAACAAGCCCACCGCACCGCCAACGATCTGAGCGTGGTCATGGCCGCTCTCCATCTCGCGAAGACCCGTCCCCGCGAGGGTGCCGACCGCCTAGAGACTGCGATGAACCAGGTCATGGCGCTGGCGGCGGCGCAGCGTCTCCTCATCCCGCCGATGGCCTCCTGCCGGCGTGACGTCGGCGACCTCGTCGAGCGCGTCTGTCGTCAGATCTCCCTCGCCCGACTGGCGCCCAACGGCATCGACCTGCACGTCGCGGCCGACGCGTGCATCATGGACGCCACCACCGCGTGGGCCGTCGCCGCCATCATCGCGGAACTTCTCAACAACGCCGCTCGCCACGCCTTCAAGGACCGGACCGGGACCGTGCGGGTGGAGCTCCGGTACCGGAACGACTTCTTGATCGCCCGCGTCGTCGACGACGGGGTCGGCTCGGGCAGGCGCCCCGACATGCGCCAAGTCAGGGCAGGTTCCGGCGCAGGTGTCGGATCGAGCATCGTCCACGCTCTGGCACGAAGCGTCGACGCAACCTTCGAACGTTCCGCTTCGCCCGACGGCACCACCGCCGAGTTCTGGCTGCACGTCGAGAGGTCATCACTATGCGCGTGACAAGACGGGGAAGGCGCACACCGCACGCCGTCGAGCCGATCAGGCGCCGACGTCTTCTGGGCGAGAGTCGGCTTCGGCCGACCCGGGCTCCGCGCCCGTGCCGTCGAGCGTGATACCTTCGAAAAAGGTGGCGGGCGTCACGTTGAGAGCGCGCGCCAGCCTGCCGATGGTCAGCAGCGAGGCATTCTGCATGCCGTTTTCGACCCGGCCAACGTACAGGCGGTTGATGCCCGATGCCGCTCCGAGTTCGGCCTGGATCATACCCGCCCGATCCCGCGCCTCACGGACCTTCGCCCCGACGGCCTTGTAGAAGGCGTTCTCCATACGCCTCCTTAGCGCATAGCTAGCTTCGGCCATACATCCGCGACCGCGTTCGAGATCGAGGCGCACGGTGCTGGTCGTCTCGGCACGGGTGACGCCGTGTCGATCTTCGAATCCTCGGCAGACCTTCGCTCGGCGACATGCTCGTTTGCAACGTATCAGATGCGGAGCGCCGCATAGGAAGCCGATAGCGGCGCCGATGACGTTGATGTCTAGCTCCGACGACAGTCGAGGGCACGCGGATCTCGACACGGCCTGCAGAATGAATAACCGATGCGGGACGGCTCCTTCGACCCAAAGCGCAGGCAACGGCCGCCGGAGGGCGCCGATGCCGGCAGCTTCCCTTCTCCACCTGATCTGCTTCTCGCGGACTGTCGCAACTGATGACCGCCGCCGCTTGCGGCGATCGCTAGCCGGTGTTGCTGTGTTTCAATGCAAGCCGAACCTTGCATGAGCCCCCAGCCTCCGAAGATCGACCGATGACGCGGAAACCGCAGCCCGACAGCATGCGCAGGGATGCTTCGTTGACGGACTCCGCCCACGCGTAGGTCGGGAACCTAGGTGTCGCGCCAATGAGCGCGGCGAGGGCTTCAGCGCCGTAGCCCCGGCGGCGATAGCGCGCCGCGATGCCGAAAGTCAGTTCCCTGCCAGGCGCGTCTTCCGACCGCGATGTTCCGATCCATCCGATCAGGTCGCCGCCTGCACGAAGCGTGATCGCCCTCGCGCCGAAGCCGGTTTCGCGAACTCTTCGGCCGTCACGCGCTATCCAGGCCGCGACCTCGGCTCGCGATGAGGTAAGTCCGCCTCCGACGAACTCGACGACCTCCGGGTCCTCCATGATCCGCGTCATGGCGTCCACGTCGCGCTTCGCCAGGCGCCGGAGGATCAGGCGCCCGGTCTCGATGTCCAAGTTGCAGGGCAACGCTCGCTTCAACGGAGCCTCGCGCATCGATTGGTGGGTATAAAGACGCCGCTTTCGTAGCGGTCGCGGCACGGGGAGCAATGGCTTCCGGTCTGCTGCATGGAGATACACCGATGCTGGGGGCCGTAGGGGCCGACGAAGCACACGGACGTCGGATGCTCGATGATCTCGAACCAACACGCTACAAAGACAACCGAGCACCGCACGAAGACTATATAGGCCGTATGAGGTATAATATAAATAACGGTCGACGAGGGGCTGGCAGCCAGTGTGTAATTACACCAGCACAGATGTTGTAAGCGAGAAAGCGACGGACAGTCGCCTTTTGCCGGGCTCGACAAATTCGGCAATGTCGACGAGTGCGCACTTCGATATTATTCCTGGACTATCAGCTTGGGTGCAGCGTGCGCTGGTGTAGATATCCTTGCACTGCTCGATCCTGCGCGTCGCGATCCAACTCTTCCGTCGCCGTCCGAATCCAGCGATCGGCCTAACCGGCAGTAGGCACGGCTGCCACTCGATAGCGATTGATTGCGGCGTCCGCGTGAACTATATCATGTCGATGCCGAACATCTACCGCCCGGCCCCTAGGATGAACGGTCGGCGTCGCCATACGCTGCACCGCGTGACTGGCGACGCAGGGCCACGATACGTCGTGCTCGATCCACATGGCGGCATTGCGCCCCTCGCGGCTGCGCTCATCACCAAGATGCGGGAGGGGCGACTGGCTGTCGCGACCGTGCCGGTGTACGCCCGGGGAGCCCTAGTCTTCCTCGACGACGTCTCGCACAACGCGATGTCGACGGCGCCAGGGGCCTACACGCCTTGGTCACCGCCTTGCGACGTGATCGAACTCTTCAAGGACTGCATCCGCCGGCTCGGTGGGAAGCTCGAGGAGTCGACCGTCGAGCCAGGCGTCTACCACGTCACCGTCGAGGAAGAGGACGACCACGACGGCGTGGTCGCGGCCATCTGCGGCGTGTTCCACTACTACGACGCGGCGGTGAAGGCGGGCGTGTACGAGTGGGCCAATCCGTTCGAGATCCCGCTCGAGCACCGTGTCCATCGTAGCATTCCCGGAGTGGCCGGTCGCTTCACGGTATTGCCCCGCTTCCGCTTCAGGATGCCTCGCGCGGAGGGGTCCCCGCTCAGGACTGATCCCAGCGACCGCGTACACGACGTCGTCCCGGCGCTGATCGCCGCTGGAGCCCCCATCGCGGTCGTCATGATGATCAAGTTGATGATCGAAGGCCTCGCCCGGATCGCCGAGCAGATCAGGCTTAACCTATGGGACTGGTGGAACGCATCGCAGTTCGGGTCGCTCATCGAGACCACGAACAAAGGTGGGCGGGGTAGGCGCACCAAGCAGCAGGCGATCACTTCGGCGCTCGTCGCGGAACTCCTGCACTACGCTAACAACGAAAGGGTGCTGCTCGACCGGAACGGCTGGTCGTTAGACCGGTGGCGGCAATTCCTGACGGATCCGACCAGGAGCATGAAGGAGCGACGGATGGCGGCCAAGAAGGCGCCGCTGTTCCCAGCCAGGCACAAGGGCTTCTACTCGAGGTCGGGCGTCATCGACAACTGGTACAGGTCAGCGATGCGTGTGGCCGGCCTGCCGAGCCGCACCCATTATCTCCGCCACAGCGGAGTCAACGACTTCCTCGCCTACATCGAAGCCCGGGACGACCTGACCCCAGAAGAGAAGAGGGCAGCCAAGCTCGAGTTCGCGAAGTCGTTGGGGTGGGCTTGGCCGGAGGCGATGCTCGAGAGGTACAGCCTGCCAGCGCGCAAGGCCGCGCAGCTCGTCACAGCTACGGAATGGCTCGCGCACCGGCACAGACAGCAGGAGCTGATCATGGCTGGCTTGGGGCGCCCGCCTCGCGCCGCGAGCCTGAAGTCAACCTCTTGTGATGGCCAGCTCTCCCGGCTCGTCAAGTACGCCATCGATAGGATAGCCGCATGATTCACAAGCAACCGCTGGACCGATACGTGAATACACTCGTCTCTCTTCACGGAATGGGGCACGGACGCATTCGCAGACTGCTGTGCTGCGGCCTGCTCCCCGCCATCGGGGAGCCCTCGACGTCCGCTCACAAGGCGCCCTCCGAAACTTCGACCGGGGCATTGCAGCGTATGCTCGATGACGGTCCGGCGTTCACGAGCCGCGAGCAGTTCCGGGACTTCCGCGGGAAGCTCGCGGCGGGCGAAAGCCTGAGCGGCGTGATCCTCTCCAAGCGCCGCATAAGGGAAGCGGCGGCGGTTCTGCTCGAAGAGGGCGAGCCCCTGGTCGTCGAAACCGTATTCCAGCTAGCAGGTGGAAATCGCCCCCAGATCGGCGCAGCGCTTCGGTTGCTGGCCCTAGAGTGGCCGGGCGGCCTGGAGCGAGCCGTGATGAACGCCGCCGATCTCGAGCCGCAGCATCTCGCAGCCATGGCGCGGTCCGGTCTCGTGCCAGAGTTGTCATGGGACGGGAAGAAGCGCGGGCTCATCGACGCGGCGGTGCTCGCTTCCGATCTGCGAAAGCGCTTCTACAGGTGGAAGCCTGAGCGCTTCGAGTTCCAGCAGGTGATCGACCTTGGTGTCATGCGGAATGGGCTGCGGCTGGGATGGGCGGATGACAATCCCGCCGGCGTGCTCGACCCACTCATCGACATGATGATCCGCCACCAGCACAATCCGACCGTGCACAAGGTGCAAACACTTGCAAGCGGTGGAGCCGCGCAGATCGAAGCGCATCTGCGCGCCCGCGCCCGCTCGACAGGCGACGTCTCTCTTCCGCACCGGTTATCGCGGGGAAAATGGAGAGAAGAGGATCTACGCCAAGCCTTGCCCCCGCAGATGTCGGACCTGTTCAACACCGCTCTCGACCCGGTCCGCGGCTCTCCGCACGATAAACTCTCCCTACCGAAAACGGGCCGCATAATTGAAAATCCCCACGCGCAATTGCAGATCATCGGCGCCGTCGTCGCCCTGCACCGCCCAAGGGCAAGCGCGCTCCTGCGCAGTTCGGACAAGGCCGAGCAGGCCGCGAGCAATTTGGCCAGGGGCCTCGCCGGGATCGACGTCACGAACCCGGCCCTGCTCGCAATTGGCTTCGACGCCATCCGCCTCCTGCTCCGCGGTCCGATGGACCCCCGCGAAGTCCGTCAGACATTGCGGCACATCGACCACTGGCGGTTCATAATCGAGGTGTACGACGACTACCTTGCCACGCCGGGTCTTCCGACCGCGACGCGTGCCTTCCTCATTCGATTCCGACCCGTCTGGCCTTCCGGCGGTCAGGCGCTCTTCAGGCAAGTCAAGGACGAGCTCAACGCGTTCGCTCGGAGCAGCAAGGCGGCCCTCGACGAGAAGCTGCAACCCTTTCTGAAGGACGTTCCTGGATTCGTCCAAGGCGTTCTAGGCGTACAGGTGCAGCTCGAAGGGCTTCGCGGGCACGTGCGCACCCAAGTGGCGAAGGAGGAGAAGAAAGGAACGGAGGCGGTCTGGCCGCTCCACGAGACCTTCATCAGCTCGACACCAGTCGGCGGGGGAGGGATGGCCACCGACGAGTACGACTACAGGGTTCACCGCTGGATCGACGTCATGGGCCGGATCGATGCCATCACCGACACCTTCGCGAGGCCGAGCGTCTTGTATGCCCTCGACCCATTCGGCGGCCATCCAGGCGCCGAACAGCTGTTCGAGAACCGGTTCGTCGTGGAACTGCTCGGGTGCCGTCGCGATGGTGTCGATGTCGACTACCAGATCGACGTCCTCAGACTACACCGGGACTACGGCTTCTGGGAGTCGCGTGATCTTCCCGACGGCGAGGCCTACGCGCTCCGTTCGGCACGCCTGGCTGAGTTCGGTCTCACTCCGGAGATCGCAGCGCAGACCGGCGGGGGCATCGCTAACTTCGGACGGGGCAAGTTCATCCGCGCCAGAAAGGCCCGGCTTCTGCTGGGCCACTTTCTGTTCCCGATCGAGGAAGCCTATCATTCGTCGCTTATCGGAGCTCTCCAGATTGCCGCACGTGCCGTCGAGGCGTTGCGCATCGGCGATCTAGTGCAATGGAACATCGGAGAAGGTCTTGAGACGGTCCTGGACGAGACGGGCAGACCATTCACGGTTCTCAGCTCCGTTCCGAAGAACCACGTGGAACCACGGAAGTCGCCGTTGACCTCGGAGTGCGAAGACCTGGCCGACAAGCTGCTCGCACTCGCCAGCGAGCGCTTCTTCCAGGGCGGTCCCATCCCGGTATTGAAGCGGGCGAACCACAACGGCAAAGGACCCGAGAGGGAGCGGATGCTGTTCTGCACCCGCGAGGCCGGCATGGCCGGAAGCGTCATCAACAACAACAGTCGTCTGCTGATGGGCGGCAACGGCGGCTTCCAGAGCCACTGGTGCAAGTACCTGTGGTCGAAACTCCGACGCTCAGAAGGCAAATCGCTCGACGAGCGTCGACAGGGACATGGCCACAAGACCGAGCGGATGGCGGCCTACTACGACGTGCTCACCCCCGACGAGAATTACAGGATCCTGCAAGTGCTCCACGAGCAGGCCGAGACCCGTGCCGCGCATAGGCGCGGAGAGCGGGACAGCCCGCTGCCCGACCCTCCGCTTTCGGACCTGCGCCTCGAGGCCGGGCGGCTTGCAAACGACATCGTCTTCCTCGCGGCGCGCGATGCGACACCGCAGCTCAAGGCGGCACGCGAGAGGCTTTCGCTCATCGAAGCCAAGATTCGGCGGGCGGAGAGGGCGGCGTGAGCGGCCCGATCCTCCATGCCGTCGAACTCGGGTTACAGCCTTCTGTCGACGACTCACGCCTGGTGCGGCTGGGCAAGCGCGCCGCGCTGCTACTCATCTCCCGCGACGAGCCGATCAGCAGGGCCACGCTCTGCGCCGCGTCCAAGGAGGTAGAGAGCGAGCCCGGACGCCGGAAGCCGGGGTTCAGCGAGGCGAGCCTTCGTACCAATGCGGGCCTGCGAAGGGTGTATAGGCTAGCCCGGAGCATGCCGGCCAGGTCCGTGGTGAGGCGGCGCGGAAAGGTGGCAGCGCATATACTCCGGATGACCAAGGCCGAAATCGCCATCTCGCTGGTCGTCGGGCGGATGGCAGCCCTGGAGCGGGAGGAGGAGCACCGTCTCGCGATGGAGCGCCTCGGCATCCAATCCGCCGCTCCGGCGGTCGAGCGCGCCCGCATCGAGCGTGACGCCCTTGCGGTCAACGTGGCGCTCGACGGCGTCCGGCACCGACCCGCAGCCGCCGACCTCAGGATCGCCGTTTCGCGTGCCAATGCCGACGCCGTTGGAAGGGCGACGGCCTGGGCGGAACGCCAGGGCATCCGACCGACCTCACAGTGGCTGGCGGCTCGTTGCGGCCTCCACCCGGGGACCGTGGAGCGCATGGCGATGGCGGCATCCGCGAAAGAGGCAATCGCGAAGACGTTCGGCTTCGAGGTGCCACTGCCCCCATCACTGATGCGCTACCGGAAATGGGACCTCGGCCGTGCGCTACACGTCGAGCGGACCTACATCCGCGCTCTTCACGACGCGACCATGACGATCGCCGCCGTCGTCATCGAGCGCGAGCAGCAGGAACGCCGGGCCGCCGTCCGGGCCGCGCAGGTCCGGGATGCGGTCCTGTGAGCCGCCCGCGCGCAACGGAGACCAAGTGGTGACCGGCGAGGGACTGCACGTTGGGGTCGACGCCGGCCACGCCCTCGAGGACGTCGGCGATCCCGGTCCACGCGGTCGCTGCGAACCCGTCGTCGCCGGTCTCGAACGACCGGTGGTAGGCGTAGGCGAGGAACGTGCCTACGACGTCGAGCCGGTTGTGCTCGGCAACGGCGTCGTGCCTTCCCCGCGAATGCAGGGTGAGCACCGGTCGGGCGGAGAGCCCGTTGCGGACCGCGAATCCCAGACCCGCACAGGCGTCCGCCAGCCGCCAGGCCGCGCGCCGATCGCCGCATGCGAAGCGCTCCATCACGTCGACGTGCGACCCGGCCGCTCCCCCGCACCAGCCCGCGAGGGCGCGTACACCGAACATCCAGTTCGAACAGGCGCGCTGGCGGAGAAGCCGGAGATCGTGACCGCCGTTCCACGTCACCAGGCGGGAAGACCCCTCCGCCGGATCGGGGAGCAGCAGGTCGACGCACCCGAGGATAGAAGTCTCGTCCAGCTCCGGATGAGCGAACGTCCTCAGATCCACATCGGCGAAACCGTTCGGATGCTCATCGCAGACGAGCACGGTGGCGCTGACAATGCGGTGCAGCGCCGGCCTCGCGTGGCCGCCGGCGGAGTGCCGGGGCGCCTGGGACAGCGCGTCGCCATCGGGAACGCTCTCGACGTCGAGGACGGCCACGCGAGCCGAGGTCCGGATCACGTCCCGTGCCTCGCCGCGGCAGCAGCGCGCATTGCGCGGAGTTCGGTGGCGCCGCGCGACATGAAGGCGAGCGGCGTCTCCATGCCGTCCTCGTCGTCGCGCAGCCACTCGAGCAGGACGTCCTCGGGAAACACCAAGTCGAGCTCGCGCGCGACGTCGATGACCAGCCGCAGCCTGGTCTCGGCGTCGGCGTCCGGCACGTCCAGAAGGAAATCGGCCCCTTCACCGTACGCTTCCAAGCCGAGAAGCGCGGCGGTTTGCGCCGGCGCGAGGCGCCAGTGGGCGGCGATCTCCACGAACCGCGTACAAGCCGATCGCAGCTCACACGCGCCAGCTTCCTCCATAACCCTCATCACCGACCCTCTAATAATGGTACTTATAAGTACCTAATGCGCCTAGGCTTCAGGAGTTCCCAAGTGACCCACAGTGAATTGGCCAGACGCGTCGCAAGGCGCGAAAGCGTGTCGATACGGGACGCCCGCCGCATCCTCGATGCGGCCGCGCTCGAGATTGCGATCGCGCTGGCGGCCGGCGAACCCGCGACCATCGCCGGCGTGGGGACCTTCGCACGGCGGGCGGATGCCAGCGGCCGAACCCGCTTCAGATCGTCCACCACCACCCGCGCGGCCGCCCCTCCCGGACTTTCGGCCGCCATACCCACGCCCACGATCGTGGGGGTAGACGACGTCACGCCCGGAAGCAGTTGCGGAGCACAACCCCGGTGCTAATCAGAAGCTGATGGCGTTCCGCGATCCAGACGAACCGTTCTCGCTCGACTTCGCCGATCTCGAGCTGCTCATGGCCCTGTTGCGCTCACCCCACGGGAAGCCGGCGGCGATGCGACCGCGGTTGCGCGAATTTCAGAAGCGGTTCTTCCCGAAGGTCGCCAACACCGGCCGCGGCCGACGAGCAACCTACACCTTACGCGAGGCGCTGCACGTCGCGGTCGCCTTCGAACTCGTCGACATGGACCTCAGCTCTCCCCGCTGCATCAACGTCGTCGAGCAGAACAGACGCCGGCTCGATCCGCTTTTCGTCGCCGCGTGGGCGACCGTCCGCGGACTGGAGGAGGGCAGGCTCGACGAGGAGGCCTTATCCCGGCGGAGGGCGCGGTTGACATTCCACGTCGCGTTGTCGGCGACGACTCACGGCGGCGGCGTCTATTCCGCATTCGGCGGACCGCCCGAGGACCCTTGGCCAGCGGACTGGCCGGGACGCCGCTCGCGCATATCAATAGACATGGTGGCGCTGGTGGCCGACGTTCTCGCGGCGCTCGAAGGCGAGAGCTTCCGCTTCCTGCGGCGGGAGGTCGACGGCGAGTTCCTCGCGCTCGGCCACGAAATGTTCGGGCCAAAGCCGGTCGAGGAGTGGCAGCCGGGCCGGATCGATCCATACGACGACAGGTACGTTCTCCAGAGCTGAATTTCCGGAAGTCGATGATGGGGAAAAAGGTCCCGGTCGCGGCGCTCCCCGGAGATCAACATGGAACTGAACATCGTGATCCGCACGGCGGACCCCGCCGGCGCGGCGGCCACCCTGCGCGCCCTCGGCTTGGAGATCTCGCCACCGAACAGGCCCAACCCGACGCGATGGCACGGCAAGGCCCGCGTGTCGGTTCTCGTCGAGGCGTGCGGACCGGGCGAGCAGCCCTCGGCCGTACTCGGTGTCGAGGATCCGCATCGCCTGCGCGCAGCGATGACGGGCCAGGCCACGACCGCTGACGCCGATGGCCCGGTCGTGATCGACATCGGCGGCCTCCCGGTGTCCGTGGTCGCCGACGCCGGGTTGGTCTCCCGCCCGGGCGGCGACGCCAGCATTCTCCTCCATGCGGAGGTGATCCTCCGCGACGCGGCAGGCGAGCTGGCCGAAGCATTCAGTCGGCTCGACGTCCGGAATGCCCGTGTGGTCGGACCGCAGCTCCTGCTCGGGCGTTTCGAACGCCTCTTCACGATGGTCGTCGACGGTTCCGACCAAGGATCGCTGGAGGTGATCAACGCGATCCTCGCTGTCCACTCGGACGACACAATGCGCATCGAGGCACGTGCGGCAGAAGAGTTCGACGGTCTCACCCTGGCTCGCATCGACAAGTTCGCATGGGACGTCCGCGTGTAACGCGGTGCAGGCGTGCGGAAGCTGGAACGGTGCCGTCCCGTCGGAAAGATCGGCAGGAGCGCCCTGCGGGCAGTTGCGGCCCGGCTCGTCATGAGGCGCCTTCGTTCCCATGCTCGCTCCGCGCCTAACGGACGCGGGGTTCGTTAGGAGCGCGAGGAATATCGGCTCCACTCGGCACACCGATGCGTATCGGCCGACAGATCCCTTGGTGCAGCCGTAACTCGACGAGCCAAACATTGACGATCTCGTTGAGAGGAGAGCCGGCCGGGATCGTCTTTCGACGTGCGGCCAGAATCCGGGCGAACCGGTCGGGGCCGACTCGACGTCCAGAACGCCGCAGCGGCGGCCGTGCTTGCCCGGAAGCGCACGATCCTCGTCGATCAATTCATCTGCCCCGGCGTCATAGCGCCGTTCGCGGGTCATGATCGGCGCAGGGGTCGGATGACCGGCGGCTGCTCCGGCAAGACGGCGGCACGGCTTGCCATGACCACTCTCAGCAGAGCCAGCCGCGCGGAAACCTCCTCAGGCGCTCGGCGGACAGCTGCCTGGCGATCGCCCGGACGCCGTCGTCCTGGTCTATCATGATCCGCAGCGGTGTGGTCGGCACGGGGCACGACCCCTCCGTCCACAGACCGGGGTTCGGCGAGCGGACCCACTCGCGCACCGCGTCCTCGTCGGCGAGCAGAGCACGCGCGTCGTCGGCGATCGAGACGATCCATCGCATCCGCGCCTCGGACTCGAACGCGGCCGACCTGTCCGACGCGTTCGCCCCACGGGGCGCTCGCGTGAGCATGTCGCGCTCCTCGTCGAGGATGCCGAGTACGTCGAGCGCCCAATCGAAGGCCTTGAGCATCGCGGCGTGCTCGGCTTCCGATGCGTCGTCGACGAGTGTGAGGTGAATTGCCATGCCAATTAGATGGGACCACAAAAGGTACTTACAAGTACCATAACCAGACACCATCTAGTCTACTCGCCGGTCGATTCCACGATGGACTGCCGACCTTGCGAGGAGGAGAATGCCTTGGAGATGGTGACCGCGACCCAGCTCTACGACCACGTGACGTGCCCGCGGCGGGTCGATCTCGACGCCCACGCCGACGGGCTCCGGAAGGCCGACGTCAGCCCGTTCGTGCGCATGCTATGGCAGCGCGGTGCCAGTCACGAGTCTGATGTCGTCAGGACGCTGCCGGAGGGCACGGTGCTCCTGGCGGGCCTGCCGGGACCGGAGCGGGAGCACCGCACCGCGGAGGCGATGGCCGGCGGTGCCGAGCTGATCCACGGCGGCCGCATCTCTGCGGACGACCTCCTCGGCGACCCCGATCTGCTCGTGCGTCGGGACGGCCGCTACCTGCCGGTCGACATCAAGTCGGGACGTGCCGAGGAGAACGGTGACGATGACGGCGAGCCGGGCCGGCCGAAACCGCACTACGCGGTTCAGGTCGCGCTCTACGTCGACGTCCTGGAAAGGCAGGGTTTGTCCGCGGGCAGGCATCCGGAAATCTGGGACGTGCGTGGCGACCGCATCGCCTACGATCTCGAGGCACCCCGCGGTCCGCGGACCCCGACGAGCCTTTGGGACCTCTACACCTTGAGCCGTGATGCGGTCCGAGCCATCCTGGCCTCACCGCATTCGACCCGCGGTGCGCTGTCCGCCGCCTGCGGATTCTGCCATTGGCGCGAGGTCTGCAGTGCCGAGCTCGAGGCCGCGGGCGACCTAACATTGGTGCCGGCGCTCGGCCGCGCCGCGCGTGACATCCTCTCGTCGAGCATCCCGACGCTCGACGCCTTGGCGACGATGGACCCGGAGGTCTACATCCGGGGCAGGAAGACCGTCTTCGCCGGGGTCGGTCCGGATCGTCTGCGCCTGTACAGGGACCGGGCGCGCCTGCTTACGACGCCCGGCGCAACGCCGTATCTGCGCCATGCGGTCGTCCTGCCCGAGACCAGGCTCGAAATAATGTTCGACATCGAAGCGGACCCGATGCGCGACCTCGTCTACCTGCACGGCTTCATCGAGCGGACTGGCCGGGATCCGGCCACGGAGGTCTTCACCCCGTTCTATGCCGGCACACCGACGCCGGAAGGCGAACGGGAAGCCTTCGCCGGCGCCATCGCCTATCTCGCCGAAAGGCCAAGCGCGACGGTGTTCTACTATTCAAGGTACGAGAGGACGATGTACCGAAAGCTGCAGCGCCGTTTTCCGGACGTATGCTCCGAGGACACGATCGCGGCCATCTTCACGCCGCCGCGCTCGGTCGACCTCTACTGCGACGTGGTCGCCAAGGCCACGGAATGGCCCACCCGCAGCCATTCGATCAAAACCATCGCGAAACATCTCGGGTTCGCCTGGCGCGACACCGACCCGTCGGGTGCGGCCTCGATCGAATGGTACGACCGCTGGGTAAAGGGCAACGACCCGGACGTCCGCCAGCGCATCCTCGACTACAACGAGGACGACTGCCGGGCGACCGGCGTCGTGCTGGACGGCGTCAGGGCTTTAAAGCCGTTTCCCCCCCGCGTCAACGGAGGTGATCAGGGAGCCGCTTCCGGGATGAGCGGGACGGTCCGCATCGATCTTGAAGCGTTCGGGAGCGTCCGATCGACTTACGGTCGGCGCAGGTGAATACGTCGATCGGCGGTTCCAACGCCGGCACCCGGCTGGAGCGACGGTGCCAAGCGATCGGATCGCCTGGCCGTCGACGGCGCGTGCAGCTTGATGGTCATTGAATAAAGGTTGGCGAATGCCGGGCTGGACGGAAAATCCTGAAGGCGTTCCAGTTTCGAAAGGTGAATGATGACGAACCGAATAAGTCTGACCACGCCGTCCGCGATCCGGCAGCGCATCGCGACGCTCCGCAGGGACTACGGAGTCCAGGACTGGCTTACCGTCGTGAGCGGCGTCACCGCGGACGCATACAGGGCCGCCGGCTTCCGCGGCGAGGAGTTCGGCGAACTGCTACGGGACCAGATGGAGCAGCGCGGCATGCTGTCGATCCACTTGCGTCGGAAGGCCATCATGCGCCTCCGCCCGGGGTTCGACGGTCACTCCGGGCGCCTCTTCGACGAAGACGGACTGGTCGACCTGAACCTCTACTTCGACGACGGGAGCTACCGCGAGAGCCCCGAGCCGGCGATCCGCACGAACGGAACGCTGCCGTCGTGGCTGCAGGTCGCCGGCGGGCTTGGTCGGTCGGCTGAAACCGTCCTCGCCGGGAAGCTGCCTCGCTGCTTGCGGCGGGTCCGCATGATCGACGCGTCAACCGAGACGATGATCTGGGGCGTCGTGAACACCGTGCGCATGGACCGCTCGTACGAATCTCTGGCGTCGATGCCGATCGACGTGGCACGTGATCTGGGCGTCGCCGAGCAACGTCACCTCGCTCATCTCCCGTGGCTCGGCGTCGAGAGCGCGCCGCCTCCGGCGACTGAAGTCAGGCCCGACCCGCAGCCCGCGACGAGGCCGCGCGCCCGTCCACGCCTGCGTCTGGTCGACTGAACCCGCACGCGTCGGCGACCGTGTACACGGATCGCATTCACCACCGACGCGGGAAGGCAGCCGCCGCCGAGATTCCAGCCTGCCAAATCGCCAAGGACGTGATCCTCACGGGATCAGGAGCGTGGCCTGTCGAGCGGCAAGCCATCCGCGTCTCTGCAATCCGACAGCAGCATCTCGTGGTGCGCGGCGCCAGGTGGCAACATCGGATAGCAGTTCTCCGCACCGGCGGTCACGATCTCCACGAGCACCGGACCGGGGGTCGCGAGCGCGTGGGCGAGCGAAGCGGTGAGCTCTGCGGGGTCGTCGATGCGGAAGCCGCTCCAGCCGTAGGCGGCGGCGAGGGCGACGAAGTCGGGGAGCGCCTCGGCGCGGCTGTGGCTCAGACGACGGTCGTGAATCAGGTCCTGCCACTGCCTGACCATCCCCATCGCGCCGTTGTTGAGGATGATCAGCTTGACCGGCAGGCGGTGCTGGACGGCGGTCGCCAGCTCCTGGATGTTCATCTGCACCGACGCTTCACCGGAGACGCAGACGACCAGCCGGTCCGGATACGCGATCTGGGCGCCGAGGGCGGCCGGGAGGCCGTATCCCATAGTGCCCAGCCCACCGGAGGTCAGCCCGCGGCCGGGCTCATCGAAGCTCATGTACTGCGCGGCCCACATCTGGTGCTGGCCGACATCGGTGCTGACCACCACGTCGTGGTCCCGGAGAAGCGCCGACAGTTGCGACAGCGCGTGCTGCGGCAGCACCCGGTCGGGGTTGGGCCGGAACGCCAGGCAGCGTTGGGATCGCCAGCCCGCGATGTCCTGCCACCAGCTGGTCAGGTCCGGCGCCGCCGCCTCGCCCCAGGCGCGCAGCACCGCCTCGAGCACGTCGGCGGCGTCACCCACGACACCCAGGTCGACCGGGACGAGCTTGCCGATCTCGCTCGGATCGACGTCCACATGGATCTTGCGGCTTCCCGGGGAGAAGCCATCGAGACGCCCGGTGACGCGGTCGTCGAAGCGCGCACCCAGGCAGACGAGCAGGTCGCAGCCGTGCGGGAGAAAAGGTTGGCCGCTTCCGAGAGACGTCAGGTTCCAACGCGCCGGTCGAGGAATTCCAGCATCGTGTCGCCGATCTGCGGACCATGGGTCTCCAGCGCGAAATGTCCGGTAGGGAAGAACCTGATCTCCGCGTCCGGGATGTCGCGTCGAAACGCTTCGGCGCCCGGGGGCAGGAAGTAGATGTCCTTGCTGCCCCACACCGCGAGCAGCGGCGGCTTGTGGGTCCGGAAGTAGGACTGCCACGCATCGTATAGCGCCACGTTGGTGCGGTAGTCGTAGATCAGGTCGAGCTGGATCTCGTCGGTGCCCGGTCGATTGAAGTAGGCGATGTCGAGAGTGTAGCCGTCCGGCGAGACGAGCGCTTCATCCGCCCCGGTCACGTACTGCGTGCGGATCGCTTCCGGTGTCAGCGCCGCCCGGACCGCGTTGCGGTTCTCCGCCGAAGGTTTCGCCCAGTACATCTGGTACGGACCCCAGGCCCTGCTCAGGCCCTCGGCATAGGCGTTGCCATTCTGGCTGATGATGGCGGTGACGCGCTCGGGATGCGCAGCCGCGAGCCGGAAGCCGGTGGGTGCGCCGTAATCGAAGACGTAGATAGCATAGCGCTCCAGCCCGAGCGCCTCGGTGAAGCCCTCGATCGTCCGAGTGAGGTTCTCGAAGGTGTAGTCGTACTCGCCTCGGGGCGGTGCCTTGGTCAGCCCGAAACCCGGGAGATCGGGGGCGATCACGCGGTACCTGCCCGCGAGCGGCGGGATCAGATTGCGGAACATGTGGCTGGTGGTCGGATAGCCATGCAGCAGCAATACGACGGGAGCGTCCGCCGGGCCTGCCTCCCGGTAGAAGACGTCCACCGGCCCGACCTTCTGGGTCTTGTACTTCACGGTCGACGCATGTCGTTCCGTTTCATCGAAGGCCCTGGTTCGGATCTTGGAGCGCAGAGGGAGAGCGGCGGCTTGAGCGGGGCGGGCGATCACGGCCGCCAAACCGATCGAGAGTATGCCGAGGGACGCGCGGCGTGAGAGGGAGGATTGGGGAGCGGCTCTCATGTTCATTTCTGTCTTTCTCTCGAGTGCAACGCACGCACCGCGGCTACCGGCTTCCTGTTCTCGATGTTCAGCGGGGGCGCCCGCCGTATGCAGCACTTTCATCGAGCTGATGCTTCCCATCGCCACCACATGGCAGGGCGGAACACCGGCTATCCTCGCCCTCGGCGACGACATCTCCGTCCCACACGGCTTCGACCATGCGAACCTCCGCATACCATCGGCTCTGCCGTGGCCGGCTTCAGCGTTGCGTCCGGCGATCGGGTACCCGGCCGGAGCGCATGGCTTCGGAATATGACCTGACTCTGTCAGTTCGCTTCGGTGCATCTCAAGGTTACACCTGGAGGCACCAACAGGAGCGGTCGCGGCGTCCGATCAGGTAGCGGGGAGGCAATCAACAATGTGCGGCGTCCTCGCTTGGTGGAGACCCAGCCGATCCAGCAGCACCTGATCGCTTCGGCCATCGGGGTTGGGAGTAGTCAGCAGTACTTCGCCATTGAAAATCGAGTTGACGCCGGCCGCGAAGCACAAGGCCTGGAGCTCGTCCGACATGTACTGCCGTCCCGCTGCGATCCGGACCACGCTGCGGGGCATCAGGATCCGCGCCACGGCGACGAGCCGCGCGAAACTTATGCCGTCGGGCCGTTCAGCGCGGTCCGAGATCGGAGCCCCCTCCACGTAGTTCCACAGGTTGAGCGGCACGCTTTCCGGGTGCTGCGGGAGGTTCGCCAGCAGGCGCAGCATCTCCAGTCGGTCGTCGACGGATTCGCCAAGGCCGATGATACCGCCACAGCATACCTTCACGCCTGAGGCTCGCACGTTCTCCAAGGTCCGCAGCCTGTCGGCCATGCTGCGCGTCGTGGCGACATTCGGATAGTATCGGGGCGACGTGTCGATGTTGTGGTTGTAATAGTCGAGGCCTGCATCGGCGAGGCGCTTCGCTTGACCTTCGTCGAGCATCCCCAGCGTTACGCATGTTTCCATCCCGAGCCGTCTCACCCCCTCGATCATCGGAATGACGCGGTCCAAGTCGCGCTCTTTCGGTGAGCGCCATGCCGCGCCTAGGCAGAAGCGGGTGGCGCCGGCCGCCTTTGCCTTCTCCGCCGCTGCGATCACCGCCTCGACCTCCATGAGCTTGGTCGCCTTGACGCCGGTCGCCAGGGACGCGCTCTGCGAGCAGTACCCGCAATCCTCCGGACAGCCGCCGGTCTTGATGCTGAGCAGTGTCGCGATTTCGATCGAGGTCGGATCGAATGATGTCCGATGGATGCGCTGCGCCTCGAACAGCAGATCGGGAAACGGCTGCTCGTAAAGCACGGTAACCTCGTCGGAGCGCCAATCATGCCGCATCGCAGGCGGACGGGTCGAAACGTCGTCATGGATCATTATCGATAATTCCGGGCAAATTGAGCTGACGATCCGGGCTGTTTAGGGCACGCTGAGCCCTGCGCAGCAAATTTCTCTGGCGATTATCGATAATGGTTGTCCCTACGGTTGCGGAACGCATCGCGAGCGAACTCTCGGCGAGGATCGTCTCCGGTGCGTTGTCACCCGGGACGCGTTTGCGCCAGGAGGTGTTCGTCCGTGAGTTCGGAGCCAGCCATGCCGCTATCCGCGAGGCGTTCCTCAGGTTGGAGGTGCGACGCCTGGTCGTCAGTGAGCACCGCCGGGGCTGCATGGTCCTGACCCTGGAGCCGGAGGGCGAGCGCGAAGTGGTGACGATGCGCGCCGCGTTGGAGGTCCTGTCGATCCGTCAGCTCGGTCGTCGCCCCGGCGCGAAGGCGTTGCTGAAGATCGAGGAGGCACTGGACGCAGGGGATCGGGCATGTGACCTGACCGAGTGGGAGAGTGCCAATCGCGACTTCCACAACGGTCTCGCCGAGGCCTCCGGGCTGACACGGCTCGCTGCGTCGATTGCCGAACTCAACATCGTCTCTTCGCGATACGCACTCTCACACGACCGCTCGACGCAATGGCGACCGCGGTCCAATCAAGACCACCGCCGGATCTTCGACGCCCTCTGCAGCGGCCTTCTGGACCAGGCGGCAAGCCTACTCGACAATCACATCCGAGCCGCGGACCGGCGTGGCCGCACCTGAAGCTGAACGCCGATTACTGGAACCCCGCGCGGAACGGCACCGTACAGATCGCAACCCTCTCCGATGACCCGATCGCGACGAAAGGTCGTGCATCAAGTCGCCGATCTCACCCAGCCGAACGTCACATGTGGACGCCGGCCGGATGTCGCCGACCGTTCGCGCAGTCGCCAGCGCCAGCTGCCCTTCGCAGGGTGCGTAGGTCTTAGACCAGGGTGCCATCGACGGCGTCGCCGACCCGCCGCGGTGCCCGCCGATCGGCCCGTCCGCCATTGCAGCGAAGGTCCGGGCGCTACGCAGCCGACTCTCCGTCCGCGTCGCGTAGCAGCATCTCGTTATGGGCCGCACCGGGCGGCAGCATCGGGTAGCAGTTCTCATCGCCGGCGGTGACGATCTCGACGAGCACCGGGCCGGGGGTGTCGAGCGCCTCGGCCAGTGTCGCCGCGAGCGCGTCCGGGTCGGCGATACGCAGTCCCTTCCAGCCATAGGCGGCAGCCAGCGCGACGAAGTCGGGGAGCGCCTCGGCCCGGCTGTGGCTGAGCCGCCGGTCGTAGATCAGGTCCTGCCACTGCCGCACCATGCCCATCGCACCATTGTTGAGGATGACCAGCTTGACCGGCAGCCCGTGCTGCACCGCGGTCGCCAGTTCCTGGATATTCATCTGGACCGACGCTTCGCCCGACACGCAGACGACGAGGCGATCCGGATGCGCGATCTGCGCACCGAGTGCCGCGGGCAGGCCGTAGCCCATGGTGCCGAGACCACCCGAGGTGAGCCAGCGGCCCGGCGCCTCGAAGCCGAGATACTGCGCCGCCCACATCTGATGCTGGCCGACGTCGGTCGCGACCACCACATCATGTTCGCGGAGCAGTGCCGACAGTTGCGACAGCGCGTGCTGCGGTAGCACCCGGTCGGGGGCGGGCCGGAACGCCAGGCAGCGCTGGGCCCGCCAGCCCCCGATGTCCTGCCACCAGCTTGTCAGGTCTGGCGCCGCCGCCTCGCCCCAGGCGCGCACCACCGCCTCGAGCACGTCGGCGGCGTCGCCCACGACACCCAGGTCGACCGGGACCAGCTTGCCGATCTCGCTCGGGTCGACGTCGACATGGATTTTGCGGCTGCCCGGCGAGAAGCCGTCGAGTCGCCCGGTGACGCGGTCGTCGAAGCGCGCACCCAGGCAGACGAGCAGGTCGCAACCGTGCATGGCGAGGTTCGCCTCCATCGTGCCGTGCATGCCCGGCATGCCGAGCCACTGCGGGTCGCTCGCCGGAAACGCGCCGAGTCCGAGCAGCGTAGTCGTCACCGGTGCACTGGTCAGCGCCGCCAGCCGGGCCAGCGCGTCCGAGGCAGCCGCGCCGGCGTTGACGATGCCACCGCCGGCATAAAGCAGCGGCCGCCGCGCGGCGCGCAGCATCGCGACTATCTGCCGTGCCGCGTCGGCATGAGCGTTGACCGGCGGGGCAGGAGGCGGGGCGGCGGCGTGCTGCTCGGCCAGCGTCGCCTGCAGGTCCTTGGTCAGTTCGACGAATACCGGGCCCGGCCGGCCGCTGCGGGCCTGGTGCAGCGCTTCCGCGATGGTGGCGGCGACATCCTCGGCGGCGTGGACGCTGCGGCTCCACTTGGTCGCGGGGCGCGTCAGGGCCATGGCGTTCGCCTCCTGGAAGGCGCCGGTGCCGGTCTTCTCGCGCGCCACCTGACCGGCGATGACGAGCACCGGCACCGAGTCCATCAGCGCGTCGACGAGACCCGTGATCGTGTTGGTCAGGCCCGGCCCGCTGGTGACGAGCACGACCCCGACCCGCCCCGTGGAGCGTGCATAGCCCTCCGCCATGTGCACGGCAGCCTGTTCGTGACGAACGAGCACGTGGCGGATGTCGCTGCGGTCGACCAAGGCATCATACAGCGGAAGTACGGCACCGCCGGGATAGCCGAAGATCGTGTCAACACCGCCCGCGACGAGTGCGTCGAGGCACGCCTCGGCACCGGTCATTCGCGGTGCCGGCGCCAGCGCCCGGAGCGCGCTCATGGTGCCGGCGTCTCGACGACCCGCCGCACCCCATCGACCCGCGCCAGCTTGGCGACGATGATCTGCCGGCGCGCCTCGGGCAACTCGCCGATGTCGAGGTGGAGTTGCACGCCCGCCGTCACACGCCGGCACGAGTAGCTGTTCGGCAGCCAGTCGATGGCCGTGAACAGGTCGAGGATGCGCGCCTGCACGCCAATCTCGGGCGCGGCTTCGATCTCGATCAGGCGGGGCTTCGGCACGGGCGATCTCCTGCGCCTTGTCTAGGCGCATACCCGAGGAATTATCTGCTTTTCTCGCAGCTTCACGGGGAGAATGGGCATAATATATGCTACGATAACCGTTATGAGTAAAATCGATGCCTTCGACCGCAAGCTGCTGGCCGAGCTCCAGAGCGATTGCTCGCGCTCGACGGCCGAGGTCGCGGAGGCCGTCGGCCTGTCGCAGTCGCCGGCGTGGCGCCGCATCCAGCGGCTGCGCGAGGAGGGCTACATCCGGCGCGAGGTCGCGGTGCTCGACCGTCGCAAGCTCGGCCTCGACACCCAGGTGTTCGCGCAGGTGAAGCTCGACACCCACGGGCGCCAGCACCTCGACGAGTTCGCCGCCGCCATCCTCGGCTTTCCCGAGGTGCTCGAATGCCATGTGCTGATGGGGCCCGTCGACTTCCTACTCCGCATCGTCACGACTGACATCGAAGCCTACGAACGGTTCTTCTTCGAGAAGCTGAGCCGTGTGCCCGGCGTTCAGGAGGTCAATTCGACGGTCGCGCTGTCCGAGATCAAGGCGACGACCGCGCTGCCGCTCTGAGCCCGCCTGCGGTCAGCACGGTGCCTCTTCACTTGCTCCGGGTCCAACTGGCCGCGTCGGCTTTGCAGCCGCCGCCGGCCGCGCCCGTCCAGGCTCGACCGCGCACCACCCGCCCCGTCGCGGCGCCAGTGGGTTTACCGCCCCGCAGCGCCAACCGCCCGTTGACCAGGACGGTCTCGACGCCCGTCGCAAGCTGATCAGGCCGCTCGTAGGTCGAGTGATCGGCGATGGTCGCAGGATCGAACACGACGACGTCGGCATAGGCACCAACCTTGAGCCGGCCGCGATCGGGCAGCGACAGGTTGTCCGCCGGCAGGCTGGTCAGCCGGTGGATCGCGTCGGGCAGCGTCACGTCGCCGGTCTCGCGGACATAGTGGCCAAGCAGCCGCGCGAAGTTGCCGTAGGTGCGCGGGTGGGTCTTGCTGAGCAGGAAGACGCCTTCGGGGGCGGGCGCGTCGGCGTCGGAACCGAAGCTCATCCACGGCAGCTTGACGGCGCGGCGCACGTTCGCCTCGTCCATCAGGAAGTACGCGACGCCGACGCGGCTGCCGTCCTCGATGACGAGGTCCATGGCGGTGTCCTCGGGGGTGGTGCCGCGTTCCCGGGCGACCTGGGCGAGCGTCTTCCCGGCCAGCGGCTTGAGTTTGGGTTTGTTGAACCCGAGCAGCAGCAGGCCGTCGGGCCCGGCGCCCGCGTATAGGTTCTCCCAAGTGGCGGGGTGCGCCGTCCGCATCTCGGCACGGACCCTCTCCCGGATGGCCGGGTCCTTAAGCCGCGCGATCCACGCCTCCAGCCCGCCGTCCTGCACCCACGACGGCATCGCAGCGTCGAGGCCGGTCGCACCCGCGGTGTACAGGTACATGTCGGACGTGATCCGCGTGCCCTGGGCGCGTGCCGCTTCGATCATCGCGATGATGTGGTCGATCTTGCTCCAGTTGTCGCGGCCGGCCTGCTTGAAGTGGTAGATCTCCGCCGGCGCGCCGGAGGCCCGCGCGATGTCGATCGTCTCCTGAACGCCTGCCTCCAACCGGTCGCCCTCGCTCCGCATGTGGACCGTGTAGATGCCGCCGCATGCCGCCGACACCTTGGCGAGCGCGATTAGCTCAGGTGTCTTGGCGTAGGTGTTGGGCGCGTAGATGAGCGCCGTGCTCAGCCCGAGCGCGCCCTCCTCCATGGCCTGCCGGACGAGCCCCTGCATCGCCGTCAGCTGCACAGGATTCGGCTGCACGTCGGCTTCGCCCAGCAGGTTCTCCCGCACGGTGCCGGCGCCGACGAACGACGCGACGTTCGGGGCGATGCCGCGCTTCTCGAGCATCGCGAGATACTCGCCGAGCGTCGTCCAGCCGACCGGGTACCTGATGTCGCCCTGCCGCTTCACCGCGAGCGCCTTCATCGCCGGTGACAGCGGACCCATCGAGAACTCGCCCATGACCTCGAGTGTGACGCCTTGGGTGATGTCGGAGACCGCGCGACCATCGGCGATCAGGCTCTCCTCCGGATGGGCGAGCATGTTGATGAACCCGGGCGAGACGGCCTTCCCCCGCGCGTCGACTTCGGTCGCGCCATGGCCAGGCAGATGCGGCGCGATCGCGGCGATCCGGTCACCGGTGACGGCCACATCGGCAGGGAAGGGTTTACCGCCGCTGCCGTCGTAGACCGTGCCGCCCCTTATCACGACGTCATAACCTCGAGGTGCAGCTTGCACTGACGCCGCGATCGCGACCGCGACGACGGACACGGCCAGATGGCGGACCGAGCTCATGCCAATCTCCTATTTCAGGGGTGTAAGCTGCAGGTCCTGATAGTCGAACGAGAAGTCCGCAGTCGGTGACACCGGCTTCATCGCGACCCGCTCGACCTTCCCGTCAGCATCTAGCGCGAAGGTGACGTAGGCGGGTTCGGTACCCGGATCGTCGAAGCGGGCGATGAAGCTGTCATACTGCCAGTGCACGAGCCGGCCAGTCATTCCCGGCGTGGTCGTGAAGTCGATGGCGAGGCCCTTGGCGTCCGAACCGACCCTGACCGTGCCGTACCACGGATCGGCGTAGCTGCCGGCGTAGCGCGCCAGAGGCAGCGACGGACCTACCTGCGCCGGCGTCGCTGCGCGCTGCGTGACCGTCGCCGCGGATGTTGTCAGCCGACGCTCGACGTAGGCGGCGTAGCGCGCGGGCCAGTCCTGCGGCGGTCGGCCCAGATAGTGGTCGAGCAGCTCGTACATGAGACCCAGCCGTAGCGAGCTGTCCTCGCTGTTCAGCGTGATCGCGAAGGCGACGTTCTTCTCAGGGATCAGAACAACCGATGTGACGAATCCGAACACGCCTCCCGCATGCCAGATGATCTTCGCGCCGGCGTAGTCGCGGACCTCCCACCCGAGGGCGTAGTTCAGGAAGCTCGGCTCGGTCCCGGCCAGTTCGGGCGGCGGGGCGGCGATCGGCTCGATCGTCACCGGCTGCCACATTTCCGCCGACGACGTCTCACTGAACAGCCGGCCGCCCCCCGGCAGCTTGCCGTGCGCCAGTTGCAGCTGCAGCCACTTGGCCATGTCGGCGGCGCTGATCGCCAGCAGTCCCGCCGGTGCCGAGGACTGGCCGAGCTGGTCATGCTCGTCGAGCATCCGCTGCGGCGCCAACCCCCGCACGGTACCGCCGATCCGCGCATGCGGCTGGGCACGGTCGACGGTGGCCAGGCGAACCGCCGGGTCGGCGGTCGAACTCACCATGCCCGCCGGCTTGAAGACGTGGTCGCGCAGGTAGTCCTCGTAACCCTGGCCGCTGACCGCCTCGATCAACGCCCCCGCGACGGTGTAGAGGATGTTGTCGTAGGCATAGCCGCTGCGGAAGCTGGTCGTCGGCTTGATGTAGCGGAGCCGGTGGACGATCTCGGCTCGCGACAGGCTACCGTGCGGCACGAAGAGCAGGTCCCCTGCACCTAGGCCGAGGCCGCTGCGGTGGACGAGCAGGTCGCGCACCGTCATCTCGCGCGTCACCCAGGCGTCGTACATCTGGAAGCCGGGCAGGCGGTCCGCGACCTTGTCGTCCCAGCCCAGCTTGCCGGCGTCGACCAGCGTCGCCAGTGCCGCGACCGTCATCGCCTTGCCGGTGGAGCCGGTCATGAACAGGGTATCGGCGTCGACCGGTTCGGAACCGCCGAGCTTGCGGACGCCGTAACCGCGCGCGAGTACGACCTTTCCGTCCTCGACGATGGCGACGGCCATGCCCGGAACGCCGACCTTTTGTCGCAGAGCTTCGACGCGAGCATCGAAATTCGTGGGTGGAGCGGCGAGCGCCGGCACGGCGCATGCAAGCGCCAGCAGAACTACGAGGCTTCTCATAGGACTTCCCCAACAAGGCGTGGATGAAAGAGCAGCCAAAGCCCGCGGGTCGCCAGCGGGATGACGTAGACGGCGAGGACTGTCCAGGCGAGCAGGCGGTAGCCTCCGGCAATCAGCGCGACGAGGCCCACCCGTTCGGCCACCAACATGCAGACGGCGAGCAGGACCAGCGCGCCGATGCCCCGTTGCGCCCTCGTCAGGGGGCGGCCGTGGGCGGCGCCGGCGATCCTCTCGTTGATCGCATGGACCGCCCCGGTGCCGCTTTCGAGCAGCGCCGCGAAGATCATCAACTGGAACAGGTAACGAAACCAAGGCTGGCCGATACGGGTGAGCAGGTCGTCGGACGGCAGCGCCTGAGCGGCGATCTCCGGCATGAAGGCGGTCATGCAGACGAAGAACAGCACCGCCGGCAGCATGGCGAGCACGCCTGCGCCGAGGCCTGCGACAACCGCGTCGCGATCGGAGCCGAGATGGCGCAGGACCGGCAGGATGATCACCGCGCCGACGATGTTGTAGGCGGCATAGGTGATGCCGCCAGCCGCCCAGCCGCTGGTCGGAATCGTCGGCGCGGCGAAGGCCGCACCGATGCGGTCGCCGAAGGTGGTCAGCGCCAGCCCGAAGAACAGGATGTAGACGCCGTACAGCAGCACCGACACCCAGGCGAACAATCGTTCGACCGCGTCGTTGCCGAAGGCGACGACGACGGCGATCGAGGCCATCAAGGCGAACGTCCCGGCCAGCTTCGGAACGCCAAGGGTCGCATGGCCGATTTCGCCGGCGGCCGCTCCGAAGACCGCCAGCACGAGCACGATGAAGAAGGCGTAGGCGATCTCGAAGGCGATCCAGTAGCGGCCGAGCAGGATCTTGAAGAAAGTGCGGTAGTTGTCGGCGCGGGCACGGTGGGCGAGCAGGAAGGTGAGCGCGGCGACGCTGCTCCAGATCGCCGTCGCTAGCGCCATCGCCGCGAGGCCGCCCCATGCGCCGGCGGGCAGGAAGAACTCGGCGATCTCGCGGCCCGTCGCATAGCCGCCGCCGATGACGACGGCCTTGAACGCGAGGCCGGGCAGGACGAGGCGCTGGAACCAGCGCGCCGTCCCGCTGGCGGCCGCGGACCTCATGCCATGCAGGCGTCGAGCAGATCGTCGAACGCAGGGCCGCCGCGTATGGGGTCGGCCGCGGGCATGCCGAGCCGGGCGGCGGTGGCCGCGATCTCGGCGGCGGCGGCGGTGGCGGTCACATGTCCGGTGTTGAGGCTGATCCCGACACAACGGATGTGCGGGTTGGTCAGGCGCCCGAGCGCGATCGTCAAGTCGATCACCGCCTCGATCGACGGCACCTGGAAGTCCGGCGAACCGAGCAGGACCGTGCGGCCGGGTTCGTGGCAGACGACGAACAGATCGGGCTGGCTACCGTGCAACAGGCCAAGCGACACGGCCGCGTAGGAGGGGTGGAACAACGAGCCCTGGCCCTCGATGACGTCGAGATGGTCAGGGGTGGCGGCAGGGCTCAGCTGCTCGGCTGCGCCCGCCAGGAAGTCCGAGACGACGGCATCCATGGGTATGCCGGCGCCGGCGATCATGATGCCGGTCTGGCCGGTGGCGCGGAAGCTCGCGTCGATGCCGCGTTCCCGCAGACCACGCGCGATCGCCAGAGCGGTGTACTTCTTCCCCAGCGCGCAGTCGGTGCCGACGGTCAGCAACCGCCGGCCGGGACGCCGCGCGCCGCTGGCGACGGCAAGACCGGGCGGCGGCACGCGCACGTCGATAAGGCGGCGGCCGAGACGTTCGGCGGCAGCGCGCAGGACGTCGATCTCGGCAAGCCGGGCGTGCATTCCGGACACGAGGTCGAGCCCCGCCTCCAATGCCGCGAGCAAGGTCGCGTACCAGGCCGGCGGGATCGAACCTCCGCGCGCCGCCACGCCGATGACCAAGGCCCGAGCGCCCGCTGCCGCCGCGGCGGCGGGGTTCATGCGCGGCAGGCCGGTCGTGACCGCCGCACCCGGCAGCGCGAGCTCCCCGATACAGCGCTCACCGGCCCAGTCCGCCAAGCCGTGCGCGGTCTTGGCGAACCCGTCCTCGACCGTGTCGCCGAGGAAAAGGAGATACGGTCCGGGCAGCGCCGGTCGCGGGTCGTCCGCCGGTCCCGATGTCGCCACCTGCGCGGCCTGGGCCACGACTCAGTACGCCGCGGTCAGGGCAACGCCGACGGTGCGCGGGCGGATGATACCGGTTCCGACGGCACCTGCCGGGCGCAGGTTGAAGCCGTTCGCGGTGCGCGGACTTACCGAGACGATGCCGCCGCTGTCGGTCAGGTTCTTGGCGTAGGCCTCGAGCGTGAAGCGGCCGAAATCGACGCCGGCGCGCAGGTCGACCACCTCGTAGGAAGGCACGCGGGGCTGGGAGCGACCGCTGATCGGCGTGTAGGTGGTGTCGAAGTTGGCATACTGGCGCGACAGCAGTCGCACCGACGCGCCAGCGAACGCTTTGACGGCTTCGCTCAGGTTCCAAGTGTAGTCGCCGTTGGCGCTGACACTGATTTTCGGCGAGAATGGCAGTGGGTCGCCGCGCAGGCCGCCGACGATGGCGGGCGCATCCTGCGTCAGCTTAGCGTCGGTGTAAGCGCCATTGACCGAGAAGACGAGGCCGGGGGCTGGACGTGCGGTGGCGGTGAACTCGGCACCTTCACTCCGCGCCTTGCCGGCGTTGGTGTTGACGCCGAAGCCGTTGATGACCGCCAGCAACTGGATCCTGCTCCAGTCGATGTAGAAGCCCGAGACCTCCAACGAGAAGCTGTTGTCGGCGGTCTGCCCCTTGAAGCCGGCCTCGTAGCTGATCACCGTGTCGGGGCCGAAATCGCGCGGCGTGCCGGCCGGCGCCCCGGGTGCGAGCGCGTTGGGGCCGCCTGGACGATAACCCTTGGCGACGCGCGCATAGAGCGACGCGTCAGGGGTCAGCTTGAACTTCGGTGCGACCGAGTAGGTGAACACGTTATCGCTCGAACGCGAGATCGGGAGCACGTTGGTGCCGCCCGCCAGCGCCCCCGCCGTGGTCTGCGCGGCGCGCTGCTTGTTGTGGCTGTAGCGGCCGCCGAGGTCGACATCGAAGCGGTCGCCGAGATGGACGGTGACATTGCCGAAGCCGGCGATCTCCTCGTAGCGCGACCGCAGATTGACGTCGGCGAGCAGCGGCAGACCTGCGACGGGCGTAAGCGTGCCCGGGTTCACCGCATTATATTGCTGAGAGATCAGCGCCTTCTCGTGCGTATAATAGGCGCCGGCGACGATATCCAGGAAGCTGATCCGGTTGCCCGACGACAGGCGCAGTTCCTGATCGTACTTCTCGTTGTTCGTGCGCTGGCTAAGGAACAGGTTGTTGGGCGTCCCGAAGACGGCGGCGATCAGCGGACTGAGGTTGGCGCTGAAGTCCTCACGCCGGGATTGCTTCTGGGTGCTGTAACCGCTCGCCGAAGTCAGGTCGGCGAAACCGAGATCGACGTTCGCGGTGCCGGTGTAGACGCGGTAGCGGATGTCTCTGAACTGCGGCACGAACTGAGATACGGTGTCGCCGCCGTAGAGCTGCCTGAGGGTCAGTGGATCGGCGTCGACCACGGTCGGCGCGTTGACGTCGATGTTCTGCGCGATCGCCGTCAGGCGGAAGGAGGCGCGGTCCGAGGGCTTGAACAGCAACGATGCGCGACCGCCGTAGGTGCGGTCGCCGTTGATGTTCTTCTGGACGTTCGAGCCGCCCGTGCCGATCGAATCGATGAACCCTCCGTCCTTGCGGTAGAAGCCCGAAGCACGCACCGCCAACGTGTCGCCCAGCGGCACGTTGACGACGGCATTGCCGTAGTAGCCGATCTGGCCGCCGCTGACCGTCTCGACACCGGCGCGGCCGCGCACCACGAGCTTGTCGGTCTGCGGGGCGTTTGTGACGAACTTGAGCAGGCCGCCGAGGGAATTGGCCCCGTACAGCGTGCCCTGCGGGCCGCGCAGGATTTCGATCTGCGCGATGTCGAAGGTGTCGAAGTCGCCCGCCAGCGTCGCACCGTTGGCAAGACCGGTGCTCGACCCGAACGGCACCTCGTCGACGTAGACCGCGACCGTGGAGGCGACGCCGCCGGTGTTGATGCCGCGGAGGATCAGGCGCGCCTCACCGGGGTTCGACTGGTTGATCTGCAGGCCGGGGACGTTCTTCAGGTAGTCGCCGAACGTCACCGCCTGCTGGCGTTCAAGCGTTGCGCCCGTGATCACCGAGACCGACTGGGGGACGTCGATCAGCGCCTGATTGCGCTTCTGCGCCGTGACGATGATGTCCTCGCCGGTTGCCACGGAATTCGCGTCCGCCTGACCGATCACGGCTTGGGCATGCCCAGCACCCGCGATCGCAACCGAGCCGACCGAAGCCATCAACAGGCTGCGTATGCTGATCATCAGGATTCTCCGTTCGTGCACGTGCCGGACCCCGACGCGGACATGTTGGCAGCGTGAACCTAGTCACGCCTATACAAGACAATATTGTCCCAATTCGAGAACTGTCAATCGGATTTCGCAGCAGGTTCTTTTTCGTCGCCGGGTGTTGCCAGATTGTGCAGGACGAGCGCTGAGGCCACGGCCAGTGCCGCCAGCAGAGCAAAGAAGACGGGTGGCGCCATCCGGCTCCACAAGCTGCCGACCAGACCGGCGCTGAGGCTGCCGGTGAAGGTGATGAGGAACCAGGCCGCGACGGTGGTCGCACCAAGTTGCGGTGGCGCCAGGCGGGCGAAGAGGCCGAGCCCGGTGGGCAGAATGAAAAGCTCTCCCACGGTGAAGATCATGAAGAACGTGACCAGCCAGGGCCATCCGGCGCGCTCGCCCGGATTGACCCACGCGACGAGCGCGAGAAGTCCATACGCGGCGGCGACAACCAGCGCGCCGGTCGCCATGCGGCGCGTGGCACGTGGCTCCGGCCGCAGCAGTGCGCGTTGGCGCCACCACGCCAACAGAAAAGGGGTCAGCAGCATTACGAACAGGGGATTGAGGGACTGGAACCAGGTCATCGGGATGAGCCACCCCGCGACGGAGCGGTCGATGCCGGTGTCGGCCCAGAGCGCGACGGTGTTGCCCACCTGCTCGTAGGCCGAACGGAACAGCGTCACCGCGACGCCGACCCCGATCAGCAACAGCACGGTCCGGCGGTCGAGGCCCCCGGCGGCTACGCTCGAAGCTATGCGGCGCGGCGTCGGCGGCGGCAGGTAGCGCTGACCCGACAGGTAGATGATCAGGCCGCCGAGCATCCCGAACCCGGCGATCGCAAAGCCGTAATGCCAGCCGTAGATCTCGCCCACGGTCCCGCAGATCAACGGCGCGAGGAACCCCCCGATGTTAATCCCGACGTAGTAGACGTTGAACGCCCAGCCGCGGCGCGGGTCGTCGCGTCGGTATAGTTCGCCGACCTGGGCCGGCAGGCTGGGAAGGAACAGGCCGTTACCGACCGCGATGGTCGTCAATGCGACGTAGAACAGCGGTTCGAACGCCATCATGAAGTGGCCCGCCGCCATGATCATCGCACCGGCGATGACGGCGCGACGCTGGCCCAGCCAGCGGTCGGCGATCTGACCGCCGATGATCGGCGTGAAGTAGGCGGTCGCGGTGTAGGCGCCGTAGATGAACGAGGCGTTCGCTTGCCCGATCATCAGCTGCTTGGTCATGTAGTAGACCAGCAGCGCCCGCATTCCGTAGTAGGAGAACTGCTCCCACATGTTGGTCAGGAACAGCACTGTCAGCCCGCGCGGCTGACCGAACCACGCCGGCTCGGCGGCCGTGCTAGCCACCCCAGACCTGCGGGCCCGACCAGATGCGGCCGCTCGAGTAGGTGACGCTCGACCCCAGGTCGTTAGAAATGAAGGTAGGTCCGTCCAGGTCCACCAGGTCGCACGATTGGCCGAGCACGAACGCCGGGGCCATCGCCAGGCCGGTCCCGACCATGCAGCCGACCATGACGCCCATGCCTTGCCGTCGCGCAGCAGCCGCCATCGCAAGGCCCTCGGTGAGCCCGCCGCACTTGTCGAGCTTGATGTTGACCACGTCGAAGCGGCCAGCCGCCGTCTCGATATCGGCACCTGTCAGCAGGCTCTCATCGCCCGCAATCGGTATCGGCGAGCGGTAGCCGTCGAGGTCGGCCTCGCTGCCACGGCGCAGCGGCTGCTCGAGCAGCGCCACCCCGTGCTTGACCAGCCCTGCGACCAGTCGGTCGAGTTCGCTTCGCACGAAGCCCTGATTGCCGTCGACGCCGATCCAGACGTCGGGCCGCGCGGTGCGGATCGCCGCCACGCGGGTCAGGTCGAGATCGATGTCGCCGGTGAGCTTGACCTTGATCGAGCGAGCCTCGGCGTAGCGCCGTGCGCGCGCCGCCATCGCGTCGGGCTCGTCGGCACCAATGGTGAAGGTCGTTCGCAGCGGGCGCGGTGGGTCGAGACCGGCGAGCTCCCACACCGGCACATCGGCATGCGCCGCCTCGAGCTCCCACAAGGCACAGTCCACGGCGTTGCGCGCGCCGCCGGCCGGCATCAGACACAGCAGTTCCGTCCGGCTAGGCCGAGCTTGGATCAGCGCCCGCGCCGCCTCGATCTGAGCCAGCATGTTCGGGACGTCGTCGCCTAGGAAATAGGCACCGCCTCCTTCTCCACGACCGCGGTGCCCGCCATCCGACAGCGTGACGCGAACCACGTCCCAGGTCTCGAACACGTATCCCGAGATCCGGAACGGCTCCTTTAGGCGCAATGTCTCGGTGGCGACTTCGAGCAGCAGGCCCATCAGTAGTTGACCGTCATCGCCATGAGATTGAACGTTACGGCGACGTAGAGAACCACCAGCGCCGACGCGAACACCAGTACGGCCCACAGCTTGCGCATCCAGCCGCGATGGTCGGTCAGGGCGATCCACAGGTTCCCGCCGCTGACCAGCACCATGCCGACGAAGACGACGGCGCCGGCGATCTGCAGCACCCAGAGCAGCGGATCATACCCTGCCGTCCCGCCGGACGCACTGAGGATCGCGGTCGCGACACCGAACCAGCCCGCGACCAGCAGGACGGCCAGGGCTGCGGTCAGCTGCGTCGCCCGCCGGGCACGCAGCGCCGGGCCCGTGATGGTCAAGGGCACCTTCAGGTTGCGCCGGACGATCCAGGCGATGGGCCAGAACAGCGCGGTGAGGAGCATCACGCCAAGGCCGACGGCGAGCGTAGGTACCAGCCACGTCGCCGAGCGGCTCGCGGGGACGGGATCGAACACTTCGAACGGTGCTGCTAGATCGAAGCTCCAGCGCACGACCTTGCCGTTCTCGACCTTCGCGGCGATGCGGTCGTGGCCGTCGACATTCCGCCATACGAACGGTGCGATCTCGACCCAGTGCCGTGGCCGTCCGGCGGCGTTGACGACGCTCGGTATGATCAGTTCGCCTTTCGGCCCCGCCGCGATCGTCGTCTGGCCGCCGAGCCAGTATATCGCCGACAGGAACGACGATTCCGGGCGTCGGCTGGCGATCCAGTTGCCGGCCATCATCCGGACATGCTCCGCCGCCGTCTTGGCGTCGACCCGGCCGTCTGGCGGTGCGACATCGGGAAAATACCGGTCCGCGAAATCCTCGAAAATCGCGGTCCGCAACGCCTGTACCGCTGCCGCCTTTCCCGAGCCGTTGAACGAGACGTAGAAGCCTACTCCGTCTTTCATGAACAGGTGCAGCGACGTGTGGAACGCCGAGGTGTCGCCGAGGTGGCCGATGACCTCGCGCCCGTTGATGTTGGTCTCGAAGAAGCCCAGCTCCATGCGGTTGAGCGGCGGCACCAGCGACCGCGGATCGACCCGCGACAGCGGGCTGTCGTGCATCATGTCGGCGGTGGCGGGCTGGAGGATGCGCTGTCCGTCAAGCTCGCCGCGCTGCAAGTGGGCCAGCATGAAGCGCGCCATGTCGGTGCCGGTTGCGGACGCCGAGCCTGCCGGCGCCGGGCCGATGAACTCGAAGCCCTTGGGCTCGCCGGGCTTGGGATATCCCGTGGCCATCTGGGCCGCGAGCGCGGCCGGCAGCGGTTGGCGGAACGTCGCATTGCGCATTCCGAGCGGCTGGAAGATGTGATGCTCGAGGTAGGTGTCGAAGTCCTCGTGGGAAACGCGCTGGACGATGTAGGCGGCGAGCGCCGTCGCCCAGTTGGAGTAGGCCGGCGTCGTGCCGGGCGCGAATATGCGGGTCGGCGTCCACCGCTTCAGATAGGCGCCGAGCGCCGGATTCTCGGCACCGTCATAGGTGATGATGCCCTTTGCCGCCTCCTCGAAGCCGCCGGTGTGGGTCATCAGCTGCCGCATGGTCACCGGCCTGCCGTCGAGCGGCGGAATCCTGAAGTCGAGGTAGGTGTCGACATCGGCGTCGAGGTCGAGCTTGTGCTGCTCGACGAGCTGCATCACCGCGGTCCAGGTGAACAGCTTCGAAACCGATCCCGGCCGGAACAGGGTGCGCTCCGGATCGACCGGTGTTCGCTTCTCGGCATCGGCGAACCCGAAACCGCGCGCGCTCAGGAGCTTGCCGTCCTTGACGACCGCGACGACCGCTCCGGGTATGTCGGCACTGCGCAGGGCATAGGGCATGTAGCCCTCGAGCCACGTATCGACATCAGCCTTGGTCAGCTCTCGCCCCGACGTGGCCGTCGGAGCGCGCGCCGGTAGCGTCGACGCGGCGGCCTGCGACGCGGGCGCGAGCGCGGGCTTGAGCGACGGGGCCGGGGCTCCGCCATCCTGCGCCTGAACCGCCCCGCTCGCGAACAGAGCCGCGACCAGTATCGATTTCAACTTCATGGCCTGTCCTCGTGTGCCGGGATTGCTCCGCTACGGTTCAAGGGATAAGCTGGGCCTCTCTTGCTCCGATTGGGACGGTGTGGTCCCAAATGGAAAAACCGTCAACCAGGATGCTCGCTGAACCATGTCCGCTGCTGCCCCGACACTCGGCGCACTGCTGCGCAATCTCCGCAGCCGCGAGGGCTGGACCCTGAAGGAGATGAGCGCGAAGAGCGGCATCCCGGTCTCGACTCTGTCGAAGGTCGAGCATGACCGACTGACGCTGACGTACGACAAACTCTATCTTCTCAGTCAGCGGCTCGGCTTGCGCATGTCGGAACTGTTCGCAGAGCCCGCCGAGGACGCGGTGCCGACGGTCACCGCCCGCCGCAGCATCGGGACGCTCGAGCATGCGGTGCGGGTCGAAACGCAGAACTACGACTACTTCTATCTCTGCACGGAGCTGCGTCGGAAGCGCATGATTCCGGTGGTCACCAGGATCAGGGCCAAGACTGCGGAGCAGTTCGGTGACCTCGTCCATCATGCCGGCGAGGAGTACATCTACGTGTTGGAAGGGCGGGTGGTGGTCAACACGGACTTCTACGATCCGGTCATCCTCACGCCCGGGCAGTCCATCTACATCGATTCGACCATGGGCCACGCCTATCTGGCGGCAGATGGCTGCGACGAGGCCACCGTGCTTGGCATCATGTCGAGCGCGGACGAAGACCTGATGCTCTCGCTGATGACGCGACATGAAGAGCAGCAGGTGACCCGTGCGGCTCCGGTTCCGACCAGGGCCAGGCCGAAGGCCGGCGACGGCTGAACCACGATGACGCCCCGGAGGCCCGCACTGGGTAGCCCCTACGCCGGCGGCACCGTTGCGATCCTCGCGGTCGACCCGGCCACCGGATCACCGGCGGCAGAGATCACCACCTGGCCGGCGAACGACGCTTAATTGCGCCGCGCTCCGCTAGGACGGGTGTGGCGAGTTGTGACGTGGCTCCGCCCGTCACGCCAATAGACCGGCGGCCAATCTCCGAAACACCTCTATCGCCTTTGGCAGAGCTGTTCGCGGCTCATCATCCGCCGCGACCCACAGAGCTGCGTTCAAGGCGGCGCCACTGAGGAGGCGGGCGGCCGCCGCGGCATCCACCCGGCGGATGACACTTTCCGAGATGAGCTTGTCGACGGCCTGCTTCGTCATTTCCAGGCAGGTATTCTGGCTCGGCCAGCGGGAGGGATCGCCAAGGAACGCCGGGCCGTCCAGAAGCACGATGCGTCGTACTTCCGGATCAAGCGCCATCTCGATGTAGGCCTCCCCTTCCGCGAGTAGGGCTTCCCAGCCGGTTACCGCCGCCGCTCCTGCCGCCCGCGCGCGCTCAGCCATCTCGCCGTCCACCTGCGCGACGACGGCGGCGAGCAGCCCCGTCTTGCCACCGAAGTTGTGGTAGAGCGCCCCCCGCGTAAGCCCAACCTGCGCGGTGAGTTCATCCATCGACGCCCCGGCGAAGCCCTTCTCGGCGAACGCCCCGCGTGCGGCCGAGATCAGCTTGGCACGGTTCTCCTCCACCGTGTCGATGCGGCGTTTCAAGACCGTGGCGCCTCGACATCAGGCAGCGATCGGCAAGCATTTGACATACGCCTCGTATGTTCAGTATTTGCCATACGTGACGTATATGAGCCTGTTCGTCGCCAAGCAACCGCTTGGCGTCGGCGACAGGCTCGGCCGCCATCGAGCGGCGAGAGAGGATCCAACACATGAAGCAACGCGATGCGATCTTTCCGGCGTCCCGGCACGCCCTCTACGAGGCGCACGGCTATTCCGCGGCGATCCGCTCCGACGACCTCCTGTTCGTCTCCGGGCAGGTCGGCAGCCGTGACGACGGCTCGCCCGAGTCCGACTTCGCCGGCCAGGTCCGATTGGCCTTCGCCAACCTGGAAGCCACGCTTTCGGCCGGAGGATGCGGGTTCGACGATATCGTCGACGTGATGACGTTCCATACCAATCCGGAAGAACAGTTTGAGACGATCATGGCCGTGAAGGCTGAGGTGTTCGGGGAGCCGCCGTATCCGACCTGGACCGCGATCGGCGTCAACTGGCTCGCCGGTTTCGACTTCGAGATCAAGGTGATCGCCCGTATTCCGACGCGGAGCTAGGCGTCGAGGCTCACGCCCGATGCTGGGGCGTCGAAGACCGCGGCTTGAGGCAAGCCGATGCGGCTCGGCGAACCGAAACCGAGGATGGCACACTGCCGTGCTTCGGATCTCGCCGCGACGCTGCTCGCCGTCTCGGCTTCCGTATCTTCAGCCCGCGCCACTGATCGACGGAAGCCGGTCGGCACGCAGGCTGTTCGCACCACTTGGAGTCCGACGTTTCCCACGCTAAAACAGTCCTGACACAACTTAAGGCGCAGAAACGTGCGCTTGAGAGGGCTGCATAGGGTGACCCGTGTCACAGGGGGTGCGCTGTCCCGGGGGCGACCGCCGCATCGGCGACGGTCGCTTGCCTCGGAGGCCTAATCAGCCGATTGCACGTCACTCACCGGGGCCGGTATAATAGAACACTCGAACCTCACAGAGGTATGTCGCTTGCGAATGACGATCTGCGTTCGAAAATCCTGAGCTTATGCGTCGGACGGAAATCACCATGCTCGTCGCCTTGGCGAACTCAAAGCTGTCGGATGGCGATCCTGTCCAAGCGCAGGCCACCGCATCCGGCGGCGCCGTGGTCGTTCAAGGTTCTCGCGTCACCCGTATCTGATGGCCGACGAAGGCAAGGTCTACACCTATGTCGGCTGCAAGTTTCCGCGCATGGCAGCTTAAACCACTACGCTCGCGAGGACGTCACGCCCGGCATTTTTAAGAGCAGCAACACCGTCGGAACTTCTTCTCGATCGTCAGGCGCGGTGTCATCGAAACGTATCAGAAAAGGAGAGAGGCGCACCGGTCGCACTATACTGCCGAGTTCGGTCTCCGCTACAACACCAAGATCAGCGACAGCGAGCGCGCCGACGAAGCTCCGTCAGGCGCGTCCGGCAAGCGCCTGACCTATCGGCAGGCTGACGCTGCCCAGACAGTAGGCCGAAAAGCAGCGCACTTTCGACGATGGCGCAAACACAAGATGTGGTCTTGAAACCGCAATCCACAGACTCCAGCGCACCGCCTGTTGACTCTCCGGAACGTTTAACGAACAACTAATACGAACGATTGAGGCCGGACGCTACCAACGTCCGGCCTCGGTCGATCCGCAACGATGGCAATCGCTCGCGGGTCAGATGGGTGCGCCCGACTTTACTCTATGCCGATCCCCGGAAGCGTCAAGGGCGATTGTCGATACATATAAGGCAATCGTTATATGGCTATCTACCAAGACGCATCCGTAGTCCGAAAGGGTTCCGGCGCTGCTTTTGAAAACACTTACAAGCCGGGAACCGCCTGCCCGCACTCAGGCATCTACCGGTGCCAAAGCTGCGGGCATGAGGTCGCATCCAATAAGCGTCAGCCGCTTCCGCCCCAGCATGAGAAGCCGCATACCGGTGCGATCATCTGGAAGCTGGTGGTGTATGCGGAGCATAAGAAGGATTAGGCTCGTCTAGCGATAGCGCTCGCACTGACGACCGTTCATACCGGCCCAAAGTGCGGGCGCAATTCCAAGTACTGTCCGTGCCGTCGATACCAGCTCGTCGGCCGGGATCGTGCGCTGCATGAAGACCGCGACAGCTTCAATGTCGCCGTCCGTCCGCAGGAGTAGAGGATGTTCGGGTGGACGCGGCCGTGCTGCCAGCGAGGCGGCGAACCGCAGTCACCTAGCCTCTGCCTGCGGCATCATACGTGAATTTGATGACAACGCCGCTGGGGTAGTTGGCCTGTTTAAGGCGCCCCAGTTCGTCATAACTGTAACTGAGAGACACCTGCGCCACTACGGGCGTTACCATGCACACGCCAATAGCCACACAGGCGATTTTGAAAAGGATCGACATTGGACTGCCCCTCAAACACCCGACTCGGCTTCTAACCGGAATGTGAGAATATTCCGTTACCGAAGCAGATATTCACTCGGGATACTCTTACCGCAAGACTAAGAGTTGCTTTCTTCTATTAACTAAGACGGGGACGTCTACGTAGGGCAAGCGGGTTCATGAACGAGCAGGCAAGTGGATGGCACGAAAGAGGCGGCCGGACCCGGCCCCAGCGGTCCCGGCAGGTCAGGTTCAGCAGCAGCGACGTTGCAATCAGCAGAGTTGAATGACTATCGGCCTGCAAGCGGAACCGCAAGCCGAGCAACGCGCACTTTCAGTATGTCGGGTGAAGCCCGCCTCAATGGTCGTCAGGCCTGCAGCTCGATGTGATCGGGCAACTTCGCTGTGATCGCTCCGCCGTCCCCGACTTCCTAGCAACCTCGCCCCCAACCTGTTCCATTGTTCCCGAACGGTCTTCGACACGCTCTGAATTCGATGACCAGCAACCCGACCCCGTGGCCGACCGCGGTCGTATTGGCCGAACGGCATTGGTCGACTGTTATAATCTGACTTTGACAGCATACGCCAAGCTGTTAGCCTGAAGATGAATCACGTTGAGGCAAGCGCTGATGACCAAGACCTTGCTGAAAGATGCATCGGTCCAGATCGATGATTATTTCGGCTTCATGATCATTGACGACCTGTTAACTTCTACCGACCGTGAAAGGCTGCATGCCCACGTTATTCAGGATAGCTTCTTCTACGAGAACTCTTTCGAATGGAACCGCGTCTGGCATCCCCTTTCCGGAATGGCGCTGTTGACTGGTCCGAGGTCATATGGGGCGACTGGCAAGCCTGGTCCTAGGTTTCCGACCGACACCGCCTACGACCTGTTCTTCGAAGCCGTGGGGCACCGGTTGGAGATCATCGGTGAATTCCTTCGGCTCGGGTCGGAGGAGGTCAGATACGTGATGTCCGCCTATCTTTACAGGTCCGGCTGGGGGCTCCCGTGGCACGAGGACATAGGACAGGAAAGCGAGTACAAGGGCGCGTTCACCTACTATCTTCATGATCGCTGGCGCGGCAACTGGGGTGGCGAACTCATGATCCTCGCCGACGAGCGGGTCGGTCAAGGTTCCGCAGGGGCGATCGATCTGGCGTTCGCACAGGGAACGGGTCTGCGGTCGCCGTCGAGCGTCGAGAACGGTGTCGGCACTTTCATCTTTCCGAAATCGAACCGGCTCGTCGTCATGAGACCGAAGGTGCTTCATTCGGTCAATCCGGTGTCGGACCTTGCGGGGGAGAACATGCGGTTCTCACTCGCCGGTTTCTACCTGTAGGTGAGGGCTACCAGATCATGACCGAAGAGACTCCGGCAGTCGAGATGGAGAGGCATCGCGAGATGCTTCTGGTCCTTGGGCACGGGAGCGTCGGCCCGATTGCGTCCGAGGAGAATGATCGTGCTGACGCGATTCCCATGGACGAGGACGCGGAAGCCGACGAATGGACGTCTCTGATCCTGAATGCGAGTACGAAGCTCGTGACGGAGGCGCGGCTGCGCACGTGCGTGGCCGGGCTGGCGGCTGTCAACCGCTACATCGACGAACGGACAAGCACGGACCGCTAATCCTGGACAGGCTTGGTTCTGGGTCTATCTCTCATTTTGGAATTGGGATGGTGAAGGCATGAAGGTCGCACTCGTCGGTATGCCCTGGTTCTGGGCCCACATGCCCTCGATCCAGCTCGCGGTCGTGAAGGACATGTTCGCGAAATGCGACGTGGGTTCGGATGTATTCGAATTCTACGCGGATTTCGCCGACCTGTTCGGCGTCGATCTCTACGGCAAGATCGCGAACACCGGCACGTTCCTTGGAGAACGCCTGTTCACGCAGTTCTACTACGACGAGCTGCTTCAGCAGGCGCCGTCGGAAGTGCCCGGGCTGTCGTTCGACGAGCCTCACGTAGAGCAGCACATCCTCCGGTTCGGGAAGCCGCTCGTCGAGCACTTCCTGGAGCAATGCCTCGCTAGTGGCGATTGGCCCAGCTATGACGCGATATGCCTGACGCTAACCGCCCAGCAGGTCGGCGCGTCCATGGCCTTCGCCAAACTCGTCAAGGCGAGGCACCCTCAGATCCCGATCATCGTCGGCGGAGCTGGCTGCGCCGGCGAAATGGGCCGAGCGGTACTCGAAGTCTGCGCCGAATTCGGCATCGCCGTGCACGGTGAGGCGGAAGCCACCGTGCCGGCACTGGTCGAGGCGCTTCGTGGCGAGCGAGCACTTGCCGACGTGCCTGGCATCAGTTGGCGCGCTTCGGATGGCGGCATCCGAAGTTCGGTGGCGACAAAGGTCCACGTGTTCGGCAGCGCGCGAGGTGCGTTGAACTACGACGCGTATTTCGAGCGGGTGAAGACCCTGCCGGGTCTCAACCGGCTTCCTGTGTGGGTGCCGTTCGAGAGCAGCCGCGGCTGCTGGTACGGCGAGAAGTCCCAGTGCACGTTCTGCGGCCTCAATGAGATAATCAAGTTCCGCCAGCGGGACACGAGCGTCCTCTACGACGAGTTACACGAATACGAGCGGGCCTACGGGCGGACCCATTTCTTCGCCGTCGACCTCATCATGCCGCGCACCTTCTTCGCCGACTTCCTGCCTCAGGTGATCGCATCCGGAAAGCGGTGGACGATCTTCTACGAGGTCAAGTCCAACATGCGACGGGGGCAGGTGGACATGTTGGCTAAGGCGGGCGTGCGCTGGATCCAACCTGGCATCGAGAGCCTAAACGATCACGTTCTGAAGCTGATGCGGAAGGGAGTGACCGCAGCTCACAACGTTCAGACGTTGAGGCTCGCTGCGGAGATGGGGGTGACGGTAAGCTGGAACCTGATCTCCAACTTCCCGCGCGAGACGCCTTCCGACTATCATCAGATGCGGGAGGTGTTCCGCCATCTCCACCACCTCGATCCGCCGAGCGGGCTGGCCCCGTTCGAGGTCCACCGCTTCAGTCCTTTTCACGAGGAGCCTGAAAAGCACGGCGTCCGGCTGTGCGGCCCGCATCGCAAGTACGACGCCGTGTTTCCCGTCGACCGGACCGTGCTCGAGCGCCTGGTCTACAGGTTCGAATACGAGCTTATCCGGCCGAGCAGTCCCGAACTCGCTGCCGCCCACGACGAGGTGGACGAAGCCGTCGTCGCCTGGAAGCAGGCGAATGCACGGCACGCGAGGTTCGAACTGACGCTGCAGGGCGACGGCTCGGCGCATCTGTTCGACACCAGGTTAGACGGTGCCGCCCGGCAGTGGGCATTGCCGCCGGCGGAGACGTCGCTGCTGCGGTTCCTGGACGAGATGAGGCCGGCGGTTCGGCTCGTCGGCGAGTTCGCGGAAGCCGAGGCTGAAGCCTTTCGTGTCCTAGGCGGTCAGGTCGGCGTGGAGCGGTTGCTGGATCACTGGCGCGAAGAGGGCACGGTAATCCAGCTGTCCGGCATGGTTCTCGCGTTGCCCACCATACCGGCGCCAGCGCCGGGAATCCCGTCCGTCGAAGCACTCGAGATCGCCGAGCTGGTCGAATAGACGTGCGGTTCCGGGATGCCCTGGTTCACCCGCAGACCTCGCTTGAACGGGGCCGGAATGCGCTCCTCGCTCACGACGGTGCGATCGCCATGACGATCGTCCGGGAGATCGCGCGAAGCCTCAAGAACGTCGTCTCCGTCGCATTCGTGATCGTGGCCGCCATCGTCCTGGCACGCGAAGCCCTCTGGTCCCTCGCCAGTCCAACGAGGGTCCTCGCGACCACGGGGATCGCCTCCTTGGCCGCCATCGCCCTAGACGTCGCACTTCGAATGCGTCTGCGGTTCTTCCAGATGGAGTCCTTACTGTCTCCCGCCGCGCTCGCCCCCCGCTTCCGCAACGGCTACCGTCTCCGGCTCCATCTCGTCTCGAGCGTCGCGGCATGCGCGGCGCTTTGCATCCCGGACGCTGCCACGGCGGTCGGCGTTTTCGCCTCTTGGTGGCTGTCGCTCGTTCCGGCGCAGCTACTGGCATTCATAGTAGGGGTCCGCGACATGAGGATCCGATCCATCGCGGGACCCTGGTTGCGGATGTGGCGGTCCAGACACGCTGGAGCCGGCGCCCTGCCCGTTCTGCTAGCGCTTGCCGGCGGGATCGCCCTAGCCGGGTTCTCGGGCGCCAATTGGGCGACGTATCTGGCGGCGGCGGCCGTGTTGGCGACGATCGCCTGGTACTCGCCTGTCGATCACGGCGTCGTGAACTTCGAGCGCATGATGGGCCACTCGTCACTGCGATCGCTCGCGAGGCGCCTGGTCCGACCCGCGGGGATGTCGCTGCTGTCGACCGCGGTGGCCGCCCTGACCGGATCCGCTGGCTTTGCTCTACTCGTCGTAGCGACAACCGGCGCAGTGCTGCTGTACAGGGCTGCGACGGTTCAGCTCGCCCGCTTCCTTCCGGCTCACCAGGTCGGGTTCGCCATGCTGGTCATCCTGTTCGCTGCCTTCGCCACCGCGTTCGCCGTTCCTTTTGCCGCGCCGGTTCTCCTTCTCGCGCTGGTCGGTTGGATGCTCGTCCGGTCGGGTCGGACCACTTGGCTCATCGAATGAGCGGAGCCGCCATCGCTGTCTCCGAGATGTCGGTCCTGCGCGGTGGCAACCTCGTCGTCGACCGGATGTCCATGACGATCGATCACGGTAGATGGTTCGGACTCATCGGCGCGAACGGCTCAGGCAAGACGAGCTTCCTGCGTGGCCTGGTCGGGCGTCTACCCTGCTATGCCGCAAGCTGCGCGATCGACGGCGTCGAACTCCGCGACGAACCGCGACTCCGGGCGGCGAGGATCGGGTTCATGCCGCCTTCGGAGCACCTGCCAGCCGCGCTGACCTGCCGCCAGCTCTTTTTCATCGCCCAGCCCGATGAAGCCATCTGGCGAAACGGCGTCTCGGACGTCAGCGAGGCCATCGGGATCGGCAAGCTGCTCGACCGGCGGGTGGGCGATTGCTCGGCGGGGATGAAGCAGCGGATCGCGATCGGTGTCGCGTTCGCCACGGGCAAGGACACTGTCATCCTCGACGAACCATTCAACTGGCTCGATCCCGTCGCCGCGTTCGACCTACGTATCGCTCTTCGCAAGCGGGTGGAGAAAGGGCTCACGCTCGTCACCGCCTTGCATGACATGCTGACGCTCACATCCTGCGATGAAGGATCACTCATCGGCGACGGTAAAGTAATTGCTAATCTAAGTAACTTCGATATTTACGCAGGCAGAAACGATGTTACCGGGTTCGAAACTGAAATGATTGCCTTGCTGCGCAAGCATTCGCAGTTCGCTTGACAATGATCGATCCTTCTATACCGTTTGGCTTCCGCGAATCTTTTCATGACTCTCGTGGCGTGCTTCGCGGTCCATTGATTTGGAAAGGAAGTATTTATGGCACAGGTTGTTGCACTTAGGGTCAGGACTCGTTGATCAGAGCCAGAAGATGACGGTGGCGGCGAGCGCGATGGCGGAGAAAAAGACGGTTGGGCATCGATCGTAGCGGGTGGCGACACGGCGCCAGTCCTTCAGGCGGCCGAACATGATCTCGATACGGCTGCGGCTTCGGTAGCGGCGCTTGTCGTATTTGATCGGTGAGAGCCGCGATTTTCGGCCCGGGATGCAGGGTGTTATGCCCTTTGCCTGCAAGGCGTCCCGATACCAGTCGGCGTCGTAGCCGCGGTCGGCGAGCATCCACCGCGCCTTGGGCAGATCGTCGAGCAGGGCTGCAGCGCCGGTGTAGTCGCTGACCTGGCCGGCGGTCATGAAGAAGCTCAGCGGGCGACCATCGGCATCGGTGACGGCGTGGAGCTTCGTGTTCATGCCGCCTTTGGTGCGGCCGATGAGCCGGCCAAGACCCCCTTTTTAACCCGCAGGCTCGATGCCGTGCGGTGGGCCTTCAAATAGGTCGCGTCGATCATGATCGTCTTCGGCGTAGCGCTCGCGGCGGCCAGTCCTTCCATCATGCGCAGGAACACGCCCCTCTCGCCCCATCGCTTCCAGCGGTTGTAGAGCGTCTTGGACGGTCCGTACTCCCTGGGAGCATCACACCAGCGCAACCCGTTGCGGTTCACAAATACGATGCCGCTCAACACCCGCCGATCATCGACACGGGGCCTACCATGGCTCTTGGGGAAATACGGCTCAAGCCGAGCCATCTGCTCGTCGGTCAGCCAATACAGGTCGCTCATGCTCAGTCTCCTTGCGAAGCCTGAATCAGATCGCGACACTCAGATCAATGGGTCCTGACCCTAGGGCTGGCTGACGAACATAGAACCTTGTCGCGATCAGCTTATCGTGTTTTCACGCAGAACTGCCGAACGTTATCGTGTTTGGGCGTTTGCACCTTGGTTGTATTCACGTTGGTCAGTTTGATGCCGCTGCATATCCTTATCGTGCGCTATCACAGGCGGTCCCAGCCGAGATGGCCACATCCGACTTCGGCGCCGGCGGGCTCGCTTCATCGGCGAGCGAGAAAGCGGTCCGCCGTTCGTAGCGACAAGGCCATGATGGTCAGAGCCGGGTTGACGGCCAGGGCGCTTGGAAAGACCGAGTTGTCGCAGATGGTGAGGTTCGCGACGTCATGCGCACGACCGTCGGCGTCCACCACCGACGTTGCGGGATCGTCGCCCATTCGCGCCGTGCCGATGGTATGCGCGTATCGATCGTACGCCCAGATGTCGTGAGCCCCCGCTTCGGTCCAGATCTCGCGCATCACCCGTTCGGCGTGTGCCGTCATCAGCCGCTCGTTCTCACCTGCACTAAACGTGATTAAGGGTTTTGGCAGACCTCGGGCATCAAGTTCCGCGGACAGTGTCAGCGCGTGGCAATCGTAGGGCAGGCAGTCGCCTAGGATGTTGATCCCCGCGACGTGGTTGTAGCCTTGCATATGCTCCTTGAGGTCGTCGCCCCAGAGGCCACGCCCTCTGGCGACCTGGACCGCATAGGTGAGCGGCATGACGCCGATCGACTGCAGCAGATAGCCGCCTGCGAAGTCGGCATCGGCCGCGCGGTGGGTATCCTCGGAGATCAGCCCGCCGGGAATGCCCTTGTACGGGCGCGTCTCCTCGTCGAACTGGCCCCAGACCTGCATGCCGGTGTGCGCCATGAAGTTGCGCCCGACCTGGCCACTCGAATTGGCTAGTGCGTTGATCAACAGCAGTCGTGGCGTTTCGATCGCACCGGCGCAGAGGAAGACGTGGCGGCAGCGCTGACGCTGATCCTGCCCCTCGTGGCGGTAGACGACGCCTGTGATGACGCCGCCGGCACCCCGTTCCACGCCGATGACAAAGCTAAGCGTCCTAATTTCGGCGCCGTGCATGACCGCCAATGGAATGTAAGTCACATCCATGCTCGCCTTGGCACCGGTCGAGCAGCCCGCCTGGCAGAAGCCGCGGTTGCTGCACGCCGGACGCCAGCCGTGCCCAGGTTGGTAGTAGGATCCGGACAAGGCCGCATTGGCCGCGGGCGACGTCCGGATGCCGAGCGACGCGCAAGCCCGCTCCATCAACTGCGCGGCTGCATTCAGCGGCAGCGGTGCCAGCGGATAAGGCTGGTCCCTCGGCGGACCCCAAGGGTAGCTTGCAGGTCCTGACACGCCCAGGAACGCCTCGATCTCGTCGAAGTACCGGGCAAGGTCCTGATAGCCGATCGGCCAGTCGACACCGACGCCGAATTCGGTATTTAGCTTGAAATCGTCAGGTTGAGGGCGAGGCGTGTAGGCTGTGTAGTGGAGCGTCGAACCACCTACGCCGATGCCACTGTTGTTCTTTCCGAACTGGATCGGGTCGGCACCGGCGCTAAGGCGCTCGTCCATCCAGAACAGCTTGTTCTGTTCGGTTTCGTCGGTCGCGAAGTCGGCGGCCGGATCCCATTGCCGTCCGGCCTCGAGCGCGACCACGCTCAGACCCGCGGCAGCCAGTCGGGCCATGAGCGGCGCACCGCCCGCCCCGGTCCCGATCACGACGGCGTCGACGATGTCATCCGTGCGATAACGCGTCAAGCGATGCGCTCCGGCTCATGAGCGGCGCGCGCTTCCAGCCCGACGGCCTGCCAACCTCTCGCATCCGCGAATCCGGCATAGCCGATCTCGTCCAGTGCCACTGGTTGCGCGTAGAAGATGTCGACCAGTGCCGCCAGAAGCTCCTCGAAGAACCGGTCCGGCTTGATGCCCTTCCATTCAGGACCGGACACGCGATTGAACTGGATCGCGCGCAGGACCTCGTCCTGCTGCTCCACGTCCAGCCCGACGAAATCCCGGCTGAACATCCCGTGGGCGGCGGCATCCAGCGCACCAAGACCAAGCTCGAACAGCGTGGCATCATCAGGCATGTCCGCGTGCCGCCAACCGCTTCTGGTCCCGGCACCCAGACGACGACGTAGCTCTCGTCCGAGGTCGAGACCGGGCACTTCATGAGGAATGAGGCGCGCCGCCACCGCATCGAGTATCAGAGCCACACCTGCGAAGGCGGCCTCCACCGGAATGGCGTGGCCGGTGCGCCGCTGGAGTGCTGCGGCCGTGGGCGGGGTGACCAAGGGTCCTGACAGCAGCCTGGCGGATGTGCCCATCGGGTATGAGGGAGACCGCTCGCGGGATTCTACCATCGACTTCTCCGACACACGCGAACGGCACCTCTGCGTGTGTAGAACGATGTCGGAACCAGCCTCCACGAGACACGGCCGAAAAGCGCACGATAAGCTCGGCTACGGCAGTCCACGCCTCAAAAGTGATTTTGAAACCTCCTCGCGATCGTGGACGAAGTGAGCGTCATGGTCATCTGCCTCGCTCAGCCTACATCGCCGGCGGAACGGGCGACGGGTCTCGGTGAATCGCCGATCCTATGGACGGCGCCCGTCGGCAGGGATGGTGCCACCGTGCGCCGCTGGCGCGATATCGATCCCAACATCTCTCAGCCGGCCTTCGATCAGCACTACCTCACCATCCATCTCGGTGGTCACAAGCGCATCGTCAGACGAGGCGAGGGAAGGGCGCTAGAAGTCGACACCGAAGATGGCGCGATGTCGCTGATCCCGGCCGGCTCAGCGTACGAGTGGCGTACGTCCGGGCCGATCGACTTCGCGCACCTCTACCTGCCGGTGAGCGCAGTTCGGCAGATCGGCATCGAAGCGTTCGGACGCGACGGCGGCCGGGGGGTGGAGGACCGGCTCGGGTTCGTCGATCCGCTGATCCGGTCGCTCTTCGTGACGATGCTTGCCGAGATCGCGACGCCAGATCTGACGTCCGATTTCTATCTCGACGCGCTCTACACCACGCTTATGGTAGCCCTATTGAAGGGCCGTGCGGGTCGACTGTCGGCGGCCCAGACGCCGATGTCGTTGGCACCCGCCCGGCTCCGCCGGGTCTACGACTACATCGACGTAAATTTCGCGTCCGAAATCGGCATCGACGAACTCGCGGGTGTCGCGGCGCTGAGCCGCTTCCATTTCGGCCGCGCCTTCTCCGCAGCCAATGGTGCCGCGCCGTATGCCTATCTGACCGGGCGGCGGATCGCGCACAGCAAGATGCTCCTGCGCGAAGCAAGCCTGGTGATCGGTGAGATCGCCCGGCGATCGGGCTTTCGAACGCCGGGTCAGTTCTCCCGGATGTTCAAGAGAGCCATCGGAGTTTCGCCTCGGGAGTATCAACGACTGTCTCGATGACAGTGCGTTTCGTGCGCGAAACGCGCGTGTCGTGCGGTTACTTCCGTTTCACTGGCACCGCGACGACCTGACACCGGTTGACGCGGCGAACGAGAGGAACCGCTCAAATGAAACTACATCTGACGATCTTACTGCTGGCCAGCGTCGCGACGCCCGCCATGGCGAAGCTGGCTCCCGAGGCGGCGGCACTCGCCGCCACGGCGGCACGGGAATCCGGTCGGCCGGTCTACACCGCCGCGAACGGTGTCAGATTCACGAAACAGCAGAACGTCTTCGTGAAGAGCGCGTTGGCGGTCGATTTCACCTACCGCGCGGCAACCGTCACCTTGCCTCTCTTCCGGGGCAAAGCCCCGGATGGGACCGACGTTTTCTACATCATAACGGACACTTCGGACTTCGAAACGGCCAAGCGGATGGGCCTCAACTATGCACCGAAGATGGCGAAGGTCGTCGGAACGCAGGGTGCCCAGAACGTGACGGTCGACAACGGCATCATGAAATTCCGCGGCAATGTCGACTTCTCGCCGGAATACGAGGTCACGCCGGGAGATGCACCGACCTTCTTCCCGCCCAAGTCGTTCACCCCCGGTGCCACTGGCGACGCGGAATGGTCATCGATGGCCGTGCTGCCCAGTGGCGTCGTGCTCAATGTCCAGATGGTCCAGAACGCGAGCGGTGCGCATGACCGGCTGAAGGCGATCGATCTCAAGAAGCGCACCGTGACGATGTCGCTTTTGGACGGCGTCCACAACGGCAAGCAGTACTACTACCATCTCGTCACCGACGTATCGGCAGATCTGCCGTCGGTGCTCGAAAAGGGCGTGTACACACCCCGGCTCGCCATGATCCCGGCATTCGGCAAGTCGGAGCCCGGCGACAACTCGGCATTGCTGGGCTTCTCGCCTGTGCTGAACGGCAGCACGCAGAAGGGTTCCGGCCAGGATCAAGGCTTCTCCACTTCGCTCGCGAACATGGGCATCGATCCGATCAACGTCTTTCCGCTGCCTCCGCGCAACGAGGACGCGTCCAAGTCTAACAACTACAGTCCGCTATGGGATGCTCACGTCAGCATGTGGACGGAGAAGGCGATCGCCCAGGGCAAGGTTCATCGCATCTATTCGCTCGATGAACTCAAGGCGTTGATCAGATCGGGTATGATGACCAGTGCCATGATCAACCCGCCCGGGGCTGCGAACGGTTTCGTCGGCGGTCTTCGCCCAACAAAGGTGATCATCAATTGTCCGGTAATCGCTCAGCCCGACCTACCGAAACAATAGTGTCCTGAGCTTCGTCGGCTTGCCGCTTTAAACGGGCCAGGTCGGCGGAGGACCGCGCACCCGTTCTCCCTCCCTGACCCCCAGGGGTGCGCGGTCCCTTTTTTCATGAAGTGAGATTGCCATGAGCCGTACTGTCGGAGACTTCGTCATAGAGCGCCTCGGAGAGTGGGGGGTAGATCTGATCTTCGGGTATCCCGGGGACGGCATAAACGGGACTTTCGCGGCGCTTCAGCGCGCTGACTGCCCGATCAGGTTCGTGCAGGTCCGGCACGAGGAGATGGCCGCGTTCATGGCTTCGGCCTACGCGAAGTTCACCGGCCGGATGGGTACCTGCATTTCCACGGGTGGACCCGGCGCGACCCATATGATCACGGGTCTATACGATGCCAAGATGGACCACTCACCGGTCCTTGCCATAACCGGCGGCGCGGCCCGTGGTGTCCGCGGTGCCGGATACCAGCAGGAACTGAACCTGGACCGGGTCTTCGCGGACGTCGCGATCTTTGCGCAGGAAGCGTTGGTGGCCGAGCAGGTCCCGCATCTCCTCGACCGCGCGATCCGTGTCGCGACGGCGTACAAGGGCGTCGGCGTGGTGGTGCTGCCGGCCGACCTTCAGACCGCAGCCTATCGTGATCCACCCCGCCAGCACGGTTTCACGCGGTCGAGCAGCGGTTACTCGAGACCGAGGGTCGTTCCCTACGAGCAGGATCTGCAGCGCGCCGCCGACATCCTGAACGCGGGCACCAAGGTCGCGATCCTCGTCGGTGCCGGTGCCATCGGCGCTCATGACGTCCTTACGGCGGTCGCCGACAAGCTCGGTGCCGGTGTCGCGAAGGCGTTACTCGGCAAGTCCGCACTTGCGGACGACCTGCCGTTCGTGACCGGCACCATTGGACTGCTCGGCACCAAGCCGTCATCCGACATGATGGAGGACTGCGACACCCTGCTCATGGTCGGGACGAGCTTTCCCTGGGCCGAGTTCCTTCCCAAGACAGGGCAGGCGCGCAGCGTGCAGATCGACATCTCCGCTCACGCGCTCGGCATGCGATATCCGATCGACGTGCCCCTGCATGGGGACAGCATCGAGACGCTTGAAGCCCTGCTGCCGCTACTGACCCGGAAGGAGGACCGCAGCTGGCGCGAAGGTGTGGAGAAGGGCGTAGCCGAGTGGTGGGAGTTGATGGATGAGCGCGCCCACGCCAAGGCCACCCCCGTCAATCCGCAGCGTGTCGTCTGGGAGTTGTCGCCACGGCTCGGGGCGGATGCGATCATCACGTCCGATTCCGGCAGCTGCGCCAACTGGTATGCGCGCGACCTACGCGTCAAGCAGGGCCAGATGATGAGCCTGTCGGGCGGCCTCGCCTCGATGGGTGCGGCGGTACCCTATGCGATCGCGGCCAAGTTCGCGCACCCCGACCGGCCGGTGGTCGCGTTGGTCGGCGACGGCGCCATGCAGATGAACAACATGGCCGAGCTGATAACCGTCCAGAAATACTGGCGGGAATGGGCGACGCCGACCTGGATCTGCTGTGTCTTCAACAACGAGGATCTGAATCAGGTGACCTGGGAACAGCGTGTGATGCTCGGCAGTCCCAGATTCGATGCGACGCAGCTCATCCCCAACGTGCCCTATGCGAAGTTCGCGGCGTCCATCGGCCTCAACGCGATCTACGTCGACGACCCCGAGATGCTCGGCGCCGCCTGGGACGAGGCGCTGGCGTGCGACCGGCCTACCGTCATCGAGGTCAAGACCGATCCCGAGGTGCCGCCGCTGCCGCCGCATATCAGTTTCGAACAGGCGCGCACCTTCATGAGCATCCTGCTCCAGGGCGACGGTGGCGGGGCGCATCTGGTGGTCGAGTCCGCCCGGCAGGTCCTCGCCGGTCTCCTCCCGGGAGATCGACACTGAGCGTGCCCTTACCCCAGCTCGTCTTAGCCCATTACTTCGGCGGCTCGGATCATTCGTGGGCGCCATTGATGCGCGAACTCGGAGACTACCCGGTGGCCGCTCCGGTGCTGGCGGGCTTCGGCGGAACGCCGGCGGCGGTCGGCGGTCCCAGCCTCGACGGTTATGCCCAGCAGCTTGTGGCGGCTGCGCGGGGTCCGTGGATCGCGGTGGGCCATTCCATGGGAGCCAAGGTGGCGCTGGAGTCAGCGGTGTGCGGCGCTCCAGGCCTGCTCGGCTTGATCCTGATCAGCCCGTCTCCGCCCACGCCCGAGCCGATCACCGACGACGCGCGTCGCAAGGCGCTCGCGGCTTGGGGCAACCGCGCCGCAGCGACGGCCAACATGACCGCCGTCACCGGCGGTGCGGTCTCTGCCGAAGTGCTGGCGCAATGCGTCGAAGACGAGCTCGCCGTGGACGAGGTCACATGGCGCTGGTGGTATGAGACCGGTAGCCTCGTCGACATCTCGGCAGCCGTCTCCAAGGTGGATCTGCCCGTGCTCGTGCTGACCGGTGACAATGACAAGGTGCTTGGCCTCGAAGTCGCCGTGGGCGTCACGCGCCACCTAGTCAACGCAGCGCTCGGCATCATTCCCGGTGGCGGGCACCTTGTACCTCTCGAACAGCCTGTAGCCGTCGCCGGGCGCATCCGCGAGTTCGTCTCGAGGCTTGCGGAACTGTCCGCAGCGTGAAGATCAATCTCGAGGATTTCAGGCGTATCGCTCGCCGCAAGCTGCCCCGCGCGGTGTTCGAATACATCGACGGCGGATCGTATAGCGAACTCACGCTCGGCCGCAATCGCACCGACCTCGACGCACTGGCTATCCACGGCGCGGTCATGCGCGACGTGTCGGAGCTTTCGATCCAGACGACGCTGGCGGGCGACCAGGCGTCGATGCCGTTTGCGCTGGCGCCCGTCGGAATGGCCGGCCTCGCCTGGCCTGACGGCGAGATCGGCGCGGCGCGCGCCGCGGAGGCGTTCGGGGTCCCGTTCTGTCTATCCACCTTCTCCATCGCCTCGATCGAAGACGTGGCGGCAGCGGTGGAGCGGCCGTTCTGGTCGCAGCTCTACATGATGAAGCAGCAGAGCGTGAACGAAAGCCTGATCCACCGGGCCCTTGATGCAGGTTGCTCGGCGCTGGTGATGACGCTCGACGTCCACGTCCACAGCCAGCGATGGGCCGACAACCGCAACGGGCTGACCTCGCCGGTCCGGGTCACCCCTTCCGGCCTGCTGAACATGGCAACGCATCTACCTTGGCTGCTGCGCATGGCCGGTAGCCGCCGGTGGACGTTCGCGACCATGCAAGCCGAGAATCCGCAGGCGGCGAACGTGTTCGAACTCGCGGCGTGGGTGAACGCGAACCTCAATCCGTCGATCAACGCGGACGTCGTGCGTTGGGTTCGTGCGAGATGGCCGCGCAAGCTCGTGCTGAAAGGCGTGATGGGTATTAACGATGCCAAGATCGCGATCGATCTCGGAGCCGATGCGATCGTCGTGTCCAACCACGGTGGTCGACAACTCGACAGCGCGCCATCCTCCATTTCGATGCTCCCGGCGATCGTCGAGGCGGTCGGCGACGATGTCGAAGTGCTTTGGGACGGTGGCGTCCGCACCGGTTTCGATATCGTCAAGGCGATGGGCCTAGGTGCTCATGGCTGCCTGGGCGGACGCTCCTGGGCCTATGCGGTTGCGGCCGATGGCGGACGAGGAGTGAGCGATATGCTTAGTTTGATGCGCCAGGAGCTGCTTGACTGCATGGCGCTGTCCGGGGTCACCGACATCCGTGCGTTGCCCGACGGGCTGGTGACGGGTCAGCAGACCCGATGAGCCGGATCGAAGCCACCATCTACGCGGCCACGGACACGCCGCTAGGCAACGGCGCCTTCACGGCAGACGGGCGACTGGTGGTCAGTCATCACCCGATGTACGCGACCCGACATCGCGTTTCGGTGTTTTTGCCGGACGGCTCTCTCGCTCCCTTCCCGAACCTTGGTTGGAACACGCCGAATGACGACCCGATGACCTGGCTCGACGCTGTCCTCGGCCTCCACGACGATGCGGAAGGGCGGATTTGGCTCGCCGACATGGGGACGCGGTCGAACATCCAGCCCAAGCTCGTCGTCTGGGACACCCGTCGCGATGCGCTATGGAAGGTGATCCCGCTACCGACCGCGGTGTTGACTCCGTTCTCGGAGCCGAACGACTTCGTCGTCGATGCGCCCCGTGGCAAAGTCTACATCGCCGACGAAGGTGCCGGCGGCGGTGGCGACGGTTCCCGCGCTGCCCTGATAGTCGTCGACATCCAGAGCGGGGCGGCGGTCCGGCGTCTAGAGGGGCACGAGGGTATCCTGGCTTCGCATGAGCCGCTCCTGATCGACGGCCTGAAGGTCGAACGGAACCTTCCGGATGGCACGCGCGAACCGATTTACGTCGGCGTCGACGGCATCGTCATGGACCGTTCCGGTGAGTGGTTGTACCTGTCCCCGTTGAACGGCAAGACGCTTTGGCGACTTCGCATCCGTGATCTGCTCGATACCGCTCTCGATGATGTCATGCTGGCGGCGCGCCTCGAGCGCTATGCCGACAAGCCGAATTCAGGTGGCATGTGCATGGACCGGAATGGTGACATCTACCTGACGGCCATTGAAAGCAGCGCGGTCGGGCGCATCAGGGCCACGGATCGCAGTTACGACGAGATCGTCGCGCGGCCAGACATGTTCTGGCCCGATGGTATCATGGAGGGGCCCGACGGGGCATTCTACGTGGTCTGCACCCAACTTCCACGTTCTCCGACCTTGGCGCGACCGGGGGAGCAACCGGAACTGCCCTTCAAGGTCTTCCGCTTCGAAACCGGAGAATCGCAGACGTGAGCGAGCTTGGCCGCGGCGCCGTCGCCGGCGTACTGGCGGCTGCGGTCACCAGCCTGTTTCAAAGGGCTTGGACCGCCGCCGGAGCGCCGCCCACCGATAAACCGGCCGGCTCACCGCCAGCGACCGAAGTCGTAGCGGATCGGGCCGCTCAGCTGATATTTGGGGAAGCATGGCCGCCGAGTACGCGGGCGTTCGCCGGCGAGGCCGTGCACTACGCCACGGGTGCAGCCATGGGAACGGCCTATGTTCTAGGCGGCTCCCGATGGCAGCGCGGTCGCGGTGTTGCCTATGGCCTGGGTTGGTGGGTCGTCATCGAGGAACTCGGTCTCAGCCTCGCAGGGATACGTCCCGCGCCGTGGCGTGTCGAACCGGCTGAGCACGTTCTCGCAGCGAAGTCCCACATCGTTTTTGGCCTCGCCCTCGATGGATTCCTGCGCCTCGCAAAAGGCGAATAGCCGCTGATCTGGTTCGCACGCCAAGCCAGGGCTGCGTAAGTCGATCGGATCGTAATTGAGGAATCACGATAAACTGAACGAAGCTCACGGACTACGCTTTTTCGATTAGAGCACAGCAGTTGCGATCCTGTTTCTTATGTTCATGACTGTTGTCCGCAATGAAACCAGACTGGTTTATGTTTGCGGCACGAGGTCTTTAAGCGACAGGCGCACGTTCGCGAACGACCGGGCTTATAGCTTGAATCGCTGAGAAATATGGCGTTGAGCGACCATTCTAGGCCGCTCAGCAAGCGCCTCGGTCTGGTCCTTCTCGAAAGCCGTTTCGCGTACTTTCGTGTGAGCGGATTCGGGGACCCTCTACACGGGCGACGTATAGCCCAATGTCACCGAGGACGCGATCGCGGACGTCCATGCTTTGAACCGTGGGCCCCGTGGTCACCGAGGTCAGCCGGGCTGGCGACGTCTGAGAAACCGAGCCCGCGCATCAGGATTACCTGGAGAGGCTGCCATATGGCGACACCGGCCAGTTCGTCAGACCCGACTGAGTGCGGCCACGCCGAGCGACCGCCGGCCAAACCCGAACATCAGCTTACCTCATTGCAAACAGTTTCCATGTCTCTGTAGTGCTCATCGTCGGGCCTTGCCGGGATCGCAGTTCCTGAACTCTCGGCAGCGGCGGTCTTAACGCGGGCGCCGTCTTCGAGTGTCCGATGAACGGGGCACCGGTCGGCGATCTCAAGCAGCTTGGCGCGCTGCGCGTCGTCAAGCGGACCATTGAGCGTGATTTGGCGCGTGAACAGGTCGGCGGGTACGGTGCCGGCGTCTTTCACATGGCGCACCGCAACGCCGACCCGATCCAGCGGCAGGTGCTTACGCGCACTGTAGAGACGTACTGTCATCGCGGTACAGGCGGCGAGGCCAGCCGACACCAGCTGATACGGCGTCGGACCAGAGTCTAGACCGCCAACATCCACGGGTTCGTCGGCGTAAAAGCGCGCGCTGCCCGCGGTGATCTCGATCTGGAACTTCCCAGCACCAGTCTCGACCGCACGCACGACATCATCTGCGGCCGCTATCGGTTCGGAAACTGCGCCTACGTAGCGCGACGACCAGCTGGCAACGACCTGCGCGACATAATCCGCATCGCGGGCGCGGGTCAGGAGGTGGTCGGCGTCGTCGAGCGAGACGAAGCTCTTGGGGTGTCGGGCGGCGGTGAAGATATCCGCAGCGTTGTCGATGCCGACGATCTGATCGACGGGCGAGTGCATAACGAGCAGGGCGCGATGCAGCCCGGCGATGCGCGCGCCCTGATCGTGGTCCTGCAGCCCCTCGACGAGCCGCTGCGAAACGATGAACGGCCGTCCACCGATCCGAACCTCGGCTTGACCGTCGCGCGCGATCGCATCGAGGTGTCCCGCGAACAGATGCGCGACATGGGCGGCGGAGAACGGGGCTCCGATCACCGCCACCGCCTTTACCTCAGATATCGACCCTGCCGCAGCGATCACCGCCGCACCTCCGAGACTGTGGCCTATCAGGAGCGACGGCGCGAACCCTGCGGCGCGCATGAAATCGGCCGCCGCGACGAGATCCTCGACATTTCCGCCGAAGTCGCTCTGCCCGAAGGAACCCTCGCTCTCACCCAGTCCGGTGAAGTCGAAGCGAAGAACCGCAATGCCCTGCTCGGTGAGTGCTCGGGCGATCCGAACCGCGCCGAGGCTGTTCTTGTCGCAGGTGAAGCAGTGAGCGAACAGGGCATAGGCATGCGGGGTTCCGACTGGGCGATCCAGACGCGCTGCGATCCTATGTCCGCCCGCGTTGGTGAAATGCAGTGCGTCCGATTGCATGTCTGTATTCCTTGATCCGATTTGTCTGATGGCCACAAAGGGCCGCCGCGTCACCCCTGTTCAGGAGTGACGTGCACCACAATGTTTGCTCGCGCTTCCTGGCGTCCGCGAGATCGCAACGGGACTGCTGCTTGCGGCCCGACCGCGGGGCCCTCGCGTGTCCGCGTTGGACGGACTGCTTCCGCTTACGGCCCCGAGCCTGCCTCTAAGGACCACTTGAACAAGCGTCCGGTCATAGCATCCTAGGCTCGCTAAGGGATGACCGACTATTGATCGGCAGCCGCTCCGTTCAACGTCGGCGCAGCTGCCGTTACGGTTTGGCGCGAGACGCGGCAATCACGTTCTCGATTGCATCGATCACCGCTTGAGGCTGATCGACCTGGATGAAGTGGCCGGTCTTCGGCACGACGGCCGACCGGCCGCGCGTTGAGCGAGCGGCCAGTGCGTCGTGTCCAGCCTTCCACAACCCCCAATTACGCTCGGCGAGGGCACGATCGGCGTCGGCAACTTTCGGATCTGGAACAAGGGCTGCTGTTAGGACGACAACCGGCATTTCGCCCCAATTGCGGCGCGCGCCGAGCTCCTGGCGCGAGTTGATATCGCTCCGTCCGTCAGTTGAATGCTGGCTTTCAATCTCCGAAGCCATAGCGTCATACCGATCGGGCCGGATCATCTGATAGGTTAGAAACGCCCGTTGTTCTGGTGTCCGCTCGGGTGAAAAGGCGAAGCACTCGGGGTGGCGCTCGGTCGCGAGTTTGCCCGATCTCGCGAGGCCCGAGCAGGCTCTTAGATGCGTGATGGTCTCGCTGAATGAAGACGCATCTTTGGCTAGCTCGTCAGGGCTCTCGCCCTTGTCCTGCTCGGCGTACGACGGATCGATCAGCACAAGCCCGGCTAAGTCGGCTGAATAGCGATCAGCGTAGAGGGTGGAGTACAAGCCGCCGACTGAGTGGCCGACGAGAATGACCGGTAGGCGCACCCGGCTGCGACGAAGGACTTGATGCAGGTCGGCTACAGCTTGGTCAGCTGTCGATGGCCCACGCGGGGCGTCACTGTAGCCGTAGCCAGCTCGATCGTAGAAGCATGCGCGGGTCGATCGGGTCACAGGTACCGCTACCTTCTGCCAAGTGAGCAGATTGGCGCCGAGCCCGAACTCGAAAACGACGGTCGGCGCACCCCGCCCCGAACAGACGAGATTGATTCGGCGCCCCCCGGCAATCTTCACGAGATGCTTGCTCGAGAGGATCGTGTCGGCCGACAGAGTTGATGCCCGCGCGGCGGTCGCGACAAGGAGCAACGACGTCAAGCCAAGCGCAAGCAGGTGGGCTGATCTCATTCGCGGCTCCTACGGGTACGGCGTGGGTAGTCTCGCTATCGGTCACTCTAGTCAGCAAGCGTTCGCCGTCCAGCGTTCGCTTCAATGGTTGCGGATCGGACAAGGCTCGGGCGGCACCTTCCTTTCTCGAGCGGTCATGCCTGGGAGTGGAGGCTACGGCTTTCCCAGAGCGTTGCGCTCGAACACGAGCCGATCCCAAGTTACTCCCGGACGCTTGAGCTTACTGTCGGCACCAGACTCCTCGTGAATGCACAGCAACCCGCTGGCAGCGGCCAGGGCAATCGTCTCGCTCGCGCTGACCTCGAACATACGGCGCCCAGCAGGCACTGGACCGTGGCGAAGCGACAAGAACAATCGTCCGCCCGGTCGCGCGCAGGCTGCCACGTTCGGCATTGCGATCTGTCGCTCCGCCTGATCCAGGTGCATCCACACCGCCGTCAGCATCACCAGGTCGAATATTTGCGCCGTCGCAGCCAGCACCTGAAGTTGGGGCAGACAATCGTCGAGCCATTTGATCCTTGGCGAGGGATGCAGCGCTCGCGCAGGCATTCGAAGTTCCGCCGTCGGCTCGACCGCGACGACGTGATATCCAAGGTCAGCGAAGCCCGCCGCGTCCCGGCCAGTTCCAGCACCAACGTCGAGCACATTGGCAGGCGGTGGTGGAAACAGATGAAGGTGCGACGCATGCGCCTCCGCAAACGTGAAGCTCTCGTATTGGACGAGTAACTCTAGCGCTTCCGTCGCATACCCCTCCGTACCGCTGACACTCGCCCTCGACATCGGCCTTTGAGTCCGGGCGCTGGATGACAGGACCGTGCGCCCGCCGCCGTCCTGCAGGCTGCGGTCAGCGGTCATAGCGCCGCGATCACTTCGGGAAGCTCATGCAATGACGCCAGTCGAGCGTGAGCTTGCTTGCACCCAGGGAGGTCGGGATGCAGCACGCCCCAGGGACCGCGCCTCAGAAAGATCGCGATAAGGCCAGCCGATCTCGCGGGCAGGATGTCATTGTCGAGGCGATCACCGACATAAGCGATCTGGTCTGGTGGAAATCCAATCAGATCGATCAGCTTGTCGAAAAAGTCGGCCGACGGCTTTTCGACCCCTAGGCTGGCCGAGGACGCGACGAAGTCGGCGTCCAGTCCGCACGACTGGAGCGCCTCATCGGCGCCATGTGGCTGATTGCCCGCGATGCCGACCAGGATTCCGGCGGCACGCAGCCTCGCCAGACAAGGCAAAGCATCTGGGTAAAGGTCTTGTTGCTCGATCCGGTACGCAGTCCCGCTTGCAGCCATGCCCGCCTCGATGCTCGCTATATCCACGCCAGGGGCGACGAGGTCGAAGACACGGCGATGATGCTCGCCACGCTGGATCACGGCACCGAGGGCAGCAAAGAACGTGAAGCGCGAGATGCCGAGGCGATCCGCCCAGATACCCCACTGGCGCGTCTCGTCGACGAGTGTCTCGCCGACGTCGAAGACGACAGCCCGGATCATGCCTGTGTCTGAGGGGGCGAATTCGCAGCCGAGCTTGCCGCAAGCGCACGCCTGATCTCACTGGCCGCCTGCTCAGGATCGCACGCGATTGCATCAACTTCTAAATCGTAGACGCAGTTTAGATGGACCACCCCGTGTTGTCCGCGCGCCTGACCGACCCGGCGATCTCCTCGGGCAACTTCCCGGCGCTCGGCCTCGGTGATCGGGCAGTGGACGCCAACAAGGGTCAGGTGGATTCCCGCCAGTACGATATGCCAATCTTCAAGCAGCCACGGCTCGAACAGGACGTCATCCACGATTACGTTCAGTCCGGCATCGGCCACCGCCCGAACAGCCCGGTGAAAGGCGCGTTCGAGCTTCACTCCCGCCGGACCCAGCCGAAGTCGGACGCCGTCCTGATGGTCGATGAAGTATACTCCTCGGGCGCTGCCGTGCAGATCGGGCGGCAGTGCGCTGAGAAACTGGTCGATCCCGAGAAGCACATAGTGATCAACCAGCTGTCTCTGCAGGGCTATAGCGACGCTGGTCTTGCCAGCAGAGCTCGTGCCGTTCAGCAGGATAACTTTGCCGAGCTGCGAGCTCACTGGGCGGGACGTTGCAGCGGGACCAACAGGCACTGGCTACCGCCGCTGACGATCAGCCGGCCGTCGATAGCTATCCTTCGGCTGTGAGTGTCTGCTTGCGACCGGCCTGATCGGCAAGCGGACCGTCCGCGTTCGGCCACGAGCCGTAGCTCCGGAAGCCGGGTGCCGCCACGGCGATTCTCGATCTCGTCAGTCGCGCGACGAACCTTCGGATGCGTCAACATTTCTCTGCGCGACCTTTCTCCGCTGATCGTTCACCGCCCATGCTTGGACTGGCGCCCTGCTGCTCGTGCCAGTCTTTGCGGGTGCGCGCGTAGATGAAACAGTCAGACGGGTCACCTGACCCGAATCCGGAACTGCGGAGCAGCCCTTCGCGGATATAGCCACAGCGCTCGGCAATCCGCCACGAAGCCGTATTCCAGACCTCGATGATCAGCTGCAGTCGATAACAACCTGGTCTCTCGCTAAAAAGAAGCTCGGTGAGCTGTCGAAGCGCTTCGCTGGCGTAGCCTTGGCCGCGATCGGACGGGTCGTGTATGATGTAGCCGAGCTCGTATCCGTGAATGCACGGGGCGGAACGGTAAAACTGGCAGGTGCCAACGAGCTTTCCGGCAACCTCGATCGCTCGGGCGCCGGCATCCTGTTGCCAGAGGCGCTCAGCTTTAAGATTTGCAAGCAAGGACTCTACGTTCGCCATCGACGTCGTGATCGACACCGTGAAGTCGTAGTCCGCGATTGCCTTCAAATCGCCGGTTTCGACGGGCCGGAGCTTTACCTGCATGGCTGCATCATGTGCCAGACAAGTGGCCGCCGCCAGTGCGGACGGGCCCGGCGCCTATCTAGCATTGCGATTGATGACTGCCACCGTCAGGCACCGCTCCGAAGGCGTCCGCTTTCCGGATCGTCACCCCTCAGCGGACCGTCTGCCTGCGGCCCCTAAGCTGTCATGGGATAATCTGAAGCCACGGCCAGCGGCTCTTGTAGCTCTCCGCCTTGGCGCGAAACTGGTCCGGCTTAGGGTTCGCCGGGTTCATGGCAAGCCGGCCGGCGGCGAGGTCGTCTAAGCCATAAGGAGCGTACACCTCGTGGCTCGTCACATCGATGCCCACGCACGTGCAAGAAACCAAGTACATTCCAATGCCTGCGCGCACCGAGGGGAGCTGCGGATATGAGCCGCCAAAGCGGTTCCCGTACCAAAGATGCACCCGTGCCTGGTTCTTGACCTCAATCTCGATTGGAAGGTCAGCAGTAGCCTGAGCTACCCAACGAATGACGCTGTCCTCCGCTTCCCAGCTCAGATCCTGGTCGTCGAAGTAGAAGACATCGTAATCCTTGATGCCCCAGCTCGAAGCATGTCCCGAGCGCTCGTTCCAGATTGTTTGGAACAGGCACCCGGCCGTCAGGTGGCATTGCGGCAGGTCCAGAGACGCCAAGCGGTCCAGCAGTTGCGCATTGAAGGGGTTAAGGAGCGCAGCGGCGCGGAATTCTGGGCCCGTCATCATTGCCAGTATCGAGTGCGCGTGCTGCTCTGGCAATCAAGCTGGCGCATACGAACGCACAGCTCTCGCCTGCCGGTCGGAGGTTCAAGCTGTGCTGATCACTGTTGCCTTGCTGCTTGCGTCCGCTCAGACTTGTACTGACGTTAAGCGAGAGTGCCGCGCCTGCGCGGTGACAAACGGGAAGCGCCGGTGCTCGACCATCGCAATCGCCTGCCAGCCATCAGTCCGTGTTTGCGAGCCAAAGATAAATTCCCCGTCGGCTCGCGTAAGCACGCCGAAGACACCCACTGCAGTAGATGTTCACAAGCAGGCGAAGCAGCCAAAAAGCAGCTGACGGTCGAACGTCTGCTTCCTGCGGATTTACGCTGTTAGCGGACAGTCCGCTTGCGGCCCCAAAGCGGCCGTCGAGACTGCGGCTGGTGAGCCGGCTGCAACGCCTCGAATTAAGTGGAGAGCGGACATGGCCAAAGCTGTATGGTATTACTCGAGCTGCCGTAGGGGGTCTGACAATGAACACCAGCGGGAAGCTCAGGCGCTTTGTCGTCGTCACGATGATTTTCGTGACGCAATCGATACAGGCACAAAAAGCCGCCGATGCGCCGGTCCAGAACGGCGACATCGTCGTTACGGCGAGGCCGGACAAGGATGAGCCCGACTTTTCGAACTCACGTCCCATGGTCATTGTCGGGTCGCGAATTCCGCGAGAGAGCCTCCAGCACAACCCATACATTGCTAGCGCCACCAGCCTTGGCGGACTGACTCCGGACTCAGGTCTCGACGCGTTTGGCAGCATACGGAATTACCGCTGGCAAACCTGCAAAGCCGATGGCGCTGCCGTCCGCAAACATGTCGCCTGCCGCCTTGCCCGCGTCCAGCAGGCGTTGACTACCGGACATCCACTGCTGGCGGAGGAACTTATCTTACCCCTGTCCACGGACAGCGATCTGACCCTGGAAGAACGCTATGTCGTGCAAGAATACCGCTACCGCATTGCAGAAGCGATCCCCGACGCTGGACGTCGGCGCACGGCTTTGGCAGCGATGGTCGCTACCGGCTTCATGCCTGTTGCCAAAGAGCGAGCAGCACAGCTCACGCTGGCGTCGATGGCGCTCAAGGCCGGCGACCCCTTAGAAGCAATCGAACGCTATCGGGCAGTCGCGAAACTTGAACCTGATGACACCCAAAGTCGGATTAATGCAGCCGCACTTTTACAAAGGATAGGGCGCAGTGACGAGAGCAAGTCTCAGATTCGTGAGGCAATCGCGATCGCTCGTCGAACCGACTAACCAATCCCTTCTGCGTGGGTCGATAACGCGCGTTGACGAAGTGGGCGCTACCCCGCTTATAACGGGCTGTCATGAATTGAGCGCCGCGTTGAGCACGAACATTCGACCAGCGCTCGGGACTCAACGGTCAGGGCGAATATCCGGAAATCGCGGGGACGCTAAGGGTCCACTGTTGGTGGAAACTGTGTGAAAACCCGCTGATTTCTGCTAGATTTCCGGTGCTGACGGGGGTGCCGGGATGGGTCGTTTCATTGAGGGATGCTCTCGTCGAGAGCAGATGTTTTGCCGGCGTGCGTGGACGACTACGTGGGCGAGGACAGCCCGGTCCGGATCGTCGATGTGTTCGTCGACGAGCTCGACCTGACGGCGCTGGGTTTTACTGGCGCGGCGGCGACGGAGCGGCCGGGGTATCACCCGGCAACGCTGCTGAAGCTCTACATCTACGGCTATCTCAACCAGGTGCAGTCGAGCCGCCGGCTCGAGCGCGAGGCGGGCCGCAACCTCGAGCTGATGTGGCTGACCGGCAAGCTCGCGCCCGACTTCAAGACCATTGCCGACTTCCGCCGCGAGCACGGGGTCGCCATCCAGCGGGCGTGCCGGCGGTTTGTCATGCTGTGCCGGCAGCTGGGCCTGATCGCTGGCGGCATGGTGGCAGTGGATGGCAGCCGCCTGCGCGCGGTGAACGCCCGCGACCGCAACTTCACGCCCGTCACGATCCGGCGCCGCATGGAACAGGTCGATGCCAGTATCGAGCGCTATCTCGGCATGCTCGACACCGCCGACCGGCAAGAGGGCGAGGCGGCCGAGTTGCGCACGGCACGGCTGACGACACGGCTCGAAGAGTTGCACCGGCAGATGCGCGAGCTCGAGGCGATGAAGCAGGCGGTCGCGGCCACGCCCGATCGCCAGATCTCGCTGACCGATCCGGACGCCCGAGCCATGGCGTCGGCGGGCACGGGCACCGGCCAGGTCGGCTACAACCTGCGGGCGGCTGTCGATACCGGCAGCCACATCGTCGTTGCGCACGAGATCATCAATCTCGGCCATGACCGCACGTCACTGGCGAACATGGGCCGCCAGCAGGCGAAGCGACGGGCACGACCGGGCTCACCGTGCTCGCGGATCGCGGCTACTTCTCAGGCCCCGAGATGCTGGCGTGCGAAGCGGCTGGTATCGTGCCGATCCTGCCCAAGCCGCTCACGTCGGGTGCCAAGGCCGATGGGCGCTGGGGCAAGCAGGACTTTGTCTACGATCCTCCGAGCGACACCTATCGCTGCCCGGCCGGTGAGACGCTGACGAAACGCTTCTCCAGCATGGAGCACGGCATAACGTTCACGGCTACGCCCGCTTCGTCGTGACCTTCGACGGCGAGAGTCACTTCGTGAGCGATGAAAGCACCTATGCCACCCTTGACGCTTTCGAGCGTGCGGCTGCCCCCGTCGCGGACAGGAACAGCTCGACCGCAGCTTCTACACAGCATAGATCGGCCGTTATCGGCTACCCCGAGGGGTGCATCGTCCGCGCAAGATGGTGTGGCTGATGTGGGAGAGCCTCCAGGCAGCGAGGTAACTTGGCTCGACGGTATCACCTATGCCCGTGGCGCCGAGTTTTCGCTGGACGCGCTGAAGCACGATTTCGGACGGGTCACCGGATGCGCGACGCGACGAACTTCTCGATGCCGGTTTTCATCATGGCGGGGCGCAACGACCGCAACACCGACGGCCAGTTGCAGCACGAGTACTTCGATCGCATCACCGCCCCTGCCAAGCGGTTTACCTGGTTCGAGGCCTCAGCCCACTCGCCGCCGTTCGAACAGGCCGCTCCGTTACCACCACGATGATACGCGACGTCTTGCCGGTGGCGGTCGAAAGACCAAAGTAGGCCGCGCGGCTCCTTTCGCGCCGAAGTAATCTATGTGAACGAATGGCGAGTTCGGGCGAACGCGGATTTGGCGTGAGTGGCCGGATTTGAGTCAAGGATTCTCGGTTGCAACCCGTGCTCGCTTGGCTCCATCTTCCGAGCGTTGCAAGCACTAACCCTCAACGCACTTTGAGCGATGCGCTCTTTCGCACACTAAGTTCGGCTAATTATTTACGGCCCTTCGCCGCAGCAGTGACAGCCTTCACGCTTGTCTCGCCGGTTTCTTTCCGCATCGTCGAGAGCTTAGCCTGCGGCGAGAACTCCGGGATCGGGTTCGGGAGGTTCTTATTTAGTGTGTCGCCACGCTTCTGCTGAATTTGGCCGGTCTTCGGCGGAGTCTTGTCGCGGTGGCGGCCATCGAGGCCTGGCTCTTTCATCGTTGTACCCTTTCTCGTCTGGCGGATGCGGGCCACTGTAGCACGACCAGCGGCATCTCCTGCATATGAACGATCGTCCGGCTTCTGTGAACGCGGAAGCTGCCATGAATGTCCAGGTACGGGTCTTCCGCGTGTTCATTTCAGTCTGTGTCGGTGCTGTGCCGTCCGATACCGCCCCTGAGGCACGGGTTGGAGACAAGTTCACCGCGCTCGCGATGGTGAGGCGGCGGCCGCGACCGCGAGGTCGGCGGTGACATTCGTGACGGTGTAGCCAATGTCGCAGATCACATCGACCGCGAGGAACAGCGGCAGCAGGTCGACGGGCATATGCGCGGCGAGCAGCGGCGGCGCGTAAGCGGCGAAGAAGGTCGTCTGGTTCGGCAGCCCGGCGATGATCAGCGTGCCGAGGATCGCCAGACCGGCCACGGTCGCCAGCGTCGCCGGGGCGAGGGGGGTGCCATAAAGATGCGCCGTCGCGAGGGTGACGATCACGATCGAGGCCGGTGCGGCTAACCGGAATAGCGCGACGGCGAGCGGCAGCACGGCAGCGGGCGCACTCGCCTCTTTGCCGCCGCCGGTCAGCCGTCCGACCGCAGCGAGCATCGCCGGGAGCGCGGCGAGCGACGATTGCGTACTCCCCGCGACTGCCTGCGGCTCGAGCGCCGCGCGGGCGAACGTCCCGAGAGGCACCCGCCCGCCGAACGCCGCGAGCGCGTACATCGCGAAGCCAAGGACGCCGGTGACCGCGAGCTGCGTTCCAACATAACTCGCCAGAGCCGACCCGGCCCCGATCCCGAGCCTCGCACCGAGCGTGAAGCCGAGCGCGGCGACCCCAACCGGCGCGAGTGTGAGGACCCAGCCGACGATCACCAGTACGACTTCAGCGGTCTGGGCGAGCGCGTCGAGGACGGTCCGCGTGTGCTCGACGGGCAGGTGCGCGGCAGCGACGCCGAACAGCAGGGCGAAGATCGCCAGCGGTGGGATCGCGCCTTCGGCGGCGGCGGCGGCCAGATTGGGAGCGATCAGACCGAGGAGTGCATCGCTCGACCCGGGAATGTGTCCCGGAATCTGCGTGCCCGCCCCGCGCAGCGCCGCGAGCGACGCCACATCGGGCGACCATGCAGACAGTAGCACCGGCCCGAGGACGACCGCGACCACAGCGGAGACGATCAGCAGCACCAACCCGAGCAGCGCAGCGCGGCGGATGACCACGCCCCCGCTTGCCGCCGCGATCGCGCGTGCGGTGCCCGTCGCGGTCAGCGTCACTACCAAGGGCAGGACCGTCATTCGCAAGGCGTCGAGCCACAGCGTCCCGACGAGATTTGCCGCCGCCAGTGCATCGGTCGCGGGCCAGCCGCGGGCGACCGTCAGCGCCCCCGCAGCGATCCCGATTATCAGCCCGATAAGCGTCGCAATGGTGCGGTTCACGCGGCGTGGCGCAGATTCGCTGGGATCACCTGGGCGGAGAAGCGCTCCATCTCCTCCAACTGCGGGCTCATCTGGAGGAGGAGGAGGTCGAGCCCGGCGGCCTCGAACTCGTCGATGCGCGCGGCGACATGCTCGGGTGTGCCGACGAGGCCGGGGCGGAGGCCGCGGTTGCTGACCGAATACTCGCGAATCTTGAGTTCGCGTTCGAGTTGGGTGCCTGACAGCCACTGGTCGAAGTTGTCGAACCCCGGCGGCGGGGTGTCGCCCATGTCGGTAATCCGCGTGACCTCGTACTCGGCCTCGCGCGCGCTATCGCGGACGACTGCGTACGCTGCCATGCCGTAGATCATCGGCTTGAGCCCGAGCCGGTCGCGCCGCGCGCGCATGTCAGCGATCTTGGCGGCGATGACCGCCGGCTCGTCGCCGTGCATGACATAAGCGTCGCACTGCGCCGCGATCAGCGCCTTGGCGCTCTCGGACTCGCCGCCGGCATACAGGATCGGCGTAGTCACCGGCTTCGGCGACAGGATCGCGCTTTCGGTGCGGTAAAGCTGCCCCTCGAAGCTGAAGCGCGGTTCGCGCCACAGGCCGTTGACGACGCGCAGCCATTCCGACGTTCGCGCATAGCGGTCGTCGTGCGCGTCGAACTGCAGCCCGTACTGGCGCGCTTCCTCGGCCCACCACGACGAGACGACGTTGAGGCTCAACCGGCCGCCGCTGATGTTTTGGATGTTGGCCGCCTGCTTGGCGAACAGCGCCGGCTGGTGGAAGTTCGGCCTTACCGCGACCATCAGCTCGAGCCGCTGCGTCACGGCGGCAAGCGCGGCGGCGGTCGACCAAGCGTCAAGCGCGGGGGCGTCGATGCCCTTGATGTCGTTGAGGTTGAGCTCGGCGACGAGCGTCAGGTCATAGCCAATTTGCTCGGCGCGGACGCACAGGTCGCGGGTGTATTCCCAAGTCGCCACCATTTGCTCGTCGGCAACGTTGCGCAGCCAGCCGCCGAAGACGGGGGCCCAGAAACCATAGCGCATGTTAGCTCCTGCTCGCGGCGATGGCGGTTTCGAGATAGTCGACCAATTGCTCGTGCGGGTCCCAGCCGAGCACGTCGAGGGGCCGCGCGACGAAGTTCGACAGCGCATTGATGTCGTAGAACTTCGCGATGCCGTCGCGGTCGTCGATCATCACCTCGATGCCGCCGAGGTCGAGCCCTGCGGCGCGCGCGATCTGCTCAGCGGCACCGATCAGCCCCGGGGCAGGATCGGCGCGGGTGATCGTAATGGCACCCGGCCCGCGCCCGATCTCGCACGCGTCGGCGGGGCAAAGGTCGAAGGCATCGGCCGGGCTGTCGATGTCGATCGCGTAAAGGAATTTCCCGCCCAGCGTCTCGATCCGCGAGACGATGCCGGCGCGGGCGGGGACATATTCCTGGACCAGCAGCACGCGGTCGACACTTTCAGGCGCCGTCCCCGATGCGACCGATGCCGCAAGTTCCTCGGCGCTGGCGAAGCGAACGATGCCCGCGCCCGACCCGCCGATGTTCGCCTTGACCACGAGCGGAAAGCCGATCTCCGCGGCCGCCGCGGCCAAGTCGGCCGCCCGGTGGACCACCCGCGTCCGCGGGATGCCGAGCCCGAGCCCAGCGATCAGCGACAACTGCCGCGCTTTCGATCGGTCGACGGCGATGACCTCGGCTCCGTTGATCACCCGCGCGCCGCGTGCCGCCCAGTGCGCGAACAGCGCCTCGGCATAGAAGATGCCGTGCTCGCCTTCTCGCAGGAAGCTCGACATGGCGACGCGGCTGAGCACGACGGGGGCGGGCGGCACCGGATTGCCCGGGTCGAAGCGATGGTCGGACAGGTGTTGCGCGTCGTACCGCACCCCGCGCCGGTCGAGTGCGGCGAACAGCGGCGCGAACCACGCTGGGTGCTCATATAGGATGGTGAGGTCGGCAGTCATCGTCTCCAGATAGCACTCGCGCGTCACGTGTCATCATCTTCGCTGCTGCGTGCCGCACGATTGCAGCCTCGGTCACCGGTCTTGTTGCTGGGTGGGCTGCATCCACCGAACAGACAAGGCACCGAGCCGATGGCAGCAGCCTGTGTTGATCGACGGCAAGGGAAGGACCGCAGGCCGGAAGTAGGGGCGTCCCGCGGCCGATCGCGACAAGCGCAAGATCGCGATATCGATTTAATCGCACGTGCCGTTCTCCGCACGCCGATCCCGGCCAGGAGCAGTGTCATGATGCAACACGAAGAACTCGATCCGAGCTGCCCGCTTCGGAGTCAGTATGCTGACCGCACGGGGCTCACGACCGTCTTGTTGAACGTGTTCAGGGTGGACCTGAAGGATGAAGCAGCGTTCCGGCAGGCTTGGCAGCAGGACGCCGAGTTTTTCAAGAAGCAGCCGGGCTACATCTCGGCACAGCTGCACCGGGGCATCGGCGACAGCCGGATGTGGTTCAACTATGCGGTATTCGAGAACACTTCGACGTTCGCCGCGACTAACGATCAGCCGGAGTTCGGGCCTCTGCGCGGTGGCTATCCTGACAGTGCGGTCGCGCACCCGCACCTGTTTCGCCGCATCCGTATACCCGGCATCTGCGTAGGCGAGCAGTGAACCTCTAGCCTCTGACTAATTCGCGAAACCGGCCAGGCGGAACGCCGTTCATCGCTCGGAAGAGCTGGACGAAATGGGCGGGTGTCGCGAACCCGCAGCGGTATCCAATCGCGCTGACTGCCTCGTCCGTCTCCATCAGCCTGAGGCGGGCACGGTCGAGACGCCGGCGCAGGCTGTAGGCATAGGGCGTCTCCCCCGTCGAGCGGCGGTATTCGCGTGCGAAGTGGTAGAGACTGACCTCAGCGGCAGCGGCCAGATCGGCGAGGCTCGGGGATCTTGCCGAGGATCCCTCGACTGCCGCCTCGATCATCTCTGCCGCCCGCCGTAGTTGCGTGCGCGACAGGCCGCCCCGTGTTGGGCCGGCAACGATCGGGTCGAACAGAGCGGCGTCGAAGGCGAGACGCAGCTGGTCCATGGCCAGCTGCCCGGTCTCGCCGAGATGCGCGAGCGCCATAGCGCGTGTCGCAAGCGAAGCTAGAAGTGGCTCGGAAGCCATGAATCGCGGACGGACGGCGGCACCCCCGGCCACGTCGGGGAACGCCACGAACAGTGCGTTCCCGCCACCTCGGATCGTGTAGGTTGACGAGCAGCTGGGGTCTGGCACGGTCACCATTCCCATCCGAGACTGCCTGACCTCGCTGCGACCGCCGCTCCTCCGCTCGATGGTCGGCACCGAGGTCAGGCAGAGGATGACAACCAGCGCGTTGGGAACCTCGACCTCCGCTTCCGTGGCTGCGCGGTAGCGGGTGATTGACAGCGCATCACCGGCGACCTGCAAAACCGGTTCGCTCGATCTCACCGCGACCATGGGTCGTGTGTCCGCCATCGGAGCCTTTGCGCCAGCGCAACACCGCCAACGTAAGACTCCAGAGGACGGCGGGCAACCGACGGATCCTGATTCCCTCGGTCGTCCGCCCGGTCAGACGCCCGCAGCGCGTGCAAGCCTCGTCCAGTTGCCGAACTCGACGGCGAAGTGCTCGAGGTGGCCACGCACCAGCTGCTCGGGCGCAGCCTTCGGCAACGTGATCGTCAGCCGGATGTGCGTGCCGTCGGCCGCGTCCTTCATCTCGTGCATGGCCGAGCCGATGATCACGTCGTCGAGGTTCCGGATGATCGCCCCGAGGCGTTCGGGGTAGCTGTCATTCCAGGTGGTCGGGAAGCGTGCAGCGTCCTGCGTGAACTCGAGACCGATGAACCATGGGATGTCGTCCTCGCCGACATTCTCAATGACCTCGGCGCGCGGTCCAAGCGGCATGTTCATGAAATGATCGGGGTGGGCGGCGCGCAGCTCAAGCTGCTTATTGTCCCGCATCAGATGCATGAAGAACCCGTGGAACGCCGCCGCCGGTGGTCCAGGCACGACTAATTCGAGGGCGCCGCTGCGCCATTCGCCATGCGAGGCGTTGACCCAGGCCGTGGTGCGATCGGCCGATTGACGCATCTCGTCGGCCAGCAGCACTCGCATGCCGTCATTACCGATCTTCGCCTTGAGGAACGCGAGCGCTCCCTTGGCGCGCGTCAGTTCCAGCTTGGTGATCGCGGCGGCGTCCAGGCGGTCTTCGCCGATCAGCGCAAACGTCGGGTCGGTGTCGCGCGCCTGCTCATAGGGCTGCCAGTACATGCTTCGTCCTTTCCCTCATCACTCAAGCAGCGCGCGAGCACGCACCGGTTTTCCGGACAGCCGCACGTTGCCGATGATGGAAACCGGTGAAGGGACGAAGCCGATGTTGCGATCTTGCTAATTCCATAGCCGCAACGCTGAGCGAATCTCTGAAGGTGGACAGCCGGTGTACCGCCCCAGATGTCGGAATATGGGTGCGACATCCTGTCAGTTGTGTAGCCGCATGAGCCCAAAGGCTGGCATCCAGGGCCTCATAAATTTCACTAAGACCAGCCTAAGGCTGGACGAATGAGCGTCCGTTTCACGGAAGCTACGAAGCGCCTTCGAACGTCAGAGTTTGGGCCGCTGGCCCCGGAAAGCGGGCAGGCGGCAGCGCCCCAATCCCGTACTTTCAGCAGTCCCTAGCCGCTTTCCGGAAGCGGACGCTGGTTCATGTTGTCTGACTGCAGACTACCTAGGCCCGCTAAGCACCGGGTGCAATTTCAGGAAGGCCATATTGGTTCGCGATCATCCCGAGCACTTCAGCCTCCGATTTACCATAGACAGCGGACACCAGGGCGGCTTCATCCTCACCGACTACGTAGCGAAGCCGGCCGGTATTGTCGGTCGCCGCGATGAAGATCGCATCCGCGACGGCCTTGGGGCTCGCCAGCTCGCCTGAGTCGATGATCAGATCTCGGACCGTGACGATCTTGCGATACATGTCCTCATAGATTTCAATGCCTCCACCTGCGGCTGTCCGGCGGTCCGCGATCTCGTGAAAGTCGGTATCGACGCCGCCCGGCTCAATCAACTTCACCCCGACGCCGACAGCGCGAAGCTCAGACCAGATGGATTCGAAGAAGCCTTCGAGCGCGAACTTGCTCGAGATGTAGATTTCCGATGTCGGGAGGCCGACCCTAGCTCCGGCGGAACTGGTCACGAGCACGAGGCCGTGCCCGCGTGCTCGAAAGCCCGGGAGTACGGCACGCAGCACATGCATCGCCCCGAACACGTTGACGGCGAACTGATCCTGGATCTGCTGAGGCGAGATTGCTTCGAACGCACCATACTGTCCATACCTGCGTTAGAGAGGAGCGCATCGACGTGACCGATGCGAGCGGTCGCTGTGGCAACGGCCTCCGCACACTGCGCTTCGTTCCGCACGTCCAGCGGTGCGACGAGCAGCCTTGAAGATTCAACAAGACCATGAGGGACGGCAAGGTCAGGCATGGCCGGTAACGGCATTCTGGGCTCCGAGCGGCCCTTCCTTTACCTAACAGTCCAAGCCATTCAGCAACTGGGCACATCGCTCGAAAGCGATCGTGGATCTCGGTGAAGGAACGGTCGGTTTCCGATGTGGATCCTCGCCGCCGCGAAGCTGCCGGTCGGCGACCGCGGGGCCGGCGCCCGACGATGACGCAGACCTCCAAATGCTCAGCGTTCCGCGCCACCGGCGGGACAGGAACCAATGCGGCGGCCGCTGTCGCGACCACGGAACTCGACCGTAACCTCACCGGACTGCGCCTCGCCCGAGAAGCTGAAGTCATAGCCGTTGCCGCCATAAGTACCGGAGCCGTCCACGCGGAGGGCAGGGTAGCGGCTATCCTTGCACTCGCCTGCTGCCGTGATTTTCCCGTTTGCCATCGCATAGCGGGAAAAACGGCATTGGACGGCCTTGCTGGCGAGCAGGAAGCTCCGCGGATCGGCCAGATCCGAAGCCGAGTGGCACACCCGATAGGGCGGCGGGGATGGCAGCATGCTCTGCGCCTGGTCAGCGAGAAGCGAGGAGCCGTTCACCTCATCGACAACATAGACGACAGTATGCTCCCACAGCCCCGGCAACGGCACACGCGAGGGCATTGCCGCCAAAAGGACTGGCAACAGGACTACGAGCTGGACGATGCGGCGCATAGCGATCTTAACGCGCGAATTGACGACGTTGCCTGCTGCATCAGACGCTAGTGTGGCCACTGCCCAACAATCGGTCTTTGCCGGTGAACCGCGTGCCAGCTGATTACGAACCGTGCGGATATCTCCAACGGATATGCGGGGCGGAAGCTGTGGATCCGGGTTACCGAATTCGCGAACTTCAGTATTAACCGATAAAACTTCGCGGAACTCGTCGTAGACCGGCAGGTGCCTATGCACGCCGAGGATCTGGTCGTTCCCGAGGCATTCGCCGCGTGATCTGCGGCATGGTTCAGACGAGAATCCCCGTCGTGGCAATGTCGGCCAGCTGGACCGCGATCGTTTCCAGCGGCAGTGAGAAGCCGGTCAAATCCGCGCTCGCGACCCAATTCAAGTTGCCCGCCAGAGCCGCGACGACGTTGTCGACGTTCACACGACGAACGCTTCCGTCGTCTATGCCCTCTTGAATCATCTTGCGATACGCGAGCTCCAGGCCCGCGAAGCGGGCACGCATCGCGGCTTGATCTCCCGGCGTCAACCGACCGAGACCGACGTGGGACGTCAGGCTCGGCCGGATCGGATCGCCCATCGCGAGCACGGCGCCCCGCACGCCGACGTGCAGACCGTCGATGCGCTTGCCGGGCAAGGCGGCTGCGCTGCGCGCCACCTCTTGGTAAATCTCGCTCGCCCGCTCGAAGCAGGCGGCGACCAGTTCGTCCTTCGAGCCGAACGAACGGAAGATGGCGCGCTTGCTGATGCCCAGCGCGTCCGCAATCTCCTCGACCCTGGTCGCACCTATGCCACGGCGGTTGAACAGCCTCGATGCAGCACCGAGCAGTTGCTCCCGCTTTGCCTTCGCCACCGAGCCGCGGTCGAACAGATCGAGCGTCGCGGGCTGACCCGGGAGCTGCACGTGGCCACGATGCGTGCCGGCCGAACGTTCGCGCGCCAGTCCCCGCAGGAAAAAGTCCTTGGCGCCGGACCGGACCGCGTCGACCGGACGGCCGGGAAGCAGCCGACGTTGGAGAGGAGCCCAAGTCGCCAATCCGAGGACAGAGTTGGCCACAACCATCGGGTCGACCGGCTTCAGGTGCCCGTGCAGCGTGCCGGCCCTGACCAGATCGGCGACCTTCGCGACCAGCGCAATCCAGCGACCGCGTATCATCCCTTGGCGCGGCTCGGGCAGCACGTCGATCTCCGCCACGACCGCCAGCTCGGGGAACCCATCGCCCATGACGACGTCCAGGAAGGCCTCCAAGGCCGCACCTTCGTCGTTCACGGCCACCTGCAGTTCGGCAAAGGCCACCTCCAGCGTCTCGATCGCATGGCTGTAGCAGGCGAATAGAAGATCGTCCCGATCACGGAAATGGGAGTAGAGAGCCGGTCGCGAGATCCTCAGCTCCGACGCGATGTCGGAAAACCACTCGTCCGATACCCCTCTGGAATTGAGGACGCGAGCCGCGACGTCGAGGACCTCGACGATGCGGCCTCCTGCCGAGAGTCTACGGAGTGGTGCGTTCATCCGTCCTGCTTGCCTCGGCTGGACGACCTTTACCAGCCGCAGGCTTGACGGGAGCATTACGAACAAGCGACATAGGCGCACAAATTCGTAAGCACTAGCGCTTGGATCCGGACGGGAACAAAGGGAGCGTGCAAGGATGAAGAGGATATGCACGCGCGCGTCGTGCCTGCCATCCGGCGCATCGGGCCTTTCGCTTCCGTGACGGAGGTACTCCTCATTCCATCGCTGGACAGCTGGCTCGCGACCAACATCCCTGGCTTCACGTCGCCCGCGACCGCGACCAAGTTTCCGGGTGGGCAGTCCAATCCGACCTACCGGCTTGAGTGCGGCGGACGGTCGTTCGTCTTGCGGCGCAAGCCTTTCGGCGACCTCCTGCCGTCCGCCCATGCGGTCGAGCGGGAGTACCGGCTCCTCGAGGCACTCTACCCTACCGACGTACCCGTCCCTCGGCCCTATGCCCTGTGCGAAGACTCCACCGTCATCGGAGCGGCGTTCTACGTGATGGAGCTGGTCGAAGGCCGGACCCTATGGGACGGGGCCCTACCCGGCATGGACCAGCAAGATCGTCGCGAACTCTACGCTTCGATGATCGACGCGCTGGCCGCTCTGCATTCGGTCGATCCCGGAGCGGTCGGCCTCGCCGACTTCGCTCCCCCCGGCAACAACTTCGGACGTCAGATAAGTCGCTGGTCGAAACAGTACCGTGCCTCTCAGACCGACGACCTCGGCAACATGGAACGGCTGATCGAGTGGCTGCCACAGACGGTCCCGGAGCAGACCCGGACAACGATCATCCACGGCGACTACCGGCTCGATAATCTGATCTGCGCGCCCGACCGACCTCGGATCCGTGCCATCCTCGACTGGGAGCTGGCAACGCTGGGCGACCCGCTGTCAGATCTCGCCTATCTCCTGTTGAACTGGGTCCTGCCCCATGCACCCGGGAAGGCCACGCTCGGCACCCTGGACCTCGTCGAGCTTGGCATTCCGACGCTCTCAGACGCGATTGAGCGCTACTGCACGGCGAGCGGCCGGAACGAACCTCCTTCCCTAGACTGGTACTTCGCGTTCAGCCTGTTCCGCGCGGTCGGCATAGTCCAGGGCATCAAGAAGCGTATGCGCGACGGCAACGCCTCGAACCCGGATGCGGCACTGCTGGTTGCCCAACTACCGATGCTCGCCGCGGCGGGCTGGGATTTCGCCCGCCGTGCCGGTGCCCCGCGATGAGAGGAAGCGACGCATGTCCCAGTTCGACCTGACCGGCAAGGTTGCCGTCATAACCGGCTCCTCACGCGGGATCGGCAAGGCGATCGCGACGGAACTTGCGGCCTTGGGGGCCAAGGTCGTGATCTCCAGCCGGAAGCAGGATGCGTGCGATACGGTCGCCGCTTCGATCAACAACCTTCGCGGAGAGGGCAGCGCCATCGCGGTGGCGGCCTCGATCTCGGACAAGGAGGCGCTGCAACGGCTGGTCGACGAGACTGAGGCCACGTTCGGTCGGCTCGACGTGCTGGTCTGCAACGCGGCGTCCAACCCGTACTTCGGTCCGATGTCAGGGATCAGTGACGAGCAGTTCCTGAAGATTATGACCAACAACGTGTTCGCGAACAACTGGCTGATCCAGATGGCCGCGCCGGGCATGGGCCGTCGGCGCGACGGATCCATCATCGTCGTCTCCTCGATCGGCGCTCTGGTCGGGTCCGACACCATCGGTGCCTACAACATCTCGAAGGCTGCGGACCTTCAGCTCGTCCGCAATCTCGCGGTCGAACTCGGCCACCTCAACATCCGGGTCAACTGCATCGCACCTGGTGTCATCCGCACCGACTTCGCCAAGGCGGTCTGGGAGAATCCGCAGGCGGAGGCCAGGATTTCGCGCGCCGCTCCGCTGGGCCGCATCGGCGAGCCATGCGAGATCGCGGGCGCGGCCGCCTTCCTAGCCGCGCCCGCCAGCGCCTACATGACCGGACAGACGATCATCGTCGATGGCGGCCTGATGATCGGCGGCAGCCGATGACCTTTAGCCTCCGGGCGACATGGCCGGCAGGCATGTCTGAGGACAGAGGACAGTTTCTCCGCTGGTCCGCGCATCTGACCGACGCCGAGCCTTACGAAGGAAATCTCAAACCATGACATGGACCTTGAAGGACGCGCCGTCCCTGTCGGGGTGCCTCGCCGTCGTGACCGGTGCCAGCGGCGGCCTCGGCTTGGATACAGCGCTCGGACTTGCAAGCAAGGGTGCGACGGTAGTCGTCGCCGCGCGGGATCCGATCAAAGGGCGGGCCGTGCTGCCCAAGCTCGGCAAACGGGCACATTTCGAATTGCTGGATCTCGCCGATCTGTCGTCTATCGAGGCGTTCGGCCGCCGGATGGTCGAAGCCGGCCAGCCGGTGGATATCCTGGTCAATAACGCCGGTCTCGCGGCGCCACCGAAGCGCTCGATGACACGCGACGGCTTCGAAGTGCAGTTCGGGACCAACTTCCTCGGTCATTTCGCGCTGACGGGCCGGCTGCTGCCACTGCTTCGGAAGGCCGACGGTGCTCGGGTGGTGTCCATCTCGAGCCTCGCGCACAAGGGGGTCAAGGTCGACTTCGACGATCTGATGAGCGAGCGACGCTACTCGCCCGTCAAGGCGTACGGCCTGTCCAAGCTCGCCGACCTGATCTTCGCACGCGAACTGCAGCGTCGGTCCGACGCGAACGGTTGGCAGCTCACGTCGGTCGCTGCCCATCCGGGGCTGGCGATGACCGAGCTGACCAAGAGCCGGCCTGGAATGCCCGGACATCGGCTGAACGGACTCGTCGACTTCGTGTCGCCCTACATCGGCCAGTCTTCTGCGGCCGGGGCTCTTATCACGCTCCACGCGGCCACTTCGCCCGATGTCCTGCCGGGCGGGTACTACGGCCCCGACGGCTTCGGTGAGCTGAAGGGACAGCCGCGTCTGGCGCGGAGCAGTGAGGAGTCCAACGATCCCGTCGTCGCGGACCGGCTCTGGCGTGTCGCCGAGTCGCTCACGACGGTAGTCTACGAAAAGCACGGCGGGATCGGATGAAAGCCTTGGCCTCGATCCGCGCTGGCGGACCGGAATCGTTGGAGCTGGTCGATATGCCGGTGCCGGACCCGGGGCCCGCGCAGCTGCTCGTCCGAACGCTCGCCTGCGGCATCAACTATCCGGACGTGCTCATCATCGAGGACAGATATCAGTCCCGGCCGCCCCGGCCGTTCATACCGGGAGGCGAGATCGCCGGAATCGTCGAGCGGGTCGGCGACGGTGTGGCGGGCTGGGCGGTCGGAGACCAGCTGGTCGCGGTGCCCGGCATCGGCGGCCTTGCCGAATACATTGTCATCGCCGCCGATGCGGCCTTCGCGCTGCCGGCCGAACTTAATGCTACGCAGGCGGCGGGATTGCTGTTGACGTACGCGACGGCGATCCACGCACTCGTCGACCGCGGTCAGCTGAAATCGGGAGAGACCCTGCTGGTGCTCGGCGCGGCGGGCGGCGTGGGTCTCGCCGCGATCGAGATCGGCAAGGCGCTGGGTGCAACCGTGGTGGCCGCCGTCTCCGAGGCCGACAAAGCGACCGCCGCGACCGCTGCCGGTGCCGATCGCACGGTGATCTACGCCCGCGGCCCCTTTGACAAGGATGGCAGCAAGATTCTTGGCGGCCAGTTCAAGGACGCCGGCGGCGGTAACGGCTACGACGTCGTCTACGATCCCGTCGGCGGAGAGTATTGCGAACCCGCCTTCCGCTCGATGGGCTGGGGCGGCCGTTATCTAGTCGTCGGCTTTCCGGCGGGAATACCGCGCCTGCCGCTCAATCTGACCCTGCTGAAGAGTTGCGACGTGCGCGGGGTCTTCTGGGGCGCGTTCGCGGCGCGTTACCCGGGCGCCAACCGGGCGCATGTCGAGCAACTGATGCACTGGTGGCGGGACGGTGTCATCAGTCCGAAGGTCGGTCGAACCTGGCCACTGAACCAGGGCGGCGAAGCGATCGCCTGGCTCGCCAACCGACAGGCCATCGGCAAGGCCGTCGTGATCATCGCTCCAGCCACGACCGGCGCGCCAGCGACAAGGATGCCCGAGTGACGATCCCAAGAGACATGACCGCGATCGACGTCGAAGGTGGCACCGGTGCGGCTTCAGCGTTGAGGCCGGTGCGGATTCCCGTACCGCATCTGGGCGAAGGAGAGATCCTGATCAAGGTCGCGGCGGCGGGTATCAATCGTCCCGATCTGTTTCAGCGGATGGGGTACTATCCGCCGCCGCCGGGTGCGCCGGCGACGCTCGGATTGGAGGTCGCAGGCGAGGTCGTGGTGGCAGCGGGTCGCTGGAATGTCGGCGACCGTGTCTGCGCGCTGCTCGGTGGCGGGGGGTACGCCGAGTATGCGGCCTGCGACGCCCGCCATGCGCTCCCCGTGCCTGCCAACCTCAGCCTGATCGAAGCAGCGAGCCTTCCCGAGACCGTCTTCACGGTTTTCGCGAACGTCTTCGAAAGCGGGAGTCTGCGAAGTGGCGAGACGTTGCTGCTGCACGGTGCGACGTCGGGGATCGGCGTGACCGCAATACAGATGGCGAAGGCGGCGGGGGCGCGGGTTATCGCTACGGCCCGCGGTGTCGGTAAGGCTGCAATCGCGAGGACGCTGGGTGCGGATATCGTCATCGAGGCAAGCAGCGAGGATTTTGCCGCCTCGACCATTGCCGCCGGCGGTGCGGACGTGGTGCTCGACATGGTTGGCGGCGAGTACTTTGCCCGCAACCTTTTAGCGCTCAACCACCGTGGCCGCATCGTCTTCATCGCGACGCTGGGCGGCAACGACATCGTCGTGCCCATCATGGCCTTGATGCAGAAGCAAGCCACGCTAACCGGGTCGACGCTGCGCGCTCGGCCCAGTGAGGAGAAGGCGCGTCTCGCTGCGGCCGTCGAGGCGACGGTCTGGCCGTGGATATCACAGGGCCGGTTCAAGCCCATGATTGATGCGACGTTCTCGCTGCTCGATGCGGCTACAGCTCACGCCCACCTGGAACGCGGATCGCACGTCGGCAAGATCGTCCTGACAGTCGCCTGAAACCGTCCGCACGAAACCTCGGCTCGTATTCATCACGTAAGCCGCCCTTGACAGGGTCTTTCGAATGGGTGACATCATGTCACCTGTTTGTAAGTCAACGTACCGGCAGCGGTTCAGTCCGTTCGCAAGGCACGGCTTCATCAGGACAAGACGACGGTTGCCCCATCCGGGAAAAAACAACCGCGGCTGGGGAGATGGTCATGACTGGCTTGTTGAAGACGGGCGTCTCGAGCACCGCCGTCATTTTCAGTTTATTCGCCTTTGTGCCGGCGGTTGCCCAAGGCGGCGCGACGCAAGGGGCCGCCCAGGAGTCAGCGCGCCCGGATCCGGTCTCGCTCTCGGCGTCCAGTCCGACCGCGCCAGCGCCCGAATCCCAAACCGCTCCCGGACCGGCTGCGGTCAACCCACAGGACCAAGCGCCGACGCAGGCCGACGGCATCCAAGACATCGTGGTCACGGCGACACGCCGCGAGACCAGCTTGCAGCGCACACCGCAAGCGGTGTCGGTGCTCTCAGGCGAGTCGCAGTTCGCCAAGGGCCAAACCCGGCTCGAAGACCTCCGCACCTCGGTCCCGAACGTCAACCTGTCGACGACCAACAACACCACCCAGCTCTACGTCCGGGGTATCGGAAACCAGTTCCTGACGGTCGGCGGCGACCCGGGCGTCGCGCTCTACCAGGACGGCGCGTACGTATCCGACCAGTCGACGACGAACTCGAACTTCTTCGACGTGCAACGGATCGAGGTACTCCGCGGTCCCCAGGGCGCGCTGTATGGCCGCAACGCGACCGGCGGTGCGATACAGATCATCTCGGCCAGGCCAACCAGCACGTTCGCTGCCAACGTTTCCGCCACGATCGGTGACTACGGTCGCCGCGAGTCCGAGGGCTTCGTGTCGGCACCACTCGGTATCGCAAACACTGAATTCCGCGTCTCCTATCAGGTCAAGCACCTCAAGGGGTACACCGACAACCTGATCGGCGGACAACCCGGCGCGCCCAACCACCTGGACGACCTCGATTCGCAGGCGGTCCGGGTCCAGACCCTTACGCACCTGCCGTCCGACGGCACCTTCCGCGTCATCGGCACCTACTACCACGAGAACGATGCGGGATCGGCGCTTTCGGTTAAGCCAACCCCGGGCGTCCAGTACCCTGCCGAACTGCTGTTCGGGGCCGTGCCAAGCGATGATGTCCGGAAGGTCTTCGCCAACGTCGGCTACAACCGGGTCAGGACCTACACCGTCAACGCCGACTACGAGCAGCCGATCGGGGACGTAACCTTGTCAGTGCTCGGCAACTATCGCCACTCCCGTCAGGCCTTCCTGAACGACTGCGACGGCACTTCCGTCGATGATTGCCGCTACGGCCGCGACAACGAGAGCAATGACTACTACGGCGACGTCCACCTTGCCGGACCGAGCGACGCGAAGCTGCGCTGGCTCGTCGGTGGCACCTACCTTCGCTACAAGGTCAACTCGCTGAACGACATCCGTTTCAGCTTCCCTCTCTCTTATGTCGCGCCGGGTGCGCCGTCATTCATTCCGGTGTCGTTCGCGACCTTGGCGGGCGGTAGCATCGACACCGAGTCCTACGCCTTCTACGCCGACTTGCGGCTCAAGCTGACTGACATCTGGGCGCTGCAGGGTCAGGTCCGATACAGCCACACCAGCAAGGATGCGCTCGAATCCGTCATCCTGCCACTGTTCGGGGTAAACGTCGTCAATGCACCTAACCGCGTGCGGAACTCGTTCGTGCCGTTCAAAGTGGGCGTTGAGGGACAGCTGTCACGCGACATCCTCGTCTACGGAAACTACGCGACGGCCTACAAGGACGGCGCGATCAACCTCGCCGCGCTTCAGACGACGCCGGTCCGCACGGAGCAGGTGCAAAGCGCCGAGCTCGGTGCGAAGACCAGCTTCTTCAACCGCCAGCTTCAGGTCAACGTCGCGGTCTTCCACAGCATCTACAAGGACCTGCAGCTGTCCCAGCTGATCGGCACGGTGGTGGCGCTGGTCAACGCGCCGAAGGCCGAGGTCAACGGGGCAGAGGCAGAGATCGTCGCCACTCCGCTCGACGGCCTGCAGTTGCGCGCCAACATCGGCTATCTCGACCCCAAACTGCGCCGGTTCTCGAACAGCCCGACGATCCCTGGCCCAGTCTCCGGGCCTTTGCAGAACCTTGCCGGCAACCAGCTTCCCTATGACGCGAAACTGAGCCTCAACCTCGGTGCGGATTACAAGTTCGAGCCGGTTTCCGGGTACACGCTGCGGCTAGGCGGCGAATACTCCTACCACAGCCGCATCTACTTCAACGAATTCAACACCAGGCTGATCTCGCAGAAACCGGTCGGCGTGTTCAATGCCAGTGCCTCGGTCGGACCGAACGGCGATCGCTGGAAGGTCTTCGGTTACATTAACAATATCACCGACAAGGACGTCCAGACGGGCGTCAACATCTTCTCCGGCCTGATCGGGGCGGCACGTGCGGTGAGCTACGCGCCGCCGAGGAGCTTCGGCGTCGGCGCCTCGGTGTCGTTCTAGGGAGGTCCGATGACCAGCACAACGGTGACCGTGCACGGCGTATGCGACAGACGTTTCGCCGCAGTCCGGGAGGAGTTCGAGCGCAACTTCGAGACACGCGGCGAGGTGGGTGCGGCCGTCGCGATCTCACTCCGCGGCGAGCCGGTGGTCGACCTGTGGGCAGGGACGGCGGACCGGGACAGTGGCCGCCCGTGGCAGAAGCAGACCAGCGTCGTCGTATTCTCGGCGACCAAGGGCATGGCGGCGACCTGCCTGCATATGCTCGCCGACCGCGGGGAACTGGATTTCGACGCGCCAGTCGCGAGCTACTGGCCGGAGTTTGCCGCCAACGGCAAGGCGGGCGTGACCGTGGCAATGGTGATGAGCCATCAGGCGGGGCTACCCGTCTGGCATGAGCCGCTGCCTGAACGGGCGATGCTCGATTGGGAACTCGTCACAGGCCGCCTGGCCGAACAGGCGCCGCAGTGGGAGCCGGGCACGACGCATGGCTACCACGCCATGTCGCTCGGATTCCTCGAGGGCGAGATCTTCCGACGTATCGCTGGGCGGACGATCGGCAGCTTCTTGGCCGACGAGGTCGCCGGCCCGCTCGGTGCCGAGGTGTGGATCGGCCTGCCCGAGGCCGAGGAGATCAACGTCGCCACCACCTATCTCGCTGAAACCAATCCCACTTCGCCGATCTTCAGCAAGCTGATGGCCGAGCCCGAGTGGTTCGGGTGGAAGCTGATCACCAACACTGGCGGTGACGGCGCGGCCGCGATGGTCAATTCGCGCGAACGGCACGCAGCCGAGATACCGGCGGCCGGCGGCATCGCCACTGCGCGCGGGTTGGCGCGGCTCTACGCGCCGCTCTCGGCGGACGGCTCGATGGACGGCATCCGGCTCGTCGCGGCGGACGCCGTCCCACTCATGAGCAAGATCAGGGCCGCATCGGATATCGACACCGTACTGCGCGTGCCGACCACTTTCACGCTCGGCTTCTCCAAATGCTGGGGTGACCGCCGTCTTGGCCAGGGCGAGCACGTCATCCTCGGCGAGCACGCGTTCGGCACGCCGGGTCTCGGCGGCAGTATCGGTTTCGCCGATCCGGAGGCCGGGATGTCGTTCGGCTACGTCATGAACCAGCACGGCAGCGGCGTCGGCCTCAACGACCGAGGCCAGAGCCTGATCGATGCCGCGTACCGTTCGATCGGCTACTCGTCGTCGGCAAGCGGCCCCTGGACCCGATGAGCACGAGCGCAACCGATGCGGTGATCGACGCGACCTGGGCCGAACTCACTGCAACGGGAGCGGACTACGAAGTAACGACCGTCCAGTTGGATGGCCTGAGCGTCCGGACCTACGCCAGAGCACCGAGCACGATGACCGAGGTCTGGACCGCGAGCGCAGCGTTCGGCGACCGCGACTATCTCGTCTTCGACGGCGAGCGCATCAGCTACCGCCAGGCCCATGTCGCCGTCGCGTCGGTGGCCCACTGGCTTCGGAGCGTCGGAGTTGCACCCGGCGACCGTGTCGCCATCGCGATGCGCAACTATCCCGAGTGGATGCTGGCCTACTGGGCGGCCCTCTCCGTCGGGGCGGTCGCGGTCGGCATGAACGCCTGGTGGGTGGCGGAAGAGCTCGCCTTTGCCCTCGATGACGCGGCGCCGAAGGTGGTGTTCTGCGATGGAGAGCGGCGCGAGCGCCTGACCGCCTGGGCGGCAAGGTCACCGAGCGCGAGGATCGTGGTCGTGCGAACAGATGTCCCGCCGGGTTCAGTCGCCTGGTCGGAAGTCGCCACGGCAAACACGGCGACACTGGCGCACCTATGCCTACCCGACGACGACGCGTGCATATTCTACACATCCGGCACGACAGGCACCCCCAAGGGGGCGCAACTCACCCACCGCGGCTGCGTCAACACGCTCGTGAGTATCGGCTTCGCGACCGACTTGGCGCGGATTTCTGCGGCACGGGAGGCGGGACGGATACCTGCCGAACCGACCGTGCCCGTCGCCTTGGTGACCACGCCGCTCTTCCACGTGACAGCCAACAACAGCCTCGCGCACCCCGTGACCGCCGTCGGCGGTGCCTTGATCCTCATGTACAAATGGGATGCCGCCGAAGCCCTGCGTCTGATCGAGGCCGAGCATGTTACCGTCATGTCCGGGGTGCCGACGATGCTGCGGGAACTGCTTACGCACCCCGACGCGCTCACCCGGGACCTGTCGACCCTGTCGACGTTGAACGGCGGTGGTGCGGCGGTATCCCCGGACCTGGTCTCGCGCGTCTCGGAACGTCCCACCGGCATGCAGCCGAGCACCGGCTTCGGCATGACCGAAACCTGCGGCATCGTCAGCGCGATCTCCGGTCCGGCCTTCGCACGCCGTCCGACGAGTTGCGGGAGGCCACTGCCGACGTTCGAAGTCAAGGTCATCGACGACGCGGGGACGGCACTGCCCCAGGGCTCCATCGGCGAACTCTGCGTGAAGGGTGCCGGCGTCATCAAGGGCTACTGGAACCGTCCGGAAGCCACGGACAAGAGCATTGTGGACGGCTGGCTGCGTACCGGCGACATTGGGCGCATCGACGATGCCGGCTACCTATTCATCGTGGATCGCAAGAAGGACATGGTGCTGCGCGGCGGCGAGAACGTCTACTGCGCGGAGGTCGAGGCGGCCCTGTATCGGCACCCGCACATCGCCGAGGCCTGCGTCTTCGGCGTGCCGGACGAGCGCCTCGGCGAGGAGGTTGGGGCGGCTGTCGTGCTCGGGCGCGATGCTTCGATGACGGAGGTCGAGCTTCGTGAGCACACCGCGGCCCTGATCGCCGCGTTCAAGGTGCCTCGGCACATCTGGATTCTGAGCTCCCCGCTGCCGCGGAACGCGAGCGGCAAATTCCTGCGCCGCGAACTGCGTGACAAGCTGTCTGCCGCGACGGCGCGGCCATCGACCAATCAACCCCCATCACGAGAAGGCGCGCCATGATCAGCATCGACCAGGAGGCGGCGATGAACGACCTGCGCATGTCCGACGGTGCCCGGCCGTTGTTCGAGGCCGTCAAGCGGCACATCGTGGAGAACGTAGATCCCATGACCGCGGAGTTCGTCCGGTTGGGCGAAGCCCGGACGGACCACTGGAGCTTCGCGCCCGGCCAGCTCGACCTGATGGAGGCGGCCAAGGACAAGGCGCGCGCCGCCGGCCTCTGGAACTTCTTCCTGCCCAATGCCGAGACCGGCCAAGGACTCAGCAACCTTGACTACGCCTACATCGCTGCCGAGCTCGGCAAGTCGCCGCTGGCCTCCGAGACGCTCAATTGCTCCGCTCCGGACACGGGCAACATGGAGGTGCTCGAGCGCGTCGGTACGTCGGCTCAGAAGCACGACTGGCTGGAGCCCCTGCTCCAGGGCAAGATCCGGTCGGCCTACGCGATGACCGAACCGAACGTAGCGTCGTCGGATGCAAAGAATATCAGCACGACGGCGGTCCTCGACGGTGACGAATGGGTGATCAACGGGGAGAAATTCTACATCTCGGGCGCCGGAGACCCGCGATGCAAACTGCTGATCACCATGGTCAAGACCAGTCCCGACGCACCGCCCCACCAGCAGCAATCCCAGATCCTGGTGCCGAGGAACGCCCCGGGCGTGACCATCCTCGGTCCGATGCACATCTTCGGCGAGGACCATGCGCCGTTCGGGCACATGCACATCCGCTATGACAACGTCCGGGTCCCGCGCGACAACATCCTCCTCGGCGAGGGCCGGGGGTTCGAGATATCGCAGTTGCGGCTCGGACCCGGCCGGATTCACCATTGCATGCGGACGATCGGCAAGGCCGAAGTCGCACTTGATCTGATGGTGAAGCGTGGGAAGTCGCGCCAGGCTTTCGGACGCGAGCTGATCATGCTCGGCAAGAATCTCGAGCAGGTGTCGCGGGCCCGGATCGAGATCGAGGCCATGCGCCTGATGGTGCTCAAGGCCGCCAAGGCGATGGACGTGCTTGGCAACCGCGAAGCCCGTGTCTGGGTCAGCATGGTCAAGGCTATGGTCCCCGAGCGAGCCTGCCTGATTATCGACCAGGCGATTCAGATCCACGGCGCCACCGGCATGTCGAAGTGGACGCCACTTGCCGACCTCTACACCGACGTGCGCCACCTCCGGTTCGCCGATGGACCTGACGAAGTCCATCACATGGTCGTCGGCCGCGCCGAGCTGCAGCGCCACTGACCCGCCCCAACCCGCACAAACACAGGAGCGCTTCATGACCGACGTGATCGACACCGGCACCACCGAGCTACTGGCGACGCTGAACGCCGGCGTCCTTACCCTGACGCTCAACCGGCCCGAGGCCCGCAACGCGATGACGGCGCCGATGATCATCGCCCTGGCCGATCAGCTGGAGAAGGCGGAGACCGACGGCAATGTCCGTTGCATCGTCCTGACGGGTGCCGGGAAGGGCTTCTGCGCCGGCGGCGACGTTAAGGGCATGGCGGAGGCCGGTGACGGCACCGTCGGCTCCAACACCATCGACGGCGCCATCCACCGCCAGCGCATCGCGCAGCGTAGGACCGCCGGGAAGCTATTCACGATCCCGAAGCCGACGATCGCAGCGATCAATGGACCCGCTGCGGGAGCCGGACTCTCGCTGGCGCTGGCCTGTGACATGCGCATCATGGCCGACGGCGCATTCATGACAACCGCGTTCGCGAAAGTGGGCTTTTCGGGCGACTACGGCGGCACCTACTTCCTCAGCAAGCTGGTCGGTTCGGCTAAGGCGAGAGAGCTCTACTTCCTGTCGGATCGCGTCGACGCGGCAGAGGCGATCCGACTTGGACTGGCCAACTGGTCGTGCGCACCGGAAGAGCTCGCCGCCCGAACCGAGGCTCTGGCGCAAGGCCTGGCCGCGGGCCCGAGCGTCGCCTACCGGTACATGAAGGAGAACCTCAACCGCGCGATGGGCGGAGGCCTGGAGGACTGCCTGGACCTCGAAGCCACACACCATGTGCACTGCGGCCAGACCGCGGACCATCGCGAAGCAGCGCAGGCCTTCGTCGAGAAGAGGCAGCCGGTTTTCACGGGGCTCTGACCTCCGCCCGTTAAGGGCGGCTCGGGCTCCTCCCTCCTAGGCAGGTTCCGATACGCAGACCGGCTTCCATCGCGTAGGCTTCTGACTCGCTTCAACGACGATTCTGCTATGTCTTTAATCGCCGAACAGCAGAAAATTGAGTGGAGGAATGACAGCCTGTTGGATCGACGAGACCCGTCCAATCGCGAGCACGGGGATCGAAAGTTTCCTTGCGGTGGCCAGCATTGCCCGGTTGTGGATTGCGTCCTGATCGAAGGCGGCAAACTGGGCGAAGCCCGAATGCATGGCGCCCGGCACCGCGTACCGCTTCGCGTAGTGCTCCCCCGCGAGCCTTCCGTGAACCGTACCGGTGTCGCCGGCCGAAATCGAAAATTGAACAATCGGCATGAGTTGGAACGCGGATGGCGCGGGGGAGTGGTCGCGACCTGGTCAGTGCTCGCTAACGCCCAACAGGGCACGCAGCCGCTCTGCATCGGTCGGAGAGGCGGGGTTGTAGACGATCATTCCCAATTCCGGCCTGCCTTCGACGGCGAACGAGGAGAATTCCATCGCGAGCAGCCCCGCGTCGGGGTGATGAATACGCTTCAGGCCCTCGCCGTGAGCGACCACGTCGTTGTCCTGCCAGAGCGCCTCGAACTCGGCGCTAACGCGGGACAGTTCTGCGACCAGCCGAGAGGCCGCCGCGCTGTTGTTCGCCCCCGCCCGTGCCACGTCGGCGCGAAAGGCGCCGACGACGAAGCGGGCGATGTTGTCCCAGTCCTCGTTCCGGGCGCGGACCTGGTCGCTGCCGAACATCAGGCGGAGGATGTTGCGTCCTTCGCGCGGTAGCTTGGGATAGTCGGTCAGCAGCAGCGCCGCCGCCCGGTTCCAACCGACGACGTCCCACATTGCCGTCTTGATGATCGCCGGGCTGAGCACCATCGCGTCGAGCACGCGCTGCAGCCGGGGGCTGATCCCATCGACCGGCTGGTAGCGCGCCTCCGGCGGACGGCCGAGGCCGAGCATATAGATGTGTTCGCGTTCCGGCTCCGTCAGCATCAACCCTTTGGCGATCCGGTCAAGCACGTCGGCCGACGGTGCACCGCCGCGGCCCTGTTCCAGCCACGTGTACCACGTCGGACTGATGTTCGAGCGGCTCGCCACCTCCTCGCGGCGCAGTCCCGGGGTGCGCCTACGCCCTCCGCCGAAACCGAACGCCGCAGGATCGAGCCGGGTGCGGCGATCGCGTAGATAGATGCCGAGCTGGTTGCGCGCTTCGCTGGCCATGACAGATCCTGTTGCACGTTATACCACGATAACGTCACTAGTTTAACACGTTCACGCTCATCTCGATAAGCTGCTTCGACAAGGAGATTTATCATGCGCGTGTTTCTGACCGGTGCGACCGGCTTCATCGGCTCACAAGTCATTCCCGAGCTTCTCGATCGAGGCCATCAGGTGCTCGGTCTCACGCGCTCTGACGCTGGCGCCCGTGAACTCGAGGCGGCCGGCGCCGACGTGCACCGCGGCGATCTTGAGCGGCCCGAGACCCTCGCCAGCGGCGCGGCGGCGGCCGACGCGGTGATCCACTGCGCATTCGACCACAATTTCGAGACCTTCTTCGCGAACACGAGAAAGGACGAGCGCAACATCGCCGCCATGGGCGAGGCGCTGGAGGGGACGCAGAAACCCATCCTGATCACCTCGGGCGTCGGCATCGGTACGCCGCTGGGCGGCGGCCCGGCGACCGAAGACGTCCTCAACCCGCGCCACGCCAATCCCCGCATCGCGACCGAGCTCGCCGGCGCGGCGCTGATTGCGCGGGGGATCGACGTGCGCACCATACGGCTGCCGCAGGTGCACGACGTCACCAAGGCCGGGCTGATCACGCCGCTGATCGCCGAGGCACGCCGGGCCGGGGCGGTTGCGTATCTGGGCGAGGGGAGTACTCGCTGGTCCGCGGCCCACGTCAGCGACGTGGCAAGACTTTACGCGCTGGCGTTGGAGAACGGCGAACCAGGCGCACGGTACCATGCGTCAGTAGAAGAGGGTGTCAGCGCATGCGCCATCGCCGAGGCGATAGGCAAGGGTACCGGGCTGCCGGTCCGGTCGGTGGCCTCCGACGAGGTCGAACGCTACTTCGGTTGGATGGCGCCCTTCGCAGGGCTCGACATGACCGCCTCGAACGCCTGGACCATCGAGCGGCTGGGGTGGACCCCGACAGGCCCCGATTTGCTCAGCGACCTCGCCGCGATGGACTATTCTCATTGAACTAAGGCTGTCTCCATCCCTGCCCGCTGATCGTGCCTGCAGGTTCAGCGATCCCGGCGACGGTCACAGGCGTCAGGTCTTGCCCAAGAGCCGCACCTTCGATTGAAAGTCTTCGTCGCCCAGATCGGCTCTACGACACGGTCGTCCTGCCGCGAGCCAGGCAACTGCGCTCAAGGTCTGGGGGAAGCGTCAAAACCTGTTCACCGGGGGGGGCAGGCTCGCATCATCGACAAGACGATTGCGGCACGCTGCGTAGCGAACCTCGTACGCTCCTACCGGTTCGCGGGTCTGTCCGGGTGACGGATCGCATGCTGCCAGTCCGCGGCGGGGGGTTTGCATGATCGGCCGCGCTACGGAGCATCGACGACACGTGCACCGGCGGCGGTCCCGAGCCGCGCAAGAAAATACTATCATGGCAGACGTTACGTGCTGAAGGTGAACTCCTGTTACGACGTGTCCTGGAATGCGTTTGCGCGGCCAATACGCAAGTAAAACCTGCGCCAGCCGGGAGGGGAAGAGGACAGTCGTTCGACACTGGATCGTGGGCCCGACTTCAAGCCCGTGATAATTGTCCGTATCAGGGGTTTGACAATCGCGCCGTTCGATAAGGCTCGACTGCCTGCGGTCGTCCTTAGGGTACTGATGGCCGCAAGGGGAGCTGCCGTTCAGGCGGCCGCGCTTCCGGCGTCATCTAGTTCCAGCTGCTCGACGAGGACGCCGATCGCCGTGCCCTTGAAGGAGCCGGTTGAGACGCCCTCGATCTGGATCGGGTGCTCCGGCGTCAGCGTCGCCGCTTCCTGATGTTCTGGGTCGAGGCTCTGCCAGGCGCGGACGGCACCAAGTAGGCTCGTGACTTCCGCGAGGTCGGTGTCGCCGCGATGGACGTTCTCGAGCGAGGCGCTCATCCGCCAGTCGATCTGCGGCGTCATCGCGTCGTTGCCCCATGTCGCTTCGTTCATGACGTGATCCTCGATTTTGCAAGCCGGGCCTGACCCTACAGCCAAGCGTCGGCAAGGCTATGGAAGTTTCCGGACGAGCGGTACGTTGCCGTCCGCCCAAGTGTCGGCAATGGGCCTGGTCGGAAATGAAGCCGTGCCGACGCTAGACAGGCCGTAGACGCCGGGTTTGACGCGTGCGAACCAGCCATAGACGTTGCGACGCAGGATCGCGCCCGCATCGTCAGCCAGCAGCTTGAGGTCGCGCGGTCGCAGAGGTCCGGCATGCAGTGCCTCGGCGCAGGCCATGGCGCGCTGACGGTACGCCGTCATAATCGGTTGCCTGGTCGAGCCGCCGCTGGTCGGGTCGCCGCGTCTGCCCGCATGCTCTTTGAGCAATCGTCGGCGCAGCGGCAGATCTGCTCTCGGCCGGTAGCGCTGGGGCTCGGCGACGACCGTCACCATGCCCCGTTTGGTGTCGACGGTAAGTAATCCGAGCCCGAGCAGCCGGCAGAGCCTGTGGACCCGCCCGTCCTGATCGCGGCCACGCCGTGAAGCCGTGACGGCGAGATAGACCTGATCGGCGGCGCGAAATCGATCGACGGCCTGAAGCACGAGCTCGAGCGTGAACGATAGCTTCAACTCGGTAACGACGACGAGGGGTGGCTCGCCCTCTCGGACCGCGACGACGTCGCAACCGCATATCTCGCCTTTGACCTCGAAGCCCTGCGCCTCGAGGAAGACCTTAACGGCGGGATAGAGTGCGGTTTCCTGCACCGGGGTCAAGATCACCGGCTCGGCGTCAGGGGCGCGGGCGGCGGCAACGGTCACGGCGGCACGACCCGCTTCCCGGGTCACGAGCGACGAAACACTAGCGACAGGTTGTTTGCCGGCATCGGAATGACGCCGTGTACGAGCAGTCCCGACTTCGAGGCTTCGGCCTCGACGTCCCCGAGGTCCCGCAGGCCCCATCCAACATGACGCTGGCGAAGATCCTCGTCGAACGTGGCGTTGCTAGGGGCGAGCGGCACGCCCGCCCGAGCGAAGGGTCCATATAGGTAGAGCAGGCCTCCCGAAGGCAGCAGTCTGCCCGATTCCCTCATCAGGCCCTGGGTCGCCGACCATTCACTGATGTGCACCATATTGATCGCCAGGATCGCTTCGACCTCGGCCACCGGCCACGGCGAAGCGCTCGAATCGAGATCGAGCGGTGGACGGACGTTGGCAAGTCTGTCGTGAGCCGTCCAGGCTGCGATCGAGGCTCGTGCGGCCGGCGACGGATCGGAAGGCTGCCAGTCGAGATGCGGCATGTGGCCGGCAAGATAGGTGATGTGCTCGCCGCTGCCGCTGGCGATCTCGAGGATCGTACCACGCTGGGGTAGTGCGTTCCGCAGCACGCCGAGGATCGGGACGCGATTGCGGAATACTGCCGGCGAGGTCAGGCGCGCCTCGTTAAGATCCTTCAGGCTCATTGGTGCTGTACTCTGTCTTCATATTGCAGGCGGGGTCGCGCTCGTTTCACTGCGGCCCATCCAAAAACCGGGCATCAGCGCTGCGTATCGGTCTTCTCGTCGGCCGTGGCGCAAAGCATCGATACCATCAGCGAGAATGGTGGCCCGGCGCAAGCTGCAACAGCTCGACCGGATCATGCACTTTGTGGAAACCCTCGCGCCCGTCATGGAGCTGCCTGCCGGGGTTGCGGAAGAAGCTGCTGGAGGACACGCTGCCTGACGAGCCGAAGCCCATCCAACCCCACGGGGGACAGCTCGTCGGCAAACTTTCAGACCAGAGTAAGTTGGGTCGGGCGCAGACTGGAGACAATGGATGGTGAACCCCTGCTTAGCTTTAGTACTCAGCATCGATGATCCAGACGGGACAGGACGGGTCCGGGTCAGGATTAATCGAGCTAAGTTCGCGACCCGGACTGTCTGGGCCAACGTACCGCAACCGTATTTCACCGGAGCCCCGGCTCTGGGTCCAGAAGTCGGAGATGATGTACTGATCGTATTCGAGAAAGGAGATATTCGATTTCCGTATGTAGTTGGTCGTATTCGAAAAATTACCGACCGAACGATTCGATCGTCCGTGACGGAGTTTGATTCGTCCGCCCCGGCGTTTTCTTGTCCGTAATTGTCGTTGCCTAATCCGACGCCCTCAAGAAGTTCTGCGTTTCCAAGGACCGCAGCTGTGTGCGAGGTCGAGTTCCAGCGGTGCTCCAGGGCCAGTGAGGCGAGAGCTCACTTGCCCCCTAGGGCGCCGCCTTGGCGTTCAGCAGTAGAAGCCACCGGGGTCATCGCGATGGCGCCGTGCAGCGTTGCTGCATGACACTCCAAGAAAAGGACGTGCTTTGAAAGCCGCGATGTTTTCCCGCATCGGCGAGACGCCGATGGTTTGCGATCTTCCCGATCCCGTCGCTGAGGCCGGCGACGTCGTGGTCGACGTCGTGGCCGCTCCGGTACTCGCCTACGCGCACGAGGTTTTCTCGGGCCAGCGTCCGATGCTGTTCACGTTGCCGTTCGTGCCGGGCACGGGTGCCATCGGCAGGATTAGTGCGGTCGGCGCCGGCGCGACTGATACGGTGGTAGGTTCATGGGTCTATTGCGATCCCACCCTGCGGGCCCGGGATGGTCTCGGCTTGCCGGCGATCTCGCTGCAGGGGCTTACTGCAAACGGCCCAGCAGCGGTGGCGGTCCAGCGTCAGTATCCGAACGGAAGCTGGGCCGAGAAGCTGCGCCTGCCGCTCGAGAACATCGTCCCTCTCGGCGATGTCCTAGCTGGCGACGCGGCACGTTGGTTGATGCTCGGTACATTGTTGGTCCCCTATGGCGGGCTGTCCAGCGTTGCGCTGACCGCTGGCGAGACTGTCGTGATCAACGGTGCGACCGGCAGCTTCGGCAGCGCGGCTGTTGCTGTAGCTCTCGCGATGGGCGCTGCGCGCGTGGTGGCGACGGGGAGGAACGCGGAGGCGCTCGACGAGCTGGCGCGGCGTCACGGCGACCGGGTGCGGATCGCACGCATGCTGGGCGAGGAAGCGACCGACACGGCGACGATCCAGGCAGCGGCTGGCGCACCCATCGACGTGGTGTTCGACATCCTGCCCCCGCACGCCCAACCGACGCAGGTGCTGACGGCGGTCCGTGCTGTACGGCCCGGCGGGCGGATCTCGCTGATGGGCGGTGTCGGTATGGCGGGCGACGGCGACCTGACTCTGCCGTATCCGTGGCTGATGCGGAACAACATCACGATCAGGGGCCAGTGGATGTACCCCCGTGCGGCGGTCCCCCGCCTTATCGCAATGGTGCGAAGTAGCCAAATCGACTTGACCCGGTATCATGTCGCCGAGTTCGCACTCTCCGACGTCGGTGATGCGATTGCCCATGCCGCAACAACAAGCGGCCCGTTCAATCGGACTGCGCTCAGAATGTAGTTTGTTTGATCACGGAGGCGGTCAGGTAGTCGGCTTCAAAATCGCTTGGAAGCTGTTCCCCCCCATTCGGTTTCGTATCCTGGGGGTAAGCGTGGCTAGAGTTGCACCAAGAGCAACGCTTTGTCCAAACACGACGTTGATGATCGGATCCTCGGCAGCTGCCGGCCCGATAATACCCCAGCTTGCCGTCGCGAAGGTTCGCCCGCCGTCGCTGGCGCCGCGGATGATCGGTGCCTGACGCTTCGGATCGAACTCGTTCAAACTGGCAGGCTGGCATCGCTGGATACGCCGAACAGACGACGTATCGCTTAGACGTTTTGGTCATGCGAAGAGGTTGCAGATCGCCCGTCACCTTGCTGACCGCAGCCGGTCCGAGCAATACCCTTCCATTTCCGACTGCTTGCGCCGCGAGCCGGCACCCTCGCGCCGGCCCCACTACCGACCTTCGGGGTCCGCAACGATGATAATGGTTTCGGCGGTCAAAGGACCTGCTAATCAGTTAGCATGCAGGTTCCTTGGGATCCGGATTCGTCCGAGGAGACGTCGCGGCGGGCCGCGCTTTCCCGCTATGACATTCTGGACACTTCGAGCGAGCCGGAATTCGACGACATCGTCTTCCTCGCCGCACAGATCTGCGGTGCGCCGACGGCGTTGATCAGCCTGATCGACGGACGACGGCAGTGGTTCAAGGCTGCCGTTGGTATCGAAGCCAGGGAGACCCCACGTGACGTCGCTTTCTGCGCCCACGCGATCGCGCAGACGCAGATGATGGTTGTCGAGGATGCCCGGCTCGACGAGCGCTTTGCGGATAATCCCTTGGTCACCGGGGAGCCGCACGTCCGGTTCTACGCTGGCGCTCAATTGCGGACACCCGAAGGCGTGGCACTTGGTACACTGTGCGTGTTGGACACCCGTACTCGAAGCCTGTCTGAGGACCAGCAGTCGGCATTGAAGGTGCTCGCCCGGCAGGTCATGGACCGGTTGGAGACGCGAAGGCTTCTCGCCCAGACCCGCATAGACGCCTCACGCCTCCGTTTGATTATCGAAGCGGCGGTCGACTACGCGATCATCACGACGGATCTGGATGGCATCATCGAAAGCTGGAGTGCCGGTGCGGCGCGAATGTTCGGAAGGGACGCCGATATAGTAATCGGACGGCCCTGCGCGATGCTCTTCACCGATAGCGACCAGGCGGCCGGCGTGCCCGAAGCCGAAATCCGCAATACGTTGGCGTGCGAGCGGGCGCATGATGAACGCTGGCATCCGCGGTCGAACGGCGAGCTGTTCTGGGGTCGTTGCGAAATCATCACGCTGCGCAGTCCCGGGTCGCAGCCGCTCGGACTCCTCAAGATTCTGCAGGACAGGACTGCACCCCGCGCGGCGGAAAGGAAGCTACGCGAAAGCGAAACCCGCGGCAGGCTGGCGCTCGACGCCGCGGAACTTGGCGCCTTCGAGGCCGTGCCCGGCTCGGGCGAAGTCTTCGGTGACGAGCGCGCGCACGAGCTGCTGGGACATGCCGACACCGAGGCGGTTTCGTTCGATGAACTGATGGCCCGCTTGCACGTAGAGGATCGTGAACGGTTCGATGCTGCGGTGCGGGCCGCGATCGCGGCTGGCAACGAAGGGCGTCTCGACATCGACTACCGCGTCCTCGTAGCCGCGACCGCCGAGATCCGTTGGCTGCGGTCGAGAGCGCGGGTGATCAAGTTGCCGGGTGAGCGCCTCCGGCTGGTCGGTACGGTGCGCGACATCTCGAGGGAGCGTGCCGCAGACGAGCATCGCCGCCTGCTTTCCAACGAGTTGCAGCATCGGGTCAAGAACACCCTCGGCGTCGTGCAGGGTATAGTCGCTCAGTCGCTGCGCACCGTAGCCACCCCTGCCGAAGCGCGTGAAGCTATCAGTAGCCGGCTCACGACCCTCGCTCATGCGCATGATCTGCTCACCCAAACGAGCTGGCAATCGGCGAGGATTCACGCCGTCGTTCAAGGTGCCGTCCTCGTCCACTTGGCCGAGCCGGACCGCGTCGTCGTCGAAGGTCCCAACATCGAATTGAAGGCCCGCTCGGCCCTAGCTCTCTCGATGGCGCTGCACGAGCTCTTCACGAACGCCGTGAAGCATGGCGCGTTGTCCAATGCGGACGGTAGCGTCGAGCTCCGATGGGCGGTCGGAGACGGGAACGGCAACGGTTCGAAGTCATTCGACATAGTCTGGCAGGAGGAGGGCGGCCCGCAGGTATCGCCGCCGACCCGCAGTGGCTTCGGAACACGGCTCATCGGAGCCAGCCTGAACGGCGATCTCGGCGGCCGCGGGGTCGTGGAATATCTCGAAGCGGGCGTGAGGTGGTCGCTCGCGACGACAGTCGAAGCTCTCCAGGAAGGAGAGTTGCAGTCGCCTAGCCCGGCAGGCAGCAGCGGATGACACTGGGCATCAGCTGTCGCTGGATAGGCGGTCGGGTGCACGACCATTGAAAATGGCAACAGCGTCCGTGGTTCTGAGAAGCTGGACCTGATATTGCCTGCGACGCCAGCCAACGAAACGTGGTCGAGCCCTTGCGGAGGCGGTCGTCCGAGAGTGATCGGCAGCCGATCATCACTACCGTTTTGGCGATCGCACCTTATGGTTCCGAGATTGCCGCCTGAGCGGCCGGCGGATCGAATACCCGCACGCGGGGTTGTAACTCGGACGCATCGCCGATGCGCTGATTGCGACTGCCGGAACGCGGGTCTTGCCTGACCATGTTCCCGAACGCTCGTCTCCAGGTGGAAGGTGCGCGTATGGTGGTCGGCGAAGCTCGTCCGGTGGTCCTCGTCGTCGAGGATGAGGCCATGATCCGCATGGGGGCTACAGCGCTCGTCGAGGATCTGGGATTGGAGTTCTATGAGGCTTCGGGTGCCGACGACGCCATCACTCTGCTTGAACAGCATTCGCACATCACCATTGTATTCACCGACATCCAGATGGCGGGGTCGATGGATGGGCTCGAGCTCGCAGCATATGCTCGGAAGCGCTGGCCGCCATTGAAGTTCATCATCGTCTCTGGGAACCACATAGCGGAAGCAGGGGAGATGCCAGAGGGTGCCGTGTTCTTCCGCAAACCCTATGGCGACGCCGCGATCGGCGAGGCGATCCGCGCTTTCTCCTGAAATGAGGGACTGCGTCTCGCTAGACGGCCTGGACCTCCGGCTCATCTGCAATACCGTCAACAAGTCGCAGTTTGGTTTCGTTGACGATGATCGATGTACCTGGGCGCCCGGGCGCGACGCGGACGGTCGCGTGTAGCTGCTTGGCGAGCGCGTTGACGATCGTGGTGCCCAGACCGGCTTTGGCGTCGGGCATGTCGCCGGGCATCCCTACGCCGTCATCGTCGACCGTCAGCTTCCACCCCGTGGCGCTGTCCGAATAGCCTACCTGAATCTCGCCGTGCCGGTGGTCGGGAAACGCGTGTTTCAACGCGTTGATGACGAGCTCGGTCACGATGAGGCCGATGCTTACAGAGGCGTTGGGACCGGCGCTGCTGTCATCGACATCGACGGCGATCGACAGCTGATCGTGATCAGCGATCATCGACGCCCCGATGCTCTGGCAGAGCTGGCCAAGGTAGGGTTTCATGGCGACGTCGGCCAGGCTGGACACCGCCAGCTGACGCTGAAGTTCGGCGACGGACATCACGCGATTGTGCGCGTTCGTGAGGTGATCGCGAAGTTCCTCGGACTGCGTCTTGCGGGCGCTTTGCATCAGCACGCTGGCGATGATCTGCAGGCTGTTGGCGATCCGGTGCTGCAGCTCCTGCAGCATGACCGATTTGTCGCGAACGAGCTCGTCCCGAAGACGGTCACTGGCGCGGGCGTCGGTAACGTCGAGGATCGCGACGAAGAGGCGGACAGCCTCATGGTCGTCGTAGTCGAGCCGATGTGCGTTGATGCAAAGGCACCTTACGCCGCGATTGCGCGTACGCAGGTCCAGTTCGTAGTTCTCGATCTTCGCGCCACCTGAAGCCACCGCGGTCAACAGCGACCGCAAGCGTGGCGAATCCCATTCGCCGGTTCCCAACGAGAACATCACCCGGCCGGTGACGTCGTCAGGGTCGAGTTCGAACTGCCGGCAGAACGCTAGGCTCGCGGCCACGACATCGAGTTTTCCATCGAGCAGTAGGAGGGGGGTTCCGGCAGATGCAACCATGGCGATCGCCAAGGTAAGTTCAACGGCGGGCGGCGGCGGCGTGAGGTGAGCCATCGTTTGTCCCTTTCTAGGGACCGGAGACTCGCAGCGTGAAAGCCATACCCGGCAGGCGGTTTTAATCGGGGGTGCGCGGTGCTGACCTTGCCACCCCAGTATTGTACGTTAGCACACCAAGCCGAGGGTCCGTCACGGATTCGAAACGCCGATATCCGTGGTTCGAAGGCGACAAGCGTCGCTGGTGCTTCATATTCGCAGAGTGCGCGGTCTCATTGAATGCCAAATATCGTCTACCAGTCGTTCGCCGTCGTCATGATAGCCTGACCGTGCCGAGGACGTGCGTGCCTTGGTGTTGCGTAGCTGATCGCAGCCGCCGCGTTTGCTTCGTGAAATGCGGCGTCCCGATACTTCGATAACACAACAGCGCCGGAGCAATGATAAATGTGCAAGATCGCTTCACTCGATTTACGATCGGACATGCACATTGGTCGGGGTTGCCAGCCGGTCGCCCCTGCTCGATACGTTTCGGACAACCAACCAGAAAGTTAATCATGCCGACGACCGTCAAGAAGGCAGCGAAGGCGCCAGCCGCCGGTGCCAAACCGAATGCGTTACAGAAGCCGCTACAGCCGTCGCCGGAACTCGCCGAGATCGTTGGTAGCGATCCGATCGCCCGCGGTCAGGTGGTCAGCAAAGTTTGGGACTATATCAGGGCCCACAAACTGCAGAACCCCGCGGACAAGCGCGAGATCCTCGCAGATGCGAAACTCAAAGCTGTATTCGGCAGGGACAAGTGCACCATGTTCGAGATGAACAAGTATCTCGCCCAACACCTGAAATAGCGGTGCCCGCCGCAGGCCGACTTGACCGATAATCTCCGTCGCGCACCGGCCGCTGTTCTGCGGTACGGCTCGGGTGATCGTTGACCTGACCAGCCGGCAACGACGAATGCTACGCTCCTCGGTCCACCGCCGCCTGCTCAGCCGAGCCGCAGAGACGACAGCTGTCGCGTGGGACATGAATACGGCGCGACATGAAGCGGGAGGCTTCGATGCTGGTTAAGTGGCTTCATCATGTCCAGCTGGCCATGCCACCCGGGGGCGAGGAGACCGCGCGTGCCTTCTACGTGCAGTTGCTCGGCATTCCGGAGGTCGAGAAGCCGGCGGGCTTGGCCGGGCGAGGTGGCTGCTGGTTCGAGCACGGCGCCCTGAGGGTTCATATCGGCGTGGAGCCGGTGTTCATGCCGGCCCGGAAGGCGCACCCGGCCTTCGTCGTCTCCGGTCTTTCCGAACTTGCCGAACGTCTGGAGGCGGCAGGCTTCCAGACGTCGCGGGATTTGCCGGTCTCGGGACACGACCGGCTGAGCGTCGCGGACCCGTTTGGCAACCGCGTCGAACTCATGGAGCCGACGGGACTCGACGAGCGCCTCGGCAGCGGCATCGATGCGGCGGCGGCGGCGGCGGCGGCTGCGGCTGGCATGGGCGCGCCGCCCGCCAACGCGACACTTCAGCCGTTGGCGTTCCTCGCCGGCGAATGGCGGACGACCGGGACGCATCCGCAGGTCCCGGGCGAGACGTTGAAGGGCAGGACATCGTTTACGTGGTGCGAAGCCGGGGCATTGCTGTTGATGCGGTCGACTGTGGACCATCCGCTGTTTCCAGATGGCACGGCGGTCATCGGCGGCGACGGGTCGTCGCGCCGGTTCGCGATGATCTATTGCGACGAGCGCGGGGTCTCGCGCCTGTTCGACGTGACCACCGGGCCTCGCACGGCGGTCTGGCGCCGTGACGATCCCGCGTTCTCGCAAGAGGTCACGATTTCGGCAGGCACCGACGGCGAAACCCTGACCAGCGTGGGTCGGATATCCGTCGAAGGCGGACCCTGGACCGGCGACCTGTCCCAGATCTTCGTTCGTGAATTGGACGAGGAATAGGCCGATGACGGTCGCAAGCGCGGGATCCGCTGAACGCCGCCTGCGAGACTACCGGAGCTCAGGCTCCCTGCAGTTTGGCCAGCATGAAGCCGACGAAGTCGGCGAGGAAGTGCGCGACCATGATCGACTTAAGACCCCGGCGCCGCAGGGACAGCAGCGAGGATCGCCGCGCCGAACGCGACAACGATCAGCTGCGCATGAGCGGCAGTGGCACCGTATCCGGTACCTGGACGAGGGAAGTTCTCGGATGGCAGCCACGGGGGATCGGACTGATCGCCGATATCGATTGGCCAGAGTATTAGATGAGCGTGCCCAGACTTCCAGCATATCCATGCGCAGCCATAGTGGCGCGACAGCGTCCAGAAGCACGTCTTTCCTATGTCGCGTTCAACGGCGACGGCGCTGGCTGTCATCGCCGCTGTTCCTAAGTACGATTAGTTTGGATCCGATCCTTCGGTCGTCTGAGCATCTCCCACGCCGGCGTCCGCCGGCATGGCGTTGAGGGCGTTGTCGAGCGCCAGCACCCCCGGTGCGCTGGCAAGCCGCCGGTAGTCATTCTTGAAACGTTTTAAGGCATCAGCGTCGCTGGTCGAGAAGGCGAACGGTTCGAGTAGTAGCGGCTTTCCAAATTCCGCCGTCCAGCGTCCGCCTGTGCGCGATTGACTGACGAGCGGGAAGCGCTGGATCCCCGCGAAGACCCAGTCGCCGACCTGTACCGCTGCGAAAGCGATGCCGGCGGTGAAGTCAGGGATCGCCGTCGGCTCATGGAGCTCAACTGCCAACCGCATCTCGGTCGCATTGATGAAGCGGTGGAAGTCACCGATCCGCTGGGCCTGTGCGACGTCGGCGATGGATACCGCGGGAACCTTCGTCCTGAGATGCCGAGAGACGAGCGCCAGCGGCAATGCGAGTTCCGCGATGTCGGCGAAATGATCCTGGTCCGGAAGGGCGTCCATTCTTGCTGTCGCGCCGAGAGCGACCTCGTCCTCCACGGTCACGCGCACGTCGATATCGCCTTTGCCAGCCCAGCGCACGAAGCTCAGCGTCTTCACCAGCTCCGCCGGCGAGGTCTTCTCATGCCCGTCGAAGTGACCACGGATGGTCGCAGCGCCCGAGGGGGACCAGACGATGTCGAGGTTCGCCGCACGGAAGCGATATCTGTAGCTGTCCGCGGGCAGACCGAGGTTCGGCGGGACGATGACGTCGGCGACCAGATCGACGATGGTGCCGTCGGGGCCGCGCATGCGGATGTCGGCGGTCGCAACCGGGTGTGCCTGCATGGACGCGCGATAGGTCGCGCCCTCCGGCACGAATGAGGGGAGCGGGATGTCGACGCCGAGGCGGCGCGCGCCGATTTCGAAGCCCTGCACCGGAATGTCGCTGGTGAGCCCGATGGTGTGGTCGATGAGTTCGTCGATGGAACTAAGCGGCCCGATTTTGATCTCGCCGACAAGCGAGGGCGGCGGCACGATGGCCGCCTTCACGGCTGCATAGTCGGCGCCGATGCGCCGTACCGTTTGCGCCATCCAAGGCAGGATGCTCTGACCATGGTGCAGATCGGCCTTGGTCATCGTGAGGCTGAACGTCTTCTTGTTGAAGTCGTCCTCGGACGTTCCGTCGCGGCTCTCCTCGCGGGCGCGCCTGAGTATGCGCTCAAGGAGTTCTCCCCAGACGTGGACCGCATGCCACGTCGCGACGTCGCTGCCGGCGGGAAGGGTCGCCAGCGCCACGAAGCAGGGATTCGGGCTCGTCGCGAGCTTGACTGCGTTGCTGAGCGTCAGGGTGACGGTCAGACCATCGGCCTCGTGGCTCTTGGTCTGCACGAAAACGGCCGGCAGCCTTGACTGCATGTCTGCCGAGACCCCGACGATGGTCTCGTGCTGGAACTGCACGATATGGTCCCAGCCGTGGTCGTCTTCGATCGCCGGGTTGCAGGTGATACCGAGGTCGGAACAGAGCGTGCCGAACCGCTTTTCGGCAGAGCGCCCTAGATTGCGAACCATGTTCGGGGAATAGCCTGATATCGCACCGAAGGCGATGGCCTTAACAAGCGCGGAAGGTTCAGGGCACCTTCGAAGTCGCGCTCTTTCGCAAGCCGGCTTTGCCTGTCTTGGGGATCTCGGCCTTGGCCCGCGGACGGGCGTTCACGCGGGGTGCCGGAACGAGCAGGGCCGTATCTGGCTCGACGCCAATGAAGAACTCGGCCGGGGGGACCTTCAAGGCGAGCGCTAGCCGCCCGATCGTCATCAGCGAAGCGTTCTTCTTTCCCTTCTCGATGCGCCCGATCGAAAGCCGGTTGATGCCGCACGCGTCGGCCACCTCACGCTGGTTCAAACCCGACCGTTCGCGCGCCTCGCGAATCCTTGTTCCGACATCGACGTAGAACTTGCTCTGCATCGGCGCATCGTAGTCGCGCGTTGCTCGCGCTGCCAATGCCACGCGACCCGTGGATGGCTGGCCGGCAAGGCTCGCGCCCGTCGCTTGGCTCGAGAGGGACCGGTCATCCGGGCATGCTGCCACGAGGCCGGCGGTCGCGACCGTCCTGACTCGGGACGGCTACGAAGCGAGCGGTTCGTGACGCTTCGCATACACTCACCTGGAAGCCGCCGCCGAGAGGCTGCCAGCCCGATGCCCCATCGAGCTGCCGCACGCCGTCATGGTCTGCCCCAGTGGCGTGGGACGCGCCGGGAGTTCCGCGCGCATGGACGCACGCTCGCTGCTCGGTCGCAACATGCGCAAACTGCGGTCCGGGCGGGGTATCTCGCAGGAACATCTCGCCGCCGACTCGTCTATCGACCGCGCCTACGTCAGCGAACTCGAACGCGGCGTCGTCGCGGCCTCGGTCGACATGCTGGACAGGCTCGCCGCAATCCTGGATGTGCCGGTCGCGGCCCTATTCGAAGTTCCGGCCGCAGGTGAGAAGCCACCTCCAAACCTGCCGAGAGGTCGCAAGCGGGCCTGACCTTCGCCAATAACGAGTGTATCCACCCGTGGACCGATCCCGCATTACGCCAGACCATCCGCCAGCAGCACGAACGACGCAGCTAGCAGGACGAGGTCCTTGATCAGGAACGTGCCGAAAGTCGTCGACAGGAAATAGGGAGGGCCCCTGTGTTCGAATGCGCCCGGCGTGGTCAGCAGGAAGCTCAGCGTGACCAGAAAGGTGCCAATCGAACCAGCCGCGCCGAGGAGCGCCACCGGACCTCGCGGCCAGCTGAAACCGGCCGCGAGACATAGGCCGATGCCAATCTCGGCTCCCCCGACAACGCGCGCCGCCCCCGCTTCGCCGAACCGGCTCAGCCATCGGGTCAGCGGGCTATTAGTCAATAGTGGATCAATGCCCTTGGCCTCGTAAGCGAAGAATTTCAGCGTTCCGAACCAAAGGAAGGTGACGACCAGCGAAAGCCGCAGCAGCAGTATCGCGATCTGCTCGAGCGGGGTCCCCGCCATATTGGCGATGTCTTTCATCGCGCTCTCACGCAGGAACGCTTCGAGTGGGGATGGCTCATGATCTCCCGATCGCGACAGTGCTGACGATTCGGCTGATCAGGGACGCGGGGGACCCTGGGAGAATGTGACGCGGTAGGCGAAGGTCTGCGACGGTCATGGCGAATCCTGCTCGTCCGGCAGGCTGTAGATGAAAATCTGCGCTCTCGTGCCCTTGACCCGCCACTCGGCGTCGGACTCCATCCCCGCCGCGACAGCGATGTACTGCCTGCCATTCACCGCGTAGGTCACGACGCCGCCGCCCACCGGCTGCCTCGTGGCATCCTTCCACAGCATCCTCCCGTCGAGCGCGTCGAAAGCCATGACGTTGCCCTTGAGGTCGGCGGTGAACACCAAGCCCCCGCCCGTCGATATGACACCGGCGATGATCGGCGCTTCGGCATGGTATCGCCATTTCGTCCTGCCGCTGTCGGCGTCGATCGCATTGAGCCAGCCGGAGTCTTCACCTGGCGGATCGAAGGCGCCGAAGAACGATCCGCCCGGTTCGCCGCTGAAGGTGTGGCCGAGCTTCGCCGGCGGTGGGGGGTTACCCAACTTAACGGTTGTGCAAACGTCGGCCGTGCCGATGAACAGCGTGTTGGAGGATGGATCGAATGCGGGACCGTTCCATTGCACCCCGCCCCTGATGCCGGGACAGAAGCGCGTACCCGCTGCTCTGATCGGCGCCTCGACGTTGAGTAGTTTCGTGATTTCGGTCCTGTACGACGTCCTGCCGGTATCGAGGTCTATCCCGTAAAGGTGGCCGTCCTTCGCACCAACGGACATCATGCGGACCCCGTCCCTGGTCGTGATCAGAGCGGGCGGCGCGACGACATCCCAGTCGTGATAGTCGCCGGGAGTGATCTGATAGTATCTGCTGAGCTTACCCGTGCCCGCGTCAAGGATGACGATAGAATTGGTATAGAGGTTGAGCCCGGGACGAGAAGCGAGGTCGAAATCCGGAGCCGCGTTGCCGACAGGGACGTACAGTAGGGCCCGTTCCTCGTCCAACGTGCTTGAACTGTACGAACCGCCACCCGTCCGTGGCGCCCTTGCGGTGGGTTTCGGCCAGGTCTCGGAACCTGGCCCGGTAAGGGGCGCCAGTTCGAACGTCCATTTTCTCTTCCCGGTCGTGGCGTCGAAGGCCATCATCCGCCCGCGCACACCCGCGATGTCGCCTCCGGCCAAGGTCGTGTATACGGTTCCCTTCCAGACCTGCGGAGCAGCCGGCAGGCTCTCCCCAGCCTTCTGGCTCGCGGCCTTGGCCCTCCAGAGCTGCCTACCGGTCGTGGCGTCATGGGCATAGAGATAGCCATTGCCGACGCCGCGGAAGATACGCCCGTCGGCATAGGCGACGCCGCGGTTGTTGTTGATCGCGTCGGGAGGCGGCGACACCTTGAACTCGTTATAGACATGCTTCCATTTCAGCGCACCCGTGGCTGCGTCGATCGCCATCGTGCTGCGGTTAGCGCTGATGTACATGACGCCGTCGATCACGACCGGCGCTGGGGCGAAGTTGCTGGTCTCACGCAGATCGTAGGACGCCGAAACCTTCAGCCGGCTCACATTGTCGCGATTGATCTCCTTCAGCTCGGATCTCCGTTGCGAGTCATGAGTATTCGCAAAGCCCGACCAATTGTTCGGATTGACGGCGGTCGCCTGCGTGGCCGTGGCTCGGACGCTGGCCGCGGGAGCGGCGTCATTGTCCGGCGCCCGCGCGGCGGCCATCGCTTCTCTGAAGGCCAGGGCGAGGACGCAGGTTCCAAGCACACGGAGTCCGTGTCGTTTCATCATGGATTCCCAGCAGTTTCGATTCCGCCTTTGGCCATCCGCATGCAGTGGCCTTTTCATCTCAAGAAGAATTTCCGCGCCGCGACGGGCGGATTCTCGAAACAGAGCGACCCGAGTGCGACCGTCGATAGGCTCGGGTCGACGCCGTAGCTGAGCGACGCCGCCTCGAAGATCCAAAGTGCGAGTGCCAAGCGCAACAATGGATTTCGTCATGCGAACTCATCACAGCAATTACGCGCCTATGGAATTTAGGAACTCGGAATCATCGCCGCCCGCAACTGAGTTCAGGCAGTCAAATCTCAATTTGCGCAAGAAAGTATAATTAGAGTCACGATCCGGCGGTGTCTGCACGGGCTGGAGTCTCAGAGCGGTGGAACAACAAGGCTAGTTCTTGCCGGCCGGAAGGCTTGAAGCACGCGAAACTGAGCAGAAATCATGGATACGTCATAACTGCCCTTTTGTCGTGATATTGCTAAACACCGCGTCGTCTAGAACTTCTTTGGCACTTGGTGGTTTAGACTTCGCAGAAACCGTTGATAAAGCTCAACTTGATCCTGCGCGAAGCCAATGGAGCACGTTATGGGCGGTCGCGGTGCGTCATCCGATGCTATCTTGGCATCGTCCTCCGTAGGTAGACTCTATGCGATCAATCACGCGCTTATCGCATTTCCGCTGGTCTTGTTTGCTGCGGCATTCGTAACCGACATCATCTACGTCGGCAGCCTGCAGATAATGTGGGCGCAGTTCTCCATCTGGTTGATAACTGGAGGCCTGATTATGGGAGGCGTCGTCCTCGCAATCGAGATTGCGCGCTTCATCTTGAACCATGGGAAGCGACCGCTGCAACGGTGGTTTGGCTTACCATTCTGGGGCGGAGTCATCGTGCTGACACTTTCCCTCCTCAATGCTCTCATTCACAGCCGTGACGCGTACACGTCGGTCGTCCCCGGCGGCATCGTCCTGTCCGGCGTCGTCACCCTCATCGCCATCATCACGAGCTGGAGCCTCATCACGCTTCCCGGTCGGGGGCGGGAGCCGGCGTGATGCGTTTCTTGCCCCCCATTCTCTGTGCGCTCGCGCTTTTCGGCTGCGGCGACCGGAACGGCGGCGACATCGAAGCGCAGGTCGGTCCCAATCCCGACCTACCCGAGCCGCATCAGTATCTCATCCCGCCGGTGGGGGTCGCCACGAGGGTCGAGTGGGGCTCGGCGAAACCGGCGGCGCCTGTCGGGATGGAGATACATGCCCTCGCAGTCAGACTTGCTCACCCGCGCATGCCCTATGTGCTGCCTAACGGAGACGTGCTGATCGTCGAATCGAGTGGCCCGTCCGAGCCGGTCTTCCGCCCGAAGACGATAATCGCCGCGAAACTTCAGGCATACTCCGCGGGAGGCGCCAAGGGCGCGAACCGGATCACGCTGCTACGCGATGCGGACGGTGACGGACGGCCTGAGCTCCGCGTGACGTTCCTCGACAAGCTCGTGAACCCGTTCGGAATCGTGCTTGTCGGCAATGACCTCTACGTTGCCAATACCGATGCCGTAGTGCGCTATCCGTACAGCGCCGGACAGACCAGGATCACCGCGCCGGGTACCAAGCTGACCGATCTACCGGGCGGTCCCATCAACCATCACTGGACGAAGACGCTCGTCGCCAGCCCTGACGGCACCAAGCTCTATGTCGGCGTCGGCTCGAACAGCAACATCACCGAGAACGGCATCGAGGCTGAGAAGGGGCGCGCCGCGGTCTGGGAGATCGACCGGGCGACCGGCGCGTCGCGCATCTTCGCCAGTGGCCTGCGCAATCCTTCAGGATTGGCCTGGGAGCCTCATACCGGCGCGTTGTGGGCGCTCGTCAACGAGCGGGACGAACTCGGTCCCGATCTCGTACCCGACTATATGACATCGGTACGCGACGGCGGGTTCTACGGCTGGCCGTACAGTTACTTCGGCCAGCACCTGGACCCGCGCGTCAGGCCGCAGCGGCCCGACCTAGTCGCACGCGCGACGAAGCCCGACTACGCACTGGGTTCGCACGTCGCGCCGCTGGGCCTCGCGTTCTACGCGGGAGGCAGTCTACCGACCCGCTACCACGATGGTCTGTTCGTGGGCGAACACGGCAGCTGGAACCGCGGAAACCTGAGCGGCTACAAGGTCGTGTTTATTCCCTTCGCGAGCGGTCGCCCGAATGGGAAACCGCAGGATGTGGTGACCGGATTCCTGACTTCGGATGGGCATGCCCGTGGTCGCCCGGTCGGTCTCGCGATCGACCGCACCGGCGCGCTGCTGATCGCCGACGACCTCGGCGACACACTTTGGCGCCTCACCACACCATCGGGTTGACGCCTCCGGCGGCAACGAATTGCGCGACCGTGCTGAACCCCAAGAACGTGCGGCAAATCCTTCATGCAGGAGAATAGGATGACCTTCCAATCGATCAAGCGCCCATCACCGCTTCGGTTTTTGCCAGGATCGCGAGCAGCGCGAGCAGCTTTCGTCGCACTTGCAGCGGCGACTGTGGTCGCGTCGTCGCCTGCGGATGCACAGCACTCGGGCGGGCAGATGCACCAGTATCCCATCTCACCGGCCCAAGCCGAGCCGCAGACGCAGCATCTCGGTAAATTTGATCGGGACATCGTCTATGACGCCGGCCGACGCGAGCTGTTTGAGACGGGGATATCGCGCTTGGTCCTACGAAACTCGCAGAACTCGGAAGTTCGGCTGTTGGCCGAAACGGTCATTGAGGATCATGGATACGCCACAGCAAAGTTGAGGAAGGTCCTGGACCCCCTCGGCTTCGAAGGCGCAACCGAACTCTACCCTGATCAACAGAGTGAGTTGGAGCAGATGAAGGGACTCAGAGGGGAGGCATTTGACCGGGCCTACATGGATGCGATCACTCAGACACACGTGTTGTCGGTCGGTTTCTTCGAGCAGCTTTCGAGCAAGGCGCAGAACCCTGAGCTAAGGCAAGCAGCTTCGGAAGTGCTGCCGCGGGTGAAACACCATTTGGCGATGATGCAGGATCTGAAACAACGCGTCCCCCGATGACTGGTCACGGCCACCGGAGTGGCTGTGTCGACCAGTCCGGACGGAGCGACCCGATCCACCAGAACGGAATTTCGCATGCGAACCATCGTGTCACCATTGGCGGCAGTCTTCCTGTTGGCGTCACTTGGTACTCCGGCAGTAGCTGGAACGGGCTTCCGCCTCTCCTCACCGACGCTAAAGGCGGGCGGACGGATTCCAGCCTCTCAGATACTTGATCGCGAGGGCTGCAGCGGCGGTAACAGGTCGCCCGAACTGCGGTGGTCGGGCGCGCCTGCCGCCACCAGAAGCTACGCTCTGACGCTTCATGATCCCGATGCCCCGACCGGGAGCGGCTGGTGGCACTGGGTCGCGTTCAACATCCCGGCGACTTCGACGTCCCTTCCTGCAGGCCTGCCTGAGGATTCGGCCGGAAGCCGCATCGTCCAGAGTATGACCGACTTCGGCAAGGTCGGCTATGACGGCCCATGCCCGCCGAAAGGCGATACCGCGCACCACTACGTCTACACATTGCACGCTCTCCGCGTCGGGTCCGTGCCATTGGACGCGAAGGCGACGGCGGCCATGGTCGGCCTGTTCCTGCATCAGAACGCGCTGGCCACAACCACTCTGACCGTCAGGTATGGACGTTGACGGTGACCCCGACCGGCGCGCTGCGGGGACGCCGTCTGTCATCACGGGAATGGCCGAGGCCTCCGCGGGAGGAACCGGTGAAGTCCCGGTCATCGGCGTGAGCGCCGACGATCCGACGATAGCCGGCGATCATCCGCCAGAGACCACCTTTCGGAGACGATAAGATGAAGCGAATCCTGAAACTCGCCGTCGGTGCCCTAGTCGCATCCGCAACCGTCGCGCCGGGCGCCCATGCCCGATCGGCGCCCGTCGCCGCTCAGTCGGCGCCCGTGGAAGAGTTCCCCGTGCCTGCCGGCTTCAAGAGCGCCTATCGCGACGTGGATGGCGTCAGGATGCATTATCTCATGGGTGGCGAAGGGCCGCTCGTTCTGCTGGTGCACGGCGTCGGTCAGGCCTGGTACGAGTGGCACCGGCTGATGCCGCTGCTCGCGCGCACTAACACCGTGGTGGTGCTGGACCTACCTGGCCTCGGCCTGTCCGGGCCGCCGCAGTCCTATGCCGGGCAGGACGTGGCAGAGATCATCTACAAGTTTGCGAAGAGCTTCAGTCCCACGGCTTCGTTCGACCTGGTGGCCCACGATATCGGTATCTGGAACACCTATCCGATGATAGCCCGGCACCCATCGGATATCCGGCGCGTCATCTTCATGGAGGCACCGATCCCCGACGAGGGCCTCTACCAGTATCCGGCCTTCACACCACATGGTGAATCGTCGGTTTGGCACTTCAGCTTCTACGCCGCCGACGACAATCTTGCGGAGACGCTGATCACCGGCAAGGAGCGGTTCTTCTTCGAGCATTTCATCAAGGCTCATGCCGTCAAGAAGGATGTGTTCACGCCGGAGCTCTTGGATCTCTATGCGCGCTCCTATGCGAAGCCGGGGGTTCTCAGGTCCGCCTTCGGCTACTATCGGGCGCTGAACGAGACCGCGCGCCGCAACGAGCCGCTGCTGCAGACTAAGCTCACGATGCCCGTTCTTGCGATCGGTGGTGAAGGCGGCTTCGGGAAGGCGCTGGCCGACCAGATCAGGCGATACGGCACCAATGTCGAGGGCCTGGTGCTGCCCGGCTGCGGCCACTGGCTACCGGAAGAGTGCCCCGCGCCGCTGAACAATGCCGTGATCGATTTTCTGGGAAGAAGATGATGCGGAATTAGAGTTGATGCCGTCGGTGTCGTTAACCGCATCGACTGGCAACAGTGATCTCGTCGCGATCGATCAGGATTGCGGCTTGGCGTGCGAGTATTTGAACTGACTCGAACCTGTCCCCAGCCGAGGATGAGAATTGCCATGCCCACCCGACATACAGCCATGTACTTCGTGCGATATTCGCTCGTCCTGATCTTCTTAGCGTTCGGCTACGTGAAGTTCTTTCCGTTCGAGGCCAAGGGGGTCGCGCCGCTTATATCGGCTCATCCTCTGCTCTCCTGGATGATTTCCGCCTTTGGGCAGGCGGGGGCGTCGGCCTTCCTAGGCGTTGTCGAGATCACGACGGGCTTGCTGCTCGCGTGTGGTCGGTGGGCGCCTCGACTTTCGATGGTGGGCGGTGTCATGGGAATGTTCGCTTTCTTCACGACCGTGACATTGTTCTTCTTCTTGCCGGGCATGAAGTTATTTGAAGCGTCTGCTGGTGGCTTCCCTGCGATCGGGGGTATGGGCCCCTTCCTGCTCAAGGACGTCGTGCTGTTCTCTGCGTGTCTAGCATGCGTCGCCGATTCACTGGATTTTGCAAAACGCGGCTTAGCCTGATCGCTCGGCCTGAATGATCGCGCGATCTAGATGCGCCTCCGGCGCGCGCGTGCGCCATGAAATGCCGGCCGGCGGTCCGGACGGCCGGGCAGGTTACACGGTGGAGCACGACGCGCGAAGCACCTGACGCCCATGTCTCGTGCCGGATGGGGCGCCGAGAGTAGGATGTTTTGGCGCGTCGGCGGAGGGCTTGAAGGTCGTTCCGTCGAAGCGGTAAGCTGCCCGCTACTTCATGCCCCAGGGACACTTGCCTTCCCGCATCGCTGGAATTCGCCGTCGCTGTGTGCGCCGCCGAGACGCGGCCGTAGCCGCCGTCAGCCGGGACTGCCCTTTGGGTCCTTCGAACGCGGATAGGTGCGCTCCTCCTGGATCGTACCGTCCATCTTCCGTATCCGGACTGACCCTCCGCCGGGGCCGACCGCGACCCGGAGGTCCTTTAGGGCTTCGTCCTTGGTGGCGAACGTACGCTTCGCCCTGTCCGACCCCTCCATCTCGAGCCGCCACTTCTCGGTCTTGGCATCCTTGTGAAGCGTGTACTTGTCCATCGCCATCACATGTCCCCTCTCAGGCCTCGACCGTTCGGCGCGGTAGCACCCAGCCGGGCCGGACGAAATGGCAGGTATAGCCGTGCGGCCTACGCTCCAGGTAATCCTGATGTTCGGGTTCGGCCTCCCAGAAGTCGCCCGCCTTGCTCACCTCGGTCACGACGGTGTCCGGCCAGAGGCCCGAGGCGTCGACGTCCGCGATCGTGCTCTCGGCGATCTCGCGCTGCTCGTCGCTGGTGTAGAAGATCGCAGATCGATAGCTGGAGCCAATGTCGCCACCCTGCCGGTCCTTCGTCGAAGGATCGTGAATCTGGAAGAAGAGCTCCAGCAAGGTTCGATACGAGGTCTTCGTAGGGTCGAAGACGATCTCGATCGCCTCGGCATGGTTGCCGTGGTTTCGATAGGTGGCATTAGGGACCTCGCCCCCGGTGTAGCCGACCCGTGTCGACACCACGCCGGGCTGGCGCCGTATCAGGTCCTGCATGCCCCAGAAGCAGCCGCCGGCGAGCAGTGCGCGTTCTTCCGTCATGACATGATCTCCACCTGATCGACGTAGGCGCCGTAGCCTTCGGCTTCCATGTCGTCGCGATGGACGAAGCGAAGTGAGGCCGAGTTGATGCAGTAGCGGAGACCGCCTGCGTCTTGCGGGCCGTCGGGGAAGACGTGCCCGAGATGGCTGTCACCGTAGGTCGAGCGCACTTCGGTGCGCATCATGCCGTGCGAGTCGTCGCGCAGTTCGTTGACGTGCGCAGGCTCGATCGGCTTGGTGAAGCTGGGCCAGCCACATCCGGAATCGTATTTGTCGGATGACGCGAACAACGGCTCCCCCGACACGATGTCGACGTAGATGCCGGGTTCCTTGTTGTCGAGGTACGCGCCCTCTCCCGGGCGCTCGGTGCCGCTCTCCTGCGTCACGCGACGCTGTTCAGGCGTCAAGGCCGCGAGTGCTTCGTCGGTTCTGCGATATTCGGGCATGCTGCACTTCCTTCCTCACTTGGTCCGGGATTAAGAGGCTCTATCCCTCCACATCGATATCGGGACGGTCATCTCCATTGGCGCGTTCGGCGACCCAGGTTCCATCCGCATTCTGGAACTCGATGTACGCGACCTCACCGGGCACTCCCTGCTCCCGGCATGCCATCGCCGCGGCCTTGCGAGCCTCGTTGTGGGTCGCGAACGTCTCCGCGAAGGTGTCGCCCTGCTTGTAGGTCCAGCCGCCGTCATGTTCGACGACGCGATAGGTGATGTGGCTCATTGCAATCCTTCAGGGCATTGTGGCTTTGAAGCGCTCGAGCGCGGCGAAATGGGCAGCCTCGACCCTCAGATGGATCCAGCCCGCGACCGCGAACGCGATGACGCCCGCGATGGTGGCGAACAGCAGGCCGGCGTGCAGTGAGCGCGCCACCGCCAAGCTGACGAGAACCGCGATCACGGCGCTGCTCACCCCGCCGACCATGCTCGCCGCGGTGAAGAGCATCTGGAATTTCGACCCGCCGGCAGTGAACAGGTCGTGGTTGGCGTGCGCATCCCCAACGGGATGATCGAACCACCGGTCCAGGCCCGGCGACACGTCGGCGTAGAAGGCCCAGATACGCGCCTCATTGTAGCTGAGGCGCAGGTCCTGCACCCCTGTCTGCACCACCCGGTTGAACGTGACGATGCCGAGCGGCACGAGGCACGACAGCAGCACGAACGCGAAGACGTAGAAGCCCGTGCCCATCTGCGTCGCGGTGCTGATGAAGCCGAGCGCGACCAGTGTCATCGACACCGAAGTGAGGTACATGCCGGAACGGCCGACCGCTTCGGTCACCGTGGTTGCGCGCGCACCTGTGATCACGAAGTGCATCGTCGTCATGATATGCACCTGGCGATCGATGTCGGACACCGGTTCGCCGGCCGAGACGTCTACTGGTCCTGCGAGAACATTCTTCATGATCCGTCCGCCGTTGGCCGCAACCTAACCGTACCGGGCTGGCGACGATAGTCGCGGCAACGGTAAAACGGAGTCGTTCGAGGGTTCGCTGCGCCCACAAGCAGGCCTATAACGCCCGAATTGATCCAGCATTGCGCAAGACGCGGCTGCCGTTGGCTGATCATCATCGCCAGGCTACGGGGTTGCACAGTCAGCGCTTCGGGGGACGAGGGCTGGGCGGCGGTCGCGCGGTTCCGCCCTTTCAAGGCTCGAGCGTCCAGTGGCCGCTGAGGCCGAACAGCGTGGCGGATAGGACCTTGTCGCCGAACGTGGCGTCGACCCGGCTGCGGTACCGTGCGAACAGGGCGGCGGACAGTACGTGCGCGGGAACGGTCTCCTCCATGGCCGCCTCGATCGTGCGGTGGCCTTCGCCGGGGTCGCTGACCCGACCGTTGAACCTGTTCAGATCACCTTGCTCCGCCAGCGCCGAAGCGGTCAGGTCGAGCAGCCGGGACGACGTCGCGCTCGCGCGCCTCCACATCTCGGCGATGTCGGCGAGGTCGAACTGGAACCGCGACTCGTCCGGCAGTTTCGCGGATCCGCGGCCTTGGAGGATGTCGAAACCTTCGGCGTATGCCTGCATGAGCCCGATCCCGACCGCGTCGTGGACCATCTTGACGAAACGGCCGGCACCGGTCGGACCGGCGTGGACGTAGCCCCGCTCCGCGCGGTCGTCGGAGCCGAGCCGACTTCGCGTGGGGGCGATGTCTCCCGCGCCGGGCGCCAGCGCGTCGAAGATCGGGTCGAGCAACTTGACGGACGCCGCGTCGCCCCCGATCGCCATGCAATAGCCGCGTCGGCTGCCGGAATGCCCGTCCATGATTCCGACGTCTAAAAGGTGGATTCCCCGCGCGCTGCAGGACGCCGCCCTCCGGATGTCGTCCTTGTAGAAGGTGTCGCTCCCGTCGACCACGACGTCGCCCGGGGAACCGAGCTCGACCAGGTCGGCGATCGCGACTTCGGTCGGCTCGCCGGGTGCTAGCATGATCCAGAGTATGCGGGGCGGTTCGAGCCACGCCAGCAGTTCGTCAAGTGACCCGGCCGCAGCGGCACCCTCGACGGCGACCGCGTCGCCCGCTTGCGCGCCTGGATCGAAGACCACGACCTCGTGCCCAGCCTCGATCAGGCGGCCGGTGACGTAGACCGCCAGCCGACCCTGACCGATCATCGCGAGACGCATCGTGCTTCCTTCGGTTGAGTGACAGAAACCTCGGTGCCGACGCCTTCACACGACGTTCGCCGGCGAGCAGCCGCGCTTCGCGCCCGGTAACGCACTCGGGTTCCATCACCGCTCATGAGTAGTGGAAGGGCGGCCCGACCGCGCTCGCGGCGACCACGTCGGTCACCGCGAGTGACCGGCCCCGTCGCCGACTCCCTACCGGCGGCGCTAGCGGCACGCGCCGTTCTAGGTGCCTGCTTCGCTGCCATCGAGCCAAGTCCCATATTCGAGCGCCTCCGCACGGCGCCGCCTTGCATGCGGCTCGTCGTACTCCTGCGGCCAGATCGTCGGAACGACCAGGCACATGCTCTGGGTCGGCAGGACGGTGCACCATTGCGACATCAGGTGCTTGTAGGCCTTGCCGACCGGTCGGATGTTGCGGTTCAGGTCGAACAGCCCGACGGGATTGACGTTGCCGTTGGTCTCGCGGAGCGCCGAATCCCAGTCGACCTGGTCTGTCAGCGAATACCATGTGAAGCCGAGGATCGGGACGCCGTCGTTCCGCACCCGCAGGACGTTCGCCCATTGCTTCCACAGCCAGTCCACCGCGCCTTCGCCGTCGGCGCCGTCGTTGAAGTTGGTTTCGGTGTGCATGACCGGCAGGCGATAGCGCTCGTAGTACTGCTTGGTTATCGCGTCGTAGCCGATCACCTCGCCCGATGCTCGGCTGTCGCCATCCATCATGACCCGGTGTTCATTGGTCCAGTAATAGTCGTTACCCATGATGCAGTGCGGTTTCAGTCGCTGGTTCATGAAAAAGTCGTACTCGTCCCGGCTCATGCCGTTGTCGGCGAGGTATTGGTACATTCCAGAATCGACACGAGTTCCGTAATTCAGATCGAGGCTCAGGAAGCGCATCGAGTTCAGCATCTCGGCCTTATCGATGGCGCTCGGACCCTCGGCATGAAAGTACTCGGAAGATTCGGACTGGATGAAGATCGCGTCCGGACGGACCTTCAAGATGGCACGCATCGCCAGAACGTTCGCCCGCACCAGATTCTTCAGGGCCGTCACGAAGGTTTGGTCCGTGACACCCTCCTCGTTCCACCAGCCGTACTTGGCGGAGAAGAGCGCGCAGATGAACATCTCGTTCACCGGCGTGTAGAACTGGATGAAGGGGTAGCGCGCCGCGAAGTCGGCTGCGTACCTTGCGAACAGCCTGGGGAAGTCGCTGTTCTGGAAATTACCCAGCCAATCGGGGAGACCGAAGTGGCACAGGTCGACGATCGCGACGATGTTGTTGCGGTATATCTCGGCAAAGGCGAGATCGGCGAACTCCCAGTCGTAGTGACCGTCGCCGAGCCATGTACGATGAAGAGGTGGTCCGTAGCGCAGGTAGCTAATGCACATCTCCCGCACGAGATCGATGTCCGTCTTCCAGTGCCGGTAGTGGCCGCAGCTCTCGAGTTCGTCGATACGGGTGCGTCCCCCATTGATGGTCGGATTGGAGTTCTCGATGCCCGTCGCGAACATGAAGGTCTTCGGCATGGTGGACGTCTCCTACTGGGGCGGATTCGACCGGAGCTGATCAGGTCAACGTCGTGAGCACGTGATGTGTTCGTTGTCACAACTCGTGAAGTTACGGGGCCACCCGAGCCGGGAGCAGCTCCCTGGAGGCGGATCGGACGGCGGTACGATCGTGCGGACCGTTCGGGCGGATGACCTCACGCTGCTTCGGCCCTGGCAGGGCGCGGCCCCAGCGAGCGCGCCACCTCGTCGACGAGCCAGCGTGTGATCCTGGCCGGTTCGACTCCGAGCTGGCGCAGCACAAGCTCCGCGACGTCGAGGCCGGCCGGCACGCTCCGGTCGATCACCGTCAACATGCCGATCGAGCTGAACCTCTGCGCCTCGACTTCGTCATGGACGATGACGATGCGGGTCAGGGCAGGGTAGAGATCCAGCATGGACGACGACAACTCGTGCGACACCTCGAACGAAGGCGTCGTCAGGACGCTGATGCGGCGACCGTGCAGCGCAATCGGACCCCAGATCCGCGGATCGGCGAAATCGCCGAACCCGACCTTGTAGCCGTCCGCGACCGCCCGACGCAGACGCCGCTCGTCACGCTCGATCGCCGCGTAGCCGATGCCGAAGGCTTGCAGAGCGTCGGCCAGCGTCCGCCCGGCGCTGCCCATGCCCGCTATGAACACCGGCTCGATCTCCGCGTGGGGCACAAGCTCGGGGTCGGCCGGCACCGGTCGTCGTAGACGCATGCGACCGGCGAGGTTGCGTCCGACTTCGGCGAGCGTCGGCGTCACGGCCAGGCTGATAGCCACCGAGGCGATCAGCACCGCGCTCGCGCGTTCGCCGACCAGTTGCCGGATCGGCGATAGGCTCAGGATGACGAACGCGAATTCGGATCCCTGGGCGAGGAGGAAGCTCAGCTGGGTCGAGCCGGGAGCCGACCACCGGAAGGAGAAGCTCGCGACGGCGTTCGCTGCGATCTTCGCAGCGATGAGGACTGCCGTCACGCCGAGCAAGGCCGGCCAGACCCGCAGCAATGCGGCGACGTCGATCGACAACCCGACGGCGATGAAGAAGAAGCTCAGGAACAGGCCTCTGAAGGGCTTGATCTCCGATTGCACGACCGCACGGTAGGGGGTCTCGGCGATGATCATCCCGCCGAGAAATGCGCCCAGGGTCAACGAAAGGCCGACGGAGCCGGTCGCCCAGCCGGCGGCAAGCGCGACGAGCAGCGCTATGCCCGTGAACACCTCTTCGTTCCGGCTCCGTGCGATCATCGCGAAGGCCGGCCTGACCACGAACCGGCCAAGCAGCAGCGCCACTCCGAAGGCCGCGGCCGCCTTGGCCAGGGCGACAATTAGGGCGGGAAGCAGGGGCGTATGCGTTTCGAGAGCACCGGCGACGATCAACAGGAAGATCGCTGCGACGTCCTGGAAGATCAGGATCGCGGTTGCGGTCAGGCCAACAGGGCAGTTCTGCTGATGCCGCTCGGCAATCAGGCGCGCGACCACCGCCGTCGAGGAGAGCGCAAGCGTAGCGCCGATGATCAGTGCGGCCGCAAGCGGAAACCCCGCGAGCAAGGCCAATCCGCAGAACACCACCGTTCCAGCGAGCACCTGCACCGGACCAAGTCCGAAGATGTCGGAAGCGTGAGACCGGATGTGCGTAAACGAGAAGTCGAGCCCGATGTCGAACAGCAGGAACACGACGCCGAGCGCCGCGAGGATCGCGATCGTTCCGCCGTCCAGTACCATGTTTAGGCCGGCCAAACGCAGCCCCAGCCCGAGCATCAGGTATCCAACGATCGGACTCAGGCCCATCGCGCGGGACCCCAGTGCCGCGGTGATCCCGAGCATGAGCAGCAGGATGACCGGGACTAGCGCGGCCAGGAGTTGAACGTCGCCCATGCGATGTCCTTGCCGGGGTTATGGTGACGGTAGCGCCACTGATGTCCCTGGTGCCTTTGGTCGCTCAGCATCCAAGATCGACGACATGCCTAGGTCCGTCGGCGCCGACGCATCTCTCTGAGCGACGTGCCCAGATGCCACCAGCAAGCAGAGAGCAGAACGACATCCTTGAGCAGGAATGCTCCCGGAAGCGCCGAAAGCGCGGGCGTACCCTCATAGCCGGACTGGATAACGCCCGGCGTCGTGAACATGCATGACAACGTCAGGAGGAACGACCAGACGCCCATGGCACTGCCGACCACGGACAAGCGGGGATCTAGGAGCCGGCCTGCGATCAGCAGCCCGGTCGCGATCTCGAAGACGCCGAGGAAGATCGCGCCCCCCGCCACCCCGAAGAGCGCATAGAGCCACGAGATCAGGGGATTGTTCGAGATCAACCCGACTAGGCCCTGCTGCTCGAAGCTGAAGAACTTCAAGCCGCCGAACCACAGGAAGACGATGGCCAGGGCCATCGTGATGGCCCAACCTCCGGATCGCTCGACGTCGGGGCCACCGCCGAGGGTCCGATCGTGTGGACCGGTCTCGTCGGGACGGGATGCGTCCATGCTCGCCATCAATCGTTTCCCTCAGGACGTTTCCGCCGTCTGTGGGAGCCTAACAGAGACGGCGAGAGGCGGTGCGCTTCCGGGACAGCGCAACACACGTCACCGCGTTTTGCAGCAGCAAAGCCATGGATTCGCAGGAAAAGCCGTGCCCGCGGTTCCATATCGCAGCACAGGCGAGTCAGGGACCGGAGGCCGCCTCTCGCCCGTTCGTCCGGAGGCAGGATCACGCCGAATGCCTGCGGAGCAAACGTCCGTGCCGCTTGGCCCGGAACGGGGGCCGGTCCGCGCCCTTCGACGCGTGCGAGACCTGCCACAGGCAAAGCTCCCGCAAACTGAAAAGCGGGGGCGCGACTAGTCCAGGGCGAGGCGTACGGACATGCGGACGGAGCCCCGCAGGTCGAGGTGGATCGTCGGTCCCGTATCCAGCACGCGGAGGTTTACCGTCCCGCAGGTCGGGCAACGGAGCACGAGACCGGTGTCCCTCCCGTACAACGCGAGCGTCGCAATCGCCCCCTCCCGACCGCACCCCCCGCACACGACGACCGCGCCGCTGACGTCCGAGGTGAACAACCTGCTCAGCGGGCCGGCGGCAGCGTTCCCATCCAGCGGGTGTACTTCGTCAGTCATCCGACAGCTCCCGTAGGTCCGAAACGCTCGGTTCGTATCCTCTCCCCGGGATACCCGAGAGCCACGAGGTCGGCCGCGACCTGCTCGACGAACGGGGTCGGACCGCAGACGAACGCGAGCGGCTCGTCGGTCGGGGGAAAGCCGACGCGCTCGAGCATCGCCCGGTCGATCCGTCCGAGCGCACCGCTCCAGACCGTCGGCCGCTCGCGTGTCAACGTGTAGAGGATTCCGGGTCCCCCGGTGGCGGTCGCCATCCGGTCGAGCTCATCACGGTAGATGATGCTTGCCTCGTCACGAGACGAATAGAGCAAGCGGGCAGCCGGCGGATCCGGTGCCTGGGCTCGTGCACGCAGTATCGACATCAAAGGGGCGACGCCCGAGCCTCCGGCGATCAGAAGCAGCGGATTCCCGGCCTCCGGGTTCCAGACGAAGTATGCACCGATGGGACCACGGAGCTCCAGATCGTCCGAAATCCGGACCTCGTCCAGCAGAAAGGGCGACACCTCCCCGTCGGCGACGCGCTCGACGGTGATGGCGACTGCGGTGCCGTCGTTCGCGGAAGCGATCGAGTAGCTGCGTTGGGCCTGGTATCCGTCCGCAGCCGTCAACCGCAGATCCACATGCTGACCCGCTCGGTGCCCCGGCCAGCCGGGGACGTCGAGGACGAGCGTCGCGACCTGCGACGTCTCGGGACGCCTCGCGATCACGGTCGCGGTCCGCCAGCGCAAGGGCAAGGGCGCAGCGCTGGTCATGTGTCGCCTGTGTAGCGCTGCTCGCGCCAGGGGTCGCCGTAGATGTGATATCCCAGCGACTCCCAGAAGCCCGGATGGTCACCGTCGCGGAAACGGAGGCTGCGGACCCACTTGGCGCTCTTCCAGAAGTACAGGTGGGGAACCAGCAGGCGCGCCGGGCCGCCGTGGGCCGGCGTCAGGGGTTCGCCGCCGAAATGCGTCGCGACCATGGCCTTTCCATCGATAAGGTCCGCCACGGGCAGGTTCGTCGTGTATCCGCCGTCGCATTCGGCCGTGGCGAACATGCCCGGCGGGTTCGTCAGACCGGCCGCCTTGAGGAGGTCGTCCACGGTCACGCCGCGCCAGTGCGTGTCCAGCTTCGTCCATTTCGTGACGCAATGGATGTCCGCGGTCATCTCGGACTGCGGCAGGGCCTCGAAGTCGGCCCAGCTCAACACGGTTAGATCGCGCTCCGCGTCGCGCAGCGACAGCGACCAGCGCTCCAAGGGCGTTCGCGGCGTCGGGCCTGCGGTCAGCACGGGAAAATCCGAGACCAGATGCTGGCCGGGCGGGATGCGTCCCGAAGAGCGACCCGCCGGCCGACCTCGTCCTGAAAAGCCGCGAGTGATGACCATCAAGCAGTTCCCGAACCAATCCGACGACAAGGCATCAACGGTCCTCGCGGGCGGAAGGACCAGATAGCGAGCCCTTAGACGACATCCCATCGAGCTATGCGCAAGATGGCGCAGACGACGGCAGGATCGGGCCCATTCTCAGGTCGACACCAGGCTGACCAGACCCTGATCAGCGTTGCCTGAACTTGAGCGGCGAGGTTCCGGTGATGAGCTTGAACATCCTCGAGAACTGGGCCGCACTGTTGAAGCCGCATTCGCGGGCGACATCCCCCATGGACCCGTCGCCGGTAGACAGGAGATGCTTCGCCCGCTGGGTCCGTCGGATCAGCAGGTACCTGTACGGCGGCATTCCCGTGGCCGTCGCGAAGGCGCGGCTGAAATGGAAGGGGCTCGCTCCGGCGGCCGCCGCCAGATCCGTCAAGGCGACATCCTCGGCAAGGTTGGCCTCCATGAAGTCCAGCACCCGGCGCAGACGGTACGGCGCAATCGAATGCCGTTGTCTAAGCGGCGCCGACGGCGCGTTGGCATACGATCTGAGCAGGCGCAGTTGAAGCGAGTGCAGCAGGGTGTCGACGTAGAGGCGCGATGCCGAGGTCGTCCCTGCGATCTCCTCCAGCAACTCGAGAAACAGCGTCTGGAGGAGCGGGTCGCGGAAGCCGAGCCGATCCTCGAGGCACAACGCAGCATTGTCGCGGTCCAGCTCCTCCAAGCAGACGCGGTTAAGCAGGCTCGGCGCCAGGTAGATGTGCGCGAACTCGATCGGACCCTCGGTGTGCCAGTCGAAAGCCGCACCGGCTGGCACAATGGACAGTGCGCCTGTGTCCGTCTCGACCGATCTCGCACCGCCCTCTCCGCGACGAATGATTCGTTTGGGACCGCCAAGATGTATTGTCAGGTAATGCTGATCCAGCGCCGGCTGAACGATGTCGGAATCGACGTCGCACCACCAGCGGATCAGCGTCCTCGTCGATCCGCTCCCCTTGCTGCTCACCAGCGGCGGCGCGGAAATCCCGTCCCAGGATAAAGGGGAAACTGGATAGGGCAGGGCGCCTGGGCCAGTCATCAAGCTGGCCTCACACGGATCTCAGCAACGGTCTGGCCTTCATGCGATCGGAACTCGATACCGAGACCCTGGTTCCCGGATTCGCGTCGGCCCGTTCGATCCGAGCCGAGAGCCGATGTGCGATCGCGCTCACGATGCTGGTGCCCAGGCCGGCATGACGGAGCAGGGGGTCGGTGGGGATCCCGACGCCGTCGTCGACGACGGAGAGCGACCAGTCCTCGTCACGGCCCTCGTAGGTGACGTTGATCGTACCACCGCGGCCATCCGGGAAAGCGTGTCTCAACGCGTTGATGACTAGTTCGGTCACCACCAGCCCAATGCTCATCGAGAAATCGGCCGTGGCCATGCTGTCGTCGACCTTCACTTGAAGTTCCAGGTCCTGGTCGCCGTTCATCATCGAGGCGCGGAGGCTCTCGCAAAGCTCGGTCAGGTAGGCGCCCATCTCTACGTCGCTGTCCGTCACGGAAGAGAGATGGCGCTGGATCGCGGCTACGGACATGACGCGGTGGTGAGCGTCGTAGAGGTGGGTCCTCGTCTCCTCGGAATGGATCCGACCTGCGCTCTGCATCAGGACGCTGGCGATGATCTGCAGGCTGTTGGCGATACGGTGCTGCAGTTCTTTGAGGAGCACCGTCTTCTCATGCAGGACCTGTTCTCTGATCTTTTCGGCCAGACGCGCATCGGTGACGTCCGCGATCGTCAAGAGCAGTCGCGTGTTGTCGGGATCGCCGTAGTCCAACCTTTCCGCCCCGAGCACCAGGCGTCGGGAGCCTCGACCACGCTGGATGTGGTCGATCTCGTGCTTCCCCACCGGCGGATGACCGGAGATCGTGGCGCTGAGCAGCGAGCGGAGTCCGGGAACTTCCCATGCACCATCCTGTATTTCGTAGAGCGAGAGACCAGACCCGCACACGGGGTCCGTCTCGTAAATCTGGCTGAAGGACCGGCTCGCGGCGACGACGGTGCAGTCGCCGTCTAACAGGACGAGCGGCACTTCTGACGCGGCAATGATCGCCATGAGCAGACTGTTGACCGCTGAGGCGGCCATGACTTGTTCCGGCATCCGCGAAGACCTCGCTTCCAGCGACTCTAACGACAGGGTGTCTGCAGTCGATCACCGCGCATCCCTCACTTTACGTGATCGACTGCCGCCGACTCATCTCGTCTACCATGGAACCTCGACGTGGCTTACCTCCAACTGTGCGGTTACGCTCGAATCACGGCGAGCATCCAGCGAAAACTAGCTTATTGCTGCGATTTTAATGCGCTTCTTGCGCCGTAGTGCTCTTCCAGAAGCACACTTGGCAAAACGTCCGTAATACTTGGACTTCCGGTGATATTAGGATCCGAGGGTTCGATCCCGGCGATATGCTGGTCGCGAGCCTTCGAGCCGGCCCGCCGCGATCCCGCGACGTGGCCTCCGAAGCGGCGGCGTTTTGCAATGAATGTCACCGTTGATGTGTCGTCGCAGGAGAGCGATCACCGTGCCGGCGCCACGACCCACAAGGAGCACAGCGAAATGCGAAAGACCCTCCTGACCCTCTCCCTTCTCCTGATCACGGCGGCCGCGCCGGCGGTCGCCCAGGATGCAATGGCGAAGCATGACGCAATGCAGGCGGACACATCGAAGATGTCCGCAGCTGACACGCGCAAGATGAAGGCGTGCAACGCGATGTCCCACGACAAGATGATGAAGAACGCCGGCTGCAAGAAGCTCGCGGCCGCCCATCCCGACATGATGAAGCACGACGATGCGATGAAGTCGGCTCATTGAGCCTGCCGGCGTGAACGAGGTGCAGTGGCGTCTCGCCGTGGCCACGTCGTTCGGCAGAAGCCGCCTAGCCGGCGCCTACGTTCGTAGGCGCCGGCTTCACGGTTGGCCGGCCGCTTTCCTGGCGGGTCAGTCGCCGCTCTTTGGTCTCAGGCGCCAGCTCCGGCCAGGTAATGGCCGGATCTAGTCCTTGAAGACTACGGTCGACTGACGCGTGCGGTCGACGGTCAGCCGCGTCACGTCCGGACGGCTGTAGTGGCCCGCGGCATCGAAATTCTGCCGCTCGCGACGTACATTCGCATGGTCGAGCTCCGCGATGATCAACACCTCCCGGCCGATCTGGGGCGGAACGACGAACCGACCGTCCGGACCGGCGATTGCCGACCCGCCGTTGGCGAATGACCTCCGCCCGGACCTCCTCATCGCGTCCCCGGCGACGAAACCCCTGGGGATGTGCTCGGGCGCCATCACCGACGACGCTGAGACGACGTAGCTCCGATTTTCGCGAGCCATGAAGCGCGTGATGTCGGTCGTGTTGTGGTCGCCGCCGGGCCAAACCGCGACGTGGAGATCCTCACCTTGCGCGTAGAGGGCGGCGCGGGGGAGCGGCATCCAGTTCTCGTAGCAATTGAGACCGCCGACCCGGAACGGAGGCAGTGGGTGAGTCCGCAGGCCGTGACCGTCTCCCGCAGCCCAGACCAGGCGTTCCTCGTAGGTGGGCTGCAGCTTGCGATGTGCGCTCGCGATGTTCCCCTCGGGGTCGATGTACACAAGCGTGCAGTAGAGGCTGTGACCCCCGCGGTCGGGCGCGGCTTCGACGATACCTAGATAGATCGCCATGCCCGCCGTACGTGCGACGTCCTGCACGGAACCGAGATCACCGCGCTCGATGACTACGCCTTGCTCGAGATACCGGGAGAACAGATCCTTCTGGTGCGGATCGTCGAAGCGGGCACCATCGCTATGCTCAAGCCAGAACGGATAACCCGGAATCAGAGCCTCCCCGAAGCAGACCAGCTCGCAGCCTGCCGCGGCCGCATGGCGTGCCGCCTCGGCGGTCTTGGTGAGCGTCGCCGCCCGGTCGAACCAGACCGGCGCAATCTGCGCAATCCCGACGCACAGCCTGTCCTCAGGAGCCGTCGCGTCGGAGAGCGGATAACGAACTACGTCCATCTGGATCACGAAGTCCTCTTCAACGGGGACGGCACCCCGATAGTGCAGCATACACGTCCGAGGCGGTCCCCTCGCAAGCCACGAAACCAGGTGGCAACTGTGGCGCCATCCTCCAGAGTGGGATCGTCACTAGCATTGCCTGAACCGTGTCGGCGTCATGCCTGTCACCTGCTTGAACATGCGGGCGAACTGACCGGAGGTCCTGAACCCGCAGAGGGCCGCGACGGCGGCGACATTCAGCTTCCCGTCGACGAGCGCCCTCTTGGCAACGGCGACCCGTCGTGAGGTCAAGTACGCGTAAGGCGTAGTCCCGGTGGCATTCTTGAAGGCCCGCGTGAAGTGGAAGGCGCTGACTCCCGCGATCTCGGCCAGTTCCGTGACGCCGACGTCGGTCGCGAGGTTGGCTTCGATGTAGTCGATCACCCGCCGGGTCCGTTCGGGAGCGAGCGCCAGCCGCCTTGGACACGCACTAGGGCCGGCATTGGCGAATAGTCGCACCAGACGCAGCACCAGTGCGTTGAACAACGTGTCCAGAAACAGCTTTGAGCCGCCATGCATGGAGCCGAGCTCGTCGAGCATTGTCGTGAACAGCGCCTCGGCGAGCGGATCGAGGACGCCGAGCGGATCCTGCAGCGAATGCCCGCGGAGGTCCTTGTCGAGCACCTCGTCGGAAACCTGGTGCAAAATTGCCGGCGAAAAGTAGAGTTCCGCGTAGTCGACCGGGCCTGTGGTCGACCAGTCGTAGGCGGCGCCCCACGGCGTGATCGAAAATGCGCCAGGACGGACGTCGGCCTCAGCGACGCCGCCTTCACCGCGGCGAACGATGCGCCGTGCATTGCCGAGGTGCAGCGTCAAGCAGTGCTGGTCGAGCGGCGGATAGCTTTCCGGCTCGACCTCGCGCCAAAGCCGCACGGTGCCGCGAGACCATCCGGTCTGGTCGCTGCTCAGCACCGGCGGGGCAGACAGCCGGGTCGCCCAATCGTCGGGTGAGATGCAATCCAGGGGGTCGACCGAAGGCATTCGTCACTCCGAGGAAGGAACGGGACCGCTCAGGAAGCGATCTCGGCAAGCATCATGTCCGTACCCTTGTGCGCCAGCGCCATCACCGCGGCGTTCGTGTTGCCACTGACGATGTTGGGCATAATGGAGGCGTCGATCACGCGGAGCCCCCGCACCCCGCGAACCCTCAGCGATGCATCGACGACGGCGCCGTCGTCGCGACCCATCCGGCAGGTTCCGACAGGATGCAACATGCAGGACATGTTCTCCCGTGCGTAAGCCGTCAGATCGGCGTCGCTCTGGACTGCTGCGCCAGGCAGCAGTTCGGGCTTGAGCACAGCCTTGAGCGCCGGCGCGTTCAGCACCTCACGTGCGTAGCGTAGTCCGAGCAGCATCGTACGCATGTCATCGGGATGCGCCAGGTAGTTCGGATCGATCAGCGCCATCGATCTGGGATCGGCATCCTTAAGCGTGAGCCGCCCACGGCTCTTCGGCTGGAGCACCACGTTCTCCAGCGTGAGCCCCGGCTCGGGATCGAGCTGACCGAGTGCTCGCCGCGCGATGACGGGTGCGTGGAAGCATTGCACCGTCGGCTCCTGATCGGGAAACTCGGGGTTGAAATGGGCGACCGTCTCGATGCCGTTGCTCGAAGCAGGGCCGCTCTTCGTGCCGATGTACCTGAGCCCGGCCTTGAACGCTCCGAACAGCGAGCTGTCCTTAAGGTAGCCCATCTCCGTGTGCGACTGCGCGATGACGGGCACCTCGGGGTGGTCGTGGAGATTGTCGCCGACCCCTTCCGAGCGAACCGCCAAGGGAATGCCGTGCCTGGCAAGCTCGGCTTCGGGCCCGATGCCCGAAAGCATCAGGAGGCGCGGTGTGCTGAGCGCACCGGCGCTGAGCACGATCTCGGCCGCGTACACGCGTTCGACGACGCCGGAGTGCATCAGTTCGACTCCGACCGCCCGGTCGCCCTCGACGATCACCCGGGTCACCAGCGCATCCGTCCGGACCGTGAGGTTTGGTCGAGTCTCGGCGGGATGCAGGTAGGCGTGCGCGGAACTGCACCGCTCGGCGTTCGCCATGTTGAGCTGGCACGGCCCGACGCCGCTCTGGCGCCCGCCGTTGTAGTCGGGATTGTAGGGCAGCCCGACCTGCTGGAAGGCCTTGAGCACGGCCCGGTTGATCGGCGCGATCGCCAACGGTTGCGATACCGTGACCGGCCCGTCGGAACCGTGCGTTGGCCCCGCAAACACCTCGTTTCCCTCCATCGCCCGAAAATGCGGCAGCATGTCCGCGAACGACCACGCGTCCCCGTCGCCGGCCGCGACCTGCCAGGCGTCGTAGTCGCGCGGCTGGCCGATCACCCAGACCATGGCGTTAATCGAGCCGCTTCCGCCGAGACCACGTCCCTGGACCAATGGGATCCGGCGACCACCCAGATGCTGCTGGGGAACGGTTTCGTACGGATACATGAACTGTCCATATTCGAGCAGCTTGGAGAAGCCTGCCGGAATGCTGATCAGAGGCGACCAGTCCCGTCCGCCATCCTCGAGCACGAGGACCCGCGCTTCGGTCTCGGCCGCGAGCCTACCGGCGACTATGCACCCCGCGGAGCCGGCACCGACGACGATGACGTCGTACGCGACCGAGCGTGCGTCCATTTCAGCTTCCATCGACTTCTCCTCTGATCTGAGCGGCAGCGTCATGCGGTCTCAAGATGGCCGGCGACGGTCGCCACCAGGGCCGGGATCGCGGCCATGGCCGTGGCGACCGAAGCGGCATGCCTTGCGTCCCCGAACTCCTGGTACTCGACACCGACATGGTAGATGTCCCGCACGCCGAGGTAGCCGCGCACGGTGGCGATGTGCGTATCGAGATGGTTCATCGCTGCACGGGGACCGCCAGGCTCGAAGCCGAACTCGCCGGTGGAGGTGAGCAGGACCAACGTCTTCCCGGAAAGCATAGCCTCGAGAGGGTAGTCGCCTCGCTCAAGGTCGAACGAGAAGGTCCGGCCGACGCGCACCACTAGGTCGACCCAGGCCTTCAGCCGCGCCGGCATGCCGTAGTTGAACATTGGCGTACCCAGCACGACGACATCGGCGGCCTCCAGTTCGTCGATCAGCTCGTCCGACTCTGCGAGTATGTCCCTCATCTCGGTCGTGCGGGAAGCCGGGTCCGTGAAGGCCGCAGCGATCCACGACTGATCGACGTATTGCGGTGGGGAGATGGAAAGATCGCGCCGGAGGACGCTGGTGTGAGGCGAGCTGGTCAACCAGGCGTCTAGGAAGGCCTTGCTCAGCCGCCGGGAAATCGAACGCTCGCCTCGTACGCTGGCGTCGATGTGGAGCAGGACCGTCATCGTTCGCAATCCTCCGTTTCGAGAAGCACCGGCCCGGCGCGTTCGCGAAGCGATCGGCGGCCCCGTGGACGAATGAGAAAGGTATAGACCGGGGCTTCCGGCGATGTCCCTGCGACCCGGCACGTCAGCCCGCTAAAGCGCAAGATGAGCCGAATGCCGCAGGTTCGGCTGGCATGCCACGGACGGGTAAGCGTGTCCGCCGTGGTCGAGACGGGCCGCGGCCGCCGCTCGAGCGGCGATCATAGCCACATCGCGCGCTTGAAACGGACGTACAAGAAAAGGCATGCGGCTAGCATGCCTGCCAGGACCACGAAGTAGGCGTACCGCATCCGCAGCTCCGGCATGTACTCGAAATTCATGCCGTAGATGCCCGCGACCGCCGTGGGGACGGCCAGTATCGCGGCCCATGCCGCGAGCTGTCGGGTGATCGACCCGGTCCGCTTCTGCTCCAGCAAGGCGCTGATCTCGAATACGGACGTGAGAACCTCGCGGAGACCCTCTACCGTCGCGGTGATGTGGCGAACGTGGTCGGAAACGTCGCGGAAGTACGGCCGGACGGTCGCGTCGAGACAAGGGAGATCGAGACCCGCGAGCTTGCCCGTCACTTCGCCCATCGCCCGAAGCACTCGGGTGAGCCGGGTCAGGTCGTGGCGCAGATCGAATATCCAGCGTACGTCATTGCGGTCCAGCGAGCTGTTGAGCGTCCGCTGCTCCATCGCGATGACCTCCTCCTCCAAGTCCGCGACCAAGGGAAGGTAGCTGGCGACGACGGTGTCCAGGATGGCATGAAGGACGTGGTCGACGCCGTGGACGAGGAGCGAGGGTGCCGCTTCCAGCTGCTCGCGAAGCGTGCCTTGACTCTTCAGCGCTCCGAGCCGGACCGTTATGACGTGGCTCCCTCCGACGAAGACCGCCGTCTCGCCGTAGACGATGCTGTCACAGGTTCGGTCCGCCGTGCAGGCGATCACGAATAGCTGGTCCGCATAGATGTCCAGCTTCGGCGACTGGTTGGATTTCAGCGCGTCGGCGACCGCGAGCGCGTGCAGGCCGTAGTGATCCGCGAGCGCGTTCATCTCGTCCGGCGTGGGGTCGGCCACGTCGATCCAGACGAAGGCCGAGCGGTCATCGGGACAGTCGAACTTCTCGCCCGGGTCCATCTGACGCCTTCGAGCGCCTTGGCTGTAGACGAAGGCGGATGCGATCGGCATGGAACCCTTCGTCCGTGAAAGCGGCGCTTACAGTTGGAACATCCGCCGTGTGACGACGGCGGGGCGCGGCGCTCGATCGCTAGGAGGGCCGACCGGATCGTGACACGGCGATCGCCTCGATCTCGAACAGGGCTTCCTGGCGGTACAAGGCCTTCACTCCGACGAGGCTGTCCGCAGGATATGGTTCCGAGAAGAACCTGCGTCGCAGGTCAATGACCGCCTGGAAGTTGCTCATGTCCGTGACGAAGATCGTCACCTTGAGGACGTCAGCGAGGCTGGAGCCCGCGGCCTTCAGCGCGCGTTCCAAGTTGGCGAATGCCTGTTCCCCTTGACGAACGAAACCGCCTTCCACAATGCGCCCGGCATCGTCGTATCCGGCCTGTCCCGATATGTAGACGACGTCACCGAAGCAGATGCCCTGTGACAACGCGAAGGGTTCATACGGATCCGGATCGGTCACGACCTGTCGCACTGCGCATCCCCCGTCATCGCATCGACGCAAAAACTGCCGATGCCTTCGTCTGGCGGCACGAACCGCGCGACGAACTCCAGGTCAGCCTACTCGGCAACGGGGCGCTCCCCTCTTAACTGGTATAGTCGCCCGTCTCGCTCGAACTATTTTTCCAAGTGGTCGTTCCGACCTTGAGTTGGATCCGCGAACCAATCCGGAGCGCAATGGAAGAGCCGTGCGACCGCCCGATCGGCACTAGAGTCTCAGGACCGAGCAGCTTCGTTGCCCAGCGCACGCGCGACCACGCCCATTGCGAAGTTCCTGTCGACCGGCTCCTTGGAGAACCAACGCCGGTAGAATAGTGGGCCCACGACCGAGGCCGTGAGCTCCGCGGGGTTCTGCCCAATCGGAAGTTCGCCACGCGAAGCTCCCCGCTCCGCCACGGTCAGAAATGGTGCCATCATGCTTGCATGAAGGCCGGCATGGAGCGCCGCGAGCTCCGGATCGCGCTCAGCCGCGTCGATGATCGATGGCAAAATCGCCGTCCATTTCGCCGAGTGGAGCTGCTCGGCAAGTGCGTTTGTAAGCAGTTCCAGATCCGCTCGCACGCATCCCGTGTCCGGTGCCTCGACCGGGGGAGTCATCGTGGAACAGGCGGCGAGCAGCAGCGCCGAACGCGAAGGCCAGTGACGGTAGATCGTCGACTTTGAAACTCCCGAGCGGCGGGACACCTCATCCACGCTGACACCTCCGATGCCGCCTTCCGACAGAAGGGCGTAGGTGGACGCGAGCACGGCCGAAATCGACCGCTGGATCCGCTTGTCGAGCTCACCCCCCACCGACACCACCCTTCTCGCTGCCGCTTGACTCATAACAGTACTGCACCGTATCGTACCATAACGTTGAACAACGTTCGTCTTCAGATGTGCATAGGAACAGATCGATGTCGCCCATGAAGCTCGCATCCACGCGAATTGTCACTCAGGACGTCCCCGGGATTGCCCGGTTCTACGAACAGGTCACCGGGGTAGCCTCGGCAGGCAATGAGGATTTCGTCGAACTCAGGACCCCCGGCAGCGTGCTCGCGATCTGCAGCGAGCGCTCTGTCTCGAAAGACAACGCTGCGGCTGCGGTGTCGGCGCGTAACCGTTCGATGATCCTCGAGTTCGAAGTGGACGACGTCGACGCCGAACACACTCGCCTTCAATCCCTCGTCGGTGACTGGGTCATGGAGCCGACCACTCAGCCCTGGGGAAATCGCTCGATGCTGCTGCGGGATCCGGACGGCAATCTAATCAACGTCTACACACCTGCCAAGCAGTAGCCTTTGGCGAACGATGCGCCGCCCTAACGCGAGCGGGACTTACGGGCCCGGCGTTTTGGTAGCAGCGGGACGAAAAACTACATAAAGCGCGAGCCCACGCATCATCGATGCCCTTGGCGGCGGTTCGCGGAGCCGCTGAAGCTCGCCATAAAAAACGGACGGCCTTTCGCCTCCACTTATTGTTGAGGCATTCGGCGCTACGCACTTTATGCAACTGCATTGTCAAGTGCGATGCGGCAGCTAATGGCGCAATCCTCGCTGCTGCCGGAAATTGTGCGTTGCAGAAGACGATGGACGAGGTGGTGGCGGACGCCATAACATGCCGTAACTTAAAAACGGCCCTCGCCAGCCCGCTGTCGAGGGCTCATGTTTTGATAGTCACGGGATATGCGCTATGGGCATGATAGTACTTTATCCGCCGTCCTTGTTCGCTCGGTTTGTTAATCCAATTGCGGTGTCTCAGAGATACTTAATGCCAGTTATGTCGGTCTATGTCGCTGGGATAACTTGCTGTATATTATCTAGTATAATGTTTCTTACCAATAAGGCTAATGACCTCACCTTACTGCTCACGCTGATATGCCTTTTAATGACGATCTTGCATAGAACTAGAACGGCGGCAGCTCGGAGACATTGCGACAGGAGCAGGGACAATAGAATAACTCTAGTCCTACCTTCTATGATAGTAGCGCTTGCTATCTTAGGACTGTCTTCGACAACCTACCTTGTTCGATCCTAGGCTCATAATTCTGATCTGTCTTTGCCAGCGTTTTGATAGATGATCTAGGGCCTCGGAGCGCACGTCTGTCTTGCAGAGCGACGAGCATCCGCAATGGGAACTGTCAAGTCAAACGACAGGTAGCGTCGACGACGGCCGGGATTGAAACGATGCGGACGCGATAACTCGCCATCCATTTGGTAGGTCGCACGAAGTGCGCAATAAAAGGACATTATCATCCATATATTGAAGTTATTCGCGCTCTGACGCCGTCTCCGTCCAAGTGACGAGAGTGATCGCTGGTCAGCGTTGAGATGGACGGCGACCCGCGACGTTGACGCCCGCACTGACGTTTACCATAACGTCCTCGCGCATCGGCGCAGATGCAGCGCGGCGCGAGTTCAGGAGTTACTAATGAAAATGTTGCAGAAGTTAATGGCGGTGGTAAGTTCTCTACTCATGGCCAGCTCTCCAGCGCTCGCCGAGACGATTAACTTTGAAAACCTGACGGTAGGCGTGCAGGCAGAAGGTTCGATTAGCTACCCAGGGGTGACGTTCAGCTCGTCGTCGGGGGTGTTCAGCGCAGTTTCCGGCAGCACGGGCCTAGCGCTCTGCGCATTCCAGGCCGATTGCAGCGGTACTCTCATAATCGACTTTTTAAAGCCGGTGTCGAATCTCACCTTCAACTATTCCGATGATGACACGACGAGCATGCTAGGATTTGAGGGCTCGTCAACAACGGCGTCCTTTAAGGGCCAAGTTTTTGCGGATGGAGACCCTCTCACCCAAGACGTGTTCAACCTGTCCATCGTGCCGAACATCACGCAGCTGATTGTCTTCTCGAACGATCCGGGTGGTATAATCTTCGACAACTTCAGCTTTACGACATCGGTCGCAGGTGACGTTCCCGAGCCGGCAACCTGGGCCATGATGATCGTCGGTTTCGGCGCAATCGGCGGCTCGCTCCGCCGCCGCAACAAGCTCGCGACGCGAATCAATTTTGCCTAAGCAGTGATCACTTGAGTGAGGTAAAGGGCCGGCTGTCGAAAGCTGGGCGGCCTTTTGCTGTGAACCGCTGATTGTCGGCAGCGCCAATGAATTGAATTCATGGCGATGCGCGCCGAACTGACGGTCGGCATGCTGTTTGCTTACCAAGCCTACAAACAGCAGTTCTCTGGGGCTGGCACGCGCCTAGTCGAGGCCGTTCTCAACTGGCAGATCAACAGCGTCCACTTAGCGCGCATCGCCGACATCGCGTTGTCACCGCCCGAAGTCGGGGCAATCGGCACTGGGGTCGAGCGCGCGCCGCTGACCGGCTGGATTGAACTGCGGGGGGTGAGGTCCCGTTACGGCACCGGCGAATCCGAGGTGCTTAAGTGCATCGACCTCGTCATCAAACCAAATGAGACGTTGATCATCACCGGCCCGAGCGGCGGCGGCAAAACGACGTCGATGAAGATTAGGCTCGGATTGCTCGACCCGATGGCGGGAGAGGTGTTGGTCGATGGCATCCCGCTTACTACCTATGGCAAGGCAGCGTTCCGTCATCAGGTCGGTGCGGTGATGCAGGACGACCTGCTTTACGCTGGTAGAATTGCCGAGAACATCGCGCTGTTCGACCCCGAAATCGATATGGACCAAGTCCGCGAAGTTGCCGCGCAGGCGGCAATCGCGGCCGAGATCGAGCTCATGCCGATGGGCTATGAGAGCCTTGTCGGTGATATGGGCAGCACCTTGTCCGGAGGGCAACGACAGCGGGTGCTGGTGGCACGCGCGCTATACCCATAGCCCAAATATGTGTTTGCGGACGAGGTGACTGCTTCGCTAGATCCCGACAACCACACGCGCATTGGCGACGCACTGGCTGCGGTGTATGCAACCAAGGTTATCGCCACTCATCGGGAGTTCGCGAATACAGAAGGGCGAACGCTACTCGTCCGGAATGGCCTCGCAGAAGAGGTGCGGCGCAAGCCTGCGGCTCAGGAGGGGTCGATTGTCGTGCAAAAGTCGCCCTTAGCGAATAAGGCTTTTTTGCGGTTCGGGCCGGATCACAACTTAGGCCTGCGACAGACATAAAGCATGAACGGAACGACGTGTAACCGACAAACGCTCCGATAGATGGGCAATAGTGATGTTAATAACGTGGATGGATCAGTGTTTCAAAGATCAGCGAGAATATGAATGCAGAAAACACTAATTGGACGGCCGGTCGAATAGAGGAAATCTTATCTACTATTGTGCCACTTTCATCGGCGCAACGTTTGCTATAACTATTCTCTCTGGTGTAGGAGACGAACAAACATAAGCCGATTAGGATGCCTGGTATTGAGATGAACCAAGGCAGTTTGTCTCTGAATAAAGAATAGCAAAGGACAGTGATGGCGGTAATTGCCATAAAAAGGTCGTTATGAAGCAAGAATTGCGACCTTTTCTCATCTCGAAAATAAAGCCTGAGCCTTAATCTTCCGACATCGAAAAACAACATCGTCACATGACCCATGCTGACCAGCCGCCACCTCTGTAAAAGTTGTTTTGTAAATGGATAGTTAATCAGCGAATATTGGCATAACCACCATGCCCGTTAAAATGACTGGTTATTGCGTTTCCAGTAACTGTGGCCGCAGCGCCAGACAAGGCAGTAGCAGCGCCGGCAACAACCAACGCAATAGCAGCAGGGCTAACCGGCGTTGGGTCCAAGGCAGCGCCAGCCGCAAGCCCTATACCGCCCACGACCACAGCAGTTCCTCCGTCGTCTTGAAGATATTGCCCAACTTGATCAAAGCTATTACTATTAAGCCAGTTCTGTAAACTATCACTAATCTGCTGAACAGGTACAACGATTTCCTGAACTTTGCTGCTTGCCCATTGTTGCCAATCGCCAAGTCCTAGTCCTCCAGAAACTTCGGTAATTTCGTTACACGGTAGTCGCGCATTTCCGCTCTCCACCCGTGACTAGGTATGATTACGTTGTCACCTCTTCTCGCTTTAGCACGGCGCTGTGTGAGCATTAAAAAGCCTAATATAACCCATTGCATCGGTCTGGACTAAAGCGACAATGATCAATTATTAACAATAATAAACATTAGCATAAGCGGCTACCTGTTACTCATAATCGTCAACCTGCCTGTATAGTCAAGGCAAAATGGTGTGCGACAGCATGCTGCACGCCATACCATCGAGAGTCTACGATATTGAAACAAATCCGACAGCTCAAATCTCATAAACAAGAGACTATACCGGGTTTTACCACAAAAAACCCGCATTGCGCGATATTATAATCTCAGATACTTGCTCATGATCAAGACCCCTCCACGAGCGGCCGATATCGAGTTTCTGTGAGTCGTGCTTTATGGGTGGCCAACACCAATCCGGTTGCGGTCGTCTTTAGGCTCAGGACTCGTTGATCACAGCCAAAAGACGACAGTTGCGGCGAGGGTTATGGCGGAGAAGAAGACCGTGGGACATCTTTCGTAGCGGGTGGCGACGCGGCACCAGTTTTTGAGCCGTCCGAACATGATCTCGATGGGGCTGCGGTTTCTGTAGCGGCGCTTGTCGTATTTGATCGGTGCGAGACGCGATATTCGGCCCGGGATGCAGGGCGTTATGCCCTTTGCCTGAAGGGCATCCCTGTACCAGTCGGCATCGTATCCACGGTCGGCCAGCATCCACTGCGCCTTGGGCAGATCGTCGAGCAGGGCTGTAGCGCCGGTATAATCGCTGACCTGGCCTGCGGTCATTTAGAAGCTGAGAGTCCGACCGTTGGCATCGGTGACGGCGTGCAGCTTGGTGTTCATGCCCTTGGTGCGGCCGATCAGCCGGCCGAGACCCCTTTTTAACCCGCAGGCTCGATGCCGTGCGGTGGGCCTTGAGATTTGTCGCGTCGATCATCACCGTCCTGGGTTCAGCGCCTGCGGCGGCCAGCCCCTCCATCATGCGGAGGAAGACACCCATCTCGCCCCACCGCTTCCACCGGTTGTAGAGCGTCTTGTGCGGACCATAAGCCTTCGGCGCATCACACCAGCGCAACCCGTTGCGGTTGACGAAAATGATCCCGCTCAACACCCGCCGAACATCGACACAGGGCCTGCCATGGCTCTTGGGAAAATACGGCTCAAGCCGAGCCATCTGCTCGTCCATTAGCCAGTACAGGTCGCTCATCCGCAGTCTCCTTGCGGAGCCTGAATCAGATCGCGACCCTCAGATCAATGGGTCCTGACCCTAAGATCAATATTCAATATCGTGCCCTTTAAAGCTCCAACGGCGGTTTCCGGCACCAGCGTCAGATTAACACCCGTTCAACCTCGTCGAGGCTTATCTCGTCGGTCCGCTGGTCGTAAAAATGGGACTGCTGGCCCTGCCATAGTCGCCGCAAGCCACTCCATTATCGCCGCTCGCCGTCTAGCTCCTCGTGGCGGACTGCCACGGCTAGCGTAGGTATTCTACTCCCTCGCCAATCAGACCGCGGCTCCCGCGCCAGGATGCCGGCCCGAAAGCTCGGGAATCCGGCTGCGGTTCCTCGTGGAGGTCTCGGCAGCCCGCGCGGTCCCAGGCCGACGAACGACCCAACTCCAGAGGCAATGGCCGCCTCGGTCGATCACGGATGCGCCTCGTAGTCCGGCTTGTACAGCATCGCCTCGATCCATGGCCCGATCTCGCGCGGACGTTCGACGGTGGCCAGGCCGGTATCGAACATGAACTCGGCAACGCGGGTGGCCGTGGCCACCTCCACCGCGAGTATGTTCACTTGGCGCGGGAACAGCATTCCCGCATCGCGAAGGTCGTCCCCGACCTGGTCGGCACAGGCCTCCGCCGCGACGATGAAGCAGGCGTCCGTCAGCCGCGTTGGGCGCACCGCATAGGTGGCCAGCCCGATCGCCGGGAAGATGTAGAAGTTGTTCGCCTGCCCGGCGTGGTATCGCCGGCCCTCGTAGTCGACGTCCGCAAACTGCACGCCTGCGGCGAACAGCGCGGTGCCCTTCGACCAGTTGTATGCCTGTTCGGCGGTGCATTCCGCCTTCTCGGTGGGATTCGACAGCGCGAAGATGATCGGCCGGGGGTTCAGCGCCGTCATCGTCTCGACGACGCGCTGATCGAAGGCGCCCCCCTGCGTGCTCAAGCCGAGCAGCGCCGTGGGCTTGAAGCTCTCGATCGTCGCGACGAAGTCGGTCGAGGGCGCTGCGTCGTGAGCGTAGCGCCGCTGTGCGGGCGTAAGGTCGCCGCGTGACGCTTCGACGAGCCCGTGCTTGTCGAACATCGCGATGCGCGCCGCCGCGTCACTCTCCGACAGTCCCTTGGCCTGCATGGCCTTCACGATCAGCCCCGCCACGCCTGTCGCGGCGGAACCGGCACCGAGGAAGAGCAGACGGAGGTCGGTGAGTTCCGCACCGGTGATCTGCAAGGCGGTGGTCAGACCCGCCAGCGCGACGCCGGCGGTGCCCTGGATGTCGTCGTTGTAGCAGAGGACCCTGTCTGTATAGCGGTCGAGCAGGCGGATGGCGTCGGTACCCTCCCAGTCCTCGAAATGGATGCAGCAGCCGGGAAACACCTCTTGGACCGCTTGCACGAACTCCTCGACGAACTCGTCGAGCTCCGCGGTGGGCGGGGGCTCCTGTCGGAGGCCGAGATACAGCGGATCCGCCCGCAACGACGCCCGGCTCGTGCCGATGTCCAGCAGCACCGGCAGCAGCTTTTCCGGCGGGACGCCCGCACAAGCGGTGTAGAGCTGCAGCTTCCCGATCGCGATCCCCATGCCGTTCGCACCAAGATCGCCCAGGCCAAGGATGCGACCGCCGGTTGAGACGCAGATGAACCGTACGTCGCGTTCGGGCCAGTTGCGCAGCACCTCCGCGACGCGGCCCTTCATGTCATGGGCGACGTACATGCCGTGCGCCCGCCGATAGATGGTACCGAATTTGAGACAGGCCTCGCCGACGGTCGGCGCGTAAATGATCGGCAGGAAGCGAACCGGATCGCTCATGATGACGCGGTAGAAGAGAGTCTCGTTGCGATCGAGAAGTCCGGTCAGGTAGATGTACCGCTCGAGGTCCGACGACTTCAGCGCGAGATGCTCCATCACCCGGTGGAGCTGATGGTCGAGCGTCTCGACGCGATGCGGCAGAAGCCCCAGCAGTCCATTCGCCTCTCGTTCGGCGAGCGTGAACGCGGTGCCCTTGTTGCGCCGCGGCTCGTTCGTCAGCGCGAGGTTCGAGACCCGGGCCTGATCATGCACGTTCGCCATTGGCTCAACCACGCTCCGACATCTGCTGCTTGATCGCGTTGATCGCGCGGGACGGGTTGAGCTTTTTGGGGCAAGTCTTCGTGCAGTTCATTATTGTGTGGCAGCGATAGAGCCGGAACGGATCGTCGAGCTGATCGAGACGCTCGCCCGTGTGGGTGTCACGCGTGTCGGCTATCCAGCGTTCCGCCTGGAGCAGGACGGCGGGACCAAGATACTTGTCTGGGTTCCACCAGTAGCTCGGGCATGCGGTCGAGCAGCAGAAGCAGAGAATGCACTCGGTCAGGCCGGCCAGCTTCGCGGCATCGGCCGGCGACTGACGTCGCTCGCGGTCCGGTGCGGGCTGGTCGTTCTTCAGCCACGGCTCGATGAGCTCGTACTGGGCATAGAGCCCGGTCAGGTCGGGGATCAGATCGCGCAGGACATGCAGGTGCGGCAGCGGAGCGATCCGACTGTTACCGGCTCGGAGGTCCTTGATCGGTGTAAGGCAGGCGAGCGTGTTCACTCCGTCGATGTTCATCGAACAGGATCCGCATACACCCTCTCGACAGGAGAACCGGAAAGCGAGCGAGGGGTCGATCTCCGCAGTGATCTTCAGAAGCGCGTCGAGGACCATCGGCCCGCATTCATCCAGGTCGATGTCGAACGTGTCGAGGTGCGGATTGCGGCCCGAATGCGATTCCCAGCGATAGATCGCGAACGATTTTACTCTCTTCGCCGCGCAGGGATCGACCAGCGGCCAGTGGCGACCCTTCTCGACCTTGGAGTTCGCGGGCAGGGTGAATTCGGCCATGAAATGTTCCGATGGAAGAGCCGCTCAGCGACGGGTCAGATGATCCGCTCGCCGGGGGGGATGCTGGGCGTCTCGTCCGACCAGGTCTTCAGACGCACCGGCCGGTAGTCGATCCGGACCTCGCCCTGGTCGTCACGCCACGCCACCGTGTGCTTGAGCCAGTTCGCGTCGTCCCGTTCAGTGAAGTCGTCCCGGATGTGCGCGCCGCGCGATTCGGTCCGGTTGAGCGCGCAGTCGATGATCACATCGGCCTGGTCGGCGAGATTGTGCGCCTCGAGCGCGGCGACGAGCGCCACGTTCCACTCCAGGCTCTGTCCATCGAAGGACATGCCGGAAATCTCGGGGCGCAGTGAACGAAGCCTGTCCCTGCCGTCCTGCATCGCCTCGCGCGTTCGGAACACGCCGAAGCTGTCCTGCATGATCTTCTGGATGCCACGCCGCACCTGTCCGGGGGTGCGACCTTCACTCTTGAAGCGGATGCCGTCGAAGCGGTCGATGATCTTGGCCTCGGACCTCTTGGGCGTATCCGCGACGAAGCGGCCGGGCGTCACGGTACGGACGGCCTGTTCAGCGGCGGCGCGACCGAACACGATCAGATCGAGCAGACTGTTGGTACCGAGCCGGTTCGCGCCGTGGACCGAGACGCAGGCGGCCTCTCCTATGGCCATGAGGCCTGGCACCGTCCGGTTGACATCACCTCCGGACGGGTTGATCGCCTCAGCCTGCAGGTTCGTCGGGATGCCGCCCATGCAGTAGTGCACCGTCGGCACCACCGGAATCGGTTCCCTGGTCGCATCCAGACCCGCGAAGATGCGCACCGTCTCGATGATGCCGGGTAGCCGTTCCAACAACTTGGTCCGCTCGATGTCCTCGAGGTGCAGGAGGATGTGATCCTTGCCCTCCCCGCAGCCGCGCCCCTCGCGGATCTCGACGCCTTCGGCATGGCTGGTTATGTCGCGGCTCGCCAAGTCCTTCTCGCGGGGGGCGTACTTCGCCATGAACCGCTCGCCGGCCGCGTTCGTCAGATAACCGCCTTCGCCCCGGGCCCCTTCGGTGATCAGCGAGCCGACGCCGTACAGGCCGGTCGGGTGGAACTGGATGAACTCCATGTCCTGCAGCGGCAATCCGGCGCGCAGGGCCATCGCGTTGCCGTCGCCGGTGCAGGTATGCGCGGACGTGCAGGCCTCGTACACCCGGCCAAACCCGCCGGTCGCGACCACCGTCCTGTGCGAGCGGAATCGGTGGATCGAGCCGTCCGCCAGGCACCATGCGATCAGCCCGCGACAGGTGCCATCGTCATCCATCAGGAAATCGAGCGCGATGTATTCCACGAAGAAGCGCGCCTTGTGCTTCAGGCACTGCGTGTAGAGGGTGTGGAGGATCGCGTGCCCGGTGCGGTCCGCTGCGGCACAGGAGCGCTGCGCGAGTTCGCCCTTGGCGAAGTGCGTCGTGTGGCCGCCGAAGCGGCGCTGGTAGATGCGACCGTCCTCCGTGCGGCTGAAGGGTACGCCTAGGTGCTCGAGCTCGACGACCGCCGGGATCGCCTGCCTGCACATGTATTCGGCCGCGTCCTGGTCGGTCAGCCAAACACCACCTGCGACCGTATCGTACATATGCCAGCGCCAGTCGTCCTCACCCATGTTGCCGAGCGCCGCGCTGATGCCGCCCTGCGCGGCCACGGTGTGGCTACGGGTCGGGAACACCTTGGATATGCACGCCGTCGTGAGCCCTCCGGCCAGCATCCCGAGGGTGGCGCGCAATCCGGCACCGCCTGCTCCCAGCACCACGACGTCGAATTCGTGATCGATGATGTCGTACGCTTGGGTCACGACGCCCCGCCGCCGACGAACGCCTTCAGGATCGCAAGGATGCCGGCAACGCAGAGCATGACCGCGAGCCCACGGACCACGATCCCGGCCAGAAACGAGTTTACCCGGCCATGTACGTAGTCGGCAAGGACGGACCGAAGCCCGACCACCGAGTGCGAAGTCACCGCCGCGACGAAGAGGAGCATCACGAAGCCGTTGAGGGGTCGCCCGAGCCACTCGGCAGCAGTGTCGCCCCGCGCCGTCGCCAGCCGCAGGACCGAAACGACGAAGAACGAGCCCAGTGGAAGCAGCGCCAAGGCCGTCAATCTCTGCAGCCGCCAGTCCCCCAATCCGTTGCGCCCACTGCCGAGGCCGGCGACGCGCCGAAAGCGGGAATCATCCTGCAAGGCGGAGACGCCTGGGGCCTCACCTCTCTCGGATCCGCCCATCAAGCGAACGTCGCCACAAGCCAGGCGGTCGCGGTCAGAAGCGCGGTCGAGACCAGAACGGCGTATCCGCTTCGATATGCCGTTCGGATCCCGAAGCCGTAGCCCGCGTCCCACGCGAGATGCCGAACGCCATTGCTTAGATGATAGAAGAACGCCACGGACCAGCCTGCCAGCGCGGCGATGCCGACGGGCGACGTCATCCATTCCTGCGTAACGCGATACGCCTCGCCTCCCGCTTCGATCGCGACGAGCCACCAGACGAGCAGGATCGATCCGAGCGAAAGCGCGATGCCCGTCGCGCGGTGCGCGATGGATAGGACCGACGTCAGCTGCGGCCGGTACCATGTCAGGTGCGGGGAGAGAGGGCGGTCGGTCATCATGTCGGGATCCTCTCCTTGCCGATGACGGCTCAAGCGAACTTCAAGGCGATGGTGGCTGCGACGATTCCCATGATCAGCCCGATGCGAAGCGCCGTCACGGGTTCACCGAACCAGATCATCCCGATCGCCACGGTCCCGATCGCACCGACGCCGGTCCATATGGCGTAGGCGGTGCCGAGGGGGATCGACCGGATTGCGAGCTGGAGGAAGAAGAGACTGGCCAGCAGGCTGATCAGGAAAGCTGCGGTCGCCGCGAAGTTCTTGAAATTGTCACTCAGCCTGAAGGTCGTCGTGAAGGCGACTTCGCACCCCGCGGCCAGCATCAGGAACGTCCAATTCATCGGAAGCGCCGCCGATGTTGCCTTCCCGGCCGCAGCCGCATGATCGTTCCTCGCGAAGCAAGCGCCATGAGTGGTCTCCACGAGCGACCAGCCGGCACCGGAGGTCACCGGATCGATATACCGGCATCGACGCTCCCTCGCGCTTAACTGGTATACTGCGCGCACGATCAGCGCCGCCGGCGTCCGCACGCCAGGGCGCCGCTAGTGAAGCAGGTTGAAGGCGCGCATCGAGCGCTCGATCAACGTCGGATCCAGCCCGCGTGTGATGAACACCAACTTTGATCGCCGATCGGCATCGGGCCATCGGGACAGGTGAGTGGGCACGTGGACGAGTTGCTGGACGCCATGAACGGCGACCGGCCCCTCCGCCCCTTCGACGTTCAACAGGCACTTGACCCGGAGAATGCGATCGCCGTGCCGATGCAGGAGCATGGTCAGCCACAAGCCGAAAACGGTCCAGTCGAGCTGATGGTCGACGAAGATCGCGAGCGACGAAACCTCAGCGGCGTGGCCGGACAAGCCCCGCATGGGTCTCGATGGGATGACCGCCGGCAGCACACGGCACTCGCTCAGCAGCATCTCCGCGTCGAAGGCTTCAGCGGATACGGTCAACGTCGCCGCCGGGTTGATCGTCCTGATGGTGCGGATCAGGTCCGACCGCGTCGAGGGATCGGCGATGTCCGTCTTCGTGAGCACGATACGATCCGCGACCGCGACCTGCGCCACGCTCTCGGACTGGGCGGCAAGCTGTTCGCGGCCGTTTACGGCGTCCACGGTGGTCACCACCGCACCCATCCTGAAGTGGTGTCTGAGCATCGGATCGGCTGCGACGGTGGTCATCACCGGCAAGGGGTCGGCAAGGCCCGTCGTCTCGATCACCAGCCGCCGGAAGGCGGCCACCTCTCCACGCGCGCGACGGGAGTGCAACGCGGCGATCGCCTCCGAAAGCTCGCCCCTTATCGTACAGCACACGCACCCGGAACGGAGAAGTACCACCGTCTCGTCGATCCGCTCAAGCAGGTGGTGATCGAGCCCGATCTCCCCAAACTCGTTAATCAGGACCGCGGTGTCCGAAAGGGCCGGATCGCGCAGAAGCCGGCCTAACAGGCTCGTCTTGCCCGAGCCCAAAAAGCCCGTCAGCAGGATCACCGGCGTGGAAGCCGGAGCTGCCGTCACCGTCGCGTTTCGAGTTGCCGCAGCACCCGCGGATCGAGGGGATCTGGGGCAGCGCCCACCAACGCTTCGGCGGCAAACCAGAGGTGGCCGAGACCGTCGACGATCTCGGTCCTGCCGGTCCGCGTCGACAACAGAAACGCCGCGCCGTTCCAGTCCGACAGTTCGAGCCCGAAGGGCCGCAGCATGTCACGGGCGTGGTGGACCCTCCGCGCGCGTTCGCGGAGCCGCTCGAGCCGCCCTGTGTTGCGGGTGAAGGTGCCAGGCCGCACATGGGCATCCGCCCAATGCTCCGACCCGCCCAAGATGCCGCACAGGGAGCACATCCAGCTAACGGACGCGCGGCGAGCGCTTGGCGAAGTCGTCCACCATCTCGTCCATCGTCACGAACCGGACGCCGGGGTGCGCTATCATGTGCGCGTAGAGGCGCTCCAACATCATGAGGACATGGGGCCGGCCCGATACGTCCGGGTGGATCGTCATCGGGAAGACGGCGTATTCGTGCTCGCGATAGACCCAGTCGAACTGGTCGCGCCACATCTGCTCGATATCGCGAGGATTGACGAAGCCATGGCTGTTGGGAGCCTTCTTGATGAAAAGCATCGGCGGCAGGTCGTCGAGGTGCCAGTTGGCGGGTATCTCGATCAGGTCGGTCTCGGTGCCGCGGATCAGCGGCTTCATCCAGTCCGCAGGCTCCTTCGAATAGTCGATCTTGGTCCAGCTGTCGCCGACCCGGACATAGTAGGGTTGGTGGTCATGGTGCATCAGTGAGTGGTCGTACTTGATGCCACGTTCGAGCAGCAGCTCATTCGTAACCGGCGAAAACTCCCACCATGGCGCCGCGTAGCCGGTCGGACGCCTTCCGCACAGCGACGTCACGAGGTCGATCGACCTGTCGAGGACGGCCGTTTCCTGCTCCCGCGTCATCGCGATTGGATTCTCGTGACTGTAACCGTGGATCCCGATCTCGTGCCCGGCGTCCGCCACAGCCTTCATCTGCTCCGGGAATGTCTCGATCGAGTGGCCTGGGATGAACCAAGTGGTCCTGATCCCGAACCGCTCGAACATCTTGAGCAGCCTGGGGCTGCCCACCTCGCCGGCGAACAGGCCACGCGAGATGTCGTCAGGCGAATCCTCGCCGCCGTAGGAGCCCAGCCAGCCGGCGACCGCGTCGACGTCGACGCCGAAGCTGCAGAGAATTTCCTTGGTCATGGTGCCTCCTTGGACGGTTCGGTCGTGCCGGCCGGCGATGAGCTTCGTCCGGCCGGGTCTGTTCCGCGGACCCATGGCTCCGCCGCGAACGCCGCGGCGAGCAGGTGATCGTCACGGCCGTGGCCGCCTGACAGCAGGAGCGCGGTCGGCAAGCCAAGTTCGTCGGTTCCGCTCGGGATCGAGACGCTGCACCAGTCCAGGAAATTGCCCAGCATGGTGTTGCGCATCGTCGCCATGTTGGTCGCCGCGAACAGCGCGTCGTCGGTTTCCAGCGCGGCGAGGCGCGGTGCGGTGTGAGTTACCGTGGGGAACGCGAGCAGCGTGTCCCCGTCGAAGACGTGATCAAGTTCGGCTATGAGCTGGTCGCGCGCCCCTCGTATCGTAGCTTCCGCAGCCGGACCGATAGCAGCGCCGGCGAGCATGCGTGCGGCGACCTGCCGGTCCATGCGCGCGGAGTCGCTCGCGAGCCGGGCCTTGTGCAATTGGTATGCTTCCAGCGCGACGAGCGTTCCGTAACGCGCGTTCAGTGCAAGCACAGCGTCGAGCGCTGGCAAGTCGCGGCGCTCGATGAGGGCGCCCGCATCGGAGAGGCGCCGGAGCGCAGCCTCGGTGTTCGCCCGGACACCCGCTTCGCAGTCCTGCCAGACCGCATTGTTCGGCACCACCAGCCGAAGGCCGGCGATGCCGGCCTCGCGAGGGGACGCCGCCTCGACGCCGCGTGCGACCGCATCGACATTGATGGCGTCCAGCAGCGTGCGGCAGAGAACGCCCGCGGTGTCGAGCGTCTTGGATAGGGGGAAGCACCCCTCGAGCGGCCAACGTCCGCCCGAAGGTTTGAAGCCTACAACCCCGTTGAACGCCGCGGGCACGCGTACCGAGCCGCTGGTATCGGTTCCGATCGCGACCGGGACCATGCCGCGTGCCACCGCGACGCCGCAGCCCGACGACGAGCCGCCGGGTACGCGCGGTTCGTCGCTCCAGGGGTTTCGAGGCGTGCCGAAGTGCGGGTTCAATCCTAGGACCGAGAAGGCGAATTCGGTCAGATTGAGCTTGCCGACCGATACGGCCCCTGCCCGGGAAAGGCGTTGCACGAGGAGTGCGTCGTCGTCGGCTGGCGCGTTCGGAAGGATGCGCGACCCAGCTCGTGTGACCTCTCCCTTCAGATCGAACAAGTCTTTCCAGGCTACCGGGATGCCGTCCAGCATTCCCAATGGTCGCCCGTCGCGATGCCTAGCTGCGGATGCGGCCGCTTCCTGCGCTGCACGATCGGGCGTCGTCAGGACGAAGATCGACGCGTCGTCGACATCCGCTATCCTCTCCAGGGCTCGATGCGCAATCAGGCGAGGGTCCGCGGAACCGTCGGCAAACATCGCGAATTGCTGGGCGGCGGACGGTGCCGTGCCGCCTTCGACGCCACTGGTGCTAACGGACGAGCCGACCGAACGATCTGCCGAAATCGCGCCGATCGGTCTCACGGCCCGCTGCGGCGCACCCGCCGCCTCCTTGATCACGAACGTTCCGATGGTAGGATTGCAGCGGCCGCGAGGCTTCTTTCAATGCCCCTGAGCAGGCCGATCGAAACCATGCTCACCACGACCCCGTCCCGCTTCACATTGACGACGTGCTCGACCGTATCACGTGCGTTTTCCCTCGTTATGACACCGTTCTCAACGAGCGTGATCATCAGACTTTCGCACAGCAGCAATGCAGCGTGGCCGTGAGGCTCTGGGTGATCGAGCATACGATCGTTTAACCTTAGCTGCGGAGACAGCAGCGGAACCAGGTTAGTTTTCACAAGCGGCGGAAAATTATGTGATGAGCGCGCATCGCCGGCCGGTCGTAGTCGAGATGAACCGCTCGCTTCCCATCGGGACGTGGATCTGCAGGGAAGAATCCATGAACGTCTAAAGTCCCGCCGCTCTCCGACGGAGCTGCCACCGCCCCGCCAGGCAGGCCTCGGTTCCCTTCGCGGAACGCGCGGCTTCCAGACCGCGGGTCGCAAAGCGGTCGAGATGTCCGTTGGTCGTCGCCTGGGTCGTCCATTACGTTGGGCGCCCGTCGGTGCTGCGGCATCTGGCCCAGAATTCTAAGCCGCGAAGAACGCCTTGATCTCGCGCGCCACTTGCGCAGTGTTCTCGTCGAGCACGAAATGGCCGGCGTCCAGCCAGACCAGCTTTGCGTCGGGGAGGTCGCGCTTGTAGGCCTCTGCTCCTGCCGCGACGAAGATCGGATCGTTCTTGCCCCAGAGGATCAGCGTTTTAGGCTGATGCTCGCGAAATGCGACATGCAGATCGTCATATCGAGCGACATTGGACTTGTAGTCTTCAAGAAGGTCAACCTGATAATCCTGTGTGCCGGGGCGGTCCAGCAGCGCCTGGTCGAGCACCCAGTTGTCGGGATTAATGTTCTCTTCGGCCCTAGCGCCAACCAGCCACTGGTACTTGGTGCTTGCCGGCCCGAGGAACTCACGGCCAGGGGCTTCCGTGGCGTCCGTGCGGCTTTCCCACAACGGGGCGAGAGCGTCCCTCAGCGGATCGCCGATACCTTCTACATAAGAGTTGGCGTTCTGGACCACCAACCCCTTCACCGCGTCAGGGCGCTCAGTGAAGATGCGGCAGCCGATCGGGCCCCCGTAATCCTGCATGTAGAGAATGTAGGATGTGAGTCCGAGCACGTCGATCAGGCCGGTCACATGCCTCGTCAGATTGTCGAAGGTGTACTCGAACTCCGTGTTCGACGGCGCATCCGAATGGCCGAAGCCGATGTAGTCGGGGGCGACGACATGGAAGCTATCCGACAGAGCCGGGATAAGTTCACGGAACATCTGGCTGCCGCTCGGCAGGCCCGGCAGCAGGATGATCGTGGGCTCGGCAGGGTCGCCTGCCTCCCGATAGAAGACCCCCCGTCCGTGCACGGACGCAAAGCGATGCTTGGTAAGACGTCCGGCGTCGGACGCGTCGGTCAGGGGCGGCGTCATGAATAGTTCCTTTCGAGGGTACCAAGTACCTGCTTCAGGCGTGCACCGCGCCGCGGTCGACCTGGATCGACTGGCCCGTGATGCTCGCCGCCCAGTCGCTCGCGAGGAAGAGATAGGCGCCTGCCACGTCGGCTGCTTCGATGAAGCCTGGAAGGGACTGCTGAGCCGTTGCGGCGGCGAGGACCGCCTCAGTCGTCTGCCCAGTAGCCTCGGCCAGATAATCCGCCGAACGCAGCGCTGCGTCGGTACGCACCCAGCCCGGCGCCACGGCATTGACGCGGATGCCTCTGGGGCCGAGCTCCCTGGCCCAGGTGCGGACCAAGCCCAAGGTGGCATGCTTGGATGCCGCGTAGGCCGAGAATCCCGATTCTGCGGTTCGTGACCAGATGGACGCGGTGCAGATGATCGAAGCGCCTCGGGTCATCGCCGGCAGGAAGGCCTGCGTGACCGACCAGGTGCCGACGATGTTGATGCGGCTGATCCGCTCGACCAGTTCGAACGTCTCGGAACGGGCATCGTCGATCCAGGTGAGAGCCTCGAGACCGGCATTGTTGACGAGAATGTCCGGCGTCGGGATCTTAGTCACCAACGCCTCGACAGCGGCGCGGTCGGCTATGTCGCAGAGATGAGCCGTCACCTTGCGGCCGTCGCCGAGGCGCAACCTCTCGGCGGCCTGATGCACGTCGCCGCTTTCGGCGACGATGTGCACGTCCGCACCGGCGTCGGCGAAGGCCTCGGCGACCGCATAGCCGATTCCGCGGCTGCCGCCCGTAACGATGGCGGTCCTTCCGGACAGATCGACGGATGGCTTGGGCATGTCACTGGTCCCTCGCGGCCCTATGCGGGCCGGATCAGATTCGAAGACGAACGAAGGCCGGGATACTCCGACCGCCTACGCTGCTTTGGTCAGGACACCTGCTATGTCGGAGTTGCCCAGCGGAAGGACGCCGAGCTGGAAGAACAAGCCGAGCGTGTCCTCATGGTACACGTACTCGACGACCTTGCCGTCTCTGAAACGGAAGATCTCCGCGCCGTATATGTCCACCGTGCGCCCGGTTCCGGGAATGCCGTAGAAGTCGCCTTGGTGGGTCCCCTGCAAGCGAAAACGACTGGCGACCTGATCGCCTTCCGAAAGGATTTCCACGACGTCTTCGCGGATATCTGGAAAAGCGTTGCGCCAGAACTGCACGAGCGCCTTGAAGCCCTCCCGCCCCTTCGGCCAGCCCGGCAGGAAGTGACCATGCTCGACATCGACCGCGAAGATGTCGTCGATGCTCGCCATGTCGCCCATGTTCCAGCAGCTCGCGTAGATGCGTCTTACGGTCTCCTTCTGGCGATCCTGGTCGGTCATGCTGGTTCTCCTGAGCCGCGGATACGGCCATTCTCGCTTGAAACCGTTCGGTTTCCGTCTGGATCGATTGCCTACGTCGATTCGACGGCTAGCATTGCTTAACTGGTTTGCGTCGCCGACCGGCCGACCGGGGCAGCCGGAGATGCCTGTCCGGTGGTCACGCGTGGAGCAGGTGGCTCGCGTCTCTCGAGTTCGTCGCAGTATCGGACCACGTCGGGGGTCGCACCGCGTAGTTGCAGATAGCTCTGATTGAAACAGGCGATGCCTTGAAGACCCTGAACATCCAAAAGATGGACGACCCGCCGCTCCATCGAGATCAGACCGCGTAGTCGATACTCCTTGAGGATGCGGTTCACGTGAACGGGAGTGATGCCGAGCGTGTCCCCGAGTTCGGTCTGGGTTAGGGGAAACAGGAACCGCCCTCCGTCCGCGAGGCCGATCGCCGCGTGGCGCCAGAGCAGTTCGCAGAACAGATAGGCGATGCGTGCCCGGGCGTCGCGGCGCCCGAGCGAGACGATGCGCTCGCGCAGCATCGCCTCCTCCTGCATCGAACTCCACCAGAGCGCTGCAGATATGCGCGGTCGGCGCGCATAGGTCTCCATCATGCCGTCTCGGGAGATCGGCGCGATCCGGACAGGGGTCAGGGTGCCGATCGAATGATCCATGGAACGCAGCAGGAACGCATGTGAGTCGCACAGATCCCCGGGAAGGAGGAACGTCATGATCTGCCGTCCTCCGTCTGGCAGCATGCGATAGCGGATTGCCATGCCCTCCTTCATCATGAACACCGATCGCGGCACGTCCCCCTCGCCTGCGATGTCGACACGGGCGGGAAAGCATTCCTCCGCACTCGTGAGTGCGTCGAGGACGTCGTGGTCGGATGGCGTGAGCTCCGCGAAGTGGGACAGCTTGCGGGTTAGTGGATTGAAGTCCTGCCGAGCGTGGCCGGCGGGCTGGGGACGCGGAGTGTCCGGCCGAGCTGTCGATGCTTCAGGCATCGGGGGACTCCGCCGACGGCCGCGGCCCGTCGATCCGAACGGCCGCGGCATGTCCGCGGACTGCGCCGCGCTCGGCCAGGCCTATCGAGAGCATTAGCAACGAGGAGGCCAGCAGGACAATGTCCTTCACTAGGAAGAGGCCGTCCGGTGTCATCACCGGGGCCGCATCGGGGGCGAACACGCCCGGAGTTGTCAGGAGGAAGCTGAGCGTCGTGACGAAGGTAAGGCAGGCCCCGGCGGCCCCGGCCAACGCGAACCTCGAGCCGGCCCGCCAGAATCCGACTGCCAGCAGGACGCCGAAGGTGAGCTCGGAGGCCCCGACCACCATACTGGCACCCTCGACGCCCAGGACGTTGAGCCATGAGGTGAGTGGGCTGTTGCTCACCAGCGGTGCGATGCCCTTGGCTTCGATAGGCGAGAACTTCTGAAGGCCGAAGACGATGAAGATCGTTACGAGCGCGCTTCGCAAAAGGCGCTCTGCCAAGCGCTTGAACGGTGACGATGGGACCACAACACTTCGCATCTTATCGTTCCTTCGTCGGCGACCGATTGACTGCGGTCCGAGGGGCCGCATCGCCTGGTCGTCAGCCTCATCCGGCAACTCTCGCTCGGATTTGCACGGCCCAGCGCGAATTCTGGTTGCCGCCGTCGCGGCCCGCCGGTCTCCCGAGGGCCCTCGAAGCTGGTTTTTCGGACCGCGCGCCGGGAGGGTGGGAGCGCGCGGTCCGGCGACCGTCAGCGCGAGCGCCGACGCACGCTAGCTTCCACGAGCGAATGGCCGAGCAGCCAGAGACACGCGGCGAAGAGGACGATGTCCTTGAGCAGAAAGGCGCCGGGCGCCGTCGAGAGTTCGAGCGTTCCTTCGTGGCCCATGGCGATGACACCTGGCGTGGTGAAGAGGCAGCTCAGGGTGAGGACGAACGACCAAGCGCCCATGGCTCCACCCAGTGCGGACGCCCGCGGATCTACTACGCGCGCAGCGATCAAGAGGGCCGTGGTGATTTCGAACACGCCCAGAAACTTCGCACCGCCTTGCACGCCGAAGAGGTCGTACAGCCAGGAAATCAGAGGATTGTTAGAGATGATCGGGGCCAGACCCTCTGCCTCGAATGGCACGAACTTCAAGGAGCCGAACCATAAGAAGACGATCGCGAGCGTGACGGTGATCGTCCACCCCCCGACCCTCGCGATCGTCGTGCCCAGTACAGGCGAGTCCATCTGACGCTTGGGGTCCTCGATCGTTGTAGGGGCGGTGCTGATCATGGTCATGGCGTTCTCCTCCAAATTGCGTCGTCCGCGCGGTGTCGGGCCCGATGATCAAGCGATCAGGAGAGGGCCTGGTAGAAGGGTGGGCGCCAACCGAGACGGGCGCGCCAACCGGAGTGACGGGGTTCCGGAGTCGGATTGAACGGACCGTGCAGTTGCGACCCCACACCGGCAGTCGGCGTCAACACCGTCGCGGCACCTCGAAGTCGATCAACGCCTGGACCAGCCAATATTCGTACCTGCTCGCGACTTCAGCGGCGCCCGGAGCCGTAGTGTGGCCCTCGAAACTTCGCCTCGGCCTAATCGTATCGACTGACATTGTCCGAGCCTTTCGACGTCGAGAATTCAGTGACCCAGTGACTTTGCCAGACATGACACACGCTGAGCGATTTCATGCGGTTGGTACCATACCGGTCGGCCCATCAGGCGAGGAAAGGGCAATGCGGATGATTACGGCGCAGGATAGGCTACAAATCGCCGACAAAGGTTGAAGTCGTGAGCGACACCGCCGACAGGGCGCGAAGAAGCGCTGCCGGGCCGCCAAAGAAGGTTAAGGTGGCGACGTGCATGCGAGTCGACGGTCGGAAGCCAGGCCCCGCAATCCGCGAAGCTGCTTAACTGGTTAAGCCTGACAGATCGCAATCGCTGATAGTGCTCTTCAGCAGGAGGAAGGCACGACCTGACTCCGGCCGGCCGGTCGTGTGATCGGCCGATCCAACGGCGGTCAAACCTGCCTTCCGCCTTCACCCGTTAGGATGCCGACCCGATGGCGCACGATCCTCGAGACCAAGAAAATCCTGTGATACCCGCAATGGCGGCGGCACCGGCGTCCTTCTTGGGCAGGATGGTTGAGACGTGCATCGTCACGCAGGACCATCGCCGTACGATGGAGGGGCTTTGCCGGCTCGGGATCGGCCCGTGGCGGGTCTTCACATTCAATCCCGGGAACACGGCCAATCAGACGTATCGTGGCAGGCCTGCCGAATTCGTCCTCACGGTATGCTTCGCCGAGGTCGGGGACATGATCTGGGAACTGATAGAGCCGGTCTCCGGCGATACGATCTTCAGGGACCACCTCGATTGGCACGGTGAGGGTGTCCATCACACCGCCCATGACTGCAACAACATGCCGTTCGAGGCCCGACTTGAGGAGTTCGCCCGGCGTGGGTTCAAGCTGATCCAGTCAGGCAGCTGGATGGGCACAAACCATTTCGCGTTCTTCGGAACCGAGGATGCGACGACGACCTGCTTCGAGACCTACGTCTTCCCGGACGACTGGACCTACCCCGAACCCGACAGCTGGTACCCGGCGAAACCCTAGCCGAACAGGCTTCCTTGAATCCGCGCTCGCGGTCCGATCGAAGGTCGAGGAGCAGAACATGGCGCATGACCCCTACCAAGTCATCATCGCGATCGGCTCGGCGCGATGACGTTCAACGACCTGACCGGGTACGACGAGGACGGGTCGATCACGGACGTCGAGACCAAACTCAAAAAGGGACGGCTGAATACGTACGACGTGACACTGGCCGCGTTCGCCTTCAACGCTCCAGGCTACATCGCGGCTTCCGCGATACCGCTCATCTACGGGGTCGTAGGGCACGCGGCGCCGCTATCGATCCTCATCGCCTTCCTGTTCCCGATGTGCGTCCTGGCGTTCTGCCTGATCCGTCTCGTCCGTGAGGCCCCGTCCGCCGGAGGCGTGTTCACATTCACCGAGCGCTTCGTGCATCCCGGAGCGGCGACCGTACTCGGTTGGACCTATACGGTCATGGCCGCCACGACCGCCCCGCTGACCGCGGTGATCGGGGCACAGTACATCCAGGCGCTCGTTCCCGCTCTACAGGGGGACTATCAGGCGAGGATCATCGGCACGGTGATGCTCGTGGTGTTCTCGGTGGTCAGTAACCGCGGCGTTGAGTTGACGGCGAAGATCGCCGGTGTCCTTCTCGCGTTCGAGATCGTGGTGGTCGCAGGACTTGGCCTCTGCGGCATCATCGCTCCACAGGTCCACGACGTGCCGATCCTGTCCCTCTACTCGGTCAGCGCCGCCGGCGGACTGATGGCCGTCGGTCAGGGCGTGTTATTCGGCGTCTTCATGCTCGCCAACTTCGACTCGGCGATCAACTTCATCGAAGAATCGAAGGTGCCGGTGCGGACGGTGCAACGCTCGCTCGTGCTCGTTCTAGGCCTCGCGCTGATCGTTTACAGCCTCGCAGCCATCGGCTGGCAGTTCGCAGTCCCCATTCCTGAACTCACCAAAGCGAGTGCCGCGCCGGGTGGAAGCCCGATCGCCACCGTGGCCGCCGTCTATCTTCCGGGCTGGCTTACCTGGATCGCCCCCCTTGTCGTCGTAACGTCCAGCTTCGCCGGCATGCAGGCATCCCTCAACTCGGGCGCGCGGACCCTGTACCGCATGGGGCAGGACGGACACCTGCCGGCCAGGGTCTGTCGAACCAACCGCCATCAAGCGCCATCGACGGCGATCTTCGGACTCGCGGCCGCGGGTATACTCGCCGTCTGGCTACGGCCCTTCGCGAACCTCGTCTGGTACATCGACACCTTCACTATCACTTTGGTTCTCTCCTACGTCGCGATGCTCGCGGCCTACATCAGGCTGGTCTGGTCGAAACATCCCGCCGGCACGGCGACCATGCTCTCCCTGCTCCCGGCCTTGGCGCTCGTCATGCTCGTGTACGTCGCGTACTCGGCGGGCATCTCCGCGTCCGATCCGAGCGCCAAGTACAACGCTTGGTACATCGGAACAGCTGTTCTGCTGACGGGATGGTTGCTGGTCTTCCTGAACCGCCGGCGACGCAGGGCGCACCAGTCCCGACGCGCCGAAGTCGGCGTCGGTGTCTCCGACCTCGCGCCGGCAGCCGTCGTTTCATCAAGCTGACTGCACTGCCGCTCACCATCCGTCGGAATCTCTCTATGCACCAGACCGCGCCCATACCGCGGACTTCGTCAACGAGTGGTTGGGAGCTGGGAGGCGGTTTCGCCCAACCGCGGTTTCAGACCCCCGATGGACAATGGATTACCGTGAACCCTGATGATCCCGCATTGCATGATTGCCTCGGCGGCTAGGAGCGGTGACGTTGTCGAGATGTCGCCGGATCGGCGGGACAGGCATCGAGACGGGATCGAAGCACACAAACGAGAGGGACCGCATTGTCCAAGTACAGGATCGGCATCATAGGTTTCGGCAAGATCGCACGCGATCAGCACCTCCCCGCGATCGCCGGCACAGGCGCGTTCGAGCTCGCGGCGGTATCCAACATCGGCGGGTCACCGCCGCCGTCGGGCGTTCCCGCCTTCCCCGGCTACGTCGAAATGCTGGAAGCCGTCGCGGACCTCGACGCGGTGGCGATCTGCACTCCTCCCGGGCCACGCCGCTCGATCGCCGCTGCATGCCTGGCGGCCGGCAAACATGTGCTGCTCGAGAAGCCGCCCGCGGCGACGGTCGCGGAGGTCGGCGACATCGCGCGGCGTGCCGCGGCGGTCGGCAAGGTCGCCTTTGCCACCTACCACGCGCAGCATAATGCCGCCGTCAAGCGCGCCGCCGATCTCCTTGCCGGCAAGACGGTGAAGTCTCTCGGCGTCATCTGGAAGGAGGATCTAAGGCAATGGCATCCCGGACAGGACTGGATCCTGGAGGCGGGCGGCTTCGGCATCTTCGATCCCGGCATCAACGCGCTGTCGATCCTGACCCGCATCCTTCCCGAACCGGTGTTCGTGAGTGCGGCTGAGCTGTTCTTTCCAGCCAACCGCCAGGCGCCTATCGCGGCCCGTCTGACATTCGGCACCGGCCTCGCCTCGGATGGGCAGCTGACCGGCGAATTCGACTGGCGTCAGACCGGCCTGCAGACATGGTCCATCTCCGTCGAAACCACCGACGGGACGCGGCTCGAGCTGACTGACGGTGGGTCGCGACTGGAGATCGAGGGCGCGCCACCGTTCGTCGGTCCGGCCGACGAGTATCTCGACATCTACAGGGAGTTCGTTGAACGCTTGGCAGACCGCCGGTCGAACATCGACGTGGCGCCCTTTCAACTTGTCGCGGACGCTTTCCTGGTCGCGATCCGGACCGAGGTCGCTTCTTTCGACTTCGCCGGACCGTCGCGGACGCCGCCCTCTTCAAATCGCCCCAACGCGGATTGACCACGCGCTTCGCATCGGACGAAGCCACGCGGGTTTTAGCTCTATCGATGCGCCGCAGACGACTCGGGCGACGGAATGCACCGACGCAAAAGGTTGGCTGCTTGGTTTCCATGGATGTCGCCGGGGATGCGAACCTGCAACGCGCCGGCTGATACCCGCAGACGGCGGTCGTCGGAGAGGTGGTGATGGGTCCAATCTTGAACGGCAAAGGCGCTGACCATTGTGGCCGGGCGGCGGCAGCCGAGACGATGGTCTCCGCAAGCGGATCGGCTGCCGTCGGAAGCGGCCTGCACCTGCGGTCGTGAATTCCCCCGTCCAGAACCATCGGCTGACGGGACAGCTCATCGCGCAGCGCCGGTCGAGGAGGTCGTTCGATCCGTAACGCGCAGGCGACTAGCCACCGGCTGACATGGTGACGTGGTTAGCCCGCCGTCGCTCCCCGAGAAGCCAGGTTCAGTCCTCTGCGAACGGTCCCAGGGCGTGATAGGTTGGTTCGTCAACAACCGGATAGGTCATCGTAAGCTCGCCAGCCTCCCCGGCAAGGGGGATAACGCTCGTCGTCCACCGGATTGCGGCGCGGTATCGGGCGACCCCGAGGTGCTGGGCGAACACCTCAGGAAGACATGCCGCCGCCTCCGCCGCCGATCCGTAGAGCTTCCTGGTGTCGAAGTTGATCGGACCTCCGGGTTCGAACCTCGCGCCGGCGTGATATTCGCCGTCGCCGAGGAATATCCTCAGGAAATGCGCGTCGATGACGTGACAGCCGCCGACCTCCATTCCCACCCCGTTACTCTGATTGACGACGATGAGCGGCACCATGCGCAATTCCCGCATGTCTGCCAGGAGTTCGTGCGCGAGTGTCTGCTCGATCCGCAACCATTCGGCTTTCCGCATCGCCTGGACGGAGGCCATTTCGAGCTTGCGCACGTAATTGTAGCACTCGCCGGGCTCGGACGGGGCGAGCAGGCACTTGATCTCGCAAACCAGAACGACGTCATCGATGCGGATCAGCAAATCGATCTGTTCGTCCGATTTGCGCCCGGGGAGATACGCGACTGCCCATGCGGACGGCTCGAGCACGGGATTGCCCTCAAGCGCTCCGCGCACGAGTGCACGTACCGACGCTTCGTAGATCTCACCGTTCGCCGTCTTCGATAGATCAACTCTTCCCTTGCCCTGCAGCCACCGCTCGGTGCGGCGGATGGGCGAACCCCACACCAGAGCCCCGACGGCGAAGAGCAGTCGTTCCCCACCGGACACGGCGACGAGCGGCTTGTGCCAGAGGCCGATGCGGAAGAGCTCGGCGATGTCCGCTACCGGATCGGTGGTAAGCGCCGTGATGCAGGCGTCGGCGGTCTCCGTGTCGATCTCGAGGCAAGTGGCCGTCGCTGCGACGACCGTCGCTCGTTTGATCGAGCAGGCCGCGCGCTCCATCGTCGACCAGTCGGGTCTGTCGGGATCAGGGTCGTTGGGAAGTAGTTCCTGCGCCAGATCCTGCAGTATCTCGATCACCCGCGACAGCAGGGCCGGCGTGACGCCCGGGCCGCCGACCTGCTGGTCGGCGAACACCCGGGTGTAAGCATCGTCGATCGCGTCCAATGACAACCGGTGGCCGATCGTCCGTCTTTCGTCCGGCGCTCCAGTCACGGGAAAGGCCTCGCCGTCAGCCCACTCCACGGCGACGACGGTCAGCGGTAGGGCGGGCTCTCGCAGGGCTCCCGGCAGCGCACGCTCGATCTGGTGGTTGAGCATCGCGCCTTGCAAATGGAGAGACTGCTCCCGTAGATCCCAGACGCGCCAACCTGCCTGCCAGTCGGGGTCGCTCGGCGTCATTGCGTAGCCGCCTTCAACCTCGTCGAGGCGCCAGCCTTGCCATAGCGCTTGCTGCCAGACGTCGCGGAAGGCTCGTTCCAGCGAAAGGATCATGCCTGCACGGTGTGCGTGAGCCGCAAGTTCCCGGCTCGGCGCAACGGACGCCACCCGGTCCGCGGTCGCGGCCGCGAACCAGTGGGGAAGGGTGTTGATGACCGACGTATTCAGATCGTCGGCGGTGGCGGGCGCAAGTCCCGGCGCCGGCTCGATCAGGATCTGGCTGATGGCGCCGAGATCCAGCGGTCGTCCGCTCGCCTGAGCGTCCGCCGTGGCCGCTTCGGCCTTGGACTTGATGATCAGAAAGCTGCGATTGGCGTCGGCGAGCGCCAGCGTCACAACCTCGTCGGAGGAATGACCGACAAAGAGGTCTTGCGTGTATATCTGGCTGAGCACTTGCCTCTGCCCACCTACGAGCAGTGCGGTTCCCAGCAGCTGCAGGTCGCGGCTGGACACGGCCGCCTCCCCGGCGGCGTCAACCATGCTCACCCAGGCGTCGGGCTCGAAGGCGCGGCTGGTGGGATGGGCGAGAGCCGGCTTCGCTCTTCCCGTCAGGTGCCTAAACAGAATGGAGTCCATAGCGGAGCTGCACGACATGGATCGGGGCATGGAAGCAACTCTGATTGCGAAGGGCTTGTCGCGTGCCGCAGCTAGCACAACGCGGTCTAGCGGTCCCTCGGTACCTTCCTGCGCCGGTTGCTATCCGCCTTGGCGATCGTTGAGCGCGATAATGGCCCTGCCAGCGGGTCGCAAACGACAGAATACGGTCATCATGAACGTGGCCAGTCGTTCGCCTCGGTGGACGGCCTTGGCCGGGTTCCGAGGCCGCTGACACAACAGGGCGAAGTCAGATCTCTTAAAGGTGGGTTTGCCGAAGGCACGAGGGAGGAAAATGGACCTTCCCCGCCAACGACATCCAGAAACCGCAAGGACGAAAAGATGATACCGAAACTGATCGACGAATCCGAAAGCCACTGCTTCGTGGTCGACGAGCGCAACGGCCTGTGGGTCCTGTTCGCAAGCCGGGACGCGATGACACGCGGCGGCGTGGTTCAGCCGCTCTGGTGCCGCGAGGCCGCGGACCGGACGACGTTGAGCGCGCTATTGCGCTGGGCGGCTATGCGGCGCGACCAGTGGGCGGCTTGGGGCAGGCTCGGAGAGGCCACCGGCAGCGAGGTGCTGAACCTCCATCTCCAGAACCTGCTGGACGCCGATCCGATCGCAGTGGTCGTGGGTACGGTCATGCAGCGCGGCGAGGATCCGTGCGTAGTCGTTCTCGGCGAAATGCTTTCCAGCGGCCACGGCTCCGGGTTTGAGGTGCTGCATCGACACACGTTCGCCTCAACGACCGCACGCAGCCGCTTTTTCGACTGGCTCAACGCCGACGACAACATGCACGCCGTCGAAGAGCTCGCGTTCCTCGCCTACAACCACGGTACGGACACGATCGACGCCACGATGGACAGGATCGCCGCCCTCCCTGTCGCGGCACCTCCTGAGCGTATCAGGGCCCGCCGCAAGCAGCCGACCGCGATGAGCTGACGCCGTCGTCCTGGCCGATCCTCCGGGGTCGGCCAGGGGCCTTCCACCGAACCGTAGCCGTCACCGCGGAGGCGACGTCCGTGCATGCCGTCTCGGGCGCGCGGCACCCGACTACGATCATCCGGACGCCTCGACCCGGCAAACCGGTGTTCCCATCTCCCCCAGCCCAACGTGCGTCTACCCACCCGACCAGCGGGCCGATGGCGCGGCATCACGATCCGGGAACACCGTCACAAGGGGGCTGGAAGGAGCTGGTCCATGCCCAGACAGTCCCGTCATGAAGAGCGACACGCGGGGCCGATACTGTCAATCCGACACAAGAACGATCATGGGTACCAAGCACGATCTGGCCGTCATCGAGGCACCGTCGCGATGAAGCGAGCCGCAGGATGGCGGACTTCGGAAAGTTCGACGGGCGCCTGACTACGCCGCCGTTAACCACACGCATCCGAACCTTGAATGAGCTTAGTCCGGTTGTAGAAGCTCGTGAAGGCGCGGTCACCGGGGGCCGTCGGATATCGGCTGATTTCATCCACAGGTCGCTGCGGTTCTCGCGCAAGCCCGTCCACCTTGGTTCACGTAGCAGGACGACATGCCATCACCCACTCTCGTCCACAGGTTTGTTCACTGCACGTTCTTGATGACGCCGAACAACCAGTTTACGCCGGTAGCATGGTCGGGCCGGTCCGCTCCCTCGACGACCTAAGTGCCAAGGGCGCTGATCTGCTCATCGTCTGCCGCGCCTGCGGCCACGACCGCAGTGTGGCCATCGAACAGGTGGCGGCGATATTCCATCAACGTCGGTGGCAGACCGATTGGCGTGCCGCACATCAGCGGTTCCGATGCCGGAGATGCGGTTCGAAGGATGTGCGCCTCGACGCCGACTTCTACGGTCAGGCACTGCGGAAGCAGCGTCGTCCGGCATCGCTCTCGGCAGTGCCCGACGCCTTGAAGCCAGGACTCAGACCACCGCCGCCGGGCGTGTCGCTGCCCGATTGGAACCGAGCTACGGAGAGGGAACGCAAGAAGCTGACCGACTTGGCGCTCAAATAGTGTGCAAATCCCGCCGCAGCATCCGATCGAACTCTGTGGGCTAAGCGTGGCCCTTTTCTAAGTGGGCTACAGCCTTCTGATGCACCGGGCACGTACGCTGCGGAAGCGAGCGTACGATTTGCGTCCATCTGACCGAGGAGGGGCTCCGCAGGCACCGCACCATGGCCCCTGCTCGCGGCGGCGAGCAGATCGGCATCGCGCTACCGTCCACTGACGCTCAGGCGGGGGGCAGCGACTTGGTCGATTTCGGCAGGCGCGCGTGGCATACATCATCGTCTCGTTCAGACCCGTGATCTCCCGAGGATCCGCCCGGCCGAGCATGGTCGGCGACTCCGGTCAGCCGACCCGATGACGATCGACGATAGAACTGGGCCAGACCCTTCGTCGGACATAGATCGTACTTAGTCAGAAACCGCCCGCTGAAGATCGCGATCAAGCCAAGTCCTGAATGCGAACAACGCGAGGCCGCAGCCAGCCGTTATGCCGAACAGGAGCCAGGTCAGCCCGGTCGATCGGGAGAAGCGCATGTCTTGGGAGATGAAGACGACCATGCCGACCGCGCCGGTGGCAAGCATGCAGAGCAGGATCAAGAGTCTGAGCGCCCGGAGGAAACCCAGCTTCGCCTCCGACTGCGTAGGGCGCCAGATCGCCCAGGCGAACAGACCGACGACGAACGCGATCTCCGACCACCTTCCGGCGGTCTGGGAGATGTTGGCGCCAACCAGTTCTCCCACGAATGCCGTCCCGAAGATCCACGTGAACAGGCCGATAACTCCCCACCGTCGGAGCGCCATTCCGAACAGGAATCCCCACAGTATCGGCATCGGTCTTACTCCAAGGTACGTTTTATTCTCGCTGCGCGATCGGCTGCGCAACACATGTCACCGCGGGCTTCAGAATGCGGGGGCCTTGCGCTCGGTCGCTGCGACCGAAGCCGCTCTGACTTCGATGCGATGATCGAGATCGGTCCTCGCCCGATTGCCCATAAGCAGGACCAGATTGACGTCGCGTGTGCCGATGGCACCGAAGGCAGGACGCGTGTCGCACAGCGCCAGTAGATCGCCTTTCGAACACCAGCGGGCATCCAGGCTTTCCGTGTTGGTGTACTTCGATGTCGGCTTCCCGAACTTCGCCTGCAGAGCCGCGAGATACTGGGCGGGACTGTTGCCGTCCCAGGAGCCTATGTAGGTGATTGACGAGAGGGTCGCTCCGGCTTCCATCGGTAGAAACTGCAGCAGGTAGTGGTGGCCGTTGGCGTCGGTCATCGACGTGCGCTCCAGTACTCGGGGGACCGAGCCAGCATTTCGTCCGAGCAGAGACGCCGCCTGCATCTTCACACGACCGTCGAACGATGGATTGGTCAGATTGCCGCCGTTGAAATGCAGCCCCAGGCGCTTGGCGTTGCGGTCGGCCTCGCGCACCGACATCCCGAGCTTGAAGCCGAACAGCTCGAACGTGGCAGGATCACCCTCTAATATTGGCCTGCCGGCGATCGCCGTATCGTAAATTTCCAACCCGTAGGGTTCGGGCGTCATGCCGATCGGCCGAGGGTCGGGGTGTCCCGTCGGAGAGCCGATCCGCTGGGCGACGGCTGGATAAGTCCCCGACAGCGCAACCATGACCAACGCGATCGACGCAAACGTCCACGAACCTGAACCATGCAACGATCTATCCTTCCAGACCTAGGCTAATATCTTAGGCCATAGCCCGTGGTTTAACTGCCGTCCAGACGGTCGCTGTTGTGCATGGACGCTCGCTCACTGCTCGGCTGGAACATGAGGAAGCTGCGGTCCGAGGCGGGCCTCTCGCAGGAGCGCCTTGCCGCCGACTCCGGAATCGACCGGGCCTACGTCAGCGAACTCGAGCGCGGCGTCGTCGCGGCCTCCGTCGACATGCTGGACCGGCTCGCGACGATCCTGGACGTGCCGGTAGCCGCGCTGCTCGAAGAGCCACCTGCAGGTGCAGCAGCGCCTGCGAATCTGACCAGGGGTCGGAAGCCGGCCTGAGGATCTACTGGCCGGCGCTCGCGGATCGTCAACGGCGACCGTACGGTCGCGCCTCGAAAGGCAAACGCCAGCTGCTCGTCGGCTGCTGGCGGATCGTCCGTGTCAACGATGCAGATCGTTTACGGCCGCTGCGTCGCTGTCGCGTGGGCATCGCAAGGTATGAAACCGACAGCTGCTTCATTGGATGAGAACGTCGAACTCGTCGAGCGCGTCTCGGAGCCTGCCGCGACGATGCCCCGCCGCTGCTCCAATCTGGGATAACGGCCGACCATCCGCGCGGCGTCTCCTGAAGTACGACGGCGCAGGCTTCGCACTCGGCTGGCCGCACGCCAAATGGATCCGAGGGCACGGACCTATGTTCGCGCGTCGCGGTGGTGCAACGATTGGATCCGGCTGTCTGCCGGAATCCGGCCACCGGTCCGTGTTTCACAAGCAGCGGCTCCTCGAATGTCTTGCTCGTACGTTTCGCCGCCCGCGTCAACGACCGCTCGGTCTGCGGCCCCGTGACGCGATCAGCGCCGCTTCCACCGTCCGCACCGAGGCCGAAGATCTCCTGGAAAGCCGCGACCGGCATGCGCATCGAAAAAAGTCATCGCGGGAATCGCGGTTTTGCAGCTACACTTTCAGAGGATGAAAAACATGACGATCGCAGTGAACATGGCCGTCGGGCCGACCATCATGCTCCAGAGCGGTGAGTGGTTCGACATCCTCGACCCGAGGGGGAGCACATTCACGATCGAGGATATCGCCCACGGTCTCGCCAACACCTGTCGGTACGCGGGTCAGTGCAAGGAATTCTATTCAGTCGCGGAACACAGCCTCCACGTGAGCGCGACGTGCACGACTGCTCCGTTCGAAGCGCTCATGCACGACGCCGCGGAAGCCTTCATCGGAGACGTGACCCGACCGCTGAAGCAATTGCTGCCCGAGTACAAAGCCATTGAGCACGACATAGAACAGGCTGTCTTCGAACGCTTCAGCCTTCCGCCGATCCTCTCCCCCGAGGTGAAGCAAGCGGACCTGCGCGTGCTCGCCGCCGAGCAGGCCCAGATCATGGCGCCCAGCACTAGCGACTGGGCCAAGACCAGCAACATCTACCCAGCGACGATCCGCGTGGAGTTCATGCCGCCGAAGGCCGCCAAGAAGGCGTTCCTGAAACGGTTCGCCGAGCTGTCCGCGCTGCGCGAAGCCGTCGCTCCATTCTCTCGGATGCAGGGCATTCTCGCTCTCGAAGTCGTGACCGCATCGTATGCCAAGCGGTCTGAACGGGAAGCCAGCCACGAGTGATCTCAAGCAGCCGTGGCTCCCAGCCGTTCGCGCACGTAGCCGATCTCAGCACCTGCTCGTAAGCGTCTTGCGCTGACATTCTGGGGCGATCGGCTCCGCGCGCGCACTAGACTCAGGACGACGGCTCATTCCACCGGCCGGACTGAATTTCGCGTCGGTTCGGATACGGGCGAACCGAGCCGAACTCGATGACCACGAACCACAGGAGACCGCACCCGGACCTTCGCACCCGTATTGCCGGGATGCAGTCGGGCGGATCTCGCCGAAGCGCACCCGTGCCGGCTGCAATGTGAGATCCGTGGACGAACGGGTCGTCGCAATCGCCTCATCGGCCGTCTGAAGCGTCAGTTAGCTCGAACGGCGAGAAGTACCCCTTCGACGTCGTGCTGCTCGAGTGGTCGAACATACATCGGGACGGCCATCTTTTCTGCCCGCGCCAATGCGCATCCCCGCCATTGGGGGATTTCGCGGATGGTCAGGGAGGTCAATCCTAGGATAGGGGAAAACCACATGGCAGGCTTGGAACATCAGAAGGACGAAATCCTCGACCGGCTCGCGCGTATCGGGAACGTGGCGCAATTCTTCGCGCTCCGCCCCAGTTCAAGCGGCCCCGTTGAAACGTTCAGCCGCATCAAGGGACGCGAGCCGAACCAGCGCCACAGCGATATAGACGAGGCGATTTCCGGAATCCTGAACGCCAGCGCAGACCGCATGGTGAACGTTCGGAGCTATACCCCAGACAGCCCCAGAAGCCGCGAATTCGTCTATGGTCTGAACAGTCTTGAGGCGGTTGCGAACACGATCGCGCGCCTGACTGCCGAAGGTCTGCACCTGATCATCAACGAGACGATCGACGTATCGGACGGTGGCGTGTCCGGCGTCGTGCAGGGCGGGACGATCGAGTTCGCACCGGACGACACCCCCCGCTGCGTCGAGAAGCCCGGCGTCGCGTCGCTTCCTTTCGAAGACGGCGTGGCGATGCTCCGGACCGTTTACGGGTTCGCGCCGGACCTGCACGCCGCCGACGGCGAACGGACCGAATTCAGCATCCACCCGCGGCCCAGTGGCTGGCGCGGGACCCACACCCTGCTGTGGGAGCACGAGACGGGCACCCGGCCGGCCAGGCCGACGGAGCCGAGCTGGCCGAACCGCTTCAGCCGGTTGATCGGCGACAAGGCATTCGGGTTGCTGGTCGCTGACCGTCTGGGACTACCGGTGCCCCGCACCCTGGTTATCGGGCGGAGAGTCGCGCCGTTCTCCTTCGGTCGGCCGACCGGATCCGCTGAGGTCTGGACGAGGACCTGCCCGACGGAGCCGCAGCCCGGCCTCTACACCACCGTCAAGGGATGGACCGACCCGTTCGCCTTGCTCGCCGCCGAGGACGCGGACGCGGACGTGATCGCGTCAGTGCTGCGCCAGGACGCAGTGCAGGCGGCGCATTCGGGAGCGGCGATAGTCGGTCCGGACGGCCAGTTGCTCGTCGAGGGACGTTCCGGTGAGGGCGACCTGCTCATGCTGGGAACGCAGGGACCGCAACCGCTTCCGGTTTCCGTCACCAGTTCGGTGCGCGATGCGCACGTCGCGCTCGCCGCGCACCTCGGCCCGGTGCGCTTCGAATGGGTGCACGACGGCCTGACTGTGTGGGTCGTGCAGCTGCACCGCGGAGCTACGCAGAGCACAGGTAGGTCGATCGTCCCCGGCGACGCGCGGGAATGGCGGGAATTCAAGGTGGGGGACGGCCTCGAGCGCCTGCGCGCAATGCTGGTCGAACTACCCGCAGGCGACGGGGTCGTTGTGCATGGAGACGTGGGCATGACCAGCCATGTCGCCGATCTTCTTCGCCGGGCTGGCGCTCCCGCCCGCCTAGGCCCCCCCCCAGCACACAACTAGCGTCTCAAGGACTGTCGCCCGGCTGCGCGCCCGGCCGTTGCCATACCGTCCCGATCACGGCGTCGTTCCGGACGGAGTGCACCGCGATCACGTGGTCCGCCAAGTCCGCAACCGAGTGATCGACAACCAGCTCGACAACGTTGTCGGCGACCGCACGCGTCTGTGCCCGGGAGGTGAAGGGAAAGGCGTCGACGCGTCGGAAGGTGTCGTGACCACGTGGCACCGCATTCATCATGGAAAAGCCGCTGTTGATCGGACTGAGCCAGATCCGATCGCGATGGGCCGCGACCAAGCTCGCGGTATCGATCGTCATCACGGTCTGGGGCACGTCGCGGTAGGCCCTCGCCTTCAAGAGCCGCCACACGCGCTGTTTCGACAGCCAGAAGAACGAACGCGAATTGAGAAGTTCGTACCAGTCCTGGGGCGTCAAGCCGTCCTGCAGGCACTTCGCCAAGGTGGCGTCGGTCATCGGCTTCTGGTCGCGCAGCACCGCGATCGGCAGGCCGTCGGCCTCGAGCCGCACCGAGTCCGGACGTCGGCAGGACCCCAGTTGGTGCCGGCGCTGGCCGTGGACACCGTATGCATCCAGCAGTGCGGACGCACTCATCAATCCGTGATCCCGTATCGCCGGCCAGGCGCCGTCGTGCGCCATGTGCCAAAGCCGAGGATAGGTCCCGATCAGTTCCTCCTCGGTCAATTCCATTTCCTCCTGTCGATCACGCCATCCTTCGCGAACGCCTTCGATATCAGCGACACCGGGGCACCCGCCACCCCCGCAACACGCTCGGCGAAGGTTCGGGTCTCGTCGTTCAGCTGCTCGAAGCTGGTCGCCAGGCGATTGTCGATGCCGAGATAGTCCGCGAACGTCAGCGCGATGTCTGTCGCGCCGTTCAGGACCGCGGAGCGTCGCAACTGCCCCCAGTCGAACTCCCCGATCCGCCGCTGGGTGTTGGAAATCGTGCCCTTCTCGACCCTGAGCAGTTCCTCGAGCGGTATGCCGGAACGCCGGGCGAGTTCCTCGTATTCGACCTTGCGGCCCATCCAGCCCGACGTGCCGCCGACGCGGATGGGATAGGTCCGCACCACCATGATCACCTTCCTGACACGCGCCGGGGCGATGCCCGCGTCCGACAGGCAGCCCGCAACTGAGGTCTCGCGCGAGGTCACGTGCGGATAATGGCCGTGATGGATGCTGAGCGTCGTGCCCTGCGTCCCCTCCAGCATCACCCGGGTCCCGTCGGCGAAATGCCGGTCGAGTTCCGCACGCACGTCGCGGACGTAGTCGGCGAGCTGTTTGACGTCGCGGGCGAGGGTCACCCGCGGACCGAACGTCTGGCCACCACGGTTCAGTATCTTCCGTGCACTGGCCGCGCCGACGCCCTGCGCCGTCGTCGCGATGGAAGCGAGTGCGCCGCTCTCCGTCCTGCGGTCCTCGTCGTCGATCACCATCGCCTGGGGATCGATCGAGAGGCGGTCCGGCTGCAGCCCGTGCTTGAGCATCTCGTGCATTAGCTGCGGAAGCCAGATCGTGGATCCGGCGGCGATCAGGATCTTCGCGTCCGGATTGGATCCCGTGCCCGACGGGAGCTGGACGTACTTGCAGTAGGGGTCGGCGACGAGATGTCCCGCGTTCGGCCCCCCGACGCGCACCAGGACGCCGTAGCCCTTCGCGAGGTGCGCGACCACATTCCCCTTGCCCTCGCTCCCGTATTGACCGCCGACGATGACATCCACCAGCGGCGTCACCTCCGCGACCGGTTCGCCACGCCAACCCATCGCCGCCACCGCGAGCGTCGCGGGATCGGCGTGATCGGCGTCGAGCACGAGGTCGGCGACGGCCGCAAGATCGCCGATCGCGGCCTCGGTGCCGTTCAGCTTCACCTCCGCATAGGTGGCGAATTCCTTCAGCTCCGCGGGACGATGCGCGTAGCGCGACTCCAGCGTGTCGTCATCCGCGGTCAGATGGACATGCAGCACGCGGTCGCCGAAGCGCTCACGCAGCGCGTCGACCTGGCCGGCGATGCGTGCGGAATCCAACAGCAGCACGGCGGTAGGCAAGTCGGCGTGCGGGTGGGCGGCCACGGCATCGGCGACCCAGCCCCCGCCGGTCTGCTCATCCAACAGGTCGCCGGCCGCCTGGAGCGCCCCGCGCTCGTTCGCGCAGCCGGTCTTGTCGATGATCCACTTCCTGGTCGATACGCGCTCGGCCCCATGGAGCTTCGCCAGCGCGTCGGCGAAAGAGGACTTTCCGACCCCCACCGGGCCGGACATGGCTATCAGAAGTCGCATTGCATTCCCCAAATCCGGCCCCGGGCGGGCATGGACGTCGGCAAATGAACTACCGGTCGGGCCGACACCAGACAACGGAACCGATCCGGATGCTTTGTGAAGCGCCACCCTGCGCAAGCATCGGACCCGGCGCAGCCGGTGGCGGCGATCCACCATCGTGGCTATGACGTGAAACATCTCCTGAAACGAGTCACCACCCTGCACATGGTCGCCGGTCACGTCTCCACTCTGGCCGAAGTTCACGTGTTCGGCTCTTCGAACCCACAATGGAGCACGTGCCCCATCGAGCGCATGGCATGACCAGCGATCGGCTTGTCGATGCCGACGCAACCCGCAGATTGCGCGAACGTCAGAGCGAGTGCCTGCGTCTGATGGCGCGCTGTCGGACGCCAAAGGAGATCGCGACCGACCTGGAACTGTCGGTCGAAACCGTACACGCGCATCTCAAAGCCGCGCGGCGTACGCTCGCGGTGGGATCAAGCCGACAGGCCGCGCGAATACTAGCCGACGCCGAACTATTCGTCGGTCAAAGCATGGGTACCCACGCTTTGGGCATCGCCTCACGCCTTTCCAACGCCGAAGTCAGCGGCGAGGAGCGGGGAAATACCTCGGACCGGACGCAGGACGAGTTGGCGACCTTCAGCGACAGTTGGACGGCCATTTCGCACCAGCCGATCGAAAGCCGAGAATCCCCACGCTCTTTGAGAGGCCGCCTTGACGACCTGAGCCCGCTGCAGCGCATCGTCCTCATGGGCATCGCGCTGGCCACGGTGGTCATCGTCATAGCCGGCCTCTCCGCCACCGCGACCAGCCTGCAGTCGATGCTCTGGTCGATCTACTACCGGCGCTGAGCTCCGACCCTTCCGGTCGGCGGTGCCGACACAGGGGGAACGCATGCTAAATCAACGCCTTACCGCATTGCGAACGGTCAAGTCCGAGTTTTTAGCGGCCGAGGCCGCCCAGGACGAGGCAGCCATCCGAACCGTCCGCGCTGTCGTCGCCATGCTTGAGGCACGGCGAGACGCCAACGTTCCGATGGGCGTCGGCGTTGACGAGATCGCCAAAGCGACGCGAGCCGCGGTGCTGTCGATCGAAGCACGCCAGATCCTGATCGAGACGCACCCGGAGCTAGCCAAGCTGCCGGCCATGATCGGCCTAGGCGCATGGGCATACGGCGACGACGGGGTCTGCCCGCCTGTTGATGCACCGCGCGCCGCCGATCAGGACCATCTCAAAGTGGTTGCCTAGCCCGCTTGACGGCGGCGAGCCGAACTGGTGACCTTGATGAGTGGCGATACACTCGGCGATCTTCTTCGCGGCTTTGCTAGGCGCGTGCTCCTTCGCGATCGCGCGTGGGGGCGCGCCAGAGAGAGCGGTGGCCTGCATAATGCTGTGCGGCGTCCTCGCCACGCGGATGACGAACTCGGCGCTGCCGGTGCGATACAGATCGCTCGAATGGCCGACGCTCATCGTGGACGCTGTGGTGCTGATCGCCTTCCTGGCGATCTCGGTGAAGGCGGATCGCCGGTGGCCCATGGCGGTGACGAGTATACACGCGCTGACCGTGGGCGCGCACGCGGTGAAGGTCGTGAGCCCCGAGCTGATCCGGACGGTCTACTGGATGATGACCAATCTCTGGGTCTATCCGCAACTGGCGCTGCTGGCAGCGGGCACATTGCGCCACCGCGCTCGCCTGGCCGGGAGCGGTGCCGATCGATCCTGGTCGAGATTCTCGACCCGATCGTAGGCGACGTCGCCGAGCACCAGGCGACCGTCTTGATCCAGGCCCACGGTGCCCTCCCCACCGTTTTAGAAGCCCCTCGGCACGTCAATGTCCGGATTCTCGGCGGCGACGCCAGGGCTGCGGCCCACATCGCTGTGTTCCGGAAGGCAATGAGACGCTGCATGAAGCTGCGCGCGTCGGGCCAGCCCGTCGGCGGCGGGCCCGCCTTGGAGGACTACCTCGAGACGGTCATGGCGGATGAGCGCGTCGAGCGGATGCGCGTAATATTCGTCAACTCGCGTCAACGCATCCTCGCCGACGAGACGATGTGGACAGGCACTATCGATAGCGTGCCGATGTATGCCCGCGAGATCGTGCGAAGGGCGCTGATCGTCGATGCCGCGGGCATGGTCGTGGTGCACAATCATCCGTCGGGCGACCCCATGCCGTCTGCGCGAGACATCGAGGCCACCGGCGAACTGATGCGCGCGGCCATGGCCGTCGGCGTGGTACTGCATGACCACCTCATCGTGGGATCGGACGGTCGGTTCAGCCTGCGACGTGCGGGGTTGATGTGAAGTCGAGTCCGATCGTCCCGCGTGGCGAATCTTCGAATGGCCTCCCGACCTGGAGTGGCCCAACTGCCGCGGCGGTAGCGCAGAGACTGTACGACTGGCGACGACGTCGGGACGCGCTTCTCGAGGGACCGGTCAAGATCTTCGGCGAGCCCGCCTGGGACCTGCTGCTGGACCTATTCCTCATGCAGGCCGAGGGCCGGCAGGTGTCGGTAACGGATGGTTGCATCGGCTCTGCGAACCCGACGACGACCGCCATCCGACACATCGGTAGGCTCGAACTCGCCGGCTTAGTCGTCAGAGAGCGCGACGACGAGGATCGACGCCGTTCTTGGCTCCGTCTGACGGACACCGCAGATTGTGTGCTGCGGCGGTTCTTCGCATCAGTAGCGGACGACATGGACAACCCGCGTTGCTAACCGAGATCGGACAGGCCTTGAACTTCCTCTGCCGTTTCTGGCGTTTCGTATGGCCTCATGAATACCCGGTCTCCGAGCTCATGCTCGTCCCACCTTCAGATACGCAGATCGAAACCCCGGTCCCGACGGATCCCCCTCGCGTGTTCGTGGCGCTGGCGGGCGGCGGCGCAAAGGGAGTGGTCCATGTCGGTGCACTGAAGGCCTTGGAGCGCCAGCATGTGAAGTTCCAAGGGCTGTCTGGCACGTCGGCAGGCGCCATCGCCGCGACACTGAAGGCGGCGGGTTTCAACGCCGACGACATCGCCGATCCTCGTACGGGACGTACCATCTTCGACGATTTGGCCAGGATTGATCCTGGGATGACTCGCGCGACCGATCTCTTCGGACGCGCGGGTTGGATCCGCATCAGAATTCTACGTCGACTGACGAGTGGCTGGGGACTTGGACTCCTAATTTTCGGAACCATCGTTTCGGTTTTCGGCCCCGTGTCGGTACTTGTCTTCTGGCACGGCGCGCCGAGATCGGCCGAATATATCGCAGGGGGCGTTCTACTCGGTTTTGTCGTCATTGCGGCCATCGTGTGCCGGACACTCCTCGGCGGTCTCGCCGACCTGTCGCGCTTCCGGTCGGCGTTGGCTCAACTGTTGCAACGGAAGCTGTTTCCGACGGACCCCGAGCGACCGGTCTTGATGGGTGATTTCGACGGGGTCGCCAGACCCCTTCTGAAGATCGTCGCCGCGAACTTAGCGACACGTAGATTGACGCTGTTCTCCGCCGAACGCAGCCCCAAGGTGGAAGCCGCCGACGCCGTCGTCGCTTCGATCGCGATACCGGTCTTGTTCCGCCTGCCTAGGGTAAACGGCGAGATGCATGCTGACGGAGGAATCGTCTCAAACTTACCTGCTTGGCCATTCGACGAAGAGCGCGAGCTCGACCCCGACGCCTACACGATCGCCATTGAGATAGGTGAGCCAATGGAGTCGCCTCGCGTCGAATTGCGGGGCTGGATCGCGTCGTTGGTAAGGACCGCCCTGTTCGGGTCAAGCGAGCTGAACCTCCGTGCCGTTTCCCGGAGCAATATGATCACACTGGAGACGGACATCGGTCTCCTCGACTTCGACCGTAGCCGGCGCGAACTGCTGGCGACGGTGGCTTCGGCAACCCGGGCTGCGGAGGCGACGGTGGTGACCGAACTGTTCAAGCGCCCCGCGATCCTGCGCCAAGCCTGCGTCGTCACGCGCAAGCTATTCGACGAGACCTTCGCGGCGCAGCCGGCACTGCTGAGGGCAGGGCGTCGGACGGGACGTGTGCGCGTCGCCGTGGCAATTCCCGATGGCGGCCACACGAGATCGCTACGTTTGCGCTACGCCGACGGTTATGAAGACTGCTCCGACGAGCGCATCCTCCTCCCGATCGTGGGCACGGTGGCCGGAACGGCATGGACCGAGAACCTGCCGAGATTCGAGGTCGCGCCGCTGCCCGCCTCGCTTTCCCTTCCTGATCCATGCGACACGCTGCGCCGGGCGATGGTTTGGAAGGACTTGGCGTGGACCATCTGCATTCCCATCTCCACCAATGACGCAATCGGTGCTAAGAAGCTCTTTTTGGTGACGGTCGATGGCGACGAGGCTCTTTCCGACGCCGAGGATCTGGAAGAGACGATCGGCGAACTGGTTGATGCGACCGAGACGTTCTTCGTGGATGTCGTGAACGAACTGCAGACTTTGGGAGAATGAAGATGGCCACGAAATTCCGGAGTTCGACGTTCCATAGTTCGTCAGAACGCGTGTCCGATCGTTCGACGGCGGTCAAACAGGCGAGGGAACGGGTCGGAAGTCTCATGAACTCCGTCGTGAACGATGCGCGTGCGGCCGGGATGTCCAGGCAGCATGCGATCGATGGAATCACCGATCGGGCGCTCAAGCGAAGCGTCACGGAGCGATCCGGGGATTAGCCGCAGTCGGGAAGAATCGGGATGTTTACGGCCGGTCGGGGAGTGGCATCGTAGGCGGATGCTCGAATAGCGGTCATGAAGGTTTCGCACGATTGCCAGCAGGACGATGTTGCCGGAGATATCTTCGGAGGTCCGGCGAACCGGACGACCTCTCCGGTCTTCCGTTTCGCGACGGTGACCGTCGCATCGTAGTCGTGAACGCCACACATCGAATGTCCGCCAGCGGTTCGCCGTCGCGCACGAACTAGGCCACTTGGAACTCCATCGTGTCGCAAAGTTCACGTTGACGACGAGTTTCGGATCAACCTCAGAGACCGGCGTTCCGCTACCGCCGAGAGCAATGAGGAGATGGAAGCCAAATGCTTTCGCCGCAAACCTCCTCATGGCCGCCGAATGGATATGGCGGCAATTGGAAGCGAACCCTATCGACCCTGGCGACGACGGGCAGGGCGTCGAACTGCCGGGCGCTTCGAAGTGAGCCAGCAGGCGATCTTCTTCCGCATCGCGAGCCTCGCTGAGCCGCGGGCCGACCCTCACCGGACGAGATCGCAGACGAAACTGTCCGATGAGCGGGTCCAGGGTCTAAAAACCGGTCGATAAAACTGCCTCAAATCAGCGTAAGCTCGTCAGGTTGCGGCGAGGCGGTCATTCTGCGGAAACATGACGCGGCGAGACGCGTCGTCCATCTCCTGCTTGAAAGCATATTTGGTCGCCAGCGCCGACGCATTTACGGCAGCGGGCCTCGCACTCACCTCGTCAAGCAGGCGTCTGACATTCGGATAGCGATCCCAGGCATCCTGCCCGAGAATGAAGGGTATCGCACGTGCCCATCCCCAGACCGACATATCGACGATCGAGTAGACTGAACCAATCATATACTGGCTATTGCCGAGCCTCGCCTCGATCAAATCCCAGTGCCGTTCCGCCTCGTACGTATAGCGGTTGACCGCATATTCTTTCGGGTCTGGTGCGAAATGCTTGAAATGAACGGCTTGGCCGCAATACGGACCTATACCGGTCGCAACCAGCATCAGCCAGGACAGCGTTTGCGCCTTTTCTGCCGCAGTTGTTTCGGGCAGGAATTTGCCGGTCTTCTCGGCGAGGTAGAGCAGGATCGCCGTGCTGTCGAAGAGTGTGACATCGCCATCGGTCAGCGCCGGCGTCTTGCCGTTGGGATTGATCGCGAGAAACGCGGGATCGTGCTGCTCGCCCTTTCGGGTGTCGACGGGCACGATCTCATATTCGAGGCCGGCTTCTTCGAGGAACAGCGCGACCTTCGCGGGATTGGGCGAGGGGTGGTAGTAAAATTTGATCATGCTTTCTCTCCATCGAATTAGAAGTGAACTCGTTCAGGCAAAGCGCATCATGCGATCGTCGACCAACGGGTTATTGAATCTGGGAGGTGATCGAGCGCGAATGCCTCGATCTGCCTGTCAAAACCGGTCAGGATGAACACGCCGACCATCAGCAGGAGCACGCCAAGCACGATCTTGCCCCGGCCTCCGGTCGCCATCATCCTCCCGCGCCATTTTACAAGCGCACCGCGCGCGGCGAACGCGATGACAAGCAGTACTGACGAAATGCCGAACCCGAACGCGGTCATAACCAGCGCCACCTCCGCCAGATTCTTGCCCTCCGCCGCCAAGGCGATTGCGGCACCTAGCGTCGGACCGACGCAAGGAGCCCAGACGACGCCCAGCAAAGCGCCTACGGCTGCCTGACCCCAAAGTCCGGCACGTGCGCCGAGCGCAGACTGGCGACTGCTTGCCCAGGCCGCAAGCGGAGTGGCGATGCGGGCAAGAAGGTCCTGGAGCGCTGGAACCAGCAGGACGATGCCCGCGACGCAAAGCACTACAGCGCCCGCCGCGCGCACCACTAGCGTATCGAGCCCGAGGGCCTGACCGAACGCAGCGACGGCGAAGCCGGTGATCGTGAATGAGACCACGAGCCCCGCCGCCAGCGCCAATGGCGCGAAGCGATGTCGCTGTGCTGCCGATGCCAGCACGATCGGAACCAGCGGCAGGACACACGGCGAGAGTATGGTGAGCGCGCCCGCCGCAAAAGCGAGCGCAGGATTGAGTGCCGAAGCCATTGCAACGGTTCAGGCGATGGCGCTGCTGATGACGGCTGAGACCTTGATGTCGTCAGTGTCGTGGGCAATGCGGCCGGTTTCGCGCTTGCCGTGGAAGGCAATCAACGTCGACTGCATGGTCGCGCCAAACTTCTGCCACAGGGGCTTCTGCGTGTCATAATCAATGCGAAAGACTTGCATGTTGCGGTAAGCCGGTTCTGCCGTCACGCGCGCGATCGTCTTGGCCTGTTCTCGACACACCGGGCACCACGGTGCATGCACCCACACCAAAATTGGCTTTCCAGCCTTTTGCGCGGCGTCGAACGCGGCCTGATCATACGGCTGAACCACCGGGGCGGCAGCGGCTGCCGGCGTCGCGATGGCGGCGGGAACCGCCGTGCCGAACGCGGCGAGCACGGCAAAAACGGATGGGGCGTAGCGCATGGAGGTCTCCTAGTTCAAAGCCTTTGTCCTACGCGGGGAGACTGGGTGTGGTTACAAAAGGGCGATTATGCACTTGACATACCACGCGCCCGGAGGGGTTGGCGGCGCGTTAGAAAGCCAACACGTGTGGAGGTGTGAATGCGCTCGGTTGCGGTAGCAGTTTTCGCGGGGCTGGCTCTGGTTTCGGCGGCGATCTACCTTAAACCGCAGCCGCGTTTTGCAGCGCTGCCCATCCCTTCAGCGGTAGGGAGACTGGACACGATTACGGGAGAGATGATTGTGTGTAGCGGTGGAGGGTGCGCTACGATCCGAAGCGCGACCGTGAACCCGCTCGACGTTTTGGACGCTCCAGCCAGAGGCGGTGACTAAGGTCCACCAATACGCTACGAGGTAGCCATGCCAGACACCGACGAACTGCCACCTGAGGAAGCCGCAAAGCGGCGTGACGAGGTTGTGAGGCGCATGCTTGCCACGCCGCCACAGCCGCGGAAAAATTCGCATCCGGACGCAAAACGCGTTTTAGCGAGTTAGGCCGCTAACGTTATCATTCACTGCTAACGCCGCCATTATGGTTTTTGTCGGTGTCAACCGTCTTAAGCGCGTTGGGCGAAAAACGGGTGATTAAGTGAGCGCTGGCGTTTCTGCCGCGTTATATACCCCGTGCTGAGAGCGATGAAAAACAGCGCACCTGCCCGCAAGGGTCCCTGGAGGGAGAAATAGGTTTTCGTGAGGACCTCGGTCCGGAAATAGCCCCTACCGGGGCTATTTCTTTTTCCAGTCAATAACTTGGCCTTCTGCAGTGCATCGTATGACATCGCAGAACGAAGCCTTGGGCATGAAAACTGCACTAGGTCGAACGTGGGCACTCAGCACTTGGAGCTTGACGTCGTACTTAGGGCTGTTGCTCTTTCTGGCGATAAACGCGACGTGGTAGACGCCCGGTCCGTTTGGTTCCGCCAGCTTCAAAACGAGGTTCACGCCTTTTTTGTATATGTCGCCTCCGGACGCGTCATTGATGGATTTTGGCAACTCTTGAGAGTGTGAGTATCTGATAGGGCAAAACGTGCGTGGCGTTTTGCCGTCCATAAATCTTAGGTCAGCCGGATCGCCGATCTTGCACTCCATAGCAAAAACGTGCGCGCCAAAGGCAACGCGCACTCTCATGCCATCCACGATCATCGTGAACGCGGAAAGGTGGTGAAAGGTGTATTCGACACCTCGGTAGGTCCGCTTTTCCCAAGACACGAGATGCTCGACTTTCTTCGTAAAACCGCATAACCAAGTTGGCCGGGGAGAATGGTGTTCTCCCCGGCCCGTTTGGTGCCCTACTCGGCACCTGCGAACATAGAAGGTGTTGTCGCACTCTCTATGCCCGGTTGAACTAAGGTGGTTCGTTCATTCGTGCCTCCATCGCTTAAAGAAGGGGTGGCCTGTTGGCTTGTCGGCTTCGGTGCCGCCCCTTCGTCTTCAGAAACAATCCATCCGCCCCCTCGCTTGCCAACGGATGAAGTGCGCGGGTCGCGGCTCAAATAGCCTGCAAGGTTCGATTTTTGATCGGCCCCGCCAACCGTCAGTCCCGCCGCCATAACCCCGTCAAGAAGATCCCCGATCTGCACCGGGTGTCCCGCGCGATGGATAATCGCGATGCACTCATCAACGAGCGTGCGCGCCATCGTGCCGGGCTGAGAGGACCATTTTCTCTTCTTCTTCCCGACTTGTTCTACTTCGTTCTGGGCAACGGGTTGCACAGCGCTCCCGCCGGCGTAACGGGCAAACGTTGCGAGAAACGAAGCTAGCTCCATAGCCTCCCTCTCCGCCTGTTCCATGCGTGATCGAGCATTCGAGGCTGCCAGTTGGGCAGCGCTAAGATCGCTTTGAGCACGGGCAATAATATCGTCTGCGTTCATGTCCATCTCCCAACACGTGTTGGGAGGTGCATACGTCAATGCTGGCGTAAATCCAAGCTCGCCCAACGTCAATATAATCAAGACGAGCAAAACGAATGGCTTAGCAGTCATTAAAGAACAAAACCGGACATCAAGTCCGGCACGTCTCGTTACAATGTTGCCATTACGTTCGCCACCGTTGGTTGCGAGGGCGCTTAGCCGGACGCGCTTTAAGCTGCGAGTCGGTCAGGTCGCTGATATGTAATCCGCTTGCCGACGACGCCCCGGATAGCGATGACGGCGCGCGTTGCATCGTCGGTGCCGAGCGCGATGCGGTTGCTGTAGCGGAAGTCGAACTCGGCGAGGTAGCGGTGCAGGTGCTGCTCGCCGCAATGCTGGTAGATGCCGCGCATCCCGCGCTTGAAGATGCTGAAATAGCCTTCAACGGTGTTGGTGAATACGTCGCCGCGGACATACTCGTCGGCACCGTGCATGACCGTCTCGTGGCTGGCGAACGAAGCGCCGATGCCGGTGTAGAGGTTGCTCTCGTCTGTCATCAAGCGGGCTTCGCGGCTGATGTTGGCGTGGATGATCGGGAATATCTGGGTAGCGGTCAGCGATACGTCGGTGAACGAGCGCACGGTGCCGGTGTTGCGGTCAACGAGGCTTAGCACCTTCATCTTGTGGCCCGCGCCGCGCTTCGTCGGCTTGCCCTTGATGCGGCCGATGTAAGCCTCGTCAGCCTCAACCACGCCGTCACTGCGCGGCTCAAGCGGGAAATGCTCCTCTATTGCAGTTGCACGCGATCATCATTGCAGGCCGCTGCAGCTAGGCGCTCGAGCCCGGTCATCGTCGATCCATCGGAGGAGGGCCGCGCGACTTGCACGTTTTCTCCGCACCTTCAGCCGCTGCCCGCCTCGCAACGTTCGGTTTGGGCGATCGGGCCGGCCTACCGACAGTGCCGCTGCGGCTCAATCCCGTCGGTCACGGAGCGCATCGCGGGCCGTACTCAATCGGATGGTGGTGCGCATCACCTCGCCCCGGAGCGCCGTAGCGGCCGCGGACCGTCGGTCCGCTGCGCCACGCGAATTTCCATAGGGCTCCGCGACGAGTTCCTCCACTTTCCGCCAACCTCCGGTAGCAGCGATTGCGCAGTCGGCGAGCCTTCTGGCGTCCGATTTGCCCAATTCGGCCCTTATGACAGTGGCGAGCTCGAAGAACTCCACGACGTCGTCGTCGCCCAACTGGAGGTGGTCTTCCGCCGGCCGGGCCAGCAGCGCGGTGCCGATCGCGACGCAGCCCTCGATCGAACGCTCGACATGCCCCACCCGGGCGAACCCAAGTGTCGCTTCGTGCGTGCTGACGAACTCCTGAAGCGATGTCCGGGTGGCTACGATGTCACGGGCCAGTACCGCAGTGGCGATGGCCTCGCCGCCGTCGCGATCGGTGCTGGCGAGCCTGAGCGCACGGATGATGCCGGAGCCGTCCGCGACCGCCGCCACGACGTCCTGGACCGTTCCGGGTGTCGCGCCGCGTTGCGCATCGACGAACTTCTGGGTCAGGCCGCCGGGCGGCGGCCTGGAGTAACGTGGCAGTTCGACCACCGGCCTGACCGTGAAACCAGGATGACGGACAATGGCCTCGTCCGAACTCCGGCACGCCCGGGCCAGCTGCAGGTTCCAGACGAGGATCCTATCGAACTCCGCCTCGCCCATGGCGCCGGTACCTGAGAACGCATTCATCGTCGCGACATGGATCACGAGTAGCAGGCGCAGGCGGTCGTTCCCAACGAAAGGACTGAATTCGCCGTCGAGCTGCATGACGTAATCGAAAGCGGCAACGTCGGCTTGGAAGTCGATCGCCCCGACGACCTTCATGTAATCGTCGCTGTCTCGGTATTGGTCGGACCCGAGCTGTTGATCCATGTGGTAGAACTCATGGGCGAGGAACATGACGATCAGGAGGTCGAGGACCTGCGCCACGCGTCCGGTGTCGAGCTGCCCGACGACCCTAGTCATCTCCGCGTCCCGCGGATCGCCGATCTGGGTCACCACATATGCCAGTAGGCCACCGAACGATGAAGCATCGACGACCAGCGTCTGCTCGACACGGCGCAGTTCGAAGGCTTGGACACCCGACCTGAAGTCGATTGTCCAGGGGGAAAGGGCCTGCCCCCTTATGGCATTGGTGATGGCAGAACGGGCATCACCGCCCCTTGCCCGCGGCACTGCCGCCAACGCCGCTACGCAGCGTGGAAAACGTGCCTTGGCGATGGCGAGCAGGTCGACCTGGTCAATTGGGGTCATCGCCACCCCGCTGGTCGTCCATCCTGAGGCGCTGGCCGATGGAGCGTCTCGCAAGCAGATTCGACGCAGACCATCCGAGCTGCAGTTCGCCGAGTGCCATGGCGATAATATCAGGCGCCATGTGCCTCAGCCACGGCAGTTCCAACTCGACATGGAGCCTCGCACCGCCCCTATGCGTGCGGCTGGCACGTCGCGCCGCATTTCGACTGTGGAAACCGCTGACGAGTTCCGCCGACCGCTTGACCGACCGGTCCTCCAAAGAGAGGAAGGTCTTTCCGGACGTCGTTCCCGGCAGTCTCCAATCCGGGTGCGGGGGCGGCACGACGACCGCGCCGAGACCGGCCAGTTCGAACCGGAGTCCTTCGGCGCTCGACGGTATCCGTGCGATGACCGCCGTCGGCCTGCCCTGGTCGAAGTCGCAGCAGGCGATCTGGCAGACGGCCAGCGCGATCATGTCACGGGACAGCGACGGCCGGTATCCACGGAAGTCGGCATCGCATGCCACTCCATCGATCATGATCAGTTGGTGTGAGGCACGCGGCGATCCGTCCTGCGGTGCATCGAAGCAGTTCGCGAACACCGAAGCCGCGACGCCCCGCGAACTTCCGCCGCCCTTCGAGTAGCGAGCCGAGAGGAGCAACTCGGGCACCTTACTCGAAGTCTGCGGATGCTGCAGTCGGTCTATCTCCACGCACGGGGAGACGGAGCCCTTCAGAAATGCCAGCGTCTGCGGCCAGTCGTCGACCGTCCCTGAAATCTTCACCTGTCTAACCAGCTCGAGCATGTTCAATGGCTCCGTGTTCTGCAATAACAATTGCACAACGGGAATCTTCGTGCAATAGGATCATTAACGCACTTTATGCATTGAGCCTTCCGCGATGCGTGTTAGTCTGCGAAAGAGGTTTCCGTTCGACCCAGGCGGAGATTTCGCTTGCCGGTATCCGCCGGCACCCAGGAGATTGGAGAATCTATGTCGAACCACGCCCATGCTCTGGCGACCACGCTGCGGGATTCCGGTCTGGTCGGTGATCTCGAGGTTCGGTTGAAGGTGATCGAGTCCAGCAAGTTGCGTATCATCGAAGCGGTGATCGACGTCATCAAGTCGCTCGATGAGGGAAAGCGCGAGAGTTGGCGTTCGATTATACTCGCCGCCGGCGAAGGTGGGGTCACCGACGACCAGCTACATCGAGAACTCGGTGCCTCGATGTCGACGATACACCGTTGGCGAAACGACGACGTGGCTCCCCGGGAAGGCACGCGACGGCTCATGAAGCGTGCCATCGTCGAACTCGCGGAAGCGCGGATCAAGGAATTCGCCGATTGACGCTGTCTCGACGAGGATGACCGGGTCGATCGGGACCTGGTCATCCCGAGAGCAAAGCCGGGACGTAAGGCCAAGCCTGCGCGGTCGCTACGTGCCGTTCCGAGGTGCCGTGCGAATACGGCGGTTCCGACGGGCGGATTGGTGCACTTCGAGCCGGTGTCTTCTTCGTGTGCGGCCCGGCTGGGCGATTTTCGCGGCTTCTTTCCGAGGTCTGCCGGCGCTCTTCCCAAGCAGGTATCATGAGAGCGTCAGCGGGCTGCTGGAATGCGTCGAAGAAGCTGGTGTCCGCGACCTCTTCGACCAGCGGTCACTGCTCAACGACCTAATACTGCGGCATGGCCGTGCAGACTAATGCGGTTCAGGAGCTCGGTCGCGAAACGAGTTCTACAGCGGTCAAATCCTGTCCCCGCAACCAAACATCGATTTTCGAGTCCGTGCAGGAAGTCCCTTTAGGGGGCTTTTTTTGTTTATTTGTCTCGCTTTGTCCAGCTTCCGAATTGTGTCGCCGGATTGTAAGCGTCAGCCGATCTACGCAGCGATCGCGAGAGTGGCGGGCTTCCGCCAGTTCCAGGGCATCAACGGGTCGAGGTCAAGCTGGCTGCGGCCGCGTGCGAGCTGGTCGAGAACGTCGGCGAGCCAGGCTTCCGTGTCGATGCCGTTGAGCCGGGCGGTTTCGAGTGCGGTGTAGACGATGGCAGCGCGTTCGCCGCCCTTGTCGGAGCCGAGGAACAGGAAGTTTTTGCGCGTGACGGCGATGCCGCGGAGGGCGCGCTCGGCGGCATTGTTGTCGATGGCGAGGCGGCCGTCGACTGTGAACCGGGCAAGCGCGGCCCAGCGGCCGAGGGCATACTGCAGTGCCTTGGCCAGCTCGTTCTTTCCCGACAGGCGCCGACGCTCGGTCTCCATCCAGGTGCGCAGATCGGCGAGTAACGGCGCGGAGCGCTCGACACGGACGGCTCCGCGTCGCTCGGGCGGCAGGCCGTTGATGTCGCGCTCGATGTCATAGAGCGCGCCGATGCGGCGCAGTCCCTCGGCGGCGATCGGCGAGCTGGTCTTCTGGTGGACGTCGTAGAGCTTGCGCCGGGCATGCGCCCAGCACGCGGCATGAACGATGCGCTGTCCTTGTTGTCCCGGAGGTGCCTTCGAGCGGGTCAGCGCCTCGTAGCCGGCGTAGCCGTCGGCGTGGATATAGCCGGCAAAGTTGGTCAGGTGCTCGGCTGGCCGCTCGCCCTTGCGGTCCTGGCTGTACCGGTAGAGCGCCATGGGTGGCCGATCGCCCGCCCAGGGTCGTTCGTCGACGACATAGGTCCAGATGCGCCCGGTCTTTGTTCGCCGGTTCCCGGGTGCCAGCACGCCGATCGGGGTGTCATCGGTAAAGATCACCGGTGCGGCCATGACGTGGCGGCCGATGGCCTCCGCGACCGGAGCCAGCCACCAGGCGGCGCGCCCGACCCAGTCGCACAGCGTCGCCCGGTCGATATCGACGCCGCCGCGCGCGATGATCCCGGCCTGGCGGTAGAGCGGCAGGCCGTCGATGTATTTACCCACGACGACATTGGCGATCAGCGCCGGACCCGGGCGGCCCTTGTCGATCGGCAGGTCGGGGGCCGGTGCCTGGATGATCGTCTCGCACGACCGGCAGCTCAGCCGCGGGCGGATATGGCGGATGACCTTCAACTGCGCCGGGATGCGTTCGAGGACCTCGGTGACGTCCTCGCCGAGCTTCGACAGGCTGGTGCCGCCGCAGCCTGGGCAGGCGTCGCCGGGATGGTGCAGGACCTCCTCGCGCGGCAGATGCGTCGGCAACGGCCGGCGCACCGGATGCCGGCGGGTCGGCTCGCCCGACGCCGGTACAGCGACCGTGGCGACGCGTTCGGCTTCGCCCTCCTCGAGGTCCTCGAGAAGCAGCTCGAGCTGGGTGATCTCGGCGTTGAGCTTCTCCGACGACCGCCCGAAGCTCATCCGCCGCAGGACGGCCAGCTGGGCCTTGAGCTGTTCGATAATCAGCTTGGCGCCGGTCAACTCGGCGCGAGCGACCGCCAGCTCGGCCTTCAACCGGGCGACCTCGTCAGGGTCGGATACGGCGCTCGTCACGGGTGGATATTACACCGTGACCAGCCCTGCTGCGACGACGATCAATGCCGATCACGCATCCGAGTCACTATGTCGCGCCGTGTCAGGCGGCGACTTCGGGCCGCCAGCTCCGTTCGACATTGCGCCAGTCGATGCCCTCCAGCAGCATCGACAGCTCCGCCGCCGACAGCCGCACCGAGCCGTCCTTCGCTGCCGGCCACAGGAAGCGGCCGCGCTCGAGGCGCTTGGCGAACAGGCACATGCCCTGGCCGTCCCACCAGATCGCCTTGACCAGATCACCGCGCTTGCCCCGGAAGACGAACAGCGCACCGTCGTGTGGATCGCGGCTGAGGACGGTCTGCACCTGCGCTGCCAGTCCGTCGAAGCCGCGCCGCATATCGGTTCGCCCGCACGCCAGATAGACGCGCATACCCGCCGGCAGCGCGATCACCGGCGAAGCGCCTCGAGCACCCGTGCCAGTGCACCGGGGTCAACGTCGCCAGCGAGGCGCAGCTTCGTGCCACCGGGCAGCTCGACCTCGATCGTACTTGCTGCGGGATGATCGGGAACCGGCAACGCCGCCGGAAGTGATCTCACGTCCGGAACCGGCAACGCCACCGCTGCAGGCTCGGCAACAACCTCGCAGCGGATAAACCCGTCGGTCGCCGCGGTCAGCAGCTGCTTGCGCCACGTGTACAGCAAGCCGGTCGAGATGCCGTAGCGACGGGCCACCGCCGTCGGCCCGGCACCCGGGGCGCGGCTCGCCTGGACGATCGCCATCTTCTGCTGAGGGTGCCAGCTGCGTCGCCGCTCCGAGCGGGGCGCCAGCGCCAAATCCTCGCTAAGAGACGTCTTAAGCGTCTCGTACGACGTCTCATCTTCACCCACGCCCGCCTCCGCCAATCACAGCAGCGACGACTCTCGCAACAGCGCGATCAGGACAAGGCGGGGATCGGCTGACGCTTACGCCGGATTGTCGGATATGCATCGAGGATTCGTAGATTGGCGATCGTCACGACAGCATAAATGACAAGACCGACTAGCCAACCGTCGCTGCGTGCGACGTTGTAGCGGGCGTTGGGCGTGACGATCGGTTTCATCACCAGAATAGGCTTCCGGGGACGCCTTTGAACGGCCGGCGGCCGTCGAGGTAATCCAGTCGCCCTGTAAGTTGCTCGTCGACAGCGCAGGCACCCATGGTACTCGCAGAGAAGGCAACCTGGTCTCGCAGCATCGCCAAGGGTGGCGTCTGGTAAGGCCAAGCTTCACTCCCGGTGCTCGCCTCCGATTCTTACGTCGGAGTTGCTGCCGAGTCACTTCCCGCCATAGAGGCTCGATCCCCCGGCCGGCACCAAGGCAGCTGGAGCGATTGATCCCCGCCGCCTCGGTGCCCAGGATACGATCGGAATTGCGTTCGATATTCGCTGCACCGATGAAGCGCTGTCGGTGGTCTCGTTGAACGTGCGAGTTCGGTACTGTAGCCGAACCCATTGGTCTTGAATTGACGCTATTCCCCAGCGACCGCAAACACACGGCTGGCCGCTGAGCGCCTGCGGTGCGTACAGAGAACTGGCCAACAGCCGGTAATCGTTATTATCAAAGGTCCCAGCGGCGCCGGTACCGACGCTGATCCATTTGCCAAAAGCCAGGCATTGTCACGGAAATCGTCGGTGACAAACCGACGCCGACGCCGACGCCGACGCCGACGCCGACACCGAGACGCCGACCTTCGCCGAACGCGTCGGTCATCTAGAAGCTCGATAAACGAGATAAGGCGGCTCGACGTCAGGTTCTCGGGCGTGGTGTAACGGTAGAGGTAGACGGTGGTAACGGTCCAAGGCTTTCCCCTCGGCTCGTACGACATGGCGATATCGCGTATGGGACGATCACTTGCTCGATGTTGAACTGGAACGCGTTGTTGAAATCGCTCGACAGCTCGGCAGAAGCGCCAGCGCCGAGACGGCGGGCAACTTCACTTAAGCCGAGACTCGACACAGTGATGTGGTTGCCGGGGTTCGAGATGTAGCCGGCGTTGTACTGGATTATGCTGCTCGGGTTGAAAACCGAACTCTTGAACTGGGCGCTACCATTCCATGTCGCAGCGTTCGGATCAGAGCATGCGTCGGCTTAGTGCGACATCGTGGCTGGCTTGGTTACGGCCTTGCGATGATGTTTGGCGGTTACTGCATTTACCGTAGGGGCGACGATAACGGCAACCGCCGTTGCCGCCAACTGCGTCGCACCAAACTCAAGCGCACGGCAGATCCTACGATACCAATCGGGACGAGCGAATCTATCACTCAGGCCCCCGATCGCGCCGTCGCATAAACTTCACATTCCTATGGTGGCACTACACCGTAGCTTGCAGGGCAAGGGGCATCCGATAACAGCGTTTATACAAGGCGGAGTAAACAGCCCAGAAACCGCATCTGTGAAAGTTGCCCGGTTCGCGCGTTTCGAGATGAACCCAAGGCTGCTTTTTCTAACGAACAATGTGTCGACACGGAATCACGATCAGATAGGGTATCGCGCTGAAGGTCGAAGCTAGGACAGAGCATTGCGGGCAACTCTGGGTACGGTCCCACTTATCCTGTCTGGTGTGCCCGGTTTGACGCAAGCCCAAACGCCCGTGGCGGTCTCAGTCGACGCAGCCGCCGATCGTCCTGAAACCACGGTGTCGGGTTCTACGTTCATGGCGCCCGCCGGGTGGGCAATCAAAAAGGCAGCCAAGGCCGTCGATCTCACCGCACCTGAGGGTGACCTTCATATCGCCTTGGTCGATGTCGGGCAGGTTTCTGACGCCGCGACCGCGGTCGCTGGCGCGTGGGAGTTGTGGGCTCCGACGCACGCGCGACCGCCCAAGCTGATGACGGTGCGGCCCGCTCGCAACGGCTGGGACGAACGACAAGTAGTCGACTACGAGACCAGCCCGAACGAAAAACGCGTCATGCAAGCAGTCGCTTTCCGCACCGCAAAGACGTGGACGGTGATAATTCTCGATGGTTCCGAAGGTACCGCCGAGAAGCGGGGCGCGGCCGCCGGCCTGATTTTGCAAAGCCTTCGTCCCGCCGGCTATTCGCGCGAAAATTTCGCGGGTCGACCCCCTCATCCGATGGACGCGGCGCGCATCGCCGAGCTCAAGGCGTTCGTTGCGCAATCGATGCAGGAGCTCGGCGTGCCGGGTGCGGCGTTCGCGCTCACGACCCGCGCAAAGACGATCTACGCGACAGGGCTCGGAGTCCGTCAGCTCGGCAAGCCCACCCCGGTCGATGCAGACAGCGAATTTGCCATCGCCTCTAACACCAAGGGGTTGGCAACGCTGATGATCGCCAAGCTTGTCGATGAAGGCAAGTTGCGTTGGGATGAGCCGGTCACCGAAGCTTATCCAAGCTTCCGGCTCGGGAGCGCTGCGACGACGAGCAAGGTCCTTATCCGCCATCTCGTCTGTGCCTGCACGGGCCTGCCGCGCAAGGATATGCAGGTGCTGCTGAACAGCGATCCCAACGCCGCCGCCAAGGATACGTTCGCCCAGCTTGCCGCCACCGAGCCGACCAGCGGCTTTGGTGAGGTGTTCCAGTATAACAACCTCATGGCGGCGGCGGCCGGCTATATCGGCGGGCATCTCGTCCGCCCTGAAATGCAGCTTGACCAGGCCTTCTACCGATCAATCAACGAAAAAGTCTTGAAGCCACTGGGGATGACCGCCACGACCTTCGACTATCCGCGTGCGATGGCAAAGGACTGGGCCGTCCCGCACGCCGATGCCCTCAGCGGCGATCCCGAACCGATCCTCGGCGCGGGTATGAAGCTGAATTACGCCTTTTCACGCTACGCGGCCGCCGGCGGTGCATGGTCGACGGCGAATGACCTCATAAAATACGTCCGATTCGAGCTCAACGAGGGCAAGCTCGACAGCGGTGTCCAATATGTCTCGGCGAGGAACCTGCTCCAGCGCCGCGTTCCGAATGTGCCGGTCGGCGAGGATCAGACTTACGGCATGGGGCTCGAAAACGACAAGACCTGGGGCGTTACCGTCGTTCATCACGGCGGCAGCCTCGGGGGCTACAAGACCGACATCATGATGATCCCCGAAGCCGACCTCGGCGCGGTAATCCTGACGAATTCCGACAATGGCCAGATGCTGTTGCGGCCCTTCATGCGGCGGCTGCTTGAGTTGCTATATGATGGCAGGCCCGAAGCTGCCGGCGACGTTGCGGCGTCCGGCAAGCGGCTCAAGGCGGAGCTTGCCACTGAGCGCGCGCGCGTGTCGCCTATTCCCGACAAGGTGGAGGTGGCAAAACTGGCCTCGCATTATTCGAGTCCCGATCTGGGCGAACTGACTGTCACGCGCGGCGGTACAGGTGCCAGCTTTGCCTTCCGCACATTCTCGAGCCCCGTCGGCACCCGCAAGAACGACGATGGGACGACCAGCTTCGTGCTGCTCGATCCGACCTTCCTGTTTTTCCCGCTGGTGGTCGGTACGGATCAGGGAAAGCCAGCGTTAATCGTTCGCGACAGCCAACATGAGTTCAAATACGTCGCTACAAAATAAGATCACCGGGTCCTCGAGCTAAACGATGCAGAATGGCGTGATTGAAAGCGTTGTGTTCGGCTTGCGCATGCGCAAGGGAGATAGGCCAAGCGTTCGAAGGCTTGCGGCAATCTCGCGCCGTGCGTCTGCCTATCGCCTGGATCGAGACCTTCGGCCATGTCTCGGCGATCCAGACGCCCTCACGGTGACTATGGAAATGGCCGCAGCCACGACGATCGCGTTCTCGACGGACCCGCTCGCTATTTGCCGCGATCGCTGCGCCGCACATTTGCACGCGGTCTCCAAAATGCCTGTAACCGCGGGCCGATGCTGCTAGGAGCTTTCGTGTGATCGAAGCCTCACAACAGCGACAGAATGTCGAGGACGCCCGTCTCGCGGCGCTCGAGCGCTATTCGGTCCTCGACACGCCGCGAGAACGGGAACTCGATGATATTGTTGCGATCGCCGCGCAAATCTGCGGCGTGCCTACGGCTCTCATCTCGCTGATCGACGACAAGCGGCAATGGTTCAAGGCCGCACTCGGTCTCGAGCTGGCCGAGACCCCCCGTGAGATCGCGTTCTGCGCTCGCGCTATCGAAGAAGAGACCACCATGGTCATCGAGGATGCGAGCCAGGACGATCGCTTCGCCGCTAATCCGCTGGTGACGGGAGACACGCATCTGCGCTTCTATGCCGGCGCACAGCTCCGGACCCCCGACGGCATGAACCTCGGGACGCTCTGTGTTCTCGACACTGTTCCGCGGGTCCTGACCGCCGATCAGCGGGTTGCGCTGGAGGCGCTCGCTCGCCAGGTGATGACGCATTTCGAACTGCGACGCCTGCTCAAGCAGAAGCATCTCGACGAGGCGCGGCATCGCTTGGTCATCGACACGGCGCTCGACTACGCGATCATCACGACCGATCTCAAGGGCGTTATCGACAGCTGGAGCGAGGGAGCCGCGCGCATGTTCAACCGCTCCGCGCGTGAGGTTTGCGGGCAGCCAATGGCGATCCTGTTCACGCCAAACGATGTTGCGGCAGACATTCCGGTGGCGGACCTCGCGGATGCCCTTGAGCAAAGCCGTGTGTTTGATGAACGCTGGCATCCGCGTGCCGACGGCTCATTGTTCTGGGCACGCTGCGAACTCATGCCGCTGCGCAATGCCGATCAGCGCGCCCATGGCTTTCTCAAGATCATGCAGGACCGGACAATCCATCGCGCCGCCGAGAAGGACCTGCGCGAGAGCGAAACCCGCGTCCGGTTGGCGCTCGAGGCGGCCGAACTCGGCGCATGGGAGGCGCATCCGGGAACCGGCGAAGTCTTTGGTGACACGCGGACTCGCGAATTGCTGGGACACGCATCGGATGGCGTAATTCCATTCGAGACGTTTCTGGACCGGGTCCATGCAGTGGACCGAGCAGGTCTCGTGGCGTCGGTCGAAGCAAGCTTCGAATCCGGTGGCCAAGGCAAGCTCGATGCCGAATTCCGCGTTGACTTGCCGGCCGACGAGCCTGTTCGCTGGCTCCGGTCCCGGGCGCAGGTCATAAAGCGTCCAGGTGAGCGGCACCGACTTGTCGGCACCGTGCGGGATATTTCTGCTGAGAAGGCAGCTGAAGAGCACCGGCAGCTTCTGACCAACGAATTGCAACACCGAGTCAAGAACACGCTTGGTGTTGTCCAAGGCATCGTCAGTCAATCGCTACGAACTGTCGCAACGCCCGCTGAGGCGCGTGACGCTATCACCAGCCGGCTGTCGACTCTAGCACACGCGCACGACCTGTTGACGCAGACAAGCTGGACCGCAGCGCCGATCAGCGCAGTAATCGAGGGTGCGGTGCTGGCGCATTGTTCGGAGGTCGGTCGGGTCGTTATCTCCGGACCCGAGGTCAAGTTGAACGCGCGTGCGGCGTTGGCACTGTCGATGGCACTCCACGAGCTGTTCACCAACGCTGTCAAATATGGCTCGATGTCGAACGAGACTGGCATCATAAATTTGAGCTGGACGATCGTTGACGGGGAAGGCGGCGAGACATTCGAACTGCGTTGGCAGGAGCGGGGCGGTCCTTCCGTCGAGCCGCCGACGCGGGCCGGCTTCGGCACGCGTCTCACCGGCAGCAGCCTGGCCGGTGACCTCGGGGGGAAGGGCGTCGTCGAATATCACCCGGACGGCGTTCGCTGGTCTTTGTCGACAAACCTTATGGCCATCAGCGACACCGGCGCTTCTTTATAGCCGACCACGGAGCGCGGAAGCGCGGAACCTGTTGTTCGCTACTCAACCTGTCGCACACGCTCAACGTCCGTCGCGCCGGGGTGACCACGACCCTCTGCAAACTTGGCGACGTGGGTCTGGTCTCGGCGCGCCGAGACCAGATCAGTGTCCTTGACTGCGATGGGCTGGAGGCGGTGGCGGCCTAGGCTTGCGGCGTGGCCGAAACCGAGTGCTGCCGGTTGCTCGGTGCCGATTTCCGTCGTCGCGCCTACCTAAACGGCGCGAGCGCAGCGACGGACCTCAGATCTGAAGCGAGTGACGGATGAGCGCCAATCGCCCCGATGAACGAGCCGGCTGGTCTCGATCTCGCAAGTATCGATGGTCGTTATCCAGACTTCGCTATCACATTCTATGATCGGATAACCCATCATCTGCTAGACGACGGGCGACCATATAATCGCCTAAGCAGAAAATCACCATGGCACGACGGATAGACCAGTTAGCCAGCCTACACCTAGTGTTGGGCTTTGCACTGAGAAGCGGACCTCAGATAGGCAATGATATGCCAGATGTCCTCGTCTGGAATCGCACCGCCGAAAGCCACCATGCGTGTGCCTTCGACACCGTGACTGATGGTGTGGAAGATCTGCGCATCGGTCCCACCGTGGATCCAGTCGCAATCGAACAGGGACGGTGCGTCCGAGACCGCCTCGCTAGGCCCCGACGCGCTGGGATGGTGGCAGTAGGCACCACAAGTGCCTGTGAACAGGGCCTTGCCGCGCGCGATGTCCGCCGGCGATTGCACCGGGGAAACTCCCGGCGTGCTGATCCCCGCGGGCGCAGGCGCGGGGTCTGCATGGCCGGTCGTGACGGTCGCTGCGCCGAGCGCGGCTACCGTCAAGATCGCGATGCCAAGCCGACCAAAGTTATCAAGCATTGCCGAACTCATCCCGGAAAGTGCGTCATCGCGGGTACGCGGTGATCAGTTTAGGGCAAACACGAAAAGTTGCCCGCCTTCCGGCAGATTCGAGCCGGCACCGGCAAAGCCGTCGAGAGCAAAACCGCCTCCCGACGGTATTGCCACATACGGCTTGCCGTCGACTTCATAGACGATCGGCTGGCCACGACCGCCGCCGCCCATACGGAACGACCAGAGTTTCTTGCCTGTCGCCTGGTCGAAGGCGAGCGCCTGGCCTTGCTGGTTCGAGGTAAAGAGCACACCACCGGCGGTCGCGACCACGCCCGCCATCATCGGCTTGGCATCCCGGTAGCGCCATTTGATCTTGCCCGTCTTGACGTCGATCGCGCTTAACAGGCCGTAGGACTTGCCGGCATTGGCATCGGTGGTGTTGGGCATGCCGCCCATGAACGGAATGCCCTTCACGTAAACCGCGATGCCCTTCTCGAATTGCTGGCATGACTCAATCGAGGGCGCGTAAACCAGTCCGTTCGCCGGGTCATAGGCACCGGTCCAAGCGCCGTTCATGCCGCCAAGATTGGAGGGGCAAACCCGGGCTGTCGCATTGTCCTGCGGCGTTGCAGCGGGATCGACGATCGGGCGGCCCCTGCCATCGATGCCCTTTGCCCAGGTCAGTTGTTCAACGTACTGTGTGGCCCGCAGGAATTTGCCGTTGGCGCGGTCCAGCAGATAAAAATAGCCGTTTCGATTTGCCTGCGCGATCGCCTTGAGCGGCTTGCCGTTGAACACGGTGTCGATCAGGAAAATCTGGGTGTTGCCGTCATAATCCCAGACATCGTGCGGCGTGAACTGGAAGTGCCACTTCATCTTGCCGGTCTTCGGATCGAGCGCCAGCAGCGAATTCGAATATAGATTGTCGCCCGCTCGCTTGTCACCGTTCCAGTCGGGAGAAGGGTTGCCGACGGTCCAGAGCAGGGTGTCGGTTTCCGGGTCATAGGTTCCCGTGGTCCAGCTCGGCGCACCGCCCGATTTCCAGGAATCGCCTGCCCAGGTCTCGACGCCCGGCTCACCAGCGGTAGGTACGGTATTGATCCGCCAAACGCGCTTGCCGGTCTTCAGGTCATAGGCGTCGATGAAGCCGAGGGCGCCAAACTCCCCGCCGGCGACGCCTGAATAGACAAGATTGCCCACGACCAGCGGTGCCGCCGTGATGGAATATCCGTCCTTGTAATCGGCAACCACCACGTTCCACGCGACCTTGCCGGTGGTACGATCGAACGCGATCAGGTGGCCATCGAGTGTTGCCATGAAAACCAGGTCGCCGCCGATCGCAACGCCGCGGTTCCCCGGCCCACAGCATAATCTCAGGTCGCCCGGCAGCTGGACATCGTAGCGCCAGAGAATCTGGCCCGTCCTCGCGTCGAGGGCCATGAGCCGGTTGTAGGAACTGGTGATGTACATGATGCCGCCGTAGACGACTGGCGATGTTTCGAACTGCCCAAGCGTACCGGTGGGCGCCGCCCAGGCGACGTGCAGGCCCTTCACCGACGCCGGCGTCAGGCCAGACACCGGACTGTGGCGGAAGTTGCGATAATCGCCGCCATACAGCAGCCAGTTTTTCCGGTCCGCGCCCTTGGCCAGCTGCGCCGCGGTAACCGGCCCAACTGACGTGCCGACCGGCTTTGCAGCATACCACGCCGTCGGCGGTGGCGGCAGTTTGACCTCGGCATCGCCGACGCCGGCCGCCGGTGCCCCGGCCCGCGATGCCGTCGCTGAAGCTAGCCCCAGCGCCAATCCTGCGAGGACTCCAAGCACCCGCTCGTTACGATGAACCATGTTTCGCTCCCCAGCCGTCCCGCGCTTTTGTTGTTTTCGACAGTGCCGGCCACGCCGTCGTCATGACACGTCCGCGAGCATTGACAGGCGCAAGTCGCGCTTGAGAATTTTGCCGCTGGCGTTGCGTGGTAAGTTATCGAGAAAGACCACTCTTTTCGGCACCTTGAAGCTCGAAAGATGGGTGCTGCAGTGATCGAGCACTTCGCCAGTGGTGATTTGCTGACCGTCCCGAAGCACGATTATGGCCGTGACGGCCTCGATCCACTTCGGGTCGGGCAGCCCAATCACGGCAACCTCGCTGATAGCAGCGTGGCGATACAGCACTTCTTCAACCTCGCGAGAGGCGACATTCTCGCCACCAGACTTGATCATGTCCTTCTTCCGGTCGACGACGGTGATATAGCCTTCATTATCGACCGTTCCGAGGTCGCCGCTGTGGAACCACCCACCGGCAAACGCTTCGGCGGTGCGCTCGGGGTCGTTCCAATAGCCGCTGAGCAGTTGTGGCGAACGATGGACGATTTCACCGATTTCGCCCGGAGCAACGCGGTTCATGGCATCGTCGACGATCTGCGTCTCGACGTGCAGGGCCGGGCGCCCGGCCGAGCCTAGCCGCAGGGCGTGCTCCTCCGGAAACAGGATCGTCGCGACGGGGGCGATTTCGGTCTGGCCGTAGAGGTTCCACAGTCGCAGCTGCGGCAACCGTTCGCGCATCTCGCGCAGTACTTCGACGGGCATGATCGACGCCCCGTAATACCCTTTTTCAAGCGCCGAAAGATCGCATTCGGCAATCGCCGGAGCGCGCAGTAACGAGATCCACACCGTCGGCGGCGCGAAGAACGAAGTGATGCGATGACGCGACAACAAGTGCAGGACATTGTCCGCGGCAGGCGATCCAGTGATGACGTTCCGGGCGCCGACATGCAGCGCGGGCCCGATCATGCAATCGAGCTGGGCGCAGTGGAACAGCGGCATGGCATGCAAGGCAACCGTGCCGCGGGTCCACTCGCAATCAATGATGCAGGTCTGATATTCCCAGAGAACGCTGTTGTGCGACAGCATGGCCCCCTTGGGGCGTGACTCCGTGCCGCTGGTATAGACGATCTGTAGGAGGTCCTCGCCGCCGCGCGCTTCTTGAGGGAGCGGCTCGTCGCGCAACAGCGTCGTCCAGGACGGCGCCCCGGCAGACGGACCCGCAAATTCCCCATCGATGCCGAACACATGCTCGACCTGCTCGCCACGCGCGCTCAACGCAGTCGCTATCGTGTGGGCGTCGGCAAACAATATTCGCGCGCCGGAATGGTCGAGAATGTAGCGCACGTCATCGGTGTTAAGCATGAAGTTGATCGGGACAAGCACCGCATCCGCGCGAGCGATCGCAAAACGTAACGCGATAAAGGCGTGGCTGTTGCGCGCCAGAATCGCGATCCTGTCGCCCGGTGTCAGGCCGAGATGGTATAAGCCTGCTGCCAGGCGTTCGACCTCACGGTGGAATTCGGCATAGCTCCACGTCACGTCGCCGCAGATGATCGCGATGTTGTCGCCGTGGCGCTGCGCCGCGCGGAGCAGCATGGCGGAAAGCGACTGCGACCTCGCACGGGCGATAAAGGTGTCGGATCGGCTATCGCCGTGGTCGGATAACATGATCGGCTTTCAACTGGCTGTTACGCGGTGGCGAGCAGAGAAGGGGCAACGCGACACGCTGCCCCTTCTCCATAGGTGAGGCTAGTTCCAGCGCACCCTGAGCGACAACCCGTATGTTGCTGGCTGGCCAGTCGCCTGGGTGATGATGTTATTGTACGAAATGACGTTCTGGACATTGAAGGTATTGAAAACGTTCTTGCCCCAGGCCGACACGGTCAGCCGATCGCCGGGAAAGTCATAGCCAATTCTCGCGTCGACCAGTGCATACCCATCGATCCTGAAGGGAATGCGATTGAGCCAGCGGTTGACGCCATTGTCGGGAATCTGCAGTTCGCTGCCACCGATGTAGGCATCAACGTCGGTGCGATAGTTTACACCGCCACCGACGAAGAGTGCGCCGCCCGAGTGGGTCGGGATGCGGTACTCGATATCGCCGACCAACGACCACGACGGGGCAAAGGGTAGCCGATCCCCGGCAAAGTCTTTTTCCGCCCCGAAGACCGTCGTTCCCGAGTATTTGTCGACCTTGGTCTTCAAGTAGCTCGCCGATCCGGTAAACGTCAGGGCGGCCACCGGGCGCACGGTCACGTCGGCCTCGACCCCGAAGATGTGCGATTTCGGCACATTGTCGAGCCGCTGCAGCAGCCCGAAGAGGGCGGTGTTGACCGTCCCCTGGATCTGCTTGTCACGATAGTCCTGGTAGAAAATCGCGCTGCTCAACGTGATGGCATTGTCCGCCAGTCTCGTCTTGACGCCGGCCTCGTAGGAGGTGACCGACTCCTGCTTGGCCGGAAGGAACACCGATTGCGTCGAGCCGGTGATGACCGGGAATGCGCCAGCCTTGTAGCCGCGCGAGACGTTGGCGTAGAGCAGTGTAGCGGACGACGCCTTGAAGTCGATGCCGGCCCGCCATGACACATTGTCTTCCGACAGAGTATACCTAAACAGGTCGCCAGGCAGGTTCTGGGCGTTCAGGGAATAGCAGTCGCCGGAAGCAAGGGGCACCGTCTTCCCGCCGACAAGCTGGCCCAGGATCGTGAACAGCGTCGACAGGTTCTGATCCTGCGTCGTGTCGGAGTTGCACATCGTGTTCTTGTTGATCGACTTGGTGTAGCGGACGCCCGCCTTCAATGTGATCTGGTCGTTCACGTCATAATCGCCGTTGGCGAAAGCGGCGTAGGTGTTGATGCGCCCCCGGTTGTCGACCGTGGAGATATGGATAAAGTTGGTGCCGGCGTTGCTCAGCGAGTTGTCGCCATAGGTAATCAGCTGAAGCTCATCGACCTCGCTGTGGTTGTAGTTGGCGCCGAGTGTCCAACGAAAGCGCGCCCCGGACGCAGAGGCGTTGGACAGCCGCAATTCCTGGTTGAAGTCCGATATCCGGCCGTTGTCGAGCGGATTGTCGACCAGTTCATATTGCGAGCCGTCGAGGTCGAAGGACATGTTCTGCTTCAGGTGGTTGTAGGTCGTGATCGATGTCAGGGCGATCTTGTCCGTCACGTCGAGGTCGGTGCGCAGGAAGGCCTGGAACAGCTTGCGGTTGCCTCGCGGACGCGGTGAATCGCTAGGTGACTGAAACGCGTTGCCCGGCCGGCCGGTGTTCGACCAGTTTGCCGCCCGCAACTTGTGCGGGGTCAGCGGTGCGTTCAGTTCCTCGGCCGTGGGGGCCGCCGGGTTCGAGGGCAGCGAGGCGATGATCTGCAGCGCCTGCGGGTCCGATCTGTCGACTGAACCATTGAGGTTGAGTTCGAATCTGAGGTGGTCGGTCGGAGCCCAGTCGGTGATCAGCCGCCCCGCGACATAATTCTGCTCGCCGTTCTTATCGGGGCGAGTGAAATTATACTGCCAGTCGTCGCGGTGTGCCGCGTCGATGGCCAGACGGATGCCGATCGTGTCACTGATCGGGCCGCTGATGAACGCGGTGGTGTGAACCTCGTTGAAGCGGCCATAGTCGAGGTTGATCCCGGCCTGCAGCTCCTTGGTCGGCTTGTTGGCGACGAAGTTGATGGCGCCACCGGTCGAGTTCTGGCCAAACAGGGTCCCCTGCGGACCCTTCAGAACCTCGACGCGCTCGAGATCGTAGAGCGAATGTCCGGATAGCACCGGAAACGGCATCGGCGCCTGGTCGAGCGACAGGCTGACCGCGGGATAAACGCCCAAGGAGTCGGCATTGAATCCGATGCCGCGAAGGGTGAAGACTGGCGTGCCATGGGTCGACGGCGACAGCGCCAGGCTGGGGACCGCCCGGGCCAACTCGTCCAGCTGCACGATGTTGCGCTTTTGGAGCATGGACGTATCGAATGCCGCGACGCTGGAACCGACCTTGCTCAGGCTCTCGTTGCGCTTGTTGGCGGTGACGATGATCTCGCCGTCGGTGCCCGCATCGTTATCGACCGCGGCGGCGGCGGCAAAAACAGGCTGCGCGATGCCGACGGCACTCAGCGCAGTGGAGGCGGCCAGGACGGCGCGCAAGACGATTTTCATTTTCCCTCTCCCTTTAAATGTTTTTTTATTGTTTTGGACTTTGGGGGCGATCCCGGTCGGCGGCCGGTTATCGGGCGATGATGGAGACGACGCCGGTCGCAATTTGAGTGAACCCCATCCGCTGGCGGCCGCGCGATTTCGGTGCCGTTGATGTCGATGTCTGGATTGTAATGCATGCCTCTGTTCCCCCCACTCTGGCTGCGGTCAGGTTCGGATCGCGTCGCCGAACACCCGGATCGCGCGCCGCATGAAGGCATCGGCGGTGGGAAACGACGCGCGCATGGTCGCCATCCCGTGGATCAGGCCCTTCGCCTCCATGAAGTGCGTTTCAACCCCCAGCTGCGCGAGGCCGGCGGCCAGCGCCCGGCCTTGATCGCGGAGCGGGTCGAGCCCGGCGGTAATGACCAGGGTTGGTGGCGAGCTCGCCGGGAGCGGATGAAGTACGGGTGAGGCCGCCACGCCCGCGGTTTCGCTCGCGTGGGGCAGGTAGTCAGCGATGAAGCGATCCATCAGCTTGCGGTCGAGGATAAACCCCTCCGCGAAGTCCTTGTACGATCCGCTATCCGGACTCGTGCAGTCAGCCAACGGATAGATGAGCAACTGGGCCAGGATTACGCTCGGACCGATCGCGGCTGCCACATGCAACGCGAGGGTGCCGCCGGCACTGTCGCCGGCCACTGCGACGCCGGTTACGGGCGCTTCGAGTTCCGACGGGCTGCCCGCCACGAAGCGGGTCGCGGCAAGGCAGTCCTCGTGTGCAGCAGGGAAGCGATGCTCCGGCGCCAGACGATAGTCGACAGCGACCACACGCAGGCCAGTCACGGTTGCGATCAGCGTACAGAGCGGGTGGTGGGTCTCGAGATCGCCGATCACCCAGCCGCCGCCGTGCATGTAGACGATGACCGGACCCGGCTTGGCCGAGCTTGGAAAATAAGCGCGCAGCCGACAGCCGGCACCAACAAAATCGGTAAATCGTATCCCTGCTTCCGGCGGAGCGTCAAACAGCGCACCGAGCTGCGCGTAGGTGGCGCGCATGTCGGCGGCTGACATGTCAGCGAGGTGCGGGCCTCCTGCCTCGGCAAGCGCGGTAAGCACTGCGGTGGTTTCCGGGAGCACGAAAGGCTCTGGCATCACTTGCCTCCCTCTAGCTGTCGCGTGTGCTGCGCTGCCTCCGCGCATTGGTCACGCGGTTCAGCGTTGAATTGCTGCAGCACAGCAAGTGTTGGTACGCTGGACGCTGCGTGCGCGCGCGTTACGGTGGGCATCTGTGATATCAACGACTTCCCCAAGTCTTTTTTGTCCATTCTTCGAGGAAGACTGATTGCCTTTCACTCAATACGCCATGGCGCTGCCCGCCAAACTATTGACGTATATGGCCATGGCTCGTTACGGTTGACGGAATACGATATAACAAAAATAAAATACTTGGGGAGACACTGGGTCATGGACTCCAACGCACTCTACACAGCGCTACCTGATCTCAGCGCACGCATCATGCGGAATTGTTTAGTCAACGATTTCAGAATTAATTGGGACTCATTCTGTCGAGAAAGCCATATTCGTCCGGTTAATCTCGACGAACACGCATATGAGTTGTTTGCTAGAGAAGAAATATTGCTTCAGCAAGGTTTTGCCGGCTGCACGGCGAACATGCCAAATGTCTGGTTTAATGTAGGGTTGTCTTATCGTTCAATTAAATACGGCGCTCTTGGTATTGCCATGATGACCGCGCGAACGCTAGGCGACGCTCTTGAAATTGCCTGCCGCTATCAATCTTTGACCTACTCCCTGATCAACTATCGCTTTGCTTCTGCTCCAAATGGTGCGTGTGCACTTGTCGGAAGCTTTGGTGATAAGCTGCCACAACTACATGAATTCACGCAGCATCGTGACCTCGGTGCAATCCGGACGTTGGTGGCCGACTTGATGGGAGGCGAGCTTCCACTTGAGCGCGTGACGGTGGCCGCACCGCCGCCGCCAAACTGGTCCGACCTCCGCCGACATTTTCCGTGCCCGGTCGACTTCGATGCCGAGCGGACGCAATGGATGTTCCTGCCGGGATCTATCGACCTGCCGCTACCTCTTGCCGACGGCGAACTGCTGACCCTGTACAGTTCACGTTGCGATGCGGTGCTCGGGCGAGCCAATGCCGACAGCACGATCACCGGCCGGCTTGCGGCGCGGCTAAGCCAAAGCGACGGTGCATTTCTCAGCGCGGGCGAGGCGGCGCACCAGTTGGCGTTGTCCGAACGAACCCTGCACCGCCGGCTCGCTGAGGACGGTACGCGCTTCTCGACGATGGTCGATGAAGCGCGCTACGCCCGTGCCAAGGAACTGCTTTTGGATCGGAGGATGACGGTCGAACGCGTTGCCTTTGCGGTCGGCTTTGCCGAACCGTCGAGCTTTTCGCGCGCCTTCAAGCGCTGGTCAGGGATGGGTGCACTGCAGTACCGACGGCAGAGGCAGACCCGGGAAATCGAACTCTAGCGATAGACGAATTCCGGGCCGTCGAGATCGATTGCGGGAATGTCCTTCGCCTCGAGCCAATAGTCTTGGGAGTGGCGCCATTCAGGTCGGTCGCCCAAACGCTTCGGCATCTTGTCCATGCCGCGCACAAGATAGCCCGGGTTGAAGTTGTCGTCTTCGATCCACGGCATCAACGCCTCGCCCGCGAACCTTTCGGGCATGGCGATATCGACCTGTGCAACACCCTTTTCGTCCATATGACGCAGTAGGCCGCAAACGAAATCCCCGAGCAGGTCGACCCGCAGCGTCCACGCCGCGCGGAAATAGCCGAACACCCACGCAAGGTTGGGTACGCCAGGAAACATCATGCCACGGTAAGTCGGCGTCTGGGACCAGTCGACCGGAACACCATCGACCTCAAACGCGATCCCGCCCATCACCAGCAGATTGAAGCCAGTCGCTGCAACCACGACGTCGGCCTTGATTTCCTGCCCCGAGGACAGACGGATTCCATCCGGGGTGAAATGATCGATGATGTCGGTAACGGTCGAAACCTTGCCCTCACGGATGCGCGCGAACATGTCGCCATCCGGAACGAAGGCCAGACGCTGCTGCCACGGGCGATAGCTCGGGGTAAAGTGCGGCTCGAACTCGAAGTCGGGTCCGGCATATTGCCGGATCAGTTCCTTCAGTTCCTCGAACACCATCTCCGGCTCCTCGCGGGCGCGGCGATCGAGCGTCTTGAGGGTGTTCAAATAATCGAGCCGGGTGACGCGGTGCACCGTGTCCTCGTCGACGCCGATTTCCCGCAGGCGATCGGCAAGTTCGCTACGGTTGGGGTAGCAGAAGAAATAGGTCGGCGAGCGCTGCAGCATGGTGACGTGCGCGGCCTTGTCCGCCATCGCCGGGATCACGGTCGCGGCCGTGGCGCCGGATCCGATCACGACGACCTGCTTGCCGCTGTAGTCGAAGGTTTCGTCCCACTTCTGCGCATGGATGAGTAGGCCCTTGTAGTCTTCCCTGCCGGGCCAGTCGGGCAGGTACGGAGTCTCGTGGTCGTAGTAGCCCTGGCACATCCACAGGAAGTTGGCGCGGTAGGTAATGCCGGGCGTGCCGTCGCGGCCCCGCGTCTCGACCGTCCAGCGCTTGTCCGCGCTCGACCATGAGCAGCGTGTGATAACTGTGCTGAAGCGCATCGCTTCGTTGAGGCCGTTTTCAGCCACGACCTCCCGGAGGTACCTTCGGATTTCTTCGGCGACTGCGATCGGCGGACCCACCCAGGGCTTGAAACGGTAGCCGAAGGTATAGAGGTCGGAATCGGACCTGACCCCCGGGTATCGGTGGGTATGCCAAGTCCCGCCGATGTCTTCCTTCGCCTCCAGGATGGCAAAGCTCTTGCCGGCACATTGGGTCTTGAGGTGATAAGCGCTGCCGATGCCGGATATACCGGCGCCGACGATCAGCACGTCGAACTCCTCGACCTGGCTCGTGCTATCCTGTCTCGGGCGTTCCAACACTTCGGTCACTGGTGGCTCCTGTCCGATCCCTGTCCGCTGACGACGTTTGTGCAGCAGCAGAGCGTGACCGACCTTGGCGAGGCCATTGGCTCCAGGCAACGTCGCTACCTGCCAACAATCTGGCCGGTTTCGCCATTTAAGATTTCCGTACGTGCGGCGTCGTTATTCGGCGCGTCAGTTCAGCCATTTATCCGGCAATACCGTCTAGGTAGCCAATAAGAGCCGCCGCTGGCGAACACGAACTGGCCCTGGGCGATTGCCCTCGCCCCCTGGTGGACTTCATGCGTCGCGGACCATCAGACGATAGTATGTCTACCGTCGAGGACGAGGAACCGCCGTTAACATGGCGCGCGTCGTCGCTGTCGAGAAAGGCGACAGCGGGGTCGATCTACTCGGCGCTGCTGTCGCGACTTGAGGGCGCGCCGGCCAGCCATCGCTTCGCCATCCCGAGGGGCAAAGCCCTCGGTGAGCGCCGCCATCATCCGCTCTTCGGCCGGACCCGGGTTGAAGCTGTTGATCCGCACCTTGCTCGACGGCCGCTCGACCGCGGCGCTAGGCGTCAAGACGACGACCGCATTCTTGCTCGGGACATAGGATCGCCCGCGTCTGGTAACAGGTTGAGCAACCGAGCAAGGCTGTCCCCATCGCGATCGACTCCGACGGTGCCCGCGCCGCGGGCCGCAAGTAGCTAAGCTGTCGTCAGTCCGATCTCGCCGCCGGTCCCCGTGATCAGCGCGATCTTGCCATCGAGCCGATTACTATCCAGCATGACGCGTCTTTCCGGTAAGTAGCGCGGCTTCGGAAGTTGTCTTGCAATGCGAGGCAATTGCCAATGATAATCTTGCAACCGCGATATGCTGCAATACAGCATTTATCATCGAGGATCGCCGCATTAATTTCGAAGGTCTTCACGAGCGCAAGATCCTGACTTAATGCCGATTTGTCGATCAGCCGCTGCTAAGGGTGCTTTCTATGGAATTCTGGAACACGACAACGGACGAGCGCGGGATTGTCCTTGCACGTTACCGCAATCCGCCAATGAATTATTTCTGCGCGGGCGGTGCTGCAGAATTGCTGGAGCTGATCGACGGGTGGAAAAGCCCGCAGGTCCGGGCCGTCATACTGACCGGCACCGGCGACAAGTTTCTCACCCATTATTCGGTCGAGGAACTTGCCGCGCTGAGTGCCGACACCGCTGAACTGACGCGTATCGGAACAGCGTTGAGCGACGGCCACCATGACATGCTCAGGGCGATGCAATCTCTCCCCAAGCCCATCATCGCGGCAATCAGTGGCGATTGTATGGGTGGTGGCCTGGAACTGGCGCTGTGGTGTGACCTACGTGTCGCACAAGCCGGAGACTACCGGATCGGACTACCAGAGGTCCTTATGGGAATTTTGCCGGGAGGCAGCGGGACCCAGATGGTCTCGCGCATGCTTGGCGCGGCGGCGGCGATCCGCCTGGTCTTGCTGGGCGAGCTCTTCACGCCGGAACAAGCAGTCGCCGCCGGGCTCGTTCATTTCGTCGCCGACGACTGCGTTGAAAAGGCGATGGATATTGCTGAATTTCTTTGTAGCAAGAACCCTGCGGCGATCGCACAGATCAAGGACGCGATCCACATCGGTGCCCACTTGCCGTTGAAAGACGGCTTGGCTCGTGAAGCGACTGCTTTCGTTGCTGTGATGAAGTCTCCGCAGGCTTCGCAGATCATGAACACGTACCTTGCGGTAGAGTTCGATAAACGCCGCGGCTGGCTTGATGAGCAGAAATTGTGACGCAAGTCTCCCCTCGGTGCTTCACCTTTGCCTGAACTGTGATTGTAAATTGAGAGGCGTGCCGACCCTACGCAAAGCGGGATCACCACAATTGCCAACCTCTAAGCCAAGCTATGTTCGCGACAGCGATACGAAAAAATGGCAGCCCGATGCGCTTCTCGATAGTCTGAGGCAAGTGAGCGCGTAGGGAAAATGCGCACGGTTGGCACGAGGCGACCTACGCTTGAGGGCATCGGTGGGTCGAGGTTTCGAGCTAGAATTCTGCATATCGCGCAGACTCATCACGGACCAACATTGTTCAGGCACTTGAAGAACGCAAATCGCCGGCGCGACCGAATCCGACCGCGCCGCCTACGTGCCGGCTTACGGCTCAAAGCCGCATCTTTTTGCATACTCGGCAATATCCGGACGTATTGCGACCGCGGCAGCGATGTCCGCTGACCCGCCTACCATGTTCCCTGCCCGCCGCTTGGCGATACCGCGACCATAGAGCGACCAAGACAGGTTGGGACTGAGCGCGAGAGCGGCATCGTAGTCCGAGATTGCCTTGGCCAATTCACCCCGACGGAGTTGCACCGTACCCCGGCTGTCGAGATACGCGGCGGTGTGGGGCTGCAGGTGAAGTGCCGCATCGCAGTCATGCAGAGCCGCATCGAGATCCTTGCCGGAGAGTGCTCGTGCCCAGCACCGGCCGTTCAGCGCCGCCGGGCGCCTGACATCGACCGGGTGTAGTTTGATCCACGGGTCGAATGCAGCAACGGCGCGCTGAGGCTCGCCGGCTTCGACAAACAGGCCGCCGAGCGGGAGACGTTCCATAGCAGAAGCCTCGGCGGCCTGGTCGGCTGCATCGAGATCGGCAAGTGCGCCACTCCGGTCGTGATCGCGCAGCTTGAACGCCGCGCGGGCGAGCAACGCCTGTAGGTCGGTCGGCTTGAGTTCGATAACCCGATCCAGGTCGGCCCGACCGGATGCGATCTTGTTCTGCCGGAAATAAGCCTCGGAACGTTGGTCCAGGTAGTGCGGCTCGGTCGGGGCCAGGGCAATGGCCTTGCTGAAATCAGCGATCGCCGTGTCGAGGTCATTGCGGGCCATCGCCACGGCTCCCTCTCGGGCATAACTCTCGGCCGGCAGCGGTGCCGACACAACGGCGGTCCCCGGCAACGGCGTCCCGGGTGGTGGAGCAGGCCCGTCTGAATGAGCCTTGATGTTGAAGATCGGGCCGCCTTCGTAGGTCAGGAACAGGCGGTGCTCCCGGTTGTCGACATAGACGCGGTGGGCAATGAAGAAGTCAGCTCCGATCAGCATGTCGATATCCCCCTCGATCGCGCCGAAGCGGATGCGGGCATGTTCGATCTTTTCGCCGTCGCCGACGGTGAAGCTTCCGATGGGCGCGATCCAGGTACGGACTTGTTTGCGGCCAAATCCCCAAACGATGCCCCCGTCGGCAACGCCGGGATTGTCCGGCTTGATGCCAGCGCGCGCCGCAGCGGCAAGCGACAGCATCGATGTCGCAGCACCGGTATCAAAGGTTGCCCGGATAGCGGTGCCGTTGACATACACCGTACCGATGGTGTGCGGCAGTTGGGCGCTTCGCGCGCTGATCGGGATTAACGAGTAGGATCGACCGTTCGCCCAGTAGGCAAGGTTCACTTTCCCGCAGCCTGATGACTTCATGAGGCGGATCGCGCCGTGGGGCAGGTCGTACTCGACGTCGCCGATGCCGAAGACGTTTTGACCGATGACGCCGGCACCGTGGACCTCGCTCCCCCCGACGATGAACTGGACGTGCGGAATATCGACGCCGGCAAGGGTAAACGTCTTTACGACCGCGACACTGATCGATGCGGTGCCGCTGATGCTGCGCATGGAAAGGCCTTGCGGTCCAGCGCTGGTGGACAGGTGTAACGCCTGGGCGCTGCCCGGTGAAATCACGCTGAAAAAGGCACCGCTGTCGGCTATCATGCGGGCCGGCGTCCCCTCGATCTTGACGTCAACCATCGGGCCCATCTGGTCCATCGTCACCGGTAATTCGGCGATCTTGTTCACTGAGCACGCGGCCTCGGCGCGGTTCGGACTGGACATCACAACCAGCAGCGCAGTCGCACCAGCCAAGTGCCCAACCCCCATTTTCATCCCCCCAAACGTTGCTGCAATGGTAGCCACGGAGACTCGCAACGCCAAACGTTAACCATGCACGGTGCCGCCTGATTGCCGGAGCCGGGCCGCTGCACCGGGCATCCGGCTACCTATGCCGTCGACACGCCCGACCCCTGCTTCCGTAGATCGCGATCCGGCGGCGTAGCAAGGAACGGCCGTGGCGATACGGCGAAGCCGGCAGTCCGCTTGTCGGCCTCGATCCGGATCCGGCGGCGGCCTTCCGTCGAAAGCGCCGGGTATTATTCGCTCGAGCGCCGCTGCGATCTCGCGCCTGACAGTCCGCTGCAGGGCATATCCCATGAACCAGCCGACAAGCGCGCCAATCAGCAGGCCGAGCTGATCGAAGTTGCCGGCGCACCAGCCGACCAACGCCCCGCGGACGATACCCCACAAGATCATGCTACGTGACGGGCCCCGACCGGAAGCCGGTCGCGCCGAATCTAGCCGCTGCGGAGTCGCACGTGAAGCGGCGGGGAAACCGCTGCGGACTGCGCGCGAAGACTTGCGTTAGTGGCGGCGCAGCACGCCGGAGGGCGCGGCCGGTTGTGGGCTGCTATCCCCGAAGCGCGCCCGGAGTCAGGCCGTCTTCCCGGCGCATAACAGCCGTGAGGTGACTCTGGCTTGAGAAGCCACATGCAAGCGCGATCTCGGCCAGAGCCAGCGGGCCTTCGACGATCATCCCGCGGGCATGATCAAGGCGCAGGCGAGTGAAGTATTGGTGTGGGCTCGTGCCGGAACGCCGTCGGAATGATCGCATCAACTGGCTCGACGAGAGTCCGATCAAACCGGCGACGTTTTCGAGCTTCACGCCATCGGTGAGGTTCGCGATCATATAGTCTCGCACCTGCCGGAACTGCCGGTCCGAGAGGCCGCCGAGTTCCTTTTGGGGGCGCGCGACGCCGTACTGCCTGAGGAGGTGGATGCCGAGCAGGTTGAGCAGCGAGTCAAGTTCGAGGCTGGCCATAGTCGCACGGGAGCCCGTGCGAAGCTCGTCGCGGAGCATATTGCCAAGCAGCGTCACGCGGCGGTCGACGATCGGCAAGGCGTCCGCGATGACAATGGCGGCCGGCAAATCGAGATCGGACTGCGCGAGGCGGTCGAGCCAGGACTGGGAGAGCGAAAACGCTGCAACCTCCTTGGATTCATGCCAGCGCGACCAGAAGTCTGCTCCCGCCGGGATGATCTCACACGCACCGCTTGCCGCCGATGCGGTGCGGATCCGGGTTCCGCCTAGCCGTGACTCGCGGTTGCTGAACGGTTTGAACGACAGCAGCACGATATGGTGAGGGATCGTCTGACTGATCTCGTCGGCGTCACGCCGGTTCCAAGCCGCTGTGCCGAAATCGGAGATGACCTGTCGCCCCCAGTTTGGAACGGGCATGTCCGCAGTGGCGACATGCGGCGTTCCGGCCGGGCTGGGGTCTGACACGGTCGGTTCTCGATGTTGCCTGCGGATTTTCTGCCAACGATGCGCGTATCCTGAAAGCCGCGCCCACCCCCTGTCGCCTACTTCTTGGTCATCAACAAGGAGAACGGCGATGACCACCAACGACTTCAGCAAGAACCTCGACGGGAAGGTCGCCGTAGTGATGGGCGCAACACGCAACCAGGGCCGCGCCTACGCCGTCATGCTGGCGCGCAATGGCTGTCGCGGGGTGGCGGTCCATTACCATGGCGAGGGATCCCGGGGCGAGGCGGAGGAGACCGCCGCCGAGGTCGCGCATTTCGGTGCCGAGCCCTTACTGATAAGCGCGGACTTGACACAGGTCCCCGATGTCGTGGCGCTTTTTGACGCGGTGGACAGGCGGTTCGGCCGGCTCGACATCCTGATTAACACCGTCGGCAAGGTGGTGAAGAAGCCCTTCGTCGAGATCACCGAGGCCGACTTCGACCAGAGCTTCGCGATCAACGGCAAGGCGGCGTTCTTCTGCATGCAGGAGGCGGCCAAGCGGATCGAAGACAATGGTCGGATCATCAGCATCGGCACGACGCTGCAAGCGGCGACGACGGGGCTTTATTCCATCTATGCAGGGTCCAAGGCGCCACTCGAACACTTCACGCGCGCCCTGGCCAAGGAGATCGGTGACCGCGGCATTACGGTGAACACTGTCGCCCCCGGCCCGTTGAACACATCCTTTTTCTACCCGGTTGAGACGACCGAATCGAAGGCATTTCTCTCCGGCATGAGCCCACAGAACCGACTGGGCGAGATCGACGAGATCACGCCGCTGATCGAGTTCCTGGTCGGCCCGGGTGGCAGCTGGGTGACAGCGCAGACCCTCTTCATCAACGGCGGCTTCATTGCCCGCTGAGCCGTGTGTCGTTTGGCATGAGGTTTCCAAGCGCCTCTGAACGTCCAGGTGGACCCCGATCAGCGCTGCTTCTTCGTCATGGTGGCCGTGAAGTCGGGGTCCTTCTTCGCTACCCAATCGACGAATTTGCGTATGGCGGGGCTGGCCAGCAGACCTTCCGCATCCATCCCGTGCCGCTCGAGTTCGGAGTTCGTAAAGTTCGCTGTCACCGTCTGCTGGCAAATCGGGTGCATGGGCACCACGTCGCGACCGCCCCGACTTTTCGGCACGGGATGGTGCCAGACGATCGTTTTGCCGGTGGGCCGTCCGCAGAGCCAACAGGGCGCCGTCGCTACTGCAGCCTCATCGTCGGAATGCGGGTCTTCATACGCGCCACGTTTCGAGTGCTTGCGGGCCATACGTCTATCCGAAGTCCGTACTCGCGCTGCCCACCGTAGGCGACGCGGCAGGCATCCCTACACCCGCAACGGGTCGATACCGAGCAGGAACGAGCGCCCAAACGTGGCAAGCAGGCTGAACAGTGCGAACGCCCACGGGCGGGTGTCGCGGATTCAGGCCGTCGGCAGGGCTCGATCCGGTCACCTGGCCGGCTGCTGATCGCGCCAGATCCAGCGAAGCACGTCGGGGAGGATCGCACCACCATCGGCATCCGAATGCGCGCCTTCGGTCCAGACATGGTTCACGTCGTAGCGGGGGCCTTTGCCTCCGTCCGCATCAGCATGAGCGTTCGCCCAGTCCAATGCCTTGAGCATCTGCTGGTTAGCGAGGAACCAGTTGCCGTGCTCGTTGTCCAGATCGCTACTTCCGTCCTGAAGGAAAATGCGCAACGGGCGGATCGGGCTTTTGCGGATGAGGCCGGGATAAGTGTCGCCGCCATAGGCGAGAGGCTTGCCGTTGGGCCCGAGCTTCAGGCCGATCGAAGTGTAGCTGCCGATAAAGCTGATGACGTTTCCGAAAGCCTCCGGATGCTGCCACGCTACCGTCCATGACGCGATTGCGCCGCTTGAGGTGCCGCCGATCGCCCGCCGCCTCGGGTCGGCTGCGAACCGCCATTTCTGCGCAACCGCCGGCAGCAACTCCTCCAACGTCATGCGGGAATAGTCTTGAGAGAGCGCGTCATATTCTTCTGACCGATGGTTCGGGTTCTGCATGCCGAGATCGTCGGGATAGCGCGCCGACAGGTTGCCCGGCGTCACGAACACGCCAAGAGTCGAGGGAATGGCGCGCTGCTCGATGAGCTTGTCGAGCAGCGCCGGGACCCCCAGTGAGCCGCCCGGATTGGTTGCACGCTGACCGTCTTGAAACACCAACAAGTTGGGCGGCTGCGACGGGTCGTAGTTCGCCGGCACGTATACCCAGTAACGGCGCACAGTGCCTGGATAGATCTGCGAATTCAGTTCAAACGGTCCCTCGAGCCGCCCCCGGAGCGCCGCGGGCTGAGGCAGAACGGTGGACGGTGGCGTCGCTCGAGGCCCCTCGGCACCGGCCCCCGTCGCCAGCAGAACCGCCAGAATCAATGCCCACATCACTGCTTCTCTCCTTCCGAGCACGCGGCCGCAGCCATCGACAACCCGCAACCGGCACCGAGGCTGGTCGTCGACCCACCGCTGCCTGGTCCGCTGTCGTTCGGCCGAGTTGTCATCCAGTACCGCGCCGAGAACCTCTGCATTGTACCCGTGTTCGGAGCAAACGCGCTCGATCTCAGCCCGCGCATCGGTCACATCCACGTCACCGTTGATGACCTGCCATGGCACTGGGCCGACGCTAGTGGCGAGCCGCTGAGCCTCAACGGCTTTCCGCCAAGGCCGCACAAGGTGCTGATCGAGCTCGACGACGCCAACCACAAGCCGTTTACCAGCGCCGTGACCGAGTTCGTCATTCCAGCACCCGTGGCTGGCGACCATCCCTGAGCGAGGCAGATCGTGCAGAGCGAAGCCATCGATTAACGCGCGGACGGCTCCAGTTCGAGAACCCGCCCTCGTTTAGCGGTCGCTTTGTAACTCCGGGGCTACAATATCGCGAGCTGAGGGTGAACCCCGACGTCGCTACACCACGCATGATTTTCCGGCACATGTTTGTATACATAGACAATCGCCTCTTAGGCCTTGGCTCAGAGGGAGATTGCGACCGAGCTCAATCCAGCCGGCAGTAAGCTTTTGTCGCTTTTCAACATCAGGGAGGACGCATCGCTTTTTTGATTGCTTCCCGGCAACGCTGTGATTATCCCTCAGAAATGTATCCAATATGTCAAACCCGTAGCCGATGAGCTTGCAAACGGTCGAGATCGTCGAGGTTGCTGCACGCGATGGGCTGCAGAACGAGAAGGTCGCTTTCTCAACGGCGCAGAAAATCGAGCTCATCCACCGGATGGTCGCGGCGGGAGCCCGGCGTCTCGAGGTCGCCAGCTTCGTGCGGGCCGACCGTGTGCCGCAGATGGCCGATGCCGAGGCGGTTATCTCCGGGGTGTCGCTGCTCAAGGGTGTGACGACGATCGGCCTGGTCATGAACAAGAAGGGTGCCTTCCGCGCGCTCGAGACCGATATCGGTGAAATCGGTGCGGTGTGCGTCGCGACCGATACGTTCGCGCAGCGCAACCAGGGCCAGACGTCGCGGGAATCGGCCGAAAGTGCGGCGGAGATCATCCGTTTCGCACGCGCCGAGGGGCGACGCGCCCAAGTGACCATCGGCGCGGCCTTCGGCTGCCCGTTCGAGGGCGAAGTCGCGATCGAGCGCGTGGTCGAGATCGCGCACCTGGTCGCCGACGCCGATCCCGTCGAGATCGCGATCGCCGACACGATTGGGGTTGCCGTGCCCACGCAGGTTTTCGAGACGGTCGCCCGCCTGCGCGCGGTACTGGGGACGATCCCGATCCGGGTCCACCTCCACAACACGCGCGGGACCGGCATCGCCAACGCCTGGGCTGCGGTCGAGGCGGGAGCGACGACGCTCGATGCCTCGGTCGGCGGTATCGGTGGTTGCCCGTTCGCGCCCAACGCGACGGGCAATATCGCGACCGAGGACCTGCTGTATATGCTCCGACGCTCCGGGATCGAGACCGGCTATGACCTCGACCGGACTCTCGACGCCTCGCGTTGGCTGGCGGGCGAGATGGGCCGCGACTTGCCGGCGCTGGTCGGTCGCGCCGGCGTATTTCCGCACGGGCTTGCCGAGCAACCCGCCCCACACCATGCAATCGCTTCGTGAAGGACCGACGATGAGCTACCGCCTGGGCGTCGATGTCGGCGGTACGTTTACCGATCTGCTGCTGTTGAACGAGGCGAACGGCGCGTTCTGGCGGCAGAAGACGCCGTCGACGCCGCACGACAGTTCGGAGGGTATCCTGATCGGCGTGCACAAGATCTGTGCCGACGCCGGGATCGCGGTCAGCGATGTCGAGGTTTTCCTGCACGGCACCACCGTCGCCACCAATGCGGTGCTGGAAGGGAAGGGCGCGCGCGTCGGCCTGATCGTCACGACCGGCTACCGGCAAGTCATGCAGATCGCCCGCTCGTTCGTGCCGGGGGGCCTGGCGGGCTGGATCGTCTGGCCGAAGCCGCAACCGATGGCGGCACTCGAGGACACCTTCGAGATCGCCGGGCGGGTCGACGCGCAGGGCAACGAGATCCGCGCGCTCGACGAGACCGAAATCCGTGCCCAACTGGTGAAACTCAAGGCGCAGGGCGTCGAGGCGCTGACCGTCAGCCTGATGAACGCCTATCTCAACGGTACGCACGAACGCCGCGTCGCTGAATTGGCCGCCGAGATCATGCCCGATGTGCCGATCTCGCTGAGCCACGTCGTGCTGCCCGAGATGCAGGAGTACGAGCGCACGCTGACCACGGTCGCCAATGCCGCGGTGCGCCCGATCGTCGGGCGTTATGTCCGCAGCCTGCGCGGCAAGCTGCGTGACGCGGGCATGTCCGGCAAGCTGTCGCTGCTGCGCTCCGATGGCGGGCTGATGACCTCGGAGAAGTCGGAGGAGCACCCGGTCTCGCTGCTGATGTCGGGTCCGGCGGGCGGTGTTACCGGCGCGATCTGGGTCGGCAAGAACAGCGGCATCCGCAATATCCTGACGCTCGACGTCGGCGGCACCTCGACCGATGTCGCGCTGATCGAGAACCTCGAGGCGCGCCGCGTCCGCACCACCGAGGTCGGCCACCTGTCAGTGCGCGCCTCTGCCCTCGACGTGAAGACGATCGGCGCTGGCGGCGGCTCGATCGCCTACGTGCCCGAGCTCACCGGCGCGCTGCGGGTCGGACCGCAGTCGGCTGGTGCGGTTCCCGGCCCCGTCGCCTACGGCAAGGGCGGCACCCTGCCGACCGTGACCGACGCCAACGTCGTGCTCGGCTATCTGCCGGAGGCGCTGCTCGGCGGCACTTTCAAGCTCGACCGGCCAGGTGCGACCAGGGCGGTCCAGACCATCGCCGACGCGCTGGGTATCGACCTGTACGCTGCCGCCCGCGGCATCATCGACATCGTCAACGAGAACATGTTCGGCGCGCTGCGCATGATCTCGGTGCAGCAGGGCTACGATCCGCGCGACTTCGCGCTGATGGGCTTCGGCGGCGCCGGCCCGCTTCACGTCAACGCGGTCGCCCGGCTGATGGGCAGCTGGCCAGCGGTCTCGCCGGTATCGCCCGGCGTGCTGTGTGCGCTCGGCGACGCGACGACGCGGATGCGGACCGAGACCGCACGCTCGTTCTCGAAGCTGGTGCCGAACACCGACCTCGCCGAACTGGAGGCGATCCTCGACGAGATGGCGGCGCAAACCCGCAAGGAACTCGAGGGCGAAGGCATCGCTCCAGCGGACGTCTCCATCACCTTCGAGATCGACCTGCGCTATTCGGGGCAGGCGTTCGAGGTGCCGATGGAAGTCACCCGCACGCAGCTTTCCGAGAACGGCATCGCGGGGCTGGTCGAGCGGTTCGACGAGGAACACCGCCGGCTGTTCACCTTTAACATGGCGAGCGCACACGAGATCGTGAATTTGCGCGCGGTCGCGATGGGCCTGGCGCTCGACCTGCCCGCCGCGAGGCTGCCGGAAGGCAATGGCGATCCCGCCGCCGCCAAGCTGCGCGACCATCAGCTGTGGATGAACGGTGCCATGCAGCCTGCGGTGATCTACGACCGCGCGAAGCTGATGGCCAAGGACGCAATCGTCGGTCCGGCAATCGTCATCGAGATGGATTCGACGACGCTGATCGAGAGTGGCTGCGTTGCCACTGTCGACCATGTCGGCAACATCCTGATCAACCAGGCTTGAGGGAAGACCGATGCCCGCACAGATCATCGAGACCAACGCGACGCCGTTCGAGAAGCTCGCGATCGACCCGGTCACCCTCGACATCATCGAGAATGCGCTGCGCAATTCGCGGGTCGAGATGGACGCAACGCTGGTGCGCACCGCGATGTCACCCGGCATTCGGGAGCAGGGCGACGCCTTCCCGCTCATCGCCGACTGCAAGGGCCGGATGATCGTCGGCCAGTTCGGTTCGTACATCGGGCCGTTCCTCGAGCGCTATTCGGGCACGCTGGAGGAGGGCGACATGATTCTGTTGTCCGACCCTTATTCGGTCGGCGGTGCGGTCAGCCACTGCAACGACTGGATGGTGCTGCTGCCAGTCTTCAAGGACGGCCGCGTCATCGCCTACACCTCGATGTTCGGGCACATGTCCGACATCGGCGGCAAGGTCGCGGGATCGATGCCGATCGACGCCACGTCGATCTTCCAGGAAGGCGTCCGCATCCCGCCGGTGAAGATCTACAAGAAGGGTGTCTACAACGAGGACGTAATCAGCCTGATCATGCACCAGACGCGGACGCCCGAGTGGTGCGCTGCCGACCTGAATGCCCTGATCGCGTCGTGCCGCGTCGCCTCGCGGCGCGTCATCGAGATGGCCGAGCGCTTCGGCGACGACGTCTTCACCTCGGCCTGCGACGAGCTGCTCGCCCGCAATCACAAGGCGATGAAGCACCTGATCGCGAACGCCATCGGCGAGACCCCGGTCAGCTTCGAAGACTACCTCTGCGACGACGGCATGGGTTACGGCCCGTACAAGATCAAATGCACGATGTGGCGCGAGAACGGGCGCGTCGTGCTCGACTTCGACGGTACCGATCCGCAGAGCCGCGCTTCGATCAATTTCCTGCTCAACGAGAACATGTTCCGGATGTTCTTCGGGATCTACATGATCATGATCTTCGATCCGCAGATCCTGTTCAACGACGGTTTCTACGACCTGATCGACGTCCGCATCCCGGAGGGCTCGCTGCTCAAGCCGAAGTTTCCGGCGGCCCTGTCCGGTCGGACCCACGCCCTGGGGCGCATCTTCGACATCCTCGGCGGGCTGCTCGGCCAGAAGACCCCCGAATTCCTGTGTGCCGCCGGTTTCTCGTCGTCGCCGCACCTGTTTTATTCGGGCACCGACCGAAAGGGCGAGTATTTCCAGCTGTTCCAGATCGCGTTCGGCGGCATCCCCGGCCGGCCGATGGGCGATGGCCCCGACGGCCACTCGCTGTGGCCGGGCTTCACCAACGTGCCCAACGAGTTCCTCGAACGCTATTTCCCGCTGGTCATCGAGCGTTACGAGACGGTCGCGGATTCGGGCGGCGCGGGGCTGCACCGTGGCGGTAATGGCATCCTGATGTCGTACCGCTTCCTCGAGCCCGGCGTCATCGCGATCCACGACGACCGCTGGTTCGTCCCGCCCTGGGGCGTCAACGGCGGCAAGCCGGGGGCGCGGGCGCGGAAGGTCCTTGAGAAAGCCGACGGCACCCAGACCATCGTCGGCAACAAGGTCGAGAATATCGAGGTCCACGCGAACGACGTGCTGCACTTCATCACCTGGGGCGGCGGCGGCTGGGGCGATCCCCTGCTGCGCGATCCGGCACTTGTCGCGAAGGAGATCGTCCAGGGCCTCGTCACGGTCGAGGGCGCTCGGTCCTACGGTGTCGTGATGGGAGCGGACGGCGCGGCCGACGCGGCCGCCACCACCGCCCTCCGCGCTGCGATGAGCGCCGCGCGCGGCCCCGCCGACCTGTTCGACTTCGGGCCGCCGATCGAGCAGTTGCGCGCCAACTGCCTCGCCGAGACCGGCCTTCCCGCCCCGATCCAGCCGTACTGGGCCGACTACGCAATGGCGGCGGAGTGATCCGATGATGGCAGAGAACACCGGCGCGCTGAAAGACATCCGCGTCATCGAAATGGGCCAGCTCATCGCCGGTCCGTTCTGCGGACAGCTGCTCGGCGACATGGGGGCCGAGGTCATCAAGGTCGAGCCTCCGAAGCAGGGCGACCCGATGCGCAACTGGGGCCACGGCGACGAGAAACTGTGGTGGGAGGTCGTCGCCCGCAACAAGAAGTCGGTTTCGGTCAACCTGCGCATTCCCGAAGGCCAGGAGATCATCCGCAAGCTGGTCGCGACCGCCGATATCCTGATCGAGAATTTCAAGCCCGGCACGCTCGAGAAATGGGGTCTCGCGCCCGACCTTCTACTCGAGATCAATCCGCGGCTGATCATCGTCCGCGTCTCCGGCTACGGCCAGTCGGGGCCGTACAGCGGGCGCGCCGGCTTCGGCGGCATCGGCGAGGCGATGGGCGGCTGGCGCTACATCGTCGGCGATCCCGACCGCGCGCCGAGCCGGATGGGCGTTTCGATCGGCGACAGCCTCGCGGCGACCTACGGCTGCATGGGGGCATTGGCCGCGCTTCATGCCCGCGAGACCACGGGCAAGGGTCAGGTCGTCGACAGCGCGCTCTACGAAGCCGTGCTGCAGGTCATGGAGAGCCTGGTGCCCGAGTATGTCGTGGCGGGCCACGTTCGCCACCGCACCGGATCGGTGCTCGAGGGTATCGCCCCGTCCAACGTCTATGCGTGTTCGGACGGCGAGTATCTGATCGGGGCGAACCAGGACGCCGTCTTCGCCCGCCTGTGCGCGGCGATGGGCCGCCCCGAGCTTTCCGCCGATCCGCGCTATGTCGACCATGTCTCGCGCGGCCGGAACCAGAAGCAACTCGACGATCTGATCGAGGCGTGGACGCGCACGCACACGATCGCGGAGGTCGAAGCGCTGATGATCGAGCACAGCGTACCCGCCGGCAAGATCTTCCGTGCCGCCGAGATGCTGGAGGACCCGCACTTCGCGGCGCGCGACTCACTGGTCGAGGTCGATTCGCCACGCTGGGGGAAGTTCAAGATGCAGAACGCGTTCCCTCGGCTATCCGACACCCCCGGCGGCATCCGCAGCCTAGCTCCAAGCGAGATCGGGCAAGACAACGAGGCGGTCTACAAGGGACTGCTCGGCATGCACGAAACCGAGATCGCGACGCTGAAGGCTGCCGGTGCGATATGAGCGACGACCGCCACGACAGCTACGCGGGCATCTTCGACGGCCACCTGCAGCCCGGCAATAAGGTCGCGTTGCTGATCGTCGATGTGGTGGTCGCCTATCTCGATCCGGCATCGCCGCTGTACGCGCATGCCGAGCCGGCCCTCGCCTCGAACGAGCGGCTGGTCGCTGCCGCGCGCGCGGGCGGCGTGGCGGTTATCTATACTAACGTCGAATACCAGGCCGGCGGCGTCGACGGCGGCTATTTTTACCGCAAGGTTCCGGCGCTGAAGGCCTTTCTCAAGGGCTCGCCACTCGGCGCCTTTCCGGCGACGCTGCAGCCGCGCGCTGACGAGATCGTCGTCACCAAGCAATATGCGTCCGCGTTCTTCGGCACCTCGCTGGCGGCGACGCTGCATGCCATCGGCGTCGATACGCTGCTGATCACCGGTTTCTCGACCTCGGGCTGCGTGCGGGCGACCACCCTCGACGCGTTGCAGAACGGCTTCGCGCCGTTCGTCGTCGCCGATGCCTGCGCCGACCGTCATCCTGGCCCGCACGAGGCGAACCTGTTCGATCTCCAGGCCAAGTACGCCGAAGTGATCGACGAAGCCCGCGCGCTCGCGATGCTGGGCGCGTAGCGGCTGGGGACCAGGATCGGACTGTCCGGCCCGGGCATTTGCCGTCAAGTTCGGCTGGCGACGGTGACATCCGCCGACCCGGCCTGAGGCCGCAGTCCGGTCACTCGCCCTATAGATACGGTGCCGGAGGGTGGGTCGCCGTGCCGAAATAGGCGTTCCGCGCGCGCCGGATGTGCGAGGTCATGATGGCCCCCGCCCAGGTCGGATCGTGCGCCTCGAAGGCTGCGATGATTTCCTCGTGATCGGTCTGGCTCTGCTCGAGCTGCTGGCGGGAATAGCGTTGCGCCGTCTGGTGGATCACGGGGACGAGGACGAGCCGGCTCATCATCGTGACCAGCAGCTCCGATCCGGTCGCCTCCAGGATGAGCCGATGGAAGACGAAATTCTCGTGGAGGAAGACATCGACGTCGGGTACCGGCAGGTCGATGCCCTTGCGGCTGGCGGCACTCGACGTCTTCAGCCGCGCGATCGTGTCATCGGTCATGACGCGGGCGGCGCGCTCGGCGACGTGCGCCTCCAGCATCGTCCGCAGCATGAACAAATCCTCGATTGCATTCGCCGACCAGTTGCTGACGAAGGTCCGGTTGCTGTCGCTGCGTGCGAGGAACATCTCGGCCTCGAGCCGCTGCATGGCGACGCGCACCGGCGTTCGCGAGACACCGCACAGCGCGGCGATGTCCTCCTCGGTCAGCTGACTGCCCGGCGCGAGCGAGCCGTCGAGAATACCGGCGCGCACGATCCGGTAGGCATGTTCACTGGATTTCGACATCCGCTTCCAGCTATCCGATCTGCGCACCGGATGCACGACCCCATCGCGCGTCGAGCCGAACCCACCTGACGCCCCATTGCGTGGTCGTCACCTGCGACCATTACCAAGGACTAAGGCAAGCGCGGGCGATCCAAATTGCTTGACAGCGCTGCGGCATTAAATAAATGTACGTCAGTTAATTCACAGGTCGGGCCTTGGGGAGGGCAGGAACGTGGGCGTCCAGATCGATGATTTTAGCTTGCTGGACCCGATGGTTCAGAGCAATCCACGCCCGTTCTATGCGCTGCTGCACGAGCAGCGCCCGGTCTATCGAATGCCCGAAACCGGAATGTTCGTCGTCTCGCGCTACGAGGATGTCCGCGCGGTGCTACGCGATACCGTCAGCTTCTCGAGCAACACCGACGTGAGCACCGGCATCAATGGCGCGTCCTATCACGTGCACGAGGCGGTGCTGGCGGAGCGCGGCTGGTCGCATGTCCAGACCCTGCAGCGCACCGACCCGCCCGAGCATGGCCGCTACCGGCGCCTGCTCGATCAGGTCTTCAACATCCACCTGGTGCGAAACCTCGAGCCGCACATCGCCGAGGTGGCCAACAGTCTGATCGACTCGTTCATCGCCCGTGGCACAGGCGAGTTCGTCTCGGAATTCGCGTTGCCGTTGCCGGGCATCATCATCGCCGAGCAGCTTGGGCTGGACCGCGACCGCGTGCCGACTTTCAAGAGCTGGGCCGACGCCATCCTAGCACCCGCTATGGTGCCGATGAACGAGGCCGAGCTGCGCGCAACCGCCGAGATCGAGCTCGAGATGCAGCATTTCCTCGCGGACATGTTCGAGAGCCGGCGCCGCGAGCCGAAGCCCGACATCATCTCGGCACTCGTCAACGCCCGCATCGAGGGCGAGGCGCCGCTGTCGATGCACGAGCTCCAGAACCTGATGCACCAGCTCATCTCGGGCGGCTACGATACGACGATCAGTGCGTTGGCGAACGGCCTCTGGCTGCTGCTGCGGTTTCCCGAACAGCTGGAGAAGCTGCGAGCCCGGCCGGAATTGATCAAGGGTTTCGTCGAGGAGGCGTTGCGCTACGAGAGCCCGGTCCAGGGCCTCGTCCGCCGGGCAACGCGCGATGTCGAGCTGCATGGCTGCGTGATCCCGCGGGAATCGGTCGTGATCGTCCGCTACGGCGCGGCAAACCACGATCCGGCCAAGTTTCCCTGCCCGCATCAGTTCGATATCGAGCGCAAGAACGCCAGTGCGCACATGGCGTTCGGCAACGGCGTGCATTTCTGCGTCGGGCAACTGCTGGCCAAGCAGGAGCTCGTCACCGGCTTCGGTATCCTGCTCGACCGGCTCGCCGATATCGAGCTGGCCGCGCCGCTGCCCGATCCGCCACATCATCCGAGCCTGCTGCTGCACCCGATGAAGGAACTGCAGATCCGGTTCCGGGCGGCGCGGTAGCCGCTGGTGGCAAAACGTACAGCGTCCGAACACCGGACCATCCTCAAGCGCAAGTCGCCGGGCCGACCGGTAGGCACCACGGGTGCGGCGACCCGCGAGCGCATCCTGCAGACCTCGGCGTCGATGTTCGCGCTGCATGGCCTGCAGAACGTCAGCCTCGCGGAGATCGCGGGCGCGTGCGGGATGACGGCGCCGGCGATCTACAATCACTTTGCGTCGAAGGACGTCATCTTCATCGAAGTCGTGCGCACGATGTACGACGAGATCCTGCTGGCCTTCGTCGAGGCACTCGACAACGACCTCGGGCTGAACGCCTCGCTCGACCGCGTGCTCGATACCTGCCTCGAGATCTACCGCGAGGACCAGGTGCTGGCGCGCCTGGGGCAGGAGGCAACGCTGCTGGCGGCACGTTCGCCGGGGCATTATCCCGAGTTCCAGGAGCTGAAGAGCAAGTTGCAGGCGCTGTTCACGGCGGCGGTGGCGCGCGGCGTCAAGTGGGGCGAACTTTGCGCTTATACCGACATTGAGGAAACCGGTGCGATCCTACACCACCTCATCCTCGGGGGTATCAGCAGCCGCTCGCTGGCGGCACCATCGGAGGCCCAGTTCCGCCGGACCATCGAGGCGTTCCGTCGCCTGATGATACGGCGGCCAGCCCAAGACGCCAGGTTGAAGGACGGACCGGCCGCGCTTTCGGTCGTCCCCCGGTCCAACATCTCGTGATCGGCATCGTGTCAAGCAAGAAGGGTAATGCGTACTGACCTAGCAATAGTGCCATGTTGACACTGACAGGCAGCGCAGCCCAACATCGGCAGCAACGCTGTATAAAACAGTTCAAGCAGCAAGCAGACTGCTGAATAAAAACGCGGCCAATTGGGGAGGAACCGACATGAACGAGCGGGTCTCAAAGTGCGTTCGTGCGACGTTACTGGCAGGAACGACCGCTGTTCTATGGGCGACAGCCGGTTATGCGCAAGATGCGCCGGCATCCAGCCAAAGTAGTGGCGCGGCCACGCCCCTCGGCCCGACAGCACCCGCCCCGGCGCTCCGCGATACGCCGTCCGACGCCCAGCCCGACATCATCGTCACCGCCCGTAACCGCCGTGAGCGCCTGATCGACGTGCCCGTCGCGGCGACGGTGCTGACCGCGCAGGCGCTGAGCCGCGCCTCGGCCGTCCAGATCGCGGAGATCGCGAAGCAGGTTCCCCAGCTCGAGATCAACATCGCGGGCGCCGGCACCGGTGCCAACGTCTCGATCCGCGGCGTCGGCTCGTCTTCGATCGATGCGGGCGTCGACCAGCCGGTGTCGCTGGTCATCGACGGCGTCGGCACCAGCCGCGGCCGCCTGATCTTCCTCGGGCTGTTCGACGTCCAGTCGGTCGAGGCGCTCAAGGGCCCGCAAGCCCTGTTCTTCGGCAAGAACAGCCCCGCCGGCGTGCTGTCGCTGACCACCACCAGCCCGGGCACGGAGTTCGGCGGCTATGCCAAGGCGAGCTACAACTTCGACGACCACTCCCGGTATCTGGAAGGTGCGGTGTCGATCCCGCTGAGCGAGACCTTCGCAGTCCGCGTCGCCGGCCGGGTGCTCGACTCGCGCGGCTACCTGCTCAACACGGCGGTTTCCCAGCCCGATCCACTGACCCGGGCCCCCGATGGTTCGGCAGTGGTGACGCGCCCGGCGAGCCGCTATCAGGGCCAGGCCTCCGGCGAGATTGGCCGCCTTACCGCCAACTGGCACCCGACCGAGCAGTTCGATGCGACGCTGAAGTTCACCGGCGCGCACCAGCACGGCAGCGGCGCCGCCGGACAGTCGACCATCGTCGCCTGCGCGCCGGGAGCGACGCGGCCCTCGCTCGTCCTCGGCCCACTGGTGCTGACCGATCCGACCGGCACCTGCAAACCCGACTTCAAGGTCTCGATCGCCGACTTGCCGCTGCCGAACATGATTCCGCTGAGCAAGACCGGGCGGGCCTTCGACGATTCGACCACGTACATCACATCGCTGAACATGAACTACCGTCTCGACGACATCACGCTGACGTCGATCACTGGCTACATCAACTTCAACTATGCCAACGCCGGCAACTTCGATTACCAGTCGTATGGCGTACTCTGGGGCGCACTGACCGACAGCCTGAAGAGCTATTCGCAGGAGCTGCGTGCGTCATCCAGCTTCCACGGTCCGTTCAACTTTACCGGCGGGCTCCTGTACGAGCACACCGACCGGGTGTTCAGCCAGGACATCAAGGTTCCGGGGTTCACCGCGATCGACGGCCGCTACGACAATGCCTTCTCGGTCGACCCGACCAAGGGCAACACCTACTCCGCCTATCTGCAGCTGCGCTATAATATCCTGTCCAACCTCGAGCTGGCGGGCGGCGCGCGCTATACCCACGAGGTCAAGACGGGGTCGCTCCAGGACATTTACCTGCGCCCGGGCAACGTCAACAACCTGCCAGTCGGCAAGATCATCCACGCCCGCGTCTCGAACGACAATGTCTCACCCGAAGTCACGCTGAGTTGGCACCCAGTCCCGAATTCGACGCTTTACGGAGCTTACAAGACGGGCTTCCTGTCGGGCGGCATCTCGAACCCCGGCCAGATCAACAAGACCGCGACCCCCGACCTGCTCACCTTCCGGCCGGTCAAGGTCAAGGGCGGCGAGATCGGCGCCAAGGGCTCCTTCCTCGGCAGCAAGCTGACGGTCAGCAGCGCTGCCTACATCTACGACTACACCGACCTGCAAGTGATCTCGTTCGAACCGACGACCTTCAGCTACACGACCAAGAATGCCGCCAGCGCCCGGGTCAAGGGCATCGAGGTGCAGGCGAACTACCGCATGGACAGCAATTTCTCGCTGCGCGGCGCGATCAGCTACAATCACGGTCGCTACACCAAGTTTCCGAACGGCCAGTGCTACGCCGGCCAGACCGTGGCGCTTGGCTGCTCGGGCGGCGTACAGGACCTGTCGGGTACGCCGATCGGAGTGTCGCCCGACTGGGCCGGCAATCTCGGCCTGACCTACGACCGGGCGTTGTTCGGCGAGGTCCACGGGATGTTCTCGATCGACGGCTACTACCGGGGCAAATACGACTTTACGGCGGCCAATACCTATCGGCCGACGGCGATCCAGGACGGGCAGGTGCGCGTCGACGCGTCGGTCCGGCTGTATCAGCCGAACAAGGGCTTCGAGCTGGCCCTGCTGGCGCGCAACCTGACCAACCGGCTCACGATCCTGTCCGGAAGCGATACCCCGGCGGGGGCGCCCGGCCAGCTGAGCGGCACGCTGGCCCGCGGCCGCGAGGTGCTGGTCGAGGCATCCTACCGCTTCTGAGTTGTCGTACGCGACCCTGCAGCCGTGGCGGCTGGCTTTTTACCGGAGATTTTCATGCCCAATTCCACCGACACTTCGACTGTTCCCAACGGCGCCGGGGGAGGGCGGGCGGGTCGCCTTGCCGGCAAGGTCGCGATCGTCACCGGCGGCTCGAAGGGCCTCGGCGCCGCCGATGCGCGACTGTTCGTTGCCGAGGGTGCGACGGTCGTCATCGCCGACGTCGATGTCGGCATGGGGGAGGCGCTCGCCGCCGAACTCGGGTCGGCCGCGACCTTCATGCGCCTCGACGTTCGCAACGAAGCCGAATGGCAGGTGCTGGTCGCCGCCGTCGTCGAGAAGCACGGCCGCCTCGACGTGCTGGTCAACAACGCCGGCGTCGTCGAGATGCACTCGCCCGAGACGATCGAGGAGGTCGACCTGCGCTTCGTCATGGCGGTCAGCGTCGATGGCACGGTCTGGGGCTGCAAGTATGCGATCCCGGCGATGAAAGCGTCCGGCGGTGGCTCGATCGTCAACATGGCGTCGATCGCCTCGGTCCAGGGCGAGCCCTATGTCGCCGCGTATTGCGCCGCCAAGGGCGCGGTCGAGGCGTATACCCGCGCCGTCGCGGTCCACTGCGCGCAGGGGCGCTACAACATCCGCTGCAATTCGGTCCACCCATCGGGGATCGACACGCCGATGGTGCGCTCGGTGCCCGGCAAGATGGCGGCGAGCAACCTGCCGACACTGGTCGAACAGGCGTCGGGGGCCGGCCTCAATCCGCTCGGCGAGCCGGTCGACATCGCCAACCTCGTGCTGTTCCTCGCCTCGGACGAATCCCGGTTCATCAGCGGGCAGGCGATGGTCGTCGACAACACCGCCTCGATCACCGAGGGGATCGTTCCCGGCGGCCGGGCCAGCACGATGGCCGCGCCAAGCGGGGGCTGATGAAGACCGGTTGAAGGACCTTGAGCCGCGTTCCAGCGTCCTAGACCGGCTTGTTACCGAACCCGGCACGCCGACAGACATCGAGCCGACTCTTGACGATCTTCAGCTCGTCGGCGGTGTCGAAACCGAGCACGCCGTGTCGCCGCGCTAGCTGCCCCCAGAGCATCGAGGCCTGGGTAAAGATCGCGCACGCCCGGGCGCGCTGTCCGTCGGCATAGTAGATTTCCCCGAGCGGGCGCATGCTGACCGGGATCGACCGGGCCGCTTCGAAATCATCGGGGGCAGCGGCCGCCACCTGGCGATACGATTGCGATGCCGCCTCGGCTTCGGCGATCGCTTCGGGATAGCGGTGCAGCGAGGCCAGCGTTGCGGCCCGCTGCATGTGAAGAATGTTGTCGATGTGCCGGGCCCGCGGGCTTTTCTCGAAGGCCAGCATCAGGTCCGCAGCGACGATGCCGCGCTCGATCGCCGGCAACCCTTCGACGGGACGGTTCAGGTCGTCGAGCAGGCTGCCGATGCTATAGTCAGCCCAGGCGAGCCGCTCGAGCAGGCGGACGTCGGGGTTGGCGTTGGCGGGCTGCCGCAGCGCCAGGTCTGCGGCGCGGTATTCGGGCAGCGAGGCGAGTTTCGCTCCGAGGTAATATTTGGCGTCGCCGCGCAGTATGTAGGCGTTGCCCAGCGCCAGCGCGGTTTCGACCGGGTCGGCGCCGGACGGCATGGTGCGCAGGTCGGCAAACGACACCGCAAGCGGACGCTCCATGTCGGCGAAGCGCGCTTGGTAGTCGTAGAGATTGGCGAGCCCGCTCGAACACCGGATCCGTGCCAGCCGGGCGGCCGGGTCACGGGGCAGGCGGGCGACGGCCCGTCCGGCCAGCACGCAGGCCTGTTTGAACAATTGCTCGCCGAGCGCAGGATTATTGTCGGTGACGTGGACGATCGCGGCGTGCGTCGACAACGCCTGCGACAGCGCCAGCATGATGTCGGGGCGGTCGCCGGTTTCGGCCAGCATGGTGCGCATACCCGTCTCGGCGCGGATCAGGTCGCGCTTGGCGGCGCGGGGATTGCCGAGGTTCTGGACGCTTGGCTGGCCGAGGATCTGCGCCGTCGTCGCATAGCCGCGCGCGACCTCGAGGCGCATGTCGAGTGGTGCCCCCTTCACCCGGCTCAGCGTCTCCAGGTACGTTCGGCCGCGCCTGGCGAGATCGTTGCGAAGCTGCGAGGTGCCGGGAAAGTGCTGAAGCTGTCCGGTGACATCGGTGAGCAGGTACGACGCGAGCTGCCGCACCTCGGCGAAACGCTGCTCGGCCAGCCGCCGCTCATGCTCGGCGCGAACGTACAAGGTGGTCGTCACCGCGACCGCGGCAATCAGCGACAGCAGCGCCAGCGCCGCGATGCCGACCCCGAGCCAGTTACGGCGGACGAACATCGCAGCGGTCCGCGACGGAGTCGACCGCAACGCCGACACCGGGCGGCCGTTCAACCAGCGCTCGAGGTCCCCAGAGAGCGCGCTCGCGGTCCCGTAGCGCTCCGCCGGATCGACGGCGGTGGCGCGCGCGACCACGGCGGCAAGCTCGGCGGGAAGCGGCGTGCCGTCATCGAGCAGTGTCGCCGCCATCCGGCCCAGCGAGAACACGTCGTCGGCCGGTGTCGCCTGCAACCCGGCCGCCTGCTGCGGACTTGCGAACGCCGGAGTCTGTGCCCGCGCGGTGGTCGGCAACGGCTCGTCGCGGCTCTCGGTCAGGCTGAGGTCGATCATCCGGGCAATGCCGAAATCGAGCAGCTTGACCCCGTAGCGGTCGTCGATGACGACGTTGTTCGGCTTGATGTCGGCGTGGACGATCAGGTGCTGGTGGGCGAACTGCATGGCATCGCAGACATCGCGGAGCAGGGTCATCCGCTGCCGCGCATCGAGGTTCAGGGCATCGCAATGGGCGGTGATCGAGCGGCCCTCGATCAACTCCATGACGATGTAGGACTCGCCGCTCGTGGTGACGCCGCCGTCGAACAGTTGCGCGATATGGGGATGACGGAGGCGCGCGAGGATCTGCCGTTCGCTCGCGAACTGGGCCGCGGCAGTGCCGCTGAACAGGCTGCGGCGGATGAGCTTTATGGCGACCGTCTGGGTGAAGACGCCGTCGTCGCGCTCACCGCGAAACACCAGCCCCATGCCGCCGTGGCCGATCGGCTCGGTCAGGCGGTAGACGCCGACACGATCGGGCGGTGGCTGCGCAAAGACCTTGTCAACCGGTGCGGGCGGTTCGGTCGGCAGCATCGGCCGGTGCGCCTCGGTGCCGATCAGCCGGCGGACCGTAGCCAGGAGTGTCGGGCGGTCAACCAGTTGCCGCTCGAGGTCGGCGTCACGCGTTGTCGGTGGCAGGTCGAGCCATTCCGAAAACAGGTCGAGTGCCTCGCGCTGGACGGCGTCCTGCTCAGCGGACACCGATCAGTCGTCGCCGTCGAGCGCTGCAATCAGCCAGGCGCGCGCCGTTCGCCAGCGCCGCTCGGTGGTGCTCACCGAATTGTTCATCGCGACCGCGATCTCGGTCATCGTCAGTCCGGCATAGAAGCGCAGTTCGACGACACGTGCCCGGTCGGGGTCAAAGGCGAACAGGCGCTCCAGTGCATCATCGAACACGTCGAGCGGAAAGCTGCGGTGCTGGCCCTTGTCGATCCACTCGGTCATGATTTCAGGGGTCGACCGTTTCGCCGCGCGAAAATGCCTGACCTCGTCGATCAGCGCCTGCCGCATCACGCGCGCCGACATCGCGAGGAAATGCGCACGGTCCTTCCAGACGATCTGGTCGAGGCTCATCATGCGCAGCGCCGCCTCGTGGGCCAGGTCGGTCGGCTGGATCTGCAGCTGGGCACCGTCGCTGCGCAGGACCCGCTGCGCGATCGTCCGGATTTCACCGTAGCACACCGCGAGCAACGCCTCATGGGGTGCGCCGATGCGCGGCACGCCTGGCCTGCCTGGCGCGGCGGCGATATCGGTCATCAACATACGAATACTCAACCCCCACTCATCGACCTGCCACCTGGCCGACACGAACCGGACTCGAAGACCTGGGGACGTGTTTATCCGACCCGCCTCCGACCGCAAATTAATTTCTCGGGCGTGAAGGGTTAATCGGCGGGATTACGCCTTTGTTATTGAAGCAGTCGTGAAATTGAGTTGGGGGCACTCCGACCAGTGCGGCGGCAACAGGAGTATCGCCGTGTATATCGACCTGAAAAGCCTGCGCTTCGGAGCGTCCGCACTTGTCATTGGAGTGCTCCTGACCCCGGTCACCGCCCAGGCTGGCGTCTGCGACTGGGCCGGCGGCAGCGGCCTGTGGAGCGATATCGTCAACTGGAGTTGCGGCAACCAGCCCGGCAGCGGCGATGCTGCTGTTGTTAGCGCGCCCGGTTCGAACGTCACCCTGCTCAGCCTGAACGCAAGCGCCGGCACGCTCGCGGTCGGGGCCGGCAACTCGGTGGCCATCAACAACACGTTCCTGACGATCTACAACAATGCGATCACCAACAACGGCGTCGTGACGCTGACGAACAATTCGCAGCTCCGCTCGGGGGCGGGGATCGTCACTATCTCAGGCGGCGGCAGCGTGGTGCTCGACAGCAGCGCCGGTTACGCACGGATCGGCGACGGCGGCGGCGGTTTCATCTTCGGTGCCGGCCAGGCAATCCGTGGTTCGGGCAATATCGGCGTCAACCAGGCGTCGTTCACCAATAATGGGCTGGTCTCGGCCGATGTCGCGAACGGCGTCATCGATATCGACGCGGTCGCCGGCAGCGCGGGGCTGGGCGGCGCGGGTGTCGGGACCGGCGGCAATGCCGGCCTCTACAACACCGGTACCTTGCAAGCGGCAAACGGCAGCACGCTGGCGCTCGAGGGTGGTCTTTACGAGAACGCCGCGACCGGCGTCATCCAGGCGTTGGCCGGCTCGTTCGTATCGCTCGCCAGCGATTCCCGGGTAGTCGGGGGGACGCTGAAATCGGTCGGCACCGGGGTCGTCAACGCGCACGACACCATCCAGTATCTGAATTCGGTGACGCTCGCCTCGGGCAGCAAGCTCGATGTCAGCAACGACTTTGTCTACCTGAACACCGCGCTGACCAACAACGGCACCGTCACGCTGACCAACAATTCACAGCTGCGCAGCGAGGCGGCAACGCTGGCGATCGGCGGCACCGGTACGATCGTTCTCAACGACACCGCCGGCTATGCCCGCATTGGCGACGGCGGCGGCATCTGGACGCTGGGCACCGGGCAGACGGTGCGCGGCTCGGGCCAGATCGGCGTCAACCAGGCGTCGTTCACCAACAACGGCATTATCGCCGCCGATGTTTCGGGCCGGACGATCGACATCGATGCGGCAGGCGGCAACGGCGGCATCAGCGGCGGTCTCGGAGCCGACGGCGCCGCGGGCTTCCTGAATGCGAGCGTCATCCGCGCAACCGGCGGCGGTATCGTCTTCTTCGAAAGCGGCCAGTACGACAACCGCCCGGGTACGATCTCGGCGACCGGCGGTTCGGTGATCGGACTCGGTTCGGACTCGCGCATCGTCGGCGGCACGATCGCGGCGGACACGACCAGCGTCGTCAACGCGCACGATACCATCCAGTATCTGAATTCGGTGACGCTTGCCTCGGGCAGCAAGCTCGATGTCAGCAACGACTTCCTCTATTTGAACACCGCGCTGACCAACAACGGCACCGTCACGCTGACCAACAATTCACAGCTGCGCAGCGAGACCGGGACACTGGCCATCGCCGGTACCGGCACGATCGCCCTCGACGACATCGCCGGCTATGCGCATCTCGGCGATGGCGGCGGGATCTGGACACTCGGTACCGGCCAGACCGTACGCGGCTCGGGCAGTATCGGTGTCAACCAGGCGTCGTTCACCAGCAACGGGCTGATATCCGCCGATGTCGCAACGCGCGGGATCGACATCGACGCAGCCGGCGGCAACGGCGGGCTGAGCGGCGCGGGCGTCGGCACCGGCGGCAACGCGGGCTTCTACAATGCCGCGACCCTGCAGGCGACGAACGGCAGCACCTTGTCGTTCGAGAGCGGTCTTTACGAGAATGCCGTGGCGGGCCTGATCCAGGCTCTAGCCGGCTCGACCGTGTCGCTGAACGCCGACTCGCGGATCGTCGGAGGGACACTCAAGTCCGTCGGCACCGGCGTTATCACGGCGCACGGCACCACCCAGTATCTGAGCTCGGTAACACTTGCGTCGGGCAGCAAGCTCGATGTCAACAACGACTTCCTCTACGTGAACGCCGCCCTGACCAACGGCGGCACGGTCACGCTGGCTAATAATTCGCAGCTTCGAAACGAGACCGGTACGCTGGCGATCGGTGGTACCGGAACCATCGTCCTCGACAACAGCGCCGGCTATGCACGGTTTGGCGATGGCGGCGGGACGTGGACATTCGGCGCTGGCCAGACGGTGCGCGGCTCGGGGCAGATCGGCATCAATCAAGCGGTGTTCGTCAACAACGGCGTGATCTCGGCGGACGTCGCGGCGGGGGGCATCGACATCGATGTCGCTGGTGGCAACGCCGGCCTCAACGGCGCGGGCGTCGGCACCGGCAGCAACGCAGGCTTCTACAACAATGGCACCGTGCAGGCCGCGGGCGGCAGCGCACTGGCGCTCGAAAGCGGCCTCTACGAGAACAGCGTCATCGGCACGTTCAAGGCCGTCGGCGCGGGCAGCAGTTTCATCATGAACGCCGACGCCAGCCTGGCCAACCTGCAGGCCGGCGGCGTCCTCGACAAGGGCAGCTACACCTCGTCGACAAGCGGCGCGGCGAGCGTCCTCAACCTGCGCAGCAATGCCTCCGACACCGTCGCGGTGATCGGCAGCGGCGCCGGCTCGACCGATACGGTCGTCACCCTCGACGGCGTCAACTCGACGTTCAGCGTCGTCGGCTTCAGCACTGGCGTCGTGACTTCCATCGACGCCAGCCTGAGCAAGGTCGCGGCTTCGGGGCAGCTCAACCTAAGCGGTGGCCGGGTGCTCAACATCGTCGCGAACGGCGGGGCCTTCACCAACGACGGCGTCGTCCAGCTTGGCGGGGGCACCATCGGCGCAGGCAGCTACACCAACACCGGCATCACCCGCGGCAACGGCGCGGTGACGGTCGCGATGACCAACAGCGGCACGGTAACGGCGGTCGGTGGCGTACTGGAAACCCGTGCAATCAACGGCCCAGGCGCCATCGGCTCGACCGCGGGCGCGACCCTCGACCTGTCGGCGGCAACCGCGAGTTCGACCGCCGGCACACTGAGCAACGCCGGCAACCTCGCGATCGGGACCCACAACGTCACGGTCACCAGCGACTACACCAACGCTTCGTTCGGCTCGGGCAATGCGTTCGACAATCACGCGAATGTCAGCGGCTCGGGCCTGATCCTCGCCGCCAGCGCGACGATGGACCTGTCGGGTTCGGGCCTGAGCGGCAACACGCTGAATGTCGGCAGCGTCCGCACCGGCGGCTCCAGCTCGACCAACCTGACGATCACCAACAACGGTGTCTCGACCAATCTGATCGGCGCGGTGCAGAACGGCAATGCCCCCAGCGTCGCGCTGAGCGTCACCGACTTCACCGCGGCACATGGCGGTGGCACGGCGGTCATCGGGATCAGCTACACCGGCCTGCTGGCGGGTTCGCTGGCCGGGCAGACGATCAAGGTCGTCAACAACTTCGACAACGTCGCGAGCAAGACGTTGAACCTCGCAGGCAATGTCTACCAGGTCGCGCAGGCGGGCGCATTGCCGGCCTCGGTAGCGCTCGGCGCACGTCGCGTCGGTGACGCCGCGGCGACCAGCACGCTGACCATCGCCAACACCGCGCCGGTGACGCCGGGCTTCAACGAGAAGCTCGCGACTTCGGCCAGTGTCGGCGGCGGGTTCAAGCTCGACGGCGGGTCGGCGGTCAATGTCCCGGGCATCGCCGCAGGCTCGACGGCGGCGGTAGCGCTGTCCCACGGCACCACGGTGGCGGGTAGCTTTACCGGCAACGTCGCGGTCGGCAACACCTCGCTGGCGGTTGCGGGCAGCGGCCTGTCCGATCTCGCGCTCGCCGGCCAGTCGGTCGCGGTGTCGAGCAACGTCTATGCCGCGGCCGTCGCGCAGGTCGGCAGCACCACGGTCAACTTCGGCACGGTCCGCCAGAACGGCACCGCCGCGCCGGTCCTGGTCTCGGTCGGCAACGGCGCGACCGGCGCCTTGACCGACACGCTGGTCACGACCTTGAGCGGGCTGCCGAGCAACGTCTCGGCGAGCGCGCCGGCACCGCTCGCCGCCGGAGCCTCGACCAACGTCGCCTTCACCCTGAACACCGCTACGGCCGGCATCGTCGGGGGCAGCGGCGCGCTCGGTTTCGCGTCGCACGACAGCGAGCTCGCCGACCTCGCCCTCGGCTCGCAGAGCGTCGCCTTCTCCGGCACGGTCACCCAGCTGGCGCAGGCAGCGCTGTTCAAGAGTTCCGGGGTCGGGACGTTCGCCGGGACCGGGACCAGCTACACCCTGAACCTAGGTTCGCTGGCCAGCGGCTCGGGGAGCTACACGACCGACCTCGGCGTCACCAACACCAATGCCGGGCTGGCGTTCTCCGAGCTTCTCGGCGGTGCGTTTACGCTGAGCGCCTCGAACGGCTTCGGCTTCACCGGGGTCAGCTTCAGCGGGCTGGCGGGTGGCATGTCGCTCGCCGGGGACGTGCTCGACTTCGACACCGCCGGGCTGGCGGCGGGCAGCTACAGCCAGAGCATCACGCTTAACGCCTTCAGTCAGTTCGCCGGCCTCGGCGACTATCTTCTCGGGCCGATCACCATCAACATCTCCGCGCTGGTGACCGGCGGCGGCGGTGGCGGAGGGGGCGGGGGCACGGTCCCCGAGCCGGCGGCGTGGGCGATGATGCTGGTCGGCTTCGGTGTCATCGGCAGCGGCATGCGACGTCGCCGCAACAGCGCTATCCTCAAGGGTGCAGCATGATCAAGCCACTCACCATGGTCGCGCCGGCGTTGATGCCCGACACCGAGACGACCGGCAGCACCAGGATGGACCGGAAGAGGCCTGATCGGATCGGCCAGCTCGGCGCGGTGCTGGGTGCCCTCGCGTTGGCACTTTCGGTCGCCACGGTGTTGCAGGCGAGCAGCAACGGCGATCTGCAGGCCGCGGCAGTGCAGGGCCAGGCGCAGGTCGCCAAGGGCCGTGCCCTCGCCAGTGTCGACAACGAACTCGTCGGGCTCCTCGCCAAGGCCGCCGCTGAAAACCATGACGATTCGATCCGGGCCCTGCTGGCGCAGAACGGCGTGACCTTCCGAGCCGGTCCGGCACCCACGACACCGCTGCCGCCCGCCGCGCCGACCTCCAGCGCCACGAACTGAGGACCCGACAATGATCCAGTTGTCCCGCCTGGGAACGCCGCTGACCGCGACCGCGGTCCTGCTCATCCTTGCCTCGAACCTCGTCCAGCTCCGGCACGGTCATGTCGAACTCCAAGCCGAACTCGCCAATCAGGGAACCGCCCTCGCCAGCAGCGCGCGGGTCGAACGGCAGCTCGATGCGCTGGCCAAGGGTACGCAGCAGCTGGCCCGAGCCGGCAATCCGAACGCTCAGCGGATCGTTGCCATCCTCCGTGAGAAGGGCGTCAGCATAAACGGCGGCTAGCCCGGCGCAGGCTCAGCCGGAGATCCGGCCGACTGCGGCGGGGTTGTCGCGCAACTTGAGATAGAGCTGGCCGCGGACGGGATGCGGCACGGTCAGGCTGTCACCGGGGTAGCCCTCCGGAACCTCGACGGGCTTTTCGAACCCCGGGGTTGCCGACAATGCCGCGATCAGGAACATGTCGTTGCCGGTCAGTTCGCAGGCGCCGCGTTCAGCGGGGCAGCGGAGCTGGTGGAGATTGGGGACCCGGACGAGGGTCCCGAGCGGCTGCCAGTCGCTGGCGACCCCGTTGTGCACGGCGCGGAAGCGCAGTGGGCCGAACACCGATGGCCCGAACGCCTTGGCGTTGTCGAGTGTCGCCACCGCGACCTGCGCATCCTGTAGCGTCAGGCCGCTCGATGACGTCAGGGTCGTCGAGCCGCTGCCCGACTTCGTCGCGACCTCGACCGTATCGCCCGCGGTGAAGCTCGCACCCGCGCCGATCCGCAGCGAGAATGTCAGCCGGGCATCGTGCGGCAGTTGCTCGGCGTCGGCCAGCTTGACCGAGACCGGCGTCGTCGCGGTCGGCACCGACAGGCTCTTGCCGATCAGCGTCACGCTTGGTCGCGGTGCGCCGACGGTGAGGCGCACCGTCGTCGTGCGACCGTCGTTGAACGATACTTTCCCGGTCGTCGACTGGCCGGACTTCAAGGCCGTCGCCACGCCGTCGGTCGCCATGCGCAACGCGTCGCCGTCCTTGGCGCGAGCGAGGCCGCCGGGCGTGAACGTTACCCCGTCGACGACAAGGCTCGCGACTTCGTCCAGGCGACTGCCGCCGAGTGTGCCGAAGGCATCGCCGGCGTGGAGGTCGAAGCCGGCGACCCGCGTGCGCCGCGCATAACTCGTCACGGCGACGGCGTCGTCGGGCACGCCGTCGTGGGCGACCAGCAACGTCATCTTGCCCGCATCGGCGTTCGCCAGCGGCAGCGTCAGCGCAATCGTGTCGGGACCGGTCACTTTCCATGCCACCGGCTGCACCGCCCCCGCCGCGGGCCGCAGCGATACACCGGTGACGCATCCCGCTGCGCCGCCGGCAAGCGTGATCGGCTCGTCGCGGCCGACCACCGGCACGGTGTCGCTGTCGGCGATCTGCCACTGCCCGGGCTGCGGCGTCTGCAGGGAGAACGTCGGGCCGTCGAAGAGCTCGAAGCCCCAGCGACCGTGGAGGACCGCATCGACTGAGCCGGACAGGGGGACTGCGGCGATGGCGCCGGTGGCAACGACGAACCCGCCCTTCTCGGCGACCGGCGTTGCCGGCAGCTCGATCGTGCGGCCATTGCTCGTCACGACCCGGAGCATCATGTCGTGCGCATAAGCGGTGGCGTAGACGAGGGGGGCACCGCTGACCGGCAGGACCAGTTCCGTGCTGCGGGCACACAGCGGCGCGGTCAGCTTCGCCGTCTGCAGCGGCGGTAGCCGCGGCGGGATGATTGCCGGCAGCGCCGCGACCAGCACCGACTTCGGGTTGTGGAACGACGGCGCGGCGTTGAGGATCAGGTTGAGCCGGTCGTCCGCCTGCGTCGCCAGTGCCGGGATGTACTGGTATTTCGCGGTGTGAAACGAGTTGAGCACGCCGATGATGTCGCGGACCGCCGCGATGTACGGGCTGTAATAGCCGAGGCCGCCTTGCGGTGTCGCGGCAATCTGCAGGGCGAGGTCCGATCCGGGGCCAGCCAGGGTCTCGGTGACGCCATTGCTGTGGCCGTCGTTGAGCACCAGCGAGTCCTGGTTCTGCATCAGGCACGCGGCCTGAAGCTCGGGGACCTTCTCGAGGCAGTCCGGATTGATCTTCACCGCGAGGCTGCGCGCCAGCAGCGGCGTGATCGTCTCCAGGCGCTCCGGATCGACGGGGTCGCGCTTGCCGACCGCCTTGAGGAAGGCGGCAAGCCGGCCGTGATCGAGCGATGCCTGGTTGAGCCCTTGCGAGGCGCGCACGAAGGCACCCGGCCGGCCGCGCACGGCATTGACCAGTGTCGAGAAGTCGCCGCCGGTCGAAGGCGCAAGGAACAGGATGACCTGCTGGGCGCCAGCGGGCACGGTCAGCTTCAGCTCGGGGGCACCCTTGCGCGTCCAGGTCTCCGACTGGAAAAACCACTTCTTGGGCGGCGGGTTGGTCGCACCGCGCAGGAAGGCGGCGACCAGCAGGTAGCGCGCCGACTGGTCAGCCGGCAGGTCGGCGCGGATCGCCAACTGGTCGCCCTCGGCGAGTTGCGGGACCTCGGCGATCGGCAAAGTCACGCCGTTGCGCCCAACCGTCACCTGCAGCGACGGCCCCGACAGGTCGAAGGGTGCCGGATCGGCCGCCGCCGCGACGGCCCACAACACTGCCATGAGCATTGCGGCGATTTGAGTTGCGCGCATCATCGTCCATCGCTGCGAAGACGGTCGGTCTCGACCATCGAGGCGGAGGGCGCAAGTGTGCGCTCGCCCGACGCCGCTGCTTCGCGACGTCCGAACCGCGCGTAGAGCGTCGGCAGGACGAACAGCGTCAACAGGGTGGCCGAGATCAGGCCGCCGATGACCACCGTTGCCAACGGCTTCTGGACTTCGGCACCCGCCCCGGTACCGAGCGCCATCGGCACGAAGCCGAGCGAGGCGACCACCGCAGTCATTATAACTGGCCGCAGCCGGGCCAGCGCACCCGCCGTGCTCGCGGTCGCGCGGTCCATGCCGCCGCGCACCAGGTCCTGGATCGCGGTGACCATGACCAGCCCGTTGAGGACGGCGATACCCGACAGCGCGATGAACCCGACCGCCGCCGAGATCGAGAACGGCATGCCGCGTGCAACCAGCGCAAGGACCCCACCGACGAGCGCCAGCGGCACGCCGGTGAACACGATCGCGGCGTCCCGAACACTGCCGAGCGCCCCGTACAGCAGTAGCATGATCACGGCGAAACAGATCGGCACGATGATCGCGAGACGATCCCGCGCCGCTGCCAGGTTTTCGAACTGGCCGCCCCATTCGAGATAGACGCCGGGCGGCAGGACGACCTCGCGGTCGATCGCGGCCCGCGCATCACCGACGACGCCGGCGACATCGCGGCCGCGAACATTGGCCTGGACGACGACCCGGCGCTTGCCGTTCTCGCGGCTGATCTGGTTCGGCCCGTCCTCGACGACGATATCGGCGACGCTGGCCAGCGGCACGAACGCGCCGCTCGACGTCGGGATCGGCACCTGCTCGAGGGCCTGGAGATCCGCACGCGCGCTGTCGGCCAGGCGGATCACCACCGGAAAGCGTCGATCGCCCTCGAAGATCATGCCCGCCCGGCGACCACCGATGGCCGCGGCGATCGTGTCCTGGACGTCGCCCGCCGTGACGCCGACGCGCGCCATGGCGTCCCGCTTGACCCGGATGTCGAGCATCGGCAGTCCTGCGGTCTGCTCGACCTTGACGTCGGCAGCGCCGTTCGTCTTGCCGAGAATGTCGGCGATCCGCGCGGCCGTGGCATTCATCGCGCCGAAGTCGTCGCCGAACACCTTGATGGCGATATCGCCGCGGACGCCGGCCACCAGTTCGTTGAACCGCATCTGGATCGGCTGCGTGATTTCGTAGGCATTTCCCGGCAGCGCCGAGACTGCCTTTTCGATGCGCTCGACCAGCTCGGCCTTGGCAAGCGACGGGTCGGGCCAGTCCTTGCGGGGCTTGAGCATGACAAACGTGTCGGTGGCATTCGTCGGCATCGGGTCGGATGCGACTTCGGAGGTGCCGGTCTTGGAGAAGGCAAACCGCACCTCCGGCTGTTTCGAGATCGCTTTTTCGACCTGGAATTGCATCAGCTGGCTCTGTTCGACAGACGTGCCGGGGATGCGCAGCGCCTGGACGAGCACGTCGCCCTCGTCGAGTTGCGGCAGGAACTCCTGCCCCAGCGTGGTGAACGCGGCCCCGGCGATACCGAGCGCACCGAGTGCCAGCCCGAGTGTCAGGGTTGGCCGACGCACGGCCTTGGCCAGGCCCGGCTTGTAGCGTGCCTTGAGCGCCCCGATGATCCGGCTCTCCTTCTCGTCGACGCGCTTGCTCAGCCAGACGGCGATGGCCGCGGGAACGAAGGTCAGCGACAGGACGAACGCGAAGGCGAGCGCGATGATCACTGTCAACGCCATCGGCTGGAACATCTTGCCCTCGACGCCGGTGAAAGTCAGCAGCGGCGCGTAGACGAGGATGATGATCGCCTGCCCGTACACCGACGGCCGGATCATCTCGCGCGCCGAGGCGGTGACCACGGCCAGGCGTTCGTCGGTGGTGAGCCGCCGGCCCAGATGGTGCTGGCGCTCCGCCATCCGGCGCAGCGCGTTCTCGACGATGATCACCGCGCCGTCGACGATCAGCCCGAAATCGAGCGCGCCGAGGCTCATCAGGTTCGCCGAGACCCCGCCTTGCAACATGCCGGCGGCGGTCAGCAGCATGGTCACCGGGATGACCACCGCCGCAATCAGCGCCGCGCGGAAATTGCCGAGCAGGACGAACAGCACGACGATGACCAGCACCGCGCCTTCGCCGAGGTTCTTGGCCACCGTTGTGATCGTCGAATTGACCAGCTCGGTGCGGTCGAGCACCGGCTTGGCGATGACGTCGACGGGCAGGGACTTGTTGATCTCGGCAAGCCGCGCCGCGACCCCGGTCGACACGGTGCGGCTGTTCTCGCCGATGCGCATGACGGCGGTCCCGACGACGACCTCGTGGCCGTTTTCCGATGCCGACCCCATGCGCAAGGCCTGCCCGGTGCGGACCACGGCGACCTGTTCGAGCAGGATCGGCACGCCCTCGCGGGTGGCGACGACCGTCTTGGCGAGTTCGTCGCCGGTGCGGATCCTCGCGTCGGCACGGACCGCCAGTCCATCGCCGTTGCGGTTGATGATGCCGGCCCCGACGCTGATGTTGTTGCGCTCGAGCGCGGTCGCCAATTGGGGCAGGCTCAGGCGCAGCGCCTCCAGGCGCTGCAGGTTCGGGACGACCAGATACTCCTTCTGGTAGCCGCCGATGGTGTCGATGCCCGCGAGCCCGGCCGTGCCTTTCAGCTGCGGCGTTACGATCCAGTCCTGCGCCGTGCGCAGATAGGTCGCCTGGTCGGCCTCGCTGACCAGATGTTCGCCTTCGGGCGTGATGTAGCTGGCGTCGCGCTGCAGGCCGGGCTCGCCGTCGCGGTGGCGGATCTGATCGAGCTCGCGCAGCTCGACGGTCCACATATAGACCTCGCCGAGCCCGGTCGCGATCGGCCCCATCTCGGGGTTTACCCCCTCGGGCAGCGTCTCCTGTGCGGTGCGCAGCCGCTCGGTGACCTGTGACCGCGCAAAATAGATGTCGGTCTTTTCGGCGAACACCGCCGTGACCTGGGCAAAGCCATTGCGGCTGAGCGAGCGCGTGTAGTCGAGGCCGGGAATCCCGGCGAGCGCGGTTTCGATCGGCCACGCGACCTGTTTCTCGATCTGCTCGGGCGACAGCGCCGGCGCGACGATGTTGATCTGGACCTGGTTGTTGGTGATGTCCGGCACCGCATCGATCGGCAGCCGCGTCAGCGCGGCCGCACCGATCAGCGCGGCAAATAGAGTCAGCAGCAGCACGAACCAGCGCCGTTTGACCGCAAACGTGACGATACGATCGATCAATGATCGTCTCCCGTCGCGCCCTTGCCGAGTTCGGCCTTCAGCGTGAAGCTGTTGGCCGCAGCGATTTCCTCGCGACCGGCAAGGCCGGAGGCGACCGTTACGCGGTTGCCGTTGGTGCGGCCGAGCGTCACCGGCACGGCACGAAACCCGGTCGGCGTCCGCACGAACACCACCGGCTTGTCGTCGACGGTCTGGACCGCGACCGCGGGCACGGTGATGCCGCCGTCCCCGCTGCCGGGGAGCTGGATCGAGGCGGTCACCGCCTCACCGACGCGCCATTGCCCGGCGCGGTTATCGAGCGCGGCGATCAGCGGCACCTGTCGCGTCATTTCGTCGAGCACCGGCGAGACGAAGGTCACGCGCGCCTGCCCCGTGCGACCGGGCGCGGAGACTTCGACACGGGCACCGGCGCGGACATGGCCGGCGTCGGCGGCCGATAGCGACAGCGATAGCGAGACTACCGACAAGTCCGCGACGCGGAAGAGCTCGGCGTCCGCGGCGACAGTCTGACCCAGTGTTGCCGAACGCGCGATGACCTGCCCGCTGATCGGCGCGCGTGTGGTGAGCCGGTTGAGCGCGCCACCACCACCGCCGGCTGCGGCGACCTGCTGTCGGGCGAGGCGCAGGGCGATGCCCGCCTCGGTCGCGGCCGTACGAGCCGCGATCAGGTCCTGCTCGGGCGAGACCCGCTCGGCGAACAGGCGCTGTTCCCGCGCCAGATTGGACCGCGCGAGTGCGGCCCGAGCGGCGGCGGCTTCGACCTCGGCATTGAGCTGCGCGGCTTCGCGGCTTTCGATGACCGCGAGCGTATCGCCGCGGCGGACGGACTGGCCGAGGTTGCGGGTAAGGCTGACCAGCCGCCCGTCGATCGCCGCCGAAACAATCTGGGTGCCCTGCGGATCGCCCGCGATGGTGCCCGGCAACTCGATCGCGCCGCCACCACCGCCGATCGCCGGCCGTACCAGCGCAATGCCGGCAGCGGTGATCTGCTGCGGCGTCAGGCGTACGACGTCCGGTGCTGACGCCGGCGCGACGTCGGCGTCCGCCGCTTTCGCCTCCGGCTTCGGTGCGTTGCCATCGCCGCAGCCGGTGGCACCGACGACGAGGGCCAGCGGCAAGACCACGCGGATGAACCTGTTGGTCATGATCTAGTCCTTCAGGGTCGTGACGTCGGCGGTCAGTCGTGACAAGCGCGCCCCCGCGTCGTGGAAAGCGGTCAGCGCGTCGATCACGGCAACGCGGGTTTCGGACAGGGTGCGTTCGGCATCGAGCAGATCGAGCTGGCCGAACTTGCCTTCGCGGTAGCCGATGCGGGCGATGCGTGCCGTCTCGGTTGCCGCCGCCAGCGCCGGGCCCATCGCGGTGCGCGCCGTGTCGGCGGCGTTGGCGACCTCGGCCTGGGCGTCGGCGATGTCTGCCTCGGTATTTTGCCGGACCAGGCGGCGCTGGGCATCAACCTGATCGCGTTCGGCGCGCGCCTGGACAATCGCCGCCGTGCCGTTGCTGAACAGCGGGAACGGGATCGAGACCCCAAAGACGGCCGCGGTATCGTTGGTCGCCGCGAGCCGCCGCGCGCTGGCTGTGAGCGTCACGTCGGGGATGCGTTGGGAGCGGGCGAGTGCGACCTGGGCGCTGGCGGTGGTGACATCGGCGGTCGCGGTTGCCAGCGCCAGCGTGTTCTCGACGACAATGGGCCGCGGCGGGCCGTAACCGGCCACCGAGGTGAACCACGCGGTATCGAGACCGGCGATCGGCTGGCCGATGAGGCGCGCCAGGTTGTCGCGCGCGACGTCGAGCAGCCGCTTCGCCCGGTCCGCTGCCGTGGCGGCATTGATGCGCAGGACGTCGGCGCGCTGCTGCTCGATCGGTGAGGCCCGACCGGCGGCCACCCTGACTTTGGCGGCGCGGAGCACTTTTTCGGCGATGGCGACCTGTTCGCGCGCCGTCGTCAGCCGGCGTTCGGTCGAGGCGGCCTCGAGGTAGGCGCGCGTCACCCTGAGCGTCAGGTCGTTCTCGGCGACCGCTGCACTGAGACGTGCGCTGGTCCGCCGCGCGTTGGCGACGCCGAGGCGTGCGGTGCGCTTGCCGCCGAGCTCGAGCGGAAGTGCAAGGCCAACCGTGGTCTCGGCGCTGTCGAAGCGGCGATAGGCACCGCTGCCGCCGACATTCTCGGTCTCCGCGACGATCGTCGGGTTGGGCCGGAGACCGGCAACTGTCCGAGCGGCTGCGGCCGCACGCTGCCCGGCCTCCGCCGCCTGCAGCGACGGCGAGACCGTCGAGGCCAGTGCGATCGCCTGTGCGAGGGTCAGCACGGGGCTGGCCGTTGGAATATTGGTCTGCGCCTGTGCGAGCGACGCACACGACGCCACCGCCAGACAGGCGGCGAGAAGCCGGATCATGAAATTAGCCTTTGACGAACCGAAGGGAGCCGCGCGGCGGTGGCCGGCGGGATCGGATGCGTCAGGCTCTCGGCGGTCGCCGGGCTGGGTCGGGCTCGGAAATGGTCAGGATGTCTGCCGGCGCGGGGTTCAGGCGACCGGCCGGATCGAGGCGATCCGCGAACGCGAACCCGATGGCAGGCGTGCCGACGTGATGACCGTGACAGCTATTATGGTGATGGGGAAAAGCGTTGTCCGCATCTGCCGGCACCTGATCACCGTCACCGTCGACATGCTGTGCTCCGTCGCTGGACGTGACCTCGACGCAGCCGGAAATTTCGGTCGCGTGACCGATGCTCGCCCACGTCGTCACGAGGAGCATCAGGCAGGCCAGTAGGGGCATCAGCTTGCGCACTGCTTGGCAACTAGCAGGTTTCGTCCGAAATGTAACGCGGCCGACACCTGTCACGGGCAGTGCCTGCTGCCATGCGCGCCCCGCATCGGCGGCTCGAACCAGTGCGCGCCATTGGCTCCCGCGTCTAAGCCTCGTTTGCAAGCGGCAGCGTTGCGCCCCGACCCGCGGCGCCGTCTGCACCGCGACGTTTGCGCCAAATGAAATAGGCGGCGGTCAGCAGGATCAGCCACGGCACGCCGCAAATCCACGAGATGTTCCAATCATCGTCGAACGCCATGGTAACGAGCAGCGCTGCCAGCAATGTCAGGCCGAGGATCTGGACGTACGGGAAAAACGGCATGCGCAGCGGCAACGTCGACGGGTCGTGTCGTCGCCGAAAACCGAAGTGACTGGCCAGCACCAGCATCCAGACGATCATCGCGCCGAACAATGCGACGCCGAACAGGTAGTTGTAGGCCTTGGGGGTTATCACCGACACCGCGGCGGTCGCGAGGATACCGGCACCCGACAGCAGGATCGCGGCGAGTGGCGTGCCGCTGGCGGTCAGGCGGCCGAGCCGCTTCGGCGCATAGCCGCCGCGCGACAGCGAGAACAGCATGCGCGAGCACAGGTAGACGTTGGTGTTCATGCTCGACAGGGCCGCGGTCAGCACGACGAAGTTCATGATCCCCGCCGCCTGACGGATGCCGCTGTCGCGGAATACCGTGACGAAGGGGCTTTCCTTGACGAGGTGTGCGCCGGTCACGGTCCACGGCACCATCGTCACCACGACGCCGAGCGCCAGGATATAGAACAGGAACAGGCGCAGCATCATCGTCCGCAGCGCCGCCGGGATGGTGTGCAGCGGATCGGCGGTTTCCCCCGAGGTCACGGCGATGACCTCGATGCCGTTGAACGCCAGTACGCCCAGCAGCACCGCCATCCACACGCCGCGCAGGCCGTGCGGCATGAAGCCCCCCGGCAGCCCGACGAGGTTGTGCAGCCCGACCGGTGTGAAGCCGATGCCGAAGACGTGCATCAGGCCGATCATGATGAAGGCGACGATTGCCACGACCTTGATCAGCGAGAACCAGTACTCGATCGAGCCGAAGTTCTTCACGGACAGCGCGTTGACGTAAAGCAGCACGAACGCGAAGCCGACCGACCACACCCAGACCGGGCTGTCGGGAAACCAGAAGTTCATATAGGCGCCGACCGCGACCGCCTCGCCGCCGACGGCGATAACCTGCGCTGCCCAATAGGTGTAGCGGATGACGAACCCGGCCCAGGGATTGATGTAGAGTTCGGCGTATACCCCGAACGAGCCTGCCGCCGGATGCATCACCGCCATTTCCGACAGGCTGAGCACCATCACGACGGCGATCAGCGCGGCAATCGCGAAACTGACGAGAACGGCGGGCCCGGCGTAACCGATCGCCAGCGCGCTGCCGGCGAACAGCCCGGTTCCGATTGCGCCGCCCAGGCCAATCATCACGACCTGAGCCTTGCTCAGGCTCTTGTGGAGCCCGGCTTCATTCGCGGTGACGGCTGCCTCATCCACGCGAGGCAGCGATTTGGCTGTGAGTGCGCTCCCCGGCCGCGAATTGGGAAGCCGGGGAGCGCATCATGGTCAGAACGAGCGTGTCACGGTCGCCCCGATGGTGCGTGGCCGCACGGTCAGCAGGCCGGTCGGATCCTGCGAGGAGTTGATCGCGTCGATCTGCGCACGCTTGTTGGTCAGGTTGCGGACGAAGAACGTGCCGGCCCAGTCCTTGTTCGAGACGCCGAGGCGCAGGTTGAACATGGTGTAGGCTTCGAGATGCACGTTGTACGGGTTCGCCGCGTGCAACTGGTTGTCGGCCGAGCCCCGGTACGAGATATCGATCGCCGCGATTCCCTTCAGGTTCTCGTTGATCGGCCGGGTGTAGTCGAGGCCGACGAAGCCCTGCCATTTCGGCACGTTCTGGATGTGGTCACCCTTGACGCCGAGGGCGAGGTCGGGGTTCGCCGGATCGATCTGAACCTGGCCCTTGGTCAGCCTGGCGTCCTGGTACGATCCCGAGACGGTGGCGCTGAGGTAGTCGAACAGCCGGGCGTTGAGTTCCAGCTCGACACCCTTTACCTCGGCCTTGCCGGCGTTGCCGGTGTAGCGGAAGGCACCGTCCGTGGTCGTGTTGGCGACCTGGATGTTGGTCCAGACGATGTAATAAGCGTCGGCGTTGTAGGTGACGCGTCCGTCGAACAGGCGGCCCTTGGCACCGCCTTCGTAGTTGGTCAGCGAGTCCGGGCCGTAGGACAGCGGGATCGGCTCGAACGGCTGATCCTGCGAGTTGACACCACCACTCCGGAAACCGGTCGACACGGTGGCATACAGCAAGGCAGCCGGATCCAGCTTGTAGCTGGCGTTGACCTTGTAGGTGAGCTTGTGGAACGAGCCCTTTTCCGGTGTCTCGACCAGGACCGGGGATGCAGGGAAACCGCCGAACGGGTGAGTCTGAACCTGCACGCCGTTGGTGTCCTCGGCGAAGTAGCGAAGACCACCGACGACTTGGAACTTGGACGTGATGTCGAAGGTGACCTCGCCGAAACCGGCGTATTGGTCGCTGCCACGATGGTCGGTGCGCCCGAAGAATGTGCTGCCGGTGCCAGGATGAGCGAGTGCATCGGCCGAGTTCTCCGAACTGAACGGGCCGATCGGCAGGCCGCTGGCATCGGTCGCCAGCACCGCAACCGAAAGGTCGAAGTCGGTGCGCTCATAAAAGCCGCCGACGACGAAGTTGATCGGGCCGTCGAACTTGGAGGCGTAGCGCAACTCGGACGAGGTCACCTGGCGCTTCTGCGGCTGTTGGGTCACCGCGGCGACCGGGACGCCGAACGACACCAGGATCGGCGTGGAGTCGAAGTTGAAGTCGAACTTGCGGTTGAACTGGTTGACCGTCGCGGTGAACGTGCCGCCGAGCGCCTGGTAATTGCCGGTGAGGCTGTAGATCTCGAGATGCTCGTTATACGGGCTGCGGACGACGTCGGTGTTGATCAGGTCGCCGCCCGCGATTGGCGACAAGATCGGATCGCCGGGGACGCCGAAGGATGTGATCCCCGCGGGCGTGTAGCGCGACGATCCGTTCGAGTGGCTGTTCTGCGCGGTGACCGACGCCAGGAAGTCGAGGTTCTCGGTCGGGGCCCAACGGACGTGGAGGCGGCCGCCCTTCGTCACTTCGTTGTTGATGCCCTTGAGGGCACCCGAAGGGATCCGCGGCTGGTCGATGAAACCGCTGTCGTTGTCGTACCAGCCGACGACGCGTGCCGCGAGTGTGTCGTTGACGATCGGGATATTGAGCGCGCCGTTGACGTGATAGTTGCCGCTGCCGTGCTGGGTGCCCGAACCTTCTGCGGTGACGTAGCCGTCGACGGTGTTGAAATTCGGCTTCTTGGTGATGAAGCGGATCGTGCCGCTCTCGGAGCTGGCTCCGTAAAGCGTTCCCTGCGGGCCACGCAGGACTTCGACGCGGTCGAGATCGTACAAGCGAATGTCGGGCTCGAGACCACCGCCGTCGTTGGGGTTCGAGCCGCTGATGACAGCTTCGTCGTAATAGACGCCGGTAGTCGAATCGCCCGTCGAATTGATGCCGCGGATGACGTACTTCTTGTCGCCCGGCCCGAGGTCCTGAATTTGCAGGCCCGGAATCTTGGCGGCGATGTCGATGAACTGAACGTTGCCGGCTTTCTGCAGGCTATCGCCGGTCAACGCCTGGATCGACTGAGGAGCATCGATCAACGACTGGCCGCCGCGCTTGTTAGCGGTGACGACGATGTCGGAAACACTCGAGTCGGATACCGAGGGGGAGGTCACCGGCGTGGTTTGCGCCGTCGCGGCAGAGCCGATTGTCAGCATGGTCACCGCCAGCACGCTGGCCGTGCCGAACAGGGCGCGTCGCGTCTCGCTACCGGAGCGCGCCGAAATGATCAGATATGGCATCGGTGACATCCCCCTATGGCGTCCGATGACCAGTAGGAGTGATAGAGTATAACCTGTCAACGAGAAGTTTAGACCTAAAGCAAAATAGTCCGACGTGTTATTATTAAGACACGGTGTCGTTCGATTTGGCTAGGACGGACGCAAGCTACGCAGCGCCTCGGCGAACCGATCAACTTCGCTAGTCGTGTTGTAGTGTACCAGCGAAGCCCGCACCGCGCCGCTGTCCATCGCCAGCCCCAATCGGGCCATCAGCCGCGGCGCGTACATGTGGCCGTCGCGGATGCCGATAGTGAACCGGTCGGCCATCTGCTGCGCGACGTCGGCCGGGTGCATGCCGGGCAGGTTGAAGCACACTGTCGGCACCCGCAGCGCAGCATCGGCGGGGTCGGCGACGCCGTAGATGATCGCGCCGACATCGGCGAGCGCCCGCAGGACGCCCTCCGACAGGGTTTGCTCGTAGGCCTGGATCGCCGTCATCGCCGTGACGATGCGCCCGCGGATACTGTTCGAGGTGCCGAGCTCGCCGCCGAGATCGGCGAGATAGTCGACGGCGGCGCTCATGCCGGCGACGTTCTCGTAGGTGAAGGTGCCCGCCTCGATCTTGTACGGGGCACGGTCGGGGATGAAGTCTTCCCGGAAGGTCGGCAGCGCGTCGAGCTTTTCCTGCTTGCCCCACAGGAAGCCCATGTGTGGCGCGAACGCCTTGTAGCCGGAGCAGACCAGATAGTCGCAGTCCCAGGCCTGGACGTCGATCAGGGCGTGCGGGCCATAATGCACGCAGTCGAGGAAGACCTCCGCGCCGACGGCGTGGGCGGCCGTCGCCACCGCCGTCACGTCGACGAGCGAGCCCAGCGCGTGCGAAACCACGGTGCAGGCGACCAGTCGCGTGCGCTCCGACAACAGGGGGATGAGGTCCTCGACGTGCAGCCGCTGGTCGTCGCGCATCCGCCACCAGACGATCTTCGCGCCCCGCGGCTGGAGAGCCAGCCAGGTCGCGACGTTGGCGTCGTGGTCGAGGTCGGTGACGATGATCTCGTCGCGTGGGCTGCTCAGCAGCTCGCCGATCGCGAGGCTGACGATCCGGATGAACGACGTCGCATTCAACCCGAACGCGATCTCCGTCGGGGCGCGAGCATTGACGAACGCCGCCACGCGCTCGCGGGCCTCGGCGACGACGCGGTCGACCTCGACGCTCTGGGGATAGCGGCCGCCGCGCTGGACGTTGCAGTCCATCAGGTGAGCAGCGACCCGGTCGAGCACGATCCGCGGAGCCTGCGCACCGGCGGCGTTGTCGAAGAAGACGAACGGCGCCGCCTTCGCCAGCGCCGGGAAACGGCCGCGAGCGCGTTCGACCGGAAAGCTTTCGGCGACGCGACCGAGGACTGGCGCGACGGCATCGACAACATCGGACATGGGCGCTGATCCTGCGGATTGGCACGTCGCTCCGGGCGCAACGAACACTTTAGAGTTGAAGCATAGGAGCCCACCATGCCGCGTCAAGCAGCATGGCGCCTCGGGATGGCGACCCGCGCTACCGAGCGCGGGGTCGCTTGAGATCCTCGTACACGATCGCCAGCAGATACGGCTGCTTCATCAGGTTGCCGCCCCAGGCGACGTCGAGGTCGTCGAGCGGATGCGCGGCGATCAATTGCTCCTCGGTCAGTCCTTTCGCGATGGCGGCAGCGACGCGCGAGCGGACCGTCTTCAGCATGGCCTGGTAGGTTTTCACGTCGTCGCGGGTAGCGACACTGCCGTGCCCCGGGATGATCTTCGTCCGCGCGTCGCACATCGCGTACAGCGTGTCGTACCAGGCGATCATGCCGTCGATCGTGCCGCCGTGGTCGATGTCGATGTCCGGGTAGAAGCCGTGGAAGAAGGTGTCGCCGGTCTGGATGACGTTCGCCTCGACATAGCGGATCGCCAGATCGCCGTCGGTGTGAGCCGGGGGAACCTTGATGATCTCGATCGTCTGGCCGCCGACGTGGAGCTGGTCGCCGTTGCCGACCGTGATGACCGGAACAGCGCGCGTGTCCCTGGCGTACGGCTGCCCTGCGGGTGCGGTACTGGCGCGCTGCGCCTCGACGATATGGCGGCGTGTCTGCGGGCTCGACAGGATCACGGCACCGGTCCGGGCCCACAGGCCGTTGCCGCCGACATGGTCCCAGTGCCAGTGCGTATCGACCAGGTAGCGCACCGGCAGCGGCGACAACGCCGCAATCCGGGCCCGCAGCTTGGCGTTGAGTTGCGGCCATTCGGCATCGACCAGCAGCACGCCGTCCTCGCCGACGACGACGCCGTTGTTGCCGCCGTAGCTCTCCATCATGTGGACGCCGCCGCCCAGGTCACGGTCGGCGACCTCGGTCGTGCTCCAATCCGGCAGCGTGAAATGCTCGATGGGGCGAGCGGTCGCGGGCAGGGCGGCTAGCGTGAAGGCCGCGAGCAGCAGGTTTGTCAGGTGACGGTGAACGACGGCGTATTTCGATCGGCAAGCCGGGGAAGACTGATTGTTCACGTTGATCTCCTGGTGGCCGATCTTCGTCCCGAAGAGGCGCATCCCGACCCTGCTTGCGCCGAGCCGCTCGCGGAAGCGAGTACCGTCATCCGCCGGGGTTGCAATCCGTGGATGGTCAGACCGGCAACGCCGTCGTCGCCTTGATCTCGGACAAGGCGACGGTCGAATTCACCTCCTGGATGCCCGGAAGCTGCGACAGGGTATCGAAGAAGAAGCGCTCATAGGCCTTGATGTCCCGCGCGACGATCCGCAGCATGAAGTCGACCGGACCCATCAGCACGTAGCATTCGAGCACCTCGGGCAGCCCGCGGATGGCGGCGGTGAACTCGTCGAGGTTGGCGCGCCCGTGGGCATTGAGCTTGACCTGCGCGAAGACGTGGGCGTCGAGCCCGACCTTCTCGCGGTCCAGCAGGGCGACCCGCCGCTTGATGATGCCGGCGCGCTCGAGCCGGTCGATGCGGCGGTAGCATGGGGTCTGCGACAGCCCGACCCGCTCGGCAATCGCCGCCATGCTTAGACTCGCGTCCTCCTGCAACAGCGCGAGGATGCGACGCTCGTGGAGGTCGAGAGGTTCGGACACGATTTTACTCGATTGCTGCTGATTGTGAGATAGATACGCTCAATATCACCAATGTAGCGGCATTATAAGGTGAGATATACCGCGCTGGTCTTGGCATTCTACCTCGATGCACGAGAGCCGATCATGACCGCCCGCATCGCTCCGCCTGCCGGCACCCCGGGCGGCAACGCCACCCTCTGCGCTGCCCCCTCACTGCCTGCTGCGGACCCGCCGGGCAGGAGCGAGTACCGCGTCCTGGCTGCGAAGACCCCTCAGTACATGCTCCGCATTCTCGGGCTGTTCGCACAGCAGGACCAACTGCCGGACCGCCTTCGCATGGACGTCGTCGAGGACATGATCTGGGTCGCGTTGACCATCGACGGCCTGACCCGCCACCGGGCGGACGTCATCGCCCAGAAGCTGCGTGCGCTGGTCGACACCGAGGCGGTCGACCTCAGCTGGACCGGCGACGTCAGGCGGTGCAAGGCTTGACGCCCCGCAGTGTCTGAACCGCGGTTCGCCGCTCTTGCCGCGGATCTTGGTGATGACGGGGATGATGCGCTTCCGGCGGAGCTCGGTGCAAAGGTAATAATAGTCGTAGTTCGGGGTCTCGACCCGCACCGAGGTGTCCATTTCGCCCAGGCTGCGCCGCGCGGTGACCAGCTGCACGGCATCTTCGACGGGCTCGGCGAATAGCTCGGACATCCGCAGCCCTAGCCGCTGGCTGAGCTGGAATAACTTGTCGTAGGCCAGCGTCAGCCGGTCGTGCTCGACCTTCGTCGTCCGGCTACGCCAAGACCGCGTACGGCCTGCGCGACTGGGCCGGGGATCGCTGCATCGGCGAGTTCGTGCTGCCCGGCGCGCGCGTTACAACGGAGCTGCGGCCGCTGAGCCCGCGAAAGGCCCTGGCGAAGGGCGCCCGTGCACTGGTCATCGGGGTCGCCAACTCGGGCGGCGTCATTCCCGACACCTGGCTGGCGGCGCTGGTCGAGGCGCTTGAGAGTGGCCTCGACATCATTTCCGGCTTGCACGCGAAGCTCGTCGACATCCCGGTGCTGCGCGATGCCGCAGACCGGACCGGTCGCCGGCTTATCGACATCCGCACGCCACCTGCGGGGATCGAGGTCACGAGCGGTGCACCACGCTACGGGCGCCGCACCCTCACCGTCGGCACCGACCGCGCGCTCGGCAAGAATTATACCGCGCAGGCGGTCGTGCGGAGATTGCGCGCACGCGGTATCGACGCCGACTTCCGCGCTACCGGGCAGACCGGCCTCATGATCGCCGGTGCGTGCATTCCCATCAACGCAGTAGTCGCGGATTTTGTCGCGGGCGCGGCGGAAATGCTAGGCCCGGCGGCCGACCCGGCACACGTCGACGTCATCGAGGGACAGGCTCGCTGTTCCACCCGGCCTATGCCGGCGTCTCACTCGGGCTTCTCCACGGTAGCCAGCCCGACCTGTTCATGGTCTGCCATGCCCCCCGGCCGAACCGCGATTCTCGGACACCCGGGCTACCACGTCCCTTCGATCGCCGACGTCATCGCGCAGACTATTGCGCTCGGACGGTTGACCAACCCTGCCATTAAGTGCGCTGGTATCAGCTTGAACACCGCCGAACTCAGCGACGCCGCCGCCGCGGTCGAGATTGCCGCCACCGCGCAGCGCTTCGGGCTCCCGGCGGCCGACCCGATCCGCGGTGGCGACAGCTTCGAGCGGCTGCTCGACGCCTGCATGCCATGAGCGGGACAGCTCCGGATGGCAGCAGGTCGACCTGGTTCCAGCGCTTCCTGCTACCCGGATTCGCCTTCAAGGCAGTGGTCATCGGCGGAGGCTATGCGACCGGCCGCGAGCTCGCCGAGTTCTTTCTGCCGAGCGGGCCATGGGGCGGGCTGGCGGGCATCGCGCTCGCAACCGTGCTCTGGAGCGTCATCGCCGCGCTGACCTTCGCGCTCGCCCGCACCTTGAACGCGTACGACTACCGCAGCTTCTTCGCCGGGCTGCTCGGTCCCGGCTGGATCGTCTTCGAGGGCGCATATGTGCTGTTCGTGGTGCTGGTGCTTGCGGTCTTCGGAGCGGCAGCGGGCGCGATCGGAGCCGCGGTGCTCGGCGCGCCGCCGTTGCTCGGCACGCTGGCACTGGCGGTTTGCATCGCGGGTGTCGCGGCGTTCGGAAACGCCTCGGTCGAGCGGCTGTTCAAGTACGTCTCGATCCTGCTCTACGCGGTCTATGCACTGTTCCTGGTACTGGCGCTCGGCAGTTTCGGCGACCGCATCGCCAGCCATTTCGCGATCCCCGCCTCGACCGACGGCTGGGCGAGCGGCGGCATCACCTACGCGGCGTACAACGTCGTCGGCGCGGTGATCATCCTGCCGATGCTGCGCCACCTGACCAGCCGCCGCGACGCGATCGTCGCGGGGCTCGTCGCCGGTCCGCTGGCGATGGCACCGGCGTTCCTGTTCTTCGTCTGCATGGTCGCCTTCTACCCCGGCATCGAGACCGAGGTGCTGCCGTCGGACTTCCTCCTCCGGCAGATGAACCTGCCGCTGTTCCACCTGCTGTTCCAGTTCATGATCTTCGCGGCATTGCTCGAGAGCGGCACCGGCTCGGTCCACGCCATCAACGAGCGCATCGCCGCGGTCTGGCGGACCCGGCGCGGCATTGACCTGAGCCGCCGCGCGCGCGGGTTGATCGCCGCGGTCCTGCTCATCGCCTGCATGTTCGTCGCCGACCGCTTCGGCCTCGTCGCGCTGATCGCCAGCGGCTACCGGCTGCTTGGCTACACCGTCCTCGCCACGTTTGTGCTGCCGCTGCTCACAATCGGGATCTACCGGCTACTGCAGCGACGGCCAGCGCTTGCGACGATCGCATAGCGGTTCGGCCGGACCCAATTCACGCCCCAACTCGGATAAATCCGGGAATGATCCCGAGCATTCAGTGTTGGCTGCCTCGGGACGTTCCTGAAACGACCTCTCCTTGACGCACTTAAACCCGACTGTAGTCTGCTTCCACGCCGACGCCGGAGGGGAACTCGATGCAGCTGTCCGACTATGTATCGTACGATGCGCTCGGTCTGGCGGAGCTCGTGCGCGCCCGGGCCGTCACCCCGTCGGAGCTGGTCGAAGCGGCCATCGAGGCCTGCAAGGCGGTCAATCCCGCAATCGGCGCCGTCGTCGAAACATGGCAGGCGGACATGCCCGAGGCGATCGCCTCCTTGGCACCGGAGGCCCCGTTTCGCGGCGTTCCCTTCCTCATCAAGGATCTCGTCCTGCACATGGCGGGCCGCAAGATCGAGATGGGCAGCCGCCTGGCGGCAGGGCTCGTGGCGCCCGAGGACTCGCATCTCATGGCGCGTTTCCGCGCGGCCGGGCTGCTGACCTTCGGGCGTACCGCCGCCCCGGAGATGGGGTATAGTTGCACGACGGAATCCACGCTCCACGGCCTGACGCGCAACCCCTGGAACCTCGTCCATAATTCTGGCGGCTCCAGCGGCGGGGCGGCGGCGGCAACCGCGGCGGGGATCGTGCCGCTCGCCCATGCCAACGACGGCGGCGGCTCGACGCGCATCCCGGCCGCGTGCTGCGGACTGTTCGGCATGAAACCCTCGCGCGGTCGCGTGCCGATCGGTCCGGACGTGGACGAGGGGCTCAGCGGCCTCGGCGTCGAGCTGGCCGTCAGTCGGACCGTCCGCGACAGCGCCGCCCTGCTCGATTGCGTCCAGGGCGCGGTCGACGGCGACGCCTACATCATCGCGCCACCGACCGGGCCCTATCTAAAGGAGGTCGGCGCAGACCCCGGAGTGCTGCGTATCGGCCTGATGATCGACGCTTTCGGGGGATCGCGCACGTCTGCGGTCGTCTCCCGGGCGGTGCAGGCGGGCGCGCGCCAATGCACCGACCTCGGCCATCGGGTCGAGATTGCGGAGGTAGGTCTCGGCGTCAGCTGGGACGAGTTTCTGGTCGCCAACGCGCGGATCTGGACGGCCAACCTGGCGGGCGGGATCGGTGCCGTGAGCACCATGACCGGGAGGCCGATCGACCTCTCGACGCTCGAGGAGCAGACTCTTGCCTGCTACGAATACGGGGCGAAGCTGAGCGCCGTCGACCTGCTCCAGGCCTTCGAGGTGCGCAACCGGGTGACGCGAAGCCTCGGGGACTGGTTTACGCGCAACAATGTTCTGATGTCGCCGACATTGCCCGACCTGCCGGCCCCCGTCGGCTGGTTCTCGGATCGCGCGGCCGGTCTCGACGGGCTCGGCTGGACCGAGCTGGTCTTCGGCTACACCCCGTTCACGCCCGCGTTCAACATCGCGGGCCTGCCCGCAATGTCGATGCCGTTGGCGTTCGATCCCGACAGCAACCTGCCGATCGGCATCCAGTTCGCCGCCGGCACCGGCCGCGAGGACGTACTGTTTCGCCTTGCCGGCCAGCTGGAGCGGGCCATGCCCTGGGCATCCCGTCATCCTACCGTCTGGGCCGGAACTGCCTGACGCGGACGCGCTGAGGGCACATTGTCGATTCCGTCCAATACTCGCGGCGCTGGATCGCTAGGTTCGTCTTGCTGCCGAGGGCATTCGGCGGCCTAGCAGGCGGAGACCCAAGCGTGGTGCTGGGCCTACAACGCACCCACAGTGCCGGCCTGCTCCTGGGTAGTTCCGGGCGCGCGGTACACGCCGCACACCCCCTCTGCGACCGCAGACTGCGCTGGTCCTGCTGGACGGCGCTGTCCGCGCAGACCGCTAACCGGCGCTTCGCCCGGCCGGCGGCGATGAGCATCGAAACGCGTGTCGAGCTGTCGATGTGACACCGGGCCGGGCCCTCGAGCGCGTGCTCGATACAATCTCGGCGGAGGCCCCCGAAGCGGTGCAGCGCGGACGGTTCGCGCTCGTCGAGGCGCTCGGCTGGACGAAGACGACGACCTGGCCCGTCGTGCGGCAGTTCAGCGGGCTCGCCGAAGGCGCTCCGTTCGAGCTGATCTGGCGTCCGGGCCGGCCGGGCCTGTACTGGACTGCGGAGCCGGCGGCGTCCGAGCTGGCGCGCGACCGGCGTATCGAGCGGTCGGTCGAACTTGTCGAGACGATCGGGGGCAGGCTCGACGCGCCGACCCGGCAGCTCGCGCTCGCGACGGCCAACGCCTCGTCGGCAAACTGGCCTGTGTGGGTCGCGGGCCGCCACACCAAGCGGAGCGACGCGGCGAAGCTGTACGTGCTGGTCAACGCGGTACCGCCGGCGTTCGAAGCGGTGACACCGCTGCTGCGCGGTGCCGACCAGCCGACGATGATCGGCCTGACCCCGCAAGGTGAGCGCGAGTTCTACTGGACGCGCCCGACCCGTGACGCCGGCGACCTGCGGCAGTTGCGCGCCGACCGTGCGACTGCGCCGCTGGCGGAGATGCTGAACGCGGCGCTGATCGACTGGACAGGATCGGGGTTCGAGGACAAGGCCGGCGGCCGCCTCCGCTTGAGCCTGCGCTACGGCGTCTCCGGGCAGCCCGAAACCCTCGCCGCCTTCGTCCGCGTCGACGCGGCGGGAGGCGGTCCCCGGGTGCGGATACGGCTCCTGGCGCGCGGCGGCAACGACAATCCGGCGCTGGCGCGGTGCTGGGCCGATGGCCAGCTGCGCCCGATGCTGCTGTCGTTGGCGGCGAGCACCGACGGCCTGAACCTTGCCCTCGGGCTGAGGGACAACGGCTCGCTGACGCCGCCGGATGTGCGGGTGTAAACACCATCAGATCGTTACGGGCCGACCGCGAAGCTTGACAGGAGGTACCCGCCGGATTTTAAGCACGACCGGGGGACAGTTTGGACAGTTTTGCGGCAACACCGCGTCGCCGGTGGCTTGCGACGCCCGAAATCGCGGCGGACTTTCGCGGTCCCGTTGCGCGCGCGTTCGAGCCGATGCCGGGTCCGGAGGCGATTGGGCCGGCTGTTCCCGCGCTCGCTCTCGTCGCCGCCCGCCAGCCCGACGCCGTCGCCGTCGCCGAACCGGGGGGAACGACCAGCTTTGCCGGGCTGATCGCCGCTGCCTCGCGTATTGCCGACGCCGTCGCAGGCCATGGCCGGGGCCATGTCGCGATCCTGCTGCCGACGGGCGCGTCTTATGTCGCCGCGGTGTTCGGCTGCCTGGAGGCGCACCGGCTGTCGGTCCTGCTCGACGCGGCCCACCCGGTCGTACGCAACGCTGCAATTGCCACCGCGGGGAGCGTCGACGTCGTGCTGACCACCGCGGCCATCGCCGCCAGCATCGACTGGCCCGGCGTCACGGTCATTGCCGTCGACGACCTGCTGCAAGGTCCCGCGAAGCTTATCGTGAAGCCGCCGCTGGCGCTCGACGTGCCCGCCTTCATCCTGTGCACGTCGGGCAGCACCGGACTGCCGAAGCTGATCGTCCACAGCCAGGCGACAATGCTCCACTGGGCGCGAACCACTCATAACGCGCTGCACGTCACATCCGCGGACCGTGCGCTGTCGTTGTCGTCGATGGCGTCGCTGGGGGGCTTCACGGCGCTGCTCAGCTATCCGCTGGCGGGCGCGGCGACGGAGATCGTCGATATAGCGACGGGTGGCATCGGCGGCTTGCTGGAAGCCCTCGGGCGCGGCGAGGTGACGATCGTCCGCGCCGCTCCGTCTCTCCTCCGCGGTGTCGCCAGGCTGCCGGATGTCGCCTCCGTTCTCGGCGGCTTGCGTGCCGTCCAGAGCTACGGTGAGCCGCTGCTCAAATCCGACGTCGAGGCGCTCCGGCAGGTGCTGCCCGCCGACTGCCTGATCCGCACGACTTATGGCTCGACCGAGGCGAGCGGTCTCAGCTGGTTCGCGCGCGCCGACGACACGCACGACCCGCTCCGCGTCCCCGCCGGCGTGCTGATGCCCGACACCGAAGCCGCGATCGTCGACGATGACGGTGTCGACGCTCCGCGCGGCGAGCCGGGAGAGCTCGTCATTCGCAGCCGGTACAACGGCCTGGGCGAGTGGCAGGACGGCGGCATCGCGGCGGGACGGCTGGTGCCCGACCCGGCGACTCCCGGCACCCGCATCTATGCGACTGGCGATGTCGCACGCTGCGACACGGACGGCGTCTTCACCATCCTCGGGCGGCGCGACCGGATGCTCAACATCAACGGCGTCCGCATCGAGCTGGCCGAGGTCGAGCGTGCCCTCAATGACCTGCCCGGGATTGCGCGCGCCGAAGTCGTCGTCCGGACGCGCGGCACGACGCAGGCACTGCTCGGTTTCCTGATACCGGTGTCCGGCACCGTGCCCGACCTCGCCGACTGCAAGGCCCGCCTGCGGGCGACGCTGCCCAGGGCGATGGTGCCGTCCCAGCTGATCGTCATCGCCGAAATGCCGCTGCTGCCGGGCGGCAAGGTCGACGGGCAGGCGCTGCTCGCGCTCGCGGACGCCGCCTGATGAGTTCGGCCGCCGCAGTGCGCCAAGCCTGGGGCGAGCTGCTCGCCGATGCGCCGCCGGGCCTGCCGTGGGACGTCGCGGGCGGGGATTCGCTGGCGACGCTGCACCTCATCTACCGGCTCGAGCAACTGCTCGGGCGTACGCTGTCGTTCGAGGTCATGCAGCCCGACATGACGCAGGTCGCGCTGATCGCCGCGCTCGATGCCGAAGCTGACGCCGATGCCGCCGTCGCTGGCCCGGTCGGGGTGCGTGTCTTCCTGCTCCCGGGCCTCTACGGCGACGAGCCGGGGTTGGCGGCCTTCCGCCGGGGCCTCAGTGGACGCGTTGCGTTCGAACTTGTCGACCCGCCGGGGATCGAGACCCCGGCTACCGTCCTTGCCGACCTTCGGGCGACGGCGGCACTGGCGGCCCGCGACATCGACAGGCGGCAACCCGGCGGGCCGCTGATCGTCGCCGGCTACAGCTTCGGCGGTAGCGTCGCGCTCGAGGCCGCCGCGCAACTGATGGCTGCGGGCCGCGAGGTGGCGCTGGTGGTCATCCTCGACAGCGCGTTCGGCGATGCGGTGCTGGGGCCGCGCGCGCTCCGCTGGCAACGCCGCTGGCGGCGACCGGTCGAAGATGCGTTGGACTGGATCATCGCGCGCGACAGGCTCCGGTCGCTGGCACTCGCCTTGACCGGACGCGTGGCGGCGCGCCGTGTGGTCCGGCTTCGCCGTAAGATGATGCATCGGCTGCGGACCGGCGCGCGGATGGCGTGGCTGCCGTCGCCGCTGACCGCGCCGATGCTGATCGTCATCAGCAGCGAGTTCGCGCCGGTCACCGCCGCGATCTGGGCCGGCTATTATCCCCAGGCGGACGTCCGCCGCATCGCCGCCACACACCACGGCCTGATCCGCGGGGAGGGGCTGCCGGGCCTCATCGACGCCGTCGGCGCGGCGGTCGAACGGCACGCTCGCCACCCGGTCCCGGCCTGACTTCAACCGGTAACCGTCGCCCCTCACCACAGCTCGGCACGCGCCCGGGAGAGCAGCGAGAAAGCCGTTTCGCGGATCGGCTCCTGAAGCGTACACATGGCGTGATCCACGCCTCAGGGCGCTGGGTAGCCGGTGGTGAGAGGACCTGCTCGATGGCCGTTCGCGAATTCGACAGGCGCAAGTTCCTGCTGGCCGGAGCCGCAGCCGGCACGACCGCCGCCGCCGTCGTATTCCACGACGGCGAGCTAGGCGCTCCGCCCGAGACCATCACCGGCGGCATGCCATGGGCCGAGGGCGCCGCGGACTCGCCCCCCGGCGCGGATACCGGCACCGGCTATGTCTACCTGACCGCCGCGGAAGCCGCCTTCGTCGAGGCCGCCGTCGACCGCCTGATCCCCGCGGACCCGGTCGGTCCCGGCGCGGTCGAGGCCGGCGTCCCGACCTTCATCGACCGGCAGCTCGCGGGCACCTACGGCCGCGGCGACCATTATTTCCTCGGCGGTCCATGGCCGGCGGGTGTTCAGGAGCAGGGCTATCAGAGCCGCTTCAGCCCGGCACAGTTGTATCGGGCCGCAGTTCCCGCGGTCGATCGCTACGTCGCGGGCAAATTCAAGTCTGCAACCTTTGCCGCTCTATCGGCAGCCGACCGCGACACCGTGCTCAAGGGCATGGAGAGCGGCGACGTCCACCTCGACGGCGGCGTCAACGCCAAGAGCTTCTTCGCGATGCTGCTGCAGAACACCAAGGAGGGCTATTTCTCTGACCCGATGTACGGCGGCAACCGCGACATGGCGGCGTGGAAGATGATCGGCTTCCCCGGCGCGCGCTACAATTACAAGGAATGGGTGACCCGTCATGGCGAGCGCTTCCCCAATCCCCCCGTCGGCTTCAAGGGCCGTCCGGCCTGGAAGGCCTGACCGTGGTGACGACGCTCAAATCCGTCGACGTGGTGCTGGTCGGGTTCGGCTGGACCGGCGCGATCATGGGACAGCAGTTCGTCGACCAGGGCCTCAGCGTGCTGGCGCTGGAGCGCGGGCCGTGGCGGGACACCTCGACCGACTTCGCGACGACCTTCGCGCAGGACGAGCTGCGCTACATGTGGCGGCATCACCTGTTCCAGAACGTCGCCGACGACACGCTGACGATCCGCAATAATACCCGCCAGCAGGCGCTGCCGATGCGTCGCCTCGGTTCGTTCCTGCTCGGCACCGGGGTCGGCAGCGGCGGCGTCCACTGGAACGGCCAGATCTGGCGCTTCCTGCCGACCGACTTCCAGACCAAGAGCCACAACCAGGCGCGCTACGGCAAGCAGGCGGTCACCGACTACGACCTGACCGTGCAGGACTGGGGCATCACCTACGACGAGCTCGAGCCGCATTATGATACCTTCGACCGGCTGTGTGGTACTTCGGGCAAGGCCGGCAATTTGCGCGGCAAGATCCAGCCCGGCGGCAACCCGTTCGAGGGCGCGCGCTCCAACGAATATCCGACTCCGCCGATGGTCCAGACCTATGGCCCGACGCTGTTCGGCGAGGCGGCCGCCAGCCTCGGCCACAAGCCTTTCCCGCACCCGACCGGCAACTTGTCGCAGCCCTATACCAACCCGCTGGGTGCTCAGCTCGGCGAGTGCACCTACTGCGGCTTCTGCGAGAAGTTCGGCTGTGGCAACTATTCCAAGGCGAGCCCGCAGACGACGGTGCTGCCGTACCTGATGTCCAAGCCGAACTTCATGCTCAAGACCGAGTGCGAAGTGTTGCGCGTCGAGCTCGCGCCCGACAAGAAGATCGCGACCGGCGTGACCTACGTCAACAGCGCCGGCGAGGAGTTTTTCCAGCCCGCCAAGATCGTCATTCTGTCGGCCTACATCTTGCAGAACGTCCGGCTGCTGCTGCTGTCGGGTATCGGCAAGCCCTACGATCCGGCCACCGGCGAGGGCGTCGTCGGGCGCAACTATGCCTACCAGACGATGTCCTCGGTCAACGTCTTCTTCGACGACAAGATCATCAACCCCTTCATTGGTGCCGGCGCGATGGCAACCGTCATCGACGAGTATAACGGCGACAATTTCGACCACGGCGGGCTCGGCTTCATCGGCGGCGCATACATCGCCGGCATGGTCACCGGCGGCCGCCCGATCGAGATGATCTACACCCCTAAGGGTACGCCGGCCTGGGGCCTCGAGTGGAAGCACGCGGCAGCGAAGAACTATCTGAAATCATTCTCGATCAGCGTCCACGGCTCGAACATGAGCAACCGCGGTAACTACCTCGACCTCGACCCGACCTACCGCGACGTCCATGGCCGCCCGATGCTGCGGATGACGTTCGATTTCACCGACAACGACTTCAAGATGTCGAACTACCTGACCGACCGCGCATCCGAAGTGGCGCGGGCGATGGGGCCGCGCGAGATCAAGGAGAATCGCCGCAAGGGCAGCTGGAACGTCACGCCGTACCAGACCACCCATAACACCGGCGGCGCGATCATGGGGGACGACCCGAATACCAGCGTCGTCAACAAATACCTTCAGACCTGGGACGTCCACAACGTCTTCTCGATGGGAGCGGGGGCGTTTCCGCAGAACGCCGGGTACAACCCGACCGCGACGCTGGCGGCGCTGGCCTTCCACTCCGCATCGGCGATCATCAGCCAGTATCTGAAGGCCCCCGGCCCGATGGTTCAGGCCTGACCGATGGCCACTTTATCCCGCCGTAGCTCCCGCACCTGGCTCTGGATCCTGCTCGCGATCATCGTCGTGGCGGCGTTCATGGCGTGGAACCTGACCCGCGACCGCGCACTGCCCGCCCAGCGCATGACCTCGGTCGCCGCCGCGCGCATTCTGACGCAACCGATCACCGATACCGTTCCCAACGCCGCGCAACTCCGGCGCGGGCAGTATCTGGTGCGCGTCGGCGACTGCCTGTCGTGCCACTTGCGCGCCGGTGGCGAAGCCTTCGCCGGTGGTCTCGGCCTCAACACGCCGTTCGGGGTTATCTACACGTCGAACATCACCTCCGACCGCGAGACTGGGATCGGCAACTGGACCGGCGACCAGTTCTACGGCGCGATGCGCCACGGCGTCGACGACACCGGTGCAAACCTCTACCCGGCGTTTCCCTACCCGTGGTTCACCAAGGTCAGCCGCGCCGACGACGACGCCATCCTCGCGTACCTGAAGTCGACCGCACCAGTGCGCTACACGCCGCCGACGAACGACCTGCCGTTCCCGCTCAACATCCGGCTGGCCGTCAGCGGCTGGAACCTGCTGTTCTTCAAGGAGGCGGCGTTCAAGCCGGAGCCGGCACGCTCGCCCGAGTGGAACCGCGGCGCTGAGATCGTCGGCGGCCTCGGCCATTGCGGCGGCTGCCACACGCCCAAGAACCTGCTCGGGGCCGACAAGTCGGGGCAGGAGTTCCACGGCGGCGCGCTGGAGAACACCTTCGCCCCCGACCTGACCAGTAACCCGCGCACCGGCCTCGCCAACTGGAGCGTCGACGACATCGCCGAGTATCTCCACACCGGCCGCAACGCGCGGGCGGCGGCCGGCAGCACGATGGCCGAAGTCATCACCTACTCGACCTCGGTGATGAGCGAGCCCGACTTGCGCGCCATCGCGACGTATCTGAAAGCGTTGCCGCCAAGCCCGTCGACGACGGCCACGGCCCCCGATGCCGGCGCGATGCAGCGCGGCGCGGCGATCTACTCGGACGCCTGCTCGGCCTGCCACCTCGAGAACGGCGTGGGCCAGCCGCGCTACTTCCCGCCGCTGGGGCAGAACGCCATGCTCCAGCAGCGCGACCCGGTCGGGCTGGTCCGCCTGATCCTCGCGGGCGCCCGCGTCGGCCCGAGCCCCTCGCGCCCCTCGCCGATGGCGATGCCGAGCTTCGCTTGGAAGCTGACCGACGCCGAAGTCGCCGACGTCGCGACCTTCATCCGCAACAGTTGGGGCAACCAGGCGGACCCGATCGCGGCTACCGCAGTTAAATCCCTGCGCGGCAAACTCGGGCTCGACACGCTCCGCCTGACCGACAATTCCGGCGATCATCTGCAAAGGTAACGACATGCGCTACGGATCGACCGCTGCACTCGCCGCCACCCTGTTGATTGCCACGGCTGCCGTTGCCCAAAGCACTGCAGTCCATCGGACGACGCTGCAGGATCTGCCATTCCCGGCACCCGAGTATCACACCGTGACAGTGCGCGTCGTCGTCGATCCGGGGGGCACGGTCGCGCTGCATACCCACCCGGGTGCCGAGATGGGCTACGTCCTGTCGGGCACCGCGCTCGTCGACGTGAAGAACCAGGCCGCACGCAACCTGCAGGCCGGGGATAGCTTCAGCGTGCCGGTCGACGTCGTCCACAGCGTCCACAATACCGGGCAGGGGCCGCTGACTTTGCTCTCGACCTACGTCGTCAAGGTCGACCAGCCGATCGCCATACCGGTCAAGTAGCGTCTCAGCGCTGCATCTGAATGACCTTGTCCATCGGCATCATGTTGGCGTCGAGATTGGCCATGATCCACAGCGACCCGGCGATGATAAGGAAGACGATCAGCACGCCGAACGCCAGCGCGAGGACGTTGTTGGTGTTGTCCGGGCCGGTGGTGATGTGCAGGAAGAAGACCAGGTGGACCCCCATCTGGGCGATGGCGAAGACGATCAGCGCGACCGGCACCGCGGGAGCCCAGACCAGTCCGCTCGGGACCAGCAGGAACGAGATCGCGGTCAGGCCGCCGGCCAGCGCCAGCCCGATCAGGTAGTTGCGGATCGCGGAGCCGGCATCGGCATCGTCGTCGGGCTTGTCGCCGGGCGCGAGGTCGGAGGCGTGGCGCTGGCCTTCGGGAATGTTGGTCATGGCATCGTTCCCAGCAGGTAGACGACGGTGAGCAGCGCCACCCAGATGATGTCGAGGGCGTGCCAAAACAGGCTGAAGCACAGGATGCGGCGGCCGATGTCCTCGCGGAAGCCCTTCGCCTGGACCTGCGCCATCATCGTCAGCAGCCACAGCAGCCCGACGAAGATATGCAGCCCGTGGCAGCCGACGAGCGCGAAGAACGCCGACAGGAAGGCGCTGCGGTCAGGCCCGGCACCGCGCTCGATCAGGCCGGCGAACTCGACCAGCTCGAGCCCGAGGAAGGTCGCGCCGAGCACGAAGGTTACCGCCATCGTGACGTGGAACAGCAGCAGGCGCTTGCTCGCCGCTGCCACCGTCGCCATGCCGCAGCTGAAGCTCGACAGCAGCAGGCAGGCGGTCTCGATGCCGACGTTCTTGAGGTCGAACAGCTCGCGCCCGGTCGGTCCGCCGGCGACCTGCTTCGACAGCACCGCGTAGGCGGCGAAGAACGCCGAGAACATGATGATGTCGCTGAGCAGGAAGATCCAGAAGCCGTAGCCGACGACGATGCGGGTCGACGCAGGCCCGCCGTCTCCGTGGCTGCCGGCGTTGCCTTCGACGGCTTCGTCGCTACGGCCGAGGTGGTGCGGATCGCTTGCGGCTGCGGCGGCCATCAGGCGGGTGCTCCTGCGGCGCGGACTTGGTCGCGGTGGGCGCGGTCGATGCGCGCGACCTCGTCGGCACCGATCTCATCCTCGCCGTGGTCGCGCCAGGCGAAAAAGACGAAGGTCGCGAACGCACCGACCAGGCCGGCGATCGCCAGCCACCAGATGTGCCAGATGAGCGCGAAGCCGGTTGCACTGGAGAAGAAGGCGCAGACCACCCCGGTTGGTGAGTTCCGCGGCACCTCGATCGGCTGGTAGTCGGGCTCGTCGTCGGACCCATGGCCCTCGCGCACCTTGTTCTTGATACCCCAATAGGCGTCCTCGCCCTCGACGTTGGGCAGGACCGCGAAGTTAAATGCTGGCGGCGGCGACGCAGTCGACCACTCGAGGCTGCGGCCGTCCCACGGATCGCCGGTGGTGTCGCGAAGCTCGTCGCGGTGGCGGATGCTGACCACCAGCTGCGCGATCTGGCATCCGATGCCGCACGCGATCAGGAGCGCGCCGCCACCGGCGACGAGCAGCCACGGGTGCCACGCCGCGACGTCGTAGTGTTGCATCCGCCGCGTCATGCCAATCAGCCCGAGCCAGTATAGCGGCATGAAGGCGACGTAGAAACCGACGATCCAGAACCAGAACGCCGCCTTGCCGAGGCCCTCGTGAAGCTTGAAGCCGAATGCTTTGGGGAACCAGTAGGTGTAGCCCGCGAACGCCCCGAACAGCACGCCGCCGATGATGACGTTATGGAAGTGCGCGACCAGGAACAGGCTGTTGTGGAGGACGAAGTCGGCGGGCGGCACCGCCAGCAACACGCCGGTCATGCCGCCGATGACGAAGGTCGTCATGAATCCGACGCCCCACAGCAACGGCGCGTCGAAGCGCAGGCGGCCGCCGTACATCGTGAACAGCCAGTTGAAGACCTTGACCCCGGTCGGCACGGCGATGATCGTCGTAGCGATGCCGAACACCGCGTTGACGTTGGCACCCGCGCCCATCGTGAAGAAGTGATGGAGCCAGACCATGAAGGCCAGGATGCAGATCACCATCGTCGCGATCACCATCGACCGGTAGCCGAACAACGGCTTGCTGGAGAAGGTCGAGATCACCTCCGAGAAGACCCCGAATGCGGGCAGCACCAGGATGTAGACCTCGGGGTGACCCCAGGCCCAGATCAGGTTCATGAACATCATGACGTTGCCGCCGAGTTCGTTGGTGAAGAAGTGGAAGCCGAGGTAGCGGTCGAGCAGCAGCATCGCGAGCGTCGCGGTCAGCACCGGGAACGCCGCGACGATCAGCAGGTTCGACGCCAGCGCCGTCCAGCAGAACATCGGCATGCGGGTGTAGCGCATGCCCGGCGCGCGCAACTTCAGGATCGTCGTGGTCAGGTTGATGCCCGAGATCAGCGTCCCGACCCCCGATATCTGGAGCGCCCACAGGTAGTAATCGACACCGACGCCGGGCGAGAAGCGCAGCTCCGACAGAGGCGGATAGGGCAGCCAGCCGGTCCGCGCGAACTCGCCGACGACCAAGCTGACGTTGACCAGCAACGCACCGCTCGCGGTCAGCCAGAAGCCGACCGAGTTGAAGGTCGGGAAGGCGACGTCGCGGACCCCAAGCTGGAGCGGCAGCACGAAGTTCATGAGCCCGATCATGAACGGCATCGCGACGAAGAAGATCATCATCGTGCCGTGCGCCGAGAACACCTGGTTATAATGCTCGGGCGGCAGGAAGCCGGGCGCGTGGAAGGCCAGCGCCTGCTGGCTCCGCATCAGCAGCGCATCGGAGAACCCGCGCAGCAGCATGACCAATGCAAGGATGCAGTACATTATGCCGATGCGCTTGTGGTCGACGCTGGTGATCCACTCGCGCCACAGATACGGCACATAGCCCTTGCGGATCACCCAGATCGCGACGCCGCCTAGGACCAGCGTCACCACAACCGACGCCGCCATCTGGATCGGCTGGTCGAACGGGATGGCAGACCACGTCAGCTTGCCGAGAAGGTTCATTGGGCATTCCGTGGTGAGATTTCGGCAGGTTTCTCGGCCTTGCCGACGGGCCCGGGGCCCTGAGTGTGCAGGACAACGGTGTCGAACAGCCTCGGCGCCGCTGCGCTGTAGGTGAACGGCCGCGCCGTGCCTTGCCGGGTTAGCGCCAGGTAGCTGGCGGTATCGAGCACCGGACCACCGCGCCGGACACGCGCGATCCACGCCTCGAAGGCAGCGGGCGGGACGGCGCGAACGTTGAACGCCATGTCGGAGAAATTGTCGCCGCTATAGTGGCTCGACAGGCCCGCAAACACGCCAGGCTTGTCGGCCTGCAGGCTCAACTGCGTCGCCATGCCGTTCATCGTGTAGATCATGCTGCCCATGCGCGGCACGAAGAACGCGTTCATGACGCTGGCGGACGTCAGGCGGAAATGCACCGGGCGACCGGCCGGGATGACCAGCTGGTTAACTGCGGCGATGCCCTGCCCGGGGTAAATGAACAGCCATTTCCAGTCGAGTGAGACAACTTCGACGTACAGCGGCGGCTGCGTGCCCGCCAGCGGCCGATAGGGGTCGAGCTGGTGCGCGCCGATCCAGATGACCCCGCCAAGGAAGGTGATGGTCAGCAGCGGGATTGACCAAACGACGAGCTCGATCCGCCCCGAGAACGCCCAGTCGGGCAGGCGCCTGGCGCGGGTGTTGGAACTGCGGAACCACCACGCCACGCCCCACGTCGCGAGGATGGTCGGAACGACTATCGCCAGCATGATCGCCAGCGCATTGAACAGGATCGTCTTCTCTGCGCTACCGACTGGCCCGACCGGATCGAGCACACCCGGCGTGCAGCCGGTCAGGAACCAGGACGCGGCGACGCCAAGCGCAGCGCGCACGTACCGCGTCGTCGTCGGGTTGGGAGCGTCGGACGGCACGCAACCTGAATGGCACGCGCCCGTTGAAGTTCCACTCAGTCACAGCGTCGCGGCTAATCTCGCAGGGTCAGGGCCAGCCGGTTGTGCTCGCCGTCGCGCCGGTAGTCGTCGATCGTGGCCCACGCGCGGATCATCGCGAGGCCGGCCCCGCCGCCGCGGTCGGGCGGCAGGTCGCCGACCGCCGGTGCGTCACGCGGGTCGAAGGGCTCCCCCAGGTCGGTCAGCACGAGGGTCACGGTGCCCTCGGTGTGGCGCAGCTCCAGCCCGATCAGCTGCCCGCCGACACCGCTGTCGTGATCGACCAGATTGAGCACCAGTTCTTCGACGATGATCGCCAAGCGGGCCGTGGCATCCTCGGAGAGTCCGACGCTTTCGGCAAAGGCGTTGGCGCAGGTGATCGCCTCGCCCGCCGCGGCCGGACCGGCGACGATCGAGGCCGTTCGACCCGGCGGCAAGGCGTTGCGCGAAACCATCAGTGAGGCTATCCTAAACGCCTGCGCCAAGGGGGCAACCATGGGCCGCTCGTTCACTGCCGCGAAGGCTGCCGCCGTCGGGTTCATGCTTGCTGTAGCGATCCCCGCACTGGCCGACGTCGGGACGGTCAAGCGCGTGGTCGGAACCGCCAGCGTGTCACGCGACAAGGTCCTGATTCCGGCCCAGCCGGGTACCCGCCTGGAGGCCGGCGACGTGCTCGTGACCGGCAAGGACGGGCGGATCGCGGTCACCTTCGTCGACGACTCGCGCTTCTCGGTTGGGCCCAACAGCCGGGTCGCAGTCTCTAAATTCGAGTTCGACAGCACCACTCACAAGGGCAGCTTCGTTACTCACGTCGAGCGCGGCACACTGGCCATCGTCTCCGGCCAGATTGCGCACGAGAACCCCAAGGGCATGACCGTCCAGACCCCGACCTCGATCCTCGGCGTGCGCGGCACGCGATTTGTGGTCACGGTCAAGTGAAGCCGCTCGCGGCGATCGCGGTCTTCGCGCTCGCGGGCTGCGCCTCGTCGACGGTTGTGCTGCTCGACAACGAGGGCGGTCGGCCACCGGGGGCGCTGGCGCTGATCGACCCGAAGACCGGCGAGGACGTGCGGCTGGTGGACACCACCGGCAACCGCGTCGTTATCGCCGGAGCGCGGTCGCATATCCGGGCCCTCAAGCCCGGCGTGTCCGAAAACCGCTATAAACCGCTGCTTGGTTATCTGCCCGAGCCGCCGGTCCGCTTCATCCTGTATTTCGCGATCGACAGCGTCGACCCGACACCTGAATCGATCCCGACGCGGGATGCGCTGTTCGCCGAGATCAAGCGCCGCGGGAATGGTGTCGACGTGCAGATCGAGGGTCACACCGACAGCCTCGGCGACCCGTCCGACAACGACCGGCTGTCGCTCGATCGCGCCGTCGCGGCGCGGGACATGCTGATCCGCTACGGGCTGAGCCAGAATGTCACGCGGATCGTCGGCCGCGGCGAACGCGATCCGGTCCCTGGCCATGCGTCGGATAACTTTGGCGACCCGGTCAACCGGCGAGTTGAGGTCGTCGTACGTTGAGGCTGGGATTGTACAGACGCCGCGAAGGCGGTGCAGCTTTAGCCCATGGTCATCCCGGGCTTAACCCGGGACCCAGTTAAACTCCGAACTCGGACCATTCGGTTAGCTGGGTCCCGGGTCAATCCCGGGATGATAATACGGCGACGGGTCCCCGGTATCGCAGCGCCATCACCGTCAGGTCGTCGGTCGCGGGCGTGCCTGCCTCGAACTCGCGAACCGCGCTCGCCAGCCTTTTGGTCAGGCCCTGCGCCGAGCCCGTCCAGCCGGCGAGGACGGCGTGGGTGCGATCGCTGCCGAAGAAGCCACCCTTGTCGTCCTGCGCCTCGCGGACGCCGTCGGTGATGACCACCAGCCCCTCGCCGGGCGCCAGCGTCAGGATTTCGAGCGGGTAGGCGTAGTCGGGGACGGTGCACAGCGGCAGGCCGCCCTCCATGACGTGCTCGACGGCGCTGCCGTCGGCGCGGACGATCCAGGGGTTCTCATGCCCGGCATTGACCAACTCGATGCGGCCGGTTGCGGGGTCGAGGATGCCGCACAGCATGGTCACCTCGACGACGCTGTCGATCGCCAGTTCGCAGTTGAGTTCGCCGACGATCTCGTTCAGCGGCGGTGCGTCGGCGGCGCCTAGGAGGCTGTGCGCCAGCGCCTTGGTCACCGCCATGAAGAGCGCGGCTGGTGTGCCCTTGCCGGTGACGTCGCCGACCAGGAACACGATGCGCCCGTCGTCGAGCGCGAAGGCGTCGTACAGGTCACCGCCAATCAGCTGGGCCGGCTCGATCAGCGCGGCGATGTCGAGGCGCGGGTCGAGCGTGGCGACGGAGCGGGCGTCGGGGAGCATGGCGCGCTGGATGTCGCGTGCACCCTTCATCTCGCCTTCCCGGGCCAGCGTCGCCTCGCGCATCGCGCGCGCATTGTGCCCAGTCTGGATGAAAGCCGTCGCCGCGACCGCGAGCGCTGCGCCGCCGCCGATCAGCAGCGGCCGGGTCGGGTCGAGCAGCAGCCGCCACAGCACGAACGCCCCCCAGCTCGACGCGACCACGATCGCCGCGACCACCAGCGGCACCACCGCGACGGCACGGCCGCGCAGGCGGGGAAAGACCAGGCAGGCGAACAGCGCGAGTAGCGCCCCGAGCGTCCACTCGGCGGGGAGGGCCCAGCGCGGGCGCGACAGCCACGCGCCGGACAGCAAGGCGTCGACCGCCTGCGCGTGGATGCGGACCCCGAACTCGGTCTCACCGAGCGGGGTGGTGCGAATGTCACCCAGGCCGATGCTGGTCGGGCCGACGATGACGATCTTGCCCTTGAGGTAGGCGAGCGATTTCTTCGGGTCGATGACGTCCGCAGCGGCGCTCTCGTCGTCGTCGAGCATCCTTCCGAAATACAGCCGGGCGCGGCCCTCGGGATCGACGGGCACACGGTAGCTGCCGGCGACGAGCGCCGTCAGGCGACCGGCGACGACGCCGACCCCGATGTCATCGGCGTGCTCCGCGACTCGCACGATTTCGAGCGCAAAGCCTGGCATCGGTCGCCCGCCGACATTCGCTGCGAGGATCATCCGCCGCGTTACGCCGTCGCGGTCCGGCTCGCCGTTGATCAATCCCTGGCCATGGGCGTTGAATTCGATTGGCGCGACGTTGGCGAGCGCGAGGTCGAAACTCGATGCGCCCGGCAATGATCGGTCGAACCGGGCAGAGATCGTGAGCGCCGCTGTCCCCCTCGCATTCAGTGCGTTCGATTCCAGGCTACGCTGCCTTACCCCGGCGCGGGCGACGACGGTTGGAGCCTCCCATAAGGCGCGGCCGAAATCCTCGTCCGGCGCGGGTAGCGCGGTGATCTCCTTCCGGGTCGCTTCGCTGAGCTCGGGAAAGACCTTGATGAAGCGCGTCGGGTCGCTCGGGTCGTTCTCGGCGAACAGGACGTCGAAGGCGACGACACTCGCCCCTGCTTGGTTGAGCCGCTGCGTCATCTGGGTGAAGTAGGCGCGTGGCCACGGCCACGGTCCGACCCGCTTCAGGCTGTCGTTATCGATGCGAACGACATGGACCCGGGGGTTGGTGATGGTCCGCGGTGCCCAGCGCTGGTAGCGGTCGAACAGCGGCTCCGCGAACAGCGGCCCGGCGAGCCACGCCAGCAACGCTGCAACGATGACGGCGCCGGTGACTCCCGCGAGGCGCACCCGGGTCCGCCTTGCGGCGGCAAGCTCAGACGGTGATTTCGAGACCGTCATAGGCACACACGACCTCGACCTCGTCCCCGTCCCCCCGGGTCAATTGCTCGTAGGCGATTGCATCGCGGTGCATGCCGAGGATCTGTGCGTCGCTGTAGGTCGGCTCGTGGTGGAACAGCGCGAGGCGCTTGGCCTGTGCGACGCGGCACAGGTCGACCGCGACGAGGCTGCTCGAATGGCCCCAGTCGGCCTTCAGCGAGACGGTGTCGGCAAGCGAATACATGGTGTCGCAGACGACGAGGTCGGCCCCCCCGAAGAACGCCTCGAAGCGCGCCTCCGCGTCCATGTTCTCGGCCTTATGCTCGCTGTCGGTCGAATAGACGACCGCGCTGCCGGCCACCTCGAAGCGGTAGCCGTACGACACGTGTGAGTGGAATTGCTCGATCAGCGTCACGTCGAGGCCGCCGATGCGGGTGGTCTCCCCGGGAACCAGGGTCACGAAGCTGATCGAGGCGCGGAGCCAGTCGAAGGCGACCGGGAACGAGATTTCCTCCTGCTGGCGGCGCAGCGCGGTCTCGGCGTCGGGGTGACCGCTGTAGATGACGATCGTCGCCTCGGGGTCGAAGGCGGGCGCAAAGAACGGGAACCCCATGATGTGGTCCCAGTGCAGGTGCGACAGGAAGATGTGATAGTGCTTGGGGTGCCCGGCGGCGCTGCGCCTGGCTGCGTCGACGCCGAACTCGCGCAGGCCCGAGCCCATGTCGCAGACCGCGAACACGCCGTCCCCGGCATCGATCTCGACGCACGAGGTCGCGCCGCCATAGCCACCGCGGCCAGCAAAATCCTGGGTCCGGTCGAGATATTCTCCCGCTTCCTCGGCATCGGCGAAGTGCCGGCCCGAAGCCCCGACCAGCGCCGCGACGAGCTTGCCGCGGATCTGGTCGGCGCGCGCGGCGACCGGCAGCGAGCCGCGGGTTCCCCAGAAGTGGACGCGCATCGGATGGTCTCTCAGGCCGGGGCCACGGCGTCGACGCTGTCGTGGACGGTGAACAGCTTGTCGTAACGGCTGATCGCGAGAATCTGGCGCATCGCGCTGCCCGGCGCGGCGAGTGACATCGGGACGTTGGCAGCCTTGGCAGCGGCGAGCGCGGTGCTCAGCGCGCGCAGGCCCCGCGACGACATGTAGTCGATGCCCGACAGGTCGACGATGAAGCTCGCTGCGGTGGCCTGCGCCGACGTTATCGCGGCCACGAGATGCCCGGAGAATGCTTCCCAATTGCTCTCGTCGACGCGGCCGTGCGGCTCGCCGACGACCGCGCCGCCCCGTGTCGATTGCCGCCAATCCATGGTTCACCCCTCTGTTCACAGATTGCGGCCCAGCCGCCGGGTTGGCAAGGCGATCTGGCGTCGCGCGGGCGTAGCCGCTAAGCGCTCGGCATGACCGCAGGCAAGCACATCTTCCTCGACCTGTTACGCTCCGAGGGGGTCGAGTTCGTGTTCGGCAACCCCGGCACCACCGAACTGCCGCTGATGGACGCGTTCGTCGTCGAAACCGGTATCCGCTACATCCTCGGCCTGAACGAAGTGGTCGTACTCGGCATGGCGGACGGTTACGCGCAGGCGACCGGCAAGCTCGCAGTCGCCAACCTCCACGCCGCGCCCGGCCTCGGCAACGCGATGGGCATGCTATACAACGCCAAGAAGGCCGGCGCGCCGATCCTGGTTACCGCGGGCCAGCAGGACACTACCTTTGCGCTGACCGAGCCGCTGTTGTGGGACGATCTTGCGACGATGGCGCGGCCGCTGGTCAAGTGGAGCCATGAGGTCGGGCGGCTGGCCGACCTGCCGCGCGCCGTCCACCGTGCCGCCAAGGTCGCGTTGACCGCCCCGACCGGCCCGGTGTTCCTGTCGATCCCGGGCGACGTGCTGGCCGACGAGGCTGACATCAACCTGATGGCTCCGACCCGGATCGGGCCACGGATCATTGCCGACGCGGACGCCATCGCCGCTGCCGCCGACCTCATCGCGGCGAGCGTCACGCCGGTGATCTTCGCCGGTGATGCGGTCGCGAAGTCCGACGCCCACGGTGAACTCGCCGCGCTGGCAGAGGCGATCGGCGCGCCGGTTTACCTCGAGGGCATGGCCAACACCGCCGCCTTCCCGTCGAACCACCCGCTCTACGCCGGCAGCGTGTCGCGCATGGCCCCGGCGTTGCGCGCGGTGATGGAGCACCACGACCTGCTGGTCTCGATCGGCGCGGACCTGCTGACCCAGAGCCAGGCGTCGGGTATCGAGGCACTGGCTCCCGCTACGAAAGTCGTTCATCTCGACAACGACCCGTGGGAGATCGGCAAGAACCACCCGGTCGCGGCCGCTCTGCTCGGCGACCCCAAGGCGACGCTGCCGCTGCTGACCGCCGCGGTGCTGGCGCGCATGGCTCCTGCCACCGAACGACGCGGCGGGGTCGAGGCGGGTATCGCGCTGAAGCAGGCGGCACTGGTCGCCCGCGCCGAAGCCGAAGCCGACGCGGGCGCGGTGCCGCTGAGCCCGCTCGCGGTCTGCCACCTGCTCGGGCAACTGATCCCGGACGATGCGATCGTGGTTGAGGAGCTCTTGTCATCGGGCATGAACACCGTCCGCCAACTCATTCCAGCGACACGTCCCGACAGCTGGTTCGGCATGCGCGGCGGCGGCATCGGCGTGTGCCTGCCGCAGGCCGCCGGTATTGCGCTCGGCAAGCCCGGCTGCCCGGTGGTGGCGCTCAGCGGCGACGGCAGCGCGATGTACTCGCTGGCCGCATTGTGGACTCTCGCTCACTACCGACTGCCGGTTGTCGCTGTGATCTTCAACAACCGCAGCTACCGAATTCTCAAGCAGCGGACCCGTGCCATCGGCGGCCACAGCGCTGAAGCCGGCACTTATGTGGCGATGGACATCGACACGCCCGCTCTCGATTTCGTCAAGCTGAGCGAGGGCCACGGCGTCGCCGCGGTACGTGTAGAGACGCTCGATGCATTGCGCGAAGCCTTTGTGCGGGGGTTAGCAGGCGACGCACCGCTGCTGATCGAGGTCGTCGTCGACCGTACGGTATGATACAAAGTCGGGCAGAGACTAGAGCGCGCCGTTTCGCTTCCTAACCGCACCGCAGCACGGTAAGGATACGGCACGGCGACCTTCAGGAACGCGAGTGGCGACGAGACTCTTCCGCTTCCGGAACGGCGACGAACCGCTGCGCGTCGCGGCTGCCGAGTCGTCTGCCGAAGTGGCGGTGCTGCCGGGTCCGAACGATCTCATCGGCATCATCGATATCGGCTCGAACTCGGTCCGCCTGGTGGTTTATCGCGGTCTGACAAGGACTCCGCCGGCTATCTTCAACGAGAAGGTGATGGCGGGCCTGGGGCGTGGCCTCGCCGCAAACGGCCGTCTCAGCGAGTCGTCGATGGTCTCGGCGGTGGTGGCGCTTGGGCGCTTCGCGATGCTGGCGCGTGACATGGATCTCGCGTCGCTGCGGGTCGTGGCGACTGCGGCCGTGCGGGAAGCGTCGAATGCGCAGGTCTTCATCGACCGCGTCCGCGATGCGTGCGGGCTCGAGATCGAGACAATCAGCGGCGAGGTCGAGGCGCGCGGCTCGGCGCTCGGGGTTATTGCCGGTATCCCCGATGCCGACGGCGTCGTCGGCGACCTCGGCGGCGGCAGTCTCGAGTTGATCCGCGTCTCCGGCGGCGAGGCGCATGAGCGCATCTCGCTGCCGATCGGCTCGCTCCGCCTCGACGCGGTCCGCAAGCGCAGCCCGCGCGCGCTCGGCGGATTCATCAAGAAGGCGCTCGACACCGTCGACTGGGTCGCGGCTGGCCGCGGCAAGCCCTTCTACACGGTCGGCGGCTCGTGGCGGGCGCTGGCGCAGCTGCACATGCACCTGACCGACTGCCCGCTGCGGGTCGTCCACCAGTATCGAATGGACGCCGACGTGCCGGCGCGGCTGGTTCGCACCCTGGCCCGGCTCGACCCCAAGACCCTGAAGGGCGTGCCCCATTTCAGCAGTTCGCGCGCGCCGTCTCTGCCCGGCGCAGCGATGCTGCTCAGTGCCGCAGTCAAGCGCCTCGGCAGCTCCGAAGTCGTCGCCAGCGCCAACGGCCTGCGCGAGGGCCTGTTGTTCGCCCAGCTATCACCCGAGATGCAGCGCGAGGATCCGTTGCTTGCCGCGACCCGCGCCGAGGGCGAACGCCAGGGCCGTTTCCCCGAGCATGGCGACCTGTTGTTCACCTGGATGGATGGCCTGTTCCGCGGCCGCGGCGAGCCCGTCGGCGATGCCCGCATCCGCCTCGCGACCTGCCTGCTCAGCGACGTCGCCTGGCGCGCCCACCCCGATTTCCGCGCCGAGCGCGGCTTCGACTTCGCGCTCCACGGCAACTGGGTGGCGATCACAGCGGCCGAGCGCGCGATGATGGCGGCGGCGCTGTATGCCTGCTTCGGCGGCGATTTTGCCAGCCGCGACGTCAAGGTCATGAACGAGCTCGCCGACCCCGCCGCACTGGCACGCGCGCGGACCTGGGGCACCGCGCTCCGCCTCGGCCAGCGCCTGACCGGCGGCACCGCGGCTCCTCTGACCGCGAGCCGGCTCTGGCGCGAGGGGACATCTCTGGTGCTGACGCTCGATCCGGCGCACGCGGCGCTGTACGGGGAAGCGGTGGCGCGGCGGTTGAAGACTCTGGCCGGCGCGCTCGGATTGGAGCCGGTGTTCAGGGCGGCGTAAAGCGCGGGCTTAAAGCTCGCTCATCACCATCTTGCCGCCCTTGACTGCAAAACCGAGCCGCCCGTCGATCAGCGCCAGCGCATCCTTGCCGAACACGTCGAGCCGCCACCCCGTCAGCACCGGCAACCCTTCGCGGACACCGCCGGCGATCGCGTCGAGCTCGTCGCCGCGCGCGATCAGCTTGGGGGCGACATTTGCTTCCTTGGCACGGACCTTGAGCAGCAGCTTGAGCAGGTCGGCAATCAGCGCGCCCTCGTTGGTCAGGCCGGGGCGAGCGACTTCGCGGGCCGGCATCTCGGCGGCGGGGAGCGGCTGGGCGGTCTCGATCGCGGTCATCAGGCGGCGGCCGATGTCGTTCGAGGCCCAGTTCGCCGAAAGGCCGCGGACCTTGCCGAGGTCCTGCTGGGTGCGTGGCGGCGAGCCGGCGAGGTCGCCGAGCGTCTCATCCTTGACGATGCGACCGCGCGGCACGTCCTTGCCCCGCGCCTCGTGCTCGCGCCATGCCGCCAGCGCCTTGAGGCGGCCCAGCACCTCCGGTTTGCGGTTCGGCAGGCGGAGCCGCAGCCACGCCTGGTCGGGGTCCTGCGCATAGGTCGCGGGGTCGCCGGCGCGCGCCATCTCCTCGTCGAGCCAGACGCCGCGCCCGGTCGAGCGCAACTTGTCGAGCATCATTGGGAACAGCGTCGCGAGATGCGTCACGTCGCCGATCGCGTAGTCGAGCTGCGTCGTCGACAGCGGCCGCCGCGCCCAGTCGGTAAAGCGCGCGCCCTTGTCGATGGCGACGTTCAAGTAGGATTGGACGAGGTTGGTGTAACTGACCTGCTCGCCCTGCCCGAGCGCCATCGCGGCGATCTGCGTGTCGAACAGCGGGTAGGGGGTCTTGCCGGTCAAATTATAGACGATCTCGAGGTCCTGCCCGCCGGCGTGGAAGACCTTCAGCACGTCATGGTTCTCGACCATCAGGTCGAGCAGCGGCTTGAGGTCCATGCCGGGCGCCTTGGGGTCGACCGCGGCGGCCTCGTCGTTGCCGGCGATCTGCACCAGGCACAGGTCGGGGTAGAAGGTGTTCTCGCGCATGAACTCGGTGTCGATGGTGACGAAGTCGGCCGTGGCGAGGCGGGTGCAAAGTGCGGCGAGGGTGGCGGTGTCGCTGATCAGCGGGTGGATGTGCATGGCGCCTCATACCGAACGCTGTGGGCATCGGCTAGAGCGCGGGGGCGGGCGGCGTATCAATCAAGCTCGTCATCCCGGCGTGCACCGGGATGACGCGCGTGGGGCCGCCTCAGCTCTTGATGAACTCGAGCAGGTCCGCGTTGAACTTCTCGGTATGCGTCGCCATCAGGCCGTGCGGCGCGCCCGGATAGACCTTGAGCGTCGCGTGCGGCGCAAGCTTGGCGGACTTGAGCGCGGCGTCGGCGATCGGCACGATCTGGTCGTCGTCGCCGTGGACGATGAGCAGCGGGATATCGATCTTCTTGAGGTCCTCGGTGAAGTCGGTTTCCGAGAACGCCTTGATGCAGTCGTAGTGCGACTTCAAATCGCCCATCATGCCCTGCCGCCACCAGTTGAGGCGCAGCCCCTCCGACACCGTCGCGCCGGGGCGGTTCATCCCGTAGAATGGCATCGGAATGTCGAGATACAGCTGCGAGCGGTTGGCCAGGATGTCCTTCCGGAAGCCGTCGAACACCGACATCGGCGTGCCTTCGGGGTTGGTCTCGCTCTGCACCATGATCGGCGGCACGGCGTCGAGCAACACTGCCTTTTTGACGCGCGAAGTGCCGTGGCGGCCGAGGTAGCGCGCGACTTCGCCGCCGCCGGTCGAGTGGCCGACCATGACGATGTCCTTCAGGTCGAGCGCGTCGAACAGCGTCGCGACGTCGTCGGCGTAGGTGTCCATCTCATTGTGGTCCCACGTCGCGTCGGAGCGTCCGTGGCCGCGGCGGTCGTGGGCGACGACGCGGTAGCCGTTCATGCCGAGGAAGACGATCTGGCGCTCCCAGTCGTCGCTGCTCAGCGGCCAGCCGTGCGAGAAAGTAACCACCGGACCTGTGCCGATGTCCTTGTAGAAGATTCGGGTGCCGTCGTTGGCGCTGACGAAGGGCATTGGGCTTCTCCTGTATCGAATGATGGAGGATTGAAACGCCTCCGTTAAGCGCTTGGCAAGTGAATTTGGTGCGACAGCGTACGCGGTCGAGAAGGCCCTTAACCTTGACAAAAGCGCCCCCGGCGTGTGTCACCCGCACCGTTCCCGGACCCAGCCAGATCGGCCCCAATGCACGCATATCGCTCCCACACCTGCGCCCAGCTGCGCGGCCCCGACGCCGGTACGACCGCTCGCCTGTCGGGCTGGGTGCATAGGAAGCGGGATCACGGCGGCGTGCTGTTCGTCGACCTGCGCGACCATTATGGCCTGACCCAGGTGGTGGCCAACGTCGGCTCGCCCGCATTCGACATCCTCGACAAGCTGCGCGTCGAGAGCGTCGTTACCGTCACCGGGCCGGTCGTGGCGCGTGACCCGGCCGCCGTGAACCCCAAGATGGCGACCGGCGAGATCGAGCTGAAGGCCGCCGAGGTCGTCGTCCAGTCCGCGGCGAACGAGCTGCCGCTGCCGGTCGCGGGCGAGGCCGAGTACCCGGAGGATATTCGCCTCAAGTACCGTTTCCTCGACCTGCGTCGCGAGCGCCTGCACAAGAACATCCTGCTGCGCTCGGGCGTCATCGCGAGCCTGCGCCGCCGGATGATCGAGCAGGGCTTCACCGAGTTCCAGACCCCGATCCTGACCGCCAGCAGCCCCGAGGGCGCGCGCGACTTCCTGGTCCCGAGCCGCGTCCACCCGGGCAAGTTCTACGCGCTCCCGCAGGCGCCGCAGATGTTCAAGCAGCTGCTGATGGTCGCCGGCTTCGACCGCTATTTCCAGATCGCGCCGTGCTTCCGCGACGAGGATGCCCGCGCCGACCGCTCCCCCGGCGAGTTCTACCAGCTCGACTTCGAAATGAGCTTCGTCACGCAGGACGATGTCTTTGCAGCGATCGAGCCGGTGCTGGCGGGCGTGTTCGACGAGTTTACCGGCTTCGTCGACGGCAAGCCCAAGGCGGTCACCAAGCCGCCGTTCCCGCGCATCGGCTATGCGGACTCGATGCTCAAGTACGGCAACGACAAGCCCGACCTCCGCAATCCGATCGAGATCGTCGATGTCAGCGAGCACTTCCGCGGCTCCGGCTTCGGGCGCTTTGCGTCCATCGTGGCGGAGGGCGGGGTCGTCCGTGCCGTCGCCGCGCCGGGCAGCGGCACCTCCAAGAGCCGCAAGTTCTTCGACGACATGAACGCCTGGGCGCAGACCGAGGGCTTTGCCGGCCTCGGCTATGCGACCCGCAAAAGCGGTGACTTTGGCGGGCCAATCGCCAGCAACCACGGCGCCGACGGCATGACCGCGCTGAGCGCGGCGCTCGGCCTCGGCCCCGACGACGGCGTGTTCTTCGCCGCCGGTCCCGCCGCGACCGCCGCCAAGCTCGCGGGCCTGGCGCGCACCCGCGTCGGCACGGAGCTCGGCATCATCGAGCAAGGCACCTACAAATTCTGCTGGATCGTCGACTTCCCGATGTTCGAATACGACGAGGACGCCAAGAAGATCGACTTCAGCCACAACCCGTTCTCGATGCCGCAGGGCGAACTGGAGGCGCTGGAGACGCAGGACCCGCTGACCATCCTCGCGTACCAGTACGACATCGTCTGCAACGGCATCGAGCTGTCGTCGGGCGCGATCCGGAACCACCGGCCCGACATCATGTACAAGGCGTTCGAGATCGCCGGCTACACCCAGGCCGACGTCGACCGCGACTTCTCGGGCATGATCAGCGCCTTCAAGTTCGGCGCGCCGCCGCACGGTGGCTCGGCGCCGGGTGTCGACCGCATCGTCATGCTGCTCGCCGACGAGCCCAACATCCGCGAGGTCGTGGTCTTCCCGATGACCCAGAAAGCCGAGGACCTGATGATGAACGCGCCGTCGTTCGCGACGCCGCGCCAGTTGAAGGAACTCAACATCAAGGTCGTCGAATAATGGCCAAGCTCCGCCTCAAGAACTTCGAGAACGTCCCCGAAATCTCGCATCACGACTATGACGAGCGGCTCAAGGCGCTGCAGTTCAAGCTCCAGCTGATCCAGGCGGCGTACATCACGCAAGGTTTGCGCGGCATCGTCGCGGTCGAGGGCTGGGATGCGTCGGGTAAGGGCGGCCTGATCAAGCGCCTGACCGGCGAACTCGACCCGCGCTTTACCGATGTCTGGTCGATCGGCGCACCGACCAAGGAGGAACTCGCACACCACTTCCTGTGGCGCTTCTGGAGCCGGCTGCCCGCCGCCCGCGAGATCGCCGTGTTCGACCGCACCTGGTACGGCCGCGTCCTCGTCGAGCGGGTCGACAAGCTGACCCCCAAGAAGGACTGGAAGGCCGGCTACGACATCATCAACGCCTTCGAGGCCGAGCACGTCGCGGCAGGCACCCGCATCTGCAAATTGTTCCTCCACGTCACCCAGCCCGAGCAGGACCGCCGCCTGCGCGAGCGCCTCGAGGTCCCCTACAAGCGCTGGAAGACCGGCCCCGAGGACTATCACAACCGCGCCAACCGCGACGCCTACACCGAGGCCTACGAGGACATGTTCGACCTCACCTCGACCGACGACGCGCCGTGGCACGTCCTCGCCGCCGATGACAAGAAGACCGCGCGCATCGCGGGGATGGAGGCGGCGGTCGCGGTTCTCGGCGAGGACGTCGACCTGAGCTACCCGGACGTGTCGCCGGAGTTGCGGACGACGGCCGAGGCGGCGCTGGGGGTTACGCTGAAGTTGTAGGGCGGTGAACGGCCAAGTACGGTTACTCGGAAGTCGTTTTCAGGAAAATCTCTGCAGGTGTTGGGACAAATCGGGTCACTGGTTTTGTGTTGCTGGCCAAGACATGCCCATCCTGCCCACTGGATCGACTTACCTGACCATAGGAATTTGGCCGAAGAAACGGTCCGAATGGAATGCTTTCGCCCGTCACTGCAAGCATCAATGTTCCAGCGGGCAGGTAGGCGCTGGTGCCAGTCACGAAATAGCCAACGGGCAGTGTAACGCCGACTGCGCCACCGATGTTCTTATCTCCTGCCGCGTGTAAGGGGCCGCTGATTGGAACAACCAGCCCGTTGATACGCATCGAAACCACATGCGCCGATAATTTCCCGCGTTGTCCAAATGAGCTTTTCGATTTGACCCGATCGACTTGGCCGACCGCAGGGCTACCGCGCGGGATTACAACTTCGCCATTCAGCACCACATCATCGACGACTTCCAACTCGAATAAGTCGCCGACGTCATTAACCTTCGAACTCAGTCCCGACATCAATCTGAAATGTACGGCAGTGCCGCGGTCAAGTACCAGATCATGCGGTCCACGGTAGGCTGCTTGCTGAACGGTCGGACGCTGCTGAGCTAGTCCCGATATCTCGGTATCCGAGAATTCGCGGGCACCCACCAGCATGTCGAAGCCGGTCTCACCCTTAAGGGCGGTGTTGATCGGCAATATAGCGCTGCTGCCGGTAATTCCGAACCCAAGCGGCAAAGATAACGTGAAAAACGCTGATATGACTGAGCCTGCCAGATTGGTGCCGCCCCGCGCGCTCTGGGCGCCAGTTATAGGAATTTGTAGACCCTCAATGGTCAAGCTGATCAAGCGGATTTCGAGTTTTCCGCGCGACCCCCAACTCCCTTTAGGCTTTGCCAGCCAAACCTCGCCCGTCGCTTGCGTACCACGCGGTATCACAATCGCCCCATTCAAGAGGACGTTCTTGCTGACGACGAGATCCACCCGATCGGCCACCTGAGCCGTTCGTGAGTTGATCGAAGAACGCGTCAGGAACTCCAGTTCGGCACCCCGCGGTAGAACGTCGCCGCCCCGCGAGTAGGATGCGATCTGAGACGGAACTTGGGCCGAAGCAATAGAAGATGACACCAGCGCCATAGCGCAGATGCCCGCGGCCCTAAATTTGCCCACCGTAATCCCCAGAAATAGACGCAGCCGTAACGACTAAACAAATCTTGAGGGCTTACAAGGCTTATCTGGATGCAACACTGCATCTGAGTTGGGCCACCAACCACCGCCACCGATTTACCGAAAAATTTTGAGAGCTGCTTGATCGCCGGCTTATGCGCCACGTTGCGTGGAGCAGATCGTATTTCCTGATATTTTTGGGCGCTTTTCAGTGCGGCGTTATCGATCGGCCCTCGCTCACTCCACCAGCTGGTTGAAGGCCAGGAACACCCCCGGCAGCGCCAGCGCGAGAAACACCGGCACCCGCAGGTACGCCGTCCGGAAAAACCAGCACAACGCGGCCAACGCGGCGACCACCAGCAACAGGATGATCCCGAAGCCGGACTGCATGCCGCGCCCCGCCGCGTCCTGGGTGCCTTCGCTGGCGAAGATCAGTGTCAGCGCGCCGAGGCCGTCGAGGATGACGACCACCCAGAACAGCCCGTCCCATAGCTTGCGCCCGGTGCTTGCCGGCTCGATTTTCGCCGCCATCATCGTGCCCCCCGACCGATCAAGGTGCCTCGATACACCTTTCGATCGTCCGCCGCACCCCCTCAGCCCGGCGTCGACTTGCCCAGGTACCACGAGATTCGCTTGCTCGCCGGGCTTAGCGCGGTGGTCGGGTGGAGGAGGTCGTACATCACGGCGTTCTCCAGCACGCGCTGCACGTAGGTGCGCGTCTCGAGGAAGGGGATCGTCTCGATCCAGTCGACGACGTCGACGCCGGGCACGCGCGGGTCGCCCTGCCTGGTGACGAACTTGCGGGCGTTGCCGGGGCCGGCGTTGTAGGCGGCGACGGCGAGCACGTAGCTGCCGCCGAAGTTGGCGCGCAGCCGCTCGAAATACGCGCCGCCGAGCGTGACGTTGTAGACCGGGTCCTCGGTCAGGCGCTCGACGCTGAACCGCAGCCCCGCCTTGGTCGCCTGCTCGGCGGCGGTGGCGGGAACCAGCTGCATCAGGCCGCGGGCGTTGGCGGCGCTGACCGCGGCACGGTCGAACTGGCTCTCCTGCCGGGCGACGGCGTGGACCATCGTGAAGTTCGAGGCGACTTCGGGGGGCAGGGTGAGCTGGGGGTAGGCGTAGCTGAGCAGGGTCAGCTCGCCGTCGGAACGCGCCGCCTTGCCCATCAGCACGCCGAGGTCGGGGCGGCCGATCACCGCGGCGAGCTCGGCCGTCAGTTGCGCTGCCTCGCCGGTGTCGCTGCGCTCGACGAGGGCGCGCATCAGGAGCGTCTGACGGTTGCGGTCGCCGAGGTCGCCGAGCGCCTGCGTCGCGCGGACCAGCTCGTCGGTAGCGAACTTGGCGCGCGACTGGGGCAGGACGAAGGGAGCCGGGGCGGGGTTCAGCGTAACCGGTCGGTCGAGGCGCTCGCTCGCCAGCTGGCCATAGAAGTAATCGGGGTGGCGGGCGGCAGAGTCGTAGTAGCGCTGCGCGTCGGCCTTGAGGTTGGCGGCCTCGGCGGCGCGGCCCGCCCAGTAGTCGCCGCGCGCCTGGCTGACCGGGGTCAGCGCCGCGGCACGCACCGCCGCGAAGTGGTTGAGCGCATCGGATGGCCGGTTGAGATTGCGCAGCGCGATCCACCCGGCGACCCATTCCGCATCGATGAACGCGGCGCGCTCGCCCAGCGACCGTTCGGCCAGCGGGCGTCCGAGCGGGAAGGCGGCGTGGTTGGCGGCGAGGCTGTAGGCCTGCGCGGCGTTGCCGTCGCGGAGCGTCTCGCGCGCCATCTGGACGCGCAGCTTGAGCCATGCCTCCGGGTCGACGATCAGCCCGGGCGAGTAGTTGGTCGCCGCCATCACGCTGCGCGCGACGTCCTGCTGGTTGGTCCGCCGCAGCCAGTTGATCCGGTCGAAGGTGATGCCGGGCTCGTTGGCCAGCGCCGTGGGCAGGGCGGTGCGCAGGCTGTCGGCATTGGCACCGCCGCCCTGCAGCACGACCCGCGCCGACACCCACGCCTGCCGGTCCGGAGTGAGGCGCGCCAGCAGGCGGGTCGCGGCGCTGGTCTGCCCGCTCCACAGCAGCCGGTCGGCGCGCGACAGGTTATCGGCGGGGGTCAGCTGGCTGCCGAAGGTGGCGAGCAGCTCGGCCTCGGTCTGCGGGTCGAGGCCCGACGAATCCCACGCGTCGCGCGCCATTGCGTTCGCCTCGGGCACCTTGCGCGCGACCAACAGGGTCTCGGCGAGGCGGAACTTGGCGGCCGCGGTGACCGGGGGCAGCGCGTTGAAATACAGCGTGCGGTCGCGAAACGGCACGCTCGCGTCGATCGCCTTCTCGGCGCGGCGGCGGAGCACGCTCTCCTGCGGCCAGCCCCGGTGATAGCGCAGGAAGGCGCTGAGCTCGGCAAAGCTGGCACGGTAGTTGTCGCGCCGCAGCCGGTCCCACTGCACCACGGTATCGAGCAGGGGATCGCTCGGCACGTTGGCGAGCGGCGCCAGGGCCAGCGTGTTGAACCGCCCACTCGCATTTTCCGCGAGACGCGCCACGTAATAAGCGCGCGTCGCCTCCGAAATCGCGGCCCCGGCGGGCGCGGCGATGGGGGCGACGAGTGCTGCGATCAGCAGGCACGGCAGTACGGCGATTGCCTTCATACGTCCTTCGACACTAGAACCGCCCGCCCACGCGCTCTCGTCTATTGACCTGAGCTCTCCGGGCCAAGGACTAATGACGGCGCGCTCCCGCGCCAGGGACAAACGACCAAGATGTTTTCAGGATCGATCCCGGCGCTGGTGACGCCCTTCAAGGACGGCGCAGTCGACGCCGAGGCTTTCCAGCGCCTCGTCGACTGGCAGATCGCCGAGGGCTCGACCGGCCTCGTGCCGTGCGGGACCACCGGCGAGTCCGCGACGCTGAGCCATGACGAGCACCACGAAGTCATCCGGCTGTGCGTCGAGGCCACCGACGGGCGCGTGCCGGTCATCGCCGGCTGCGGCTCCAACGACACCGCGACCGCGCTCATGCACCTCGCGCGCGCCGCGAAGAATGGTGCCGACGCGGCGCTGGTGGTCTGCCCTTATTACAACAAGCCGTCGCAGGCCGGTCTGCTGGCGCACTTCCGCGCGCTCGCCGCCAGCACCGACCTACCGATCGTCATCTACAACATCCCGGGACGCTCGATCGTCGACATGAGCGTCGAGACGATGGCCGAGCTGTCGAGCTTGCCCAACATCGTCGGGGTCAAGGATGCGACCGGCAACCTCGCGCGCGTGCCAGCGCTGCGCGCCGCCTGTGGGCTCGACTTCGTCCAGCTGTCGGGCAACGACGAACTGGCGCTCGGCTACATGGCGACTGGCGGTCACGGCTGCATCTCGGTCACCGCCAACGTCGCGCCGCGGTTGTGTGCCGACTTCCAGGCCGCCTGTGCGGCGGGGAACTACACGGCCGCGCTGGCGCTTCACGACCGGCTGTTCCCGCTCCACCTCGCGATGTTCACCGACGCGAGCCCGGGCCCGGCCAAGTACGCGCTGGCCAGGGCCGGCCGCCTGACCGAGGAACTCCGCCTGCCAATTCTCGCCGCCAGCCCCGCCGCCCGCGCCGCTGTCGATGCTGCGCTCGACCATGCCGGAATAAGCTGATGCCGAGGCCCAAGGGCGAGACCGGGATCAAGATCAAGACCGTCGCCGAGAACCGGCGCGCCCGCTATGAATTCTTCATCGAGGACGTCGTCGAGGCCGGCATCGCGCTGGCCGGCACCGAGGTGAAGGGCCTGCGCTCCGGACAAGCGTCGATCGCCGAGGCCTATGCCGAGGTCAAGGACGGCCAGCTGTGGCTGGTCAACGCCAACATTCCCGAATACAAGCAGGGCAACCGCTTCAACCACGAGCCCAAGCGCCCGCGGAAGCTGCTGCTCCACGCCCGCCAGATTGAGAAATTCCACGGCCTTGTGACGCGGCAGGGCATGACGCTGGTGCCGCTGTCGGTATACTTCAACGACCGTGGCCGCGCCAAGGTCGAGCTTGCGCTCGCGAAGGGCAAGCAGCTCCACGACAAGCGCGAGACCGAGAAGACCCGCGACTGGAAGCGCGAGGCGGCGCGGGTCATGCGCGAGCGCGGCTAACGCGGCTGACGCGCCTGACGGGCTAATCAGGCGACCATACGAACGGGCTGGCGGAGTTATCCACGGTAACCGTACAGGACCCTCTAGGGTTCGCCGCGACCGCCGTTATAGTCGGCGTACCGCAGCGGAGAACGACCACGTCGACCCAGTCTGACACGCGCTACCCAGCGCCGTTCGCGGTGCCCGGCGCCGACTGGCGCTTCGTCCAGCTGCTCGACGTGCTGCCGCTCGGGCTTGCGTTGCTCGATACCGAGGGCCGGATGCTGGCCTGCAACGACGCCTTCCGCCGGACGATCGACGATCCATGCCAGCCCGGCGCGCCGCTTCCCGCGGGGATCACCGTTGCCGATGACCGGCCGATGCTGGCGCGGGCGATCCGCGATGCGCTCGACAAGGGCAAACTGCCCGCCGAGCTCCGCCTGCGGTTGACCGCCCGCCCCGAGGAGCCGCTGGTCATGACGATCGCGCGGGTGCCAGCCGGGATCGACGCAACGCTGCTGATCGCCGTCCGCGATATCCGCGAGCAACTGCTGCTCGAGCGGCAGGTCGCGCAGGTGACGCGGATGCAGGCGATCGGCCAGCTCGCGGGCGGTGTCGCGCACGATTTCAACAACATCCTGACCGCCAACCTCGGGCTGGTCGAGCAGCTGCTGGCGCGCCACGTCCCGGGCGACGGCGACTATAGCGACCTCGAGGAGCTGAAGACCAACGACTCGCGCGGTGCGACGCTGATCCGCCAGCTCCTCGCCTTTGCCCGTCAGCAGACCCTGCGGCAGCAGCTCGTCGACGCCCGCGCCGCGGTCGCCGCGCTCGCTGCCCTGCTCAGCCGCCTGCTCGGCGACGAGGTCACGCTGGCGCTCGAACTCGACGAGGTCGGGCCGATCCGGGTCGATCCGGGCCAGCTCGAACAGGTCATCGTCAACCTCGCCGTCAATGCCCGCGACGCGATGCCCGGCGGCGGCCGGCTGGTGATCGCGACCCGCAGCGTCCCCGCCGCGGCCGTCGACCGGCTCGGCCACAGCGTCATGCCGGCGGGCGATTACGTCGAGATCGCCGTCTGCGACAGCGGGATCGGCATCGACAAGGACCTCGGTGCCAAGATCTACGAACCGTTCTTCACCACCAAAAGCGGCGCGCAGGGCACCGGGCTCGGGCTGTCGACGGTCTACGGCATCGTCAAGCAGTCCGGCGGCTTCGTCTTCAATGCACCCGCGCCCAGCGGCGGCACGATCTTCAGCCTGTTCTTCCCGCGCGCCGAGGGCAAGGTCGACGTCGCCGCGCCGATCCCCGTGCCGAAGCCCGTGTTCATCGTCGACGGCCGCAGCCTCGCGGTCCTGCTCGTCGAGGACGACCGCGCCGTGCGGCTGGTCCTCCAGCGCGCGCTCGCCAACGCCGGCTTCGTCGTCACCGCCGCTGCCGATGCGCTCGCGGCGCTGCCGTTGATCGACGATCCCGCGACGGTCATCGACGTGCTCGTCTCCGACGTGATGATGCCGGGCATGGACGGCGGCCAGCTTGCCGCGCACGCCCGCCGCCGCCGCCCCGAACTGCCGGTGCTGCTGATGTCGGGCTATGCCGAACCACCCCAGCGCTCCGCCACCGCCGACGCCGGGGTCGCCTTCCTCGCCAAGCCGTTCACGGGCTCGGCACTGGCCGACGCGATCCGCGCGGCGGCGCGCTACTAGTCGCTATTGGTAGGGTTCTACCAAGCTCCGGTACCGACGCGCTATTAGGTCGCGGTAACCCGGGGTGAACCCGGTACGGTGCCGTGTTGAGTGCCGATGCGTGGTTTGGTATAGGCGTCTTGGGGGGCATGCGCCGGTACAGGCGTAGTCCAAGCGTGATGCCCGGTCCCGGGCGATGGGAGTACGCACTAGCATGCAGCGGGTGCTGATTGTTGAAGATGAAGTCCTGATCGGCCTGGTTCTCGAGGATATGCTCGATATGATCGGCTGCCGGGTTGCGGCGAACGCCGAGTCCATCGTGGCGGGTTTCGATGCCCTCGAACGGCTGGGTGCGGAGGGTTTCGACGTCGCGATCCTCGACGTCCACCTCGGGACGGAATCGGTGTTCCCGCTTGCCGACCGCCTGGCCGCGCTCGGCAAGCGCATCGTGTTCGCCACCGGGTCGCATCCGGACACGCTGCCGGAGCGCTATGGAGACAGCGGTGTGCTTGAAAAGCCCTATGCCTTCGCGGCTGTCGAAGCCTTGATGAAACCGGTGTCCGCCGCCGCTTGAGATTACGCAACGCTGAAGTTGGTTCGCGTTCGCTGCTTGTTCCTCTAGAACAGACGTGGTACGGAAGCCGCCTTGTAGGGGCGTCAACCGACCGCTAGGGAGTTCAAGATGGCTGCAAATCTTAAGGTGGTGAACGGGGTGGCTGCAATTTCCAAGGCGGACGAGAAGGCCAGCGGCGACAAGGCGCGCGCGCTAGAGGCCGCACTGGCGCAAATCGACCGCGCCTTCGGCAAGGGCTCGGCGATGCGCCTCGGCTCGCGTGAGACGATGGAGGTCGAATCGATCTCCAGCGGTTCGCTCGGCCTCGACATCGCACTCGGTATCGGCGGCCTGCCGCGCGGCCGGGTCATCGAGATCTACGGCCCCGAAAGCTCGGGCAAGACGACGCTGGCGCTGCACGCCATCGCCGAAGCGCAGAAGATGGGCGGCACCGCGGCCTTCGTCGATGCGGAACACGCTCTCGACCCGGCCTATGCCAAGAAGCTCGGCGTCAACATCGACGAGCTGATCGTTTCGCAGCCCGACACCGGCGAACAGGCGCTCGAGATCGTCGACACGCTGGTTCGCTCCAACGCCGTCGACGTGCTGGTCATCGACTCGGTCGCAGCTCTGGTGCCGCGCGCTGAAATCGAGGGCGAAATGGGCGACAGCCACGTCGGCCTGCAGGCCCGCCTGATGTCGCAGTCACTCCGCAAGCTCACCGGCTCGATCAGCCGCTCGCGCTGCATGGTCATATTTATCAACCAGTTACGCATGAAGATCGGCGTAATGTACGGCAACCCGGAAACCACCACCGGCGGCAACGCACTCAAGTTCTACGCCAGCGTCCGCCTCGACATCCGCCGCACCGGACAGATCAAGGATGGTGACGACGTTGTTGGCAACACCACCCGGGTCAAGGTCGTCAAGAACAAGGTCGCGCCGCCGTTCAAGCAGGTCGAGTTCGACATCATGTACGGCGAAGGCGTCAGCCGCATCGGCGAAATCCTCGACCTCGGCGTCAAGGCCGGCGTCGTCGAGAAGTCCGGTGCCTGGTTCAGCTACGACTCGATCCGCATCGGCCAGGGCCGCGAGAACTCGAAGAAGTACCTGAAAGCCAATCCGGACGTCGCGGCTCGCATCGAGAAGACCATCCGCGACAATGCGGCCGGCATCTCCGAAGCGCTGATGACCGGCAGCCCCGAGCCATCGACCGGCGAAGACGCCGAGATGTAGTCGGTGAGCACGACCCCCGCCCGATCGCGGGGGTCGTGGTGCTCGGTCGCTGCGTCGAGACACCGCCGTCTTGAGATACGACTGCCCGTGGCTTAAGTCCGTCCGATGACCAGCACCAACGATATCCGCCGCGCCTTCCTCGAGTATTTCGGGAACGCCGGGCATGCTGTGGTCCCGTCCGCACCACTAGTGCCGCAGAACGATCCGACCTTGATGTTCGTCAACGCCGGCATGGTGCCGTTCAAGAACGTCTTCACGGGCCTCGAGACCCGCCCCTACAAGACCGCGGTTTCGTCGCAGAAATGCGTCCGCGCCGGCGGCAAGCACAACGACCTCGACAACGTCGGCTACACCGCGCGCCATCACACATTCTTCGAGATGCTCGGCAACTTCAGCTTCGGCGACTATTTCAAGGAGCAGGCGATCACCCACGCGTGGACGCTCCTGACTCGCGAATTCGGCATCGATCCCGACCGCCTGACCGTCACCGTCTACCATACCGACGATGAGGCCTTCGCGCTCTGGCAGAAGATCGCCGGGCTGCCCGCCGACCGCATCATTCGCATCGCTACCAACGATAATTTCTGGTCGATGGGCGACACCGGCCCCTGCGGCCCGTGCAGCGAGATCTTCTACGACCACGGCGACCACATCCCCGGTGGCCCGCCCGGCAGTCCCGACGAGGACGGCGACCGCTTCGTCGAGATTTGGAACCTGGTGTTCATGCAGTACGAGCAGATCGACGCCGCGACCCGCCTCGACCTGCCGCGTCCGTCGATCGACACCGGCATGGGCCTCGAGCGCGTCGCTGCCGTCCTCCAGGGTGTCCATGACAACTACGACACCGACACCTTCAAGGCGCTGATCGCGGCGTCCGGCGAACTGACCGGCACTGCCACCGACGGTGCCAACACCGCCTCGCACCGCGTTATCGCCGACCACCTTCGCGCCAGCGGCTTCCTGATCGCCGACGGTGTACTGCCCTCCGCCGAAGGCCGTGGCTACGTACTCCGCCGGATCATGCGCCGCGCCATGCGCCACGCCCAGATCCTGGGAGCCGCCGAGCCGCTGATGCACCGGCTTGTTCCCGCGCTCGTCGCGGCGATGGGCGGCGCATTCCCCGAACTCGTCCGCGCCCAGCCGCTGATCGAGGCGACGCTCCATCAAGAGGAGGTCCGCTTCCGCGTTACCCTCGCCAACGGCCTGCGCCTGCTCGATGAGGCGACCGCGACGATGGCCCCGGGCGACACGCTGCCCGGTGCCACCGCGTTCAAACTCTACGACACCTTCGGTTTCCCCTACGACCTAACCGAAGACGCGTTGCGGGCGCAGGGCTTCACGGTCGAGCGCGCCGGCTTCGATGCCGCGATGGCCGAGCAGAAGCGCGCGGCCCGCGCCGCCTGGGCGGGTTCGGGGCAAGCCGCGTCCGAAGCCGTCTGGTTCGACATCGTCGAGGCCGAGGGCGCGAGCGAGTTCGTCGGTTACGCCACCGACACCGCGCAAGCCAACGTCGTCGCGTTGGTCAAGGACGGCGTCCGCGTCGACCATGCGGATGCGGGCGACAAGGTCATCGTGGTCACGAACCAAACGCCTTTCTACGGCGAATCGGGTGGCCAGCAGGGCGATGCCGGCATGGTCACCGGCGACAGCGGGTTACGGCTTGCCGTCGCCGACACTGCCAAGCCGCTCGGCAAGCTCCACGTCCATGTTGGCGAGGTCGAGGCCGGCAGCATCCGCGTCGGCGACACCGTCACGCTGGCGATCGACACCGAGCGTCGCGCACAGCTCCGCGCCAACCACTCGGCGACCCACCTGCTTCACGCGGCACTGCGCCGTCGGCTCGGCGACCATGTCACCCAGAAGGGCTCGCTCGTCGCGCCCGACCGCCTACGCTTCGACTTCAGCCAGCCGCGCGCCCTGACCCCCGCCGACATCGCCGCGGTCGAGACCGAGGTGAACTGGCACATTCGCCACAACCAAGCCGTCACTACTCGCCTGATGACACCCGACGCCGCCATCCAAGCGGGCGCGATGGCGCTGTTCGGCGAGAAATATGGCGACGAGGTCCGCGTTCTCAGCATGGGCTTGGACGAGGATGCGACCTACTCGACCGAGCTCTGCGGCGGCACCCACGTAAACGCGCTCGGTGATATCGGCGTCTTCAAGATCACATCGGAGAGCGCCGTCGCTGGCGGTATCCGGCGCATCGAGGCGCTGACCGGCGAAGCCGCACGGGTCTATCTCAACGATCAGGAAGCGCGGCTCAAGGAGGCCGCGACAGCGCTCAAGGCCCAGCCCGGCGAAGTCCCTGCCCGCGTCGCGGCCCTGATCGAGGACCGCCGCCGCCTCGAGCGCGAACTCGCCGATGCCAAGCGTACGCTCGCGCTTTCGGGCGGCACCGCCGGCAATGGAGCCATGGCTAGCGGCCCGGCTGCCCCCGAGATGGTCGGCGGCATGGGCTTCGTTGGACAGGTGATCGCCGGGCTCGACGCCAAAAACCTGCGCGGCCTCGTCGACGACGCCAAGAAGCAGATGGGCAGTGGCGTCGCTGTGCTGGTCGCGGTCAACGACGGTCGCGCCTCGGTCGCGGTCGGGGTCACCGACGACCTGACCGACCGCCACAGCGCCGTCGACCTTGTGCGGCTAGCTGCCGCCGCGGTTGGCGGGCAGGGCGGCGGCGGCCGTCCCGACATGGCACAGGCCGGTGGCCCCGACGGCGCCAGGGCCACGGACGCGGTCGCGGCGGTCAAGGCGGCGCTCGGCGAGGTCGCGGTCGCCGCTTGAGCGAACTCGACCGCGCGCCGGGGCGCCCTATGAGCGGTCGCCAGCCCGTCGACCGGCGGCGGTTCGAGGCCTGGGTTTACGGCCGCGCCATTTCGCGCGGCATGCCGCCGCCAGTGCCCCAAGGCGGTAGTTTTCGGATCGAGACCGGCCTGCCGCACGAGACGCGACGCCATGTCTTCCCGGCCGTGTCTCCCGAACTCGTCGCAGTCGCCAAGGCAATCAGCGAGCCGCGGGTCTTCGTCAAAGCGTTCGTCACCGCCGCAGATCTGGCGCGCGCCCTGCCGCCGGGATGGGAGATCCAGCCACCGGGCTACATGATGATTCGCGATGGAGCCGCAGCCGGTGATGCGCCACTGTTCCCCCCAGGCTATTCGCTGGCGGTCGGCCTCGACGGCAGCACGACCGTCGCGACGATTACTGCCCTCGACGGCAACTGCGCCGCCAGCGGCCGCGCAGCGGATTACGATGGCTACCGAGTCTACGACCAGATCGTCACCGAGCCTGAACACCTCCGGCGCGGCCTCGGTCGTGCCGTGATGGCGGCACTGGAGCCAAGCCGAGATGAGGTCCCGCTGCTGGTCGCGACCGAGACCGGTCGGAGCCTCTATATGGCGCTGGGCTGGCGGGTCGTCGCGCCCTACACCTCGGCGGTGCTGCCCGGCTGAGGCTCCTTCAGGTCCCGCAACCGCCGCCGCCGCAGCCGCGGCTCGCGCACCATGCCCGGGGCCGCGCCCTGGATCGCGGCGCGGAGTTCGGCGCGTTTCTCGTGGATCGAGGCGATCACCGGGCCCATCGGGACGCCGAGATCGACCAGCAACGCCTCCGCGAGTTGCAGGCTTGACTCGACGGTCTCGGGAACCGCGTCGGTGACGCCGAGCCGGTACAGGTGGCTGGCGTGGTCCGCATCGCGCGCGCGGGCGACGAGGCACAGATCGGGGTGGCGTTCGCGGATGACGCGGACCAAAGTGTCCAGCCCGGTGCTGCCGTCGACGGTCAGCACGACGGCGCCGGCGCTGCCGAGCGCTAGGCCGTCGAGAAGTTCAGGGCGGCGGGCGTCGCCGTAGACCACGGGTTTGCCGGCGCGCCGCAGTCGCGCAACCGAATCAGGGTCGCTGTCCACCGCCAGATAGGGGCGGCCGTGGGCCTCCAGCATCGAGGCAACCAGCCGCCCGACGCGGCCGAAGCCGATGATGACCGTGCGTCCGGGGACGGTCGGGATCACGGGGACTTCGGGGACAGGTGTGCCGGCGCTGAGGCGGCGTTCGAGGGCCTGCCCGGCGAGCCCGAGCAGCGGCGCGATTGCGAGGCCGAGGCCGGTGATGAGCAGCGCGAGACCGGCGGTCGGCCCGGCGACCAGCCCGCTAGCAGTAACCGTGCCGACGACGACGAGACTGGTCTCGGAAGGCGCTGCGAGCAGTGCTGCGACGTTCGCTGTGACGCCCGTCGCGCGGCCACTGAAGCGCAGGATCGCCGCCACAACCAGTGCCTTGACCACCACTACCGCAGCAACGCCGCCGAGCACCAGCAGCGGCGAGTCCGCGATCGCGGCGAGGTCGAGGCGCATGCCGACCCAGATCAGGAAGACGCCGAGCAGCAAGCCCTCGAAGGGCGCGACGGTCGCCTCGATCTGGCGACGGTACTCGGTGTCCGCCAGCATCGCGCCCGCCAGCAGCGCGCCGACGGCCGGTGACAGCCCGGCGACGGTGGCGACCGCGGCACTGCCGATCAGCACAACCAGCGAGGCTGCGAGGAACAGCTCAGGCCGCCGCGTCCGCGCCGCCTGGAGGAACAGCGGGCGCATGACCAGCTTGCCGGCCAGCACGATGCCGCCGACGGCGAGCAGCCCGGTGGCGAGCGCGCCGCCGAAGCCCGACGCCGCCGATCCGGCCCCGAGCAGCAGCAACACCGGCGCGATGGCGATGTCCTGGAACAGGAACATGGCGAAAGCGGTGCGCCCGGCCTGGCTGCCGATGCGGCCGCTGCTGCTGAGCATCTGCAGCCCGACCGCGGTCGACGACAGCGCCAGCGCAAAGCCGAGCGCCAGCGTCGCCGCGAGGCCGAGCCCGAACGGCCAGATCAACAGCGCGAGTGCCGCGGTGGAGCCGAGCACCTGAGCCGGCCCGAGGCCGAAGATCAGCTTGCGGAGCGTTTTCAGCCGCTCGACCGACAGTTCCAGCCCGAGCGCGAACAGCAGCATCGCAATGCCGATCTCGGCGGCGGGGGCCAGTACCTCGGCGTTCGAAATGGTCAGTGGCGCCAGAGCGGGGACGGCCCCGAGCGCATGCGGGCCGACGGCGACTCCGACGAGGATAAAGCCGACGACCGGCGAGATGCGCAGCGCGGTGAAGGCCGGAATGACCAGCCCCGCAGCGCCGAGAACAACGATCAGGTCCTTGAAACCCTCGGATTCGATGGGGAGTGACATGCCCGGCAGGGTGGCACACGCGGCGGCGTGTCCCTAGCGCGGAGGGTAATCTAACCAGAAAGGAACAAATCCCGTTTCACGTGAAACAGATTGGCCGTAGCGTCGAGATTTGCACTGGCGCAGCCGGCTCGTAGCAGCGGACGGACAAAGCGATATCAGCTCGCCAGTCAGTCCACGCTTACGCCCGCGCCATCGCCACGCGCTCAAGAATGACCAGCGGCATCGCGCCCTGCCGGAGCACGTCGTGGAAAGCCTTCGGGTCCCATCTCGCGCCCTGCTTCGCCTTGACCGCATCCCGCAGCTTGACCCACTGGGTATGCCCGACCTTGTAGCTGAGCGCCTGCGCCGGCCCGACGGCGTAGCGGTCGACCTCGCGCTCGGAGCGCCCGTGGGCAAAGCCGGTGGCGGCAACCATGTAGTCGGTCGACTTCTCGCGGCTCCAGCGCTTGTAGTGCATGCCGGTGTCGACCACGAGCCGCGCCGCGCGGAACAGGAAGCTCTGCAAATAGCCGATGCGGCCGAGCGGATCGCCCTCGTACAGGCCAAGCTCGTCCGCGACCTGCTCGGCGTAGAGTGCCCAGCCCTCGGTGTAGGCCGAATAGCCGCCGCGCCGCCGGATCAGCGGGATGTCCGTCGACTCCTGCGCGATGCTGATCTGCAGGTGATGGCCGGGGATCGCCTCGTGATAGGTCAGCGTCGCGAGGCCGAACTTCGGCCACTCGTGGGTGTCCTTGAGGTTGATGTAGAACGCAGCCGGGCGTGAGCCGTCCGGGGCTGCGCCTTGGTAATAGCCATTCGCCGCACCGTCCTGGATGAACGCGGGCACGCGCCGCACCTCGATCGGCGCCTTGGGTAGCGTCCGGAACAGTGATGGCAGCTTGGGGTAGGCTTCCTTGATCTGCTCGTTGAGCTTGATCAGCAGTGCCGCGCGACCGGGATTGTCGTTGGCGTAGAGCTGGTCTGGCCGGTCGCCGAGCGCGGCCAGGCGCTGCCCGACGCTGCCCTGCGTCAGGCCCTGCGCCTTGAGCATGGTGTCGAGCCGCCCGGTGATCTCGGCAACCTGCGCGAGGCCGAGGCGGTGGACTTCGTCGGGGCTCAGCTCGGTCGTCGTCGAGCTTTTGACCGCAGCCGCGTAATAGGCGTCGCCGTCAGGCAGTCGCCAGACCCCGGCCTCATGGGTCGCCTTGGCGCGGAGCGCGGTGATCGCGGCGATGTGCCGGTCGAAGGCCGGGAAGATGGCGGTCTCGACGATTGTCGTCGCCTGCGGGCCGTAGTCCTTGGTCAGCCCGGCGGCCTTGCAACGGCGGACGAGCGATTCGACCAGAACCGTCGATCCGGCCGGTTGCGTCCGGAGCGCATTGAGCTGCTGGAGCGTAACATCGAGGGCGAAATCGGGCGCAAAGACGCCGCGCTCGGCATCGCTCATCTGCCGTGCCAAACTGTCGTCGAGAGCCTTGGGGAAGGCGCTCAGCCGCGCCAGATAGGCGTCGGCGTCGGCGGCGTTGACGATCTTGTGGGTGGTGTCGAGGAAGTCGGGGATGCCGCGGTACGGGCCCTGCTGTTGGGTGATGACGTAGGGCTGGAAGTTGCCGCGCGCCGACCCGAAGGTAAAGCGCGTCTCCGCCGCGATACCGCGCGCCAGGTCGTAGTCGATGACGTCGTAATCGAGCTTGGGGGCCTCCGACAGCGCGTTTCGGTCGATCACATGGAGCCGCGCCAGCCGGTCCTTCTGCCGCACCAGGCGCTTCGATTTGCCGTCGGCGGAATAGTCGTTGAGCTGCGATTTCAGCGCTGCCCGGGGACCCTTGTCGAGCCCGAGCGACGACGCCTGCTCCGGCGATTCGTCGACGCCCTCATAGTAGAACGCATCGAGCAGGGCCGCGAGCCTCGCGTCCTCGGAGGTCGCAGCAATGACGGCGGCGGGGAGGGCGGTCGCGGCGGCGGCAAGGGCGGAGGTGGTGAGAAACTGGCGACGGTGCATGGGGGTGAGGCCCTGTCTGCTGGCCCCCCTCCCGGCACGGGAGGGGTCGGGGGTGAATCTTCCAACTGCTCGGAGATTCGCGTTGGGGCAAGGCCCATCCCCAACCCTTCCCATACCGGGAAGGGGCCGTTCGGCGCCGACCCTTACGCCATGATCGCCTTGTCGAGGTTGGCCCGCACGGCCTCGAAGAACTGCTCCGTGGTCATCCACGCCTGGTCGGGGCCGATCAGGATGGCGAGGTCCTTGGTCATGTGGCCCTGCTCGACGGTCTCGACGCAGACCCGCTCCAGCGTCTCGGCGAAAGCGGTGACCTCCGGCGTGTTGTCGAGCTTGCCGCGATGCTTGAGGCCGCCGGTCCAGGCGAAGATGCTGGCGATCGGGTTGGTTGACGTCGGCTGGCCGCGCTCGTGCATACGGTAGTGGCGGGTCACGGTGCCGTGCGCGGCCTCGGCCTCGACGGTCTCGCCGTCCGGGGTCAGCAGGATCGAGGTCATCAGGCCGAGCGAGCCGAAGCCTTGCGCGACCATGTCCGACTGGACGTCGCCGTCGTAGTTCTTGCAGGCCCAGATGAACTTGCCCGACCATTTCAGCGCCGACGCGACGAGGTCGTCGATCAGCCGGTGCTCATAGACGATGCCAAGCTTCAGATATTGGGCTTTGAACTCGTCGACGTAGATCTGCTCGAACAGGTCCTTGAACCGGCCGTCATAGGCCTTGAGGATCGTGTTCTTGGTGCTCAGGTAGACCGGCCATTCGCGCTGGATGCCGTAGTTGAGACAGGCGCGGGCGAAATCTCGGATCGAATCGTCGAGGTTGTACATCCCCATCGCGACGCCGGCGGAGGGGAACTGGAAGACCTCGTGCTCGATCTCCTGACCGTCGTCGCCGGTCCATTTCATCATCAGCTTGCCCGGGCCGGGGATCAGGAAGTCGGTGGCCTTATACTGGTCGCCGAACGCGTGGCGGCCGATGACGATCGGGTCGGTCCAGCCGGGGATCAGGCGCGGCACATTGGAAATCACGATCGGCTCGCGGAAGACGACGCCGCCGAGGATGTTGCGGATCGTGCCGTTCGGCGACTTCCACATGCGCTTGAGGCCGAACTCCTTCACCCGCGCCTCGTCCGGGGTGATCGTCGCGCACTTTACGCCGACGCCGTGTTCCTTGATGGCGTTCGCCGCTTGGACGGTGACCTTGTCGTCGGTGGCGTCGCGGTGCTCGATACCGAGGTCGAAATAGAGCAATTCGATGTCGAGGTAGGGCAGGATCAACTGCTCGCGGATCCACTGCCAGATGATCCGGGTCATCTCGTCGCCGTCGAGTTCGACGACGGGCTTGGCTACCTTGATCTTGGCCATGTATTCCTCGGTTTTATCGGCTTGCCCTCAGGGGACAATGTCGCGGGCAGCCTTACGGGGCGAGGGCTCGGCAAGCAACCGGGTGGCGAGCGCATCGAGGCTGTCGACCGGTTCGGCGAGGCGCATCAGGTCGGGCGGGGCAAAGCCCTCCTGGTCGAGATGCGCGAGCAGCGCCATGAACGGGGCCCAGTAGTCGCTCGCGCCGAGCAGATAGATCGGCTTGTCGTGGATGCCGAGTTCGCGCCACGTCATCGCCTCGAACAGCTCGTCGAGGGTGCCAATGCTGCCGGGCAGGGCGATGACGGCATCGGCCAGGTCGTGCATCAGCATCTTGCGCTCGTGGAGGCTCTCGACAACATGCATCTCGGTCAGGCCGACCTGCGCGACCTCCTCGCGCATCAGCAGGCGGGGGATGACGCCGACGACCTCGCCGCCGCCCGCGAGGCAAGCCCGCGCCGTTTCGCCCATCAGCCCGATGCCGCCGCCGCCGTAGACCAGGCGGATATTGTTCGCCGCGCACCACGCTCCAAGGTCGCGGGCGGTCGCGGCGTGGGCGGGGTCGGTGCCCGAGCGCGAGCCGCAGAACAGGCAAAGTGAGGTGATCGGCATGCCGAGGGCTTTGCCACAAATCGCCGCGCCGGCAACGCAGGAAGTGTTGACAGGTCCAACAATATAGCCTTGCATATATCAAGTTATGGAGTGAGGCGAATGGTTGGCGATCTGATCCGCGAGAACGAGGCGCTGTTCCTCGGCAGCCGGCTGAAACGGCTTGCGGAAACCATGCAGGGGCAGGTCATTTACGTTGCCGAGCGCGCTGGGTTGGCGATCCAGCCGAGCCAATATCCGCTGCTCGCGACACTCGACGTCTACGGCCCGCAGACGATCAGCGAACTGGCGCAGGCGATGCAGACCAGCCAGCCGAATGTAACGCGGACGGTGTCGCGGCTCGTCGAGCTAGGGCTCGTCAATGTCAGCCGCATCCGCCGCGACCAGCGCCACAAGACAATCACACTCACGAAGGCCGGCGCAGCGGCGATGCTCAGGTCGAAGCTCGCGGTATGGCCCGGCATCGAAGCCGCGGTGACGGACATGGTCGGGACGCTGAAGGGGTCGCTGTTCGAGCAGATCGCGGCACTCGAAGCTCTGCTGGCCGAAAGCCCGCTCGACCAGCGTGCGGCCGCGCTGCCCCCGCCGCGCCTGTCGATTCGCGAGTTCAGCGACGACCTTGCGCCTGCCTTCCGTGACATCAACGCCGAGTGGATCGCCGACATGTATCGGCTCGAGGACACCGACCGCGAGGTCCTCGACAACCCCCGCTCGCGCATCGTCGACCCCGGCGGTGCGATCCTGTTCGTCGAGGCGGAAGGGGCTGGTATCGTCGGTACATGCGCGCTCCAGAAGACCGGCGAGCGGCAATTCGAGCTGACCAAGATGGGCGTGCTTGCGGCGGCGCGGGGCTGCAAGGCGGGCGAGTTTCTACTGGCAGCGGTGATCGAGCGCGGTCTCGCGATGGGGGCGGATTGGCTTTACCTGCTGAGCAACCGCAAGTCCGCGGCGGCGATCCACCTGTATGAGAAGCTTGGGTTCGTCCACGACGCCGAGACGATGGCGCGGTTTGGGGCGCGCTACGAGCGCTGCGACGTCGCGATGCGCTATGTTGCGGCCCAGTAGCGCATTGTTTGCCCCCGCCGTCCTATCCCGCTAAAGCACTCGCATGACTGAAATCCCGACCGAGATTGAGGCGGTGTCGCCGCGGACAACGCCGGTCGTCGTGACCGAGAGCGCGCAATACGCGCTGCCGCCCGTCCACCGCGAGGGGCACAAGTTCGTCGCCATCGCGGCGATCACGACGTTGCTGGTCGGTTTCGCGCTGCACTGGACGACGCTGGCGTGGCTGCTGGCCGGCCTGACCTTGTGGATCGCGGCGTTCTTCCGCGACCCGGTGCGAGTGACGCCGTCGGAGCCCGGGCTGATCGTCTCGCCCGCCGACGGCATGGTCAGCCTGATCACCGAAGTCGAGGTGCCGCGCCAGCTCGGCGGGATCGGCGGCCTGGGCATGGTTGCGATGACCCGGGTGTCGGTGTTCATGTCGGTGTTCGACGTCCACATCAACCGGGCGCCGGTCGCCGGCACCGTTCGCCGCGTCGTCTATGTCCCGGGCAAGTTCCTCAACGCCGACCTCGACAAGGCCAGCGACGACAACGAGCGCCAGTATTTCATCATCGAGGGCGACAGCGGTGTCGCCGTCGGCTTTACCCAGATCGCGGGCCTCGTGGCGCGGCGCATCATGCGCTTCGTGCAAGAGGGCGATGTCGTCCGCATCGGCCAGCGCATCGGGCTGATCCGCTTCGGCAGCCGTCTCGACATCTACGTTCCCGCCGGTCACGCCGTGCAGGTCGCGGTCGGGCAGCGCGCCGTCGCCGGCGAAACCGTGATCGCGCGCGCCGGCGCGTTGCCGTTGCTCGCCGCCACCAAGCAGTGAGCCGCACGACGGCTCAAGTCGCAAGCGACGGGGCATGAAGCTCGATACCGAGCTCGACGAGCCGACCCGGTTCCAGCGCGTCCTGCCGATGCGCGCGCTGATCCCTAATGCGGTGACCGTGCTGGCCCTGTGCTTCGGACTGACCGCGGTGCGGTTCGCGATCGCCGGCGAGTGGGAGAAGGCGGTCGGCGCGATCATCATCGCCGGTGTGCTCGACGGCATCGACGGACGCATCGCGCGGCTGCTCAAAGGCACCAGCCGCTTCGGCGCCGAGCTCGACTCGCTGTCCGACTTAACTGCGTTCGGGGTTGCCCCGGCGCTGGTCCTGTACTTGTGGTCGCTTCAGTACATGCCCGGCGTCGGCTGGGTGTTCGCGCTCGGTCATGCAGTGGCCTGCGCGCTGCGGCTGGCGCGGTTCAACTCGCGCCTCGACATCGACGAGCAGCCGCACAAGCGTGCCGGCTTCCTGACCGGTATTCCCGCTCCGGTCGGCGCGGGTCTCGCGCTGAGTCCGTTGTTCTTGTCGTTCTGGATCGGCCCCGAGTGGCTCGCCGATCCACGCCTGCGCTTCGCCGTCAGCGCGGTCGTGATCGCTTCTACTGCGGCGATGATGGCGTCGAGTTTGCCGACCTACGCCTGGTCCTCGATCCGCTTGCGCCCGTCGTGGCGGCTGGTCGCGCTGCTCGGTGTAGGTCTGTTTGCGGGAGCTTTGTTCTCCGCGCCGTGGATGACGCTGTCGCTACTCAGCATCGTCTATGCGGCATCGATCCCGCTGGCGATCCGCAGCTACGGTCGGGTCAAGCGGCGTAGTGCAGTCGCGGCGCTTCCGTCCGGACCACGCCTCTAGAAGCTCCTTCGGCGAGCACGTCGATTATTTGCGGCAAATGACGACCGATCAGCGTGGTGATTAAACTCAGCAGACCGAGCAGCAACGTCGTGCTCACCACTGCAATCGCGAAAACTTCAGTCATATCAACCTCCACCGCAGGTCCGGTGCGTACCGGTAACGAATGAACCGATTCGCATCTTGTTCCGACCGTTCCCACTTTGTTCCTGGTTTGTCAAATCGACGCAGCGGCGGTGTTCATCTTGGCGACATCGCTGCCGCCCGATGCTATCGAGATTGCATTGCGCAAGCGGTCGGGGGACTGCCCATGGATATCGTCGATCTGGACTACGCGCCCGCACCGGAAATGCCGGTGCTGGAAGCCGCCAACGACAGCGCACCGCCCGGCCCGGCTGACACGAGCCGTCGCGCCGGGTAAGGCTCACCCGAAATCGGGGAGAGTTTCGTGATCAACGACGGACACATGCAGGACTGGCCGTTGCTGGTGTCGCGGCTGATCGATCATGCCGGCGTCAATCACGGTGACCGCGAGATCGTCAGCCTGGCGGTCGAGGGCGGCGTCCACCGCACCAACTGGCGCGAGGTCCGTGCGCGCGCGCTGAAGGTGGCACAAAGCCTCGACCGGCTCGGCATTCGCACCGGAGACCGCGTCGCGACGCTGGCGTGGAACACGTGGCGGCATGTCGAGAGCTGGTACGGCATCTCGGGAATGGGCGCGGTCGCGCACACCATCAACCCGCGGCTGTTTGCCGACCAGATCGTCTACATCGCCAACCACGCCGAGGACCGCGTACTGTTCTTCGACCTCAGCTTCATGGCGCTGGTCGAGGAGATCGCGCCGCGGCTGGAGACGATCGAGCATTATGTCGTGCTCACCGATGCTGCGCATTTGCCCGAGTCGTCGCTGAAGCTGACCGCTTACGAGGACATGCTCGCCGGCGTCGACGGTGACTACGAATGGGCCGTGCTCGACGAGAACGCGCCTGCAGGGCTGTGCTACACCAGCGGCACCACCGGCAATCCCAAGGGCGTCCAGTACAGCCACCGCTCGAACGTCCTGCACGCGATGGCGGCGGCGATGACCGACACCTATGGCATGTCGCAGCGCACCGTGGTGCTGCCGATCGCGCCGATGTTTCACGCCAACGCCTGGGCGATTCCGTACACCGCCGCCGCAACTGGTGCTAAATTGGTGCTTAATGGCCAGAACTTCGATGCGGCGACGCTCAGCACGCTGATCCGCGACGAGGGCGTGACGCTGTCGTTGGCGGTGCCGACGGTGTGGCTGACGGTACTCCAATACCTTGAGCGCACCGGCGAGGGGCTCGGCCAGCTTGAGCGCGTCGCCATCGGCGGGTCGGCGGTACCGCGCTCGATGATCGAGGCCTTTCGTGACCGCCACGGCGTCACCGTCGGGCATCTGTGGGGCATGACCGAGATGTCGCCGCTCGGCACGCTCGGCGTCCTGTGCTCGAACGTGCTGGCGCTGCCGCCCGAGGCCCAGGTCGACATGCAGTGCAAGCAGGGCCGCGCCGCCTTCGGGGTCGAGATGAAGATCGTCGGCGGCGACGGCGCGGAGCTACCCCGCGACGGTCGCAGCTTCGGCCGACTGCTAGTCCGCGGGCCATGGATCGTCGGCCGCTACTTCAAGGGCGAGGGCGGCGACGCGGTCGACGACGGCGGCTGGTTCGACACCGGCGACGTCGCCACCCTCGATCCCCTCGGTTACATGCAGATCGTCGACCGGTCGAAGGACGTCATCAAGTCGGGTGGCGAGTGGATCAGCTCGATCGACCTCGAGAACGCCGCGGTCGGCGCGCCCGGGGTCGCCGAGGCCGCGGTGATCGGCATCCACCACCCGAAGTGGGACGAGCGCCCGCTGCTGCTGGTCCGCGCCCGCGACGGCGAGACCGTGACCAAGCAGGGCGTGCTCGACTATCTGCAGCCCCGCATCGCCAAGTGGTGGACCCCCGACGAGGTGCTGATCGTCGACGACCTGCCCCACACGGCGACCGGCAAGTTGCTCAAGACCGAGCTGCGGGCACGCTACAAGGACTATGTATTGCCGACGGCATGAGCCCGGGTGTGATCACCTCATCCCGGGCATCAAGGCCTAAGCAGCGCGCGCTGCAACGCGCACGCCCGACCGGCGGATCGCGGTACCGAGCAGGCCGAATCCAATACCCATCAACGACCAGGTCACCGGTTCCGGAATCGGCGACGGCATCGAATCGATGCCAAGCAGGATGACGTTATCGAGCGCCGGGCCAACGCCTTCCCCCATGCTCGAAAAGCTCAGCGTCGTCGTCTCGGACAACGCCGTAAATTCGAAGAAATAGCTCTGCCACAACATGTTGGTGAGACTGTTGTCCGCCGTCACGTCATAGACCTGGAGCAGCGGCTGCACACTGCCGACGGCGACCATCAACTGCTTGCTACCTGCGCCACTTGCAGGATCACCCGACATATCGAACAGAATCGCATACGATCCGCCGACGTCGGTTGCGAACGTCTGCGAGATCGTGCTCGCCGTCTCCGACAGGTCGAGTGAGCGCGATCCATTGGCGGCCTGCCAGTAGTCACCGACGTAGCCAAGGCCACCGCCGCTCACTGTCCAGCCGACGATGTCGCTGCTGTTCGCCGCGACATAGCTTTCGCCGACGCCCGGGTTGCTCCCATCCTCGAAACTGCCGTTCACCAGATCGACTGCGAGTGCCGGCGCTGCGGCGCTGCTGCACACCAACGCAGCGGTTAATACGAAAGGATACAGCCTCATCAACAAACTCCCCGTTAAGCCCGACCGGCTCTGTCCACGACCCCAGAACCGGATAACGTTTCTGCGTTAGCAATGACTTAACATACGGTACGAGTTCGTACATTGTTTCCCAAGCGGTCCAAATTCAGAACAGGCTGCCTTGCGCACTTGGGACTTTAAAAAGGTTGGTGCGCAGTTCGACACGGGCGTTGGCCAGCCCGAGCTTGGCGCACGCCAGCTTGAACCGCGTCCGCAGCATCTCGACGTAGGGGCCCGACCCGCGCATCCGGGTGTGGAAGTCGGGATCGTTGTCGCGCCCGCCGCGCATCGACTGGATCAGCGTCATGACCTTGCCGGCGCGGTCGGGGTGGTGAGTGTCGAGCCAGGCGCGGAACAGCGGCGCGACTTCGTGCGGCAGGCGCACCGGCAGCGCGAAGGCCCCGTGTGCTCCCGCGTCCTTCGCCGCCGCGAGGATCGCCTCGATCTCATGATCGGTGACCGCCGGCACGATCGGCGCGACCGAGACGAACACCGGCACGCCTGCGTCCGCCAGCGCGCGGATCGCCGCGATCCGCCGCATCGGAGTCGGGGCGCGCGGCTCCAGCGTTCGCGCCGTGACCCGGTCGAGACTGGTTACCGAGACCGCGACCGCCGCCAGCCCGCGTTCCGCCATCGGCGCGAGGATGTCGATGTCGCGCGTGACCCGATCAGACTTGGTTGTGATCGTCACCGGATGCCCGAATTCCGCCAGGACCTCGAGGCATGCGCGCGTGATGTGGTGGGTCGCCTCGATCGGCTGGTAGGGGTCGGTATTGGTCCCCATCGCGATCGGCCGGCAGGCGTAGCCGCGCTTCGACAGCTCGGCGCGGAGCAGGGCGGGGGCGCTTGGCTTGGCGGTCAGGCGGGATTCAAAGTCCAGCCCCGGCGACAGGCCGAGATAGGCGTGCGTCGGCCGCGCGAAACAATAGATGCAGCCGTGCTCGCAGCCCCGATAGGCGTTGATCGAGCGGTCGAAGCCGATGTCGGGCGAAGCGTTGCGCGTGATGATCGTGCGCGGCGTCTCGAGGCTGACCTCGGTACGGAGCGGCGGGACACCGTCGTCGATCTGCTCGCGGTCATCCAGCCAGTCGCCGTCGCTGACACGCGCGGGGTCGTCGAAGCGGGTACTGCGCGCGTTGAGCGGTGCGCCGCGGCCCGACCGGAACTCGGAGTTGAGCATCGCGCGAGATTAGGCGCATTTCGAGAACAAGACAAGAACACAGCGCTGATCGGGCGGACCGTCAGCGGCACTGGCTTGGTCCCTCAGGCCCGGTTTGCTATACCGGCTACCGGTGCAGGAGACATGCGATGTTGTTCGTGTCGATGATCGTCGCCGCGACCTTGGCGACCAGCGCGAGTCCCGGGCAGCGGCACGATTGCAAGCCGATCGAACCGGAACCGGCGACTGCGGCGTTGCGGGCCGGCTTCCACAAGCTCGGCGAATTGCCGCCGGCAAACCATGTCCTGGCACTGTTCCGGACTATCGATAGCTGCCCGGCACCGGTGGTCGTCCGCTACGGTATCGGCACCGTGGATCGACCCGTCCGCTAGCGATCCGGGCGGCATGGTTTCGGTCCACACCGCCCGGTCGCCAACCTGTTTGCCCGGGCGCGTTATGCCGCCGGGCAGGCGTCTCACATTGTACGAATACGACAAATCGCTCTTCGCGAGCGTTCAGCCGAAGACGTTGTAATAGACCTCCTTGATGTGCCCGTTCTTGCGGCGGACGAGCAGCAGGTCGGGACCATAGCGCACCCAGCGGTAACCGCTCGGCGGCGAGCCAAAGCCCAGCGCCGCGTAATTATTGTAGTAATAGCCGCTGCTCAGGAAGATCGACGGCAGGATCAGGCCCGGGTTCCAGCGCCGATAGCCGTAGCCGCGCGGGTAGCGATAATGCGGAGCCGAGACCGGCGGGCGCTGCCAGTTGCCGCCGCCATGGGGTGGCCGCGGCGGTCGCACGCCGATTGGCGGACGCCCGCCGTTACCGGGCCGAGGCGGCTGGATCTGCGGGCCGCCAGTGCCGGGACGCGGCGGCTGGATCTGCGGGCCGCCAGTGCCGGGACGCGGCGGCTGGATCTGCGGCCCCCCGTTACCGGGGCGCGGCGGGCGAACTTGTGGGCCACCGTTGCCTGGACCTACGGGCCGATTCATGCCGGGCGGACGCCGGTCGGTCGGCCGGGCCTGGTCGCCGCCGCCCGGACGGGCGGGCCGCTGACGGTCGGCGTCCTGTGCGTCCGCGACGGTCGCGCCCATCATCAGGGCGATCGTGGCGATCAAGGTTGTCCGTGACATCGGTGTCTCCCCTTGGCTTTGGCTGGTTCGACTCAGGCTATGTCCGACCCTGTTACGACGCAAGCGGGGTACGCTAGCGCTCGGTCAGCCGCGGCATCAACTCGACGAAATTGCAGGGTTGGTGTCGGCTATCGAGTTGCGACGCCAGAATGCCGTCCCAACCGTCCTTCACCGCGCCGGTCGAGCCGGGCAGCGCGAACAGGTACGTGCCCCGAGCCACCCCGGCGGTAGCGCGCGACTGGACGGTGGAGGTGCCGATGCTCTGGTAGCTGAGCCAGCGGAACAGTTCGCCGAAGCCGGGGATCTCCTTGTCCCAGACCTGCGCGAACGCTTCCGGCGTGACGTCGCGGCCGGTGACCCCGGTGCCACCCGTCGAGATGATGCAGTCGATGCGCGGATCATTGATCCAGGTGTTGAGCTGTTCAACCAGCTTCGGCACGTCGTCGGTGACGATCGCGCGGGCGGCGAGGACATGGCCCGCCCCGGTCAGCCGCTCGACCAGTGTATCGCCGGAGCGGTCGTCCGCGGCGGTGCGGGTGTCGGAGACGGTCAGGACGGCGATGTGGACGGGGATGAAGGTCCGGCTGTCGTCAACCGGCACTCGCGACCACCATGTCGTCGATCGGCAGCGTCGGATTGAGGTAGCCCGGGACCGGCGGCGCGACGAACGTTGGGACGATCTTGACGCCGTCCTGTCCGACCATCCCGGGGAATTTGGGCCACAGGTCCTTCGACAGCGCATCGAGGCTTGGCGTCCGCGCACCGTCGCGGAGCTGGTACATCCAGTAGTTGCGCAGCACGACCTCGACGTAGTGCCGGGTCTCCTTGAACGGGATCGACTCGATGAACAGCAGCGGGTCGGCGTTGTCGCGCAGCGTCGTGTTCCACTTCTGCACGCTGCCCGGGCCGGCATTATAGGCGGCGATCACCTTGGGCAGCAGCCCGCCTGTGTAGCTCATGTCGCGCAGGCTCTGCAGGTAGCTCTGCCCGCACTCGATGTTGAACTCGGGGTCGCTGAGGTCGCGGACCGCGGCGACCGCTACCACCGTGCCGTCGGCCATGCGCGCGGTCATTTCGCGGGCCGCGGCGGGCATCAGCTGCATGATGCCCTTGGCGCCGGTGCGCGAGGTCGCTGTGGTCTGGAAGTTCGATTCCTGGAGGGCGTGCGCATAAACCAGGCTGCGGTCGACGCGCCAGCCACCGGCGGGGCGCCAGTCGGGAGCGGGGAAGCGCGCGCTCATCGGCGTGTCCTGCCCGACCGGGGGATGCTGGGCGAGCCAGTATTGCGTCGCCGGCAGGTTGAGGCGTGCCGACAGGCGCAGCAGCGGCGCATAGGCCTGCGGGCTGGCGGTCGCGGCGAGATACTTGAGCTCGCGGTCGGCGAGACCGAGCTGCCCGACCTCGACCAGCGCGGCGGCGCGCTTCGCACCCGGCAGTGCCGACAGCATGTTCCAGTCGGCGGTGATGAAGTCGGGCTCGACCCAGTCCTGGCCCATGTCCTGCCCGAGGACCCGGCGCGCCAGCAGCCCGTAGAAGCGGTCCTTGTACTGTGCCGCGCGGGCAAGCCGTGCATTGGCTTCGGCGGGGTGATTGCACTTGGCGTAAGCGCGGTAGGCCCAATAGGCACCGCCCGCGCTCAGGTCCTCGCCCGCGAGCTTGGTGCCGACCATGTCGAAGGCCTTGGCGGCGGTCTCGCAGTCGTTCTCGCGGTAGGCGGCGAGGCCGACGACCCAGGCCCCGAGCGCGGCCCATTCGCCTGAGCCCTGCGCTGCGTACGACGCCATCCGCATCGCCGCCGCATCGTCGCCGCCGGTGTAGTAGCTCCACGCGGTGCGCTGCGCCCACTCGGTCGCCACGGGCTCCGACGCAGTGGCGCTGAGCAGCTGCCAAGCACTCTCGGCATCCCAGTTGCGGTCGGATGCGAGCAGCGGTCTTAGGCGGTTGGCCAGCGCGTTGTCGCCGGGGATGCCGAAGCCGAGCGCCGCCTTGGGGGCCATCGGGGTCGAGAAGCTGACGGTGCGGAAGGCGCGCTGAACCGGCAGCGGCAGCGCCGAGGCGGCACCGACGCGCTGGGCAAGTTGCACCAGCTTCGGCGTTTGCGGCAGGTCGGCATTCGCGGTCAGCCAGTTGCTCAGCTCATCGGCGGTGGCGCGCCCAAGGCCCTTGGCGAGCATCAGCTGCGCCTTGGCGGTGCTGGTCAGGAGGCCGGCCTCGGGCATGTTCGCGAGCGCCGCCTCTGCGACCTTCGTCCGTCCGGCGTCGATGTCGAGGAAGATCTGGCGGTAGGCGACGCGCTCGCCGCCGTTGAGCTGCTGCGGCACCTTGCGCTGGGACTGGGTGATGCCGGTGCTCTCGCCGGTGACGGTAATATCGGCGGAGGTCGAAGGCGGTGCGACGGCCTGAGGCGCGGCGGCGGCTTGAACCGCCCAGGCCGGAGCCAGAGCGGCCTGCGCGGCGACCGGTAGCAGCGTGGTCGCGAGCAGGACGGACAGGGACTGCTTAATCATCAAGCTTGGCCTTGAGTGCCTGCAGGTCGCGCCATGCCAGTGCCTTGAGGCTGGGCTGGGCGAGCAACTGCGTCGGGTGGAAGCTGGGCATCACCGGAACGTCGGTGCCGCTCATCGTCTGCCACTTGCCGCGCAGGCGGTTGATGCCGCCGCTGGTGCCGGTCAGCGCTGCGGCAGCGGCGCCGCCCAGCGCGAGGATTGCCCGTGGCTTGGCAAGCTCGATCTGGCGGCGGAGGAACGGCGCGCAGGCCGCGATCTCGGCGGCGGCGGGGGACCGGCCACCGGGGGTCGGCCAGTAGACGAGGTTCGCGAGGTAGGCGCTGTCGCGGCCGAGACCGATCGCCGCGAGCATGCGGTCGAGTAGCAGCCCGGCGTCGCCACCGAGCACCGCGTCCGCGCTCGGCATGTCGCCGACCAGCATCAGCGCCGAACCGGGGGTGCCATCGGCGAACAGCGGCGGGTTGCCGTGCGTCGCGAGCGCGCAGCCGTCGAACTCCGAAAGGGCCGCCTGCAGCGCCGACAGGCTGTCGACGCCGATGACAGTAGCGATCGCCTCGATGACCGCATCCGCTTCGCAGGGAGCGATGAGCTCGGCGACGGGGGGAGGCGGTGCCTGGACCGGTTCGGGCGGCGCGAGCCATCGGAACGGAGTGTCGTCGACGAGCGTATCAACCCCGGCGTCGACAAGCCACGCCAGCGCCGAAAGCGCTTCGCGTGAGGACAGCTGGTTGAGACCCCCGTTCACAGCTGCCACTCTGCGACGGTTGACGCTATGGTCAACAGTGGCAGGCGACGGTATCTGACGAACCATTGCAAAGTCGCGACAGATTGAATCAATTCCGGGAGATCGAATGTCCGAACGTGAATCGATGCCCTACGACCTGGTCATCGTCGGCGGTGGCCCGGCGGGCCTGTCGGCGGCGATCCGGGCGAAGCAAGCGGCTGCAAAGGCCGGCATCGAGCTGGCGGTCTGTGTCTTGGAGAAGGGCTCCGAGATCGGTGCGCACATCCTGTCGGGCGCGGTCGTCGACCCCAAGGCGCTCGACGAGCTGCTGCCCGACTGGAAGGACCTTGACAGCCCGCTGACCGTACCGGTGACCTCGAACCATCACTGGATCCTGTCGGCCAAGGGCAAGACCGAATTTCCGCACGCGCTGATGCCGCCCTTCATGAACAACGCCGGCTGCTACACCGTCAGCCTCGGCAATTTCTGCCGCTGGCTGGCCACCCAGGCGGAGGGTCTCGGCGTCGAGATCTTCCCGGGCTTCGCGGCTGCCGAAGTGCTGTGGAACGACGACGGCTCGGTCAAGGGCGTCGCCACCGGCGACATGGGCGTGGCCAAGGATGGCACGCGCAAGGACAGCTACCAGCCCGGCCTCGAGCTCCACGCCAAGTACACGTTTTTCGCCGAAGGCGTGCGCGGCCACCTGTCGAAGCAGCTGATCCGCCACTTCGACCTCGCCAAGGACAGCCAGCCGCAGGTCTACGGCCTCGGCGTCAAGGAATTGTGGGACATCGAGCCCGGCAAGCACGTCCCCGGCACCGTCATCCACACCCAGGGTTTTCCGCTGACCGATGCCAACGGCGGCGGCTGGATCTATCACCAGGCGAACGGGCAGGTGTCGCTCGGCTTCGTGACGTGGCTCAACTACTCGAACCCGTATCTGTCGCCGTTCGAGGAGATGCAGCGCTGGAAGACGCATCCCGCGATCACCGCACTGCTGACCGGCGGCCGCCGCGTCAGCTACGGCGCGCGCGCGATCAACGACGGCGGCTGGCAGTCGGTGCCGAAGCTGACCTTCCCCGGCGGCGCACTGATCGGCTGCAGCGCCGGCTTCGTCAACGTGCCCCGGATCAAGGGCAGCCACACCGCGATGAAGACCGGTATGATGGCGGCCGAAGCTGCTGTTGCGGCAATCGTCTCGCAGCGTACGGGCGACGAACTGGCCGAGTATCAGACCGCCTATGAGGGCAGCTGGGTCTATGACGAGCTGCGCGGCGTCCGCAACACGCTGCCTGCGGTCGAGAAGTTCGGCAACACCGTCGGCACTGTCGTCGCGGGCATAACCATGTGGGCCGAGCACCTCGGCGTCCGGATGCCGTTCACGCTCGGACACCACAAGGACAACGAGCAGCTCCGGCGCAAGGACGCGGTCCACCCGATCAAGTATCCGAAGCCCGACGGCGTCATCACCTTCGACCGGCTGTCGAGCGTCTTCCTGTCGAACACCAACCACGAGGAGGACCAGCCGGTCCACCTGACGCTGCGCGATCCGGACATCCCGATCCAGTACAACCTGCCGACCTACGACGAGCCGGCACAGCGCTATTGCCCGGCGGGTGTCTACGAGGTCGTCGGCCTGGAGGAGGGCGCGCCGCGCTTCCAGATCAACGCGCAGAACTGCGTCCACTGCAAGACTTGCGACATCAAGGACCCGACCCAGAACATCAACTGGGTGGTCCCCGAAGGCGGCGGCGGGCCAAATTACCCGAACATGTGAGCGGCGTGCCTGGCCCCGGCACCGGGTTCGAGAGCGACGACCACACTATCGCCGCCGCGGTCCCCGAGCCGGCGACCGGGGCGACCGGTCCCTGAGCCGGCGACCGGGACGACGCTGTCGGCCGGCTTCCGCACCATGGGCCTTGGCCTGCGTTGGGGTCGCCGCCGCGGGCTCCGGAGCGTTTCCCACTAGTACCGCTTCCCTTTGGTGCCGCGTGAGGGCAGGGTCGGCGGCATGAAGTCTGCCTCCGCCCTCGCCCTGGTGCTCGTCCTGCTGAGCACCGCCTCGACGGCGCTTGCCGTGCCGCAGTCCGACCCCGACAGCGGCGCGCGCGACTATGTGCTCGGTCGGTTTGCGGCCGACAACGACAAGCTGCTCGACGCCGCGCGCTTTGCCGATGCGGCGCGGCAGCGCGACCCTTCCGATCCGGCCGTTGCGCAGCGCGCCTTCGACCTTGCCATCGTGGCGGGCGACGAGCGGCTGGCAGTGACCCTCGCCAACGGTCTGGCGGCTACTGGCAAGGGCGACTCGACGGTGGCCTTGGTCCGTCTCGCCGACGCGCTCGACCGCCGCGACTGGAAGGCCGCGGACGCGGCCCGTGCGGGCATCGCCGACGTTGGCTATGCCGCGGTGATCGCGCCGATCGTCGAGGGCTGGATCCTGTTCGGGCGCGGTGACACCGACTTGGCACTGGCCAAGCTCGATCCCACGGCGATGACCGGCTTCGCCAAGTCCTATGTCGCGGAAGCGCGCGCCCACATGCTCGCCGCGGCGCGCAAGTACGCGCCCGCCGCCGCTGCCTATCACGAGCTCCGCGCCGGTACCGGGCCGGGCATCAGCTTCCTCGTCGTCGGCGAGGCGGACGCGCTCCAGCAATCGGGCGACAAGGCGGGTGCAGCGACGCTGCTCGCGGGTGCGAACGACGATGCGGTGGTGACGCAGGCGCGGGCGCGACTTGCGGCGGGCAAGCGCATCGGCGGGCTGGCCAGCGACCCCCGTACCGGCGTCGCCTGGGTCTGCGCCCGGCTCGCGACCGACCTGTCGCGGGACAAGCCGGTGGCCCTGGCGCTGGTCTTCGCCCGCGTCGCGACCTTCCTCGCGCCGGACAACGCGGCGTCGTGGCTGGTCGCGGGCGACGTGCTGGCGCGCAGCAGCTACGATGATGCGGCCTTGGCGGCCTACGGCAAGATCGGCGCGAATGAAGCCCTGGCAACAGCGGCGCGAGCCCGGCGCGCCGATGTGCTCGGCGACGCGGGGCGTGGGGCCGAGGCGGAGGCGGCGCTGGTCGCGGCGACCAAGGCTGCCGATGCCGACAGCGAGGCCTGGGCCCGGCTCGGCGACTGGCAGCGCAAGGCCGAACGCTATGCCGATGCCGCCAAGTCCTATGGCCGCGCGGTCGATCTCGCGCCGGGCGGCAAGCCCGCGTGGATCCTGTATTTCCTGCGCGGCTCGACCCTCGAGCAGGCCGGCAACTGGTCGCTGGCCGAGCCCGACCTGCGTACCGCGCTGGCGATGGCGCCCGACGAGCCGACAGTGCTCAACTATCTCGGCTACGCGATGCTCGACCGGGGGCAGGACGTACCCGCCGCGAAGGCGCTGGTCGAGCGCGCCTCGCAGTTGAAGCCCGATGACGGCTTCATCGCCGATTCGCTCGGCTGGGCGCAATACCGGCTCGGCGACATGGCGGCCGCGGTGAAGACGCTCGAGCGCGCCGCTGCTGCCGAGCCCGGCGACCCGACGATCAACGAGCATCTCGGCGACGCCTACTGGCGCTCGGGCCGCCGCATCGAGGCGCGCTTTCGCTGGCGTGCGGCGATCGACCTCGACCCGACCCCGAAAGCGCGGGCGACGCTGGCGTCAAAGCTCGACTACGGCCTCGACGTGGCCCAAAGGCTCGCGGCGAACACGGTGGCGGTCGCCCCGAAGGAGACCGGCGCTTGGACAGCGAACACGCCCCCGCGAAACTGAACCTCGCGCTCCACGTCCGCCGCCGGCGGCCCGACGGCTACCACGACCTAGAAACCCTGTTCGCCTTCACTGACTTCGGTGACACACTGACGGTTGAGGTGGCGGACACGCTGTCGCTCCGCGTCGAAGGCGAGTTCGCGGGGCCGGCCGGGGCAGGGGCCGACAACCTCGTGCTCCGGGCCGCACACGCGCTCGCTGCAGCGGCGGGAGTAGAGCCGAAGGCGGCGCTGACCCTGACCAAGCGCATCCCCGTCGCGGCGGGCCTCGGCGGCGGCTCGGCGGACGGCGCGGCGGCGCTGCGGCTGCTCAACCGGGCCTGGGGCCTGCACCGTCCGCTGGACTGGCTGACCGAACTCGCTGCCGACCTCGGGGCCGATGTGCCGGCCTGCGTGTCCAGCGCGACCAGCTTCGGGACCGGCAAGGGCGAGGCGCTGGTGCCGGTCGACGCGGGCGTGGCGGGCATGCCGGTGCTGATCCTCAATCCGCGCATCGCGGTCTCGACCGGCCCGGTGTTCGCGGGCTGGGACGGCATCGACCGGGGGCCGCTCGACCCTGCAGCGGGCCTCGATGCGTCGCGCAACGACCTGACCGCGCCGGCGCTGGAGCTGGTTCCGGAGATCGCGACGCTGCTCGAGTGGCTCGACTCGCGGCCGGGTCTGACACTGGCGCGCATGACCGGTTCGGGCGGCAGCGTCTTCGGACTGTTCGCCGACCAGAGTAGCGCCGCCGCGGCCGCCCGGGACGTTCCAGCACACTGGTGGTCGGCCTGCACGACCATGCGCACCGCGGGCTGCGACACCCGCGCCTGATTTTTCTTGCTGCAGCGCAGCAAAACCATGCTAAAGAAAAGCTTCTGACCAGCGCTCAAATTCCGCTTGACGGAGTTCTGAGTGTCACTTAAAGCTTCACTCAGTTGTTCTGAGTAGCACTCAACCAGGGCCTCCAGCCGGTCCGCCAGTAGGAGAGACGACATGACCAACCGCTTTTTCGCCGCACCGATCGCCGTTGCCATCGGCGCTTTCCTCACCATCGCTGCTCCGGTTTCGGCCGCGACGATCGACTGCGCGACCGCCTCGGGCAACCTCCGCGCCGCTGCTGCAACTGCTCAGCCCGATGTCGCCCGCAAGGCGCTGCAGTCGATCCGCACCGGCGAAGCGCTGTGCAAGGACGATGCCCGCGCCGAGGCCGGCAAGAAGTTCGCGATTGCCGCGAAGACCCTGGGCGTCGACTTCGCCCAGCTCAACGGGACGGCCACCGCCGCCAACTAATCGCCTTCGGTGGGGCCCTCCCCGCTGGACTAAGGGCCGCCCCGCGCAACCGGGCGGCCCTTTTCTTTTGGTCGCTGCTGCGGGCATAGGCGGGACGTGATCGATACCCCGAATCCCCCCGCCACCCCTACCGCCGCCATCGCGACCGTCGCAGGCCACTGGCTGCACGGCACTGCGTCGATCCTGCTCGTTGCCGACCACGCCTCCGACCACGTGCCCGCCGGCATCGAGCTCGGCGTCGCACCAGCCGTCATGCGAAGCCACGTCGCGGTCGACCTAGGTGTCGACGCGCTGACCCGGCGACTCGCGACCCTGCTCGGCGCCTCCGCGTTGCTGGGCCACGTCTCGCGCCTCGTCATCGACCTCAACCGCGAGCCCGAGTCGCCCGGCCTTATCCCCGCCTCCAGCGACGGCGTCGTCGTCCCGGGCAACACCGACCTCCCCGATCACGAGCGCGGACGGCGCATCGCGGTCTACCATCGCCCCTATCACGACGGCCTCGCCGCGCGCCTCGACGCCGACCCGCCCCGGCTGATCGTCAGTGTCCACAGCTTCACCCCGGCGCTCGCCTCGCGCGACGAAGCCCGGCCCTGGCCGATCGGCATCCTGTACAACCGCGACGAGCGCGCCGCCCGCATCGCCATCGAGCGGCTATGTGGGCAGGGCATCGATGCCGGCGACAACGAGCCGTACTCGGGCCGCCACCTCAACTACACGATGGACCGCCACGCCGAGGCGCGCGGGCTGCCCTATCTCGGGATCGAGGTCCGGCAGGACGGGTTGGCGGACGAGGCTGGCGTCGAGCGCTGGGCGGTGGTGTTGGCGGACATAATCCGAGCGTGCGTGTAGGCGGGCCGCTCCCGCGAAGATGGGCGCATGCAGCGGCTTGCCGCTGTCCTACAATACGCCGATCTGGTACATTAGTGTCGTGCCGACGTCATGGCCTACGATCTTTCTCAATGCTGGAATGCCAAACCGGAAGGCCAGGACCGTGATCACGCACCCCCCTGTCATCCCGGGCTTGACCCGGGACCCAGCTAATCCCGCGCCCGGACGCCGTGGTTAGCTGGGTCCGGCTCAAGCCCGGGATGACGGTTTCAACCGGGATGACAGCTTCAATTCGTTGTTTTTGGCCCGTTCCTGGACAGCGGCGCGCCGCGCGGTGGCCAGATCGCAGAGTCGCCAGGGTGCAAACTCTGACAACTCTCGTTCATATTCGCAGCGTTCACCCCGCCGCGACGACCGCCGCGCAGACCTCGTCGACGACTGCCGCGACGAGGTTCAGGTCCTCGCCCTCGGCCATGACGCGGATCAGCGGCTCGGTCCCCGACTTGCGGATCAGCAACCGCCCGGTGCCGTTGAGCCGCGCCTCGGCATCAGCGATCACTGCCTTGACGCGGGCGTCGTCGAGCGGCGCGCCACCGGCGAAGCGGACGTTCTTGAGGAGCTGGGGCAGGGCGTCGAAGCGCTTCAGCACCTGGCTCGCGGGCCGTCCGTCGGCGACCAGCACCGCGAGGATCTGGAGTGCTGCAACGAGCCCGTCGCCGGTCGTCGCATAGTCGGCCATGATGATGTGCCCGGACTGCTCGCCGCCGACGTTGAAGCCGCGGGTCCGCATTCGCTCGAGGACGTGGCGGTCGCCGACCGCGGTGCGCTCCAGCGTCAGGCCGATGCCGCCGAGATAGCGCTCGAGCCCGAGGTTCGACATCACCGTCGCGACCAGGCCGCCGCCCTTCAGCATGCCGGTCGCCTGCCAGCTCGCGGCGATCACCGCCATCAACTGGTCGCCGTCGACCAGCGCGCCGGTCTCGTCGACGACGATCAGCCGGTCGGCGTCGCCGTCGAGAGCGATGCCGATGTCGGCACCGTGCCGCAGGACCTCGGCCTGAAGCAGTTGCGGGTGGGTCGAGCCGACGCCGTCGTTGACGTTGAAGCCGTTGGGCGCGACGCCGATCGCCTCGACGTCGGCCCCCAGTTCCCACAACGCCGCGGGCGCGACCGAGTACGCCGCACCGTGCGCGCAGTCGACGACGATCTTGAGGCCGTCGAGGCGCAGGGCATCGGGAAAGGTCGACTTGGCGAAGTGGATGTAGCGACCGCGCGCGTCGTCGATCCGGCGGGCCCGGCCGATCAGCGCGGGCTCGGCGAGCGGCAGCTCGGTGTCGATCAGTGCCTCGATCGCCGCCTCGTCGGCGTCCGACAATTTGTGGCCGTCGGGGCCGAACAGCTTGATCCCGTTGTCGTCGTACGGATTGTGGCTGGCAGAGATCATCACGCCGAGGTCGGCCCGCAGCGAGCGCGTCAGCATGGCGACCGCTGGTGTCGGCATCGGGCCGATCTGGATGACGTCCATGCCCACGCTGGTGAAGCCCGCAGTCATCGCGGTCTCCATCATGTAGCCCGACAGCCGCGTGTCCTTGCCGATGACGACCCGGTGCTTGTGGGTCCCGCGCAGGAAGTGCGCGCCGGCCGCCTGCCCGACCTTCATGGCAATACCCGGTGTCAGCGGCGGGGTGTTGGTACGGCCACGAATGCCGTCGGTGCCGAAATACTTGCGGGGCGTTGGAGTTGTCATGGCGCGGCTTCTATACCCAGCCGCGAACCCGTGGAAGGACACCTTTATGCAGCAGCGCAACCTCGGCGACGGACTGACCGTATCGGCGCTCGGCCTCGGCTGCATGGGGATGACCGGGGTTGCCGGGCTACCCGCGATGTACGGCGTCACCGACGAGGCGGAGGCGATCGCCACCGTCCACCGCGCCATCGATATCGGCGTCACCTTCTTCGATACCGCCGAGGTCTACGGCCCGTTCGCCAACGAGGAATTGCTCGGCCGCGCCATCGCCGGACGGCGCGACGGCCTGATCATCGCGACCAAGTTCGGCTTCAAGTTCGAGGGCGGCGCGCGCGGCCTCGACTCGAGCCCGGCGCATGTCCGCGACGTCTGCGAGGCGAGCCTGAAGCGACTCGGCGTCGAGCAGATCGACCTGTTCTACCAGCACCGCGTCGACACCGCCGTGCCGATCGAGGACACCGTCGGGGCACTCGCCGAGCTGGTTGCAGAGGGCAAGATCGCTCACATCGGGCTCAGCGAAGCGGCACCCGAGACGTTGCGACGGGCCGCCGCGGTGCACGCGATCGCCGCGCTCCAGTCCGAATACTCGCTGTGGGAGCGCGGCGTCGAGGACGACATTCTGCCGACGTGCCGCGAGTTCGGCATCGGCTTCGTACCCTATTCGCCGCTGGGCCGCGGCTTCCTGGCGGGGACCGCAAAGCGCGCGGAGGAGTATCCCAAGGGCGACTACCGCGCCAACGACCCGCGCTACCAGGGCGCGAACTACGACGCCAACCTGCGCGCGCTGGAGGCGGTGAAGACCGTCGCCGACCGGCACGAGGTCAGCGCCGCCCGGGTCGCGCTGGCGTGGCTGCTGGCCCAGGGCCCCGACATCGTGCCGATCCCGGGTGCCAAGCGGCGCGTGACGCTCGAGGACTCGATGGCAGCGGCGGACGTGGTGTTGACGGCGGCGGACCTCGCCGAACTCGACGCCGCATCGCCGGCGGGCGGCACGTCCGGCGAGCGCTACGGTAACCCTGCGATGCTGGCGATGGTGCGCCGCTAGAACTTGTAGGCCAGCTCGAGCCCGTAAAGGCGGCGCGCGCCCGGCGAGATGAAGGAGCCGCCGAACTCGATCGCCGGGATGACCTCGTTCAGGTAGCGGCGGTCGAGGGCGTTGTTGGCGAAGACACTGGCCTTCCAGCTGTTGCCCTCGATACCGAAGCGCAGGTCGAGCACGCCGAACGCATCACGCCTGGCTCGGACATAGTTCGCGTCGCCGAACGAGGCGGGCAGGAAGCTCAGTTGCGAGATCGGGATCAGGCCGCTGAACAGCGTCGGGCGGGTCTGGTCCTGCACCGTGCTGAACCACGTCGGCCCGGTGATCCTGTAGTCGGCGCGGAACAGCAGGTTCAGGCTCTCGCGCACCGGAACGACCATCTGGCTGCCGAGGTTGATCGTATACTTGGCGGTGTAGGGTGACTCGTTGCCGACCGTATAGGGCCGCGAGGCGTTCCGCTTGATCTCCGAGTCCGTGTAGTTGAACGCGCCGAATACGGTCCAGCCGTCGACCAGCTTGGCATCGACGTTAAGCTCGCCGCCCTTGAGGTCGACACGGTCGATGTTCGAGACGACGCGCAGCAGGCCAAAGCTGCCGACGAAGAACTCGAAGAACTGCATGTCGTGGACCTGGGTGTAATAGCCGGCGAGGTTGTAGGTGACCGGGCCGATCTTGCCCTTGACGCCGGCTTCGAAGGCGCTCGAGCGCTCCTTCCGGAACTGGTCGCTGATCAGCACGTCCGCGTCGATCCCGGGGATGACCGGGTTGTTGAAATTGGCGTTGACGATGGCGGCCGAGCCCTGGTTGTTGAAGCCACCCGACTTGAAGCCGACGCCCCAGTCGGCGAACAGGTTGGTCTGCGGCGCGACTTCCCAGCGCAGGCTGATCTTGGGCTCGAGTTGCTTGAAGGTGCGGCTCTTGTCGGTGATCGGACCAAAGGCCTGGCCGGGATTGATCGGGCCGCCGGTGAACGGGTCGGTGGCGATCGGCACCAGGCTGTGGGCGCGGCGCTGCTCGATGTCATAGCGCAGGGCGACGCTGGCATCGAACGACGAGGTCGGCTTCCACTCGGCCGAGCCGAACGCCGCGTAGACATTGGTACGGAAGCGGTCGGCGAACAACTGCGAGGTCGGGTTGAGCGAGGCCGGATCGTTGTAGAGTTGCTTGATGACACCGTTGCCGGTGTCGCCGCCGAGGCTGACGCCAACGGTGCGGTCGATGTGCAGGTAATAGCCGCCCGCCTGCCACGACAGCGGGCCATCGGTCTGCGAGATCAGCCGTGCCTCGGCGCTGATGTCCTTCTGGTTGCGGACTTGATACTGGGTGCCGTCGCAGGTGGTCGGCGAATAGGCCCCAAAGGTCGAGCCGGTCGCGGGCGCGAACAGGAACGGCACCGGGATCTGGCCGATCGAAGCGGGCGGATTGACCGGATAGCCGGTCAGCGCGGCGGTGGTGGCGAAGCACGAGTTGACGGTGCGCTGCCCGCGCGGGTCGACTGTGGAGATGTAGCGGGCGAAGTCGGCCGAGGTGCCGTCTGCCGTCAGGTTGTTCTTGATATTGCTGTACAACGTGTAGGCGGTGAGCTTCACCGGGCCGAAGTCGTGGTCGAGCTTGACTGAGCCCTCGATGGTCCGCTGGTTGTTGGTCGGCTTGATGTTCGAATAATAGTTGAACTTGTGGTCGTTGACGTCCTCGTTGAAGGCCGGGTTGACGGTACCGAAGTTCGGCAACTGGAACGCCGAATTGAAGTTGATCGATGCGCCGTGCAGTTCGCCGTAGCGCGCCTTGATATCGATCGTCGTGTCGGGGCCGGCCTCGGCGATGACCCGGCCGTCGATGTTCCAGCTTTCCTGGTTGTCGACCGACTTATCGTCCAGGAAGGTGTTGCGGTAGAAGCCGTCGGTGCGGCGGTAATTGCCCGACAGGACGAAGCCGATGCCGGGCGCGATCGGGCCTGACAGATAGGCGCTGCCGTTGACCGATTTCTCGTTGGCGTAGCTGATCTTACCGCCGCCCGAGAGGGTATCGGTCGGCTTGAGGGTCTGCAGGACGATCGCGCCGGCGGCGGCGTTGCGGCCGTACAAGGCGCCCTGCGGTCCCTTGAGCACCTCGATCTGCCGGACGGTGCCCTGGTCCTGGTTGAGCGACGAGGTGTTGGTCATCAGGATGCCATCGACGACCAGCGCCACCGAGCTTTCGGCGTCGCGCGCGCCGTTGATGCCACGGATGTTGATCTGGGTGTCGCCCGCCTCGGCGGTGCTCGTGACGATGGTCACACCCGGGGTGAGCTTGATAAAGTCCTCGGCGCGCTGGATCCCGGCCTTGTCGATCGTGTCGGCGGAAAAGGCGGTGATCGACGCCGGGACCTGCAGCAGGCTCTCGTTGACGCGCCGTGCTGTGACGACGATGTCGCCCGGATCCGTCGGTACAACACCGGTAGCGGAAGCCTGTGCGGCGACACTTGTCTGGATCAGCATGAACGGGGCGACCACGGCGACGCCTGCAAGCCAGCGGCCTAGTGATTTGTATCCCGTCATGGTGCCCGCCCTCGTGCTGGCAGAACGACGCTTGGCGGCGCGGCCTGCATTCGTCACGCCTGTCGTGACCCAAGCACTCTATTATCCCGGTATTTGTATACAAGCGGCGTCACAGGCTATGGTTGATGAAAGATCGTAAAAGTGGCCGTTTTGCCACAACCGCGTACGCGATAGGTGTTGCCCACATGACCACGGTTGTTGGTATTGCATGCTGTAATAAGCATCGACCAGCGCGATACGCCTACACCGACCTTCGGCTACAAATTGACCCGCAGCCAGACCGGAACTCTACAATTCGCCGACGATCAGTGCGGTTGGTATGCAATCCACGGGCACGAGATTTGAGATGTACGGACCCCGTGATGGGGCCACAGCTGGCATTGCGCCTATGAACTGATAACCGCGCTGGTCCTTCGACCTGAGATGGCCCCCCAGCAGGTCAATTCAGGTCGATAGCACGACTGTAGCAATATAGCTGATTGCCGAAGCCGAACCGCCCGCCGGACGCCTGGCGCAGTTCACATCCAGCGCTGATCACCAATGCTCCCTAAGGGCAACCAGCTGCAACCGCGGTGTTGCGGCGACGTTGCGGGCTATTCACGCTGGCCTCTGGCCGGCTGACGAACAAGCCACGGTCGCTCAGATAGGCCCCGACGTCGCGCCTCGACAGCAGCATCGCCGTCATCGGTGCCGCGAGCAGGCTTATCGTGACCGGCATGGTCCAGGCCGCGCCAGCCAGCCCAGCGAGCGCGGCAATCGCGAAGCCGAGGCCGAGCACTATGTGCCAACGGTAGAGCGACAGTGCATCGCGCGGTGCGAGGCCGTCCGCCTCGCGCCGCTGCGTCAGCCAGCCACTTGGACGACCGCGCAGGATATCGACGATCGCCATCGTCTGGCCGAGCATGATGATCGGCGCGACCAGCGTCGACAGCGGGATTTCGAGCGCGATGGTCGCCGTCGCGCGGCGGCCGCCACCGAGACTGGAGCGCAGGTCGCGGTCGATAACGAGCCACATCCACGCGATCAGCTTGGGGCCAAACAGCAGCAGCAGCGTCAGGCCGAGCAGCCACGGCTGTGCCAGCACCGCGACGTCCCCGCCGGGGGACCGCGCCTGTTCGGCGAGACCGACGAGCAGTAGCAACAACCACAACGGCGAGGTGATGTACGACGAAGCGCCCATCAGGAGCTGCAAGCGGCTGACCCAGTGCAGCCCGTCGACGCCGAGCAGGCGAAGATGCTGCAAATTGCCTTGGCACCAGCGCCGGTCCCGGACAGCATGGTCGGCGAGCGTCGGCGGAAACTCCTCGTGGCTGCCGCTTGGCAGGGTCACCATCTGCACGGCCCAGCCACGGCGGCGGAGCAGCGTCGCCTCGACCATGTCGTGGCTCATGATGCTGCCGCCGAACGGCTCCATTCCGGACAATGCCGGCAGGCCGCAGCTCTGCGCGAACGCCCGCACCCTGATGATGGCGTTGTGGCCCCAGAACGTCGCCTCATTGCCGGACCACCATTGCAGGCCGGCCGAAGCGAGATGGCCGTAGGCGGCCGCGGCGAACTGCTGCCAAAGGGCGAAGAACGTTTGGCCGTTGATAATCGTCGGGATGGTCTGCAACAGGCCTAGGTCGGGCTGGTCCTCCATCATGACCGCCATCCCCGCCATTGCCTCGCCAGTCATCAGGCTGTCGGCATCGAGGACGATCATCGACTCGTATGCGCCGCCGAAGCGCTTCACCCAATCCGCAATATTGCCGGGCTTGCGCGCTTCGTTGCGAATCCGGCGGCGGTAGAAGATCTGGACCGCGGTGCCGCTCCGGACGCGCTGGAAGGCTTCCGCCTCGGCGTCCTCGGCAAGCGCGGCGGAGTCGCTAAGCACGAATATATCGAACAGTTGCGACGCTCCGACCGAGGCGATCGAGCGCGCCATCACCGTCAGACGGGTCTGTACGGCGCCGAGGTCCTCGTTGCAGATCGTCAGCAGGACAGCGGTGCGTTGCCGGGGCAGCCGTGACGGCGCTCGACCATCGGGGCCGGTTTCCCGGGTGGCCAAGGCGATGACGCCGGCAATTGCACCGAGGAAGCCGAAGGCGATCCAGGTAAACAGGCTGAAGAACAACGCCAGGAAGACGGCGTCGAGGACGTCGACGCCGTCCTTGGCGAGCGCGCCGCCCATCTGCAGGGTGCCGAAGATACCGAGCAGCAAGCTGCCCAACACCATGAAGGCGCGGCGTCCGGCGATGTCCGCAGCCCCGCCGCGCAACGGTGCCGGCCCCGCCTGTCCCGGCGAACTCGCCCAGTCGAGCGGCTGCGCGGGCATGTCGAGCAGGGCCTCAGGTGGCAGGAAGCTGCCGGGGCCCTGCGTCCACGTGCTGGATGCCGCCGGGTCCGGCCGGACATTGCCGACAGGCGGACGGTCCGCCGACGGCCGCGCCCGACCCGACCGCTCGGGAAATTCGGCCAGCGTCGTCAACGCATCGCGCGTAAGAGGCATCGCACTCCTGCCGGCGACCATCATGGCTCAATACAAATCATAGAGCAGAGTCTCGCTCAACGCATCAGGACCATTCTTCAGATAAGCGCGCAAACTACCCGGCCTATGGTTTCCCTCGGCCAGTTCGACGATCAGCCGCCAGCGCGAGGCAATCCCGACGACCGGATAGGCGTGGCTTGTCAGAAGCTGCCCGGTGCCCGCCGTTACCACCGCCTGCACGCCGCTGTCGCGCGTCAGCCCGGCCAGGTTAGGGCCGGCGAAGTCGGCGACCAAGCGCCGCGCGCCGGCCGTCGGCTCGTGCCCCGGCGATCCCGCCGTGCCGGTCCAGCAGTCGACGACGCGAGCCAGCGACTGGGGACCGGGGTTGGTGGCATTCCAGTTGAGCCGGTAGCCGAGATCATAGCTGTTCCCGGCTTTTGCGGGCTCTGCCGGAACCCAGAAGGCGACGATATTGTCCTCGATCTCCTTGCGGGTCGGGATCTCGTACAGCATTACCGACCCCGCCTGCCAGTCGCCGAGCGGATCGACCCACAGGTTCGGTCGCTTCTCGTAGAAGGCGCCGTCATCCTGATAATCCGCGAAGCGCCGGTCGCGCTGGAGCAGGCCGAAGCCGCGCGGGGTCGTGTCGGCGAAGCTGTTGGTCGTCGGCTGGGGCGGGTTGACCAGCGGCCGCCAGATCATCTCGTTCGCCCCCGTCAGCAGCGCCAGACCGTCGGAATCATGGATTTCGGGCCGCCAGTCGACCCCAGCGGTGCGGTTGCCCTCGCCATACCAGAACATGCTGGTCAGCGGCGCGAAGCCGAGGCGCGCGATGTCAGAACGAAGGTGAACCGACAGGGTGACATCCTGCACAGGCCCCGCCGGGGTCTTGCGCGACACGATCCGATAAGCGCCGGTGACGCTGCGTCCTTCGAGGAGGGCATAGACCGTCATCGCCGCGCCAGGCCCACGCTCGAGCCAGAACCGCGTAAAGACCGGGAACTCCTCCTGTCCGTCGATGCCGGTGTTGACCGCCAGCCCGCGCGCCGAGATGCCATACTGATCCAGCGCGCCTGCGGCACGGAAGTACGACGAACCCTGGAATGCCAGCCAGTCACCCCGGCCACCGGCGTTCATCAGGCGGAACCCGGCGAGCCCGGGCGCGAGGATGGGCTTGACGCCCTTCGCGTCCGCCCTAACCGCGAACAGCTCGGGCGAGAACGCGAATGGGCGCGCGACATTGTTCTGGACGACGGCAATCTCGACCGGCGTATCGGCGTACATCTGAAGGGGGAAAAAACGCGCCTCGGCATCGGTGCCCGGCCATAGCGCTTTGTCGCGGCGATAATCGATGCGGCCGACCGAATCGAAATCGAGGCGCTTGGCGGCGGCGACCGGGCGCGGCGGCTGCCACGGCTGGCCGGCGACGCGCAGCGCCAGTGCCTTGAGAAGGTCCCACGAGAACGGCGTGCCACCTATCTGCGCCCGTGGCACCGCGGCGAAGCTCGTGCCCGACGCGACGGCCGCCGCCGCCAGGGCGACCAGGGTGTCGCGGCGGCTCAGCATTCGGGATGTGGGTGAAGCGCTGACCATCGTCGTCCCTTATCGGCATCTAGATGAACCTGCCCGATACGACCATGTCGGCGACACGGTCCGGACATGCGAGCGCCGCATTTTGCGATTTATCCTGCAGCATCGCCGACTATTGCGCGGGATTGCCCTCAATCCGTGACTAGCCGATTCGCGATTAGTCCATTGAAAAGGTAGGTTCAGCACGAGAAACCGTTCCTAGTGGCATATCTGCTGGGGTCGACAAGCGCGCTACTGCGTAATTTCGAGTCAATTTAGTCGGGAGCCAGTGATACCATCATAGTTCGTGCCGAAATTATCGTTCGCCGTACCGCCCCCGGAAACCAGGGCAGCACGTTATCGTACCATGAGTAGAACCAAAGCTTTGATCGCGAGCCAAATTTCAGCGGATCGCAACTTGCCGACCCCCGAGATCGAACTGCTCGACGACGCGAGCCTGTTCCTCGACTTCGACGGCACGCTGGTCGAGATCGCCGCTCATCCCAACGCGGTGGTGGTCGGCGATCGCCTGCGCCTGCTGCTTGCCCGGCTTTCTGCCAGGCTGCCCGGGCGGTTGGCGATCATCAGCGGGCGGCCGATCATCCAGCTCCAGCAATTGCTCGGCGCGACGACGCTGGCCTTTGCGGGCAGTCACGGCGTCGAGATTCGCTGGCCCGATGGCACCGTTTCCGAACCGGAGCGGCCCGACGCTCTGGGACCCGTCATCCAGGAGATCACCCGCCTCCAGAAGGCCCATTCCGGCATCGTGATCGAACGCAAGCCGTTCGGCGTTGCGATACACTACCGGGGTGAGCCGCAAGCCGAGGGTGCGTGCCGCCGCTTGGCGACCGCGCTCGCCGCGTCGAGCGGCCTGGTGTTGCAGTCCGGCAAGATGGTCTTCGAGCTCCGCGCGCCCGGCGCCGACAAGGGCGGCGCGCTCAAGAACCTGGCAAGCAGCCCCGGCATGAGCGGGACGAGGCCGGTCTTCATCGGCGACGACGACACCGACGAGGCCGCCTTTATCGCTGCTGCCGATCTTGGCGGCGCAGGGATTCTCGTCGGTCCGCCGCGTCCGACCGCGGCACAGTACCGGCTCGACGACGTGCCGGCGACGCTGGCGTGGCTGGCGGCGTGGGGTGATGCGTCATGACGACGACGCTCAACCTCTGGCCGATCGGCAACTGCCAGGTCAGCGCGCTGGTCGACACCGCCGGGCGGTTCGTCTGGGGCTGCGTGCCGCGCGTCGACGGCGATCCGTTGTTCTCGGCGCTGCTCGCGGGCGAGGCCGAAGCGCCGGACGCTGGTGCCGGGTTCTGGGCGATCGATCTCGAAGGCTGTGTCACGGTTGAGCAGAGCTACCTGCGCAACACCCCGATCCTCGTCAGCCGGCATACCGATGCCAGCGGCAACGCGGTCGAGATCATCGACTTCTGCCCACGCTTTCGCCGCCTCGCCCGGACCTATCGCCCGGTGGCGTTCGTGCGCATCGTCCGGCCGGTCAGCGGCAGTCCGCGCATCCGGGTCCGGCTGCGCCCGACGCGCGACTGGGGCAAGGCCGGTGTCGCGACGACAAGTGGCTCCAACCATATCCGCTACCTGCTCGATGAATTGACACTGCGCATGACCACGACCGCGCCTATCGGCATGGTCGAGAGCGAGCGAGCCTTCCGGGTCGAGGACACGCTGCACTTCTTCCTCGGGCCCGACGAGTCCTTCGATCGCGGCATCGCGGCGACCATCGAGCAGATGCTGGCCGACACCACCGCCGAATGGCGAAGCTGGGTGCGCGGCCTGGCGACGCCAGCCGAGTGGCAGGATGTCGTCATCCGCTCGGCGATCACCCTCAAGCTGTGCCAGCATGAGGAGAGCGGGGCGATCGTCGCGGCGCTGACCACGTCGATACCGGAACACGCCGGGTCGGAGCGCAACTGGGACTATCGCTACTGCTGGATCCGCGACGGCTATTACACCGTGCAGGCGCTCAACCGGCTCGGGGCACTCGACGTGCTGGAGGCGTATCTCGGCTACCTCCGCAACATCGTCGACAGCGCGCAGGGCGGTCACATCCAGCCCTTGTACGGCGTCTTCGGCGAGACCGTGCTCGAGGAGCGTATCGCCCCCGACCTCGCCGGCTACCGCGGCATGGGCCCGGTCCGCGTCGGCAACCAGGCCTATGAGCAAATCCAGCACGACGCTTATGGCCAGATCGTGCTGTCCAACGCCCAGGCTTTCTTCGACGAGCGCCTGTACCGCGTCGCTGGCGTCGAGGACTTCACCTCGCTGGAGCGTGTCGGCGAGCGGGCGTGGCAGTTCCACGACCAGCCCGATGCCGGACTGTGGGAGTTGCGCACCCGCCAGAACGTCCACACTTATTCGGCGGCGATGTGCTGGGCGGCCTGCGACCGGCTCGCCGGTGCTGCGGCAGCACTGAAGCTCGAGGACCGGCGAGCGTTCTGGGCGGAGCGGGCTCAGCATATCCGCACGACGATCGAGGCGGCGGCGTGGCGCGAGGACACCCAGCGCATGTCGGCGACGTTCTCCGGCGACGACCTCGACGCCAGCCTGATCCAGCTGCTCGACCTGCGCTTCCTGTCGCCCGACGACCCGCGCTTCGTCACGACGTTGGAAGCAGTCGAGGTCGGCCTGCGGCGCGGCTCGACGATGCTGCGTTATGCGACCGAGGATGATTTCGGCCTGCCCGAGACCGCGTTCAACGTCTGCACCTTCTGGCTGATCGAGGCGCTCCACCTGACCGGGCGCAGTGGCGATGCCCGCGTGCTGTTCGAGGAAATGCTGTCGCGGCGGACGTCCGCCGGCCTGCTGTCGGAGGACATCGACCCAACGACCGGCGAGCTGTGGGGCAACTACCCGCAGACTTATTCGCTGGTTGGCATGATCAATTGCGCCGTCCTGCTTAGTCATCCGTGGAGCACCCTTCGTTGAGCCGACTGATCGTCATCTCGAACCGCGTCCAGTCCCCGGGCAAGTCGGCACCCGGCTCGCAGGGCGGGCTGGCGGTCGCGCTGGCGGCGGCGCTGCGCGAGTATTCCGGGTTCTGGTTCGGCTGGTCGGGCGAGCGCACCGACCAGTTCACCGGGCACATCAACTTCGAGCGCGAGGGCGGCGTGACCACGGCGACGATCGACCTCGAAGACCAGGACATCGAGGAATATTACAACGGCTACGCCAACCGGACGCTGTGGCCGCTGTTCCACGACCGCGTCGACCTCGCCGAATACGAGCGTGGCTATGCCGGCGGCTACCAGCGCGTCAACGAGCGCTTCGCCGAGACCGTCCGCCCGCTGATCGAGCCTGACGATGCGATCTGGGTGCAGGACTATCACCTGTTTCCGCTCGGCTCCGAGTTGCGTAAGCGCGGCTGCGAGAACCGCATCGGGCTGTTCCTGCACATTCCGTGGCCGCCGCGGCGGCTACTCTCCAGCCTGCCGATGGCGGAGGAACTGGTGCGGACACTGTTCGCGTACGACCTCATCGGCTTTCACACCGACGAGTGGCGTGAATCCTTCACCGAATACGTCGTTCAGCAGCTCGGCGCGGTGCTCGAGGATGACCAGCGGATCAGCCTCGACGGCCGCACGATCCAGGTCATCACCTGCCCGATCGGGATCGACACCAAGGAGTTCGTCGCGATGTCGCGCAGCACCGCGGCGCGGCTGTCGCACCGGCAGATGCGCGACAGCGCCAATGGTCGCGACATGATCGTCGGGGTCGACCGGCTCGATTACTCCAAGGGGCTGGAGGAGCGTTTCCTCGGCTATGAGCGGTTCCTCGTCGAGCACCCGGAGCAGCGCAAGGAAGTCTTCCTGCTCCAGATCGCGCCACCGTCGCGGGAGTCGGTGGCAACCTATCAGGACATCCGCACGGCGCTCGAAGGCCTGTCGGGCCGGATCAACGGCGAATACGCCGACGTCGACTGGGTGCCGATCCGGTACGTCAACCAGGGCTATCCCCGCGATGTGCTCGCCGGCATTTACCGCGCTTCGAAGATCGGGCTGGTGACGCCGCTGCGTGACGGCATGAACCTTGTCGCCAAGGAGTATGTCGCGGCACAGGATCCGGAGGACCCCGGCGTGCTGATCCTGTCGCGCTTCGCCGGCGCCGCCGTCCAGCTTAAGGACGCGGTGCTGATCAACCCCTACAGCGCCGAGGAGATGTCCGACGCGATCGTCTTCGCCCTGGCGATGGACAGGGCCGAACGCGTACGCCGGTGGCGTAAATTGATGGACTCGGTCGAGACCGAGGACGTGGTGTGGTGGCGTCAGCGCTTCGTCGACGCGCTGATGGTGGACGATTCGGTTGCCGACGATCCACGGCTCGTGGACGATCCAGTCTGAGCGAGAGTTGTCAGAGTTGTCACCCTCGCAGTTTTCACGATCTTGGCACCGCGAAGAGCCGAACCGTTGAAATTCAATAACCTGCAATGAGAAAGAGCACGCGTCCGTGAATCCGGCGTGATAACATTGTACCAGGCAGGTGAAGTGTAGGACAGCCCAGGTCGCTGGTACCGGTCGGGTCTAGCGTCGGGCGATAGCGATCGTCGAAGCGCGTGGCTGGTCGGGTACGATCAGCGTCAGGGTCTGCGCGGCATCGTCGACCCGGCCTTCGGTCCGTCGTCCCTGGACCCTCGCCCGGGCAGCGCCCTGCCAGCCGTGGACGACGACCTGAAATTGTTTCCACCAAGGCGAGAAACTGCCCGCGCGGGTGGCGAACCTGACGCTAAAACCGTCGCTCGACACCGTGCAGGTCATTTCCTGCCGGAGGAACGCGCCGCGCTGGAACACCATGCTGTGGCCATCGTCGGCGTAAAGTTCGCCGCGGCAGTCCGCGCCCGGATAGACGTCGAGCCGCAGCGGCCCGACCGGTATCTCGGCGGTGCTCTGGACCAGCGGCTGGCGCGGCAGGATCGTGCCCGCCCGCACGAACACCGGCAGGTGATCGTGCCGCGGCGTCTCGCGGACGATGTCGCCGAGCGGGTTCGTTCCGGATCGGGGGACGGCCTTGCCCGTCCAGTAATCGAACCAGCCGCCGCCCGGCAGGCAGACGTCATAGGCGCGCGGTGATTCCGGGTCGGGCGGCGGCGCGACCAGCAGCGAGCGCCCGACGGTGAAGGCGAAAGACTGGTCGCACGGCATCTGCAGCGCTGTCGGGTAATCATAGAACACCGGTCGCAGCACCGGGTCGCCGAGGCGGGAGTTGCGGTCCGCCAGTGCGTATAGATAGGGCATCAACCGGTAGCGCTCCTCGACGAAGCGGCGGCGAATCGCGAGATGCCCGGGGCCGTCGACCCACGGCTCGACGCGGGGGCTGTCCTTGGTCGAGTGGTCGCGGAACACCGGGTAGAAGGCACCGATCTCGAACCAGCGGGTCAACAGGTCTGGGCTCGGGCCGCCGGCGAAGCCGCTGACGTCGGCACCGCTCCAGGCAAAGCCCGACAGGCCGAGGTTGATGATCTGCTGGACCGACAGCTTGAGGTGATCCCAGGTCGCGCGGTTGTCGCCGGTCCATGTGACGGCATAGCGCTGCCCGCCGGCATAGCTGGCGCGGGTCATCACGAAGGCGCGTTCGTCGGGCGCGATCGTGCGCAGGCCCTCGTAGGTGGCACGGCTGTTCTCCATGCCGAAGACGTTGTGGATCTCGGCATGGGTCGCGGTGCGCAGTGCGAAGCCGTCGCCGGCGATGCGGTGGCGGACGTCGGCGGGCATGGTCTTGGTCGGGGTCTCGAAGATCGCCGGCTCGTTCATGTCGTTCCACGACCCGGCGATGCCGTCCGCGACTTGCTTGCGAAACAGGCCGCCCCACCACTCCCGCGTCGCGCCTTGCGTGAAATCCGGGAACACCGACGGCCCCGGCCAGACGGCGCCGACGTAGAGCGACCCGTCGGCGCGGTGGACGAAATGGTCGCCCGCCGTGCCGCTGTCGTATGGCGCGTAACCCTCGCCGGGGGCATGCGCGACGTGCAGGTCGGTGATGGTGATGAGCTTGAAGCCGTCCTTGCCCATGTCGCCGGCGAGTCGCTTCAGGTCGGGGAAGGTTGCAGTATTGACCGTGAACGGGCGGTTGCGGTCCTGGTAGTCGATGTCGAGCCACAACACGTCGGCGGGCACGCGGTCGGAGCGCAGCCGCGCGGCGATCCCGCGGACCTCGGCGTCGGACATGTAGCTGTAGCGCGACTGCTGGTAGCCGAGCGCCCACAAGGGTGGCAGCGGTGCCTTGCCGGTCAGGTCGGTGTAGCGGCGCACGACCTCGGCGGTGGTTGGCCCTGCGATGAAATAATAGTCGATCGGCCCATCGGGGCCACCGAACGCCAGCACGTCGTCCTCGCGGTGGCCGAAGTCGAACCACGTCCGCCACGTGTTATCGAGGAACACGCCGTAGCTGCCGCCGTCGCCGCCGACCGCAACGAAGAAGGGTATGCTCTTGTAGATCGGGTCGGTGCTGCCGGTGAAACCGTAGGCGTCGGTGTTCCAGTCGACGAAGCTTTGCCCGCGGCGGTCGAGGCCGCCGGTCTTGTCGCCGAGGCCGAAATAGTGCTCGGCGGCCGGCAGTGTCTTGCGGAGGGTGAAGCCGGTGCCGTCGAGCTTCACCGGGTCGACCGCGTCGGACGAGATCGTCTTGCCGGCGCGGTCCTCGATGCGCATCCGTCCGCCGACGATCCGCACCCTGAGCGCGGCCGTGGCGAAGCCGTCCGGTGCCGCCGTGACACGGACATGACGGGCGCGCACGTCGGCTGGGACCGCCCAGCTCGCGTCCTCCGGCATGGTGCAGTCGCGGCCCAGCCGGACTCGCAGGATTGCATCGGTGAGCGCGGTGATGCGAAGCACGCCGCCGGCAAGCGGCACGTCGACGCCATCAGCGCGGGCGACGATCTCGGGCATCGTTCGCGCCACAGCGGCCGGAGCCGCGAGGGCCGGGCCGCAGCTCGCCGCGACCATGAGCAGGCCCGCCAGCACCGCCCTACGCGCTGTCATGGAAACTCCTGGCCGTTGCCGATCGCGTCGGTGATGGTGTGTTCCCCTGCAGGCTCGGTTGCTGCGGCTGATCCTATACGCGAACCCGGCGCCGTCGCCCATGCGAACGCCGCCGCTGCTGCCAGCTTGTCGCCGACCCGGTGGCCAACTGCATCTGTCCGGGCGCCCGGTGGTCGCGTGGCAGAAATCGGAACAACCGACGTGGATGCCGACAGATTTAATGTTGCAAGGAGTTTCGTTTCGGTTAAGGAACCGTTTCGGGGAGTGATTGCTTTATGTTAACTGCAGTTTCGCGTCTTACGTGGCGACGGGCGACCAATGGATCGCTGTACGCGCTGGGCATCGGGTTGGTTTGGGCGTCGCTGATCCTGGGCGTAACGCTCGTCTACAGGGCGTACAGCCTGTAGCCGCACGATAATTTTTCGAATTATCTCTCGGCTCGTTATCCGTAACAGCGCCGAGACCAGGCAATTGGCGTGATTTTGTATCGCGACCCTGGCGCAAAATTCCGTCAAGAAACCTTGCCGATTAATAAATAAGCCGTTGCAACAACGAAACAAACGACTACCGTACAAATGCGTCGGCGGCCGCCGGCACGCGGGGGGTACGTGTAGTGTCGTTGTCGCTGGCTGTGCCAGATCTGCGTAGCCGTTGCGACGCCGGGCCGCGCTTTATCCAATCGATTCCGGCGTTCGGTCAGCGGCTTGCCGCGATCGACGACACCGGCGACAGCCTTTCCTACTCAACGCTGGCGACCCGAGCGGATGCCGTCGCCGAGAGCCTCGGGCCGATCCGTCGACTCGTTCTGATCGAGCCCCGCAACTCGGTCGAATCACTGGTCGCCTATGTCGGTGCGCTGGCCGGCAACCACGTCGTGCTCCTCGGCAGCGAGGGCGGTGGAGCGCGACTCGCCGAGGCGTGGCAACCCGATGCCGTGTTCTCGGGCCAGGACGACAGCTGGAGCATCGCGGCAGTCCATCCGCGGCGTAACCTGCACGCCGATCTCGCCGTATTGCTGTCGACCTCGGGGACCACCGGGGCGACGAAGCTCGTCAGGCTGGCGACGACGGCGCTCGATGCCAACGCCACGTCGATCTGCGCCTTCCTGGACATCGAGGCCGACGACCGCGCGCTGGTCACGCTGCCGTTCCACTACAGCTACGGGCTGTCGCTGGTCCATTCCCACCTCGCCGCCGGGGCGGCGCTGCTGCTGACCAAGGGCTCGCTGCTCGATCCCGAAACGCTGGCGTTTGCCGAGGAGTTCGGGGTGACGTCGCTGGCCGGCGTGCCGCACAGCTACGAACTGCTCGACCGCATCGACTTCATGCGCCGGGCCCCGGCGTCGCTGCGCTGCCTGACGCAGGCAGGGGGACGCATGAGCCCCGACGCGGTTGCCCGCTACGCTGCCTGGGCGGCGGAAACCGGCCGGCGGTTCTACGTCATGTACGGGCAGACCGAGGCGACGGCGCGCATGGCGTACCTCCCGCCCGCGGCGCTCGCGGACCACCCGGACTGCATCGGCGTCGCGATACCGGGCGGGGCGTTCACGCTGGTCGACGACGCGGGCCTGGTCGTCGACGCGCCCGAGACGCCCGGCGAACTCGTCTATCGCGGCGACAACATCATGATGGGATACGCGGAAGTGCCCGCGGACCTCGCCCTGCCGGCCGGCCTGGACCGGCTCGCGACGGGGGACATCGCGGTTCGCAACAGCGCCGGCTACTACCGGATCGTCGGGCGCAGCAGCCGCTTCGTGAAGCCGATGGGATTGCGTATCGCGCTCGACGAGGTCGAGGCGGCACTGCAGCGCCACGGCTGGCGCGGGGCCGCAACGGGCAATGATAGTTTCATCGCGGTCGAGGTTCTCGACGGCGCCGCGCCGGCGACAGTCACTGCGGCCCTGGCCGCCGAGTTCAAGCTTGCGGCGACGCTGTTCCACGTCACGGCGGTGCACGAGCAGTCGCGACTGCCGTCCGGCAAGATCGACTACCGCAGCATCCTGCTGGCGGCTCAGGCTGAGCGCGACACGACACCCAGCGACGCCGTCGCGGCGGCGTTCGCCCGTGCGTTCCCCAGCCGGACGCTCCGGCCAACCGACAGCTTCGTCATGCTCGGCGGCGACTCGCTCGGCTACGTCGCGATGTCGATCGCGCTCGAGGACGCCATGGGGACGGCGCCCGACGGCTGGGAGGCGATGACGCTCGCCGAGCTCGAGCTGTTCGAGCGCAACGCGAAGCCGCGGCAGGGGTGGTCCAACCGCATCGGCACCGACATTGTGCTGCGTGCGCTTGCGATCGTCGCGGTCATCGTCAACCACAGCAGCAGCTTCGTCGTCGGTGGCGGCGCAAGTGTCTTGCTGTTGCTGGTCGGCTACAACCTCGCCCGCTTCCAGCGCGCTCGCCTCATCGAGGGCCACGGCATGGCGGTCGTGAAGGGCTTCGCGACAAGGATCATAGCGCCTTATTACGCGATCCTGGTGATCTACATGGCCTACAAGGGCCACGTCACCTGGCCCGCACTGCTGCTGTGCGGAAACCTTTTCGGCGAGTTCGAAAGCTTCATCGAGCCATATTGGTTCATCGAGGCGATGCTGCAGATCTATCTGGTCGTCGCGGGCGTATTCGTGTTCGCGCGGGTTCGCCGGGCCGCAATGCTCCAGCCCTGGCGCTTCGGCCTGTTGCTGCTGGCGGCGGCGGTCGCCATCCGGGAAGTGGGCGCGCTGGTCTTCGACGAGCGCGGACTGGCGGACCGCACGCCCGACGCGCTGCTGTACCTGGTGGTGCTGGGCTGGTGCATCCACCATGCCGACACGCCATCACGGAGGTTCACGCTCGGCGCTGTGTTGCTGCTCCTGGTCGGATTCTCGGCCTCGGTACTGCCGGGCGGCTGGTCCGTCCCCGAGACACCGTCCGGGATCGCCCACGCATTGTGGCTGTCGGTGGCGGTATGTCTGCTGCTCTGGCTGCCGCGCCTGCCGATGCCGCCGCTCGGGCGACGCGTCTTCGGCGCGGTCGCCGGCGCCAGCTTTTACATCTACCTCGTCCACGGTGTGCCCGCCCATTACCTGCACACCGAGACCGACGTCGCGCGCGTCATGATTGCCATTGTCGGCTCGGTCGCCGTCGGCATCGCCGTGCACCATATTTCGCAGTTCGTGGAAGCGTTTCCGGTTGCGAAATGGCTGCCGTTCCTGACACCCTGGTCTTCGGTCCGGCTGCGCAGCGAGCCGTAAGGATTTGAACTCAGGCGGCGCGTCCCGCCAGCGCGGCACCGTGCGCTGCCATCAGATCGAACAGGCGTTCGGGGTCGCCAGCGCGGAGCTTCAGCATCTCCGCCGTGCCGCCGCGGACGACCGACAACTCCCTCTTGCCGGCAGCGATCCCGGCCAGGATCTCGATGGCGGCATCCTCGGGGGAAATGCCGGCCTCGATGTCGTCGTCGCTCTTGCCGCGGATCGAGCCGTCGCCGGCCAGCGCGTTACGAGCGACGCCGGTGCGGACGAAGCCCGGCGTGACTACGGTGACTTCGATCCCGGCGTGGGCGTTCTCGGCGCGGAGCGCGTCGGAGTAGCCGATCAGCGCATGCTTGGCGGCCGAGTAGCCGGTACGGAGCACGCTGCCGACCTTGCCGGCGACCGAGGAGATGTTGATGAAGTGGCCGGAGCCGCGCGCCAGCATCGCCGGCAGCACGAGCTGCGTCAGCCTCACGGGCGCGAAGAAGTCGACCTCCATCAGCTGCCGGTAGACGTCGAACCCGGTGTCCTTGGCGAGGCTGCGTTGCGAGATGCCGGCGTTGTTGACCAGGATGTCGACCTTGCCGCGCCAGCCCTCGGCCTGCGCGACCATCGCCGGCAACACGTCATAGTCGGTGGTATCGAACGCGAGTTCGAGCGTGTCGCCCTTGCAGGCCTTGCGGACCGCCTCGAGTGCATCGGTCCGCCGCCCCGACAGGATGGCGTCCGCCCCGTGCGCGGAGAACGCGAGAGCCAGCGCTTGGCCGATGCCCGATGATGCGCCGGTCACCCAGACCGTCTTGCCGGTGTAGCTCAAGCGATCATGCTCCACAGTGCGGGGCCTCCGAGATAGGGGTGGGCCCAGGTCGCCAGCGCGAACACCGCGACGCCGCCGACGAGCGCGATGATGCCGGGATTGAGCGCGCCGACCGACGGCCTGCCGAACGGCACGAAGCTCGTTGCGGCCTCGTGGGCGCCCCAGCCGGCACCGAGCTGCTCGCGCTTTTTGCCGTCCTGGAACCACGCCCCGACCAGCGCCAGGAACCCGATCGCAAAGCACAAGGCCACGGTGCGCGCATCGCCCGACACGAAGGCGTGGACGACCGCCCACAGGGCAAACGACCACATCATCGGGTGGCGGGTGATGCGCTGGACGCCGCGCGGGCCATTGGCGGTGGCTTTGCCGCCCATCAGCGCCGGGTTGGGCGCGGTCATCGAGCCGACGAACAGGATGCTCGCGAACAGCATCACCGGGACAGCAGCGTACCACGCCCACTGCGGGGGTAGCCACAGGTACAGGCCCACCGGTGCCTGCTTGAACGCCCAAACCGACAAGCCGAGCGTGCCGAGCGCGACCAGCGAATAGACTCCGCTGAAGCCGCGCTCGCCAAGCGCACCCACCAATGGCGCGCGGAGCGGGTGCGACAGCAGAAGGTGGCTGCCGACGAAGGCGACCAGCGCGATCAGCAGGACGATCATATCAGGCTCCCCTCGCCATTCTCCACGTCATCCCCGCGAAGGCGGGGATGACGTGGGGAGGGTGCAGCCCTCACGACTACCGCCGATACTGCAGCGGCGCGTCCTGCACTTTCAGCCCGAGGTAGCGGTCGCGGAGCTCGGTCTGGCGGCTGGTCAGGGGCTGGCGGACGCCGTCGATCAGCATCGCCGTCGGGGCCGAGGTCAGCTCGAGCGGGTCGCCGTCCCAAACGACGACATCGCCGCGCTCGCCCGCCGCCAGCGTGCCGGTGTCGGTCATTCCGAAGATTTCAGCCGGTGCTGCGGTGACGGTGCGCAGCGCTTCGGCCCAGGTCAGGCCGACGCCGCCGGGGACGCGCGCCTGCGCCACCATGTTGCCGGCGTAGTTGGGCAGGTCGCGCGCCTGGAAGCTGGCGTCCTGCTCGAGGATGCCGAGCCCGACGACGACCCCCGCCTTGACCAGCCGCCCGACGTTGGACTTGGTCGACGCCAGCGCCTCGAACGAATTCGGGTTGTCGAGCATCGGCTGGGTGATGACGGGCACCCGCGCCGCGGCGATGCGGTCGGCAACTAGCCAGCCTTCACGGGCACCGAACAGCACGAGCTTCAGCCGCGGGAATTCGGTGCGGAGCGCGAGCACGTTGAGGATGTCCTGCGCGCGCTCGACGTGGACGAGCAGCCGCTGCGAGCCCTGCACGACCGGGACCAGCGCGGCGGCATCGAGGCGGGTGACGAAGGCATCGCGCCCGCGACCATCCTCGAAGCGCACCGGGTTGGCGGCGTATCGCTCGGCCTCATGCAGGGCGTTGCGGAAATTGAGGAACGCGACCGGCCGCGAACCGCCGGCGGCGCGCGCGCCTTCCTCGCCCATCTCGACGAACTGGAAGGCGCGGGGTCGGGTGACGATGTCACCGCTGGCGGCAAGGCTGATCACGGCCCCCTGGCCGCCGAAGATTTCGTGGCTGGCGTTCGGGCCGATCGCCGAGCGGGTGACGCCGCCCTGGCGCTCGACGGCGATGTTGGTCGCGGCCGGGTTGATGCCGGGCGCGAGGTCGATGGCGGCCGAGAACGGTGACTTCGACGCGCCGCTGTCGTTCGTCTGGTCGACACCGCTGACTTCGGAGATGCCCATGTAGGCCATCGCCGAGAAGATGCCGGGGGTCACCCACTTGCCGGTCGCGTCGATGACGGTGGCCCCAGCGGGAACGGGCACGTTGCGTCCGACCGCGATGATGCGGCCGTTCTGAACGACGACCGTGCCGCCCTCGATCGGGGTACCGCCCGCGGTTCCGGCGACGGTGCCACCGGTGATCGCGATGGTTTCCGCGGCGACCGGCGCAGCGGTGAGCAGCAGCAGTGCGAGGAGCGCCTTCACTTCGTGTCTCCCCGTCCGGGCTGGCCGAGTTCGAAGTCGGTAACCGGGCGCTTGGCCGGGTCGGCCCAGTCGTACATCACGGCACCGTCGATCCAGATCTTCTCCGGCCGCGAATAGACCGAGAACGGTTCGCCGTTCCACAGCACGACGTCGGCGCGCTTGCCGGGCTCGAGGCTGCCGGTCTGGTCGGCGATGCCGAGACCCTTGGCGGGGTTCAGCGACAGCCACTCCCACGCATGCTCTGGCGTGATCGTCATGCCCGCACGCCGCCCGGCACCGATCGCCTTGGCGGCTTCCTGGTTGAGACGCTGGATGCCGTCGGCGTCGTCGGAGTGGACGATGGCGCAGGCTCCGGCGGCATCGACCATCGCGATGTTCTCGCGGATGCCGTCGTAGCTCTCCATCTTGAAGCCCCACCAGTCCGCCCACATCGCGGCGCAGATGTTGTTGGCCTTGAGCAGGTCGGCGATCTTGTAGGCCTCGACGGCGTGGTGGAAAGCGGTGACGTGGTAGCCGAACTCGTTCGACATCGCGATCACGTTGGCCATCTCGTCGGCGCGGTAGCAGTGGTTCTCGACGAGGATCTCGCCGTTGAGGACGCCCATCAGCGTGTCGTTGGCCAGTTCGCGGCGCGGCGCGTCGGACGGCTTGGCGGTGCCCGCCTTTGCCTTGCGGGTGTAGTCATCCCATTTGCGCTTGTAGATCACCGCGTCGGACCAGACCTGGCGGTCGACGGCGATGTTGCCCATGCGCGTTTGTGGCGACTGGCCCTTGCTGCCGTAGACGCGCTTCGGGTTCTCGCCGCAGGCCATCTTCAGGCTCGGCTTGGCGCCGGGGAACTTCATGTCCTGCGCGGTGCGGCCGAGCACGTTGCGGATGGTGACGCCGCGCCCGCCGAACAGGTTCGCGGAGCCCGGCAGGATGTGCATCGTGGTGACGCCGCCTGCCAGCGCCCGGGTGAATTGCGGGTCCTGCGGCCAGATCGAGTGCTCGGCCCAGACCTCGGAGCGGTTCGGGCCGGTCGCCTCGTTGCCGTCGCTGTTCGCCTCGACACCGGGCGATGGGTAGTCGCCGAGGTGGCTGTGGATGTCGATGATGCCGGGGGTCACCCACAGGCCGCGGGCATCGATGACCTGCGCTCCGGCGGGGATGGCGACGGTCTGCCCGATTTCCGCGATCATGCCGTTCTCCAGCCGCACCGCGCCGCCGATCAGCTTGCGCCCTGCGCCGTCATAGATGGTGGCGTTCTGAATGACGGTCGTCACTGACGGGTAGGGCTTGTAGGTCGACGGATACGGGTCGAGCGGGATCGACACGATCTCCGGCGCTGCGCCCGTGGGCTTGGCGGAGACCGACTGGGGCGGCGGCTTGGTGGCGCAGGCGGCCGTGACGAGCAGGGCTGCGAGAACGAGTTTACGCATCAATTGACCCCGTGCATCCAGCGTTTGATCGGCACCGACAGCACCAGCAGCACTACCCCGAAACCGATCGCGATCTCGCCGATGGTGGTGAACACCCCGGCGTAGGTGTCGAGGCTGACCTTGAGGTTGGTGACCTGCCCGCCGACGGTCTCGACGCTGGCGACCTGCGCGACGACGCCGGCGACGTACTGCGCGCAGCTGATCGACAGGAACCAGACGCCCATCATCATGCCGACGATGCGCGCGATCGACAGCTTGGTGATCATGCTGAGGCCGACCGGCGAGATGCAAAGCTCGGCCGCCGAGTGGATGAAGTACAGTCCGGCCAGCCACCAGATGCCGACCTTGAAGGTGGGGCCGACGAACTGCGTTCCCCAGACCAGGAACAGGAAGCCCGCGCCGACACCGATCAGCGCGATGCCGAACTTGACCGGGATGCCCGGCTCGCGGCCGCGCCGGGCGAGCGTGATCCACAGCTTGGCCATGACCGGCGCCAGCACCACGATGAAGAAGGCGTTGAAGAACTGGGTCTGCCCGGCGGTGATCGAGAACAGGCCGAAGATGCTGAGGTCGGTATTGCGGTCGGCGAACAGGGTCAGCGAACTGCCCGCCTGCTCGAACAGCGTCCAGAACACGACGTTGAAGATGATCAGCACGATCGCCGCCAGCATCATCTCGAACTCGGCGCGGGTGCCGACCCTGAGCGACCAGATCGGGATGCCGATGATCGAGGCCAGGAAGGTGCCGAACAACACTTTGCCGAGGATCGGGAGGCCGAGGATGTAGCCGCCGATACCCTGCCCGGCGACCGGCGGTGGCGCGTTCATCAGGTTGGAGAACAGGAACCACACGACGGGGATCGCGACGATTGCCGCGACGTAGATCGACAGCGCCTTGTCCTTGCCGGGCTGAGCGGGCGGGTCGCCGACGCCGCCGAGCCTCGGCCCGGCGAACTGGATCAGCGCCCACGAGATCGCCATGCCGATCGCGGCCAGGCCGAACCCCGCCCACCAGCCGAGCCCGTCCCAGACGCCGGGGATACCGACCGCGAGCAGCGGGCACATCAGCTGCGAGAACAACGACCCGAGGTTGATGCCCATGTAGAAGATCGTAAAGCCGGCGTCGCGGCGGCGGTCCTCGGGGGCGTAGAGCGAGCCGACCATCGTCGAGATGTTGGGCTTGAAAAAGCCGTTGCCGACGGTCACCGCCGACAGGCCGATCAGCAGGATCATCGTGTAAAGCGGGTTGCGCTCGCCACCGGGAACGAGTCCGCCCTTGGCCACCGTGCGCGCGACGCTGCCGTCAGCACGGTGGAGTTGGACCGAGCCGTCCTCCTGCCCCTTGATCGCGAGACGCTGCCCGGCATCGACGATGTACTGCTGCTTCTGAGCGGTCGAGCGGTCGACCGCGACTTCGTAGCGCTGGCCGTCGATGGTCGCGTAGGGCTTTGCCGCGTCGCCGCCGAAGCACAGGATCAGGTAGCCGCACGACATCACGATCGCGCCGAATTTCACCGCGCGTTTCGAGCCGAGATAGCGGTCGGCGAGCAAGCCACCGACCAGCGGGGTCAGGTAGACCAATGCGGTGAAGCCGCCATACAGGCTGGTGGTGGTGCTGTCGCTGAACAGGAAGTGGTCGGCGAGGTAGAGCGTCAGTAGCGCCCGCATGCCGTAGTAGCCGAAGCGCTCCATGGCCTCGGTGGTGAACAGTCGCGCCAATTGTCGCGGGTGGCCGAACCACAAGGCCTCGCCGGCACCGGCTGCGGGTATGCTTGCCATCGAAATCCCTGAACACCGCCGCTCTGTGGCGACGCTTGAAGCCGCGCACAGTAGCGGCTCGAACTTGCGGGGCAAGGGGGCAGGGGTGTAGCTCCCGCGCATGCTGAATGATCGTTCGACACCGCTATCGCTGCTCGCGACGCGCCGCTCCGCCAAACCACGCGACATGCGCGGACCCGGGCCGACCGCGGGCCAGCTCGAGCGCCTGCTGACGGTTGCCGCCCGGGTTCCGGACCATGGCAAGCTCGCACCGTGGCGCTTCGTGGTGGTCGACCCCGACCAGCGTGCCAGCTTCAACGACATGCTGGAGGCGGCCTATCGCGCGGAGGTGCCCGAGCCGAACCCCGCCGAGGTCGAGAAGCTGCGCAGCTTCGGCGGCGAGGCGCCGTGCCTGGTGGTCGTGCTTAGCCGGGTCATCGAGCTCAACGCGATCCCGGTCTACGAGCAGCAGCTGTCGGCTGGTGGTGCTGCGACCATGCTGTGCGCCGCGGCGTCGGCGATGGGCTTCGTGGCAGGCTGGATCACCGGCTGGGCCTCGCGCTCGCCTACCGTTATCGCGTCGCTCGGACAGGCAGGCGACCGCATCGCGGGCTTTGTTTTCATCGGCACAGCGGCGGTTCCGCTCGATGACCGGCCCCGCCCCGACCTCGACACTGTGGTGCGCCACTGGGACGGTTGACTCGTCGGTGTTCTAGCGCGATACGACAGTGGTGTTCCACGGTGACCGCCCCATCTACCTCCAGATCCGCGACATCATCGTTGCGCGCATCATCGATACCGGCGGCAGCGCAAGCGGCGGCGACGGCGACCAGTTGCCGTCGGTGCGCGCACTTGCGGCAGAGCTCGAGGTCAATCCGCTGACCGTCGCCAAGGCCTACCAGGAACTCCAGACCGCCGGCCTCGTCGCGGCGCGCAAGGGTGTTGGGCTGTACGTCGAGACCGGCGCGCGGCTGGCCCTGATGCGGACCGAGCGTGCCGCCTTCCTGCAGGACGAATGGCCCCGGACCCGCGCGCGGATCGAGCGGCTGGGGCTGACCCCCGAGGACCTGTTCGCCGACGCCTGACGTGCCGGACTACCGCCCCGTCAACTGCTTCTCGATCGCCTTCGCCACACCCTCGCCGACGATCTTCTGGCCCTTTTTCGAGAACAGGAAGTCGGCGTCGTCGGCGTTCGAGACATAGCCGGTCTCGAGCAGCACCGACGGCACATCGGCGGCCTTGAGCACCAGAAAGCCGGCGAAGTGGTGGAATTCGCCACGAAACACGACCCGGTCGCCGAGAGCGTCCTGCAGCGCTTCGGCGAAGGCGATTGCGGAGTTGAGGGTCGACCGTCGCATCAGCGCGATCATGATGTCACCGACCTCCGGTGCCTCGACCCCCAGGTTCACGCCGCCGATGATGTCGGCCTTGTTCTCGCGCGCCGCCAGCCGCGCCGCGACCGCGTCCGAGGCGGTGTCCGACAATGTGTAGGCGCTGGCACCGCGCGCGAGCGGGTTCGGCGCGCTGTCGGCATGGATCGAAATGAACAGATCGGCGCGGGCCGTGCGGGCGATGGCGACGCGGCCGCCGAGGGGGATGAAGCGGTCGTCCTCGCGGGTCAGCTTCGCGCGGACCTTGCCCGAGGCATTGAGCGACTTGGCGACGACCCGTGCGATGGCGAGCGTCACGTCCTTCTCGTAGCGCCCGTCGAGGGCGATCGCGCCGACGTCCTTGCCGCCATGCCCGGCGTCGATGACGACGAGGGGCTTCTTGCCGCCCGAGCGCGGAGCGGTCGGCGGCAGCACGGCACCGGCAATGATCGGCCGCGAGGTTGCAGGCGGCTTCACCTTGGGGCCGAAGGTGCCGTCGGGCAGGTCGAAGTCGGGATCGGCAGCGGGCTTGCCGAACGCGCCGGTGTCGGCGGGAGGTGCCGGGTCGGCAGACGCGTTGGCTGCAGGCTTGGTCGCAAGCGGTGAACTTGTCGCGGGCTTGGCCGCGGCGGTGGGTTTCGTTGGCTTGGCGGGAGTAGGCTTGGACAGATCTGGCACCGGCGGAACGGAGCGGGCCCCTACCACGAGCGAAACCCGGCCACGCTTCGTCGCCGTGGCGAATTCCGTCGCGCTGGCGGGGGCGAGCTTGATGGTCAGCCGACCATCGTCGCCGACATCGGCCGCGACAACGCGCATCGGCTTGGCGAGATCGACCACGATGCGCGCCGTCTTCACGTCGAACTGGCCGATCCGCGCAGCCTTAACGGCACCGCTGCCGGTCACTTCCTGCCGCGCCGCATCGACCCCGCCGAGGTCGATGACCAGCCGCAGCGGCGTCGCGAGCGCGAGAACGCGAGCCGTCACTGGCCCGTCGACGCCGACCTCGATGCGCGTCGGCAGCGCGGTCAAGTTGGTGGCGCGGGTCAGCGCCGCGGCCGGGAGCGCCCACAGCAGCAGCACGGCAAAGGCGGCAACTCGCATCGTCGTAACGGTTACCGGGCGACCGGAGCAGCGACAAGCCGCTCCGGCGCGCTACAGGCTCAGTAGACCCGGAAAGTGCCGCGGCAGCCGTTGTTCACCCACACCCCGCCGCGGTCCCAACCCCAGTTGCGGCGCTGGCACCTGCCGCTGATGTCCTGCACCAGGTCCGCACCGCGGTAGACATCGCCGGCGCAGCGCGCCGGCTGATACTGCATCGAGTTGCAGGCGATGATGCGGCCGTTACCACCGCCGGGCAGGTTGGCCGGCGGAAAGCCGCCGGGGCCGCCCGGACGGACGGCATTGACCGAGAAGACCGCGCGGCAGCTGTCGTTGACCCAGATGCCGCCACGATCGAAGCCCCAGCTGCGGCCCTGGATGCAGTTGCCATGCGTCTGCTGAACGAGGCGGACGCCGCCGCGGGTGTCGACATCGCAGCGCGCCGACTTGTGCTTGTAGGACTCGCAGACGATCGTGCGCTGGCCGCCACCGACGTAGCCGCCGCCGGGACCGCGCCGGTCGTCGTCGCGGTTGCCGCGCTGGTAGCCGTCGTCGCTGCCCTGGCCGCCACCCTGGTAACCGTTCTGCGCGAGCGCCGGCAGGGGTGCCAGGCTCGCCAGTGCGAACGCTGCGATTAGTGTCAGTCTGAGCATCGTGTTTCCCCACAGCGTTTCGGCTCCGCAAGGTCTAGCCGACGAGCTCACGCGTCGCCAGCCGCTTGTCGGGCCTTCGCGACCCTGCTACCCATCTCGTAACGGCGGGATAAGCGGCGATACAGCCGGATCCATTCAGCGTCGTCGCCCGCGCATCCGGCGCGGAACGCTCCGGCCGCCCGCAACTGTAAAGCGGGCTCATGCCAGGGTTTTCTGCCCGGTGCACAAGGTTCTCGTTACCGTCCGGCCGGCATACAGGCCCGCCGGACAAAAGGTCAGGGTCGCATGACGTCGACGCGTTTAGTTCGAGCGGAGGTTGCCGGGTCGGGCAGCCCTGCCGGACGGTCGCCGTCACCTCTCCAAATCGCCACAACAACCCCGGGCCGGCTGGCGCGCATTCGCGCCGCCGCCCCACTTTCGCCTGTCGCCCGTTTCCTGGCTAGGTCCGGAAACGCGCGGCGCGCCATGGAGCACATCAATGTCACAGCGCATGCTGATCGACGCCCGCCACCCGGAAGAAACCCGCGTCGCGGTCGTCAACGGCCAACGGATTGAGGAATTCGACTTCGAAGCTGCCGATCGTAAGCAGCTTAAGGGCAACATCTATCTCGCCAAGGTAACCCGCGTCGAGCCGTCGCTGCAGGCGGCGTTCGTCGAGTACGGCGGCAACCGCCACGGCTTCCTCGCCTTCTCCGAGATCCACCCGGACTATTACCAGATCCCGCGCGAGGACCGCGAAGCGCTGCTTCGCGAGGAGCAGGAACTCCACGCCGAGGATCACCACGACGACGAGGACCACGAGGGCGAGCACACCGGCGAGGAGGGCGACGAGGTCGCGACCACCGGCGGCAGCGACGACAGCTCGGACTCGCTGCGCCGCCAGCGCCAGTCGCTGCGCCGCCGCTACAAGATCCAGGAGGTCATCCGCCGTCGCCAGGTGCTGCTGATCCAGGTCGTCAAGGAGGAGCGCGGCAACAAGGGCGCGGCGCTCACCACCTACCTCAGCCTCGCGGGTCGCTACTGCGTGCTGATGCCCAACACCGCCAATGGCGGCGGCATCAGCCGCAAGATCTCGAACATCGGCGACCGCAAGCGCCTGAAGTCGATCATGTCCGACCTCAAGCTGCCGACCGGCATGGGTGCCATCGTTCGCACTGCCGGCCTCAAGCGCGGTCGCGCCGAGATCAAGCGCGACTTCGATTACCTGACCCGCCTGTGGGACGAGATCCGCGAGACCACGCTGGCGTCGTCGGCGCCGTGCCTGGTCCACGAGGATTCGAGCCTGATCAAGCGGGCCGTCCGCGACATCTACAACAAGGACGTCGAGCAGATCCTCGTCGACGGCCCCGGCGGCTACGAAGCCGCCCACAAGTTCATGCAGATGCTGATGCCGGCGCATGCGCCTCGCGTCGTCGAGTACACCGACGCGGTGCCGCTGTTCCAGCGCTTCGGCGTCGAGGCGCAGCTTGCGGCGATGTACAACCCGGTGGTCCAGCTCAAGTCGGGCGGCTATCTGGTCATCAACCCGACCGAGGCCCTGGTCTCGATCGACATCAACTCGGGCCGCTCGACGCGCGAGCACGGCATCGAGGAAACTGCCTTCAAGACCAACATGGAAGCCGCGGAGGAAATCGGCCGGCAGCTGCGCCTGCGCGACATGGCCGGGCTGGTCGTGATCGACTTCATCGACATGGAGGTCAACGGCAACAACCGCCGGGTCGAGCGCGCCATGAAGGACGCGCTGCGCCACGACCGCGCCCGCATCCAGCTTGGCCGAATCAGTTCGTTCGGGCTGATGGAGATGAGCCGCCAGCGCCTGCGCACCGGCATCCTCGAAGCCTCGACCCACGTCTGTCCGATGTGCGACGGCACCGGCTATGTCCGCACGATCTCGTCGGCGGCGCTGGCGGGCCTGCGCGACCTCGAGGCCGAAGCGATCAAGGGCAAGAACAGCGAGTTCCGCCTGCGCGCCGAGCACGACGTCGCGGTCTACATCCTCAATCGCAAGCGCGGCCAGCTCGAGGAGCTCGAGGAGCGCTACGGCGTCGGCATCGAGTGCGTTCCCGACGAGAGCCTGACCGGGCCGAACTATGTCATCGACACCGCCGGGCCACCGCCGGCGCACCAGATCGTCATGTCGCCGATCCCGGCGCCGGTCGCGATTGTCGAGGATGAGGACGAGTACGACGCCAGCCATGAAGGCGAGGACGACGACGGCGTCGAGGGCGAGGAGGGTGCCGAGCGCCAGCCCCGCGAGCGCTCCGAGCGCGGTGAGCGTGGCGGCGAGCGTGGCCGCGGTCGCGGTCGTGGCCGTCGTCGCGGCGGCCAGTCCGATCGTCCCGAGGGCGAGGATGCACCTGCAATCGAAACCGGTATCGACTCCGGCGAGGAAGCTGCCGTGCTCGAGGCCGTGCCCGACAGCGAGGAGCCCGAGCGCACCCCGGCAGCCGATGACGGCGAGGCTCCGCGCCGCCGCCGCCGTGGTCGCCGTGGTGGTGGTCGCCGTCGTGAAGGCGGTCCGGGCGAGCCCCAGGCGGAGACGACCGGTGAAGCCGAGACTGACGGCGAACTGCCGCTCGAGAGCGAGCCGGCTGCCATCGAAGCCCTCGCCACCCCCAGCGTGGAGGACGCACCCGCTCCGAAGGCCCGCCGCTCGCGGTCCCGCAAGGCTCCGGCTGCAGAAGTCGAGGCCGAGCCGGTGATTGCCGAGGCTATCGACGCTGCGGTCCCACCCGCTGCGCCGCCCGCTGCCGATCCGGTGCCCGTTGCCGAGGAGGCTAAGGCGAAGGCTCCGCGCAAGCGCAGCCCGCGCAAGAAGGCGGTCGACAGTGGCGAGGCTCCTGAGGCACCGCCGGCGGCGTCTGCTGCAACCGTCCCTGTAGCGGCTCCGGAAGCCGAGGCCGAAGCTGCCACCGCAACTCCTGCGAACGACGCTAGTGGCACCGGTGAGGCCCCCCGCAAGGGCTGGTGGTCGCGGACGTTCGGGACCTGATCGAATACTGTCATCCCCGCGTAGGCGGGGACCCATGAACACCGCATCCCGGAGTGATGCGCGACCTTCCGACCATCACTTTGAAGGTCGGTATTCATGGGCCCCCCCTGCGCGGGGATGACACCCAGATTCGCTATTCCTCCAGCACGTCCAGCAAGGGCAATTGCGGCGAACTCGCCGGCGGTACGATCCCCAGGTGCTTCCAGGCACTCGGGTTGAGCATCCGGCCCCGCGCCGTCCGCGCTACCAGTCCCGACTGGATCAGATACGGCTCGACGACCTCCTCGACGGTATCCCGCGCTTCGCTGAGCCCCGCCGCCAGCGTCTCGATCCCGACCGGTCCGCCGCGGTAGATGTCGGCGATCATCATCAGATAGCGCCGGTCCATCGCGTCAAGGCCGAGCCCGTCGACCTCGAGCCGGTTCAGCGCCGCGTCGGCGATCTTGACGGTGACCTGCCCGTCGCCCGCAACCACGGCAAAGTCGCGCACGCGCCTGAGCAGCCGCCCGGCGATCCGCGGCGTGCCCCGTGCTCGCCCGGCAATCTCGCGCGCGCCGTCGTCGGTCAGGTCGAGCCCGAGCAGCCCGGCCGCGCGGCGCACCACGAGGTCGAGCTCGGCGACGGTGTAGAACGTCAGCCGCAGCGGGATCCCGAAGCGGTCGCGCAGCGGCGTCGTCACCAGCCCCGAGCGGGTGGTCGCGCCGATCAGCGTGAACGGCGGCAGGTCGATCCGCACCGACCGCGCGCTCGGCCCTTCGCCGATCATCAGGTCGAGCGCCCGGTCCTCCATCGCCGGATACAGGATCTCCTCGATCGCCGGCGACAGGCGGTGAATCTCGTCGATGAACAGCACGTCGTGCGGTTCGAGGTTGGTCAGCAGCGCCGCGAGGTCGCCCGCCTTAGCAATCACCGGGCCACTGGTCGCGCGGAAGCCGACGCCCAGTTCGCGCGCCACGATCTGCGCCAGCGTCGTCTTGCCCAGCCCCGGCGGCCCCGACAGCAGGACGTGGTCGAGCGCCTCGCCCCGCGACCGCGCTGCCTCGATGAACACCCGCAAATTGGCACGCAGCCCGGCCTGGCCGACGAACTCGTCGAGCGTCTTCGGGCGTAAGGCCGCGTCGACATCCTCGGGGCGGCGCAGCGGAGTTTGGAGGCGGTCGTCCATGTGCTTCCTTGCACCGCGGACCCGAGGCTTGGGAAGGGTAGGAAAGCTCGCATGTTACGTCGTAGAGCGCGATAATGATCTGATACGGTTATAATACTCGACTTTATAAGTCATTTTAGGTAAATATTTGTCCAGTCGGAGGGATTACATGGAGCCGGATATCCGCGGCGCAGCGTCTCTGACGTCTGCACGGCTCGCCTATCGATATTATCTGCGGACGGGCCGCCGCGTCGCCGAGAGCACGTTTGAGAGTCCGCCGATTGAAGCCAAGTTCAACCCGAACCACGATCCGGGCAATGGTCAGTTCACCTTTGGCTTAGGCGGCGGGTTTGGGCGCACCAATCCGCTGCGCATGCAAGTTCAATATCGTGCGAACCCGCGTGCGCGGATTGGTGTAAACAGCGGTGCTTTCCGTGACCCGATGACGTTCGAACACACGTTTCCAGGCCTTCGCGACGCGCCGGGCGGCGTCATGGGCGGGCTCGCCGACAATGCCTTCGACCTGATGGGACCGGGTAGAGAGGCGACCGACGCGCTGACGATCGCACGGACGAGGGAGCTGGTCGCGATATGCTCGCATCAATGATGCTTGCCTCTCCCACCTTTATCGACCGTCTTGGAGACTTTCCGGATCGCAATATCGACACAGAATTTGCGGCGTTAAAGGAGAGCTTCAGCGTTGTTCCCCGCAAACTTGGCGAAGAGCGCTACGCACAACTGATCGACATGGCCGACCGCATGCGCGCCATTTCGAAGCGGACCCGGAAGAGAAGACCGAGGACAGCGCGGCCGGGCGCCGGCTGATCGTCGAGATGGAGGACATCCTGCTCGCGGCGCGGGCTCGCAAGCCGAAGGCCGCCGACGGCTGACTGGTCGCGCGGCCCGGTTCCCCCTATCGTCATGGGCGACATTGGGGGACACACGAATGCAGGCCACAAGGCGAGCGCTCATGGCGGGCGCGGGGATGCTCGCGGCGAGCGCGGCGCTGGCGAAGCTGCCGGCTGGCTCCCACTACGACCGCGCCATCGTCATCGACGGCCTCGGCACTCCCGACGATCCGGACGGCAAGGACGGCAGCTTCGAGTTGTCCCCCCGCGGCCTCGCCCAGATTCGCAACTCGGGGGCGACCGCGTGGCAGGTCACCGTCGGCGACGTCGGCAACCTGCCGACCAACTGGGACAATTCGGTGGACCAGACCGCCTACTGGTCGGGGCTTATCGCTGCCAACCCCAAGGTCTTCATCCTCGCCCGCACCGCCGCCGACATTCGCGAGGCGAAGGCCTCGGGCCGCGCGGCGATCATCTTCGGGACGCAGGACACGGCGATGGCGGGGACCAATCTCGACCGCCTCGACACGCTAGGCAACCTCGGCGTCCGCGTCGTCCAGCTGACGTACAACAACCGCAACCTGAGCGGCGACGGCGCGCTGGAGTCGGCCAACGCCGGGCTGTCGAAGCTTGGCTACAAGACCATCGAGCGCATCGAGAAGAACAAGCAGCTGCTCGACCTGTCGCATGGCGGCCAGCGCACCATCGCCGAGGCCATCGCCACCGCGAAGCGCCCGCCGACGATCAGCCACACCGGCTGCCGCTCGGTCTACGATCACCCGCGCAATGTCTGGGATGCCGAGCTGAAGGCGCTCGCCGACAAGGGTGGCGTCGTCGGCATCTACTGGATGCCGTTCCTGGTCGCGGGCGGCAAGCCGACCACCGCCGACCTCGTCCGCCACATCAGCCATGCCGTCGACGTCTGCGGCGAGGACCACGTCGGGATCGGCACCGACGGCGGGCTCCGCGAGATCGTCGTCGACGCCAAGTACCGCGCCGAGGCAAAGAAATCCAACGAGGACCGCACCGCTCGGGGCATTGCCGCGCCGGGCGAGGGACCCGAGGTTTTCCCCTTCATCGCCGAGCTTAATAGCCCGATGCGTTTCCGGATGCTCGGCGAAGCGCTCGACAAGGCGGGCTGGAGCGCGGCGCGGGTCGACAAGGTACTCGGCGGCAACCTGCTCCGGCTGTACGGCGAGGCCTGGGGCGGCTAGCGCGCGCTTTTCTTCAGCGCCACCCGGACCAGCGCGCCGACGTCGGCCGCTTCTCCGACCTCCGCGACTGCCTCGGCGACCGCGCGGCTGGCATCCATCGGGCGGAAGCCGAGGTTGGCGAGCGCCGACAGCGCGTCCGCGACCGCGGACTTGGGCGAAGCGGCAAGCGGCGCGACGCCGAGCGGTCCGGTCGGCAGCACCCCGGCCTTGTCCTTGAGCTCCAGCACGATCCGCGCGGCGAGCTTCGGCCCGACGCCGTTGGCGCGCGCGACGCTGGCGGTGTCCTTGGCGGCGACGGCTTGCTGGAGATCGCCCGGCGTCAGCACCGACAGGATCGCCAGCGCGACCCGCCCGCCGACGCCCTGGACCGAGAGCAACAGCCGGAACCAGTCGCGCTCCTCGTGGCTGCCGAAGCCGAACAGCTGGATCGCGTCCTCGCGGACCTGGGTCTCTATGTGCAGGCTGAGCGGACCGCCGATCGGGCCGAGGTTGCCGAGCGTCCGTGCGCTCGCGGCGACGAGATAGCCGACCCCGTCGACGTCGACGACGCAGGTGTCGACGGCGACTGAATCGAGCAGACCGGTGAGTTTGGCGATCACGCCAGCACCCGCGCGCGCGTCGTCGCCGACCCGGCAATGTGGGCGTGGCAGATCGCCACCGCGAGCGCATCCGCCGCGTCCTCGCCGTCGACCGCGCAGCCGGGCAGCAGCCGCTCGACCATCGCGCGGATCTGCGCCTTGTCGGCGGTGCCGGTGCCGACGATCGCCTTCTTGACGAAGCGCGTCGCATATTCCGCTACGGGGAGCCCGGCCTTGGCGGCGACCAGCAGCACGATCCCGCGGGCTTGGCCGAGCTTGAGGGTCGACTGCGGGTTGACGTTGACGAAGGTTTCCTCGACCGCCGCACCGTCGGGGCGATGGGCGGCGATCACCGCGGCCAGCGCGTCGTACAATTGCACGAGCCGGTCGCTCAGGCTGTCCGCCGACCGGCTTTTCACGCAGCCGTTGGCGATGTGGCGCAGGCGGTTGCCCTGCGCCTCGATGACACCCCAGCCGGTCTTCTGCAGCCCCGGGTCGAGGCCGATCAGGATCACCGCGAAAGGTCGCCGTCATCCCCGCGCAGGCGGGGACCCATCACCCACTGCGCGGGGATGACGGGCGAAAAGTTGCAGGCTCCGGTCACCCCAGCTTCGCCAGCACGTCCTCGGGCACGTCGTAGTTGCCCCACACGGTCTGGACGTCGTCGTCGTCCTCGAGCGCGTCGATCAGGCGGAGCAGGGTGCCGGCGTCGCTCTCGCCGACCGTGACCTCGAGCTGCGGGCGCCACGCGAGCTTGCCGCCGTCGCCCTCGCCGAGCACGGCCTCCAGCGCCTTGACGACTTCGTGCAGGTTATCGAGCGCGGTCCAGATCTCGTGGCCGTCTTCCGTCGAGACGACGTCCTCGGCCCCGGCTTCGAGCGCGGCTTCGAAAACCTTGTCGGGGCTGCCCGCCTTGGCGGGGTAGGTGACCAGGCCCATGCGGGCGAAGCCGTGGCTGACCGAGCCGCTGGCACCGAGGTTGCCGCCGTTCTTGGCGACGATGGTGCGGACGTTGGTAGCGGTCCGGTTGCGGTTGTCGGTAAGGGTCTCGATGATCAGGCTGACGCCGCCGGGACCGAAGCCCTCATAGCGGATTTCCTCGTAGATCTCGCCGTCGTTGCCCGCCGCCTTGTTGATCGAGCGCTCGATATTGTCCTTCGGCATACCGCCGGCGCGCGCCGCCAGCACCGCAGCGCGAAGCCGCGCGTTCATCGCCGGGTCGGGTAGGCCGGACTTCGCCGCGACGGTGATCTCGCGCGCCAGTTTCGAGAAAGCGGCGGCGCGCTTGCGGTCCTGCGCACCCTTGCGGTGCATGATGTTCTTGAATTTGGAATGGCCGGCCATGGGGTCTCTTGCGTTCGCTAATTATGACGGCGGTGTAGCGCCTCGGTCAGCGGCGCGCCAGCCGGGCAAGCAGCAGGTCTCGCGCCGCGGTCGCCTGGGCGGTCGCCTCGCTCGACCCACCGGCATCGGGATGGGCGGTGGCGAGTGCCCGGCGCCACGCGGCATGAACCTGGTCGGCATCCGCCTCGGCCGTGACTCCGAGCACCTTCCGTGCCTGCGCCGCCTGGCGCTCGTCGCCGAGTTTCTGGCGCGAGGCATAGCCCCAGAAGGCCGCGCCGGCCGCCGCGAGCGCCGCCGCAGCGATGTTGCCGGTCTCGAGGAAACGCAGCGCCAGCAGCCCGAGCGCCGCGACCGCACCCCAGCGCTTGACCGCGGGGATCAGCTCGCCGCGCGTGTGCAGCCAGTAGGCGAGCAGCGCGACGGCGACGATCGGAAGGATCATGCCGCTGCTGCCGCGATGGCACTCTCCCAACCCGGGAGTGCAAGCGCGCCGATCAGTGCCCGCAGCTCGGCGCGCGCGGCGACGTGGCTGAGGCTGAAATCCTCGAGTTGCCCGACGTCGAGCAAGGTCAGCCCGCGCGGGAACAGCTCGCGGAAGATGACGCGCTCGCTGAGGCCCGGGGCAACGCGGAAGCCGACGCGCTTCGACAGCTCCGCCAGCGCCGACGCCATGCGCCGCATGTTGCGCGCGTCGAGGTTGGCGAGGCGGTTGCGCAGCACGACCCAGTCGACGGTGCCGCCGTCGACGCGGCCGCGGACCTTGCGGGCGTCCCAGACCAGCTCGGAGTAGAAGCTCGGGCGCCTGACCTTGAAGGTGTCGGGGTCGACCTGCCCGATCAGGTCGAAGTCGACGAAGCTGTCGTTCATCGGCGTGACCAGCGTGTCGGACTTGGCGAGCGCTGCGCGGGCCATGGCGGAGTCGCGGCCCGGCGTGTCGACCACGATGAAGTCCTTGCCGCGCCATTCGAGCAGCTGGTCGGTCAGGATATCGACGTCGCCGGCGCCGTCCTCGATCACCGCAATGTCGGGCGAGGGCAGGGTGACATCGCGCTTCTTCGACAGCGCCGCACGGTTCTCGAGGTAGCGCGCGACGGTGCGCTGCCGCGCGTCGATGTCGATCGCGCCGACGTCGAAACCGGCGTGGGACAGGGCCACAGCGATGTGGACGGCGGTCGTGGACTTGCCCGAACCGCCCTTTTCGTTGCCGAGCACGATGATGTGCGCGCGCCGTTCCGCTGGCTTGTCGCCGGCCCCCGCCTGCATTGCGAATGATTTCCCGCTTGATTGACGCCGCGGTGTTTCCGACAGGGGGCCGTTCAAGTCAACGAAAGCCCGCATGTCCGACGCTCTCCCAGTCGTCTCCGACGCACTCCTCACCGTCCGCACGGTCGCCGACCTTCGGAAGCAGGTCGCGACCTGGCGCGCCGCGGGCCATGCCATCGGCCTCGTGCCGACGATGGGCGCGCTCCACGCCGGGCACCTGTCGCTGATCGCTGCAGCCCGCGCACGGGGTGGCCGGGTCGTTGCCTCGATCTTCGTCAACCCGAAGCAGTTCGGCCCGAACGAGGACCTCGACCGCTACCCCCGCGACGAGGCTGGCGACGCGGCGCTGCTGGCGGGTGCGGGCTGCGACCTGCTGTTCGCGCCGCCGGTGACCGAGGTCTATCCCGCGGGGTTCGCGACCGAGGTCCGTGTTGGCGGGCTCGGCGACCTGCTGTGCGGCGCGGCGCGTCCGGGGCATTTTGACGGCGTTGCGACGGTCGTGACCAAGCTTCTCAACATGGTGCGGGCCGACGCTGCGTTCTTCGGTGAGAAGGACTGGCAGCAATTGGCGATCATCCGGCGGCTGGCGGCGGACCTCGACAGCGGCACCGAGATCGTCGGGCGGCCGATCATCCGCGATGCCGACGGGCTCGCGATGAGCTCGCGCAACGCCTACCTTGACCTGGCTCAGCGCCACGATGCGGTCGCGCTACCGATCGCGCTTCATGCCGCCGCGCGGGCACTGACGAAGGGCGAAAAGGTCGAGACGACACTGATCGCGGCACGGGCTGCGCTGACGGCCGCGGGCTTCGGGCCGATTGACTATATGACGCTTGCCGACCCCGGCAGCCTGGTCACGCTCGACCGGCTGGACCGCCCGGCGCGCCTGCTGGCGGCGGCCTGGATGGGCAAGACCCGGCTGATCGACAACGTGCCGGTGCTGTTGCCAGACGCGCACTAGGCCGACGAGCGGTCACCAGGCGTATCGGTCGAAAAGCGCGTATTGCCTAGCGCGGGCGGTAGCGACGGCCGTCGAACTGGCTGTTCTCGAACGAGAAGCTGGCGCTGCCGGTGTCGCCGAGCGGCACCGTCGTCGCGCCATAGACGCCGTGCGAGCCGCCCGAGCCGACGAAGGCGCCGACCTCGCCGTGGGGGCGGCGGTCACGCGGCGCGGCGTTGGGGTTGTCGAACAGCGACCGGTCGAACAGCGGGTCGTAGGCAAGCTTGGGGTCCTGTGCGCGCGGGTTCGGGTCGATCTTGGCGATCTCGTCCGGCGACAGGCGATAGACGGTGCCGCCGTTGCTGGCCGGCTGCGTGATCGTCAGCGTGTCGGGTGCCGGCTCCTGCGCGAACGCGGCACTGCCGGCGATGGCCAGCGTGAACCCCAGCAGTGGCCGCAAAATATTCATCGTCGCTCCTTCGGCCCGCCCGCAATGCCCATCGTCAATGTAGGCATGCAGCGTACGGATAGCCAGTCGCCCACCCCCTGCATATTCGCCCGGCTCATTCGCCCTTGCGGAACGGCGTCTCGTCGTCGAGTTCGTCGATCTGCGCGACGACGGCCTCGCGCTCGACCTCGAGGTAGCGCGCGACCGCATCCCGGAAGCCTGGGTTGGGGATATAGTGGGCGCTGTAGGTCGGGGTCGGGCGGTAGCCGCGCGCCAGTTTGTGCGACCCCTGAGCCCCGGCCTCGACGCGCTTCAGGCCATGCTCGATCGCCCAGTCGATGGCGCGGTAATAGCACAGCTCGAAGTGCAGGAACGGCACCTCCTCGCTGCAGCCCCAGTAGCGACCGTACAAGCAGTCGTCGCCGATCAGGTTGAGCGCCCCGGCGACGTAGCGCCCGTCGCGCTTCGCCATCGCCAGCACGACGCGGTCGCCCATCGACGCGCCGAGCAGCGTAAAGAACTTGCGGGTCAGATACGGCCGGCCCCATTTGCGGCTGCCGGTGTCCTGGTAGAACTCCCAGAATGCGTCCCACTCCGTCTCGCCGATCTCGTCGCCGGTCAGCATGACGATCTCGAGGTCGGGGTCGATCAGGCGCTCCTTGCGGAGCTGCTTGCGCTTGCGGCTGCTCAGCGCCGCGAGGAAGCCGTCGAAGCTGGCGTAGCCATCGTTGTACCAGTGGAACTGCTGGTCGACGCGGATCAGCCAGTCGGCGGCCTCGAACGTCTGCACCTGCTCGGGCTCGATGAACGTCGCGTGCGCCGACGACAGGCCGTTCTGGACGGTCAGCGCCTCCGCCGCGCCGAGCAGGGCGGGGGCCAGCGCGGGGTCGCGGAGCAGCAGGCGCGGGCCGGTCGCCGGGGTGAACGGCACGCACGACTGGAGCTTGGGGTAATAGTCGCCGCCGGCCCGGCTCCAGGCATCCGCCCAGCCGTGGTCGAAGACGTATTCGCCCTGGCTGTGGGACTTCAGGTAACCCGGCAGGATCGCCGCGGCGGCTCCGTCGGGACCGTCGACGACGAGGTGGACGGCCTGCCATCCGGTCTTGGCGACGGCGCTGCCCGACTCCTCGAGCGCGACGAAGAATTCGTGCTGTACGAACGGGTTGCCGGAGCCGGCGCAGGCATTCCATTCAGCCGCGGGCAGGTCGCTGGCAGCGCGCAGGATGCGCGCGGTGACGCCGCCCTCGGCTCCGGCATCGGCTGTCCCCGAGTCAGCCATCGACGGCGATGATAGCGTCGATCTCGACGGCCACGCCGAGCGGAAGCGCTGCCACGCCGACCGCAGAACGTGCATGGCGGCCTTTCTCCCCGAACACTTCGACCATCAGGTCCGACGCGCCGTTGGCGACCTTGGGCTGGTCGGTGAAGTCAGGCGTCGACGACACGAACACCCCGAGCTTGACCACCCGCACGACCTTGTCGAGCGAGCCGAGCACCGCGTTCATCTGCGCCAGCAGCCCGATCGCGCAGCGGCGGGCAGCAACGACGCCCTCCTTCATGGTCAGGTCGTCGCCCACCCGGCCGCGGATGAGCTGCCCGTCCTCGTCGAACGGGATCTGCCCGGAAATGTGGAGCAGCCCGCCGTGGACGACGCCCGGCACATAATTGGCGGCGGGCGCAGCGGCATGGGGCAGGGTGATCCCGAGTGTCGCGAGGCGGTCGTTGATGCTCATGTCAGCCCTCCATATAGCGCAGGATGTGCGGCAGCGCCTGCGACCAATCGTCGATGCGGATGTCGGCGTCGGCGGCGCTCGGGATCAGATTGCGCAGCTTCGGCTCGGCGACCATGTGCAGCCGATACACCCCCGGCGATGCCTTCTTCACTGAGCTGTGGTGCGGCGGCAGGTCGTCGACGAAGACCGCGCGGCGCGGCTGGAACTGGTCGACCAGCGCCGCCACCGGAGCGCCCTTCGGGCCGTTGTTGCCGATTACCCGGTACGGCATGCCGAGCTTCTCCAACTCGCCGGTGCGGACCAGCGCGTGATGCTCGGCGATGTTGGTCAGGATGATGATGTCGGCCACCTTGGCGATCTCGGCGAGCGCCTCGGGGGCACCCGGCGCCGGCGTTTGGGTCGGCATGTGGGTGTCGAAGAAGCCGTCGAGGAGCGGCTTGAACTCCCACGGCTCGACCGCGCTGCCGTCGTTGCGGCGGACGTTGCCGGTCAGCGCGAAGCTGTCGAGGTGGAGGGTCAGGTCGTGGACTTCGGTCAGATAGTCCGAGAACGGCGTCACGAAGTGCAGCAGCACCTCGTCGCAATCGCAGATCAGCAGCGGCTTCATGCCTCAAGCAGCCTTTCCGCCGCGGCGAGTGCCTGCGGCTTGACGTCGAGAGCTTCGGCGGTGGCGATCAGGCTCGGCTCGTGACCGGTCAGGAAGCCGAGCACGGCCGCGAGGGTATCGGGGTCACCGGCCCGCGCCCGCAGCGTCGCGGCATCGAGCCCGGTGATGTCGAGCAAACGCGGCCCGAGGTCGGGGTCGCCCGCGACATAAGCGAGGGCGCGCAGCGCGAGGGTCATCGCGCCGTCGATGGATGTCGGATTTGAACTCACCGGGGAGGCTCTACCGCCTCCGCAAGCCGTCCGCCAGCGGCGGCTACTTGATCTTCGCTTCCTTGAACTCGACGTGCTTGCGAACGACGGGGTCGTACTTGCGGAAGGTCAGCTTTTCCGTGGTGTTCGGGCTGCGCGGGTTCTTCTTGGTGACGTAGTAATAGCCCGTGTCGGCGGTCGAAACGAGCTTGATCTTGAGGGTTGTCGGCTTGGCCATGTCACTATCCTGGAGAGCGCGGACAGCAGGCTGACGCGCGAACGAGGGCGGTCAATGGCGGCGGGGGGGCGAAAAGTCAACCTGCAGGTGAGGGAGCTGGCTGCTTCGTCGTCACTACAGCAATCGCTACCGCCTCCGCCGCACCCCCCTCGGCACCCGGCTCTGCCCGACCCGCCGCCCCTTGTGGACCCGGTCGTTCCGCGGTCGCGCTGTCCCGGTCCCCTCGCCGAACGGCAGCTCGAAGCGCAGCGCCCCGGTGATCGGGTTCGACTCGACCAGCCGGAGATCGAGGCGCTGGCCGGGCACGAAGCGCGTCCCGGTCTCGATGCCCTCCAGCACCTTGGTGCCCTCGTCGAACACGAAGCGCTCGTCGCCGAGCGTCGACACCGGCACCAGCCCGTCGCCGCCGATGCCCTCGACCGTCGCGAAGAAGCCGAAGCGCGCGACGCCGGTGATGCGGGTCGGCAGCGTCTCGCCGACGCGGGTCGCGAGGAACGCAGCGACGTAGCGGTCGACGGTGTCGCGCTCGGCCTCCATGGCGCGGCGCTCGGTCATCGAGATGTGCTCGGCGGTGCGGACCAGCCGCGCGTCCTCGGCGTCGCCCAGTCCGCCGTCGCCGAGCTTGTAGGCCCGGACCAAGGCGCGGTGGACGATCAGATCCGCGTATCGCCGGATCGGCGAGGTGAAGTGGCCATAGCTCGACAGCGCCAGCCCGAAGTGGCCCTTGTTCTCGGGCGAGTAATACGCCTGGGTCTGCGTCCGCAGCACCTGCTCGCTGACCTGCTGGCTGTGCTCCTGAGTCTTGGCGTCGTGGAGGATCCTGTTGAAGGTCCGCGGCTGGATGACCTGGCCGAGCGCGAACGGCACGCCGAAGGTTTCGAGATAGTCCTTCAGCGCGACCAGTTTCTCGCGGCCGGGCGCCTCGTGGACACGGTACATGCACGATGTCCGCTTCGCCTCGAGCGCCAGTGCGGCGGCGACGTTGGCGGCGATCATGAAATCCTCGATGACCCGGTGGGCGTCGAGCCGCTCGCGGACCTCGATCGCGGCGATGCGACCGGCCTCGTCGAGGCGGACGCGGCGTTCGGGCAGGTCGAGGTCGAGCGGGGCGCGGGCGTCACGGGCGACGGACAAGGACTTCCACGCGCCCCAGAGCGGCTTTAGCACCGGCAGCCACTCGCCCGCGTCGGCGTCGATGGTCGCCTGCGCTTCCTCATAGGCGATGTTCGCGGCGCAGCGGATCACCGCTCGCGTAAACCGGTGCCCGAGTAATTTGCCGTCGCCGCCGATGTGCAGGTGGCACGCCAGCACGGCGCGGTCGACGCCCTCGACCAGCGAGCACGCGTCGGCGCTGAGCACCTCGGGCAGCATCGGCACGACGCGGTCGGGGAAGTACACCGAGTTGCCGCGCTCGCGGGCCGAGCGGTCGAGCGCGCTGCCCTCGCGGACGTAGAAGGATACGTCGGCGATCGCGACGACCGCGTCCCAGCCGCCGTCGTCGCGGGGTGTAGCGAACACCGCGTCGTCGTGGTCGCGAGCGTCGGCAGGGTCGATGGTCAGGATCGGGAGGACGCGGAGGTCCTCGCGCGGCCCGAGGTCGCGGTGGGCGGCGGCTTCGGCCTCGTTGAGCACGTCGGCGTTGAAGGCGTGCGGGATACCCTTGGCGTGAATTGCGATCAGCGAGAAGCTGCGCGGCGCGAACGGGTCGCCGAGCACCTCGACGATGCGGGCATGCTGGCGGGGCGGACGGCCCGAGGGCTCGGCGAGGACAAGGTCGCCGGGCTCGGCCTCGCCGCGGTCGAGGACGGCAAGGTCGGTTCGGGCGCGCTTGTCGGTGGGGATGAGGCGGAAGCCGTTGGCATCCTTGCGCAGGATGCCGAGAACGAACTCCTCGGTCTTGGCCAGCGTCTTCATCGGGAAGGCCTGGTAGCCCGAGCCCTTTTCCTCGATGCGCGCCAGCACGCGGTCGTTGACGCCCAGCGCGGCGCGGTTGCGGCCCTCGATCAGGCGGATGCGGGGCGGCGGGGTGCCGCGGTCCCAGGCGTCGGGGACAGCGATGGTGCCGCCGTCGCCGGCCTCGACGATGCGGAGCACAGTAACCGGGGGCAGGCCGCCGCCCTTATGGACCGAGCGCCCGGGGCCACTGTCAAGGGCGCCGTCGTCGGCCATCTCGCGCAGCAGCGCCTTCAGTGCGATCTTGTCCTGGGCGTGGAGTCCGAAGGCCTTGGCGATCTCGCGCTTGCCAACCGCGGTCGGGGAGCCGCTGACGAACGCCAGCACCTGTTCGCGGGTCGGAAGGCCCGGAGGCGGAGCGGGGGGACGGCGTGGCACGTATGCCTAATGCACGGCGAACGCCGTCCCCCGCAACGTTTAGTCGAGATTAGTCCCGCAGTGTCGCCGGCACGCGCCCGCCGTTCTCGGCGAGCTTGGCCCAGACGGCCTTCGACAGCGCGATGTTCTGCTCGGCGCTACCGTCGGCACCGGCGTGGACGCCGAGTTCCTGGCCGAGCGCGGTGCGGTTCGACAGGCTCGAGTCGATGCCCAGCAGCTTGAGCAGGTCGACGATCGAGGTCTGCCAGTTGCCGCCGCCGCCCGACTGCTGCGCCATGATCGTCAGGACCTGCTCGACATCGACCTGCGGCTGGGCGGCAGGTGCAGCGGCTGCGGCAGGCGCGGCGGCGGCAGCAGCGGGCGCTGCGGTTGGAGCCGGCGCGGCCTTGGCGGCGCTGTGGTGGAAGATCTTGTCCATTATACTGCCGAAGACGCTCATTGCTCATACTCCTTGGTTGTGCGGAGCGCTAACGCCCGTCGCGGCAACTTGGTCGCGCGGCCCGTCGCGCAATCACACGAAAGGGCCGCCCGCGAACGGACGGCCCCCTGTGCGCACCCAGCGTACAAACTTCCGGCGAGCCACCGGCTCAGCCACGAATGATACGCTTTCGGCTATGCAACGACCGTGCCAAGCTTCGCAATTACACGATAACAACGAGTTCGCCGTTAACTATATTACCAAAGTGTAAAGAAACCCGACGTTTCGCCGGGTCACGCCTTCGTCGACGCACGCTTGGCTGCCGGTTTGGCAGCGGTCTTGCCGGCCGGCTTTGCCTTGGCTGCGGGCTTTGCCGCCGCCTTCTTCGCCACCGGGCGCTTCTTGCCCTTCGCCGGAGCTGCCGCCGCCCGCGCATCGAGCAGCGCCACCGCCTCGTCCAGCGTCAGCGTCATGCCGTCCGAACCCTTGGGCACCGTCGCGTTGGTGGTGCCGTCCGCCAGATACTGGCCGAAGCGTCCCTCGATCAGCTTGATCGTCGCGCCGCTGACCGGGTGCGCCCCGACTTCGCGCAGCGGTGCGGGCGAATTGCGCGAGCGTGGCCCCGCGGCCAGCGCCTCCGCCAGCTTGACGACCGCGGTGTTCATGCCGGTCTCGAAGACCTCGGCGGTCGAGGTCAAGCGCGCGTACTTGCCGTTGTGGGCGAGGTACGGCCCATAGCGCCCGATGCTCGCGGTGATCGGCTCGCCGCTCTCCGGGTGGATGCCGACTTCGCGGGGCAGCGCCAGCAGGCGCAGCGCCAGCGGCAGGTCCTCGGGACCGGCGACCGACACGTCCTTGGGGATCGAGGCGCGCGGCGGCTTGGGCGCGCCCTTCTCGCCGTCCTCGCCGAGCTGGATGTAGGCGCCGAAGCGCCCCGAGCGCAGCGTCACCGGCTCGCCGCTGACGTCATCGATGCCGAGCAGCAGCGGTGCGCCGCCGGTCGCCGCAGAGTCGCCGCCTTCGCTGGCGAACTGGCGGGTGTAGCGGCACTCGGGGTAGTTCGAGCACGCCACGAAGGCACCGAACTTGCCGGTCTTGAGGCTCAGGCGTCCCGTCCCGCAGGTCGGGCACAGGCGCGGATCGCTGCCGTCTTCCTTGGGCGGGAACAGCAAGGGCGACAGGAACTCGTCGAGCGCGATCGTCACGTCGGACGGCCGCATGTCGAGGATTTCCTTGGTCCGCGCCTCGAAGTCGCCCCAGAAGTCGCGGAGTACCTTGAGATAGTCCAGCGTGCCGGCCGAGACCTCGTCGAGCTCGGTCTCGAGCTCGGCGGTGAAGTCGTAGCCGACGTATTTCTCGAAGAAGCGCTCGAGGAACGCCGTGACCAGCCGGCCCTTCTCCTCGGCGAAGAAGCGGTTCTTCTCCATCTTGACGTACGAGCGGTCGCGCAGCGTCTGCAGGATCGAGGCGTAGGTCGACGGCCGGCCGATGCCGAGCTCTTCGAGCTTCTTGACCAGGGTCGCTTCCGAGAAGCGCGGGGGTGGCTCGGTGAAATGCTGGTCGGCGGTGACGTCGTTGACCGCCGGAGTCTCGCCCTGCGTCAGCTTGGGCAGGCGCTTGCCGTCGTCGTCGTCCTCGGCGTCGGTCGGCGTCTCGTCGCGGGTCTCGGTGTAGACCGCGAGGAAGCCCGGGAACAGCATGACCTGGCCCGAGGCGCGCAGGCCGGTGCGGCCGTCGTCGCTGAGCAGGTCGACGCTGGTCCGCTCCATGCGGGCGCTCGCCATCTGGCTGGCGATCGTGCGCTTCCAGATCAGGTCGTACAATTTGGCGGCATCGGCGTTGCCGGCGTGGCGCTTCGATGGCTCGGTGGGCCTGATCGCCTCGTGCGCTTCCTGCGCGTTCTTGGCCTTTGTCGCGTAGTGACGCGCCTTCTCGGGGAGCGCGTCCTTGCCGAACTCCTTGGCGATGACGTCGCGGATCACCGCGATCGACTCCGCCCCGATCTGGACGCCGTCGGTCCGCATGTAGGTGATGTGGCCCTCCTCATAGAGCCCCTGCGCGACGCGCATCGTGTGGCTGGCCGTGAAACCGAGCTTGCGCGATGCTTCCTGCTGCAGGGTCGAGGTGGTGAACGGCGGATAGGGGTTGCGGGTGACCGGCTTGGTCTCGACCGCCGACACCGTGAAGCGCCCGGCCTGGACCTGTGCCTTGGCCTTGGCGGCGTCGGCCTCGTTGGTCAGGTCGAACTTGTCGACCTTCTTGCCGCCGAGCAGCGACAGGCGCGCGGTGAAGACAGTGCCGGACGAAGCCGCCAGCGTCGCCTCGACGGTCCAGTATTCGCGCGCCCGGAAGGCCTCGATCTCACGCTCCCGGTCGACCACGAGGCGCAGGGCCACCGACTGCACGCGCCCCGCCGACTTGGCGCCCGGCAGCTTGCGCCACAGCACCGGCGACAGCGTGAAGCCGACCAGATAGTCCAGCGCCCGCCGCGCCTTGTAGGCGTCGATCAGCGCGTCATCGAGCTCGCGCGGATTGGCCATCGCCTCCAGCACGGTCGCCTTGGTGATGGCGTTGAACGTCACCCGCTGCGCACCGCCCTTGGGCACTGCCTTCTTGCCCTTCAGCCACTCCAGCAGATGCCAGCTGATCGCCTCGCCCTCACGATCGGGGTCGGTCGCGAGGATGACGCGGTCGGCACCCTTGGTCGCATCGGCGATGGCCTTCAGCTGCCGCGACTTGTCGCCGTACAGCTCCCACTGCATCGCAAAGTCGTGCTCCGGGTCGACCGAACCGTCCTTCGCCGGCAGGTCGCGGATGTGCCCATAGCTGGCGAGCACGGTGAAACCGGGGCCGAGGTACTTCTCGATGGTCTTCGCCTTGGCCGGCGATTCCACGATGACGACTTGCATTTATGTCTCCGGGGACGGCCCAACAGGCGGGGCGGCCCCTACGCGCATGATATGGGGCTTGGCAAGCGGAGGGGGCAAGGGTGGGGTGCGTTACCGCTCAGACCGACCTGTCCACCGGTGCGATCGCGGCATTATGGACGAGGACCCTGACCCTGTCCCACAGCAGCCCCGGCACCTGTCCGTAGTAGGGCGTACCGCCGCGGAGCAGCCCCACATCAGGCCCGACCCACGTAAAGCGGTTGAGGTCGGTCCAGACGATCCGGGACCGGTCGTCGAGGCCGAGATGTCGAATGACACGCGGTGGAATTTCGACGGAATGCGCGGGATCGTATTTTCGCGTCGTGATCGCAACCGTGATGACGGTCAGCCCACCGCTGCGCTGGTCGGCGCTCAACACCAAACACGGCCGATCCTTGCGTCCGTCCTCCTCGCCACGCTCCGCCTCATGCCGCCACAAATAGCGGTAGTGGATGACGTCAGCCGGTTGCGGCGTCGTCCATGAGGTAGTTGAGGGCATGCGCGGTTTCCGGGGCCTTGGCGTCCCGGAGGGCGCGGATGTCGTTGCGGCTTAGTTCTTGGGGTGTCAGCGCGACGTGATCGAGCGCTGCCAGCCGCAGATATTCTGCGACCGGCATCATGACTACGCGCGCCGTTCCATTACGCTCGACTGCAATCGGGTGCGTGATGGCCTCGTCGTAAAAATGGCCGAAGCGCTTGGAAACGTCGGTGGAGGAAACCCTCTCCAAGGTAGCTGCCATGACTGCCTCAATCTGGCGCGCCAATAGTGGAACGCTCGAATAGGCATATATCACGGAAAATCCGTATTTCAAGGAATCTTGTTAGAGGAACAGCTCCGCCGCCGCATCGACAATCGCCGCCGCATCCAGCCGGTACTCGCGGTACAAATCCCCCAGGTTCCCCGTCTGCCCGAACCGGTCGACCCCGAGCGGCGAGACCCGCTGCCCGCGCACGCCCCCCAGCCACGACAGCGTCCCCGGCGCGCCGTCGCAGACCGTGACCAGCCCGGCAGTGGGGCTAAGCGCGGCGAGCAGTTTCGCGGCGTGGCTCTCGGCGCGCTCGCCGGTCCAGCGCGCGGCGCGGGCGGCGGACCAGCTGCGGTGGAGGAGGTCGGGGGAGGTGACCGCGAGCAGCCCGATGCCCGGCAGGTCGTCCTTGAGCTGTTCCCACGCGGCCAGCGCCTCGGGCATCAGCGCACCCATCGCGACGATCGCGGCCTCGGCGCCGGGGGCGGGGGGCTTGAGCCAGTAGCCGCCGGCCAGTGCCCCGGTTTCCCAGCGGTCATCGGCTCGCTCGACCTGCGCGATGCTGCGCGTGGTCAGGCGGAGGTAGACCGCGCCGCCGTCGTCGGCCTGCATGTGGTCGAAGCTCCAGCGCATCAGCAGCGCCAGCTCGTCGGCGTAGGCGGGCTCGAAATAGGTCAGGCCGGGCTGGCCCATGCCGATCAGGGGCGAGTTGATCGATTGGTGCGCGCCGCCCTCCGGCCCGAGGGTCAGGCCGCTCGGCGTCGCGACCAGCAGGAAGCGCGCGTTCTGGTAACACCCGTAGTTGAGCGCATCGAGGCCGCGCGCGATGAACGGGTCGTAGACGGTGCCGATGGGCAGCAGCCGCGTCCCGAACAGCGGCGCCGAGAGCCCCGCGGCGGCAAGCATAAGGAACAAATTGTTCTCGGCGATCCCCAGCTCGATGTGCTGGCCCGCCGGACGGCCGGCCCACTTCTGGGCGCTCGGGATGCGCGCGATGTTGAACACGTCCGCCATGTCCTGCCGGCGGAACAGGCCGCGCTGGTTGACCCACGCGCCGAGGTTGGTCGACACGGTGACGTCGGGCGAGGTCGTGACGATGTGGTCCGCCAGCGGCCCGCCAGCCTTGGAGATGTCGAGCAGGATGCGCCCGAAGGCGGCCTGGGTCGACTGCTCGACTCCGTCGGGCACCGGCAGGCGATAGGGTATCTGGATACCTTCAAAGGCCCGGTCGCCGACCTTGGCATGGAGTGGCGACGCCTCGACGAAGGCCTGGACGCTTGCCGCGGCGTTGTTGCCTAACCCCGCATAAGCGTCCCATTCGTACCCTTCGGGGATGCCCATCGAGGTTCGGAGGCCGTCGATCTGGCCCGGGTTCATCAGCCCGGCGTGGTTGTCCTTGTGCCCCGCGAACGGCAGGCCGTAGCCCTTGATGGTGTAGGCGATGAAGCACGTCGGGGTGTCGTCCTGCGCCTCCGCGAACGCCTCCAGCAGAGTCGCGATGCAATGCCCGCCGAGGTTGGTCATCAGGCGCGCGAGGGCATCATCGTCGTGTGCCGCGAGCAACTCGACGACGGTCTGACCGAGGTCCTTCTGCAGCCGCTCGCGCCACGCCGCGCCGCCCTGGTAGGTCAGCGCCGCGTACTCGGCGTTCGGGCAGGCATCGATCCACGCCTCGAGCGCCTTGCCGCCCTGCTTCGCGAACGCCGCCTTCTGCAGCTTGCCCGACTTCAGCGTCAGCACCCGCCAGCCGCAGGTCGCGAAGATGTCGTCGAAGCGGTCGAACATGCGGTCGGCGGTGGTGTGGTCGAGCGACTGGCGGTTGTAGTCGACGATCCACCAGCAGTTGCGGACGTCGTGCTTGTACGCCTCGATCAGGCACTCGTAGATGTTGCCCTCGTCGAGCTCGGCGTCGCCCATCAGCGCGATCATCCGGCCGCGGTCGGCGTCCGCGAGCTTGCCGTGGGCGACCAGATAGTCCTGCACCAGGCTGGCGAAAGCGGTGACCGCGACGCCGAGGCCGACCGAGCCGGTCGAGAAGTCGACGTCGATGCGGTCCTTGGTGCGGCTCGGGTAGCTCTGCATGCCGCCGAACGCCCGGAACGCTTTGAGCTGCTCCACCGTCTGCCGCCCGAGCAGGTACTGGATCGCGTGCAGCACCGGCCCCGCGTGCGGCTTGACCGCGACCCGGTCGTTCGGCCCGAGCGCGGCGAAGTACAGCGCGGTCATGATCGTCGAGATCGACGCGCACGATGCCTGGTGGCCGCCGACCTTCAGGCCGTCGGGATGCTCGCGCAGGTGATTGGCGTTGTGGATCGTCCACGACGCGAGCCAGCGCAGCCGCGCGTCAAGGGTGTCGAGCGTCGCGATCAGCTCGCGTGAAACGCCGGCGGGTTCGGTGACACGGAGGGAGCTGGCCATGCTTTCGCGGTACCCCGCTGCGGAAGGCCCCGCAAGAACATGGGGTCATGCTTTTAGCGGTGAGCCACCACGTGCGGCCACGACGCTTGCTTCCGTATCAGGGGTTGCGGCGTTATGCTCGCAGCCTCGATGAGTGGTTGAAGTTATGCGTCGGCCTATTCGCGTCTTCGGTGTCCTCCTCGCTGTCATTGTGGGGGCATCGCTGGTGAGCGCCGCCGATACGCCGGCACCGACGACCCCGATGTTCCCGGGGGATCGGATCGAGACCTTCCCGCGGATCAGCGTCGAGGTGACCGGCTCGGGTCCGGACGTGATCTTCATTCACGGCTGGGGCAGTTCGCGCGAAGTCTGGCGCGAGGCTGCGGAGCGCCTACGCCATCGATACCGCCTTCATCTCGTGCAGATTGCCGGGTTTGCCGGTGAGCCGTCGCGGGACAACGCGTCCGGCCCGGTGTTGCTGCCCACTGCCGAGGCGATCGATGCGTATATCCGTGCGGCGAAACTGAAGTCCCCCGCCGTCGTGGGCCATTCGTCGGGCGGCACGATCGCGCTCTGGCTTAGCGAGATGCACCCCGAGGATATCGGCAAGGTGTTGCTCGTCGACGCGATCCCGTCCCAGAATCTGGCCGCGCTCAACCCCGACCAGAGCGTCGAGATGGCACGCGCCAAGGCGGGCTCGATGCGGCGCCAGATCAGCCAGACCGACTACCGGGACGTGTGGATCCACGCGAAACTGCGCGCCCGCATGCAGTGGCTGACGACCTCCGATAAGAGCGAGGAAATCATCGACTGGATGGCGGCCGGCGACCGGTTGGTGAATGCCCAGGCGTACTATGACCTCGGTATGCTCGACCTGCGGCCCGGGCTCGACGGCATTCAGGTTCCGGTGACGCTCATGTATCCGGTCGATCGCTCGCTCCCGAGCGGCATGGTGCCGGACGAGGCACTGTACCGCGCCGCCTATGCGTCGGTGCCGCACATGCGGTTCGTGCGGATCGATAGTTCCCGCCATTATATCATGTACGACCAGCCGAAGGTGTTCGACGCCCAGCTCAGGCGGTTCCTGCGCTCTTAGCAGCCAGCCCTGGGCTTTTCGGTACCGAAGCAGGCCGCCCAGACTTTCGCCGCCAGCGGCTTGCGCCCAGTCTTGAACTCCCAGTCGCCGTCGCCGAGCCTGGTGTCCCAGATGTTGACGTTGCGGACGGTGATGCCCAGCGCCTCGATGCGGGCGATCTGCTGCGCTAGGAAACGCGGGTATTCCGGCTCGTCGTCGCGGCCGAGCGCGCCCTTCGCGGCCCCGGAGCCGGCCTCGTCGAAGCCGATCGGCTTGTTGTGCAGCTTGGCCATCGCAATGGTCTGCTCGAGCGACCAGCCCCAGTTGCCCAGCTTGGGCTGCTTGATGCGCGCCGACGCGTTCGGGTAGTGCCAATAGTGGACGCGGTTCGCCAGGATGTCGGCCCACTCCTGCTTGCTGCCGAGCTGCCGCGTCCCGCCGGTCGACCAGTCGGTCAGGTCGAGCGGGTACATTGGGCTGTAGAGGTCGGTCGAGATCACGTCGACGTACGCGTCGCCCGGATACAGCGACTGGACGTCGAACGACGTGTCGTTGATGGCGCAGGGGTTCCAGTGGATGTACGCGCGGATGTGCTTTTCCTTCGCCCGGGCGTGGATGATGTCGGCGACGTGGCGGAAGGCGGCGACGAAATTGGCGCGCGCCGCGGGAGCCTTGGAGTTGCCCGGGGCCCACGGCATGAAGTTGCCGTTCATCTCGTAGGCGATGCGGAAATCGACGGTTTTGTAGCCCTGTCCGGCCCAGGCATCGACGATGCCGGCGTAGATCGCGTCATATTTGCCGGCGATGATCTCCTGGTAGAAGGTATCGACCTTGCCCCAGCCGCCGGTATTGGAGGCCAGCGGCACCCCAACCAGCGGGATCATGCCCGACTCCGCCGCGAGATAGTCCCTGCCGCTCTGCTTCGCCGACCACGCGCCCCAGTTAGCAGAGGAAATCCACGCTGCGGTCGGCTGGCCGAAGTCGGTGAAGGTGTTGAAGAATTTCGGACGCCGGCCGTTTAGCGCGGCAATGTGCGCATCGAAGTCATGCTTGAAGCGCGCCATCGCCTTGGGATCGTTGCCGTTCGGCCCGCCGACGTAGACGCCGGTCTCGTAAGCGGCGGCGCTGCCGGCGTCGAGCGCCATGCACGCTCCGACGCATAGCGCATAGCAGGCAGCGCGCATAAATATATCGGAAACAACTTTCACGTTATCGATCCAATGTTGATTGCATGAACTGCTACGAATACTGATCAGAACCCTGTTGAAAAGCGCGAGCTGTTTCACGTCAGGCATTTAAACACACCTTATTTGGCTCTGATGTGAATGACCTCTTTATCACGGAACCGAATGTGGGTATGCCGCCTTGTGAAGCCGCACGACACTCGATCCGATCGTCGTCGGGTTGAAAAACGGGATATTCATGGCAGTCCGCTCCTCCTTCGTCTGGATGGCCTTTGGCCAGGCGAGCTATTTCGGGCTGCAGTTCGTCGGCTCGATCGTCGTCGCGCGCCTGCTCGGCCCGTACGACATGGGCGTTTTCGCGATCGCCATGGCGGTCATCGGCATGATCGGCGTCGTCCAGATGGTCGGCCTCAACACCTTCCTGATCCGGGAACCGGTCCTGACCCCGGAGATCATCGCGACCGCCGCCACCGTGAACCTCGCGATCTCCGCGCTGATGGCGGTCGTGATCGGCGGGCTGGGGCTGGCCGGCGACGCGTTGTTCGCCGAACCTGGGGTGCGGAGTTTGTTGCTTCTGCTCGCCGTGGTCCCGCTCATCGGGCAGTTCGCGTTCGTTCCCAACGCCCTTCTGGAGCGCGACGGAGCTTTCAAGACCATCGCTACGATCAAGGCTGCGTCGACGGCGTTCGGAATGGCCCTGACGATCATCCTCGCGCTCAAGGGCTTTCGATACATGAGCCTCGGGTACAGCCAGGTCGCGACCGCGCTGCTGACCAATATCGCGATCAACATCATTGCGAGGCAGCACGTCAGCTTCCGCCTGTCGCTCGCCCATTGGTCGGCGATGTCCCGCTTCGGCGGACAGATATTCGCCGTCTCGGGCCTCACCCGGGTTGCGTCGCGCCTTATGGAACTGGTGCTCGGGCGCACCCTCGGGGTCGCGGCCCTCGGACTGTATTCGCGCGCCTCCAGCAACCACGCAATGGTCTGGGACAGCATCCACGGAGTCGTCGCCCGCGTCGTCTTTGCCGACTTTTCGCGCTGCCAACGTGAGAATATCCCGCTTGGCGACCGTTATCTCAAGGTCCTGGAGCTGATGACCGGCATCCTCTGGCCGCTGTTCGCCGGGGTGGCGATCCTCGCCGGCCCAGCCGTGCAGCTGATTTACGGCCGTGACTGGAGCGGCGCTGCCGTGCCGTTGTCGCTGCTGTGCATCGCCAGCATGGTCCTCGTCTCGACGACGATGAGCTGGGAAGTCTTCGTGGTGCGGGGCGAGACCGGACGCCAGGCTCGCTTCGAGTTCATTCGCACGATCTTCGGCACCACCATCTTCGTCGCGGCGTGCTTCCATAGTCTTGCCGCTGCTGCTGCGACCCGGATCGCCGACGCGCTGTTCGCGCAATATCTGTATCGCCCTCATCTTGAGCGGATGACCGGCACCAAGCGCTCGCAATTCGGCGCGGTCTATCTGCGCAGCGGCATCGCGGCGGTCGCGGCGGTCGCGCCGGCGCTCGGACTGATGATCTTCTGGCGGTTTTCTGTGACGGTCCCCATCGTGCCGCTCGGAGTTGCGGTCGCTGCCGGGGGACTGGCGTGGCTGCTGGCGATGCGCAGCACCGACCACGTCATCTATCACGAGATGCGAACTGCGCTGCGCCGGTTGCGCGGTTCCGCGGCCCCTGCCACCTGAGGCGCGGCCCAGATACACAGCAGGCCCGACATCACCACGAACGGCGCGAACAGCAGGTTGCCGCCACCAAGCTGGAAATTGGCGAACGCGAACAGCGACACCAGCGCGACGTCGCGCCGCCATAGCGAGGTGATGAAGAACAATGCGAACGCCGCGAGTCCGATGAAGCCGTAGTCGATGAACAGCTTGACGATCGGGTTGCCGCTACCCGCCGAGTAAAAGGTGGCGCGGTCGAGCGCGCCCGGCCCGTAGCCGATCAGCGTTCGGGTCTCGCCCCAAACCGCGTCGAACGCGTCGAACTGGAGCATGTAGCGCGCATAGCCGCTGCTGCCCGCATACTGCACCTCGTTGGCGCGCCCGGCGAGCGACGCGAACTGGCTTGGAAAGGCGAGCGCGACGATCGCCGCGACGATGAGCATCGCCAGCCCGAACAGGATGATCCGCCCCGATCCGCGCGGTGCCACGACGACCGACAGGACGCACGCGACCGCCAGCGCGAGCAGTCCGGTGCCGGCGTAGGTGACCAGATACGCGACGGCGTACAGCGGCAGGAAGCGCCAGTCGCGCCGGATGAAGACGTCGACCACGATCCCGAGCGCGAGGAGCTGGGAGAAGGTGCTCGGCTCGACGAGGAAGAACCCGTTGGAGCGCAGGATGCTCGAGCCGTATTCGAGGATCGGCCAGTAGTTATACAGCGGCTCGACAAGGATCGGCCGGAGCACCGGAAACGATACGAGGAACGAGAACAAGCGAATGCCGGCGAACTGCGCGAGATACTGCGCGATGCCGAGAACCGCGCACAGCCGGACATAGAACAGGAAGATGTCGAACACCCGGCGGCCGTCGAACCGATCCGTCGGTCCTATGGTGTAGCCCGCGTACAGGACCAGCAGCGACATCAACGAGCCGATGCTGAAGGAACTGATGCGGGTGTCGCTGCTGTTGGCAGCGACCAGCGCGCTGACCAATGCGGCGACCGCGACCGCGCCGTACAGCGCTACCGGCAGGGGCCTGAAGGCGCCGCGCCGGGTGACCAGCATCCAGGCCAGTGCGGCAAAGAACAGCGGCAGGCAGACATAGATCGGACTGCCGCCCAGATAGATGCAGAAGCGCTGCAGGCAGAGGCAGCCGAACATCCCGATGTGGATGAAGAGGCTGCTGGCGCGCTGGTCGGTCACGACCGTCGACGGTGCCGCGATCGTCGCCGCCCGCGGTGGACCGGCGAAGTCCGCGGTCAGGGCGTTCACCGGGTGCTCGCCGTCGGATAGGGGCTCGCGGTGACGGGCGCATGCCCTTTGCCCTCGCTCGGCCCGTGCCGTCGAAGCCAGCGGGTCAGCTGCACCTCGATCCAGCGCTGGCTGTAGTGCGCCACCAGTAACGCGATCGGCAGCGCGACGACCGCGAACACCAACTGGGCAGCCGGGCCTGCGGCCGCCGCCATGCCGCTCAGCTTAAGCAGATACTTGACCGGAGCCATCACCACGGGGTGCCAGAGGTAGAAGCTGTAGCTGATCGTACCGAGCCACTGTAGCGGCGCGGTGCGCAGGGTCGCGCTGAGCAGACCCTTGCCCATCGCGATCCCGAGGAGCGCCATGCCGCCCAGGAGTGCCGAACCGACGAGCAACGGCGCGGTCGCCAGCCAGTCGGTGAACGGCATGTCGAGCGGCGTCACCGTCATCATGTCGCCGCCGTTCGCCAGCTCGATCAGACGCCAGCACAGCAGGCAGGCGAGGAGCATCGGTAGCGGCCATCCCGCCAGGCGCCGGATGAACGGCGTACGCGGCAGCCCGGCGGCGATCGCCAGTCCGGCCGGAAACAATGCTCCACGCGGGAATAGCGCCAGCAGAACGACCCCGGTCACCACCGCGACCGGCTTCCACCAGGTCTGGCCTCGCGACCGTAACCACCAGAAGACCGTGCACAGCGCGTAGAAGGTGATTTCATAGCCCAGCGACCAGGCCGCTGGATTGACCTGTCCGACATGGATGAAGGGTGGCGGCGCAAGCAAGTTGAGCAGCCATTCGCCGAGCGACGGCAACCAATAATGGGTCACGATGCTGATTGCGGTGATCGCCAGGATCGTCGTCCACAGTAACGGAAAGATCCGAGTCGCGCGGTCCCACGCGAACGATCGCATCGACGGAGCCCGCGCCAGCGCGCCGAGGATGACGTACCCGCTGATCCCGAAAAACAGCTCCACGCCGAACTGGAAGGAGCCGAGCAGATACAGCGTCAGCGGGGCATCGGCGGGGAGGAAGCCCGCCAGGCCCGAGTTCGCGACATGGAACACGAACACCATCAGCGCGAACAGGCCGCGAGCGCCGTGGATCGATGGATTAAAAGACGCGCTCCGCTGCCGTTTCACAAGCTGTCCGACGCATCGGCGACCCTGCATGAACCCTCGGGCGGCCTAGCAATTATAACAGGGGAGTTGTCGACGACATGCCCGCTACGCAAGTCCAATGGAACATGGTAGGGTCCCCTCGGGGAGACGGTTTGACCGAAGATAAGCCAGTGCAGACGGCGTCCGTCAGCAACACGATGACCGAAGTGCCGCGGTTCGCCGGATCGGGCGCACGGCCGCGGCGCGTCGACGTCATGGCCAATACCGCGCATCTCGATTTGCCCGGGGCTCCGGCGCGAAAGCCTGGAGCCGGGTCTCGCACGCCGGTGCTGCTCCCGCAGTCGCTCTATCGTGCCGTCGATTTCCGCTACTGGATCGTGGCGGTCGGGGGCGGCATGCTGGCGTGGTGGGTGCTTTTCCATATTCTCTAGGCGCACTGCGGTCACGCGTAGAAACCTTCCCAGCGGCGATATTCATGGTCGACGTCGTCGATAGCGTAAGCGGCAATAGCCTTCATATCGACCTGGGTCATGACGACACCGACGGGATCGACGCCGATCGACCGTAACCTCTGGAGAGCATTGCGGACGGCGGAAATCCGGGTATTCCGCCAGCGCACCGCGAGGATCGTCTGCTCGACATGGCTCATCAGCAGCCGCGACTCGACCGCCATCATCGACGGCGCGGTGTCGATGATGACCAGGTCGAAGAACTCCACCAGCCGCGACATCAACGAGCGCAAGGCTTCCTCGGAGTTGATCTGGGCGTGCTGGTAAGGCCGCGCCATCGTCGGCAGGACCCAGGCACCGCTGCGCTCATCCTGAAGCACCGCGTCCTTGAGCGGCCACTCGCCCGACAGCACGTCGACCAGTCCAACCTTCGGGGTCAGGCCGAGCATCGCCGCGACCCGCGGACGACGGATATCGCCGTCGATGAGCAGGGTCCGGCGACCGCTGATCGCGGCGACGCGCGCCAGGCAGACAGCGAGTGTGCTCTTGCCCTCGCCCGGTCGCGCCGAGGCGATGCCGACGATGCGTGGCCCGCCGCCCCGCGAGTTGCGCTCGATCGACAGCAGCAAGCTCCGCATCGACTCGGCGATCATCGACATCGGGCGGTCGATGACGAAATCGACCGGCGCGATCGCGCGTTCGCTGCGCCTCGCAATCGATGCGATCGAGGGCATGTTGACGAGATGGGGCAGGCCCACCCGCACCTCGACATCGTGCGACGACACCAACCGCTGGTCGAACAGCTGCAGCAGCGCGACGACCGCACTGGCCAGCAGCAGCGCCAGCAAGGTGCCGAGGGCGAGGTTGAGCTTGCGGTTCGGGGCGCTCGGCTGTTTCGGTACCAGCGCCGAAGACAGCAGCCGCGCGTCGACGTCCGCGACCACTGCCTGGCTGGCGAGAACGGTCTGACGGGCCAGCAACCCGGCGTAGTTGGTCCGCAACGCGTCCGCCCGGCGTTCGAGTTCGGCGAGCCGTACCGACGCACCGGCGTTGGTGGCGAGGGCGCCGCGCGCCTCGCCGAGGATACTGCTGGCAACGCCCGCCCGCTGCTGCGCGACCTGTACCCGGGCGCCAAGGTTGGAGACGACCCGCCCGATCTCGGTCTTGATCGCGGCATCGAGGTCGGCGACCTCCTGGCGGGCCTTTATGACGCTCGGGTGGTCGGGCTGGTAGCGCGCCTCGAGCTGCGCCAGCTGCGCGCTCGCGGTGGCGCGCTGGCCGCGCAATCCCCCGACGACCGAAGAGTTCAGCGCCTCGCCGACATCGTCGCCGCTCGAGCCCCGTGCCAGCTGTGAACGCGCCGTCGTATAGCGGGCGCGTTCCTCCGCGAGGGCAGTTTCCGAAGCGGCCTCCTGCTGGCGGAACAGCGACTGGTCGCGCTCGGTGAGGGTAACGCCATCGGCGCTGAGCAGATTGTGGTTGCGCCGGTAATCGGCGACTTCCTGTTCAGCAGTCTGGAGGCGGCCACGCAGCGCGTCGAGTTCCTTGCGAAGCCCGGCGTCGGCCGAGCGCGCTGCATCGAGCCTTACATCGCCCTTCGAGAGGATATACTGGCGGACCAGTTCGTTCGCGACGCTGGCGGCGACGAGGGGATCGGTCGCAGTGTAGCTGACTTGGATGACGTTGGTGTTGCCCGGCCGCTCGATCCGGGTGTGACCACGGACCGTCTCGAGGACAGCAGCCGGTGCGCTGGCGGGCGGAAGCTGGGTGAGCGCCTCCTCGATCCGTGGCATCGGGCCGGCCTTCAACGCTGCGACAGCGCGCCGGATGACGTCGTTGGACTGCAACACCTGGATCTCGCTGTCGACCGCGCGGTCTTCGTCGCTGGCATCGGGAATGACGTTGTCGGCCTTCGCGGTGACGTTCAGGATGCGCGAGTTGACCAGCACCGTCGTGGCTGCGGTGAACTCGGTCGTCCGCATGTAGGTGTAGACTGTGACCGCGCCGAGCACCGTCACGAACACCAGCGCGAACCACACCCAGCGTCGCCGCAGGGCCGCGACGCCGTGGCGGATGCGGTCGCCGACAGGCGCCAATTCGGTCGATTGGCGGGGCCGCTCGGCGGGGAGGTTGATCCTCTGCCCGGCCGCTACTGGGAGCTGCTCGTTCACGGTCAAACCCTGTACCTGATGCCTATGCTCGCACGGTTACGACTGAAAGACCGATAGCTCTCGGCACCGCGTGAGGACAAATCGATGAAATCATAGTCGGCACGCACCGACAAGGAACGGTTGAGCCGATACTCAGCGCTTGCGGAGGCGCCGAAGCGGCCGTCACGCCGGTCGACGCCGTTGAAGGTGTCGTGCTCGTACTGGATCCCGGCACCCAGGATCAGGTTGCGAAGCAGCTCGTGGTCGACCTGCACGCTGCCGACGGTCGCGATATAACCCGTCGAATTCAAAGTGCCGGCATCACTGACGCTGCGCCGTGCGGCGACCGTGACCGTCGTCAGGTCGCTCGGGAACAGCAAGACTTTCGACGATATCGCGAGGCCGGAGAAGTTGCGGTATTGGGCGCCCTTGAATTCTCCGTTGACATAGCCGAGGCCGATTTCGCCGCGCGCCCCAAAGGGTAGTTCGAAGCGCGAGCCACCAAGGACCTGGTACGTCGTCGAGCCGCGCGCATTGCCGCTGTTGGTATCGCGCGCATCATAGCTCGTCGACACCCGACTGGCCTCCACGAAATAGGCCAGCGACGGCGATTGCGCGATCTCGGCACGAACGCGGAGTCGGAACGTGTCCTGGTTGCGGAAGCTTTCGTCGAGCGGCGTGCCGTCCATCAGCCGGGCATCTTGATACTGGTAGCGGGTGTAGCCGGCCTCGCCGTTGACCAGGAACTGCGCGAACCGCTGCGACAGGCCGAGAGCCCCTTCCATCGTCTGGTAATTGACCGGGCGCTGGGTGAGCGCGAACGCCGTCTGGGCCTCGCGTGATTCGCGGTCGTTGACGTAGCGGCCGATGAGGCGGAGGCGCGTGCTGTCGCCGAACTGCTGGACCCCGTAGGCTGACGCGTTGATCGCGCTGACGTTCTCCGAACTGTGGTCGGCATAGCGGTCGAGCCGGCCGTTCGCGGACAGCGTCAGCGAACGCTGGCTCCAGTTCGATTGCAGCAGCGCCGAAGGTTCGATGCGCGCCAGCGCATCGCCGACCTTGTCGTCCTTCGCGGCGAAGATGTTGTCGGTGTACTGGGCCGTTGCGTTGATCGAGGGCGATAATGTGAAGGAGCCGACGGGAACACCAACGGCATCGTAGCCCTCGATGCGCCGCTCGCGTACCGCGGTAAAGCGCCGGAAGTTCACCAGCGTATCGTCGGGCGGCAGGACTTGGGCGCTCGCCGTCGAAGTCAAGACTGCCGACGTCAGCAGCGCCGACGCCAACGCCGCGAGCGACGGCGCAAAGGTGCCGCCGCGCGGCATGCCGCGCATCAGAAAAACCTCTCAAGAACCCGGATGGTGTCGCCGGGGCCGACCTGCAGGTCGGCGGTCAGGCGGTAGCGCTGCTCGCCGGTGGTACCGTAGCGCTGGATGGCGACGGCGCGGTGATTGGCGCGGTAGGTGAAGCCGCCCGCGGTCGCAACCGCGGCATTGACCGTCAGGCCGGAGCGATACGGATATTGGCCAGCCCTGTTCACCTCACCTAGTACGTAGAACGGACGATAACCGATGACGTCGGCCGTGACCTTCGGGTCTTTCAGGTAGCGCGTTGCCAGCACCTGGCTAATTGCGGCCTGCAGTTCCGCCAGCGTCAGGCCATTGGCCTGGATCATGCCGATCAGCGGGAACGAGACGTTGCCGTCGCTGCCGACCAGGAATTCGCCGGTCAGGTCGGGCTCGCCGTAGACCGTGATCTTGAGGCGGTCGTCGGGCGCGAGGTGGTAGATCGGGACGACCGCGACGGTGTTGGTCGACTCGACCGGATCGGATGCGCAGCCCGAGCAGGCCAGCGCGAGAGCGACGAGCGCCCATGTGACCTGCTTCATGTTCGTGTCCTGTCTGCTGCCTGCTCCGACGTTCGCGACCAGTGCGGGGAAGGTGATCGTACCGGACGCGCACTGGTCGACAACAGTGCAGCGCAGAACCCGGTTCCCCAAGCGATATGCATCGTGGCGGCGGCGGGCAGGGCAAGCAAGGTGCAGACGCTCGGCGATTTGCGCCACAGCATGAAGGTCGCGACGGAGAGCGCCATAACATAGGCGAGGGGCAACAGCAGCAGGGCCGGGAGCAGCGGCGACAGCAGGATTGCCGAGGCCAACGCGATGACCAGCAGCGGCGGCAGCATCTGGCGCGGCCGCAGGCGCTCACCGTGCTTGCGGAAGGTCTGTGCGCGCCCGCGCCCGTAACGCCAATATTGAATGAACAGCCGGCGGAGCGTCGAACGCGGCAGGTACTCGACCTGAATGTCGGCAGCGAGCCAGATCCGGCCACCGGCCTTGCGGACACGGAGGTCGAGCTCAGCGTCCTCGTTGGCGACGAAGCTGCGGTCGTAGCCGCCGACGCGCTCGAACATCGCGCGGCTCATCCCGGCGTGATGGCCGTGATCGACGAAGCCCGACGGTGCGCCGACCCGGTGCGCCGCTCCGCCGGTCCCGATGCGGCTGTTGGAGGCGGCTGCGATGCCACGCTGGACGCAGGTTTTCGCGACTGTCCGCAGCCCGACCGCGACCATGTTCGCCTGGGTTGCGGCAAAGGCCGCGACGATGCGCGGGACGTAATCGTCCGGGTAGTGCGCGTGCGCGTCGACCCGGATCAGGATGTCGGCGTGGCAGTCGGCCAGCGCCACCGCGCGGTTAACGCCCGCGGACTGGATGCGCTCGGGATTGTCGACCAGCCGGATGCGAGCATCGAGGCCGGCGGCGGTCGTGACGATCGCCTGCGTGCCGTCGGTGCTGCCACCGTCGGCGACGAGGATATCGAGCACCAGGTCGGCCGGCTGCTGGGCAATCTGCGCGAGCAGGTCGCCGATGCGCTCGGCCTCGTTCAACGTCGGAATGATCACCGCGACCTGATTCATGGTCAGGCCGCCAATGCCGCGGCGAAACTCGACTGGGCCGCTTCGAGCGTGTGCGTACCGAGTGTCGCGCTGGCCGCCGCAGCAAAGCCCGCTGCCGCCTCGGGGCGAGTCATCGACGCCAGCGCCGCCGCCAGGTCGACCGTGTCGAAGTCGACCAGCGCATCGGCCGGCAGATAGTCACGCATGACGTCGATGCTCGATGCCAGCACGGGCAGGCCGCAGTGCATCGCTTCGAGCAGGACCAGCGGCAGGCCCTCGAAGCGCGATGGCAGCAACAACACGTCGGCCGCCGAAAGATACATGTCGGGCTGGTCGGTCCACGGGACCAGCCGGAGATCGACGCCGCTCCGCCTGGCGGTGCGCTCGAGCAGCGGGCGTCCCGGACCGTCGCCGACAAACAGGAAGGTCCAGCCCGCCAGCCGCTCGCGACCAGCCCGCTCGATAGCACCGACAAGGCGGTCGAGGCCCTTTTGGGCCGGATCGAGACGACCGAGGAATAGCGCCGTGCGCCGCTGCACCGGCAGGCCCAGCGCCAGCCGCGCCACCGCCTTGCTGCGCTTGGGCGGCGGCCCGACGAAATTGTGCGCGACGGTGATCGGCGCCGTGCCGCCTGCCGCCTCGACCTGCTGGGCGACGGCTTCGGAGGGCACGATATAATGGTCGGGGCGACGGTACAGCCATTGCCGGATACGGTCGCCGATCAGCCCGTTGCGGTCCATCTCGCGCTGCCGATGCGCCATCGGCAGGTAGCTGACCAGCCGCGCTCCGCCGAAATCGGCAAGCATCGGCACCACAAGGTTCTCGATCCGGCCCTGCACCAGCAGCACGGTATCGGGCCGCTCGGCGGCAAGTATATCCCGGACGGCACGCCGGTAGCGCCACCGCAGCCAGCCGAGATAGGGCTCGCCGCGGCGCTTGACGAAGGGCCAGGTGATGATCCGGATGTGCGGCTCGAACGCCTGCAGGACATCGTGCAAGCGCTGGTTGCTCTCCGGGAAGCAGAACACGATCTCGGTGAATTGCTCGCGCTCGATCACGCCGGGCAGCAGCGCCAGCAGCATGCGCTCGTGACCGCCGAAATCGGCGCTATCGTGGAGGATGAGCAGCTTCCGGGTCATGGCTCAAGCCGCGCGCCGCTCGGTCTCGGTGTTCCATGAGCCCAGCGCGTCCTGGTAAACCTGGAGCGTCATCGATGCGATGCTCGTCCAGCTCGGCACGTTGGCGGACAAATCACGTGTCGGGCGGCGTCCGATCGAGGCGCTGAGCGCGACTGCCAGGTCGGCAGCACTTCCCGGCGCGACCAGCGTCCCGGCGCAATCGTCGCGACCGACCATCTCCGAGAACGCCCCGAGGTCGCTCGCGACCACCCATTTTTTGAGCGGAGCGACCGCGAACAACACGCCACTGGCCTCGATCGCATGATAGGGAAAGACGAACGTATCGGCCTCGCCCAGAACCGTGGCCATTTCGGTCGCCGAATGCCGGTGCAGGCGAAATTCGAGGAGTTCCGGCCCCAGCCCGAGTGCGCGCGCCCGCTCGATATGGTGAGCCATGTCGCTCATCGGCTCACCCGCGACGATCACCGACAGGCGCTCGCGCTCGTCGTGCGGGAGCTGTCCGAGCGCCTCGATCAGGACGTCGATGCCCTTGTAGTCCTGCAATTTGCCGAACAGCACGACGCGCCAGCGTCCGTCAGGGGCGCGCGCCGGCGATGCGCCGCCCGGTAATATCCCGTGGGGAATGACCGAGATCATCTCGTCCGCCACCCCGGCATCGACCAGCGTCGCCTTGCCTTTCGGCGTGTGGACGATGATCCGGTCGACCTCGCCGAGCACAGCGCCGAAGCCGTCGCGCTGCAGCCGACTGACCTGCTTGCCGTTGAACGGTGTCGAATCATGGACGGTCAGTACGACCGGACAAATCGAGCGCATCCGCCGAATCGCGCGCGCGTCGATCAACGGCAGCACCGACCACTGGAAATGAATGATGTCGAAGCGACCGGTCTGCACCAGACCGCCGAGGCGCTTCATGCCGGACGCGTGCTCGACACCCTTGACCAGCCGCCACAGGCCGCCCTGGCGCCGCCGCGGGCCGTCGCTCAGCGGGTAGAAGAAATCGAGCGAACGCGATGCGCCGATCTCGTTGGCTTCATCGGCCCGCAGCTGGCGGGTCGCCCAATGCGCATTGATGCCAAGCGACTCGAGTCCGTCTGACAGGGCAGCGTCGTACGGTGCGGTAAACATCGAGGGATCGACTAGCAGGACATTCCTAACCGTCACTGCATGGCCGTTCGAATGCTTCAAGAACAGCCTCGTCCCGACACCACCGCGGGGATCGTCCGGCCGAGAATGAACAGGTCGACGGCAAGCGACTTGTTGCGCGCATACACAGTGTCGAGCGCGACCCGGCGCTGATAGCTGACGGCGTTGCGGCCGCTGACCTGCCAGAGACCGGTGATACCCGGGCGTACGCGGCAATACTCGCGGAAATAGCGGCCATAGCGCGGAATTTCAGCCGCAACGATCGGACGCGGTCCGACCAGGCTCATCTGGCCATACAGTACGTTCAACAGCTGCGGGATCTCGTCGAGGCTGGACTTGCGCAGAAACGAACCCAGCGGCGTGACGCGCGGGTCGTCGCGAAGCTTGCGGTCCTGCGCCCACTCTTGCGCCGCGGCGGCGTTGGTTTCGAGGTGCTCCTTGAGACGATGCTCGGAGTCGACCACCATCGTCCGCAGCTTGAGGCACGGAAACGGGATGCCGCCCTTGCCGATGCGCCAGTGCACGAAGATCGGCGCACCGCCGTCCTGCATCCACAAGGCGACGCTGAGGCCGAGCAGAACGGGCGCGAGAACGATCAGTGCGGCCGTAGCGATCACGAGGTCGATCGTCCGCACGATCCATGCGCCGATGACGGCTACCGATACGGCATCAGAGTCCGCTGCGGCGGAATCGTCCACGAGGTTGGCCTGATAGCTCGCCACGAGCGGATCGCCCGTCATCGCGCATACCGCGCTTGAACACAGCTGGGAGCTCCGAGCTGGCTCGGGGCTGGGACCGAATGATCGACACTCCCAAAGGGCATACCCGCTCCATCAACTGCTTCCGCGACCGGCCCCCCCAGGCCCTTATATCCCGATAAAACCATGAATCCAGCATGTTTGTTGCATAGCAGCATAAAGTAACTCGAAGTTAAAACGGATGCGTAATTAGTTAACGTGCGGGTTTCGTACGAGACGTGGCTTCCTGGCGTCCGCCACCTGAACAATAGAATAACGGATTATGACGTTACAGCGTGGCGAATTGTGGGCAGCCTGACGCCGGCGGCCATCTACGGCGCGCCGCTAGCGGCGGTAACCGCCGCGCAAAGCCTTGCGAACAATGATCGGTGCCTGCCGGGCGAGCTCTTGCGCGATGGCAGCGGTGCGTCGGGGATCACCCAGCAACTCGCGGGCGGCGACGCCCGGCCGACGATCCTTCACGGCGTCGGTGAAGGCCCGATAATGGAGACAACGGTACACTACCGTACGCTGTCTCTCGATCGACCGGACGAGGTCGCTATCGTCCGCCGCGACGCGAATCAATGCGTCGAGTCGGCTGTGCAGGATGCCGAGGTCGGCAACCGTCTGGACCTGGGTCAGTGAATCGGCGCGGACGCGGTAGCGGTAGGTTGCCGCCGGCGACATCCACCAGCGCGCGCCGGCACGGAAGCAATCGATGTAGAGCGCGTAATCCTCGGCAAACCGGACGCGCTCGTCGTAGCGGATGGCGTTGGCGACCAGGAAGTCGCGCCGAAAGATCGGCTTCAGGAAGCCCAGGTTGAGCCGCGGCCACTGCGGGTCGGCGACATTGCGCTGGACGAACTCGTGCAGGCCCAGCTCGCGCGGGGTCGAGAGTATCGCGGGCGGGATCATCGGCTGCGGGTCGCCCGGTTCACCGTCGATATCGAGGGCGAGATTGTCGCTGCACAACTGCGCGTCGTGCCGCTCGCCGAGTTCGACCAGATGCGCCAGCCGGTCAGGCCCGTAGCTGTCGTCGGCGTCGAGCAGCGCGATCCAGCGCCCCTCCGCCGCCGCGAGGCCCTGGTTGCGCGCCGCAGAGGGGCCCGAATTGACCGCCCGCCGCAGCAACCGGATGCGCGGGTCAGCCGCCGCCGCGGCCTCGACCAGTGCCGAGGTGCCGTCCGTCGATGCGTCGTCGATAACGATGACCTCGATGTCGACCAGCGTTTGCGCCCGCAGCGACGCCAGCGCCTCGCCGATGAACGCGGCGGCGTTGAAAGCCGGCACGATGACCGAGACGATCGGGGTCGTCACGCCACGCCGGCCACGGGAGGGGATCGAAAGCCGTTCGCCGCGGCAAGCGCGCGGAGTACCTGTTCGTCGACCTCGGCATCGAACTTGCGCGCGAACAATGAGGTGCTGTGGCTCAGGACGGGAAGATCGTCGCGGGTCAGCACGCGCGGTCCCGGCCAGTAGATTTCCCGGCCGTAATGGCCGGCAATGCGGTCGCGAAAGGGACTGTTCAGCGCGAGTGTCTGCATGATCAACTCGTCACTGAGCAGCCGCCCGCGCAGGTATTTCGTGATCGGCGGGACCAGCGGCGAGGTCACGATCCACTCGCAGAACGACCGCGGCAGCATCACCCACTGCGAGCCCTTGTGGTCGACCGCGAAACCCTCCGGAGCGGCCTGGCGCCCCGACCGCCGGATCGCCCGCAGCGGCAGTTCGAGCATCGGTGAAGCGGCGTGGTGCCAGTCGTCGGCGGGCAGGTCGGCAATCCTGAGCAGCTCGACATGGACACTGTCGCTGCCATCGGCGAGCGCCTGCTTGAGCGCCGGCAGCGGATGCAGCGGATAGCACTGGCCGCTGAGGTTGATGAAATACTCCCACTCGCCATCGGCCTTAAGCGCGCTGGCGATCGCATCGAGCAGCATCTGCGACAGCGACCAGCCGCCCCAGTTGGTGAACCGCGACGGCAGGATGCGGACGTTGGGCCGGCCCGCGCACAGCCGGCGCACCTCCGCCATCACGCCACGACGATCGGCCTTGAGACCGAGCCGCGACTTCATGTCGACATGAACCATGATGAGGTCGCCGGGATCGCTGCCCCGATCGGCGGCCGGCTCATCGATCGCATCGAGCAGCCAGCCGAATTGTGCAGGCTTGTGATGGACCATGACGAAATAGGCGAGCTTGGGCTTCACGCCGCAGTCCGTAACAGGCTCACGGCGACCCCGCACAGACTAAAAATCGCAAGTTCGTTGCCCGCACCCGCCGCGGCCACCGTCGGCGACCCGCCCGCGTATCAGGGTGGCACCGTAATGTCCGCGCATCCGCCAGGCATCGTTTTGTAACCGTACAAATTACTCTCCTTGTACGACCAATTGTTCGGTTTCGGACCAAGTAAATCAACACAACTGTAAGACCTCCCGACAGTCGTCGTGAAATCGCAATTGATAGAAATTACAATGAAAGGCTAACTAAAGTTAGTTATAATTCACGGCTCGATGGAGAATCGGATTAATAACGTTACTGAAGCGAAATGGCATGAGTCTTGCTGCGTAACGATCGAGCATTTCGCTCTACTCAACAGGGACAGCCATCATGCGCAGAACACTATTCGCGACCGCAGTAGCCGCCGCGGCGGTCTTGGCGGCCGCTGGAGCGCAAGCGGCAACGACTTTCACCTCGGTCCAGGGCCCCGACGGTATCGGCCAGCACATCCTTTTCGACTTCGAGAGCGGTATGCCGGCGGGCCTGTCGGGTAATGCCGGCATCCACATCGGAACCGTCGCCAACGCGTATGCGGCACCGATGGGCGACGCCACGCACTTCCTGGTCGTTCCGACCACCGGCAGCAGCGGCAGCGGCATACTCGACCTCGGCGGCGGGTATGACAATATCAGCTTCTACTGGGGCTCGATCGACACCTACAACAGCGTCGAATTCTTTACCGGCGTCGGTGGCACCGGCACCAGTCTCGGCGTCATCAGCGGCGGCAGCATCCCGGGAGCCACCGGAAATGGTGCCCAGGGTACGGTCGCGAACAATCGCCGCGTATTCTTCGACTTCGGCACCGACCTGGCCCAGAGCGTGCGCTTCACGTCGACCAACATTGCGTTCGAGCTCGACGACATCGGCACGGTCGCCGTGCCAGAGCCGGCCGTGTGGGGCACCATGTTGTTCGGCTTCGGCCTCGTTGGCGCCACCATGCGCCGTCGTCGCCTGACGAGCGTCACTGCCTGACGCAACTGGTGCGGCGGCAGCCCCCGCCATGCACTTGGGGCGAATGGCACCGGTCCGGCGCAACTTCGCGCTGGACCGGTAGCCGACGCCTTGCGCCGACGATCTAGTAGCCTGTGCAGGTTATTCCGCAGTCGAAATGCAGAATGTCGCGGTGACAAATCCACTGCCAATTTAGCGCAGCGAGCGAGGACCGGCGGTCTTCGACGCATAGATTTTTATTTGTACGCTAACGAACTAAGTTTCTCAAGTTTCTTTGCGTTGGTATGAAACTCTTTCGTGACACCCGCGTTTTAACTCTTGGTTAACCTCATCCAGCAGGAAAATATTTGCGGGGAGTTGGGCTGGGCGCTGGGTCGCGCAACGCGTTGAGGGAGGTGCAGGCATGATTGCCGGTCCAATCGGGGGAACACGCCATGACTACAGTTCGGAGGCGTCGTGAACGTCGCGCTCCTGCATCGGGAGCGATCCTTTCGCGGACGCTCGGATGCGAGGTCGCCGGTCGCGCTTAATCGTCTGCAACGGCTCCTCGGCCTGGCTGACGACGCGCACGACGATCTGGTCCGCTTGTGCGAGGACGCCGTGGTTCACGTCGGTGCCCGCTCGATCATCGCCGACGAGGGCGAGCCGCAGTCGCAAGCGTATCTGATCCTCGAGGGGTGGGCCTGTCGCTGCCGCTTCGTCGACAGCAACCGTCGGCAGATCACGTCGCTGCTTCTGCCGGGCGATTTCAGCAATCCCGAACTCGACCTCGATCCGAGGCTGGGCATCGACCACATGGTCTGTTCGCTGACGCCTTTGATCTATGCAGCGGTCGACACCGATGAACTCGCAGCGGTCGTGGCGCGCTCGCCAGGGCTGGCGCTGGCCTTGCAGCTACAGCGGCGTCGCGAGCAGTCGATCCAGCGTGAATGGGCGGTCAGTCTCGGCCGGCGCAGCGCCTGCGAGCGTGTCGCCCACCTGATCTGCGAGCTACACCGCCGGCTCGACTGCGACCCGTCGAAGCGGAGCCTGACGATCGACATGCCGTTGTTGCAGGCCGATCTGGCCGACGCGGTCGGCCTGACCCCGATCCACGTCAACCGGATGCTCCAGCAACTGCGGGCGCTGGGCCTGATCAAGTCGAGCCACAACCACATCACGATCAGCGATCTCGCGGGTTTGCAACGCCTTGCGTGCTTCGACGAGACCTATCTCCGCCTCGCCGGGGTCGCCTAGACGGCGAGCCCCGGCCGCCGGTCCGACCACGGCATCTCCTTCTCCAGCTGCCCGGCAAGGCGGAACAGCGTCGCCTCGTCGCCGTAGCGCGCGGTCAGCATCATCCCGATCGGCAGGCCCTCGGCGCTCTCCGCCAGCGGCAGCGACACCGAGGGCTGGCCGGTGAAGTTGAACATCGCGGTGTACGGGTAGAGCGCCGCCTGCCGCTTGTTGATCTCGCCGGGATGCACGGTCCGGGGGTCGCTGAAGCCGATCGGTGGCGGCGGCGCGGTCATCACCGGGCACAGGTAGACGTCGAACGCCTCGAACCGGCTGACAATGCCGCGCGCCAGCATGCGCAACTCCTGCAGCGCCCAGAACGCCTGCTCGCCGGTGACGCCGCGCGAGCCCTGCAGCGCCGCCCAGGTCAGCGGCTCGAGCTCGTCCTCGCGAGGCTCGCGACCGACCTCGTCGATCACGCGCTTCATGCCCGCGGCGAAGTTGGCCCCGGAGACCGCGGCGCGAACCTGATACAGTTTGCGGTAGTCTACCCCGAGGCCCTCGGGCCGCACCTCGTGGCCGAGCGCTGCGAGCGTCGCCGCGGTCGCCTCCAAAGCGGCCTGGACCTGCGGGTCGATCGGCTCGCCGCGCGGGGTCTCGGCGGACCATGCGATGCGGAGGCAGCCCGGCGAGCGCGACACTTCGTCGAGGTAAGCTCCGGCCTTGGGGGGCAGGGCGTAGGGCGAGCCGGGCTCCGGAATGCCGGTCGCGTCGAGCATCGCGGCGCTGTCACGGACGCTGCGGCTGACGACGTGGTCGACGCAGAAGCCCATCGCATAGTCGAAACCGTCGGGCAGGTTGGGGACCCGGTCGCGGGTCGGCTTCATGCCCACCAGCCCGCAGCACGCCGCCGGTATGCGGATCGACCCAAGCCCGTCCGATGCATGCGCCAGCGGCACCAAGCCCGCCGCGACCGCCGCCGCCGACCCGCCCGACGAGCCGCCGGCGATGTGCGCGGGGTTCCAAGGGTTGCGCGTCGGTCCGAACAGCGCGGTCTCGACATTGCCGACGATACCGAACTCCGACGACGCGCCGCGCCCGAGCAGGACGACGCCAGACTCGCGGTAGCGGCGGGTCAGCCCAGTATCCTCGCGGTCGACGACGCCCTCGCAGAATTTGCTGCCGCTGGTCCGCGGCCAGCCTGCCACACCAATGCCGAAGTCCTTGACCAGAAACGGTATTCCGGCGAACGCCCCGGCGGGCAGGGGGCCTGCTGCGGCCGCGCGCGCCTCGTCGAAGGCCCGGTAGACGACGGCGTTGAGCTGGGGGTTAAGCGCCTCGATCCGGGCGATCGCTGCGTCGACCAGCTCGACCGGAGTGACCTCGCCGCCGCGGACCAGCGCCGCCAGCGCCAGCCCGTCGTGGTCGGCATACTCGGTGAACATCGGGTGCTCCCTTCGGTTCAGGTCACGTCGCGAGGTCGCCCTTCAGCAGCCGGGCCGCATGCCGGAACATGGCGTCGGCCGGGATGCGCGGCTCCTCGTACAACATCTCGTCGGTCGCAAAGCCCAATTCCACGGATAAGCGCAAACGTTGCCACAATTCGTCCCGGTCGACGCCAGGCATGTAGCGGACGTAGGCGGCCACCAGCAGGTCGGTAACGTGGCGATGGGACTCGACCCTGACGTGCACGAGCCGCGGCGAGGCATGGAGCGCGCGCAGGATCCACACCGCGCCGGGCTCGCTGGCGGTCACTGCCGCATTCTCGCGCAGCAGGTCCTCGATGCCGTCGCGCAAAGCGTCGATGCCGTGATGCTGCGTCCGCTCCAGCCACGCCTCGAGGGCAAGGTTCTGCCGCGCCATCAGCCGGTGCGCGAGGGCCTCGATGACGGCGTGCTTGTCGCTGAAATAGCGGTACAGCGCCGGCGGCGTCAGCCCGGCGCGCGCGCAGATCAGGTTGGTCGAGATGCGGTCGATCCCGACCTCCGCGAGCAGTTCGCCGGCGACGTTGAGCAACAGTTCGCGCGTCTGGACGGCGCGCTCCTGCTTCGGGAGTGAGCGCAAGCCGCTGGTTGCCGTCATGGCAGCGCTGGCGCGGCCGGCCTCCGGCTCGTTGCCGCCGCGAAGGCGCCGACCGCAAGCACCAGCGAGGTCGCGCCGAACCACAGCACAGGTGCGACGTTGGTATCGGTGACGAGGAAGGACGCGGCCAGTGGCCCGAGGCTAGCGCCGACGAGCTGCGCGCCACCGATCAGCACTGCGGCGCGGCGGCTCGGGTCGGCGGCGATGACCAGCGGCACCATGAAGGGCATCGCGAAAAGCCACAACAGCCCGAAGATCGCGGTGGCGCCGACGAATGCCGTCGCCGACGACGCGAGGCCCATGACCGCGAGCAATGCGAGGTTGGCCGCGGCGACCAGTATGACGACGAGCAGCGCCGGAATGCGTTCGGCCAGCACCGTCGCGAAACCGACGCCGACGACCTGCATGCCCAGGGACAGCGGCGTGACCACCGCGAGAGTCGCAGCATCGATGCCGCGCTCGAGGCCCAGGGGTTCGACGTAGACCCAGACCGCGATGATGAAGCCAAGGTAGAGCAGCACCCCTGCCAACGCGACGAGGCCGCGCGCCGGGGGCAGGCCGCTGGTCTCGTGCCCGGTTTCGATGGGCTGGTAACGCTCCGGCAGCCACGGTAGCGCCGCCAGCCCGAGCAAGGTGAACAGCCCCAGCCCGGCAAAGCCGCCGGTCGATCCGAGGCTGGGGATGACATACAGCCCGAGCAACGTCGCCAGGCCGAGTTGCGCCAGGGTCTGGACGAGCAGGTAGATGCCCGACCACCGCGCCGGCTCGATGCTCCGCACGATCAGTCCGATCGCGATCCAGGTCAGTACGCCCTCCGCGACGCCGGTCACGGCGCGGACCACGAGCAGAAGCCAGCCACCGACGCTCGGCGTGATCAGGTCGAGCGCCGCGGTCAGGATGATCGCCACCGCCGCGATCAGCCGCAGCCGCGTCACCGGCAAAACGAAGCTGGAAGCCCCGGCGGCGATGCCCATCGTCAGCAGCTCGACCGTCGCCAGCAAGCCGAGGGCGCTCGCGGTCAGCCGGCCGTCGTGGGCGAGTGCGCCGAGCAGTTGCGGCTGCAGCCCCGGGACCATCATGCCGACGGTCCCGACCGCCACGACCGCGATGATCGCCGCCGGCCGGAAGCCTGCCTCGTTATCGTTCAGCAGGCCCGGATCGTTCAACGGGCGCGGCCGCGGGCGCTGACCGACCACATCTCGACCAAGGTATCACCCCGGACGACGTGGTAGGTGTCGTACAGGTTCACCGTCGGGTCGCAGTGCGGGACGGTCAGGCTGACCGGGTCGCCGGGGTGCATGCGCTCGCCGATGCCTTCGCCGATCAGCGCGGCGTGCTCGTCGCCCATGAAGAAGAATTTGGTGTCGGTCGGGGCACCGCGCTGGACGGTGGCGACGCCGCCGTCGGTCGACAGCGACTTGAACCCGGCGTCGATGGTGACGAGCCCGGCGTGGTTGGCGCTGACCACCCGCGCATCGACCGACAGCGCGGTCTCGAACGGCGACGCGGGCCCATCGGCGAGATCGCAGTCGAGGTACTGCTGGTCCATGAACACGTACGATCCGGCCTGCAGTTCGGTGAACACGCCGAGGTCGAGGTCGATGCGGTGGGTACCAGTGCCCGACCCGGTGACGATCTCCGGCGCGAACCCGGCCTCGGCCAGCGCCGCGATGACGGTCTGCAGGTAGCGCGTGCGGTCCTCGATCGCGCCGCGACGGCTGTCGTACTTCTCGATGTGCTGCTGCTGGCCGCAATAATATTGAACGCCGCGGTAGCGGAGATTGCGCAACTCGGCGATCGCCTGCGCCAGCGCGACGGCAGCCTCCGCGGAGGCGACGCCGGTGCGCATGATGCCCGGGTCGATGTCGATGACGACGTCGAGCGTGGTGCCGGCTGCGGCAAGCGCGTGGTCGATCGCTGCCGCCACTGCCGGGTTGTCGACGGTCGCCATCAGCCCGGTCGCTGTCCCCGCCAGCGCCGCCAGCCGGACGATCGCGGCCGGGGCCGCCACCGGCGAGGTGATCAGCAGGCCGCCGATGCCGCCGTCGGCCAACACCTCCGCCTCGCCGATCTTGGCGCAGCATAGGCCGACCGCCCCGGCCGCGATCTGGCGCTTGCCGATGTCGACGCTCTTGTGGGTCTTGGCGTGAGGGCGAAGCCCGACATTGTGCTTCGCTGCTAGGCCCGCCAGCGTCGCGATGTTTCGGTCGAGCGCCTCGACATCGAGGACTAGCACAGGCGTGTTGAGCGCCGCTCGCGATCCCTGCTGGTTGATCAGGCCGGCGTGCAACTCGCGATCGTTCATCAAATCGAGCCCATCAGGAAAACAGCGCGGCGAGGTGCGCATTCAGGAACTTGCCCGCCGGGTCGACGCCGCGCCGGACCTCGCGGTAGCGCTCCGCCATCGGGTACAGCGCATCGACGTCGGCGCGGTTGAGGGTGTGGCGCTTGGCCCAGTGCGGGCGGCCGCCATGGCTGCGGAACACCTGCTCGGCATCGGCGAACAGCGTCTGCCACGGCATCGGCGCGTACTGGTGCATCGAGATCGAGGCCACCGGCCCGTCGTTCATCGGGCTCATCCAGATGTCATCGGCGGCGACGGTGCGGAACTCGAACGGGAAAGACACCGGCAGGCGGTTCTTGCGGATCCAGCCCACGACCTCGTCGAGCGCCTCAAGCCCGACGGCGCGCGGCATCTCGTACTCCATCTCCTCGAAGCGCGTGTTGCGCTCCGAAGGGAAAACCGTGTGCGCCGGGCCACGCCGCTTGCCGCTCATCGGGCCGCGCATCATCAGCCGCTGTAGCGTCGGGATCAGGAACGGCACCGCCGCGCCGACGCCGAGGAGCCGGCGGAAGGTCGCCTCCTCGAGGTCGGTCGAGGTTGGCGGCGGCCCGCACGGCTCGTGGAAGTCGAGGGTCTTCAGGATCACGAAGTCGGTGTGCGGGAAGAACCAGAACTCGACATGGCGGTGCTGGTCGACGAGGTCGTCGAAGCTCTCGCGGATTTCCGCCCACGGTTTCTTCTCGATGCGCTCCGACAGGTGGAACGCCGGCACGACCGCGACGTCGATCTCGGTGGCGACCCCAAACATGCCGAGCGACAGGCGCGCCGCCTCGAACAGGTCGGGGTTCTCCGTCCTGTCGCACCAGACGATGCTGCCATCGCCGGTGACGAGGCGGAAGCCACGCGCGAAGGTGGCGAGCGAGCCGAGGTCGCGCCCGGTGCCGTGGGTCCCGGTCGCCATCGCGCCGGCGAGCGACTGCGGGTTGACGTCGCCCTGGTTGGCGAGCGCCAGCCCCTCGTCCCACAGCGCCGCGGTCAGGCGCTTGAGGCTCCAGCCAGCGGGCGCCCGGACGCTGTTCCGGTCATCGGCGACGACCAATGATCCCGCCATGTCCTCGAGGTTCACGATGAGGTCGTCGGATGCGCACAGCGGCATGAACGAGTGCCCGGCCCCGGTGGCGCGGACCTGTCCGGCGGCAGCGATTGCCTCGGCGAGTTCGCCCTCTGTGCGCGGGCGCAGCACGGCGCGGGGCAGGGCGCGGACACTGCCGGACCAGTTGCTCCAGCCGGCCAGCGCGGCCGCGGGTTCGATCAATGTTGCCATGCCTAGTAGCGTAGGCCGATCTCGACCCCGAAGAAGCGGGGCTTATCGACGCGCACATAAGGCGTTCCGAAGATATCGGCCGAGATCGTGTTGAGCGTCCGCAGCCGCTGATCGTTGAACAAATTCTCGGTATAGAGCGACAGCGACAGGTGGTCGCCCGGCAGACGCCAGCCGATCTTGGCGTTGACGACGTTCTCAGGCGACCGCAGCTTCTTCAGCTTCGAGAAGTCGACCACCGCCGCAATCGACGCGTCGCTGTCGCGGACAGCATCGTTGATCCGGACCCGCGACGTATAGCTGTAGCTGGCGTCGGCGAAGATGGTGCCGTGCTCGCCGATCTCGTGGGCGTAATGCGCGCTCAGCACGCCGCGGAACGACGGCTCGCCGGTCGGCTGGTGTGAGATGTCGATGTCACGCTCGACGCGGGTCACCCACTTCGAATCGATCGCGCCCGCCGTCGCCGATAGGGTCAGGGCACGGGTCACCACGAACTGGGTCTCGAGGTCGAGGCCGTAGGCGCGCGAGTCTCCGGAGCGGGTGATGTACTGCGGCAACTCGCTGCCGGCGACCGACTCGAGGCTGATCGACTGGCGGTTCCTGTACTTGAAGTAATAGCCGGCGGCGTTGAAGCGCAGCCGCCGGTCGAACAGCTCGGTCTTGAAGCCGCCCTCGAAGTTCCAGACGTTCTCGGGCTTGAAGAAGGAGTTGATCTCGGTGCTGTTGTAGCCGCCTGCCTTGTAGCCGCGGGTCGCCGACGCATAGAGCAACTTGTCGTCGTCGAGCTGATACTGGACGACGAAGCGCGGGCTCACGTCGTTGAACTTCTCGTGCCGGGTGAACGGAACGCCCTCGAGTGCGCCCTCGTCGAAGATCAGGCCGTTCGCGCCGACTGTGGCGCGGAAGAAGTCGGCGGCGCTGATCGACGCGTCGGCAGGGAATGCGTCAGCGCCCAGGATGGCGTTGTAGAGCGCGCCGGGCGCGGCGACCGCCTCCAGCCCGGGGGAGATGAACCCGCCGTTTTCCCAGGTGAATTTCTTGTCGTCGTGGGTGTAGCGCAGGCCGGCGATGACGCTGAACTTGTCGGTGACGTGGTACGTCGCGTCGGCGAAGGCGGCGTAGCTTTCGTTGGCGGCGCGATTGTTCATGTCCTCGCGGAACGGCAGCCCGAACACCGGCAGGCCGACGCTGTCGAGGATGGTGAAGATCGGGAATGGCTGTCCCTGAGCGGTAGTCACCGCATTGACGAGCCGATCGACCGAATCCGTCAGCAACGTCGCCGCACTCGTCTGGCGGGCGCGCTCATGGAAATAGCTTACGCCGGCGATCAAGTTGAGCTTGTCGCTGTCGTATCCGAGGCGGAGCTCCTGGTAGAAGCTCTTGTTGTGCTCGATGTTCTCGGTGTCGAAATACCGCGTCGGGTCACCGGTGCCGTCCTCGTCCTCGCGATTGTGCGTCGCGAACTTCTTGTAGGCGGTGATGCTGGTCAGGGAGACCTTGCCGATGTCCTGCCGGATGGTCAGCGACACATCGTTCAGGATGCGCGTCTCCTTGTTGCCGATGACGTCGTTGGTGAACGGCTTGAACGGGTCCTGGTTTAGCGCGAAGACGCTGACGCCCACCGATGCCGGGCCGTCCTTGTTGGTGTCGTCGTGGTCGTAGGCGAGGACGACGTCGGTCGACGGTGACGGGGCCCAGCGCAGCGCCGCGCGGCCCGACCAGTTGTGTTCGCGCTCGCGGTCCTCGCCGGTGACGGCATCGTGGAGATAGCCGTCGCGCCGGTTGAAGACGCCGTTGGCGCGGAAATACAGCGTGTCGCTGAGCGGCACGTTGATCGTCGCGTCGGCGCGGGTCTTGCTGTAGTTGCCGAGCTGCACCGTGGCGAACGCCTCGAGCTTGTCGACCGGCTTGTTGGTGATGATCGAGATCGCGCCCGCCGACGTGTTGCGGCCGAACAACGTGCCCTGCGGGCCCTTCAGCACCTCGACCCGCTCGACGTCGTTGAAGAACACCAGCGAGCCGCCGGACCGCGCCGAGTAGACACCGTCGATGAAGATGCCGACCGAGGGCTCGGTGCCGATGCCGAAGTCGTCGGTGGAGACGCCGCGGATCGTGTACGACGGCTGGGTCACCGAGGTGTCGTTGATGCTGAGCCCCGGGGTGAACTTGTCGAGGTCGCCGATGCTCTCGGCGCTCAACGCGGCGATCGCCTGGGCGTTGAAGGCGTTGATGCTGATCGGCACGTCCTGTCGGGACTGCTCGCGCTTCTGCGCGGTGACGACGATGTCGTCGAGGACGAGGCCATTCGATGTCGCGGTCTGGGAAGAGGGCGGCGTTCCAGCCTGGCCGCGGTCAGGCGCAGCATCGGCGGCGATCTGCGCACCCGCCGGCTGAGCGACCGCGAGCACTGCGCTCGCCACGACGATGGCCCAATCCCGTTCGTTCATCTGAAACCCCCCATGACGTAGCCGAAATTGATGTCATGGATGTTTCATAGTCAAGACTATCTTTGTGACCCTCGGTGCTTTGTTTGTACGCTATGTCTATCGGGTTGCGCTTGTCTTGGGTGCCGGTCGATGCGCAGTGGCTGGATGCCCGCAACCCAGCCCCCGACCCTGCACGCGTTCCTGAAGCGCGAGACCCGCGACCTCCACGACCGCGTCGAGACCGGCTTCGACCTGACCGGGCGGGTGCGGAGCCTGGACGGCTACCGCGGTGCGCTGCTTGCCTTGCACCACCTGCACGGCGTCGCCGGCGCGGCGCTCGACGCGGTCGACTGGCGGGGCGAGGCGGTCGACACCGACCGCATGGCGACGCGGCGCGGCTGGCTGGCGGACGACCTCCGCGCGCTGGGCTACGACGTCCCGCCGCCGTCGTCGCAGCGTCTCGACCTCGACGGCCCGGTGGAGGCGCTCGGCTGCCTGTACGTGCTCGAGGGCTCGATGCTCGGCGGGCGGGTGATCTACCGGACCATCGGCAGCGCGCTCGGCATCGGCAGCGCCAACGGCGGGCGCTATTTCTGCGGCTTCGGGTCGGGCACCGCCGGCGCGTGGTCGGAGTTCGTCACGGTGCTCGACACGCACGCGGTGGCCGCTGACGGCGCGGCGGCACTGCGCGGGGCGCGCAAGACCTTCGCGCTGTTCGAGGCCCCCGCGCTTACTTGAGCAGCACGGCGGCTTTTGCCAGCGTCATGTAGACCCCCCAGGCGATCGGGATACCGACCGCCGCCCATGCCAGCAGCGCCGTCGTCGTCAGGCCCTCGGTCGTGCCGGTGGCCGCCGCGGCAACGCCCGGTGCACCGACGACGGCGGGCTCCTCGGCGGGCATATGGAAACGCTCGGCGACCGGCTTGACCAGCAGGTTGGCGACGAACCCGACAACCAGCATGCCCGCGAGGATCAGGTAGATCGGCTGGTACAACTGGTCGCGCGGCACGTCCGCGGCGATCCGCGCGTCCCGCATGTAGGCGACCACCAGCGGCCCGAGGATGCCCGCGGTCGACCATGCGGTCAGCAGCCGGCCGTGGATCGCGCCGACGTACTTGGTCCCGAAGATGTCGGCGAGATAGGCCGGCACGGTCGCGAAGCCGCCGCCGTACATCGAGGCGATGATGCAGAAGGTCAGGATGAACAGGCCGATGGTCCCGCCCGCCAGCGCCGGCGCGGCGACGCCGTAGAGCACCGCCCCGAGCGCCAGGATCACCGCGTACAACCGTTTGCGCCCGAGCCGGTCGGACAGCGACGCCCAGAAGAAGCGCCCGCCGATGTTGAACAGGCTGATCATCCCGACGAAGCCCGCGCCGACCGCGGCGGCAGCTTTCTTCTGGTCATCGTCGAAGGCGGTGAACAGCACGCTCGGCGCATCGATCAGCCGGCCGCCAAAGATCTCCTGCAACATCGGCGAGGCGACCCCGATGATGCCGATCGAGGCCGAGACGTTGAGCAGGAGGACCAGCCAGATCAGCCAGAACTGGGGCGTCCGGTGGGCGTCCTTCAGGTCGACGTTGAAGCGGCTCATCAGCTTCGCGGTGGTTGCCGGCGGGGTCCAGCCGGCGGGGGCCCAGCCCTCGGGCGGGACGCGGTAGCCGAGCGCGCCCGCCATCATGAAGACGAAATAGCCTGCCGCGAGCACCAGGAAGGTCTGCCAGACGCCGACGCCGGTGGCGCTGGCGAAGTGTTTCATCAGGATGTCGGCGAGCGGGCTGCCGATCATCGCGCCGCCGCCGAAGCCCATGATCGCCATGCCGGTCGCCATGCCGCGGCGGTCGGGGAACCACTTGATCAGCGTCGACACCGGCGAGATGTAGCCGAGGCCCAGCCCGATGCCGCCGATCAGCCCGGAGCCGAGCCAGACCAGCCACAACTGGTGGATCGACACGCCGATCGCCGAGATGCCCATGCCGCCGGCCCAGCAGAACGCCGCGACGACGCCGGCCTTGCGGGGGCCGGCGCGCTCCAGCCAGCCGCCCCACAAGGCCGCTGACGCGCCGAGCACGACGAAGAACAGGGTGTAGGTCCACACCAGGTCGCTGACCCGCCAGTCGCAGGTCGTCGTGGTGATCGCCTGCGCCAGCGTCATCGCCTTGCAGACGACCGGGTCCGAGATGCCGATGGCGCGCGACAGCGGCAGCCAGAACACGCTGAAACCATAGGCCATGCCGATGCACAGGTGGATCGCCAGCGCGCACGGCGGCACCAGCCAGCGGTTGAACCCCACGCCCGCCACCGTCCCGGCGCGGTCGAGAAAGCCCGAAGGCACGAGTGCTGCGTCGGTGGCCATGCGAATCCCCTGGTTTGCCCCGGCGCGCCTGACGGCCGGCGGGGCTCCGGACCCTTGCCGGGTCGCTCGAGCGCCACAGTAGCGAGCGCGCCTCGTTTTCCAACAGCGAACTCGGTCGCACCGTCACCGCCGGACGACACCGCCGGAACGACAAGTGTTGCGGCCCGGGCGTCAGCCTGCGAAGGTCGCCGGCAGCGGCCGTATCGGCCGAGGAGCACCGCGCATGTCCATCGCCCGAAGCGCGCGCATCGCCGCCGCCAAGTCCGGGTTCCGGCGCCTGATCGTCTATCTCGCGATCGCCGGGGTCGGCATGGTGATCGCGTCGACGCTGTACCTGGCGTCTTATGGACTGGCGACGCCAGGCGTCGTCGTTGTCGTCGGTATCGCGGAGATGCTCGCGGTCCTGCTCGGCGGCGGCCTGATGGCGATGGGTTTCTACAGCTCGGACAGCGGGCTCGACGAGACTGTCGCCGGCGCGGCAACGACCAAGAAACGCCGCAAGCGTTGAAGCCGGGAGGAAGCGCCTGATGGCGACGCCGTCGTTCGAAGCCGTGATCTGGGATTTCGGCGGGGTCATCACCAGCTCGCCGTTCGAGGCGTTCACCCGCTTCGAGACCGAGCGCGGCCTGCCGACCGACTTCATCCGGCGGATCAACGCGACCGACGGCGATCGCAACGCCTGGGCGCAGCTCGAGCGCGCCGAGATCGGGGCCGATGACTTCGACGCGCTGTTCGCCTCAGAGGCAAAGGCAGCCGGCTTCGATGTCCGCGGTGCCGAGGTGCTGGCGCTGCTCGCCGGCGCGATCCGCCCGCGGATGGTCGAGGCGCTGGCGCGGTGCCGGTCGGCCGGGCTGAAACTCGGCTGCATCACCAACAACGCCAAGGTCGGGCGCGGCTCCGGCATGGTCGACGACGAGGCCAAGTCGGATGCCGTCGCCGCCGTCATGGCGAAGTTCGACCATGTCATCGAGAGCTCGAAGATCGGCCTGCGCAAGCCCGATCCGCGCATCTATCAGCTGATGTGCGAGCAACTGGGCGTCGCGCCCGCGACCTGCGTCTACCTCGACGACCTCGGCATCAACTGCAAGCCGGCAGCGGCGCTCGGCATGACCGCGATCAAGGTCAGCGGCGAAGCCCAGGCGCTCGACGACCTCGGGCGGATCCTCGGCATCGCGTTCGACTGAGCGGGCGACGGGGCTGGCGACTGGGCCGAGGCCGCCGCTCGCGACCAGCATTTGTGCCAGCTTGCCGGGGCAGGCCGACTGCGGCACGTCACGGCCTCATCAGTCCGACCAGGAGGGCGCCGTGGCTTTCAAGACCCGCATCACCGAAATGCTCGGCATCGAGCACCCGATCGTCCAGGGCGGCATGCAGTCGGTCGGCGTCGCGGAGCTGGCGAGCGCGGTCTCCAACGCCGGCGGCCTCGGCATCCTGACCGCGCTGACGCAGCCGTCGCCCGAAGCGCTGCGCGACGAGATCGAGCGCTGCCGGTCGATGACCGACAAGCCGTTCGGCGTGAATTTGACGGTGTTCCCGACGATCAACGCGCCTGACTATGTCGCCTATGCTCAGGCGATCATCGACGGTGGCATCCGCATCGTCGAGACCGCGGGCACTCCCGCCGTGCGCGAGATCTGGGCAATGCTGAAGCCGCACGGCGTCATGATCCTGCACAAATGCACCGCCGTCCGCCACGCGCTGTCGGCCGAGCGCGCCGGGGTCGACGTCATCTCGATCGACGGCTTCGAGTGCGCCGGCCACCCCGGCGAGGACGATATTCCCGGCCTGATCCTGATCCCCGCGGCGGCCGACAAAGTGAAGATTCCGATGCTCGCGAGCGGCGGTTTCGGCGACGGTCGCGGGCTGGTCGCGGCGCTGGCGCTCGGCGCCGACGGCATCAACATGGGCACGCGCTTCTGCGCGACCGCCGAGGCGCAGATCCACCCGAACGTGAAGCAGGCCTATATCGACAACGACGAGCGCGGTTCGTACCTGATCTTCCGCAGCCTCAAGAACACCGCCCGCGTCGGCAAGAGCGCGGTGTCGGAGGAGGTCGTGCGCCGCCTCGCGGAACCCGGCGCGACCTTCGCCGACGTCCAGGAACTGGTCAGCGGCAAGGCCGGCAAGGAGCTGCTGGAGACCGGCGACATGAGCCGCGGCGTGTTCTGGGCCGGCATGGTGCAGGGCTTGATCCACGACATCCCGACCTGCCGGGAACTCATCGACCGCATCATCGGCGATGCCGAGCAGATCGTCACCGAGCGGCTGGCGGGCTCGCTCTCGTCAAGCCGCTCCGCTGCCCGTCTGGTCGCGTAGGACCTGCTTGGTATAGGCGAGCAACTGGTCGATTTCGGCGGCACCGAGCTGCCCGCCGAGGTTACCATAAGCCATGCCCTCGAGGATGTAGTGGGCGATGTTGCCGGCCCGGGCGACGTCGGGGTCGGTGTAGTTCCACTTGAAGGTCGTGCGCGCGATCTCGTGCCATTCGTGCAGGAAGGCGCTGTACTGCGAGGCCAGCAGCGCCGCGAGCTCGGGCTGTGACCGCGCCGCCAGCACCATCTCCTGGTAGGCGCGGAACTCGCGCTCGTTGAGGTGACGCCAGTGCGTGTCGATGACGTGGTCGATGACGTTCGCGCCCTCGGGCAACGCCGACAGGTCGGTGCGGAACAGGTCGAGGCGGCGGGTGTGCAGGAACTCGACCGCCGACCGCATCAGCGCCAGCCAGGTTGGGAAATGATATTGTAGGCCGCCCCGCGACACGCCCGCCTGCTTGGCGACCAGCGCCGCCGACACCTCCGAATAGGGTCGCTCCGCCAGGCAGTCGATGACCGTCTCCAGGATCTGCGTGCGCATCGCGTCGCTCTTGGCGAGCTGGTTACGCGACGCTCCCGGTTCACGCGGACGTCGCAGCCGGGCTGTGCGTGACGTCGTCGTCGCAACAATGGTCAAGCCGGCCTCATCCAGTCGCTCCGCAGCGTTCATCGCCCTTCTCCAATTGCGGTCTCCCGTCAACAATCACGCACGCGTGAAACGACCGTCACAGCCCGGTTGACAATTATCGTACGCAGTGCTCTTTTTAAAACAAGCAGCACAGCTTGAAATAGGCGCTGCACTCTGGGGAGACGATGATGAAGCCGAAGATCCGCGCTGGATTGCTGTGCTCAATAGCCGTGCTAGGCGTAGCGATCCTACCATTCGCGGCCTCTGCACAGGTCCTCGCTTCGGCCGACGATACCGCTGCTGCGGCCGGTAGCGAGAACATCGTCGTCACCGCCCAGCGCCGCGCCCAGGCGATCCGCGACGTGCCACAGTCGGTGCAGGCCCTCGGCGGCGACCAGTTGATCGCGACCGGCGTCGACGATCTCGCCAAGGCGATCAGCCTGGTGCCGAGCGCGACCACCGGCTCGACGATCTCGGCCGGCAGCAACTCACTCCAGATCCGCGGCGTCGCGGCATCGGAGACCGACGGCGATGCCACCGTCGGCTTCTACCTCGACAACTTCGCCTTCTCGCTCCCCGGCCGTCCGTTCGCGCCCGCTGTCGACTTCTACGACCTGCAGCGCGTCGAGGTCCTGCGCGGACCGTCCGGCACGCTCTACGGCCTCGGCTCGCTCGGCGGCACGATCAAGGTGCTGACCAACGACCCCGACCTGAACGACGTCTCAGGCTCGGTCCGGGTCCAGGCCAACGCGACCGAGAGCAGCGAGCCTGGCGGCGGCGTCGATCTGATGCTCAACGCGCCGATCATTCCGGGCAAGCTCGCGGTGCGCGGCGTGTTCTCGTACAAGCTGATCGGCGGCTATGCGGACTCGATCCCGACGGGCAAGAAGAACATCAACGACGCACGCAGCCTGACCGGTCGCGTCAAGGTTCTCGCTGAGCCCACCGAGAACCTGAAAATCCGCCTGACCTACTGGCGCAACCAGTCCGACCAGGATTTCTCGAACCGCATCACCTCGTACGATCCGCCGCTGCTCAACCAGACCTTCGGCATCGCGAACTCGAAATACTCGGTCTACACTGGCGACATCGACTACGACCTCGGCTTTGCGACCATCCAGAGCACGACCGGCTACATCAAGAACACGGTCGTCACCAACAACGGCGGCGCGATCATCGGCATCGGTGATTTCACCTCGATCTGGCCGCTGACGACGAAGAACTTCAACGAGGACTTCCGCATCACGTCGTCCGGCAGCGGTCCCTTCCGCTGGATCGTCGGTGCGTTCTATCAGGATGGCAAGACTTCCGGTGGCCAGAGCGTGTCGCTGTTCGACCTGCCCGTCGGCGGCCAGACCGGACTGGCGACGTTCAACGACAATACCCTCAAGAGTACCGGCTACGCGGTCTACGGCGAGGGCACGTATTCGCTGTTCCAGCGCAGCCTCGACCTCACCGTCGGCGGCCGCTATTTCCGGGAAAAGCGCCGGTTCATCGAGAACAGCTCGCTGACCCTGATCGGGGCGGGCATCACCACGCCGACGATTGGCACTGACCGCGCGACCAACGACACGTTCAACCCGCGCTTCAATATCGCCTACCACGCCGGCCATGACGGGCTGCTCTACGTCGAGGCGGCCAAGGGCTTCCGCAGTGCGTCGATCACCTCGAGCTCGATCGTCGGCGGTGCCAACCTCGCGCTCGGCACCAACTTCTCGAACTCGTCCGCTCCCGACACCTTGTGGAACTACGAAGCCGGCGTGAAATGGGGCTTCTTCGACAACCACGTCAACGTCGAGCTGTCGGCCTATTACTTCGACTGGAAGGACGCGCAGATCGAGCTGTCGCCGACGCTCCAGACCATCGTCGTGCCGATCGGCAACGTCCACGGCCGCGGTATCGATGCGCAGGTCGACTGGCGTACGCCGATCACCGGGCTCCGCATCCAGGCGAGCGGCAATCTCAACAAGACCGAACTGCGCAGCATCCTGCCGGCGATCACCAGCGCGCTGCCGTTCCTGGCCGACGGACGGCAGTTGCCGGGCACTGCGAAACGGACCTTCGCAATTGCGGCGAACTATGCCGCACCGCTGAACTCCAACGGCCTCGAGTTGCGCGCCAACGGTCGCTACACCTACCGCTCGCGCCAGCAGAGCGTCTTCGACGGCCGCTATGCGCCGTGGAACGGCCTCGGCTCGGCCCGCCTCGGCGTCGGCAACGAGGGCTTCGACCTCGCGCTATTCTCCGACAACATCGGGAACGCCAAGCGCCCGATCTCGGTGCCCGGCGGGCAGGTTCAGGTGCCCTATCCCCGGACCTTCGGCGTCGTGCTCGAAAAGAAGTTCTGATGGCGGCTGCGGCCCCGGCAGGCGAGGCGGTCGGGGCGCAGCGGCTTGCCGGCCGAACCGCGCTGGTGACCGGCGCGCTCGGCGGGATCGGCCTGCCGATTGCCGAGCGCTTCGCCGCCGAGGGCTGTGCCGTGATCCTGGCCGACCTTGCGGACCACGACGATCCGGCGGCGACCGCTGCCCTCGGACGGGCCGGCAAAAACGCGCGCTACCTACGGCTCGACATCACCAGCCAGGCCGACTGGCAGGAAGCGGCCACGAAAATCGGCGAAGGTGGCGGCACGCTCCACATTCTCGTCAACAACGCGGGCATAGCGACCACCGGGGCCATCGCGGGCGTGCCGCTCGAGGATTGGCGTCGGACGATGACGGTCAACTGCGAGGGCGCGTTCCTCGGCGTTCAGACCCTTATCGCACTGCTGGCCGCGGGAGCCCGAGCCTCGGGTTCATGGTCGAGCGTGATCAACCTGTCCTCCATCCTCGGCATCGTCGGCTACGCAGACAGCGCCGCATACTCGGCGAGCAAGGGGGCGATCCGTGCTTTCAGCAAGGCGGCGGCAGTCGAATTCGCGCGCTCGGGCGACCGCATCCCCGTCAACGCGCTGCATCCCGGCTTCGTCCGCACCCCGATGACGGTGAAGGGTGCGGCCGAGATGGCAGGCGGCGATGCGCTGCTCGACAGTCTCGCTGCCGCGACCCCGATGGGACGGCTCGCGGAGGTCCACGAAATCGCCGCTGCGGCCGCCTTCCTCGCCTCCGACGACAGCAGCTTCATGACCGGTGCCGAACTCGTGATCGATGGCGGCTGGACCGCGCAATAGACTGGAAACTGGCATGGCGAAGATCGAACAGGAGTTTCACGCGGCCTGGCAGTCGCAGGGCGAATATCAGGCGACGCCGTTCCTGCCGCGCAAGCCGATCCCTGATATCGGCCACGAGCGCATCGATGGCGAGCGGTTTCATTCGCCTGACTTCATGGCGCGCGAGTGGTCGCATATCTGGACGAAGACGTGGAATATCGGCTGCCACGTCAGCGAGTTGCCCGACCCGGGTTCTTTCCGCGTCCACACGCTCGGCAAGGAATCACTATTGTTCGTGCGTGGCGAGGACGAGGTCGTCCGCGGCTTCTTCAACGTCTGCCAGCACCGCGGCAACATCCTCTGCCAGGTCCACGAGGGCGATGCGACTGTGTTCAAATGCCCGTTCCACGGCTGGGAGTGGAACGTCGACGGCACCCTGCGCCGGATCATGCACCCGCAGCTGTTCCCGCAGTTCAACGGCGGCATCGCGCCCGGCGAGCTCGATCTGCCGCCCCTCAAGGTCGAGACCTGGGGCGGCTGGGTGTGGTTCAACATGGACCTTGGCGCGCAGCCCCTCGCCGATTTCCTGGGCGAGGCCGGCCGCCACCTCGAAAGCTACGAGCTCGACAAGTTCAGTCTCGTCGAGTCCAAAAGCTTCGAGTGGCACGGCAACTGGAAGCACGCGCACGACGCCTTCAACGAGAGCTATCACTTCGAGGCGCTGCACCCTGAGTTCCTGCACTTCGCCGAAGGCTTCGACGTGCCGATCGAGCTGCTCGGCATCCACAGCCGCATGCTCAACTTCAACAGCACGGTCAGCGAGATCATCGAGGAGCGCGACGAGATGACCCCGGTGCGCGAGAAGTTCCTGGGATCGCACGAGGACTACACCGGCTCGGCCAAGGACGTGCACCTCGACATCGTCGCCCGCAAGCGCGCGATGCAGGATGATACCCACCTGCCGTACAAACGCCTGAACGACGAGCAGCTGGCGCACCAGTATCATTACACGTTCTTCCCGGGGACAACGTTCACCTCGACGCCCGAGGTTTCGATCGTCTTCCGCTACCGGCCGCACGAGAGCGATCCGAATTATTGCTACTACGACTTCCTGATCACCCGCCACGACCCGCCGGGGTCGCCGCGCCCGGAGTTCGAGCATCGCCTGTACCGCCACGCCGAGCTGCCCGACTACGCCGAGGCGTTCGAGGGCACGTTCGACCCGGTGTTGTCGAACGTGCTGCGGCAGGACGGTTCGAACATGCCGACGATGCAGCAGGGCACGCAGTCCGAGGGTTTCCGCGGCATGATACTGGGCGAGCAGGAGGTGCGTTTGCGACATTTTCACCAGACGATCGATCGGTACCTGATGGGCAATGCCCCACGGACGGGGGACCGATAATGACCGCTCCGGCGCGTATCCACGTCATCAGCGGCGGTCGTTTCCACGACTTCGACCTCGCGCGCCGCACCCTGCTCAACCTGATCGGCGAGGACGACCGCACCCGCGCCACCTGCGCGCAGGACTTCACCGGCATCGACCAGCTCGACGGCTATGCAGGGCTCATCCTCTACACCTGCGACCTGATGCCGACGGATGCTGAGGCCGATGCGATCGATGCGTTCGTCAGCGGTGGCGGCCGGCTGTTCGCCCTCCACGCTGCCAACGCCGAGCTCGAGTTCACCGATGGCCCCGAGATCGTCGCCAGCGGCGTGCGCATCCCGGGCCTCGTCAAGCCGACCGCGGTGACCGTCGCGCCCAAGTTCATCGCGCTCATCGGCAGCCGCTTCCAGGCGCACCTCGCGGCGGAGACGATGCACATCCACGTCGAGGACCACGCCCACCCGATCACCGCGGGCCTGCAGGACTTCGAGATCGTCGACGAGCCGTACCTGGCGACACCCGTCGGCGAATATCACACCCTGTTGTCGGCCCGGTACAGCGGCAAGGCGAACGGCTACATCCTGTCGGACTGGCCGGACGACCCGCCGCGCCCACAGCTTTACGTTAAGGATCACGGCGCCGGCGGCGTCCTTTACACACCCCTCGGCCACGCCTGCGGCAAGTTCGACATGCAGCCGATGATGGAGGAGGCACCGGTGGTCCGCGGCCCCTGGGACGAGCCGATCTTCCAGGAGATCCTGCGCCGCGGCATTGGCTGGATCGTCGAAGGCCACACGGCCACCGCAGGATGAGCCTCGACGCGGAGCTCGCCGGCAAAGTCGTCATCGTCACCGGAGCCGCCTCGGGGATCGGCGCCCGCACCGTCGAGCGGATCCTCGCGGCCGGGGGGAGCGTCGTCGCCGTCGACCGCGTCGCCACCGCGCGCCCTGCAACGCTGAATGCCGTGTTCGACGTGACCGACGAGGACGGCTGGCGGGCCCTCGCCGCGCAGGTCGTCGAACGCTTCGGACGCATCGACGGGCTGGTCAACTGCGCCGGCGTGATCCGCATGGGCGCGGTCGTCGACCTGTCGCTGGCCGACTTCCGCACGGTGATGGCGGTCAACGTCGAGGGCGTCTTCCTCGGCATGAAGTACGTCCTGCCGGCGATGCTGGCGGCGGCCAGCGGTGCGGTCGTCAACCTGTCCTCGACCGCCGGCATCGCCGGAGCGGCGGGGGCGGGCGCCTATTGTGCGAGCAAGGGCGCGGTGCGGATGCTGTCAAAGTCCGCCGCGCTCGAGGCGATCGCGGCGGGCGGCCACGTCCGCGTCAACTCGCTCCACCCGGCGATGACCGAGACGCCGATGGTCGCCGACATCGTGCGCCAGCTTGGTGGCGATGCTGCAATCGAGGACCAGATGCGGGCCCTCCAGCCGTCTGGCAATTTCATCCCGGCGGACGCCGTGGTCGACGGCATCCTGTTCTTGCTCTCCGACCGCTCGGTCTTCATGAATGGGACCGAGTTGATCGTCGACAACGGATTCACCGCGCAATGACCGAGGGCGAGCTCGATACACCGGTCGATTTCGTGCCCGCGCTGGGCACCGGCGACATCGCCCCCGGCACCCTGAAGGTCGTCAAGGCCGGCGGCTTCGACGTCATGGTCGTCAACCTTGCGGGCGAGTTCTTCGCTGTCGAGAACCGCTGCAGCCATGCCGAGAGCACGCTTGACGGCGGTCGCCTCCGCATGGGCCGCATTTCGTGCCCGCTGCACGGCGCGATGTTCGATATCCGGACCGGCGGCTCCAAGAGCGGCAACCTCGTGCGGACCGGACTCCGCACCTTCGCGACGCGCATCGACGGGGACATGGTGCTGGTCGCGACGATCCCGACGCCGGCGCTGACCCAGCCTGTGAGCTAGGTTGCGAGCTCGGGTTTGTCGGACCCGGTGACGATGTCGATCAGCTTGCGGCATGCCGGCGACACGTCGCGGTTGTGGATCAGCCACAGGCGGCTGATCGCGCCGGGCGAGACCAGCGGACGATAGACGAGATCCTCGAGGTGGAGCGCCGCCAGCGACCGCGCCAGCACGGTGATACCGAAACCCGCGGCGACCAGCCCGAGCAATGTCGCCAGCGCCCCGACCTCCTGCACCACCCGCGGCTCGAAGCCGGCGGCGCGGCAAAGCCGCGTCAGGTGCTCGTTGAAGCCCGAGCCGAGCTTGCTTTCGTACAGCACGAACGCTTCGTCGCTCAGGTCGGCGATACCCAGCGTCGCGCGGGCCGCCAGCCGGTGGTCGGCGCGCATCGCGACCAGGATATCCTCTTCGAGCAACATGCTGGCGACCAGCGTCGACGGCAGCACCGGCGGCTCGACCCCGCGGATGAAGCCGACATCGAGGGCCCGTTCAGCGAGCCGCTCGATCTGGCTGGCACGCGGCATCTCGGCGAGGTCGAGGTGGACCGCGGGGTAGGCGGCGCGGAAGTCGAACAGCGCCTTCGACAGCAGCGGCGTCAGCGGGGCCGACGTGATGAAGCCGATCGCCAGCTCGCCGATCTCGCCGCGCTCGGCCCGGCGCGCCGTGGCGATGGCGTGGTCCGCCTGCGCCAGCGTCTTGCGCGCCTCGTCGAGGAACGCCTTGCCGGCCTCGGTCAGCCGCACCCGGCGGCTGGTGCGCTCGAACAATTCGAGCCCGAGTTCGGTCTCGAGCGCCCGTATCTGCTGGCTGAGCGGCGGCTGCGAAATGCCGAGGCGCATTGCCGCACGTCCGAAGTGCAGTTCCTCGGCGACGCCGACGAAGTACCTGAAGTGACGCAATTCCACGATCGGGTCGCCCTGCCTATCAATCGTGCCGTATCAGGTATTGGACGGCACTGCAGCATTTCATCAGATCGACCCTCGGCCCAGCGAGCGCTGCCCCGCGACGGCTTGCGGTATGGCGTTTGCGCGGAGCGTGTCTGTAGTGATGTTGTGATCGGCCCCTCGTGATCGGTATCGTTAAAATCGCGTTGCAGCGGCCGCTGACGTTTATCGTCATGGCGATGCTGATCGCCATCGTCGGCATCCTCGCGGCGCTGCGCACCCCGGTCGACATCTTCCCAAACATCCGCGTGCCGGTCATCGCGGTGGCGTGGAACTACGCCGGCCTGTCGCCCGACGACATGGCCGGGCGCATCGTGACGCCGTACGAGCGCGTCCTGACGACGACGGTCAACGATATCGAGCATATCGAAAGCCAGTCGCTGCAGGGCATCGGCATCGTCAAGATCTTCTTCCAGCCGGGCGCCGATATCCGGACCGCAACGGCGCAGGTGACCTCGATCTCGCAGAGCGTCCTGAAGCAGTTGCCGCCTGGCGTGACCCCGCCGCTGATCCTCAACTACAGCGCCTCGACGGTGCCGATCCTGCAGCTCGCACTGTCGGGCAAGGGGCTGAGCGAGCAGCAGTTGTTCGACATCGGGCAGACCCAGGTGCGGACGACGCTGGTCACCGTGCCCGGCGCAGCGATCCCCTATCCGTCGGGCGGCAAGGCGCGGCAGGTGCAGATCGACATCGACCCGCAGGCGCTGCAATCGAAGGGCCTGTCGGCGCAGGACGTCGGCAACGCCATTGCCGCGCAGAACCAGATCAACCCCGCCGGCTTCGCCAAGATCGGGTCGTACCAGTACAGCATCAAGCTCAACAACGCCCCCGACACCATCGCCGGGCTGAACGACTTGCCGGTCAAGGTCGTCAACGGCGCGACGATCTACATGCGCGACGTCGCCTATGTCCGCGACGGCAGCGGGCCGCAGACCAATGTCGTCCACGTCGACGGTCGCCGGTCGGTGCTGATGACGATCCTCAAGAACGGTGCGACCTCGACGCTGGCGATCGTCCAGGGCGTCAAGGACAGCCTGCCCGGCATCGCCGCGACGTTGCCCGAAAGCCTGCGCATCGTGCCGATCGGCGACCAGTCGATATTCGTGAAGGGCGCCGTCACCGGCGTCGTCGTCGAGGGCGCGATCGCCGCGGCACTGACCTCGCTGATGATCCTGCTGTTCCTCGGCTCGTGGCGTTCGACGGTGATCATCGCCTTGTCGATCCCGCTCTCGGTGCTGGCGGCGGTGGCGATGCTGGCGGCGTCCGGCCAGACCCTCAACGTGATGACGCTCGGCGGCCTCGCGCTCGCGGTCGGCATCCTGGTCGACGACGCCACCGTCACCATCGAGAGCATCGAGTGGCACCTCGAGAAGGGCAAGACCGTCATCCAGTCGATCCTCGACGGGGCCGCGCAGATCGTCACCCCGGCGTTCGTCTCACTGCTGTGCATCTGCATCGTTTTCGTGCCGATGTTTTTCCTGCCGGGCGTTGCCGGCTTCCTGTTCGTGCCGCTGGCGATGGCGGTGGTGTTCGCGATGATCGCGTCGTTCGTGTTGTCGCGCACGCTGGTGCCGACGATGGCGATGTACCTGCTGCGGCCGCACCATGTCGGCGAGGACGGCCACGCCGCCGGCAAGCCGACGTCGCGCAACCCGCTGGTCCGCTTCCAGCGCGGCTTCGAAAGCAATTTTGCGCGCATCCGCGTCGGCTACGGCGGGCTGCTGGAGCGGGCGCTCGGGGCCCGCGCCCTGTTCATGGGCGGCTTCCTGGCCGTCGTATTGCTGTCCTTCCTGCTGGTGCCGTTCCTCGGCAGCAACTTCTTCCCAACCGTCGACGCCGGGCAGATCACCATGCACGTCCGTGCTCCGATCGGCTCACGGATCGAGGACACCGCCGCCGAGTTCGACCTGATCCAGCGCCGCATCCGCCAGCTCATCCCGCCGTCGCAACTGGCCTCGGTAGTGGATAACATCGGGCTGCCGGTCAGCGCGATCAACACGATCTACAACAACTCCGGGACCATCGGCTCCCAGGACGGCGATATCCTGATCGCGCTGACCAAGGAGCATCGCCCGACCGCGGACTATATTGCGACGCTGCGCCGCGAACTGCCGAGGGATTTCCCCGGCACGAATTTTGCCTTCTTGCCCGCCGACATCACCAGCCAGATCCTCAACTTCGGCGCACCGGCCCCGATCGATATCCAGGTTACTGGCAAGAAGGCGGCGGACAACACCGCTCATGCGGCGCGCATCCTGCGGGCCATCCGCTCGATCCCGGGCCTCGCCGACGCGCGCATCCAGCAGTCGGCGCGGTCGCCGCAGCTTAACGTCGAGATCGACCGCTCGCGCATCGGCCAGTACGGTCTGACCGAGCGCGACGTGACCAACAGCCTGTCGACGACGCTGGCGGGCACGGCGACCACCGCGCCGGTGTTCTTCCTCAATCCGGACAACGGGGTCTCCTACGCGGTCGTCGCGCAGACGCCGGAATACCGCATCGGCTCGATTTCCGACCTGCAGGGCATCCCGGTCTCGGGCGGCCCCGGCACCGCTTCGCAGACGCTGGGCGGCCTCAGCACCGTCGTCCGGACCAACACCGCGCCGGTGATCAGCCACTACAACATTGCGCCTGTCATCGACATTTACGCGACCCCGCAAGGCCGCGACCTGGGCGCCGTGGCCGCCGACATCAACACGGCGATCCACGCCCTCAACAAGCAGAAGGCCAAGGGCGTGACGGTCACCCTGCGCGGGCAATACGTGACCATGAACGACAGTTTCACCGGCCTCGGCTTCGGCATTGTCGCAGCTATCGCGTTGATTTACTTGCTGATTGTCGTCAATTTCCAAAGCTGGGTCGACCCCTTCGTGATCATCACCGCCTTGCCCGCCGCACTTGCCGGAATAGTGTGGATGTTGTTCGCTACGGGCACCACGCTTTCGGTCCCGGCGCTGACCGGAGCGATCATGTGCATGGGCGTCGCCACCGCCAACTCGATCCTCGTCGTCAGCTTCGCCCGCGAACAGCTCGAGGAACTCGGCGACTCTACCAAGGCTGCACTCGAAGCCGGCATGGTCCGCTTCCGCCCAGTGCTGATGACCGCGCTCGCGATGATCATCGGCATGATGCCGATGGCGCTCGGCCTTGGCGACGGTGGCGAGCAGAACGCGCCGCTCGGTCGCGCCGTGATCGGGGGCTTGATCTTCGCCACCGTCGCCACCTTGTTCTTCGTGCCCACCATCTTCAGCTTCGTCCATCGGCATGGCCGGACCAAGCACGTCGCACAGGAGCTCGAGCTCGCCCATGCCTGATACGCGAAACCTCAAGCGCGCCGGAATCGGTGCCGCCGTCGTCGCTGTTGCCGTCGTCGGCTTCGGCATCGCCTCGCGCAGCAGCGCCGACCGCCAGCTCGTCGGCATCGCCAACGAAGCGGCGATCCCGGCGGTCGAGGTGGTCACGCCGAGCCGCGCCGACACGTCCTCCGGGCTCGTCCTGCCGGGCAGCGTGCAGGCGTACAACAGCGCCTCGATCTACGCCCGGACGAACGGCTACGTCCGCCGCTGGCTGGTCGACATCGGCGACCGCGTTGCCGCCGGGCAGACACTCGCCATCCTCGACGCGCCGGAGGTCGACCAGCAGCTGGCGCAGGCGCAGGCCGACTACCAGACCGCATTGGCCAACGAGGCGCTGGCCAAGAGCACCTCGGTGCGATGGACCGCGTTGCAGGCGAAGGACGCCGTCTCGCGGCAGGAAACCGACGAGAAGGCCGGGGACCTCGCCTCCAAGACGGCCATCGCCAACGGCGAGCTCGCCAACCTCAAGCGCCTCCGCGCGCTGCAAGGCTTTACCCGCCTGACCGCTCCGTTCGCCGGGACCGTGACCAGCCGTTCCGCGCAGATCGGCGGCCTCGTTAGCTCCGGCACCGCGTCCGCAACGGCGTTGTTCACCGTGTCCGACGTCCACCGCATGCGGGTCTATGTCCGCGTTCCGCAGGGTGCGTCGGCGCAGGTCCATCCCGGGCTGCATGCGACGATGACCTTGCCCGAATATCCGGGCCGGACCTTCGACGTCGTGCTGACCCGCGCTGCCGGAGCCGTCGACCTGCAGTCGGGCACCGTGCTCGTCGAGCTACAGGCCGACAACGCCGGCCGCGCACTGAAGCCCGGCGCCTACGCCCAGGTCACTTTCCCGATCGCCGCCGCCGGCAACAGCGTCCGCCTGCCCGCCAGCGCGCTGATCTTCCGTGCCGACGGGCCGACTGTGGCGCTCGTCGACCGTAACGGGCGGGTCACGCTGAAGTCGGTGACGGTCGGCCGCGACGAGGGCAAGCAGGTCGAGATATCAGCCGGGCTGACCGGTAGCGAGCGCATCGTCGACTCCCCGCCCGACGCGCTCGAGAACGGCGACAGGGTCCGCATCCAAAGCCCGCGCGAGGCGGCCCGTGCGCAGAGCTAGGCTTCTTACGACGTCGGCGCTGACGGCGGCCCTTCTGGCGACCGCTGCGTGCTCGCTCGCGCCACCTTACGTAGCACCGACGACGGTCGCTCCGCCGGCGTTCAAGGAAGTCGCCGGCTGGACTCAGGCGACCCCTGCCGATGCCGTGCCGCGCGGCAGTTGGTGGACGATCTTCGGCGACCCGGTCCTCGACGATCTGGAGGCGCGCAGCGAGCGCGCCAGCCCGACGCTCGCGGCCGCACTGGCGCGCTACGATGCTGCCCGCGGCCTCGCCGATGTTACCGCTGCCGATCTGGTGCCGACCGTCACCGCCAACGCCAGCGCGGGCCGGACGCGCGCTTCAGGGGGCCGGCCGCTGGGGGGCGGCACCGCGGCGACCTACAACGAGTTCTCGATCGGCGCGACGCTCGACTACGAGCTCGACCTGTGGGGCCGGGTCCGCAACAGCGTCCGCGCCGACCGCGCCGACGCAGCCGCCAGCAAGGCCGACCTCGCGGCAGTCCGCCTGAGCCTGCAAGCCTCGGTCGCGGATGCCTATTTCCGGCTGCGTGGCCTCGATGCAGAGGCGGCGCTGCTCGACCAGACGGTCAAGGCCTATGAGCGCGCCCTCGACCTGACCACAACCCGCCACGACGGCGGCATCGCCTCAGGGCTCGATGTCAGCCGCTCCGAGAACATCCTGTCCGCGGCGCGCGCCCAGATATCCGCGACCGCTAACCAGCGCGCCGTCACCGAGCACGAGATCGCCGCGTTGGTCGGCGAGGTCGCGTCGAGCTTCGCGATCACGCCGCTGGTACGCCCGCTCGAACCACCCGCGGTCGCCGCCGGCGTACCTTCGCAACTGGTCGAGCGCAGGCCCGATGTGGCGGAGGCCGAGCGGCGTATCGCGGCGGCGAACTTCCGCATCGGCGTCGCCCGCGCCGCGTATTTCCCGAACATCTCGCTCGGCCTCGGCGGCGGTGTCGAGGCGACCAGCGGCTCGTTGTTCAGCAGCCCGGCGATCTTCTGGGGGCTCGGACCGGCGCAGGCCCTACTGACTTTGTTCGACGGTGGCCGGCGGCGTGCACAGGTCCGCATCTCGCGTGCCCAATACGACGAGGCCGCAGCCAGCTACCGCTCGACCGTGCTGACCGCCTTCCGCGAGGCCGAGGACCAGCTCGCCGCGACGCGGCACCTCGCGGCGCAGGCGATCGACCAGCAGGCCGCTGCCGCCGCCGCCGAACGGACCCGTGAGCTGGCGCTGACCCGCTACCGCGATGGTGCCTCTGACTACCTCGATGTCGTCACCGCGCAGACTGCCTCGCTCGATGCCGAGCGGGCGGCGTTGGCGGTCCAGACGAACCGCATGCAGACCGCGGTCGCACTGGTCCGCGCGCTCGGCGGCAGCTACGTTCCCGAGGCCTGAGGCAGTTCGGCCTCCTGGCATGGAGGGTCCCACATGAAGCGCATCCTGTTCGTTGGCCAGAAACCCGAGACCGTCGATTTTTCTGATCCCGCTTTGCCGCCGGGCTTCGACGCCGAGAAGATCAACGCCGGCATTGCGCTCGGTCTTGCCAAGATCGCCGAGCGCGGCTGGCAGGGCGATCCCTGCATGGTCATGCCCGATGAAACCGCTGGCCCGACCATCGAAACCCATTTGCGGAGCGCGAACTACGACTGCGTCGTCATCGGCGGTGGTCTGCGCCTGCCACCGAAGAGCCTGTGGCTGTTCGAAGCGGTGGTCAACGCCGTCCACAGGGCCGCGCCGAACGCCGCGATCGCGTTCAACACGAGCCCGCAGGACACCGCGGACGCCGCCGCGCGCTGGCTCGACAAAGCCTGAGACATCGCGGCCGACCGGCAGATCCGGGGCACCCATAATTGCGATGACGCCGCCCGGATTTCGACTTATGCGGGCGGCAACCAACCAGCGGACCCCCCTGCATGAAACATCGTAGCGCGACCGCCGTAGCTTTGTCGCTGATGCTGATCGAGGCCGCCGCGCAGGCCCAGTCGACGCCGCCCAAGCCGACGCCCAGCCCGGTCGATGCGACGCAGGCGCCAGAGAACCAGGCGATCAACCCGACGCAGCGCCCGACCGGCCCGCTCGCGCCGACTGCTGCCCCCGCAGCCGCCGCGCCGAAGGCCAAGCCCGCCAAGTGGGACGTCAACGCGCCGCCGGGGATGGTCACGCGGGCCGTGCCGATCAAGGTCGACAACGGCACCTGGATGAACGTCGACGTGTCGCACGACGGCAAGACCATCGCCTTCGACCTGCTCGGCGACATCTACACGATGCCGATCGCCGGCGGCATGCCGACCCGCATCGCGGAGGGCCTGGCCTATGAGCAGCAGCCGCGCTTCTCGCCCGATGGCAAGCGCATCGCCTTCACCTCGGACCGTGGCGGCGGCGACAACATCTGGATCATGAACATCGACGGCAGCGACAAGCGCCAGTTGACCAAGGAAGACTTCCGCCTGCTCAACCAGCCGAGCTGGAGCCCCGACGGGCGCTTCATCATCGCTAAGAAGCATTTCACCACCGGCCGCTCGCTCGGCACTGGCGAGGTTTGGCTGTACCACGTCTCGGGCGGCGGCGGCGTACAGTTGGTCAAGCGTGCCAGCGAGCAGCTCCAGAAGGAACTCGGCGAGCCGATCTACGCGCCCGACGGCAAAAGCCTGTACTACACCCGCAACATCACCCCCGGCGCGATCTTCGAGTACGCGCAAGACTCGAACACCGACCTGTTCGACATCGAGCGCTACGACATCGGCACCGGCGAGGTCACCACCGCCGTCTCCGGCGTCGGCGGCTCGGTGCGCCCAACCCCTTCGCCCGACGGCAAGTTGATCGCCTTCGTCCGCCGCGAGCGCGCCCGCTCCAAGCTGTACGTCAAGGACCTCGCCTCGGGCGTCGAGCGCAAGGTCTACGACGCGCTCGACCAGGACGTGCAGGAGACGTGGGCGGTCACCGGTGTCTATCCGAACATGGGCTGGACACCCGACAGTCGCAGCATCGTGTTCTGGGCCGGCGGCAAGATCCGGCGCGTGGCGAGCGACGGCAGTGGTGCCCGCGAAATCCCGTTCAAGGTCGACGACACCCGCATCGTCATCGACGCGACCCACCCGCAGGTCGCGCTCGCGCCCGACAGCTTCGCGACGAAGATGCCGCGCTGGGCGGCGGTCTCGCCCGACGGCAAGCAAGTCGTGTTCGAGACGCTCGGCAAATTGTGGATCAAGCCCGCCAGCGGCGGCACGGCGCGGCGGTTGGTGAAGGGCGACGAGTCCGAGTTCGAGCTGTTCCCGTCGTGGTCGCGCGACGGCCGCAGCATCGTCTTCGTCGGCTGGACAGATTTGGGCCTCGGCCAGCTCCGCACCGTCGCTGCAACCGGCGGCGCGGCGCGCACCGTCTCCGCGCACCCGGGCCACTATTCGCGCCCGCGCTTCTCGCCCGACGGTCGCGCGATCGTCTTCGAGAGCGGGCAGGGCGGTAACCTGACCTCGCCGCGTTGGTCGGAGAACCCCGGCGTCTACCGCATCGCCACGACCGGCGGCACTGCCGTGCGCGTCGCCAAGGACGCGGCCGAGCCGCAGTTCGGCTCCGCCAACGACCGCGTCTTCATGATCGCCGAGGAGAAGGGCAAGCGCCAGCTGGTCAGCACCAATCTCGACGGCGAGGCGAAGCGCGTCCACGCGACCGGCGACCTGGTCAACGACTTCCAGGTCTCGCCCGACGGCGAATACGTCGCCTTCCGCCAGAACTACGAGGCGTTCGTGATGCCGCTGATGCCCGGCACGCAGGACGTCGCGACCGATGAAAAGGGCGGCCCGCTGCCCGCAACCCGCGCCAGTGCGGAAGGTGCGGACTTCATCAACTGGTCGAACAACGGCCGTGAACTGCACTGGAGCATGGGGCCGACGCTCTACACGGTGCAGACCGACGCACTGTTCGGCTCCGCTCCGGCGGTCGAGGACGCGCCCAAGTTCAAGCCGCCGGTCACCGGTGTCTCACTGTCGATGGACGTCACCGCCGACAAGCCGACCGGCACCGTCGTGCTGACCGGCGCGCGCATCGTCAGCATGGCCGACAAGGCCGGCGGCATCATCGACGATGGTGTCATCGTCATCCGCGGCGACCGCATCGTCGCGGTCGGCAAGCGCGGCGCGGTCGTCGTCCCGGCCGGTGCGAAGACGGTCGACGTCAGCGGCAAGACCATCATCCCCGGTCTGGTCGACGCCCATGCCCACGGTCCGCAGGGCGATGACGAGCTCGTGCCGCAGCAGAACTGGTCGTCGATGGTCAACCTCGCAATGGGCGCGACGACGATCCACGACCCGTCCGCCCGTGCCGCCGAGATCTTCGTCGCCGCCGAGATGCAGCGCGCCGGCAAGATCCTGGCACCCCGCACCTTCTCGACCGGCGAGATCATCTACGGGGCCAAGGCCGCCGATGTGTACGCCGAGATCGACAATCTCGACGACGCGCTGGCCGACGTCCGCCGCCTCAAGTCGCAGGGCGCGCACAGCGTCAAGAACTACAACCAGCCGCGTCGCGAGCAGCGCCAGATGGTCGTCGCCGCCGGCCAGCGCGAAGGCGTCGAGGTCGTGCCGGAGGGCGGCTCGCTGTTCGCGATGGACATCTCGCTGATCCAGGACGGCAACTCGACGCTCGAGCACAATCTGCCGGTCGAATATTTTTACGACGACGTCGTCAGCCTGTGGTCGCAGACCAAGACCAACTACACGCCGACATTGGTGGTGACCTACGGCGGCCTCGCGGGCGATCCCTACTGGCGCCAGCACATGGACGTCTGGAAGCACCCGATCCTGTCGAAGTACGAGCCGCCGGCGCAGCTCGCGGCGAAGAACGTCCGGCGGACGATGGCACCCGAGGAGGATTTCGTCGACGCGTGGAGCGCCCGCGAGGCGAAGAAGCTCGCCGACCGCGGTGTCCAGGTCTCGATCGGCGCGCACGGGCAGCAGGCCGGCCTCGGCCCGCACTGGGAGATGTGGTCGTTCGTCCGTGGCGGCTGGAGCCCGGTCGAGGCCCTGCGCGCCGCGACGATCATGCCCGCGACCTCGCTCGGCTATGCGAAGGACGTCGGTTCGCTCGAGGTCGGCAAGCTGGCGGACCTCGTCGTCCTCGATGCCGATCCGACCGTCGACATCCGCAACAGCGACAAGATCTACCGGGTGATGCTCGGCGGCCGGATGTACGACCCGGCGACGATGGACGAGACGGTGACCGGAACCCGCAAGCGCGCGCCGTTCTGGTGGCAGGCGGACGGCGGCAGCGGTGCCGGCGGCACACCTGCGGCAGCGAGCGACGGCGACTAGCGCAGGGTCACCGAGGCACTCATTCGCTCGCCACCGTCGGCTCCGCTCGTCCACAAGGCGAAGCCGTCGTCGGTCTGGGCGAAGTTCAGGTCGAATGCCTCGTCGGCGAAGAGCGGTGCTCGACCCCGGAAGCTGAAGCTTGCGATATCCAGCCCCGGGCGCTCCCGGGACAGTTGGTTCAGCAACAGGATCGCCTGCAGCGGCCCGTGCACGACCAGCCCGGGGTAGCCCTCGACGTCACGTGCATAGTCCGCGTCGTAGTGGATGCGGTGCGCGTTGAATGTCAGTGCCGAAAAGCGGAATAGCGCACGCGCGTCCAGGGACCGTCGGTGCGAGGCCTCGGGTTGTAGGGGCGCCGGTCGCAGCACGGGCGGCGGTGCGGAACCCAGACCTCGGAAGACGAGGTCCTGCTCCTCGACGATGGCGACGCCGCCGGCGGCAGTGATCGTGTGGCGGACGGTGGCGAAGTGCAACAGCCCGGTGCGACCTGACTTGGTCTCGACATTGTTGACGACACTCGACCGGGTGCCATCGCTGCCGAGTGCGACCGGGGCCCGAAACTCGACCCGGCTACCAGCCCACATCCGGCGTGGGGCATCGGGCGGCGGCGCGACCAGCCCGGTGGCGGGGTGGCCGTCCGGAGCTAGCCTCGACTGCCGCTCGTCGGGCAGGAAGTACAGCCAGTGGGCGAGCGGCGGCAGCACGGCCGCCGGCCACGGTGGCGACGGGTAGTCGAGCAGTGCGGCGAGCCGTTGCAGCGGTCCTTCCACGAAGGTGTCGACCCGCTCGAAGCTGGCCCCGATCACCGGCCCGGCGGGTCTAGAAGGACTTAGGGAGGTCGAGGACATGGGTCGCGACGTGGCTGAGGATGAGGTTCGTGCTGATCGGGGCGACCTGGTAGAGGCGCGTCTCGCGGAACTTGCGCTCGATGTCGTATTCCTCCGCGAACCCGAAGCCGCCATGGGTCTGGACGCACATGTCGGCAGCATACCAGCTCGCCTCAGAAGCCAGCATCTTGGCCATGTTGGCCTCGGTCCCGCAGAACTCGCCGGCGTCGAACATTGCGGCGGCGCGGTCGACCATCAGTGCCGCAGCCGAGAGCTGGACATGTGCGCGCGCGATCGGGAACTGGACGCCCTGGTTCTCGCCGATGGCGCGGCCGAAGACGCTGCGGTCGCGGGCATAGGCGCTGGCGCGGTCGATGAAGAAGCGTCCATCGCCGATGCACTCACTGGCGATGAGGATACGCTCGGCGTTCATGCCGTCGAGGATGTAGCGGAAGCCCTTGCCTTCCTCACCGATCAGATTGGCAGCGGGCACGCGGAGCTCGTCGAAGAACAGTTCGGTGGTGGCGTGGTTCAGCATCGTGCGGATCGGCCGGATCGTCAGGCCATTGCCGACCGCGTCGCGCATCTCGACGAGAAGCACGCTCATGCCGTCGCCCGGACGGGCTGCGTCCTCACGCGCCGTAGTGCGGACCAGCAGCACCATCAGGTCGCTGTGCTCGGCGCGGCTGATCCAGATCTTCTGCCCCGAGACGACATAGTCGTCGCCGTCGCGGCGCGCGAAAGTCCGGATGCGGGTGGTGTCGGTGCCGCTGGTCGGTTCGGTCACGGCAAACGCCTGCAGCCGGAGGTCGCCGCTCGCCACCTTGGGCAGGTACCGCTGCTTCTGCGCGTCGCTACCATGCTTGAGGAGGGTACCCATGACGTACATCTGGGCGTGGCACGCGCCGCCGTTGCAGCCGGAGCGATGCACTTCCTCGAGGATCGCCGTCGCCGCCCCGAGCCCGAGGCCCGAGCCGCCGAACGCCTCCGGGATCAGCACCGACAGGAAACCGGCCTCCGTCAGCGCGGCGACGAATTCGCCCGGGTAGGCGCGCTCGCGGTCCTTCTCCTGCCAGTAGGACCCGGGGAACTCGGCGCACAGCCGGCGCACCGACTCCCGGATTTCGGGAAAGCTGATCGCGGTGTTCATCGCCGGTCTTTTCGGCGCAATGCGCGGTCTTTGCTAGCGTCCCGAGTGGCGCTTCGCCAAGACGATGCCGGCGAGGTTCTGCGACCGCTTGATGCGTCGGACGCGGACCCTGACAAAGCTCGAGCGCAGGCTTTCGAACGGTGCGCGATGGGCCTCGAATTCATCGGCCCGCCATTTCACCGTGCCGTTCACCCGGTCAATGACGGTCGCCGAGTCACCGAGCAACTGCAGGTCCGTTGCGCCGAGCCGGGCCGCCACACGCAGCGCATGGTTCACCGCCAGCCACTCCGCGTCATTGTTCGAGCCGAAACGGAGATCAGATTCGAAATACGTGACGCCGAGCGCGACGACGGCAACTTCGATCCTGCCCGGGTTAGGCCGGCAACCGCCGTCAAAAAACAGCTTCATACACGGAAGATCCTCAAACTTTTTGGCTCCGCTCATCTCGGGACATCAAGGCGAGGAGCGCGTTTTCAGCCAGGTCTTTCTGCAGAAATTTGAGATCCTGCCGTATCTGCTGCCACCGCGAATTCGTCTGCACTGGCAGACCCGGTGGATGCATTATGGCCATGCCGCTGACGGATTGACGATACCGGCTCACCGTTGGCATGAGCATCCGACGTTCAAAGGAATTCGCCGCGAGCGCGCTCAATCAAACGATCATGCTGCCTCAGATCCCGAGGCGGTCCTCGTCGGTATAGACCTCGAACTTCGTCAGCGTTGCGAAACCGAACGTCGTCGTCAGGGCGACATCGGTTGCATCGCGACCGCGGGCCATCAGGATGCGACCCTTGCGCGGCCGGTTGTGCCGGGCATCGAACACATACCACCTGCCACCAAGGTACGCTTCGAACCACGCCGAGAAGTCCATGTCGCCAACGATCGCCGGCAGGTCCATGTCGCCCATGTAGCCGGTGCAGTAGCGCGCCGGGATATTCATGCAGCGGCATAGCGTTATCGCGAGATGGGCAAAGTCGCGGCAGACGCCTTCACGTTCCTGATGTGCGTCCCAGGCCGATTTGCTCGGGCGCGCCTTGGTGTAGTCGAAGCGGATGCGGTCGTGGGTGTAGTCGAGGATCGCCTGGATCCGCGCCCAACCCGGTGCCACGCCGCCGAACAAGGTCCATGCCGCGTCCGACAGCCGGTCGGTCTCGCAGTAGCGACTGCTGAGCAGGTAGACGAGTACGTCGTCCGGCAGTTCTTCTATCGGCGACTGCGTGGCACCGGGCGCGACGAGATCGGCCTCGAACGGGTCCTCGATGACGAAGCCGCAATTGATGGCGATGCCACCGGCGGGCATCGTCAGCCGGGTACAGACGTTGCCGAACCGATCGACGTAATCATACAGCGGCACGTCGGGCGTCGTCATGATCCGTTGCGCCGTACGCAAGTCGCGGTTGCGCGAGGCGTGGACGCTGAGATTGGCCAGCATCGGCACCTGCTGCTCGGCGGAGAAGGCGATGGTGAAGCCGGCACGGATCAGCATTCGTTTTCCTTGTTTAGCGAGAGCGACGCGGCCTTTGGGACGCTCGTGTACGCCATCGCTCGAACCAGCGCGATAATGCGAGTGGCGCTTCAAATCGCCCCCAAACTGACCTCGACGCAGGATCCGGAGCGTCGCCCGGGATAGAGTTTTGCGCGATGGACGGACGGTGGAGACGTCACCGATGACAATCCGCAAGCCCCGAAACAGCGGTAAAAATCCCGCCAGGGCCTGCTTGGTTGCAGATAACCCCGGGACTGTGGACGGGTTAGTGCGCGACGCAGTCCTGAGCCAACCGGTCTCGCTGTAGATTGCGCTGATAATGGCGGATTTACAGCGAAATTTGCCGCATAGGGGGCAACGCTGCTCACTAGCATCGGAAGCCAGGGTTTAATCTTAGCAAGTAAACTTGGAGTTTCGCTACGCTGCGGACAGCGGAATTACACCTGTTAACAGCGGAATGATGACCGTTAGCAGCCGAACCTCGCGCTATCCCTGGACGCGTTAAATTGACCGGTCGCAACTGATCGCGGTTCGTCAGCTGCTCATACGTCTGAGAGTTTTCCGGCAAGCGCCCTGGCTTCATCATGAGAGCACCGCGGGCCTACAATGCTATCTTCAGCTCGCTAATGCAGAAAGACGATACTGTTGACAAAGACTTAGATTAAAATAGCAAATTCTCCCTTGCACTTGTGCATTCCAGCTTTCTCGGATAAGGTTTGATTGTTCGCAGCATGGGGACAAGTCCTTCGAGCAGTTCTGAACAGGCACCGCCCACATCCGGTCGACATTTGTGCCTTAATGACTGTTTTCGAAGGAAGATGCCGTGCATACTGATATTTCGACTTTCCGCCATCGCGTACGACCGATGTTGCAACCCGTTGCAGCGGCGTCCGTGGTCGCTCCGCCAGCGGCGCCCGCTGGATCAAACTGGCGCCTTGGCGGTCCGCCGCTGCAGATTTCGTATCGGCGGGTCGATGCGCTGACCTTGCCGGCGCGCCTGGTTCGAGCCCACAAGCCAAAGCAGGTGACGCAGGTTGCCGCAAGCATTGCAGAATTCGGGTTCATCGAGCCGATCCTAGTCGACGCGAAGGGTGTCGTGGTAGCGTGCGTCTGCAGTCTGCTGGCGGCGCGCGAGCTGGGGGTATGATCGAGGTCTCGACGATCTGTATCGATCATTTAAGCGAGGCACAGCGGCGCGCTTATGCAATCGCCGCTAATCGGCTGGCCGAGCTGTCCGGCTGGGATGACGCGCTGCTGCGCCTCGAGCTCGGCGAGCTCGCGGTCCTCGATCTCGACTTCACGATTGAGCTTGCCGGTTTCGCGACCGCCGAGATCGAGGCCATCGTGCTTGCGCCAGCCCTAGATGCCCCCGACCCTGCCGACGTTGTCCCCGAACTCTCTGCTATGCCGTCAGTTGTCGACCTCGGCGACTGCTGCCATTAGGCAAATCCGGTTTGAGCGGATCTTGCTTGAGCGCCTTGGTGAACAAGGCGGCGACATTACCTGAGGTCCGGTCGGAATTGGGATTCTGGCCACGATCGCCAGCGGCGTAATCTGCAGTTGTCAAATTGTCTCTGAGCACCTTCGCCGCCGCGATTCGCGCAGCAATACCTGGTAAATTCACGGTCACGGCCATATACTTCAAAAAGAGGGAATTAAAGCAGGCGCGACCGTGTCGGTTTATTAGATACCGCGATTGAGACAGAGACTTGCACAAAAAACTGTGATACGCCATCATTTAAACTCGAATGATAATAAATAGCGCTGGCCTTGGCCCTTTACAGATTTAGCTTTTTATCCTGACACAAGTGATTGACCGACGGTCGTTGGGGGTCGCGACTTATCGACTGGTCCTTAATCCGCACAGCTTTTGTCGATCTGGAGCCAGGAGTTGTCTATCCTTCTAATGGTCTCTCCCGCCAAAAATGGTCTTTCGCTTTGCGGCCTGGGAACGGCGTAAACTGGTCGAGAGCAGCCGCCAGCTTCGAGACCGTGCTGACGTATATCCGGATGCTTGGCTGCGCATTCTCGAAACCCAATTTTTGGACGATCATTCATGTGATAAGCGCGGCAACCATGCGCCCTAAGTTAGCAGTACGGTTGTAAACTGAGCGAGCTCGAAACAATGCTTCATCTGTCGCTGAGGCGATGCTGCATGAACGTCGGTTACCGTCCAGGCATAAGGGTAAGGCTTACGAGGACTGGCATTGCGAGGAGGACGAGAGGGTACTGCAACAGCAGCCCGGCGATGATGGCGATCGCCAGTGGTTGCTGGATGCCGGAGCCCTGGCCGATCGCCAGCGCGAGCGGCAGCAAGGTCAGGATGGCTGCCAGTGTCGTCATCGTTATCGGGCGCAGCCGGTTGCGGCTCGCCTCTCGGACGGCCTGCGTCGGGGTCATAGTGCGCGACAGTTCCTCGAACTCCGAGACGTAAAAGATCGCCATTTCGGTACCGATGCCGATGATCATCGTCATACCCATCAGCGCGGTGATGTTGAGGTCGACGCCCGCCAGCCACAGCGCGGTGAACACCGCCGTCGTCGACAGCAAGGAGCAGCCGATGATGATCACCGGCAGCCAGAAGCGGCGGTAGAGGATCAACAGCAGCACGAACTCGCCGACCAGCGCCGCCCCGAAAACCTTGGTCAGGCCGGCGAAGGCGACCTGCTGCTGCGCATACAGTCCGCCCATCTCGTAGCGGATGCCGGGCGACAGGACACCGGGCCGGTCGAGCGCGGCCGTGACATCGCCGGCCGCAGCGCCGAGCCCGCGCCCGATGATCCGGGCGGTGACGGCGATCATCGGCTCGAGGTTCTCGCGGCTGATCTGCGGCTGCCCGGCAACCGACGTCACCTCGGCGACCCGCGACAACGGAAAGACATGGCCGTCGGCGGCGCGGATCGGCAGCTGCGCCAGTTCGGCCTCGGTCATCGACTGCGCATCCGGCAGGCGGACGCGCACATCGACCGCCTTGGTGGGCTGCGGCAGCGAGGTCGCGACCGCCCCGGTCAGCGCATCGTTGAGCATGGACTGGACGTCGGCGGGGGTGACGCCCTCGACACCGGCGCGGATCGGGTCGACGCGGACGTTGAGCGCATCGCCGGCGAGCTGGACCCCGTCCTTGACCTCGGCGACACCGTCGATCTTGCCGATCAGCGCGGCGACCTTCTCGGCCTCGGGCCGCAGCAGCGAGGCATCGGCGGCATACAGCTTGACCTCGATCGGCTGGGGTACCGAGGTCAAGTCGCCGATCAGGTCTTCCATCAACTGCGCGACCTCAATCTCGACGCCGGGTACGGTCGCCAGGATGCGGTCGCGGATGTCGGCGGCGACGTCCTCGGTCGGCTGGCCGTGGTTGGTCTTTAGCCGGACGAAATAATCGCCGTGGTAGCTTTGCCCGAGGTCGCCGCCGAGACCGGTGCCGAGCCGCCGCGAGAAGGTCTCGACCGCGGGATCGGTATGGAGCATCGCGTCGATCTGGCCGACCTGCCGGCTGGTTTCGTCGAGCGACGTTCCCGGCGGCGTGTAATAATCCATGATGAAGCCGCCCTCGTCGACCTTGGGCATGAACCCGGTCTCGACCTTCGAGTAGCCGACGTAGCCGACGGCAAGCAGCGGCACGAGGATGACCAGCAGCAGCCACGGCCGACGGGCGACGCCGTTTAGTGCGCGGTCATGGTTGCGCCCCAGCCAGCCTTCGCCGGCAGCGCCCGGGTCGTGCCACTTGCCGAAGTCGACCAAGCGGCGGACCAGCACCGGCACGACGAAAGCGGTCATTGCCCACGAGATCGCCAGCGCCGCCGCCATCGTGATCGACAGCGCCTTCGAGAAAGCGCCGGTCACGCCGGTGAGGAACGACAGCGGCAGGAAAACGATCAGCGTCGCCAGGCTGGAGCCGGTAAGCGGTGCCATGAACTCGCGCGCCGCGGGCAGCACGGCGGCGTCCCCGAACGGCTTGCCGTCCGCATCGAGGGCACCGGCGCGGCGCGCAATATGCTCGACCATGACGATGACGTCGTCGATCAGCAGGCCGACCGCGGCCGCAATGCCGCCGAGCGTCATGATGTTGAAACTCATTCCGAGCAGGCTGAGCACCAGCATTGTCGTTGCCAGCGTCGCCGGCACGACGATCACCGCGATCAGCGTCACCCGCCAGCTGCGCAGGAAGAACAGCAGCACCGCGGCGGCGAGGAACAGGCCGATCAGTACCGCGTCGCGGACACTGGCGACCGACTGGGTGACCAGCTGGCTCTGGTCGTACCAGTTGACTAGCCGCACGCCCGGCGGGAGCCCGAAGCCGGCAAGCTTGGCCTCGACGGCGCGCGCGATCTGGACCGCGTTGCCGTCGGGCTGCTCGTAGATGTTGAACAACACCGCCGGCTTGCCGTCCTCGACGATGCGCTGCCACTGCGGCAGCACCCCGTCCTGGACCGTCGCGACGTCGCGAACGCGGACGATACCGGCGGGGTCAGAGCGCACGACGATGTCGCCGACCTGCGCCGCATCGGTGACACTGCGGTCGACGAGCACCAGCGACAGCCGGCCGCGGTCCTGCACCTGCCCGACCGCGCTGAGCACGTTGCCGTTGCGGATCGCCGTTGCGACATCGGCGATGGCGAGGCCGTAGTCGGCGAGCCGGTGCGGATCCGCCAGCACCTCGACCTCCGCGGTGTCACCGCCCTGGACCCCGACGCGGGCCAGCCCCGGGATCGCCGAAAGCAGCGGCGTGATCTGGTAGCGCGCCAGGTCCTGTACCGCGACCGGCGGCAGCGTGTCGGAGACTAGGGCATAGGAGATGATTGGGAACACCGTCGGGTCCATGCGGCGGACGTCGTAGGCGGTGCCGGGCGGCAGCGTGCCGGTGACGCGCGCCACGGCAGTTTCGACGAGCAGCGTGCTCGCCACCATGTCGCGGCCCCAGCCGAAGTCGATCGAGATCTGCGCCGACCCGCGCGACGTGTTGGATCGTACGTCCTGGACGCCGGGAATGGCGCGGATCGCCTCCTCGACCGGGCGGGTGATGAGCAGCGCGGTCTGGTCGGCGGGGCGGCTGCCGGCATCGAGGTCGACGACGACGCGCGGGAACGCGACCTGCGGGAACAGGCCGATCGGCAGCGACAACGCGGCGACGACACCGGCGAGAGCCAGTGCCAGCGCGATCAGGATCAGCGCGCGCGATTGGCGGCCGAGCAGGCGCTCCAGCATCAGCGCTCGGCCCGCTGCCCGCCCGACCGGATCACGGCACCGTCGTCGAGCTGATAAGCTCCGGCGACGATCAACCCGCGTGCGGCGTCGAGCGGTCCTTCGACGACGTCGACCGCCTTGCCCGGCAGCAACAGCCTGACCTTCACGGCGTGCGCCTTGTTGCCGACCGCCTGAAACACGCGGACCGGGCCGTTGGCAGTGACGACGGCATCGTGCGGGACAAGCCAGCCGGAAACCGTGCCTACGGCGATTTCGGCGCGCACGCCCTCGTTCGGCAGCAGGCTTCCGGCCGGGACCGCGATATCGACGTCGATCATCCGGGTCTTGGGGTTGAGCAGGCCGTCGATGCGGATGACGCGTCCCGAAACCTGGGCGCCGCCGGTCAACCGCTCGACGGTCGCGCGCTGGCCGAGCCGGACGCGGCCGGCATCCGACGCGCCGATCCCGGCGGTGGCGATGATGCTGCTGTCCCGCGCGACGGTGACCAGCGGCGCGCCGGGCTGGGTGCGGTCGCCCGGCGCGACAGAAACGACCGTCACGACACCGGCGAACGGCGCGTCCAGCGTATTTTGCGCGCTGCCGGCACCGTCGCGCTGCAGAGCAGCGAGGGCGGCCTGCGCATCGCTGACCGCCTTGTCGGCCTGGGTCAGCTGGTCGCGGGTGGCGAGCTGCTGGCCGAGCAACTGCGCGGTCGTCGCCCGCTGCTGCTGCGCCGCGGCCAGCGTGGTCCGCGCCTGTTTATAGCTGCTCAGGACACTGGGGGCGGTGGCGAAAACGAGCAACGCCTGCCCGCCCCGGACGCGGGCCCCGGCGGTCACGGCGAGGCGGGTCACCTGGCCCGGCTGGGCGACGCTGACCGTCTGCGACCCGTTGCCGGACGGACCGGCGCTGCCGTACGCGGTTAGCCATTCGGGCGCGGCCCCCCGCACCGCGGGCTGCAGGGTGACAAGGACGCTCGGCGGCGGGGCGGGAGCCGGGGTCGAGTTGCCGCAACCCGCGAGCAGGAGCAGTGCCGCAGATGGGAGCCCGGTTTTCATGTCGGCGTTCGCTCGTTGACCGCCGGCAGGGTCTCGACCGTCGGCAGGTCGGCACCGACCAGCGTCTGCAGCGCGACCTGACGGTCGAGCAAGCCAAGCTCCAGCGTCATGATTTCCTGCTCCTTGGCGTAGCGGTTGGTGACGAGGTCGACATAGCTGCGTTCGTCGAGGATCGAGGCACCGAAGGCGTTGGCGGCGCGCGTCGCGGCAACGCGCGCGGCGGGCAGGTCGCGGCGGACCACCGCCAGCTGGCCTTGCAGCTGCTGCATCTCCGCGAGCAGGGCACCGACCTGACCGACGGTGGCGGCGAGCCGCGCCGCATATTCGGCATGGAGCTGTGCCCTTGTGGCGTTGGCGATCGCGACATTGCCCTGGTTGCGGTCGAAAATCGGCAGGCCGACCGTCACCGAGGGGCCGCCGTTGATGACCCGGCTGTTGTCGCTGCTGCTCGTCGCGCCGAGGATGAGGTCGGGAAACTGCGCCAGGACGGCGACCCGCACCGCCTCGTCCTGCGCCGCGTAGCCGAGCCGCAGCGCGAGTAGGTCCGGCCGGCGGTAGGCCAACCCGGGCAGGCTGGCCGCGATCGCCGCCGGGTCGAACGGCGGCAGCACCGGTTGGGCGGCGAGCGGCACGACGACCTCGGGGGCGATGCCGAGCAAGGCGTTGAGCTGGTGCCGGAGGGCGAGCTGGCGCTGTTCGAAGGCGTCGAGGCTCGACCGTCCGGCCTGCAGCGCCACCAATGTCGGCGCGGCGGTAACCAGCGTCGCATTGCCTGCCGCGAGCGCTTGTTGAAGCACGATGTTGCGGCGCGACAGCAAGTCGAACGACTCCGTCAGCAGCGGCCGACTGCGCTCACCGGCGATCAGGTCGACGGCAATCTGCCGCGCCTGGCCCGCGACCTGCCACTCCTGCCACAGCAGGTCGGCATAAACCTGCCGGGTCGCGAAGTTCGCACCGCGCTGACGGGCGCGATAGGTGACCAGCGCCTTGACGTCCTGGGTGATGCCGATGCTCCACGCCGTGACATTGCCGACCCCCGATAGCAATGGCAGGACCGCCGCGCCGAGCGACGGATTGGGCAGGATGCCGGACTGCAGCAACTGCGCCTGCGCGACGCCGCGCCGGGCCCGAAGCGCGCGCAGGTCGGGATTGTTCGCGACGGCGAGCGCAGTCACCTGCGCGACCGAAAGCAGCGCACCGGAAACAGCGCTCTCCGGCGTTGGCACGGCAGACGAAAGCGCCGGCACCGGATCGAGCGGCAGCGCCGCATAATGCGCACAACCCGACAGTGCCGTAGCGACCGCGAGGAGCAGCGCCTGTCGTGGTCCCCGGATGCCGGGTCTGGCTGTCGGCATCGTGGTGCTTTCGATTAGCGCCTGACCGGTATGCGAACCTCGGGTCGCGAAATCCATCCCGGTGTAGCCGGTTGCGCGCAACAACCTTGGTCGCGCTTCACCCGCAAGTTGGGAATTGCCAACTTGCCGGGACGGTGCCGGGACTCGTGTATGGGTTTCCGCGGCGACGGAGGCCGCCGGCGATGAAGCTGCTGCTGCTGGAAGACGACGAGCTGACGCGGATGCATGTGCTGCGGACGCTGGTCGCGGCCGGGCATGTAGTCGATGCGTGCGGGACCGGCGAGGCCGCGCACGCCCTGGCGACGACCAACGAGTACGCGGTCCTGATTCTCGACCGCATGGTGCCCGGCATCGATGGCCTGTCGCTCCTCAAGCAGTTGCGCAGCGCCGGCGTCGCGACCCCGGCGATAATGCTCACCGCGATGGACGGCATCAGCGACCGCGTCGAAGGGCTCGAGGGGGGTGCGGACGACTATCTCGTCAAGCCGTTCGCCGCGACCGAACTGGTGGCGCGGGTCGCGGCGCTGGCGCGGCGGTCGCCGACCGTCGAGCCACTGACGGTGCTGCGCGTCGGCAGCCTCGAGCTCGACCTGCTCAAGCGCGCCGTTACCCGCGACGGACGCCGCATCGAGCTGCAGGCGCAGGAGATGAAGCTGCTCGAATACCTGATGCGGCACACCGGCGAGGTCGTCACCAGGACGATGATGCTCGAGAACATCTGGTCGTTCCACTTCGATCCGCAGACCAATCTCATCGAAAGCCACATGAGCCGGCTGCGCGCCAAGATCGACCGCGGCTTCGACGGCAACCTCATCCAGACGGTTCGGGGGGCGGGGTACCGCATCGAAGAACCGGCCGCGTGAACCAGCCGAGTATCTTCAACAGCGGCGCCTTTCGCTTCGCCGTGGTGATTGCGGCGATGTTCGCGATCGGCTCGCTGGTGCTCGTGCTCGTCGTCGACCGCTCGATGCGCGCCTATGCCGCCGAGGCCGCGGCGGTCGGACTCAAGGCCGAGACGGCAATCCTGGCGGGTGAGTTCGACGAAGGCGGCCGGCGCGAACTTGCCGCGACGATCGAACGCCGCCAACGCTCGGGCGACGAGCAGCCGTTCCGCTACCTGCTGCTCGACGCCGCCGGCGCACGACTTGCCGGCGACCTGCCGACGGCGAGCGCGCGCACCGGACGCGGCCGGCTGAGCTTTGCCGACGATGCCGCGACCCCCAGTGCGCAGCCCGATCAGGAAGTCCTGCAAAGTCTCGGCACGCGGCTGTCCGACGGTTCCCTGCTGCTCGTCGCCACCGATACCTTTGACATCGAGGTGCTGCGCGCCCGCGTTGTGGCTTTTGCAGGCTGGTCGGGCGCGGCGCTCACCGTCCTTGTTCTGGTCGGGGGCTATCTGGTCGGCCGACTGTTCTTGCGGCGGCTGGCTGGCGTCAACGCGGCGGTCGGGCGGATCATGGCCGGCGGCCTGTCGGAACGCCTGCCGTCGATCGGCATGAGCCCGGAGTTCGACCATCTCTCGACCAACTTGAACCTGATGCTCGACCGCATCGCGCGGCTGATGGAGGGCATGCGGCAGGTCTCGACGGACATCGCGCACGATTTGCGAACGCCGCTGACCCGCCTGCGCCAGCAACTCGAGCATCTGCGCAGTGCGCGCTCCCTCGACGAGTACGAGACCGGCACCGACCTTGCGCTGCACCAGACCGACGAGATCCTCGACATCTTTCGCGCCCTGCTGCGCATCGGCGCGCTGGAGGCGGGCGACGGACAGCGGCTACTGACCGGCGTCGACCTCAGCGACGTGCTGTCCCGCGTCGGCCAGGCCTATCTGCCCGCCGCCGAGGATGCCGGCCATGCGCTGGTCATGGATGTCGCGCCCGACCTGACCGTGACGGGCGATTCCGCCTTGCTGGCGCAACTGTTCACCAACCTGATCGAAAACGCCCTTGCCCACACCCCAGCCGGGTCGCGCATCGTCTTGTCGCTCGCGCGTGATGGTGATCACGCCGTCGCCGCTGTTGCCGACAATGGTCCCGGGGTACCGGCCGAAGCCCGCGCGAAGATCCTGACGCGCTTCTATCGCCTCGACAGCAGCCGCCATGCCCCTGGCGCCGGTCTTGGACTGGCGCTGGTTGCCGCGATCGCCACGCTCCATGACGCGGCATTGCGCATCGAAGACAACGCGCCCGGCTTGCGGGTCATCATGCGCTTTCCAGCGTCTGCTGTTCGATAAAGCCGTGTCGGGCGTCTTCGAAACATGCACCCGCTGCCGAGCCAGCGTGTCGACCGGCAGGGTTTGCTAACATTAGGAATAACCAATCTATTTCGGAGCTGGATTCGTAACATAACTGTCTCGGTCGCTCCCTACCGCCGGCACTTCCGAGTGCAGAGGTGGTCATGTCTAACTCAAAGCTGTTCAGTATTGTTCTGGTCGCCGCCGCCTATCCAGTCGTCCCGGCCAGCGCCCAGACCGCGCCGGTCCAGCTCGCCGACAACAACGTCGCGGGTGGGGAGATCATCGTCACCGCCCGGCGCCGCTCGGAAACGGCGCGCGAAGAGCAGCGACTGGCGCCGAACCTGGTCGACATCCAGGCGGCCGAGGAGATCGTCAAATACCCCGACTTCAACGCGGCTGAATCGCTGGGCCGCGTCCCGGGTGTCAGCCTCGCGATCGACACCGGCGAGGGCCGCTTCGTGAACATCCGCGGCATCGACGGCAATTTGAACGGCGCGACGTTCGGCGGCGTCGTCCTGCTCAACACCCAGCCCGGTGGCACCTACTTCGGTGGCGGCGGACGGGCGGTGGAGCTCGACACCATCCCGATCGGCGCGGTCGACCGGCTGATCGTTCGCAAGACCGGCATGCCCGACCAAGAAGCCGAAGGCCTCGGCGGTTCGGTCGAACTCAGCCCGCGCACCGCGTCGGGCATCAAGAAATCATTCGTCGATCTGACGTTCGGCGGCGGCTACCAGCCCGCGCATGACAGCGGCAAGGTCTACCGCCTCGACGGTGCCGCCGCGACGCGCTTCGGGCCCGACAAGTCGTTGGGTATCGTGCTGTACGGCTCCTACCATGAGGATCACCGCGGCTTCGACGATCTGGAGGCGGGTTACGTCGATGCGCAGGGCGACGGCGTACCCGACAAGGCCTTCGACTCCGCCGACCTCCGCCGCTACAACTACAACCGCCGCCGCTTCGGCTTCGGTGGCGAACTGTCGTACGATCCCTCGCCCGAGAACCACTTCTACCTGCGCGCCACCGACGCCGGCTACACCGAGTCCGTCAACCGCCAACTGCTGAACTATCAGAACCTCGGCGACCCGGGAGCGAACGCCAGCCTGATCGATCCGGCCAATCCGAACGGCTTCATCGCGCCGAATGCCAATGCCCGGCTGACGCTGCGCGACGAACAGGAAACCCATCTCAACTTCGTCGCGGCGGCAGGTGGCCGCAACGATCTCGGCGCGGTCATCATCGACTACCAGGTCGCCTACACCAGCGCGACCTATCACCGGGATTACGACCGCAACAGAACTTTCAGCCGCGCCGGAGCACCGTTCAGCGTCGCCTACGACAACATCACCAACCCCGACTTTCCGTCGATCGTGCCGACCGGTTTCAACCCGAACGACCCGGGCCAGTTCACCCTGAGCCGCTTCAACAACGCGACCGAGCGTGCCCATGACCGCGAGTATTCGGGCGTTATCGACGTCACGGTGCCGATCAAGCTGATCGCTGAAGACGAGACCATCAAGTTCGGTGGCAAGCTGCGCCTGCGCGACAAGATCGATGCACCGCACAACTTCAACTACGCCCCGCCGCCGATCGCGCTGACGTCGGTGCTGGGAGCCGGGCCGTTTGGTTTCTACGACGACCACTACGCGATCGGCTACAACGCCGACGCGGTCGCCGTGCGGTCGGGGCTCGCCGGCACGGCCGCGACCCCGAACCTGGCGCGAGACAACAGCGCCTTCTTCAATGACACCGAGAACGTCTATGCGGGCTACGGCGAATACAACGCGACGTTCGGCAAGTTCACGGTTCTCGCCGGTGTTCGCGTCGAGGTCACCGACGCGACCTATCGCGGCATCACCGACACGATCGGCGCCGATGGCAACGACAACTTCACGCCGTCATCGCGCAAGTCGAAATACACCGACTTCTTCCCGACCGTGCAGGGCCGCTATGAATTCGCGCCGAACCTGATCGCGAGGGCGACTTACTCGACGGGAATCGGCCGCCCGGGGTTCCTGCAGCTCAATGCGGGCGCGACGGTCGATGCCGGCAATCTAGCGGTATCGGTCGGCAACCCGTCGCTGAAGCCGACGACGGTCAACGCCTTCGACGGCGCCATCGAATATTACCTGCCCAATTCGGGCATCCTGTCGGTCGGCGTGTTCGACAAGGAATTCAAGGACTACACTCTGGCGCGGGTGTTGCGCACCTCCGCCTATCCGGGCCTCGAGGGCGAGATCGTCACGGTCAATTCCTACAGCAACATTGCCAGCTCGCACGCGCGCGGCGTCGAGGCCGCGTACACCCAGAAGTTCGACCACCTGCCGGCTCCGTTCGATGGCCTCGGCTTCACCGGCAACGTCACGTATGTCGACTCACGGATCGAGATTCGACCGGGCGAATTCTCGCTTTTGCCCGGCACTTCCAAGCTCACGTGGAACGTCGGCGGCTTCTACGAGGCACACGGAGTTCAGGTCCGCATCGCCGCGCAACGCGTCAGCGCCGCGATCTTCGGCGTCGGCGGCAGCGCCGGTGCCGACGTGTTCCAGGACGCCCGGCTGACCGCCGACCTGACCTCGAGCTACCAGGTGACGCGCAACGTCCAGGTCTATTTCAACGCTCGCAACCTGCTCAACACGCCCCTGCGCTATTACGAGGGCACCCCCAATCGACCGATCCAGCGCGAGTTCTACGACGTCAGCTATGAGGGCGGCGTTCGCCTGCAGTTCTGAAAGGCCCGACATGATGCACAAGACCGTGACCACCCTCGCCATGCTGTCGCTTGCTTCGGTAGCGCTCGGCGCAATGACCGTTCAGAAGCGCATCGCCGGCGCCGACGGCGGCTGGGATTATGCCAGCGTCGATGCCGGCAGCAACCGCCTGTTCGTGGCGCGCACCGACGGGGTCATGACGGTCGACCTGGCGACCGGCGCGGTCACGCCGCAACTCGTGGCAACGGGGCGAACCCACGCGGCATTCGTCATCCCGGGGACGTCGACCGGCGTCGTCACCAGCACCGTCGCCGGCGGCGCGCTGCTGTTCGACGCGGTCACCGGAGCGGTCGCCGCCACCATCAAGACCGGCGCCAAGCCCGACGCCGCGCTCTACGATCCGGCAACGCGAATGGTCTATGTCATGGACAACAGCGGGGGGACCGTTTCGATTATCGATCCGAAGGCCGCCGCGCTGGTCGGGACGATCATGGTCGGCGGTGCGCTCGAGTTCGCCGCTCTCGACGGACACGGCCACTTGTTCGTCAACGTCGAGGACAGGAACGAGCTGGTGATGATCGATCTCGCGACGCGCAAGGTCATGCGCCGCACCGCGCTGACCGGCTGTGACGAGCCCAGCGGCCTTGCTACGACAAAGGGTGGGGTGTTGATCTCGGCCTGCGCCAACGGCGTCGCAAAGACCATCGACGCGCGGTCGGGGCGCTTGCTCGCCGATATCACGATCGGCTTGCACCCGGATGCCGTGATGTACGACGCAGCCCGCGACCGCGCCTATATCCCCTCGGGCGGCGACGGCACGCTGACGGTGATCGATACGACCGGCAAGTCAACGCCACGCGCGGTCGCCGTGGTAGCGACGCAGAAGGGATCGCGAACCGGCGCGGTAGATCCTGCTACCGGCACCGTTTACCTACCAGGCGCGCGCTTCGCCGCAGCCGTCGGCTCGGAACGTCCCAAGGCAGTGCCTGGCAGCTTCGAAGTCTTGGCCGTACGGCCGTGAGCACGAGGTTCGCTTAAGCCAGCGGATGCGATGACCTGCACTGCTGTAATTTAGAATGGCAGCAGCAGGGCGGTAGTGACCCAGACGCGGGTAACCCAGCGGTACTTTGTGTCTTGCCAACTTTGGCGATTTGCTCAGTTCACAGCGCTTGCAATCTTCGATCATAAGGACATTGCCTAATGTCGCCGTCGCGTAGTTTCCAACTTGAGGTACGCGGATGACCAAGTTCTGGGCTTGGATCACGGATCCGCTTAATTTGACGTATTCGTGGCGTTGGCCAGCGGCCTCCGTTTCGTCTGACGCGATGTCGTCGCGCCACGGCTTTTGGGAATTCGGTTCAGCAGGTCGTGGAGTAACGGATTGCCACCGCCGACCGGGTACCGCGATTAATGCCCGCGATAATGCTGTCGTCGGGCCAGCCGGCGGGTTCCCGGTGGAGGTTGGGCGGCTGGCGTAAGCGTTGCGCCAAGCCGCCCAAGATCGTCGAAGATTTGGAAATCAAGAGCTAGCGTGCGGCATTACTTGTGTGCAACAATCTGCAAGCGACTAATTTTGGCCGCGGAGAAGAGCTCGCCCGCCTTGTCGATGAACTCCTGTCTGGCTTCGCCGTTTAGATGGGCTTCGCGAGCAGCTTCGTCTCCGAACGTGTCGAATACACGATAGGCCCCCGGTTCACCTTCGATCTTCGCGGCGTGCCATGTCAGGGTTCCAGGCTCGCCTTTCACCAGCGACGCTTCTTTCGTGAGAAACGTTTCAACCTCTGCTTCCTTTCCAGGCTTTGCCTTCATCTCGACCAGTAATGCGAACTTAGCCATTTTTTATTCCTTTGGTTGGCATGCTTGCGCGATCGTGTGCGCTGTACTCAGTTGGCTTCACATCGCCAGCTCAGTTCCTTGGTGTAAATATTGATTTACGCTTTTTGGAGATTTGCTTTCCAACCGCCTGCGAACCGGGTGCCGCGCCGTATCGGGCGCGCGATCCGGCAGCGGTGGTGCGCAGACGGGAACTCCAATCGCCTATCCCTCCCTCGAGTGCCCCAAGGCGCCGAAGTAGGGGCTGGGCGACGTTGAAGAGGAGTCAGGCGGCCCGCTTGAACGCCGGCTGTTCCAAGACCGGGAAGATCGCCGAGGGCTCGGGGCGCCGGGTGTAATCGGCGTTCACCTCTGCGTAGATGATCGTCCCGTCCTGCGCGATGACGTAACGCGCAGGCATCGGCAGGGTCCAGCTGTCCTCGCCATTGAACTGTGTCAGGTCGGCACCGAGCGTCTTGTGCGCGACACGCAGATAGTCCGGCAACATCCAGCGAACGTTGAATTGCAATGCTACCTTGCCGCCATGGTCGCCGAGGATCGGGAAGCCGAGCCCATTCTGGCGTTGCGATTTACGGCTATTGGGCGCCGTCTGCTGTGAGATTGCGACGAGGCTGGCACCACGCGCCTCGATCTCCGATCGGCATTCTTCGAGTGCGGTCAGGTCGTAGTTGCAGAACGGACACCAATTGCCGCGATAGAAGGTGACCACGAGCGGCCCTCTGGCCAGGAGTGTTCTGGAAGAGACCGTAGTGCCATCTGGGTCAGGGAGGCTGAACTCCGGTGCGACGTCGCCAACCTTCAACGCGCGTTCCGGTGCCCCCGAGGCGATCAGTTCGTCGACGGAGCGATGCAGGGCTTCGACTGCTGCCGGAGGTGCGAGGCGGGTATCGAATTCGAATTTGAACGCATCGAGCTTGCCTTGCAGCGGCAGATCGGATTGTGCAATCTTGTCGAAGGTTTCCTGGAAAGTCATCGATCTTCTCCGTGGCGGTTCAGCACCATCGCTGGCGTGACGCCTGAATGAGCTATTCCGGAGCATTGCAGTAGGGCGGTTAGTGAGATATGATCTATTCTAATATGGAATAGGCGACGAGGCGTATGGATCGACTGCACGCTATGGAAGTCTTCGTCCGCGTCGTTGAGTGTAGATTTCCACTGAGAAGTGACCCGGGGTTTTCATCGAGATTTGACCCGGGTGAAGTTATGTCCCGCGATGCGGGGTGTGGGTCAAGTTGATGATTTCTCCTTCCGTGTTTTGGGCGCAGCAGCGCTTGCCCTGAACCGGAAGCTGTCGTTGCCGGTTTCGAGAATGTGGCAGTGGTGGGTAAGCCTGTCGAGCAGGGCGGTGGTCATCTTGGCATCACCGAACACCTCGGCCCATTCGCTGAAGCTGAGGTTGGTGGTGATGATGACGCTGGTACGCTCATAGAGTTTGCTGAGCAGATGGAACAACAACGCCCCGCCTGACGGGCTGAACGGCAGGTAGCCCAGTTCATCGAGGATAATGAGGTCAAGGCGCAGCAGGCGCTCGGCAAGCTGGCCGGCTTTGTTCATTGCCTTTTCCTGTTCAAGCGCATTGACCAGATCGACCGTGGCAAAGAACCGGACCTTCTTGCGGTGATGTTCGACAGCCTGGACGCCCAGCGCGGTGGCGACGTGGGATTTTCCGGTGCCGGGACCGCCGATCAGTACGACGTTGTCGCCGCCGTCGATAAAGTCACCGCGGTGCAGTTGGCGGACCATTGCCTCGTTCACTTCGCTGGAAGCGAAGTCGAACCCGGCTAGATCCTTGTAGGCCGGGAACCGGGCAGCCTTGATCTGGTAGGCGATCGAGCGGACCTCCCGCTCGGCCATCTCTGCCTTGAGCAGCTGGGAGATGATCGGCACTGCCGCCTCGAACGCCGGGGCGCCTTGCTCGATAAGGTCGCCGACCGCCTGGGCCATGCCGTACATCTTGAGCGCCTTGAGCATGACGACCACTGCGGCGCTGGCGGGATCATGACGCATGGCGCAGCCCTCCATCGCGAAGACCGTCATATCGCCCGACATCGGCGAGCGGCTCTTGCGCAAGGCGCAGCGCCTGCGGGGCGTCGATCGGGGAGGCTGGCGTAGCCTTACCATCGGTGAGCCGGTGCAGAACGTTGAGGACGTGGGTCTTGGTCGCGACGCCAGCCTCCAGTGCCAGTTCGACCGCGCAAAGAACCGCCTGTTCGTCATGCTGCAGCACGAGCGCCAGGATCTCGGCCATCTCGCGATCGCCGCCGGCGCGGCGCAGTAACTGACTTTGCAGCTGCTTGAACGCATCGGGCAGTTGCGTGAACGGCGCGCCATTCCGCAGCGCCCCAGGCTTGCGCTGGATCACCGCCAGATAGTGCCGCCAGTCATAGATGGTCCGCCCGGGCAGGTGATGAGACCGCTCGATGATGCGGGCATGCTCGCACAGGATCAGCCCCTCGGCCGCCACGACGATCCGCTCGGGATAGATCCTGACGCTGACCGGGCGGTTGGCGAACGAGGCCGGCACGCTGTAACGGTTGCGCTCAAAATGCAGGAGGCAGATCGGCGAGACCCGCTTGGTGTGCTCGACGAAGCCGTCGAAGGGCCGACCCAGCGGCATCAGATTGCCGACCTCTTGCGCATGCACATCAGCGACAGTGCCGGGCAAGCTGCCGTGCTGGATCTCGCTCCACTGCGCGATGCATTGTTCCTCGAGCCAGACATTGAGCGCATCGATATCCGGGAAGCTCGGCAGTTGCTGCCATAGGCGGCGCCGCGCATCCTGCACGTTCTTCTCGACCTGGCCCTTCTCCCACCCCGACGCCGGGTTGCAGAACTCGGGCTCGAACAGGTAATGGCTGGCCATCGCGGCAAAGCGGGCGTTGACCTGCCGGGCTTTGCCGGTACCGATCCGGTCGACGGCGGTCTTCATGTTGTCGAAGATCCCGCGCTGCGGAACGCCGCCCAGAACCCGGAACGCCTGGGTCATCGCGTCGAACAGCATCTCGTGGGTCTGGAGCGGATAGGCCCGTACAATGAAGGCCTTGCTGTGTGACAGCTTCGTGTGCGCCGCCTGCAGCTTGACGCGCTCGCCGCCTATAATGGCCCAGTCTTCGCTCCAGTCGAACTGGAAGGCCTCGCCTGGCTGGAACACCAGCGGCACGAAGGTGCCGCGGCCGCTGGTCTGCTGTTCAATCTGTCGATCAGCCTTCCACGCCCGCACATATGACGCGACACGGCCGTAAGATCCATCGTAGCCCAAGACGACCAGATCGGCGTGCATCTGCTTGGCCGTGCGCTTCTGCTTGCGCGACTTGCCGGCATTGATCACCAGCCAGCCCGACAGCTTCTCGGCAAATGGGTCCAGCTTGCTCGGCCGGTCGGGAACCTTGAACTGCGGCTCAACCGTCTCAGCGCGCAGGTACTTGCGGATCGTGTTGCGCGACAAGCCGCTGCGCCGCTCGATCTCCCGAAGTGCGAGCTTCTGCCGGAAACGCCAGCGACGTACTACGCTCAGTAAATCCATGTTGATCACTCCTAATACCTCCGGCCGGTCAGCCAGAGGCAGGTCCAAACATGGGTCAAATCTCAGTGAAAACTTATGCCGCTCCCGGGTCACTTCTCACTGGAAATCTACAAGCGCAGTCTCAGCGCTGGCCGCAACCCGGTCTGGCGACCTCTGGATCGGCCTCCTGAACGGCCATGTCCTGTTGCAACGCAAAGGGACTCAGGTCGACGTGACGCCGGGTTTCGGCGGCATCCACATTCGCAAGCTGATCGAGGACCGGGCGGGCGGCATGTGGCTGCTCGGCTCGGGTGCCAGCATACAGGTCGGACGCTACGCCAACGGCTGCTGGACGTCGTTTGCCGCCGCTGCAGGCATCCCGGCTGGATCGTTCATCCGCGCGTTGCACGTCGCCCGTGATCGCTCCGTGTGGATCAGCGGATTCGACGCCATTCGCGTCCTTCGACCGGGCCAGAACCGGTTTGTACGCGTCGCTGACGGCTCGAAGAGCGTCGATGACATTGTCGAGGACGCGGCGGGCAGAATCTGGGTGCCGGATGCCCAAGGCGGCTTGCGAGTAATCGCAGCGCCGGCCAGTGACAGCATGCCCGGCAAGATCGATTATCCCAGCGACCCGAAGCACGATCTTCGCGGACTGATGTTCGACCGGGATGGCGCTGTCTGGGGCCAGCCACATTCCGCCGGGCTCGTGCGGATCGTGCCACCACGTCCGGGTACGTCGACGCCATCGAGGGTCGAGGCTTTTACGCAGAAGGAAGGCCTTACTTCGGACTCAGGCCGTGCGCTTCTGGAGGATCGTGAGCACAACATCTGGGTCGGCACCGCGCTTGGGCTGGACCGGTTCCGCGTCGCGAACGTCGTACTCGAAACAGCCATCCCGCAAATGTCGCCATACGGCTATATCGTTTTCGGCGACCACCATGGCACGATCTACGTCGCCGACACCGATACGCTTTACCGCGTCGCTCCGCACGGCTCACCCGTCCCGATCCTGCGAAACATCGACAATCCACAAGCGATTTGCGAGGCGAGTGACGGCGACATCTGGCTGGCGGCCACCAGCGGCATGTACCGCGTCCGCAACAGTGTCGTGAGAGCGGTAAAAGGCCCTGACTTCACCGGATTTTACCTTCAGTGCGAGGATGACCACCACGGTGGCTTGAAGTTTCTTACGCATCTGGGTGGCTTCTATCGCTACGCCGACGATGCCTGGTCCAAGGTCGAAGCCGTACCCCTAGCAGCTAACCAACTTGCAACCCTTTTCACTTTCGACAAGCAGGGGCGACACTTCGTCTATTACGAAAATCTCGGGCTGAAGTGGACCAGTCCAGACGGCTCGACGGGCTCATGGCCCGCCAGCCAGATCAATGGTGAACGGCTCGGCGTGCTCGCGGCTGGGCGAGACGACACGCTGGTCGGCACCATGGCGAGCTTGGCACGAATCAGAAGGGGAAACGTCGCCCAGCTTCCCGCGACCTATCCCTGGCTTCATCATGTTACCGGCATCGTCCGGACGCCACGCGGCGACACCTGGCTGCAGTCGTCCTCTGGTATATTCCGCGTGCCGACCACGACGCTCGAGGCCGCGTTCGATCACCCGTCTCGTGCGCTTCTGCCTGCGGTTTTCGACGCGCGCGACGGGTTGCCCGGGGTGAACCAGATGGAGCTCTCAGCAAACGGCGCCGCAGCCGGCGGCGACGGTCGCGTCTGGTTCACGACCGTCAACGGCATCGTCTGGATCGACCCGTCGAAGCTTGCTCGTAACCCTGTGGTGCCACCGGTGCTTATCAAAAGGATTATCGCTGACGGCGTCGCCAGAGAAAACCCTGTCTCGGTCGAGCTGGCAAAAGCTACGAAGAATCTTGAGATCGATTATGCGGCGTTGAGCCTGACAATGCCCGAGCGCGTCGCGTTCCGCTACAGGCTGGAAGGTGTCGATGACCGCTGGATCGATCCTGGCACGCGCCGGCAGGCGTTCTACGCGAACCTCGCGCCGGGCAACTACCGGTTCACGGTCATCGCGGCGAACAACGATGGCGTCTGGAACAGGACCGGCGCCAGCGTCCGCCTGACCCTGCCGCCGACCTTCGTGCAATCATGGATGTTCAAGCTGCTCTGTGCGGTCGCAGCGCTGATTTCGATCTGGGTGATATACCGGCTGCGGCTCAACACGATCACCGGGCGGCTGAAGACACGGCTCGAAGGCCGCTTGGCCGAACGTGAGCGGATCGCCCGCGACCTGCACGATACATTGCTCCAGGGGGTGCATGGCCTGATCCTGCGCTTCCAGGGTATCGCCGATCGGCTGCCGCGCGAACAGGTGCTTGGGCGGCTGATGGAGAAAGCCCTCGAGCGGGCCGAGGAGCTGCTGGTCGAAGGCCGGGAGCGTGTCCACGATCTGAGATCGGGGGTGCTGCCAGACGACCTCCGCGCCGCCGTAACCTCGACCGTGACGCATGCGGATCTTCCCGCTTCCATCGCTGTCGATATCCGACAGACCGGCCGGGCTCGCGATTTGGACCGGGTCGTCCGTGACGAGTTGATCTGGATCGTCCGAGAGGCACTGTCGAATGTGGTTCGGCACGCAGAAGCGACGAGGGTCGACATCGTGCTCGCCTATCGCTGGGACCGGCTGGTGGTATCGATTTCGGACGATGGCCGGGGGCTATCGCTGGCGACCGGGTTGCCGGCGGATGGTCGGCGCTACGGGATGACCGGGATGCGGGAGCGGGCAGGGCGTATCGCGGCGACGCTCGCGCTCGGCGCCAATGTCGACGGGATCGGGACCAAGATCGTGGTGACGGTCTCGGGCCGCTCGGCCTTTCCAGGGGATACCGGTCGGCGGCTGCGCGCTGTCTTCGGCCTTTCCAGCACCGAGGTGCCAGCATGACGCCAATCCGGGTAATGGTGGTCGACGACCATCCGCTGCTCCGGGAAGGGGTCGCGGCCGTACTCGACGCGCAGGATGACGTCGTCCTCGTCGGTGAAGCGCAAAGCGGCCGTGAAGCCGTCGACGGCTATCGACGCTGGCGGCCGGATGTGACGCTGATGGACCTGCAAATGCCCGACATGGGCGGAGTCGATGCAGTCGGTGCGATCCGTGCGGAGTTTCCACAGGCGCGGATCGTGATCCTCACCACCTACGTCGGCGACGTGCAGGCAACGCGCGCGCTCAAGGCGGGGGCAGTCGGATACCTCCTGAAAAGCAGTCTTCGTCGTGACCTGGTCAGCACGATTCGCGAGGTCCATCGCGGTCACAGGTTCCTTGCCCCAGAAGTTGCATCTGCGATCGCATTGGCAACGCTTGATGAGGCCCTTAGCCAACGCGAGATGGAAGTCCTGCAACTCGCTGCGTCCGGTCATGCTAACAAGCGTATCGCCTACTCCCTCGGCTTGTCCGAAGAGACGGTGAAATCACACATGAAAAGCATCCTTCTCAAGTGATCTGCCCCCGCCTGAGTGGTCCATCGACTATGATACTCTGGATCACGAAAGGGACAAGGAATGCCGAGCAAGAAGCACAAGCCGGAAGAGATCATCGGCAAGCTGCGCGAGGTTGATATCGTGTTGGGCCAGGGCGGGACGGCCGCCGAGGCATGCCGGCGGATCGCGGTCAGCGAGCAGACCTACTACCGCTGGCGCAAGGAGTATGGCGGTCTGAAGACCGACCAGGCGCGCCGGATGAAGGATCTGGAGAAGGAGAACCTGCGGCTTCGCCGTGCGATCTCGGACCTGACGCTCGACAAGCTGATCCTGCAGGAGGCTGCACGGGGAAACTTCTGAGCCCCGCGCGGCGACGACGATGCATTGACCAGTTGCGCCGGGAACTCCCGGTGTCCGAGCGAAGGATATGCCGGGTGCTCGGGCAGCATCGGTCGACGCATCGCAAGGTGCCGCGCGGGGCAGATGACGAACAGGCGCTGACGGATGACATCATCGCGCTGGCCAAGCAGTACGGGCGGTACGGCTATCGCCGAGTGACCGCGCTGCTGCGCCATGCCGGCTGGACGGTGAACCTCAAGCGCGTCGAGCGTATCTGGCGCAGGGAAGGTCTGAAGGTGCCGCAAAAGCAGCCGAAGCGCGGTCGGCTATGGCTGAACGACGGATCCTGCATTCGGCTTCGACCGGAGTATCCGGGACATGTCTGGGCCTACGACTTTGTCGAGGGACGCACCCATGACGGTCGCAAGTTCCGCATCCTGACCATCATCGACGAGGCCAGCCGGGAATGTCTGGCGCTCGTCGTCGCGCGCCAGCTCAAGCATGAAGACGTGCTCGCCGCCCTCGCCGATCTGTTTATTGCCAGAGGACCGCCAGCTCATATCAGATCGGACAACGGAGCTGAATTTATCGCCACCGCCGTGCAGGAATGGCTCGCCCAGATCGGCGTGAAGACGCTCTACATCGCGCCGGGCTCACCATGGGAGAACGGCTATAACGAGAGCTTCAACGGCTCGCTCCGCGACGAGCTGCTTAACGGCGAGATCTTCTACAGCCTCGCCGAAGCCAGGGTGCTGATCGAGGCCTGGCGGCGGCACTAGAACACCGTGCGCCCACACAGCAGCCTCGGCTACCGACCGCCAGCCCCGGAAACGGCGACGCCGCCATTGCCGCCGTCCGGTTCCGCTTCGCTCCACCTACCGGCGGCAATGGCGGCAGAGGCAACAATGCACTAACAATCAAAGCGGACCACTCAGTGGGGGCCGGTCAGTTCCCCGATCTGGAGCCGACGCTCACGTCGTTGGCTGATCGGCTCGTCGATCTGTTGCCGGTCGTCCGCCGCAACTACTACCACCGCGACATGCGCGGCAGCTGGTCAATTAAAGCTGTGCTGCCGACGCTCGCACCCGAATTGGGCTACGACAATCTCGACGTCAGATCGGGTACCGACGCGCAGGACGGCTATCTCAAGGCGATCGACCCGCCGGCGACGTTCGAGCAGAAGGCGGCTATTTGCGGCGCACTACTCGCTTATTGCCGGCGCGACACCGAGGCGATGAACGATTGGACAGTGCTGCTCCATCGCTACATCAAGCGCGTGACGCTGCGCGAGGGTGGTATTGAGATCGCCGTAATGTGTTGCGGGCTACTCGATTATGCAGGCTTGATCGCGAACGAGATTATTGTGCTTCAAGCATGAACTGTTCGGGTGCGCCGCGGACATGAGGTTCGCTTGATCATTCCTGCAGCGCGTCCGGAGCACCCGCCAAGCGGGACATACGGCTGGTCGATCTGATTGCTGAAGCCCAAGCCGCGCGCAGTCTGGTGATGGCGTCGCCAGGTCAGTCCCTTGATCAAATCGCCTCGGTTCAAGGTCGTTGCCGAACGCATCTTGGGCGGCTGATCAAACTCAGCTACCTCGCGCCTGACATCGTCACTATGATTCTCGAAGGGGAGCATCCTGCTTCGCTCACACGGCGCAGGCTCGTGTCCGTCGATCTACCCCTCGACTGGGCTGACCAACGCACAGCGCTGGGCTGCCTCTGAGCACAGATGCTCGAGCGCATCACGACGACTGCAGTCACCAAACCGCGCACAGAGATATTCAGAAAAAATTGGACCGCCAGTCGCGTCGTAGAGACCGAACTGACTGCAGTGGCGTACGCCCGGCGCGGCAAAGCCGCGGGAAAGCGGGCATTATTCCCGGGCTCTCCCGGTAGGTCTCGATATACGCCAGACCTGTGGACTGGGTGGTGCGGCCAAGAAGACTCGAACTTCCACGGCCTTTCGGCCACAACGACCTCAACGTTGCGCGTCTACCAGTTCCGCCATGGCCGCACGACCATCATGTCCAGGGCCGCGGCCCCGTCCGGTAGAGGCGGGCGGATAGCAGAGGGTTTCCGGGTGCGCAACCGACTTAGACGAAGACGGCCATGTTGACCGGGTCGCCGGTGGTCACCGCGACCCTTCGCCCGATCACGGGAATGTCGATCATGGCGTCGAGCCCGTCGTGCATCTGGGCCAGCGCGCGGGTGCCGGGCTGGCCTTCGCCGTCGTCGAGGCGGACGTAGAGGATGGCGAACGCCGGGCGGCCCTTGTCGTGGATAACGGTGAAGGTCTCGACGATGCCTTCGCCGGACGGGTTCTCGGTGAAGGCGGGAGCGGGCAGGGCGTCTATGGTCGCCTGGTAGACCGCGGGGTCGGTGCGCTGCCAGTTTGGAGCGGGCTGGCTCGAATAGACCCCGAAGCTGTGCTTGCTCAGGTAGCCGCCGTTGGCGAAGACAAGGCCCGTGGTGCCGGGATGCGCCCGACAGCGCGCCACCATCTCGGCGATGCCGTGCATCGAGTAATTGTTGCCCGGCCCGCCGAAGTAGGGGAGACCGCCGGTCAGGGTCAGCCCGCGCGGGTCTTCGTGGGCGATGCCGATCATGTCGGCGGCGATCTCCACCGCGACCGGGAAGCAGCTGTACAACTCGATATGATCGAGGTCGGCGGCATCGACTCCCGCCTGGCCCAGCGCCTGTGCCGCACCGATGCGGACGGCCGGTGACGAGTGATAGTCGACGCGGTCCGAGACGAGGATGTGCTCGTGCGTGTCGGCGCTGCCGTGGAGGTAGACCCGGTTCGCGTGCGGCACCCCCGCGGCGTCAGCGGCGGCGGTCGACATCAGCAGCACCGCGGCCGCCTGGTCGACGAACATGTTGGAGTTCAGGTACTTTGTGTACGGGTAGCCGATGTAGCGGTTTTCGGACGTCGGCTCGATCAATTCCTCGGGCGACCGCTCGATCGGCAGCGCCGAATAGGGGTTCGCAGCGGCGACCTTGGTGAACCGGCTCATCAGTTCCCCGATGCGGCGGCGGTGCGCGACCGGCTCGTCGCCGTAATGGGCAGCCAGGGCGTTTTCGAACAAAGGATAGACGCTGACCGGCATCGCGACGCCGTGGGCGATCTCGTGTCGGGACACGAGCCGCGTCTCCTTGCCGAGCGAGGCTGGCTCGCCGCCGGGATCGTCGGACCAGTCGAGCGTCAGCCCGGCTTTCTGCGCCTTGGCCTGGGTCCGCAGCGCCTCGCAGCCCGCGACCATCGCGACGTCGGCTTCGCCGGTACGGATCGCCTCCGCGAACATGTTGACGAACATCTGGGGCGTGTTGCCGCCGACCGGGCCGTAGATCTGCATAGCGGGTGACTGGCCGAGGCGGTTGGCGAGCGACTTCGGCAGGTTGGTGTAGGCACCGAACGGCGCACGGAAGGCGGGCGAGGAGTCGGCGAACAGGCGGACGACCGCAAGCGTGTCGACCACTATCCCGGCGCCGCCGCTGTCGGCCAGCGCGGCCGCCCCGACCTTCGCCAGCATGTCGAGCGGCGACAGCGCGGTGTCAGGCGGGGAGTCGCGGTCGACGTATTGCGCGACTCCGACGAGGACGGGGGTGCGGGGGTCGATCATCTGGCCTCGTGGGTTGGCGCTCTGGGCGAATGGATATGCTCTCGGCGGACGCCCATGCCGATGACATAGGCGGGAAGACGCTGGAGTAGTGGAACGCGGTCGAGGACGCGGATCGCCAGCGGTGGGTTCGCCGTGGAGGCTTGGCTGAGCAATGCGGCCTCGAGGACGCGGGTGTGGACGATGCGCTGGAGCCCCTGGATCACTTTGACCGGGAACAGGCGCCGCGCTTCGACGTGGGCGAGTAGCCCGTCCACGGGTTCGCCGCGCGCCATCTCAGCGGCAAGGATGTTTGCCGTGGCGACGGCGTCCTGCATCGCGAGGTTGATGCCGACCCCGCCGACCGGTGACATTGCGTGCGCGGCATCGCCGATCGCCAGCAGTCCCGGGCGGTGCCAGCGGGTCAGGCGGTCGAGGCTGACCGCGAGCAGCTTGACGTCGTCCCAGCTAGTGAGCGCGCCGATCGCATCGGCGACGGTTGGTGCGAGGCCGGCGATCTTGTCCCGGAATGCCGGCAACCCGCGCTCGCGCACCGCGTCGGCACTGCCCTTGGCGATAACATAAGCGCATTGCCAATAGTCGCCGCGGTCAATGAGCACGACCATCTGCCCGGGCTGGAAGACTCCGGTGGTGCCGTTCTCCCGCGTCCGCAACTTCGGCACCCGGAACCAGAACACGTCGATCGGCGCACCGAGGTCGAGCAGCGGCAGACCGGCCGCCTTGCGGAGGACCGATCCTCGTCCGTCGCACGCCAGCACCAGCCGCGCGCTCAACGTCTGCCCGTCTGCGGTCGTGACACCGGTGACCTGTTGGTCGGCTGTTGCAAGTCCGGTGACTTCGCAGTTCTGGCGCAATTCGAACGACGGGTATTTGCGCGCCTCGGCGGCAACGAAGTCGAGGAACTCCCACTGCGGCATCATCGCGATGAAACCGCGCACCGCCTTGAGGTGTCGAAAGTCAGCCACGTTGTAACTACGGCCGCCGATCAGGACGGAGACGCGCGGTGCCTCGTCGTGCGGGCGCTGCAGGAACGCCTCGAGCAGTCCAAGCTCGTCCAGCAGGTCAAGGGTCGAGGGGTGAACGGTGTCGCCGCGGAAATCGCGAAGGAAGTCGCCGTGCTTCTCCAGCACCAGGGTGCGAACGCCGGCGCGCGCGAACAACAGACCGGCCATCATTCCCGCCGGGCCGCCCCCGACGATCAGAAGATCGGCATCATTCATCGCGCGCCTGTTCTAGCGCCCCGGCGGGGACGCTAGTTATACCGCCGCAGCTCGTCCTTCGCGATCGCTGCCCGGTGGACCTCGTCCGGGCCGTCCGCCAGCCGCAGCGTGCGCTGGCCCGCATAGCCCGAGGCCAGCCCATAGTCCTGGCAGACGCCGCCGCCGCCGTGCGCCTGGATCGCCATGTCGTGGATCATGCACGACATGTTCGGGGCGATGACCTTGATCATCGCGATCTCGCGCTTGGCCGCCTTGTTGCCGACGGTGTCCATCAGGTACGCGGTCTTGAGCGTCAGCAGGCGGGCCTGCTCGATGGCGATACGGGCGTCGGCAATGCGCTCGTGCCAGACGCCCTGCTCGCTGATCGGCTTGCCGAACGCGGTGCGTGACTTCAGGCGCTTGCACATCTTCTCGAGCGCGCGCTCCGCCGCCCCGATCGAGCGCATGCAGTGGTGGATGCGGCCTGGCCCGAGGCGCCCCTGCGCGATCTCGAAACCCGCGCCCTCGCGCAGGACGACGTTCGACGCCGGCACCCGGACGTTGTCGAGGATAACTTCGAAGTGCCCATGCGGCGCGTCGTCATAGCCGAACACGTGAAGGGCGCGGACCTTGGTAATGCCGGGCGAGTCGAGCGGCACCAGCACCTGGCTCTGCTGCTCGTGGCGAGCCAGCGAGGTGTCGGTCTTACCCATCACGATGGCGATCTTGCAGCGCGGGTCGCCGACGCCCGACGACCACCACTTGCGCCCGTTGATGATGTAGTCCGAGCCGTCCTTGCGGATGCTGGTCTCGATGTTGGTCGCGTCCGACGAGGCAACCGCAGGCTCCGTCATCAGAAACGCCGAGCGGATCTCGCCCGCCATCAGCGGCCGCAGCCACTGCGCCTTCTGCTCCTGGGTGCCGTAGGTGCGCAGCACCTCCATGTTGCCGGTGTCGGGCGCGGAGCAGTTGAAGACTTCGCTCGACCACATCGCTCGGCCCATTTCCTCGGCCAGCGGCGCGTACTCGAGGTTGGTCAGGCCGGGGCCCTTCCACTCGTCGGTGTCGTGCTCGGACAGGTTGAGGAACAGGTTCCACAGGCCGGCTTCGCGGGCGACGGGCTTCAGTTCCTCGATCAGCGGCAGGACTTTCCAGCGCTCGCCCTCGGCGACTTCCTGCTCGTAGCGAGCCTCGTTCGGGTAAATATGCTGCCCCATGAAGGCGCGCAGGCGCTCGATGAGGTCTTTGCCCTTGTCGGAATAGTCGAAGTTCACGGCGCTCTCCTGATAACGGGTGTGTCCGGGATGGCGACGTATAGAGGTTTGGTCAGCCCCGGCTAGGGGGCGGCCGCTAGCCGATCTGCTAGTGGCCGACGACGACGCGTTCGCCGGTGGTGCCGAGCGCACTGGCGTCGAAGGCGACCTCCTGGCCCGGCAACATCACCGCCGCGGGGAGATTTATCCGCCAACGGTACGAGACTGCACCGTCGGGATCGACGAGTCGCCCTTCGAGCTTCGGCACGGGCTGCGGCTCGTCGGTCGGGTTGGCGACGGTCCCGGTCACCACGAACACGATGCGTCCGCCCACGACCGGCTGGGGGTCGACGGCAAAGCGCACCGTCACCGGGTTGCGCGGCGTGACCGGCGGCGCGACGATCCGCTCGAGCCACGGCACTTGGCTGAAGTCGAGGTCGACCGTCGGCAGGTTGGGCACCCACATTGCCGCTGCTGCAGCCGAGAAGCCGAGGCCGAGGACCAGCGCGAGTACCGTCTTCAGCGCAGGATGGCTGCGGGGGCGCTCGTCGTCGTCGTCCTCTTTGTCGATCAGATAATCGATGTGAGGACGATCGGCGCGGGTTTCGCTGGCCGTAGCTTCAAGGTCTGCGGCAGGGGCCACCGGAGACGGATCGGCTGGGAAGATCGGCATCTCCGGCTGCAGCGGCCGGTCGGCAAGGTCGCGCAGCTTGATGATCTCGACCGGCTCGGGGCCGAGTTCGAACCACCGATGCTTGCACGAGGCGCAGCGCATAGCGCGCCCGTCGGCGGGGATCGCATTGTCGGCGAGGCGGTAACGCGCGCCGCATTCGGGACAGGAGACGATCATTGGTCAGGATACTGTAGAACGCGCTGAAACCCTCGTCATCCCCGCGCTTCACGACCTTGTCATTCCGGCGAAGGCCTGAACCTAGCTATCCCACATACTCCGAACTTCGAGCTTCTGATGCAACGGGGTTCCGGCCTTCGCCGGAATGACAACGGTATATTGCGTCCCCGAGGTGCGGGCGGCATAGCCACGCGCATCATGCACGACATCAAGACCATCCGCGCCGACGGCCCCGCCTTCGACGCCGCGCTCGCGCGGCGGGGGGTGGCGGGTGCCGCCGCCGCCATCCTCGAACTCGATGCGACCCATCGCACCGAACAGACCGCGCTCCAGGAGAACATCGCCGCGCGCAACGCGCTCTCGAAGAAGATCGGGCAGGCGATGGGCCAGAGGAATACCGGGCTTGTCGAGCAGCTCAAGGCGGAAGTGCAAGCGCTCGCCGAGCAGGCCGGTGGCGACCGCGAGCCGGTCGAGCTGAACGACAGGCTCGCAGCGCTCCCGAACCTCCCCGCTGACGAAGTCCCTGATGGCGTAGACGAGCACTCTAACACCCTTGTCCACGAACGCGGCACCAAACCCACGTTCGACTTCCCCCCCGCCGAACATGATGCCCTCGCGCTCCGCCTTGGCTACGACCCGGATGCTGCGGCGGCCATCGCCGGCGCGCGCTTCGCCGTGCTCAAGGGGCCGATCGCCCGACTGCACCGCGCCCTCGGCCAGTGGATGCTCGACGAGCAGGTCGCGAACGGGTTCACCGAGGTCAATCCGCCGCTCCTCGTCCTCGAGAAGGCGGTGTTCGGCGTCGGCCAGTTACCGAAGTTTGAGGAGGATTTGTTCAAGACCACCGATGGTCGCTACCTGATCTCGACTTCGGAAGTGTCGCTGACCAACCTGGTGCGCGAGCGCATCCTCGACGGCGATGAACTGCCGCTGCGCTTTACCGCGTTGACCCCGTGCTTCCGGTCCGAAGCCGGGTCGGCGGGGCGCGACACGCGCGGGCTGATCCGCCAGCACCAGTTCGAGAAGGTCGAGATGGTCTGCATAGTTGCCGACCAGGACGCCGCGACCGCCGAACACGAGCGCATGGTCACGTGCGCCGAGGGCATCCTCGACAAGCTCGGGCTCGCCTATCGCCGGATGCTGCTGTGTGCGGGCGACATGGGGTTCGCGTCGCGCAAGACCTACGACCTCGAGGTCTGGCTGCCGGGGCAGGGCCAGTACCGCGAGATCTCGAGCGTGTCCGACTGCGGCGACTTCCAGGCGCGGCGCATGGACGCCCGCTGGAAGATGCGCGGCGAGAAGGGCACGAAGTTTGTCCACACCCTCAACGGCTCGGCGTTGGCGGTCGGGCGCACGCTGGTCGCGGTGCTGGAGAACTACCAGCAAGCCGATGGCAGCGTGCGCGTGCCGCCGGTCCTGCACCCCTACATGTCCGGCATCACGACCTTGTCCGCGACCGCCTGACGAACTCAGGCAGGGGTTGGCCCGGCAGGCAACTGCTTGACCGCCGGATCGGCGATCGTCGTCTCGTCGTCGCTCGGCGGCATGAACCACGACACGGCGAACGAGATCGCCAAAGTGATCGCTGCGCCGACGTCGCCGGGCAGGGCTTCGCTTGGAGCGTTCAGGAAATAGTGGTTCACGACGTAAATCAGGATTACGCTGACGGCACCTGCGAGACCGCCGACGGCGACCTTGCGGCGCGGCAGGTCGGTCGCTGCCCCGGTTGATTTCAATGCTGCGTTCGACATGATGCGGCTCCCTCGAAAAAGGTGACGGAGCAGCTTCTACCGCACCTGACCGACACGCGCGGTGACCGCCGTCACACCAGGCTGGTGAGATTTCTCGCAAACGAGACGTCCTGCTGGAGTCACGAACAGAGAAAGACCGTTCGAATCGGCCAACTTATGAGCTTCTCTCGTTGGGTCGCCTTGCGGACGGCTGGATTAGCCAGCATCCGGGTTGCGCTTTTTTCGCTAGCCTAAAATGCCCCTGAGCAGGGTGCGCTCGGATGAGACACCGACATTGCAACTGAGAGCCAACCTGAGCCCAAAACCTAAACTACAGGGTGTTAGAGACAGCAGAAGCACCCTGAAGCAGGGCGCTTGGCGGAGTCGGAGGGAAAGTCGTCTATCCCAACGAAACCAATGGCTTAGCTGTTATCCAGCGCTACAGTTTCGAGTGAAAAGTGTAGCAGTTTTCATCGGTGGCACAAGCGCTATGCTCAGGCGCTAAGCGGATACTGGGCTTCATAACCAATCTGTACGCTGGGATGCTTAGCTTGAAGGGCTGCAAGTACAATCCTACCGCATATGCTCAGAACATCGTCTGCACCCACGGTACGCTGAGACGCTGACATGTACTTGTTAGCATGGAACACAGCACTTCTCTGGCCATACAGTTTATCCCAACGCGGCTTAAGACTTTCGAGTCCCAACGTCGTTAGAAGCAGCTTAATGCCCGTTGTTATAGACTTCTGTTTTTGAAGCCTGCTTAGAACTTTTATCAGATCGGTCAACTCGCTAGGCGGGACTTCGCAATCTTGCTCGGCTACGTCAATAAGGCGGCCAATCGATAAGGTCTGCGCCTCTGTCCAGCCGCTACCAGTAGCAAGTAGCTCAACTGCGGATATAGCCAGCACCATTCTAGCCAATGCGTCAATGTTCATCATCGCTGCATTCATCAGTAACACCGCCTGATACTCAGGAGCGTCTGCTATCTCGACTTGACTGAGCAAGGCCTCGATATGGGTAAGCGTGCCACTGGCTTTCGTGAATGCTGTGACGATGCCCCCTGAAGCCGTGATAACAGTATGCGGCGTATTTGGATAGACTGTAACACCATGAACATCATCGAGCATCTTAAGCCCAAAATCTTTGAATATAGTATCCTTGATAGAGTCGGCAAAATTACTCGTTGCGACGTTCTCCCCAACATCGATACCTATGCGCTGAAATGATGCGGCGATCGATGATGACCGTTGAAGTCTTATGCCAAGCTGCCTCGCATCCTCCTCGCTTCTTAGGCCCCTTATAGTTACCACTAGCCAATCAGTATCACGGATCAGCATATCGCCAGTGCGAGGAACTAACTTGGCTCGGTAGCCTGCTATCCGAAATGGGAATGATTTGCGCTCAATGTCTAGGCGTATTCCAACACGAAAGCGGAACCTTATCTTGAAAGTCTGGGAGGCGTTTGCGGCAGGGGGAATAATTTGCTGATCCATAGGATTAGCCTAGCGGCTCGCTAACGACCTGAAAATGGCGAGCTTCCGATAGTGTGCTTTCTCTGCCGCACTAAGCTTAGGTGCGACGAACGGAGTGCATAAGCCGTTGAAGCGTTCCGAACCCCCGCCTATCACAAGTTTGCCGGGGAGTTAGCCGGTGCTTTGTAGCGTTGCGTAGAGCGGGGCGAACCTCGCGTAATCACAGGGTTATCCCGCGCTTCCTCAGGGGGCAAGCGACCTGAAAATGGTGTGGTTACGCGAGGGGGCAACTGCAAGTCCGAGCGCGCGTGTGGCCCCCGTGCCCCCCCTCTGTCAGCCCAGCCAGCCACGGTGCCACTCAGCCGGGTAGGGAAGGCCACGGGCAGGGCTGGCGCTCAGTCTTGGCGGATCATGGCGGGTCCAGCCGGGGACGCTGAGCGGGCTTGCAAGCCAGTCATTTCGGGACTTGCTTTACATAGTTGTTCATGGGTATACGACGGTAGACATGTGAACAGGGCAGGGCTGATATGGCTTCGATCTACAAGGCTACCACGGCAATCGCATACCTACGGGTATCCACGGATAGGCAGGGCCGCAGCGGTCTAGGGCTAGAGGCTCAGCGGGCTGCTGTAGCTCGGTACGCTGCTGACACTGGCCTAGAGCTAGTCGGGGAATACCTAGAGGTTGAAACCGGCAAGGGGTCCAACGCGCTAGCCAAGCGCCCTCAGCTACTCGCTGCCCTCACTGAGGCTAAGCGGGGTAAGGCCAAGCTCGTATTCGCCAAGCTGGACCGGCTGGCCCGCAACGTGCATTTCATCTCAGGGCTAATGGAAACCGGGGTGGACTTCGCTGTAGCGGATATGCCGGATGCTGACCGCTTCATGCTGCACCTGTACGCTGCCCTCGCTGAGAAGGAGGCGCTAGTCATATCCCAGCGGACCATTGCAGCATTGAAGGCAGCGAAGGACCGTGGCCAGATACTCGGTAAGCACGGCAAGGTATTGGCCGCTGCTAATAAGGCTGCTGCGGTAGAGCGGCTAGCGCCCTCAGTCCCTGCGATCATGGAGCTAAAGGCCAAGGGTCTAACCCTGAGGGCCATAGTGGCATCCCTGAATGAGCAGGGCGTGCCCTCGCCAGCCGGGGGCAAGTGGCACGTCTCAAACCTGCATCGCGCTATCAGTCGGATGGCTCCCACGGCATAGCCCAGCCAGACAGGCTCAGAGGCATCCTACAGCACCGGGAGGGGTGCGGCTGGCACCAATCCCTCCCCAATCATGGGAAAGCGCTGAGCGGGCTTCTCTGTGGCTCTGAGGGCATTGGACTAGGATAGCTGGACTACATGGCCTGAGGCTGAGCAGTTGACGCGCGCCGGATCGTTGAGGATGACCGGGGCTGTAAGCGGATAACAGGGACTGATTGGCGATTCGATACCATACCACACAGAGACCGATTGATACCATTCTAAATAGGAGCATTACTGTTCGCAGGTATCTACCGGCTAACCGGACGGCTGCAATTACCACCATGGTAAGCTGCATCTATTGATTGGGTAGAGATAAGCGGGTTACACTAAGGTATACCCTTGGCTAGCCCTAGCCTCTCTATCTGCTGATCCTAGATCATAACAGATCATGACATGACCGGATAGCAGCTAGGCAACTACCCTGATGAATGACTATGGTAACATCAGAACTACAATACCCGGCTAATACTAAGAACCTATCTACAGGGTTAGCCAAGGGTAAACCCATGGTATACCAGATGTTATGATAGCGAGTATTCTACCTAGCTATCTTACTGCCTAAATCTCGGTAATATCATAGACTATATACGCGGGCGTCACGTACGCATACGCGGGGGTAGTTGGACATTTCTAAGCAGGGTTCAGAAGCTATTCAATTACTAAGGTTTCATACGATCTACTAGATTACGCTAATCCTGTAAGTTAGCCCCGGTTATACTAATGGATGGATCTTCCTAGGACATACCATAACGTACTCTCATTGAACGGCGCTTTGAGACTACGGTTAGCCGGGGCTTACTTACAGGATGGCAGCAGGATAATCCTACCTGCGGTTAAGCTCATACATGCGCGGGCTTGTACGCGGGCCATCTCTATATATCGCGGGACTAATACTACCCTGTATATTTCAGGACACAATCCACCTTAACAAATCGAATGGAGCTTATGCATACAATCACTATCGACTACGCGGTAATCCATAGCCCTGAGGCGGAAGCCTATTTCTCACGTGCTGACCGGCGTGTAACCATTGGCCTCCGTGCTGCATTGGAACTGCTGGGTATCCCGGTGCCTGATTGGGCTACGCGTAGGAAGCCCGGACGTACTCCCGCTAGGGACGTGCTGGCTGCTTATACCTCTGACAATCCCCAGCCCCGGCCTATGACGATGGCTCCCCGTAAGCCGAACTACGTCGCGCCTATTGCGCTTAGCCCAGAGGGCAACGGCCTTGGTCTATTCAATGAAACCTTCGGATAAACAGAACCAATGACCAATGACCTCAACGACCTGACCGCTTACGTGCAGTCCCTCACGGCTGCCCTGAATGAGACAAGCGCGGATGTGGCGCTGCTTACCCGCTTGAAGGATGCCGAGACGAACGCAGCCCGGCTGTCTATCGAACTCGGGGACGCTCAGGATAAGCTCGCCGCTGCCATGGCCGATAAGGTTTTGGCGGATCGTAGGGCTGTGTTCGCCCGCTTCCGGGACATCATCATCACTGTGGCTCATGGCAGCAACTCCAACGGCTCAGCCTTGGCCGCTGCCTACAACATCACTTACGAAGCGCTGACCTACGACCACACTATCCATGACAGCGTGTTCATGGACCACAGCGTTGAGGGCTTCGCTGCCCTGCCGGGAGAAGTCTATGAATACCTGATGAGCGAGAAGCCCCATGTCCTCCCCCCATCATCCTGGCCCTCGCTCCCGGCGATCCTCAGAAGGCTATGGACGTCTACCATATCGGCATGAAGCGCGGGTATCTCACCCAGTGAGCGGAGCCGCTAAGCGGAAGGGTTCTCAGCAGCGGTTTGACCTTAAGATGATGCGGAAGTTTGTCCCCGTGGCTGACCGGGACCCGCTGGACCTTGGCATCATCCACCCAGCCCCGGCCTATGACACGGCTAATCGCGTTGGCTGGGTAGCCTATAAGATCTTCCCCGACACGCTAGAGGACCTTGGCAGTAGGCTTGGCATCCATGCTGAGGCTGGCATCATTGATACCCTGTGGTCCCCAGTATCGCGATGGCTATTGAAGTCCTATGGCACTGACCAGCTAAGCAACCCGTATGACGTTGCTAGCCTCGCTGTCCGCCTATGTATGTTCCATGATCGTAAGCGTCTTGGTTTCCCCGTCTATCCGGACAATGCCATAAGGTTTGCACTGGACGACCTCACAGAGGACAATCGACAAGAAGCCCTACGTGTAGCCGCTGAGACTATCGTAGACTGCCAACGCGCCGGTATGCACGAACCTACTGCTGGCGACATCAAACACACCTATCAGCTAGTCACGAACATGGTCATTCATCTGGCCACCCTAGATATAACAAAGGAGACTGCGGCATGTCCGCTCTAAGTCATAAACACCGTATCACTGTTAATGCAGCACTCGCCACTATCCATGCCAGCGGGGGAGATGCCTCGTTCGTCACCCGTACCGCTCGTACTCACATGGCTAGCGGGCATGACCCTAGGAAAGCCTACGAACTGGCGCTGAATAGTTTCGCCGCATCCACCCCGGCCCTTAGCGGTACGTTGCAGCGGATCACCCGGCTAGTGCTGGCCAGCGATGCGGCGACCCTAGCCAAGTACGACACGGCCTTGCACCACTACAATGCGACCGGGGACGAAAGCGGGCTGAACGCGCTTACCCCTATGATCGAGGCGGACATGGATGCGCTGGACGTGCGGGAGGATGCCAAGGGGGAAGCGGAGGCTAACCCCGCTGCTACCCCCGCCGCTGCACCTGTAGTTGAACAGCCCCGCTCGTTCACTAATCCAGCCCAGTCCGGGGGAGCGGGCTTCCGTCCCTCGAAGTCCGGGGAGGCACTGGCTTGCCAGACAGGGGTGCCGCTGAGCTACACCGGGCCAGCCATCGACATGCCCCCGTCGTCTTAGGGCGGCATACCGGGGAGCGACAGGGAGGCCCGCTGAGTGCCATCCTTTGGCGAGTGGCATAATCTCCCCCGCTAACTCACGAACGCGCTGTACGGCCCCTCTGAGCCTGCCGCGCTGCCAACCCTCTACCAACATTCAACCAATGGAAACCCTAATGTCGTACTTGACGGCCAGTATTCGACGTACTGATATATATATAAGCATCAAGCACGTAACTAGACTGCACGTAGGGCTATTGCTATTACAGGCTCAGCCCTTGACCTCGCTAACTACTGCGCTGAGCTTTTCATAGGTACAGCCGGTGCGGTTACGGTTATCCCCGTGGACAGCGATGACTATGCGACTGTAAGCTTCACCACGCATCGAGTTGGATACTTACGGCTACAGTGCCGACGTGTTACCGTTTGCCCGGCCGGAACCACCGCGCTCTATCAGTAAGGTTTATTGGTCTGGTTTCTTGCTTAGTTGCGCAAGCAGTTCCAGCGCAACCATTGCAATGCTGTCCAGTGGTCGATCAACGCAGCGCTTGTCGATCCATGCCAACGCTCCTTCCACGTCGGCGCTCGATGCTATGGTGCCGCTGGATACCATGCTCGCGCCGGTCAAAAAGCCAGAAACCCACCCAACCTCCATCAACCTATAGGTCTGATTACTGGCGTCTGCGGTCCACTTACCGCAGGAGTTATTCGCTGGGCCGAACACCCGCACAGCTAGAGCCGGTGCTGCGAACATCAGCGAGGCGACAATACAAGCAGTTGTCTTCGCTAATAGCCGCATCTACCATAACCCTTGTTCTCTGAATAAGATTATCTAAAACGACCAACTACGCATAATGGCTGAGCGGAAGCGGATCGAACCGGGGGACCTTGTACTTAGCCATCCCCTCAACAAGAGGATGGAGCGGGTAAGACAAGCCGCCGTAGTCATCTGCTACGTTGCCAGTATCATGGCCGGTAATCTCATTCTGCACATCTGGTGCAAGCTGGGAGTACCGGGCATTTTCCTTGAAAGTATGCCGGAAGCTGTGGAATACGATGCGCTTATCTGTAACAAGACAAACCTTACGAAGATAGCCGCCGTACCACTTAGACCAGTTCGCTGTGATTGTATCGAAGCGGTCCCCCTTTAGCCCCGGAAACAATCTCGCCTGTCCATTGGCCCTAGCGTCCGCAGCAAACTTGAGGAAGCCAAGGCGCACAAGCTCGGAGTGTACCGGAATACGGCGCTCACTACTCAGTGTCTTTAATCGCAGACCAGCCGCGCTATCGGATACTAGGCGGATCACCCACGCCATCTGTTCCGTGTCGTTATCGCCAACGTAGCTTTCCTCTACCACGTCAACCGGTCGAAGCTGGCCCAGTTCGTTCAGCCTCGCTCCCGTGTACAGCCCTAGGATTGGCAGCCAGTAAGCCGCTTCTCCCTTGCCACCCTCAGGGCGCGCACCGTCCTTGTAGACAGGGCTACCGAACACAGCCGCAAGCGCCTTGGCGTCGTATGAGGTACGAGCATCCTTCGCCAACCGCTTGCTTGCCAGTCGTATCCCTGCGGACGGATCATGCGGGATCATGGCGTTAGCGACGGCGTAGCGCAGCACGATACGCAGACGGTTCAACCTCCCGTTCGCCGTAGCCGGATGCTGCTGCTTGGCTACCATGTCATCCTTGAAGGCGATGACGTGCTGCTTGGTGACGGCAGTGACGGGAAGCACCCCGACTACCGCATAGAAATCCTCGACGGTCTTACCCGTAGTCTCGATTATCTTTAGGCTGGGCTTAATCTCACCGGCCCACTTGTCCACAATGGCAGGGAGTAGCAGCCCGACCACCGCAGCATTGCGCTCAGCCTTTGCCAGCCGCTTAGCCTCCGCCCTTTCCTCAGCCAGAACCGCTAGCCGCCACTCGATACCCTCAGCGACCCGCTGGGCTAATGGATCTTCCTCGTCACTGTCGCTGGGCTGCTCAATCTGCTCGCGCTCATAGTCCTCCCACGCTGCCTTTAACCGTGCCGCCACCTGAGGGGAGCGAGGGGTTCTCGGCTCCGACGCTTCCGGCCCGGCTGCTGTGCCAAGGGCGAGGCGCTTGATAGTGAACTCCCGGTCCAGCTTGACCCATTCGAGCGCGTGTAGCTGCCTTGCAGAGGAAGGGTCCGCCGTCTTGAGGGCGCGGACTATCTCCCGCTTACCGCCGTAGCTGGGCCGCAAGTCTGTCGGGATTACCCGGCGTGTAGAGTACCGTCCGTCGCGTCTGATTAGGCCCGTTGGCATGTCGTCCCGCTCCGCTCCAAGTGTAGCAGACACAGGGCACATTGCCTTTCTAAGCCATTGAAAGGGCGGGATTACTTGGCTTTTCAAAGCCTTGTAACACCGCCCCGGAGTCGGAGGGATTCGAACCCTCGGATCCGGTTACCCAGATCGGCAGTTTAGCAAACTACTGGTTTCAGCCACTCACCCACGACTCCCGGCGCGGAGCGGGGGCTATGCCGCAGCCGTCGCGACGGGTCAACGCTCGTTTGGACAATGCCGTGCGCTTATCGACCGACGCTGGTGTAGGTGAAGCCCCGCGCGCGCACCTCCTCGGGGCGGTAGACGTTGCGCAGGTCGACGATCGCGGGGTTCGCCATCACGGCGTTCATGCGGTCGAGGTCGAGGGCGCGGAAGGCGTCCCACTCGGTGACCAGCACCGCGACTTCGGCCCCGGCAGCGGCGTCGTAGGCGTTGTCGGCATAGTGGACGTCCTTGAGCACCAGCTTGGCCTGCTCGGTGCCTTCGGGGTCGTAGGCGCGGATCACGGCACCGGCGTCCTGGAGCGCCTGGATAATCGCGATAGCGGGGCTATCCCGCATATCGTCGGTGTTCGGCTTGAAGGTCAGGCCCAGTATCGCGACGGTCTTGCCGCGCACGTCGCCACCGGCGGCGGTGATGACCTTCTTGGCCATCGCGCGCTTGCGGATGTCGTTGACGTTGGCGACCGCCTCGACGATCCGCACCGGCGTGCCGAAGTCCTGCGCGGTCTTGATCAGCGCCAATGTGTCCTTGGGGAAGCAGCTGCCGCCATAGCCCGGGCCCGCGTGAAGGAACTTGGACCCGATACGGTTGTCGAGGCCGATGCCACGCGCCACGTCCTGGACGTTCGCTCCGACCGCCTCGCACAGGTCGGCGATCTCGTTGATGAAGGTGATCTTGGTCGCGAGGAACGCGTTGGCAGCGTACTTGATCAACTCCGCGGTACGGCGCGCGGTGAACAGCAGCGGCGAGTGGTTGAGGAACAGCGGGCGGTACAGCTCGGTCATCACGGCGCGGGCGCGCTCGTCGTCCGTGCCGATGACGATGCGGTCGGGGCGCTTGAAGTCCTGGATCGCGGCGCCTTCACGCAGGAACTCGGGGTTCGAGACGACGGCAAAGTCGGCATTGGGATTGGCTTCGCGGATGATGCGTTCGACCTCGTCGCCGGTGCCGACCGGGACCGTCGATTTGGTGACGATGACGGTGTAGCGCGTCATCGCCCGCGCGATGTCCTTGGCTGCGGCGTGCACATAGCTGAGGTCGGCGTGACCGTCGCCGCGCCGCGATGGGGTGCCGACCGCGATGAACACCGCGTCCGCCTTGGCGATGCCCTCCGTCAGGTTGGTGGTGAAGGTAAGGCGGCCGGCGCGGGCGTTGCCGTTGACCAACTCCGCCAGCCCGGGCTCGTAGATCGGCATGACGCCGGCGTTGAGGGCATCGATCTTGGACGGGTCGAGGTCGACGCAGCAGACATCGTGGCCGAAGTCGGCAAAGCACGCCCCCGACACCAGACCGACATAACCCGCACCGATCATCGCCACTTGCATGCTGATTGATTCCTTGCTCGACGTATTGAGGCTCGACCGTGCCGGGGGTTACAGGCTGCGGTGCGGTGTGGGAAGGTTGGACATCACCGGTTCAGCCCGATTATTGGCTGATGCATGATCCTGTTCGGAGAAGCTTGATGCGTCTAGCCCTTGCCCTTGCGGTCCCCCTGGCGCTTCTCGCCGGATGCAGCGATCCCGAGCGTGCGGCGCGACCGACCAGCGTCGCCGCGGCACCGGCCAATGCCCCTATCGGATCGAGCCCGACCTACGCCCAGCCGGACGTGCTGTCGGCAGCCGAGGACGTCTTCGGGCGCGGTGCCAAGGGCTTGGCGGAGATCATCCAGCGTACCTTCCGGGAGCGCGGCGAACCTAACGGCTACATCGTCGGGCGCGAGGCGGGCGGTGCCTTCATCGTCGGGCTGCGCTATGGCAGCGGTACCCTGTTCCACAAGGTCGAGGGCCAGCTGCCGGTGTTCTGGACCGGGCCATCGGTCGGCTTCGACGCGGGCGCGGACGCGTCGCGGACTTTCATCCTCGTCTACAACCTCAACAACACCGAGGACCTGTACAAGCGCTACCCCGCCGCCGAGGGCAAGGCGTACTTCGTCGGGGGCTTCGGGGCGAACTACCTGCAGCGCGACGACGTCGTGCTGGTGCCGATCAAGCTGGGCGTCGGGCTGCGCCTCGGGATCAGCGCGGGCTATTTGAACTTCACGCATGAGCTGAAGAAGGTGCCGCTGTGACGTTGGTTCACCTCTAGCGGCGTCGGAATGGTAGCATTTGGACGCCTAGACGCGTTTTATCATACCATTTTCGGCCACGTCAGCACCGTCGCGACCCACGGCAGCGCCGATGTCAGTTGCTCCCGGCAGGTGGTCTGGAGCGTCGCGGCGGCCATCATCGCGATGTCGTTAGGCAGGCTGCCGAACTCGCCGCGGCGCACGAGCAGCTGGACCTGACGCCGGAACTGCGCCTTGCCCATCGGCATGACCCGGAGCCGCGGCAGCAGCTCCATGTGGCTGGCGAGGCACAGCGGCGTGGTGATGCTCCAGCCCACCCCGGCCGCGACCGCCGACAATTGCTGCATCGTCGAATCGACCTCGATGACGTTGGCGAGGCGCAAGCGCATGCGCGTCACCTGGCGCTCGATGGTCTGGCCCATCGCGGAGAGCAGCGAATAGCGGATGAAGGGCAGGGACGCGGCCAGCGCCTCGATCGGCTCGAGATCGCCAGGATGTTCGGCCGGCGCGACCAGCACGAACTCCTCGGTCATGATCGGAAAATGCTCGATCTCGGGGACGTCCTCGAGCTGGCTGCTGCCGGTGATCAGCATGTCGAGCTTGCGGGCGAGGAACTCGTGGTGCTGGAGCAGCGAGATGCCCGACCGCAGTTGCCAGCGGACGGCGCGGTCGCCCATCGTCTGAAGGAGCGGGGCGGTGAGGTGGTTGGCGATGCTTTCGGCCATCGCCAGCGTCACGCACTCGGCCGGCCGCTCGCCGCCGTCGCGGACTTCGCGGGCCAGCGCCTTGGCATCGGCGATCAGCTGCGAGCCGTCGCGGAGCAGCAGCTTGCCGCTCGGGGTCAGCGCCATCGGCCGCATGCCCCGGTCGAACAGCCGCACGCCGAGCGCCGCCTCCAGCTTGGAGATCGTCTGCGAGACCGCCGACTGAGTCGTGCCGAGGTGCTGCGCGGTCTGCGTCATGCCGCCGAACTCGGCGGTCAGCATGAACACCTCGACCGAGTTGAGATCGAATCCCGAGGGCAGCTTCATCGGGTCACCGGTCCCCTGCGCGCCTTCCGGCAATCGCTTCCGCTTCACCTAACCATAAGAGACGCTAATCGCCAGCCTTGCGGTTGCGGTGCAGCGCAGACCGTCTAGTCAGACTGGCGAGGGGGCGTGATGATCAGTGTCACCGAGATGTTCAAGGTCGGGGTCGGGCCCTCCAGCTCGCACACCACCGGGCCCCTGGTGGCGGCACGGCGCTTTGCCGAATACCTCGTCGCGAGCGGGCTACTGGACGGCACGGCGCGCGTCTGCTGCGACCTGTTCGGATCGCTGGCGCTGACCGGCAAGGGCCACAAGTCGGACGTCGCGCTGATCGCTGGGCTCGCCGGCGAGACCCCCCAGGACACCTCCGCGCTGCGCATCGAGCGGATCATCGCCGACGTCGGCACGACCGGCCACCTCGCGTTGCTCGGGCATCACCTGGTGCCGTTCGATCCGGCGGTCGACATCCGTTTCCACATGCGCCGCCGCCAGCCGTTCCACTCCAACGCGATGGCGTTCGAGGCGCTGGATGCCGCCGGCTGCGTCCTGCTGCGCCGGCACTATTACTCCACCGGCGGCGGGTTCGTCGTCGACGAGGACGAGGCCGAGGGCGCAGTGCCGGTCGCGACCGGGCCGGTCCTTCCGTACGTCTTCACGACGGGTGCCGAACTGCTGTCGGTCGCGGCGACGGCGGACCTCGGCATCGCCGACCTGATGCTGGCCAACGAGTTGGTCAGCCAACCTCTCGAAGCCATCGAAGCGAGCCTCGACAGAATCGCCGGCGCGATGTCGGACTGCATCGATGCCGGCATCGTCGGCGGCGAAGCGACGCTGCCCGGCGGCCTCAACCTGAAGCGCCGCGCGCCCGGCCTCGCGGCGAGCATCGCCGAGCGCCACGGCCGCAACATCCTCGACGCGCTCGAGGCGCTCGACTGGATCCACGTCTGGGCGATCGCGGTCAACGAGGAGAACGCCGCCGGCGGGCGTGTCGTCACCGCGCCGACCAACGGCGCCGCGGGCATCATCCCGTCGATCATCCGCTACTACCAGACGATCTGCGGCGGCGACCGCGCCGGGGTCCGACGCTTCCTGCTGACCGCGACCGCGATCGGCGCCCTCTACCGCCGCAACGCTTCGATCTCCGGCGCCGAGGTCGGTTGCCAGGGCGAGGTCGGGGTCGCTTGCTCGATGGCCGCCGCCGGGCTGACCGCGGCGCTCGGCGGCACCAACGCCCAGGTCGAGAACGCTGCCGAGATCGCCATGGAGCACAACCTCGGGCTGACCTGCGACCCCGTCGGTGGGCTGGTCCAGATCCCCTGTATCGAGCGCAACGCCATCGGCGCGGCGAAGGCGGTCAACGCGTCGCGGCTGGCGATGATGGGCGACGGCTCGCACTTCGTCAGCCTCGACCAGGTCATCGAGACGATGCGCCAGACCGGGCTCGACATGCGCAGCAAGTACAAGGAAACCTCGCGCGGTGGTCTCGCGGTCAACGTCGTCGAGTGCTGAGGGGGAATATGGCGGACGAGCAGGCACTGATCGCTGACCTCCGGGCATTGGGTATTGACCTGGTCCAGGTCGAGCATCCGGCGGTGTTCACCGTCGATGAAAGCGCCGGCCTGCACGACACGATGCCCGGGCTGCACACCAAGAACCTGTTTCTTAAGGACGCCGGTGGCCGCTTCTGGTTGGTCACGGTGCCGGCCGAGGCGCGCGTCGACCTGAAGGCGCTGCCCGCGGTCATCGGGGCGAAGAAGGTCTCGTTCGGCAAGGCCGACGACATGGTCGCGCTGCTCGGCGTCACGCCCGGTGCAGTGACGCCACTTGCGGCGATCAACGATGAGGGTCGCGCAGTGACGGTCGTTCTCGATGCCGCCGTCGCCGGTGCGAGCCGGGTCAACGTCCACCCGCTGCGCAACACCTCGACGATCGGCCTTTCCGGGGCGGACCTCGTCAGGGCCCTCACGCACTGGCGCCACACGCCCGTCGTCGCCACCATTCCGACGGTCCTGCCGGCGTCGTGATTAGCAATTCTAATCTCGCCAATCGTTACGGCGCTTGCGACAAACTCACAGGGATTTTGGCCACCGGCCATCGCCCCGACCTGTCGCCCGCCTCAGATCGAAAGAGCGCACCGTGAAGACCCATGCCCGCGTAGTCGTCATCGGCGGTGGCGTGGTCGGCGTCGCGACGCTGTATCACCTCGCCAAGCTCGGCTGGTCGGATGTCGTGCTGGTCGAGCGCAAGGAGCTGACCTCGGGGTCGACGTGGCATGCGGCGGGCCTGCTGCCGTTGTTCAACCTCAGCTATTCGGTCGGCAAGATGCACCAGTATTCGGTGGCGAGCTACCCGGCGCTGAAGGCGGAGACCGGGCTGGACGTCGGCTTCTCGAATGTCTCGAACATCCGCCTGGCGTGCACTGAGGACCGGCTCGACGAGTTTCGCTACTACATGGGCGTCGCCAGGACGATCGGGGTCGAGGTCGACCTGCTGACCCCCGACGAGGTCAAGGCGTTGTGGCCACTCGCCGATATGGACGGGGTGCTCGCCGCCATCCGCCACCCGGCCGACGGCTACATCCAGCCCGCCGACCTGACGCAGGCATTGGCCAAGGGCGCGCGGCAGCTGGGCGCCACGATCTACCGCGAGACCGGTGTCACCGGCATCGTCCAGCAGCCCGGCGGCGAGTGGCTGGTCTCGACCGACAAAGGCGACATCACGTGCGAGCACGTCGTCTCGGCCAGCGGCAGCTTCGCCCGCCAGACCGGCGCGATGGTCGGACTCGACGTCCCCGTCATGCCCGTCGAGCACCAGTATATCGTCACCGAGCAGCACCCGGCGATCATGGAGCGCAAGCGCCTTGGCCTGCCCGAGATGGGCGTGCTGCGGGAGTCCGACGCCAGTTATTACATGCGCGAGGAAGCCGGTGGCTTGCTGCTCGGGCCGTACGAAATCGGGGCGCCCGCCTGCTACGTCGACGGCCCCTCCACCGCGGTCGAGTACGAGCTGTTCCCGCCCGACCTCGAGCGGCTCGAACCCTATCTCGCCGCCGCGATGCACCGCGTGCCGGCGTTCGGCGAGGTCGGCATCAAGCGAATCTATAACGGCGCCATCGCCTACACGCCCGACGGCAGCCCGATCGTCGGGCCGGCGCCGGGCCTCAAGAACTTCTGGCTCAACGAGGGGCACAGCTTCGGGATCACCGCCGCTGGCGGTGCCGGCTGGCAGCTCGCGCACTGGATCGTCGACGGCGAGCCGACCATCGACATGATGGGCGTCGATCCGCGCCGCTTCGGCGACTATGCCGGCCGCGGCTATTTGCGCACCAAGAACGAGGAGGCCTACGCCAAGGTCTTCACCGTCCACTATCCGGACGAGGAGCGCGAAGCCGCGCGCGGCCTGCGCCGGACCCCGTGCTACGACCGCATGAAGGCAAAGGGTGCGGTGTTCGGCACGGTGTTCGGCTGGGAGCGCCCGAACTGGTTCGCGCCCGAGGGCTACGCGCTGACCGAGGCCGACCTCGAGCGCCCCGACGTGCTGCTCAACCTCAACTATCCGGTCACATCAGACGAAGCGCCGATCCGCGAGCAATGGTCCTTCCGCCGCTCCAACTACTTCGAGCATGTCGGTGCCGAATGCCTGCACGTTACCGAGAAGGCCGGACTGCTCGACATGAGCGCCTTCGCCAAGTGCGAGATCAGCGGCCCCGGCGCAGAGGCCTGGCTCGACGGCCTGCTGACCAACGCGGTGCCCAAGAAGATCGGCCGCGTCTCGCTGTCGTACCTGCTGACCTCGCGCGGCGGCGTCCGCTCCGAGTTCACCGTCTATAAGCGCGGGCCCGGCAAGTTCTTCCTGGTCTCGGCCGGTGCCTACGAGCTCCACGACCACGACATCCTGCGCAAGGCGATGCCGACCGACGGCTCGGTAACGTTCGAGCGCCTGACCACGGCGATGGGCGTGCTGGTCCTCGCCGGGCCGAAGTCGCGCGAGATCCTCGCGAAGCTGACCGACGCCGACCTGTCGACCGCGGCCTTCCCGTGGCTGACCGGCAAGCGCCTCAGCATCGGCGTCGCCCCGGTCGAGGCGCTGCGCGTCAACTTCGTCGGCGAGCTCGGCTGGGAAATCCACCACCCGATCGAGATGCAGAACTACATTTTCGACAGACTGTTCGAGGCCGGCGGCGACGATCTCAAGCCCTTCGGCATCCGTGCCATGGACTCGATGCGGCTGGAGAAGAGCTACAAGCTGATCCCGCGCGAGCTGTCGGTCGAGTATTCGGCCTTCGAGAGCGGCCTCGACCGGTTCGTCAGCCTGAAGAAGCCCGGCTTCCACGGCCGTGACGCCTTGCTGGCCCGGCGCGAGACCGACGCGACCAACATCCTGGTGACGCTCGAAGTCCACGGCGTCACCGATGCCGACGCGCGCGGTGCCGAGCCGATCTTCGTCGGTGACGAGCTTGTCGGCCGTGCGACCTCGGGCGGCTTCGGCTGGCGTACCGGCAAGTCGCTGGCACTGGCCATGGTCCGCCCCGACCTCGCGCCGCCCGGCACCAGCCTCGAGATCACCATCCTGGGCGAGCGCCACCCGGCGACGGTCATCGCCGACTCCCCCTTCGACCCCGACAACGATCGGCTGCGCGGATGATGCAACAGGACATCGGGGCCCTGCTGGCGCTGGACCGGCCGGGGCATACGCTGCCGCAGCAGCTCTACGTCGGTCAGGCCGCGTTCGATTTCGACGTGCAGGTCATGCTGCCCTCGGTGTGGCTGTACGCCTGCACCGTCGCGCACGTGAAGAAGCCCGGCGACTTCTTCCTGTTCGAGCTGGCGACGACGTCGGTGATCGTCGTGCGTGGCCGCGACGGCGAGGTCCGCGCCTTCCACAACAGCTGCCGCCATCGCGGTTCGCGCATCTGCGACGTCCAGCGCGGCAGCGCGTCGCGGCTGATGTGCCCCTATCACATGTGGACCTACGGCCTCGACGGCCGGCTCCTCGCGGCGCGCAGCATGCCCGAGGGCTTCGACAAGGCCGAGCACGGCTTGGTCCCGGTCGCGCTGGAGAACATCGGCGGGCTGATCTTCCTCTGCCTCGGCGACACGCCGCCGCCGATCGACCAGGTCAAGGCCGACATCGCCGAGCAGATCGCGCCCTATGACCTCGAGCACTGCAAGGTCGCGGTGCAGGACGAACTGATCGAGACCGCCAACTGGAAGTTGGTGATGGAGAATAACCGCGAGTGCTACCACTGCGATGCTAACCATCCGGAATTGCTGGCGTGCCTTGGCTCCGACGGCTTCGGCAAGGGCCTGCCCGAGGATGGCGGCAGCAACTCGGCGGCGGTGATCGCGGCTGAGCGCGAGGACTGGAAGCGGCTCGGCATCTACCACGATTTGATCGAGTTTCCGGCGCCCTGGTGGCACCGCATCGCGCGGCTGCCGCTGGCCGATGGCGCGGTCAGCCAGACGCTGGACGGCAAGGTCGCGTGCTCCAAGCTGCTGGCGCCGTTCGATGAACCGAACACCTCGAGCCTGTCGATCTGGACCCAGCCGAACAGCTGGCACCACTTCTGCTGCGATCACGTCGTCACCTTTTCGCTGGTGCCGATGGCGCCGGACAAGACGCTGCTGCGGACGAGCTGGCTGGTGCGCGAGGATGCGGTGGAGGGCGCCGACTACGACGTCGACAAGCTGACCGCCGTCTGGCGTGCGACCAACCGCCAGGACTCGTACCTCGCGGCGATCAACCACCGCGGCATCAGCGACTCCGGCTACCGCCAGGGTCCTTATTCGACCGAGGAAAAACTCATCGAGTTCTTCAAGGATTTCTACACCGGCAACGCGCGCGCGGCCCTCGAGCGCGCCGAGAGCGTCGACGCATGATCCGCTACAATGCCGGTACGCTGATCGCCAAGGCGTTCGGCCACCACAAGACCTGGCCCGAGCAATGGCCGGATGCAGCGCCCAAGGCCGCCTATGACGTCGTCATCGTCGGTGCCGGCGGGCACGGGCTGGGCGCGGCCTACTACCTCGCGAAGAAGCACGGCATCACCAACGTCGCGGTCATCGACAAGGGCTGGCTCGGCGGCGGCAACACCGGCCGCAACACGACGATCATCCGCTCCAATTACCTCTACGACGAGAGCGCGCACCTGTACGACCACGCCGTCAAGCTGTGGGACGGGCTGAGCCAGGAGCTCAACTACAACATCATGTACTCGAAGCGCGGCGTCATGATGCTCGCCCACAACGTCCACGATGTGCAGAGCTTCAGGCGCCACATCCACTCGAACCGGCTGAACGGCGTCGACAACGAGTGGCTGTCGGCGGAAGAGGCGCAGGCCTATTGCCCGCCCCTGTCGATCGACCCGAACGCCCGCCACCCGGTCCTCGGCGCGGCGCTGCAGCGGCGCGGCGGCACCGCCCGGCACGATTCCGTCGCCTGGGGCTATGCCCGCGCCGCCGCCGCACTCGGCGTCGACATCATCCAGAATTGCGCCGTCACCGGCATCCGTCGCGGTGTCGACGGCAGCGTCGAGGGCGTCGAGACCGAGCGCGGCTACATCGCGGCGAAAAAGATCGGCGTCTCGGCCGCGGGCAATTCGTCGGTGATCATGGACATGGCGGGGCTGCGCTTTCCACTCGAAAGCTTCCCGCTGCAGGCGCTGGTCTCGGAGCCGATCAAGCCGGTTTTCCCGTGCGTCGTCATGTCGAACACCGTCCACGCCTACATGAGCCAGTCCGACAAGGGCGAGCTGGTCATCGGCGCCGGCACCGACGCCTATGTCAGTTACTCGCAGCGCGGCGCGCTCCACATCGTCGAGCACACGCTGGCCGCGATCTGCGAGATCTTCCCGATCTTCCGGCGCATGCGGATGCTGCGCAACTGGGGCGGTATCGTCGACGTCACTCCGGACCGCTCGCCGATCCTGGGCAAGACCCCGGTGCCCGGGTTGTACGTCAATTGCGGCTGGGGCACCGGCGGATTCAAGGCGACGCCGGGCGCGGCCGACCTGCTGGCGTGGACGATCGCGCACGATGAGCCGCACCCGATCAACGCTCCGTTCAATCTCGATCGCTTCCGCGCCGGACGCCTGATCGACGAAGCCGCCGCCGCGGCGGTGGCGCACTGATGCTGTTGATCCACTGCCCCTATTGCGACGAGCGCCGGCCCGAGATCGAGTTCGCGTATGCCGGCGAGGCGCATATCGCCCGGCCCGTGCAGCCCGACACTTACGACGACGCGCAGTGGGAAAATTTCCTGTACCAGCGGACCAACGCACGCGGCCGGCACTTCGAGCGCTGGCGGCACAACCACGGTTGCGGGCGTTTCTTCAACGCGGTGCGCGACACGGTGACCGACCGTTTCGAGGCTACCTACAAGGCCGGCGTCGCGCGTCCCGGCGAGGCGGATAGCTGGACCGGCAAGACCGGCGGCATCGTATGAGCCAGCCTGCAAAGTATCGCGTCCCGGGCAAGGGCCGCGTCGATCCGGCCCGCGTCGTCAACTTCACCTACGACGGCAGGGCGATGACCGGTCTCGCGGGGGATACGCTGGCCTCGGCGTTGCTCGCCAACGGCGTCCACCTGGTCGGGCGCTCGTTCAAATACCACCGTCCGCGCGGACTGCTCGGAGCCGGCGTCGAGGAGCCGAACGCGCTGATGGGGGTCGACCGCGGCCCCGGGCGCTTCACGCCGAACGTCCGCGCGACGACGATCGAACTCCATGAGGGACTATCGGTCGAGAGCCAGAACCGCTGGCCGTCGCTCGCCTTCGACCTGGGTGCGGTCAACAACCTGATCTCGCCGGTCCTGCCCGCGGGCTTTTACAACAAGACTTTCATGTGGCCCCGGTCGTTCTGGGAAAAGCTCTACGAGCCCGCGATCCGCCGTATGGCCGGCCTCGGCCGTTCACCCGAGGCGATCGACCCCGACCGCTACGCCGCGACCTACGGCTTCGTCGACCTGCTGGTGGTCGGTGCCGGGCGCTCCGGCCTCGAGGCGGCGCTTGCAGCGGCCGGTTCGGGTGAGCGCGTTCTGATCGTCGACGAGCAGCTCGAGTTCGGGGGCAGCGGCCTTGCCGTGCCCGACCGAAGCCAGTGGATAGCCGATGCCGTCGCGCGCCTCGCCGCCGCGCCCAACGTCACCTGCCTGCCGCGCACCACCGCGATCGGCCTGTATCACGACGGTTTCGCGGGCGTCGTCGAGCGCCTGACCGACCATCTGCCCCCGAGCCAGGCGTCCGGCCCGCGCGAACGCCTCCACCGCATTCGCGCGACGCGGACGGTGCTGGCGACCGGAGCGATCGAGCGGCCCCTGGTCTTCGCCGACAACGACCGCCCGGGCATCATGCTGGCGAGCGCCGCGCGGACCTACCTCAACCGCTACGGCGTCGCGGTCGGGCGTCGCGTCGTCCTGATGGCGACCCACAACAGCGGCTACGACGCCGCCTTCGACCTCGCCGCGGCCGGCGTCATCGTGGCCGCAATCATCGACGTGCGGCCGGCAATCGACCCCGCGCTCACCGCCCGCGCCGCCGCCCTCGGCATCGAGCTACTGACCGGCCAATCGGTCATCGGCACCGCCGGCGCGCAGCGCGTCGCCTCGGTCACCGTCGCCCCCGTTGCGGGTGGCAGCGAACGCCGCATCGCCTGTGACGCGCTGCTTACGGCCGGCGGCTGGACCCCGACGCTGCATCTCTGGTCGCAGGCCAAGGGCGCGCTCGCGTGGCGGCCCAACCTCGGCGCGTACGTGCCCGACGGCGAAGTTGACGGCGTCACCTGTGTCGGCGCGTGCGCCGGTTCCATCGCCGGCGAAGTTGCCCCCGGCACAGCGCTGCCGACTCCGCGCGATCCGACCAGCATCAAGGCGTTCGTCGACTTCCAGAACGACGTCACTGCGCGCGACATCCGGCTCGCCGTCCGCGAGGGCTTCAAGTCGATCGAGCATATCAAGCGCTACACCACCAACGGCATGGCGACCGACCAGGGCAAGACCTCCAACCTCAACGGCCTCGAGGTCGCCGCCGGGGCGCTGGGGCGTGCCGTGCCGACAGTGGGGCTGACGACCTTCCGCCCGCCGTACACCCCGACCAGCTTCGGCGCGCTCGCCGGCATGGCCAAGGACGGGCTGTTCCAGCCGACCCGCAAGACCGCGATCGACGACTGGGCGGTCGCGAACGGCGCGGTCTTCGAGAACGTTGCCCAGTGGCGGCGCGCGCGCTACTTCCCCAGGGCCGGCGAGGACATGGACGCGGCAGTGGCGCGCGAGTGCCGCGTCGTCCGCTCCAACGTCGGGCTGTTCGACGCCTCGACGCTCGGCAAGATCGAGGTGGTTGGACCCGATGCGGCCGAATTCCTCAATCGCATGTACACCAACCCGTGGAAATCGCTGGCGAACGGCCGCTGCCGCTACGGGCTGATGCTGCGCGAGGACGGCTTCATCATGGACGACGGCGTCGCTGCGCGCCTGGCGGACGACCGTTTCCACGTCACCACGACCACCGGCGGCGCGGCGCGCGTGCTCAACATGATGGAGGACTATCTCCAGACCGAATGGCCCGACCTCGACGTCTGGCTGACCTCGACCACCGAGCAATATGCGGTGATCGCCCTGCAGGGGCCCCGCGCCCGCGACGTCATCGCGCCGTTCGTCGAGAGCATCGACCTGACCCCTGAGGCCTTCCCCCACATGGCGGTCGCCGAAGGCCGCATCTGCGGGGTGCCGACGCGCCTGTTCCGAGTCAGCTTCACCGGCGAGCTCGGCTTCGAGGTCAACGTCCCCGCCGGCCATGGCCGCGCGGTGTGGGAAGCGCTGTGGGCCGAGGGGCAGAAGCACGGCGCTGTCGCCTACGGCACCGAGACGATGCACATGCTGCGCGCCGAGAAGGGCTACATCATCGTCGGCCAGGACACCGACGGCACGCTGACCCCGGACGACGCCGGGCTCGGCTGGGCAGTGGGCAAGAAGAAGCCTGACTTCGTCGGCAAGCGCTCGCTTTCCCGCCCCGAGATGCTCCGGCCCGACCGCAAGCAGTTCGTCGGGCTGCTGACCGAGGACCCGACCCTGGTCCTCGAGGAAGGCGCGCAGGTCGTCGTCGACGCCAATGTCGCCACGCCGGTGCCGATGATCGGCCACGTCACCTCGGCCTATTGGAGCGAGGCGCTCGGCCGCTCGATCGCGCTCGCGGTGATCGCCGGCGGCCGCGCCCGGATCGGCGAGACGCTGCAGGTGCCGATGCCCGGAGCCACCCACAAGGTCGTCGTCACCGACACCGTCTTCCTCGACCGCGAAGGGGTCCGGCTCCATGGTTGAGACCCTCGCATTGGCGAGCCCGTTGCCCGGCCTGCCGGTCGCCCACGCCGGCGTGACCATCGCTGCCGCGCCGATGTCGGCGCGCTTCAGCCTACGCTCGCGGGGTGCCGACGGCCTGCCCGCCAAGGTCCTGTCGACAGCGCCCTTCGCCGGCGGCACCGCGCTCTGCCTCGGCCCCGACGAGTGGTTGCTGCTCCTCCCCGACGGCTCGCCGCCGCCCGACGTCGCCGGGGTCCACGCGCTAACCGACGTCGGCCACCGCAATGTCGGGATCGTGGTTAGTGGGCCAAGTGCCGCGACCCTGCTCCAGACCGGCTGCCCGCTCGACCTCGCCGTCGCGGCCTTCCCTGTGGGCAAGGCGACGCGCACCCTTTACGAGACCGTCGAGATCGTGCTGTGGCGTCAGGCCGAAGACCGCTTTCACGTCGAGGTGTGGCGGTCGTTCGCTTCGTATCTGTGGGATGCTCTCGACCTCGCGGCCGGAGATCGTGCGGACACGTAATTAGGTGAAGGCCACGATGAACCCAGGTGATCGCCGCAGCTTCCTGAAGTCGATCGCCGCCCTCACCGCGGCGGGGACCCTGCCGGCATCGATCGCCAAGGCGATGGCGCTGCCCGCCAACTCGCGCACCGGCACGATCGCCGATGTCGAGCACATCGTCGTGCTGATGCAGGAGAACCGCGCCTTCGACCATTATTTCGGCACCGTTCGAGGCGTCCGTGGCTACGGCGACCCTCGGCCGGTTATGCTGCGGAGCGGCAAGAGCGTGTTCCACCAGCCGACGCCTGACGGCGCGGGCACGGTGCTGCCGTTCCACATGGACAGCGCGACGACCAGCGGGCCGCTGATCAAGAGCCTCGACCACAGCTGGAAGGGCGACGCGGCGGAGTGGGCCAATTACGACGTCTGGATCAAGCACAAGACGCCGCTGACGATGGGCTATTTCACCCGCAGCGACATCCCGTTCTATCACGCGCTGGCCGACGCCTTCACCATCGGCGATGCGTACTATGCCTCGATCCACGGCCCGACCAATCCGAACCGCATGTTCCTGTTCAGCGGCACCAGCGGCCTGTCGGTCGGCGACGCCGGTAAGCAGGCGGTCGACAATGCCGACGACGGCAACTGGACCGGCGACATGGCGCGCGACAAGCCGGACTTCGTCGCCGCGGGCTGGACGACTTACGCCGAGCGGCTGCAGGCCTCGGGTGTCAGCTGGCACGTGTACCAGGAGTTCGACAATTTCGGCGACAACTCGCTGGCCTACTTCAAGAGTTTCCGCGGCCTCGCGCCCGATCACGAGCTCGCCAAGCGCGGCCGCGCGGTCGTCGCCGGCTCCACCCCGGAGAACGCCGCCGCGAGTTCCTCGCAGCATCTCGTCGATGCCTTCGCTGCCGACGTCGCCGCCAACCGGCTGCCGCAGGTGTCGTGGATCGTCGCCCCGACCAAATATTCCGAGCATCCCGAGGCCCCGCCCGCGCTGGGAGAGTCGCTGACCTCGCGGCTGCTCGACGCGCTCACCGCCAATCCCGCAGTCTGGGCAAAGACGGCTTTCATCATCAACTACGACGAGAACGACGGCTTCTTCGATCACATGCCGGGCCTGCTGCCCGCGACCCATCGCAAGTTCGGCCTAAGTACCGTCGACACCCGCGGCGAAAGCTACGAGGGCCAGCCGGTCGGCCTCGGCGTGCGGGTCCCGCTGATCGTCGTCTCGCCTTGGACCCGCGGCGGGTGGGTCAATTCTCAGGTCTTCGACCACACCTCGATCATCCGCTTCATCGAGCGTCGTTTCGGTGTGATGGAGCCAAACATCAGCCCGTGGCGACGCGCGATCACCGGCGACCTGACCTCGATGTTCGACTTCCGCGACCCCGACCGCGCGGCGCTGCAGGGCTTGCCGAGCACCGCCGACGCAATGGCGCGGGTCATCGCCTCGTCGAAGCTGCCGGCCCCGCTGGTCCCGGCGGTACAGTCGTTGCCAGTTCAGGAAGCCGGGCAGCGGCCAGCGCGCGCATTGCCTTACCGGCTGGCGGTCGACGACATCACGACCAAGGATGGGCAGCCGGGCCTGAGGCTCGACTTCGTCAACGACGGGAGCGCCGCGGCGGTGTTCGGCGTGTACGCGCCCTCGTCGGGTGCCGACCCATGGTTCTACACCGTCGGCGCGGGCCAGCGAGTCGACGATCGGCCGCCCGGTCTGGCGATCAAGACGCCCTATGCCATCGCAGTCCACGGCCCGAACGGCTTCCTGCGTGAATTCGCCGGCGATCCGGGCAGTGCCGTGAAACCCGGTGTCTACGTCGACTATGCGCGCGACCACAGTGCATTGTTGATCACGGTCAGCAACCACGGGGTGGCAGCCTGCACGCTCGCGATCCGCCCGCTCGCCTACAGCGCGGCCGCCGTCCGGCAGATCAAGCTCGCACCGGGCGTGACCCAGACGATCCACTATCCGGTCGCGGCGAGCGATCACTGGTACGACGTCATCGTCGAAGACACCGGTTCGGGCTATTCGCGACGTTTCGCCGGCCATGTCGAGACGGGCCGGCCGAGCCGGTCTGACCCGGCACTCGGTACAGTCGCCTGAGGCGTTCTCTCGACCCGGTGTCATCCCGGGCTTGACCCGGGACCCAGCTAACCCAGCGCTCGGACTCCGTGGTTAGCTGGGTCCCGGGTCAAGCCCGGGATGACAGCGGGGATGGGGCTGAAACACCGCGCCGAAACGTTCGCCTAGCGCTGCTGGGTCTGCCAGTCGGGCGCGGTGTAGAACGGCGCATTCGACGCCGCGAGCATCGGCCGGCCGAGGATGTGGTCGGCACCCTTCTCCCCGATCATGATCGTCGGTGCGTTGAGGTTGCCGGTCGTCACCGAGGGCATCACCGATGAGTCCACGACCCGCAGCCCGCTGACGCCGCGGACCCGAAGCTGGCTGTCGACCACCGCCATCGGGTCGCCGTCCGCGCCGATCTTGCACGTGCACGAGGGGTGGTAGGCGCTCTCGACCTTGTCGCGCACGAAGGCGTCGATCTGTGCGTCGGTGACGACATCGGCACCGGGTTGAAGCTCGCGACCGGTGTACGGCGCGAGGGCGTTCTGGGCGAAAATCTCGCGGGTCAGGCGGACGCAGGCGCGCATCTCGGTCCAGTCGTCGGCGTGGCTCATGTAGTTGAAGCGGATGATCGGCTTGTCGCCGGCGTCGGCACTGGCGAGGCGGACATCGCCCCGGCTTTTGGACCGCATCGGCCCGACGTGGGCCTGGAAGCCGTGCCCCTCCGCCATCGATGTGCCGTCGTAGCTGACCGCGAGCGGCAGGAAGTGGAACTGGATGTCGGGGTAGGGGATGCCGGCGCGGCTGCGAATAAAGCCGCAGCTTTCGAAGTGGTTGGTGGCGCCGAGGCCGTCCTTGCGCAGCAGCCAGCGCGCGCCGATCGCCAGCTTCGCCAGCGGGTTCATCGACGAGTACAGCGTCACCGGCTGGGTCGCCTCGACCTGGAAGTAGAACTCGAGATGGTCCTGCAAATTCTCGCCGACGCCGGGCAGGTCGTGGACGACATCGATGCCGTGGCTGCGCAGTTCGGCAGCCGGGCCGATGCCCGACAGCTTGAGCAGCTGAGGTGAATTGATCGGCCCGCCCGACAGGATCACCTCGCGGCGGGCCTTCGCGACATGCTCGACGCCGTCGCGGCGGTAGCGGACGCCGACCGCGCGGCGGTCCTCGAACAGGATGCGGCTGGCGAGGGCATGGGTGACGACGGTGAGGTTCGGGCGGCCCATCGCCGGCTTGAGGTAGGCGCTGGCGGCGCTCCACCGGCGGCCGCCGTGGACGGTCATGTCCATGCGGCCGAAGCCTTCCTGCTGCTCGCCGTTGATGTCGTCGGTGAGGGGGTAGCCGGCCTGTTCCGCGGACTTGACGAAGGCGGTGTAGAGCGGGTTTTCGAGCCGACCGTAGCGGGTGTGCAGCGCGCCATCGCCGCCGCGATAGGCGTCGCCGCCCTCGTCGCGGGTCTCGGCGCGGCGGAAATAGGGGAGGACGTCGCGGTAGCTCCAGCCGGTCGCGCCGTCGTCGGCCCAGCGCTCGAAATCCATCGGGTTGCCCCGCACGTAGACGAGGCCGTTGATCGACGACGAGCCGCCGAGCACCTTGCCGCGCGGCGTGTGCAGCTGCCGGCCGCCGAGGTGCGGCTCGGGCTCGGTCTCGTACTGCCAGTTGTACTTGGCCTTGTTCATCGGGATCGACAGCGCGCTCGGCATCTGGATGAACACTGAGCGGTCCGAGCCGCCGAACTCGATGACGAGCACCCGGTTGGCCGGGTCCGCGCTGAGCCGGTCGGCGAGGACGCAGCCCGCCGAGCCCGCGCCGACGATGACGAAGTCGTATTCCTCCGGCATCACGGCGTCAGTACGGGCAGTCGATGTCGGTCAGCGCGACGTAGACGCTCTTCAGCTGGGTATAATGCTCGATCGCGGCGAGCCCGTTCTCGCGGCCGAGGCCCGACGACTTCATGCCGCCGAACGGCAGCTCGATCGGGGTGACGTTGTACTGGTTGATCCAGCAGGTGCCGGCCTGGAGGCGGGCGATGACGCGGTGGGCGCGGGTCAGGTCGCTGGTGAACACCGCCGCCGCGAGGCCGAACTCGGTGGCGTTGGCGCGGGCGATGACCTCCGCCTCGTCGTCGAAGGCGAGAACGGTCATGACCGGGCCGAAGACCTCGTCGCGGACGATCGCGGCGCGGTCGTCGGCCGCCTCGAAGATCGTCGGCTCGACGAAGTAGCCGCTGCCTAACAGGCCTTCGGTCAGGCGCCGGCCGCCGATCACCAGCCGGACGCCGTCGCGCTGCGCCCGGGCGATATGCGCCAGCACCGACTCCATGTGGCTCGCGGTGACCAGCGGCCCAATCTGGGTTTCTGGGTCGAGCGGGTCGCCGATGCGCAGCTTTGCGGTGCGCGCGACCAGGCGCTCGAGGAACTCCTTGAGGATCGAGCGGTGCACGAACACCCTTGTGCCGTTCGAGCAGACCTGACCGCTCGAATAGAAATTGGCCAGCATCGCGCCCGACACGGCGTTGTCGATCCCGGCGTCACCGAACACGATCAGCGGCGACTTGCCGCCGAGTTCGAGCGTTACCGCCTTCAGGCCGCGCGCCGCGTCGGCCATCACCGCCTTGCCGGTCGCGACCGACCCGGTCACCGAGACCTTGGCGATGTCGGGGTGGGCGACCAGCGCGCGCCCGGTGTCGCCGTAGCCCTGCACGACCTGGAAGATGCCCTCGGGTAAACCGGCGTCGCGGAACACGCGCTCGAGCTCGATCGCGGTCAGCGGCGTCTGTTCGGCGGGCTTGAAGATCATCGCGTTGCCGCACGCCAGCGCCGGCGCGGCCTTCCAGCAGGCGATCTGCAGCGGGTAGTTCCACGCCCCGATCCCCGCGACGATGCCGAGCGGCTCACGGCGGGTATAGCCGAACGCGCCCGCACCGAGGTCGATGTGCTGGCCCGCGATGGTCGCTGCGACCCCGGCATAATATTCGAGGCAATCGGCGCCCGACAGCACGTCGACCGCCAGCGTCTCCTGGATCGGCTTGCCGGTGTTGAGGGTTTCGAGCCGCGCCAGTTCGGGGTTGCGGTCGCGCAGGAGGTCGGCGGCGCGGCGGAGAATACGGCCGCGCTCGACCGCAGGCATCGCCGCCCAGCCTGGCTGCGCGGCCTTGGCGCGAGCCACAGCGGCGTCGATCTCGGCGGTGGTGGTCACCCTGATCTCGGCCAGGACCGCGCCCGTCGCCGGGTTGATCGGCGTGATCGTCGTGGGCTCTGCGGGCCGGTCGGGGACCGCCGCGAGGCTCGCCAGGTGGTTGTCGACGAACGCGGTCAGCAGCGAGCGCGCGGTGTCGCTGTCGGTCTCGGTCCAGCCCGACAGCGCACCTCGCAACCACACGCCGTCGATCATCGCCGCGATCATCGCGGCAAGCTTGCCGGTCTCGGCGGCGGGGATCAGCGGGCGCAGCGCGTGTCGCAGGTTGGACAGCATGCGGCGCTGGTAGATGCGCTGGATCCGCCCGAGGCCGGGCGCGTGCAGCACCTGGCCCCAGAACGCGAGCCACGCCGTGCTGGTGCGCTGGTTGAATTCCTCGACCGCAAGGTTGGCGTCGATGATCGCCTGCAGCCGCGCACGGGGGCCGTTCGCGGTGCGCAGGTGGTCGAGCACGTTGTCGCGCAGGCGTGAGGCGAGTGCCCGGAAGGCCGCTTCGAGCAGCCGGTTCTTGTCACCGAAATAATGCGCGACCAGCCCTGCCGACACACCAGCGCGACCGGCGATCTCGGCCAGCGTGGTGTCCACGAAGCCGACCTCGGCCAGACTGTCGATGGTCATCTCGATAAGCTGGCGCGAGCGCCGGTCGTCGGGCACCGGCACTGCATTCACTGTCGCTCGACGTGCCACATTACCCCCATTGAACCGTCGTTCAATCCGGACTTTACCGAGTTGCGCGTAAGCAAGATCGCCGCTGTGCAACCCTCTGATTTAAATTACTTGCACATTCTTTGAACATTTAGTCAACTCGGCGACAGGCACGTGCGGGGATAGCGCCGATGCGACGACACTGGGACGGATGGGGGTTCGGCCGCTGGGCGATCGCGTTCGCGATGGCGGTGATGGCGACCGGCCCGGCTGGTGCCGCAGACCCGCAATCGTGCAATCAGGTCCGGCTCGCGGACGTCGGCTGGGCCGATGTCACGGCGACGACGGCGCTCGCGGCACAGCTGCTCGATGGCCTCGGCTACCAGGCGCGGGTGACGGTGTTGTCGACACCCGTGACCTTCAACGGGATGCGCAACGGCGACGTCGACGTCTTCCTCGGCAACTGGATGCCGACCCAGTCCGCCGACCTGAAACCCTATCTCGCCGACGGCTCGGTCGAGGTCGTCCGCGCCAACCTGAACGATGCGCGCTACACGCTGGCGGTCCCGGCCTATCTCTATGCTGCAGGGCTGAAGGACTTCACCTCGATTGGTCGCTTCGCGGGCCTGCTCGGGGGCAAGATCTACGGCATCGAGCCCGGCAACGACGGCAACCGCCTGATCCTCGGCATGATCCGCAAGGACCAGTTCGGCCTCGGCAAGTTCACGCTGATCGAGAGCAGCGAGCAGGGCATGCTGGCGGAGGTCGAGCGTGCCGGCCGCGACAAGCGCCTGATCGTCTTCCTCGGCTGGCAGCCGCACCCGATGAACACGCAGTTCGACATGCGCTATCTGTCGGGCGGCGACACCGTGTTCGGGCCGAACTTCGGTGGTGCCAAGGTCTACACCAACGTCCGCAAGGGCTATCTCGCGCAGTGCCCCAATGTTGGCCGCCTGCTGCGCAACCTGGTGTTCGAGGTCGGCGACGAGAATGCGCTGATGGCGGCCGGGATCAAGCTCGGCGACCCCAGCGAAGCAGCACGGAGCTGGCTGCGCAGCCATCCGGCGAAGGTCGAGGCCTGGCTCGAGGGCGTTCAGGCCGTCGACGGCAAGCCGGGGCAAGCGGCGGTCACCGCCTCGCTCGCGCCTGCGGCGCGCGGCAACCTGATCACCGCCAACAAGATCCCGGTCGGGCGGTGGATGAACGATCTCGTCGAGACGATCAAATCGCATGGCAAGGTCTTCGCCTTCATTACGCTGGTCGTCGGCAGCTCGATCGCGGCGCTGACGGCGCTGCTGATGGCACTGCCGCCGCTGCTGTTCGTGGCGCTGATGGTGGGCCTCGCGTGGTACCTCCGCCGTTCGATCGCGCTCGCAGTCTTCGTCGCGCTGGCCCTGCTGTTCATCATGAACCAGGGCTATTGGGCGGCGACGATGGAGACGCTGTCGCTGGTGCTGTTCGCCGCCGCGGTGTCGACCGCGATCGGGGTGCCGATCGGCATCTGGGGCGGGCATCGGCCCCGCGCCTACGATGCGCTGCGCCCGGTGCTCGACCTGATGCAGACGCTGCCGACGTTCGTCTACCTGATCCCGACATTGGTGCTGTTCGGGCTGGGCGTCGTGCCCGGCCTGATCTCGACGATCATCTTCGCGCTGCCGGCCCCCATCCGGCTGACCCAGCTCGGGATCGCGTCGGTGCCCAAGCCTTTGCTGGAGGCGGGCGAGTCCTTTGGCGCGACGCCGTGGCAGTTGCTGCTCAAGGTCGAGCTGCCGGCGGCGGCGCAGTCCATCGTCGCGGGCATCACCCAATGCATCATGCTCAGCCTGTCGATGGTGGTGATCGCCGCGCTGGTCGGCGCGGGCGGGCTCGGCGTGCCGGTCGTCCGTGCGCTCAACACGGTGCAGGTCGGCATGGGCTTCGAGGCCGGTTTCGCCATCGTGCTGCTGGCGATCATCCTCGACCGCATGACCCGCAGCGATGCTAAGGGGGCGGCCTCGTGACCGTCGCGCTGGAATTTCGCGACGTCGATATCCTGTTCTGCAAAAGCCGCGGGCGGCGGCGCGAGGCCGACATGGCGCGCGCCCTGAAGCGGCTCGACGAGGGTGCCGGGCGCGCCGACATCGCCGCCGAGACTGGGGTGGTGCTCGGTGTCTCCGGGGCCAGCCTGACGGTCGAGCAGGGCAAGATCTCGGTGCTGATGGGGCTATCGGGCTCGGGCAAGTCGACCCTCTTGCGCGCCGCCAACGGCCTCAACCCCGTCACGCGGGGCAACGTCCTGGTTCGCGACGGCGTCGGTTCCAAGGACATCGCGTCGTGCGGCGAGGGCGTGCTGCGGCACATCCGCCGCTACCGGGTCGCGATGGTGTTCCAGCAATTCGCGCTGCTGCCGTGGCGGACGGTGCGCGAGAACGTCGCCTTCGGGCTGGAGCTGCGCGGTATGTCGCGCGCCGAGATCGCTGATATCGTCGACGAGCGGCTGGCGCTGGTCGGGCTCGACAGCTGGGGCGACCGCTATGCCGGCGAGCTGTCGGGAGGCATGCAGCAGCGCGTCGGGCTGGCGCGCGCCTTCGCCACCGATGCCGACGTGCTGTTGATGGATGAGCCGTTCTCCGCGCTCGATCCGCTGATCCGCTCCAAGCTGCAGGACGAGCTGCTGAGCCTGCAGGAGCAGGTGCAGAAGACCATATTGTTCGTCAGCCACGACCTCGACGAGGCACTCAAGCTGGGCGACCAGGTAACCATCCTCGACGGTGGTCGGATCATCCAGAGCGGCACCGGGGAGGATATCGTGCTGCGGCCGGCGACGCGCTACGTCGCCGATTTCGTCCGCCACATGAACCCGTTGAACGTCATGACCGGCGCGTCGGTGATGCGCCACGCCCATGCGCTGGCGGTCGCTGACGGCTGCGTCATCCTCGATGATGCCGGTCGCTACCGGCTGGGGTCGGGCGGCGAACTCGACGAACTAAGCGTTGCCGGCGAGAGCCACGACGTGACGATGGTCGAGGCTCCGGACGACCACGCCGAGTTCCCCGATGGCGTCGTCGCCTGTCCGGCCAGCGTGTCGGTGCGGACCCTGATCCGCATCTGCGCGGCCTCCGAGCACCCGGTGCTACTGACCGAGGACGGGCGGCTGGTCGGCGTCTGTGCGGGGCGCGATATCCTCAAGGCGCTCGGCGTCGCGCACGCCTGAACCTAGGCGCTACTCGGCGCGCACGCGCGGGAAGCGCGCTGTCGCCTCGATGTCCTCGAGGTTCAGGTGGCCGCGGACGTACTCCTGCGACGCATCGCGGACCGGGTGGAAATCCCACGATGACCGCGCGCCCTTTGCCGTTGCGGCGGCGACGATGCGCCGGCGGGCCTGGCTCGCGAGCACGTCGGCGTGGACGCGCTCGAGGTTCCAGCGCTCCGCAACCTCGCGGCGGAAGGCAGCGACCGTCGCGGCGTGATCGGCCAAGGCGGCGAGGTTGGCGACTTCGTCGAGGTCGGATGGCAGGTGGAACAGCTGGTCCGGGTCCGCCGGGCAGTGGATGAACTTCCACGGGCCGCGCCGGATCATCACGATCGGCGCGATCGCGGCCTCGCCGAGGTATTCGCCGATGACCTCGTCGTGGCCGCTGCCGCCGGTCAGGTGCGGCATCAGGCTGGTGCCGTCGGCGAGCAGGTCCGACGGCAGGTTGCCCGCCAGTTCGAGCAAGGTCGGCAGCACGTCGAGGAGCGAGACGCTCGCCGCGACACGGGCGGGGGCGAAGCGGCCGGGGGCGTGAACGATCATCGGGATGCGCGCACCGCCCTCGAAGAAGTTCATCTTGTACCAGAGGCCGCGCTCGCCGAGCATTTCGCCATGGTCGCCGATGACCAGGATGACGGTATCGTCGGCCAGCCCGGCGTCGTTCAGCGCCGCCAGCGCGACGCCGATCTGCTCGTCGACGAAGCTGATCGCGCCGTAATAGGCGTGACGTGCGGCGCGCACCTGGGCGTCACTGACCGGGTCGAGGTCGATGCCGCAGACATGGCGCAGGCGTAGCGAGTGCGGGTCTTGCTCGCCGACCGGGATGGCGACCCGCGGCGGCTCGATATCGGCGTCGTCGTACAGGTCCCAATAGCGCTGCGGGATCGCGAACGGGTCGTGTGGATGGGTCAGCGACATGACCATGAAGAACGGACGGTCGTCCTTGCCGCGCGCGATCTCGAACAGCTTGCGGCGGGTCTGGAAGGTGACTTCCTCGTCGTAGTCGAGTTGGTTGGTGCGGATGCAGGTGCCGGCGTTCACGACCGAGTCCATCGAGTGATACCAGCTCGGCCGCGCATCGCTGGTCCAGTCGGGGGTCCAGCCGAAGTCCGCCGGATAGATGTCGGTCGTCAGCCGCTCCTCGAAGCCGTGCTGCTGGTCCGGTCCGACGAAGTGCATCTTGCCCGCAAGGATCGTCCGGTAGCCGCGCTGGCGCAGGTGGTGCGCGATGGTCGGACGGTCGGCGGGGAATTCACAGGCGTTGTCGTAGCCGCCGATCTTCGACGGCAGCTGCCCCGACAGGAACGAGAAGCGCGACGGCGCGCAGAGGGGGCTGTTGCAATAGGCGGACTCGAACACGACGCCCTCGGCGGCAAGGCGCGCGATGTTGGGTGCCCTGACGAGCGGGTGGCCGTAGACGGGCAGGGCGCTCGGTGCCATCTGGTCGGCCATCAGGATCAGAATATTTGGTTGCTTGCCGTCCGCCATCGTCGCCGTTTCCTATAGGGCAGCCTGCATCGCACAGGCCGTCTTGCCCGGCACGAACAAAAGGAGCGAAGCCGGTGGCCCCGCTCCCTTTGAGTGTTCCGGACGCCGGGTTCAGAAGCGCTTGCGCACCGTCACGAATACCTGGCGGGTCGCGCCGACCAGCATCGACTGCAGCGTGCCGTTCGGGTCGGAGTTGGTGAAGCCGTTCTCGCCAAGCGTGGCTATGTACTTCTTGTTGAACAGGTTGGTGACGTTGGCCTGGATATCGAGGCCCTTCAGGAAACCTTCCTGCTGGAAGCGGTAGCCGACGCTCATATCGACCAGCGCCCGCCCGGAGACGCTGGCGTCGTTGTTGTAAGAGTAATAGCGCTTGCTCTGGTAGCCGACGTGAGCCCGGCCGAGAAATTGGCCATCGTCGTAGACGATCTCGCCGTTGATCAGGTGCTTGGGGGTATCGACCACGGTCTTGTTCTTGGTCGCGACGATGAACACGCCGTTGCCGTCGAAGGTGTCCTGGTCGTACTTCGCCGAGGTGAACGAGTAGGAGCCGTACAGCGACAGCGAGCGCGCCAGGCGGTAGGTACCTGCTGCCTCGAAGCCGTTGGTCGTGACCGAGCCGACGTTCGACAGCGACGACGAGCAGCCGACGATGATCGGGCAATTCTGGACGGCGAGCAGTCGATTGTCGAACTTGACGTGGTAGCCGGCGATCGAGCCCTCGAACTTGGGCAGGTGGACGCGGAAGCCGCCCTCGAACGTCTTGCTGGTCTCCGGCTTGATCTTGTCCTCGATCGCCGCGAAGCCGCTCTTGTTGGTCAGGAACGGCGCGGTGTCGAAGGCGCGCATGTTCTCGGCATAGCTGCCGAACGCCTCCAGCTCGTCGATGATCATGTAGTTCGCGCCGACCTGCGGGATGAACATGTCCTTGGCTTTGAGCTTGCCGGACGTGTCCCGGGAGGCGTCGCCCTGGACGAGGTGATTGTCGACGTTGACCTGCAGGCCCTTGAAGCCGGCGTTGATCTTGAAGGCCTCGGTTACCTGCCAGGTGTCCTGGATGGCGAACTGGTAGGTGTTGATCTTGAACTTGTACTGGTACTGGACGAAGAACGGGTCCTTCGGCCATTCCCGCGGCCCGATGCTCGAGACGTTGGGGCCATCGTACAGGCCGAAGAACTCGCGGGTCAGCGTGTAGTTGTTCTTCTCGTACCAGCCACTGGCCTCGATCGTGTGGTTGGCGATCTTGTAGGTCGCCGAGCCGGTCAGGCCACCGCGGTTGATGGCATAGGCCGTCGAGCGCACCGACAGCGCATCGCCGCCCGGGGTCGGGGTGTACGGCGTCCACCAGGTGCCGATGCCCCGGTCGCGGTGGTAATAAGGCGTCAGCTTGATCGCGAGATCGTTGGTTAGGTCATAGTCGATAGTGGCCGAGGCGAGCAGGTCCTTCCGCAGGCCGTAACCGTTGTAATAAGTGTCGTCGACGCAGGTGTAGCCGCCGGCATAGGCATTGCCGGCGCAGTCGCCGCCCGGGTTCGCCTGGTAGGTCTCGGCGATCGAGATTGCCTGAGCGTAATTGTAGCGGAGGTAGTCGTGCTTCCAGCCGTAGCGGCTGACGATGGACGGCGACACGTCCATGTAGTCGTCGTCCTTCCAGTTGGAATAGTCGACGATGCCCGAGATCTTGCCGCGCTCGCCGAGCGGGGCGACGAGCTTGCTGTTGATGGTCCACGCCTGCTGCTTGCCCTTGCCCTTCCACTTGGGGGCATCGAGGTAGGAGCCGCTGAGGTAGCCCTTCAGGCCGTTGCCGAGGTCGCCCGATTCCAGGCGGGCGAAGACGCGCCAGTTGTTGTCGCTGCCATAAGTGGCGGCGGTGTCGACGCCGAACGTGTCGGCCGGGTCGATGCTGAAAAAGCGGATGGTGCCGCCCAGGTTCGAGCTCGAGGCGGTGTCGAGCGCGCCCGACCCTTGCGACAGCTCGACCCGGCCGATGTTGTCGGAGACGATCGCGCGGCTGATGTGCAGCCCGTTGAAGTTGGCGTAGCTCATGTCGCCGAGCGGGACGCCGTCGAGTGTGAAGCCGAGCTGGCTCTGCGTGAAGCCGCGCACCGAGATCCGGGTCGACCACTCGTTGGTGCCGAGCGCATCGGCGGACTGAAACGAGACGCCGGGCAGCTTGTCGAGCACCTTGAGCGGGCTGGTGCCCGGGACGGCCGCCACGATATCGGCCTTGCGCAGTTCCTGGACCTGGCGGGTCTGGCCGCGTCCGAAAACGACGATGTCGTCGGAGGCAGGTGCGACCGCGGCAGCTGCGACTTCGTCGGCGGCATAGGCGACGCCGCTCGTCAACAAGCCGACAAGAGCGACGCTATTGAGTAACAAGGCCCGGTTGCGCATTGGAATTCCCCTTAAGAATGTGTGCGCAGCCGAAATCAGCCGCGTCGTCGCTCACGTCGTCGAACTCCCTGCCGGCGTGAGTGCGGACACTCCGTCGGTTCTGCTTGTCGATTATGCATCCCGGCCGTTCGCCTGCATTGGGCGACAGTGTCCGGGTTGCGGTTTCCCCCCACGGGAACGAGTGGGCGCGCCGGCCGTCCGGGGCGGCCGCGTCACTATCCTGGCGCTCGAGTTCGAAGCCGTCGAACTGGGCGAAGGCCGGGTCGGGTCGGCAGGCTTCGCCGTCGCCGAGTGATTGACGCGCTGCACTCGGACTGACGCCCGTCATTTCCTTGAACTGGCGCGAGAAGTGCGCGCCGTCCGAAAAGCCGGTGTCGATCGCGATCGCGGTGATCGAGTGGCAAGTGTTTGCCAGCATCCAGTGCGCGTGGCGTAGGCGCATCCGCCGATACACGGCCCGCGGCTTGGCCCCGACAACGCCCTGGAACAGTCGTTCGACGTGGCGGGTCGAAAGCTGCAGGCGCGCCGCCTGCTCGTGGATCGGCATCGGATCGGACAGGCGCTGCGCCATCAGCACCAGGGCGCGGCGGACGCGTGTATCGTCGGCGCTGGCTGGCCGGGCGTGCCCAAGGCTCATGCGCCGCGCCCCATCAGCCTGCCATCGCCTGCAGAGGGGGCGAGGTCGCGGGCGTCGGCATTGCAATCCGCCGCCCCGTGCCTTCGGGCGCGGCAACAACCGCGTGGGCTGCCATGAGCTGGCCAACCTTATCGGCGATTTCGGGCAGTGCCGGACAGGAGCGGCCCGACGCGGCATCGACGTGCAGCAACATCTGCTCGGCGGTCGCGATCGGAGTGTCGTCCGCACCGAGCATGGTGTGGAACACGTGCAGCCGCTTGGCGTCGGCGCCGAGCATCTGCGTCGTCACCCGCACCGGATCGCCGAGGCGCGCTTGGCCGAGGTGGCGGATGTGCGTCTCGACCGTGTAGAAGCTGTTGCCCGCTTTCACATAGGCCGAGCCGGCACCGACCAGCGCCAGCAGCCGGTCGGTGGTGTCGCCGAACAGCTTCAGATAGGCCCACTCGGTCATGTGGTCGTTGTAGTCGATCCACGCCGCATCGACGCTGGTCGCCAGCAGCGGCAGTGGACGCTGCAGGTCGAGCATCTGCGGTGCGGGCGCTGCTGCCGCGAGCCGGTCGCCGTGCAGCTTGGCGACGGCACCGGCCGCGAAGTCGTTGATTCGCAGCGCCGCGATCACGTCGACGAGGCAATCGTCGCGCAGCCGCTCGTAGGTGCGGAGGTCGATGCCGCCGGCTTGCTCGTCGGACTGGTTGGAGACCAAGTCTGTCAGTTCGTCGGTCAGCTCCGGCGCGACCAGCTTGGTCCACGGCAGCTTGAGCGCCGGGCCGAACTGGCCGAGGAAGTGGCGCATGCCGGCCTCGCCGCCCGCCAGCCGATAGGTCAGGAACGTCCCCATGAACGACCAGCGCAGGCCGGCACCGTAGCGGATCGCGTCGTCGATCTCGGCGGTGGTGGCGATGCCGTCGTTGACCAGCCACAGCGCCTCGCGCCACAGCGCCTCAAGCAGCCGGTCGGCGATGAAGCCGTCGATCTCGACGCGGACATGCAGCGGCTTCATCCCGCAGCGCTCGTACAGCGCCGCGGCGATCTCGCGAGTGCTGTCGACGGTCTGCGCGCCGCCGCAAAGCTCGACCAGCGGCAGCAGGTATACCGGGTTGAATGGGTGCCCGACGATGAAGCGTTCGGGGTGCGCCAGCCCCTGCTGGAGTCGTGTCGGCAAGAGCCCGGAGGTTGACGACCCGATCACCACGTCGGCGGGAGCGGCAGCGTCGATCTCGCCCAGCAGGCGCATTTTCAGGTCTTCGCGCTCGGGCAGGCTCTCCTGCACGAAGTCGGCGCCCTCGACGGCGTTTCGGATCGAGTCGGCGAACCGTATCTTGCCCTCGGGAGGCAGCAGCCCGGGCATCAGGCGATTCTGCGCCCGACGCGCGTTGTCGATCACCGCCAACGTCTTGCGCTCGACCTCCGGATCGGGGTCGAACAGCGCGACATCCAGCCCGTTGAGCAGGAAGCGCGCGGCCCAGCCGGCGCCGATGACGCCGCCGCCGACGAGGGCGACGGTGCGGATATCGCGCGCGGTCACCAGCGCTTCACCAGCTTGAGCTTGTCGCGGACTTCGGCGGGGCCGAGGATGCGGGCGCCCATGCCCTCGAGGATCTGGCGCGCCCGGCTGACGAGCTGCCCGTTGGTCGCGAGTTCGCCGCGCCCGAGATAGATGTTGTCCTCCAGCCCAACGCGGACGTTGCCGCCGGCCAGCGCCGCCATTGCCACGTACGGCATCTGGTAGCGTCCGATCGAGAAGCCGCTGAAAATGCAGTTGGCGGGCAGCTGCTTGACCATCGCCATCGTCGTTAGCGGGTCGTCGGGTGCGCCGTAGGGGATGCCCATGCACAGCTGGATCATCACGGGATCGTCGAGCAGGCCCTCCCTGATCAACTGCTTGACGAAGACCAGGTGGCCGGTGTCGAACACTTCGAGTTCGGGCCGCACGCCGAGCTCCTGCACCCGCGCCGCCATCGTGCGCAGCATGCCGGGCGTGTTGGTCATGACGTAGTCGCCGGCCGAGAAGTTCATCGTGCCGCAGTCGAGCGTACAAATCTCGGGCAGCAATTCCGCGACATGCACCAGCCGCTCGAGCGGGCCGACCATGTCGGTGCCGGCCGGATCGAGCGGCAGCGGGGTCTCGCCGGGGCCGAAGATCAGGTCGCCGCCCATGCCCGCGGTCAGGTTGATGATGACGTCGACGCCGGACGCCTTGATGCGCTCGACGACCTCCCGGTACAGCGCCGGGTCGCGCGTGCCCTTGCCGGTGGCGGGGTCACGGACGTGGATGTGGGCGATGGCAGCACCGGCCTCTGCGGCTTCGATGGCGGCGGCGGCGATCTGCTCGGGCGTGACGGGCAGCCCCGGATGCTTGTCGGCGGTCTCGCCGGAGCCGGTCACTGCGCAGGTAATGAAGGTCTCGAAGTTCACGCGTGCACCCCCTGCAGCCGCGCGATGTGCGTCTGGCTACTGTATCGCAAGATGTTGCTCAAACCCTGCATTTGCAGCGCGTTTTACGACACCAACATTGCATTCTGCGACATTTTGTCATAATTGGATGACAGGGGCCGGGGCTGATGGAACAAATCGAAAGCTACGCCTTCTTTCTCGTTCCCGGTTTCTCGGCGATGGCGTTCTTTTCGGCGATCGAGCCGTTGCGGGTCGCCAACCGGCTGTCGCCGCACACGCTGTTTGCGTGGCGGCTGTTCTCCAGCGACGGCGGTGCGGTTGAGGCGTCGAACGGCATGCGTGTCATGGTCGATGGGCCGCTCGATGAAACCGCCGCGATCCTGACGATCTGTGCCGGCTTCGAGCCGAAGCAGGGCGAACGGCCGGGGCTGCTCGCAGCGCTGCGCCGCATGGCCCGAGCCGGTGCTGTACTCGGCGCGATGGACACCGGGGCCTACGCGCTGGCGCGCGCCGGGCTGATCGACGACTGCAAGGTGACGTTGCACTGGGAGGCAGTGCCGGCATTCCGCGAGGAGTTTCCCAACATCCGCGTTTCGGACGAGTTGTTCGAGTTCCACGACCGCTTCTTCACCTGCGCCGGGGGCACCGCGGCGCTCGACATGATGCTCGACATGATCGGCCGCCACCACGGTGCCGGCCTGGCTGCCGCGGTCTCCGAGCAATTCATCCACGACCGCATCCGCAGCCCCAGCGACCGCCAGCGGCTGGCTCCGGCGACGCGCCTCGGCACGCGGGACTCGAGGGTGCTGGCGATCGTCGAGCAGATGGACCGGCACATCGAGCATCCGCTCGATCTGGCCGAACTAGCGCGGAGTGCGAGGATCACGCGCCGCCAGATGGAGCGCCTGTTCGACGTCCACCTGGCCGTGGGCCCGGCCGCTTATTACCGCGGCCTGCGGCTGGAGCGCGCCCGGACGCTGGTGCGGGACACTGACCTCGCCCTCATCGAAGTCGCGATGGCGACCGGCTTCACGTCGGAAAGCTCACTGTCGCGCGCCTACCGTCAGCGCTTCGACCGCCCGCCGAGCGCCGACCGCCAGCCGATGTCGCATGCGTTCAAGCACCGCCCCGCCGGATAAGGCAGACCTTCCGGGGGATTAGTCGGCCGACCGGCGGCTTGTGCGGGGAACGACATGCAGCTCGTCGAAAGTCGCTCTATCGATTACGTGCCGCTCGCCGAGCGCCACGGCAAGGTCTGGCACCTGTGGCCGATCTGGTTCACCGGCGACGCGCATCTGGCGACTTTGGCAACCGGCGCGCTGGCGATCCCGCTCGGCCTGTCGTTCGCCTGGGCTGCGGTCGCGATCCTGTCGGGCGTCGCACTCGGCACCTTCTTCATGTCGTTCCACTCGAGCCAGGGGCCCGAACTCGGCCTGCCGCAGATGATCCAGTCGCGCCCGCAGTTCGGCTACCGCGGCGCATTGCTGGTCTGGGTCGTCGCGCTGGTGACGTACATCGGGTACAATGCCTTCAACCAGGTGCTGATCGGCGCGACGATGGAGCATCTGATCGGTGCCAAGCCGATCGTCACCATCGTGCTGTTCACCCTGTTGTCGCTGGTCGTCGCGGTCTGCGGCTACGACTGGATCCACCGCGCCCAGCGGATGCTGGCGGGCGTGATGATCACCGCGCTGACGCTGTTCACGATCGGCGCGATGATCCTGGTCGACAAGCACCTGTTCACCGACTTCTCCAACTTCAAGTCGACGCCGTTCCTGATCCAGTTTTTCGCCGCCGCAGCCTACCAGCTGAGCTGGTCGATCTATGTCTCCGACTACTCGCGCTACCTGCCGCGCGACGTCGGCGTGCGCGCGTCGTTCTGGTGGACGTTCCTCGGGGCCTACATCGGCGGCGCGTGGATGATGATCGTCGGGGCGCTCGCGGCGGCGCTGTTCCCGGCGCTCCAGCTGATCGCCGCGGTGCGGTCGGCGGGGGACGCGATGTACCCGAACTTCGGCATCGTGCTGCTGGTGGTGTCGTCGTTCGCGATGCTGACCGCGACCAGCCTCAACCTGTACGGCGCGTCGCTGACGCTGCTCAGCATCGTCGACAGCTTTCGCAAGATCGCTTTGAACGGCCGCGCCCGGCTGATCGCGTTGGCGGTCGCGGCGATCGCCAGCACCTCGCTCGCCGCGACCGCCAGCGACGACCTGCGGACGCAGTTCGAGCATCTGCTGGCGATCCTGATCTACCTGTTCACGCCGTGGACGGCGATCAACCTCGTCGACTTCTTTATCGTCCGGCGCGGTCACTATTCGATCCGCGAGATCTTCAACCCCGACGGCATCTATGGGCGCTGGAATTGGCGCGGCCTGTCGGCCTACGCGATCGGCTTCGTCTCGATGATCCCGTTCTTCTCGACCGGCTTCTACCGCGGCCCGATGGCGGCGCTGCTCGGCGGTGCTGACATCTCGATGCTGGTCGGCCTGCCGGTGTCGGCGATCGCCTATCTCGTCGCGTGTCGGTCGCTCGACCTGGTCGCGGAACGGAAGGTCGTCGACGTCGCCGATCAGGGCCTCGAAGCCGAGGCCCTTGCGACGGCAGCGCCCGCCAGGCATTTATGGGGTCTCGAAGCATGAACTCTCTCAAGGCGCTCGCGCTCATCGCCGCGCTGCTCGCTGCTCCCGTGGTCGCCGAGCCGAGCGTACCGGCCGTGCCCGCCTTCCAGACCGGCTTCGACGATCTTGGCCCGGCGGTACAGACCCTCGCCGGACCCAAGGCGCGTGCGGTCCATTTCATCGATACCGGCGAGGCCGGCTGGCGGCCGGTCCTGTTCCTCGGCGGGACCGGGACCAGCGCGCGCGCCTTCCTGATGACCGAGTATCTGCAGACGCTGCGCCGCCAGCTTCACCTGCGTTTCATCAGCGTCGAGCGCAACGGTTTCGGCGACACGGTCTACGGTCCAGCGTGGACGTTCGCGGACTATGTCGACGAGGTCTCGGCGGTCGTCGATCACCTCAAGGTGCCGCGCTTCGCCATGGTCGCGATCTCGGGCGGCGGGCCGTATGCGGCGCACATCGCGGCGCGGATGCCGGACCGGTTGCTGTCGGTGCACATGATGGCGGCGCTGGCGGAAACGCGTAACAAGGCGATGGATTGTTCGGTGCCGATCGAGGCGCTGGCGGCTGGCATCGCCAAGACGGTCGGCAATCCGCAAAGCTGGTGGCACATGGCCGACACCAGCCCGACCAAGCGCATCCCCGGTTTCGCCGATCGCAGTTACGACGAGGGCGCGCGCGCCTTCTTCATCCGTGGGCAGGGCGGCGACGCACTTCCGGAGGCGGCCGAGATGAAGCGCTACTGTGGCCAGTCGCTGCCCGACGTCTCCCACGTAAAGGCACCGCTGTTCACCTATTACGGCGAGGCCGATGCACTGGTCGTGCCCGCTAACGGCGCGTGGTGGCGGGCCCATTTCGGCGGCGCCAAGACCGAACGCGCCTATCCCGGCGAGGGCCACGACACCCAGTACCGGCACTGGGACCAGGCCTTGCTCGACATGGCCGGCTTCGGTGGCAAGACGCTGGTCTGCGCCGGCGGCACGGCCGCGATGGTCGATCCCGGCACTGTGGTTGCTCTGCAGGCCAGGGGCGCGACGCTCGGCCTGTGCGCATGGCGCAAACCAGTTCCGTGACTATCGGCTGCAGCGTTCGCCGGCACCGGGCCCGATAGACCAAGGTCGAAGTCCGAGTTCTGCGAAGGCATTGCCACTTTCTGCCAGCCTGGCCCATCTTGCAGTCAACGACCGTCAAACGAGCGAATGCGCTGCTCGTTACTCAAGTGACCGGAACTATAAACGATCTGTTAATAGGTCGCTAGTGTAATGACATCAATCAGGTGTGCATAGGGCGCAAGAACGGGTCAGCATCTAGGTTAGTTTTATATTGACAACATATTGCTTAAGATCAACGAATCGATTATGAATGAATCATGACGGGGGTCCGGCATGGCTGATAGCGAAGACTGGCGTCGTCAGCGTGCTGTCGAGCTCGGTTTGGAGCCTTACAGTAACTTCGCCAAAGGCCAGCCTGCCGCATCGAACACTCACCTTGGTTCGCCGGTACCGTCTTCGGCGGGCACTGAACAGGAGCGTCCCGGCGTCGGAGAGGGTGTCGTCGCGATGCGCCTGCCGCCGCCGGAGAGAGCTCTGGTCGTGGCCAGCGAGACGCCGCGCGAACTGTCGCTACGGCCGATCCAGCCGGTTTATGCCGTTCCTGCCGCGCCCCTACGGAAAGTAACCGACAACCGGGAGAGGGCGCGACGCGACACTCCGAAGATGTCCAGTGTGCGGACCCAGGCCGGGCGTGGTGTTTCGCTTTACTTTGCCGGAGCGGTGCTGGCGGCTGCCGCGGCGGGTGGAGCATGGTTCGCGCTCCAGCAAACGCCACCACCGGCCCCGCAGACCTGGGTCCGGACTGCACAAGCCGAGCCGTCGGTCGCTCTCGCGGCATTGCCCCCGGCTGCGGTCCCGGGGCCGGACCCACAACGGGTGCTGCCGGCGCTGGCGGCGGTAACGTGCGATGAACCCGAGATCGTCGCTGGACTGCGCGCCGCCGCCAGTGACCAGTTGCGGCGGTCCAGCTTCGCTACCGGGAACAATCCGCCCGTAATCGTGGCCGGCGTGTCCAGCGCCCGGCCCAAAGTCGCGGACACCGGTGGTGGACTGACAGTCTGCACCGCCGCGCTCAGCCTGCGTCGCGCCAGCGGCAAGGCGGCGACCTTCGATGTCGACTATGCGGTTCGAGCGGTCGCCGGCTCGCGGCCACAGGTAGTGCCGCTCGGTTTCAATCATCTTGTCGACAGTGTCGCCGCCGCTGCCCCGGTCGAGCCGGCAAGCGCGGCGCCCAGGCTGGCGGCCCTGCCGGACGTGACGAAAAAGCCGTCTCGCGAGTCCACGACGCGCTCGCGGATCGTGGTCGTGGCCAAGCCGATCCTCGTCAGCACGGGGCCGCTGGCAAACACTGCGCCTACCGGCTTCGGGCTGCCGGGTGCATCCACCCTCTCGCTGGCGACCGGGGAAGCGACGGCCCAGCCCGTCGTCAAGGTACCGCGCGGTTGCGACCAGCCGGCGACGCTGTCGGTATCGATCACCTGCCGGAACGCCTCCCTGCTCGCGCTGAACGCCCAAATCGCGGCCACTATCGCGGCGCTCGACCAGCCCAACAATGAACGCATATTGGCGCGCATCAGGAATCGCGCCGACCTGCGCTTCGACCGTTGCCAGTCGGTTCCGTGCGTCGGCAGGGCCTACCGCTACTGGCTCAACGAACTTGCCAGCGTGACACCGGACACGGGCGGAACGGTGACCGCAGGACGCAATGACCGCGAGACGCGCGGCTCGACCGCCTACAGCGAGATCGACGTTCCTCGGTAGCGGTGACGAGCCCGGCGGTCAGGCCAGACCCTCGGCTTCGAACGTCGCCTGCACGGCGGGCCGGCCCTTTAGCCGCGCGTACACGCCGGCCAGGGTGCCGGGGATGGTGACGCCGAACTTGTCCGCCCACAGCATCGTCACCAGCAGGTAGAAGTCCGCGACGCTCGGATGGTCGCCCAGCAGATAGTCGCCGGCGACGCGGTCGCCGAGGTACGCCATCCGCTTGGTGATGTAGGCGCTCGCGTCGGCCTTCTGGCGGTCATCGCCATCATGCCAGAACGGCTTGTAGCTCTTGTGGATTTCGGTCGAGATGTAGGCGAGCGTTTCAAGCAGGCGGGTGCGGCCGAGCGGTCCCGCAAGACCAAACTGCGGATACAGCCCCGCCAGGTAATCCAGCACTGCGATGTTCTCGGTCAACGGCGCGCCGTCGTCGAGGATCAGCGCCGGGACATAGCCCTTGACCGTGACGGCGTTGAAGTCGGCGCCCGACGCGGTCAGCTTGGTCTTGAGGTCGACGCGCTCGCTGTCGAACGCGACGCCGGCCTCATGCAGGACGACGTGGGAGGCGAGGCTGCAGGCACCGGGCGAATAATAGATCTTCATCGGATTGGTCCTTCATTAGGGATTGCGGTGTGCCTCTAACGCCGTTCGGCCCGTCCGTTGCCGATTGCCCAGAACGTCAGGGCGGTGCCGAGGATCGCCGGCAGCGTCACTGTCGGGAAGTCGCGGGCCAGCGCCGAGGGGCCGCAGATGCCGACCGCGACCTCCCAGAAGTGGAACAGCGCGTGGCCCCACAGCCAGAGCGTCGGGCTCGCCCACAACACGACGCGGTACTCGGGCCGCGCCGCGCCGACGAGTAACGCCGCGCCGAGGAACAGGAAGATCAGCCCGATATCGCGGATAAAATGCTGGTTAAACGGCCCGGTGCTGGTCACGCCGGGCACTGCCAGATACCAGTTTCCGGGCGAATACAGCATGGTGAGCCCGTTCAGCACCGCACCGATGCCGAGCACGACGGCGAGGGCGAGACAGAGTCGCTTGAGCATCGTCGTTCCCTTCTAGGATGGTCGAGAGATCGGCAGCGGCGGCGGTTCGGCCAGCCTATTTGCGGGGCGGCGGCGCGACATTCTCAAGCCACCACTCGAACTTCGTCGACCCGAGCTTTGTGTCCGCGCCGGGCAGCGCGACGTCGCCCATGCCCTCCTGCATGCGCGTCAGGATCGCCAGCACCGCGATCGAGACCGGCCGCGACCGGTCGATCTTGGTTACGATCGGCGCGGCGGTCGGCGGCACGTTCATGTCGCTCTGCTGTGCGCCTCGGCCTGCTCACCAAGTGTAGTGGCACGCCAGCCCCGCCGGTCAACCCGTTTCGCCACTTCAACAGGTTGTGGTAACCTCCGCTTTTAATCAGGTGCGGGGAAACCTGCCGCGGAGCATGAAGAGTGTGGGTAGCCACGGCCGGACACCGGCCCTGAAGGGAGTCGAGATGGATCCGAGGGAGAGCAAGCACCTTCACGACACGATCGGATTCGTCGGGTTGCGCGCGCACGCAACCGCGGTCGGCCTGATTCAGCTGACGACCGAGCTCGTCGATGCCGGTGTGCTCGATGCGTCGGCACTGGCGCGGGTCAAGGAGAAGATCGCGCAGGATCTCTGCCTCAATCGCCCGGCGCACACCTCGAAGGCTACCTTCGAGCGCCAGACCAGGGAACGGCTGGACCGGCTGTTTTGCGGCAAGCAGCCCCTCGCGCCGATGACGGTCGCAGCCGGGGCGAAGGCCACCTAGAGTATCCGTTGTGATCAAGCGGATTTCGGTGTCCAGTTTCTGCCTGTTTTGAGCAGCGAGTTTGCCAGGATGACGAGCTTACGCATGACCGCTGTGATGGCTACTTTCGGCGGTTTTCCGGCAGCAACGAGAGCCTTATATTTAGCCTTCATGTCGGCGTTGAACCGGGTGGCGACGAGCGCGGGCATGTAAAGCGCGTGTCGCAGCTGGGCTCGTCCGCCCCGGATATGACGCTTGCCGCGGTGCTGCCCGCTGTCGCGGGCGATTGGTGCGAGGCCGGCCAGCGACGCGACCTGCTTGCTGTCGAGCGTTCCGAGTTCGGGCATTTCGATGAGCATGGCGATCGCCGTAGTCTCGCCGATACCGGGAATGGAGACGAGAACCTCGAAGCGCGTTGCAAGGTCCGGCTCGCGGGACAGGCTGGCTTTCAGCTCGGCGTCGATCGCGGCGATCTGCCGGTCGATCTGGGCAAGCCGCTGCGCGGCGTGGCGTTTCAAAAGCCGCGAGCGACAAACATGCTCGCGGTTCTTTGCAGCGGTCCGGTCCTTGACCAGGCCGAGCCTGGCAACCTGCAACTCCTTCATATCGTCGAGGATCTCGCTGACGATTGGCCGCGACGGCAGCTCGAGCAAGGCACCCATGCGTGCCAGCATCGCGGCGTCGACTGCATCGGTCTTGGCGTTGCAGCCGATTGCCTCGGCAAAGCGCCGGGCCTGGCGCGGGTTGACCTTGGCAAGCGGCAAGCCGGCACTACCGAGCCGGCGCTCGAAGTTGTGGTGGTAGCGTCCGGTCGGCTCGAAGACGACGCGGGCGATGCGACGATCTGCAAGCCAGCCCAGCAAGGCCTTGAGGCCTTTGGCATCATTGGTGAACTGGCGGGCTGTGCCCGCCGGGTGCAAGTGAACGTCGAGCGTCGCTTTGCAGATATCGACGCCGACATTCTGAGCTATACTGGTCTCCATCTTTTCCAGGTCCTCTGCTTGTCATGCGGGCCCACAAGCCCACGTATCCGTTCAGGCCACAGGAAAAGAGAAGGGCGATCAAACTCTAGCTCGGTCCATGACGACCAGCATTTTTACGATCCGTCCCTTCCCGCCACCGGCGAGTTTGCGGCTCGTCGGCGGCGGCCTATCTTCGCAGAAAGGCCGGAGTCTTCATAAGACAAGCATCTTTCGAGCTGACAGACTCGTTGGGGATTCCCAAGCCGGCTTCGATCTGATTCAAGATGCATGCTGGCGAGGGAGGCTGGCGTGCATGACCAAGGCGCTGTCGATCGATCTTCGTGAGCGTGTTGTTGCGGTGATCGACGGGGGTTTGTCACGACGCCAGGCGGCGGCTCGGTTCGGGGTCAGCGTGTCGAGCGCGATCCGTTGGCATGCGCTGGCGAGACAGACGGGTGCTGCCACGCCAAAGCGGCAGGGCGGCGACCGGCGCTCGGGACGGATCGAGGCCCATGCCGACATGATCCTCGGCGCCGTCGCCAGGCAGCCCGACATCACGCTTGCCGAGCTACGCGAGATGCTTACCGGGCACGGCGTCACCGTCGGCATCGCGACGCTGTGGCGGTTCTTCGCGCGTCGGAAGATCACGCTCAAAAAAAGTCCGGGCATGCAGCGGAGCAGGATCGTCCCGACGTCGTAGCTCGCCGCGAGGCGTGGTTCGAAGGTCAGCTCGACCTCGATCCGCATCGCCTCGTGTTCATCGACGAGACCGGGGCCAACACCAAGATGGCGCGCCTTCACGGGCGTGCCCCGTGCGGGCAGCGGCTGCGGATGAGCGTGCCGCACGGACATTGGAAAACCACGACGTTTACGGGCGCTCTGCGGTTGACGGGCATGACCGCGCCGATGGTGCTCGACGGCCCGATGACGGGCGAGTGGTTCCTCGCCTATGTCGAGCAGGTGCTGGGGCCGACGCTCAGCCCCGGCGACGTGATCATCATGGACAACCTGCCAGCCCACAAAGGCGCCGCCGTCCGTGAAGCCATTGAGGCGAGCGGCGCGACGCTGCTCTTCCTCCCGCCATACTCGCCCGACTTCAACCCGATCGAAAACGCCTTCTCGAAGCTCAAGGCGCTGCTCCGAAAAGCCGCCGCCCGAACCGTCGACCAGCTCTGGACCGTCATCGGCAACAGCCTCGACGCATTCACACCCGACGAATGCGCCAACTACTTCAGGCACGCCGGCTATGATGCGTACTGATCGGAAAATGCTCTAGACCGAGCCGGTAATGCGGCTCGGTCCAGTGGGGCCCGCTGCGACCTACTTCGCGAAATAATGCGCGTAGGCCGGCAGGGTCAGGAACGACTCAAGCTCGTCCGCCAGAACCAGCGTCCGGAAGATTTCGGCCGCCTCGACGTACTTGCCCGCCGTGTAGAAGTTGTCGCCGACATCCTTCTTCCAGACGTCGAGCTGCTCATCCGTCACGCGCGAGATCAGGTCCGCCGTCACCGGCTCGCCGCTGTCGAGCACGGCACCCGTCACCCGCCATTGCCACAACTGCGTGCGGCTGATCTCGGCGGTGGCGGCGTCCTCCATCATGTTGTGGAGCGGGGCCGCGCCGACGCCGCGCAGCCACGACGCGATATAGCCGATGCCGACGTTGACGTTGTTGGTCAGTCCGGCCAACGACTTCGGACCCGGGGGTGCGACGGTCAGCTGTTCCGCGGTGACGCTGCCCTCGGGGATCTTCGACAGCTGGTTCGGCCCGGGCATCGCCTTGTCGAAGACCTCCATCGCGATCCCGACGAGGCCCGGGTGCGCAACCCAGGTGCCGTCGTGGCCGAAGTCCGCCTCGCGCTCCTTGTCGGCGCGGACGGCGGCAAAGGCCTTGTCGTTGGCGGCCTCGTCACCCTTGACCGGGATGAACGCCGACATGCCGCCCATCGCGTGCGCGCCGCGCTTGTGGCAGGTGCGGATGACGTGCAGCGCATAGTCACGCATGAACGGCACGGTCATGTTGACGGCGCCGCGGTCGGGCAGGACGTGGTTCTTGTCCGCTCCGAAGCACTTGATGTAGCTGAAGATATAGTCCCAGCGGCCGCAGTTGAGGGCCGCGATATGGTCACGCAGTTCGTACAGAATCTCGTCCGCCATGAACGCGCCCGGCAGCGTCTCGATCAGCACCGTCGCCTTGATCGTGCCGACCGGCAGGCCAAGCACCGACTGGGCATAGACGAAGACATTGTTCCACAGCCGCGCCTCGAGATAATGCTCGAGCTTCGGCAGGTAGAAATACGGCCCCGACCCCTTGGCGACGAGGGCCTGGGCGTTGTGGAAGAAGTACATTCCGAAATCGAACAGCGCGCCCGCCACCGCTTCGCCGTCGACGACCATGTGCGCCTCCGGCAGGTGCCAGCCGCGCGGGCGGGCAAGCAGCGTCGCGGTGGTTTCGTTGAGCTTATAGCTCTTGCCCTTGTCTTCGAGCGTGATCGTGCCCGCGACCGCATCGCGCAAATTGACCTGGCCCTCGACCATGATCTCCCACGCCGGGGTCGAGGCGTCCTCGAAGCACGCCATGTAGCATTTTGCGCCTGAGTTGAGCGCGTTGATGACCATCTTGCGGTCGACCGGCCCGGTGATCTCGACGCGGCGGTCCTGCAGGTCGGCGGGCGATCCCGCGACCTTCCAGTCGCCGTCGCGGACGCTCGAGGTCTCGGGCGCGAATTCGATCGGATTGCCCTCGTTCCACCAGCGCTGGCGCTCGTAGCGGGCGCGGATCAGGGCTTGCCGGGTCGGCTCGTACTGGCGGTGCAGATTGGCGACGAACAGCATCGCGGCGTCGGTCAGGATGGTCTCGAATCCGGGCTTCATCGCGCCGGTGATCTGGACGCCGTCAACAGCCATTTTCAGTCTCCGGTAGGGGCGAATCGGAAGGGGGTGATGCCGCGAGTACGCTCGTCGATGACCAGCCGTTCCCCACGTGGAGGCAGGCTGCGCTGGCGACATGCCGTGCGGCGGCAGGATGCGCAACCCAGTCCGATCGGCGTCCCCGGGGTCGTTTCGAGGTCGAGACCGGCGGCATAGACCAGTGGCCGGGCGTGGCTGACCTCGCAGCCGACGAGGCAGGCGAACTCGGGTCGCGGCTGCCCGAACGGCATGCCGTAGGTGCGAACGGTGCGGGTAACGGTGAGATAAGCGGCCCCGTCCTCGGTCTCGACCAGCTGCCGGACGATCGACCCCGGCCGGTCGAAGGCGGCGTGCAACGTCCACAACGGGCAGCCGCCGCCGCGCGCCGCCAGCGCCGAGCGCGTCCCCGAGAAGCGCTTCGAGATATTCCCGGCGCGGTCGGTGCGGAGCATGAAGAACGGCACGCCGCGCAGGCCCGGGCGCTGCAGCGTCGTCAGCCGGTGCGCGACCTGCTCGAATCCCGCCCCGAAGCGCGCCTGCAGCAGCTCGATGTCATAGCCGGTGGCCTCGCAGGCGGCGTGGAACCGGCCATAAGGCATCATGATCGCGGCGGCTGCGTAATTGACCAGGCTGACCACCGCCAGTCGCTGGGCGGAGGCGGGCAGGGCGGCCCCGGCCAGCGTCGCGTCGATGACCGGGCGGAGTTCGCTGAGCACCAGCTGGCTTGCGACCGCGAAGGTCCGCGACGCCGCGTCGAGCATCTCCGACAATTGCAGCTGGCGGGCGTGCAGGTCGAGGCGGCGCAGCAGGTCGGGCATGATGTTGGCCGGCAGGACACGCACGCCGAGGCCGTGGCGGACACGGAGCCGGTCGGCCGATGCGGCACCGAGATCACCCGACGCGAGCCGCAGCTCGTCGGCGAGCGCCTCGCAAGCGGCGTCGAGCTCCGGGAAGTGGTTGCGGCGGTCGAGCAGGAACTCGGTCACCGCCTCGATCGCGCTCGGCTCGTCCGCCGGGCTGGCCCCGCCGAGCGCGGCGTGAAGCCGGAGTAAGGCCTGCGCGACCCCGGGTGAGGCGGCGGCGACCTCGGCCAGCTCGGCGCGCCCGACCGCGATCCCCGCCAGCGCCGGTTCGGCGAACACCCGCTCCAGCTCGACCGCCAGCGCGTCGCCGTCGTCGCCGGTCAACTGGCGGAGATCGAGGTTGTAGGTCGCCGCCAGCTTGAGCAGGAACGCGGCGGTCAGCGGCCGCTGGTTGCGCTCGATCAGGTTGAGATAGCTGACGGAAACCCCGAGGTCGGCCGCCATGCGGGTCTGCGTGACGCTCTGTGCGAGACGGAGGCGGCGCAGGCGCGCGCCCGCGAACAGCTTGCGGTCGCTCACCGGCTTGTCAAGAACACGTACAACACGACAGCTCCCTTACCGCTCATCTACACATTGCGACACGATTTCGACAAGTGGGGTAATTGACCGGTAACCTGCACGCGAGCATTGGCTGCGTCATCGGACAAGGGGAGGATCGGCGGGAGAGACGATAACGTCCCCCGCCGTATCATTTGTAAAGAACCGGTCAAAGGATCATCGCATGGCGTACCAGGATCATACCTCCGCGATTGGCGACTTGATCGCCTCCAAGTCCGGCACCTGGGACGGTATCAGTGCCGAGGCCGTGGCCCGCATGCGCCTCCAGAATCGCTTCCAGACCGGCCTCGACATCGCCCGCTACACCGCCGGCATCATGCGCGCCGACATGGCCGCCTACGACGCCGACCCTGCCGACTACACCCAGTCGCTCGGCTGCTGGCACGGCTTCATCGGGCAGCAGAAGCTGATCTCCATCAAGAAGCACTTCGGCACCACCAAGGGCCGTTACCTCTACCTATCGGGCTGGATGGTCGCGGCGCTGCGCTCCGAGTTCGGCCCGCTGCCCGACCAGTCGATGCACGAGAAGACCAGCGTGCCCGCCCTGATCGAGGAACTGTACACCTTCCTGCGCCAGGCCGACGCCCGCGAGCTCGGCGGCATGTTCCGCGAGATTGACGCGGCGCGCGCCTCCGGCAACATCGCCCGCGAGAAGGAACTGCTGCTCGCCGTCGACAAGTACCAGACCCACGTCGTGCCGGTGATCGCCGACATCGATGCCGGCTTCGGCAACGCCGAGGCGACCTATCTGCTCGCCAAGAAGATGATCGAGGCCGGTGCCTGCGCCCTGCAGATCGAGAACCAGGTCTCGGACGAGAAGCAGTGCGGCCACCAGGACGGCAAGGTCACCGTGCCCCACGAGGACTTTCTCGCCAAGGTCCGCGCCTGCCGCTACGCCTTCCTCGAACTCGGCGTCGAGGAAGGCATCATCGTCACCCGCACCGACTCGCTCGGCGCCGGCCTGACCAAGCAGATTGCCGTCAGCCACACCCCCGGCGACCTCGGCGACCAGTACAACAGCTTCCTCGACTGCGAGGAGATCACCCCCGAGAACGCCCGCAGCGGCGACGTCATCATCAACCGCGACGGCAAGATGCTGCGTCCCAAGCGCCTGCCGTCGAACCTGTTCCAGTTCCGCGCCGGAAGCGGCGAGGACCGCTGCGTGCTCGACAGCATTACTTCGCTGCAGAACGGCGCCGACCTGCTGTGGATCGAGACCGAGAAGCCGCACATCGAGCAGATCGCCGGCATGGTCGACCGCATCCGAGAAGTCATCCCGAATGCCAAGCTCGTCTACAACAACTCGCCGTCGTTCAACTGGACGCTGAACTTCCGCCAGCAGGTGTTCGACGCCTGGACCGCTGCAGGCAAGGATGTCTCAGCCTACAACCGCGCTGGTCTGATGAGTGTCGACTACGACACCACCGATCTGGCGGCCGAGGCCGACGAGCGCATCCGCACCTTCCAGTCGGATTCGGCCAAGCGGGCGGGCATCTTCCACCACCTGATCACGCTGCCGACCTATCACACCGCCGCGCTGTCGACCGACAATCTCGCCCGCGAGTACTTCGGCGAGCAGGGCATGCTCGGCTACGTGCTCAACGTCCAGCGCCAGGAAATCCGCCAGGGCATCGCCTGCGTCCGTCACCAGAACATGTCCGGCTCCGACCTCGGCGACGATCACAAGGAGTATTTCGCCGGTGAAGCAGCCCTCAAGGCCGGCGGCGCGCACAACACGATGAACCAGTTCGCAGCCTGACGCAGATCGATCGTTTTCCTCAACACGTAATCCCGGCGATAGCCGGGACTCGTCTCCCGAATTCAGGGGATGGGTCCCAGCTTTCGCCGGGATGATGCTGTCGGGTTGGACCTGTCCTACGGCTCACCCATCTGGTACAATGCGATCAAGCCAAACTCACTGGCACGCGCTCTTTCTCATCTCTGGTGACAAGTCACGACGCTAAGCCGTTGCGAAATCGTGCGGGCTCGTCCTAGCTCGAAATCAGCAAAGACCCTCGTTGGCGTAACCTCTGTAAACTCTCACGCGCGCCCGCCGCACCTGAAAATAAATCGGCGCTACTTTGCATCAGGCAGCGTAATCCTGAAACGCGTCCCCGGCGCGGCATCCTCGACCTCGACCGTAGCGCCGATCTGCCGGCTCAGCGACCGCACGATCTTCATGCCCAGCGACGGCGCGCCGAGCATCGAGAAGCCTTCGGGCAAGCCGACGCCGTCGTCGGCGACCTCGAGCCGCACCGCGCCGCTCTCGCGCCGAAGCGCGACGCGGATGATGCCCTGCGCCCCACCCGGGAAGGCATATTTGAAGGCGTTGGTGAGCAGTTCGCCGACGATCAACGCCAGCGGCACGGCGCGGGCCAGTTCGAGCACCAGCTCATCGTCGGCCTCGAATTCGAGGCCGACCAGCCCCTGCGCACCGTGGGCGGCGACGTTCTCGGCTGCCAGATCGCGCAGGTAGCCGACCAGGTCGACGCGGTCGTGGGCACTGGTCGAGTAGAGCCGCTGGTGCATCGAGGCGACGACCGCGACCCGTCCTCGCGCCTCGAGCAGGCTGGCGCGGAGGAGCTGGCTCTCCGACTGCGCGGCCTGCAGCGACAGCAAGGCGGTGACCAGCTGCAGGCTGTTCTTGACGCGGTGATTGACCTCGTGGAGCAGCATGTCCTTGCTCTCGACCGCTTGCGCCAGCGCGGCTTCGGCGCGCTTGCGGGCGGTGATGTCGAGACTGGCGATCGAGATGCGGGGCTTGGCCGACGCGCCGGCAGGCATCGGCGTCAGCGTTGCGGTGAACCAGCGCTCGCCGTCGGGGCCGTCGAACGGATACTCCATCGTCGTCGACTTGCCGCTGGCGTGAGCGGCATGCATCGTTGGCATCATCGATGTCGGCAGTCGGTCGGAGGTGAGGCTGCGCGCCGTCCGTCCGGCGACCCCTTCGCCGCCCCAGAACCGGGCCATCCGCCGGTTGGCGAGGACGAAGGTAAAGTCGTCCTCGTCGAGGTCGAGGATCGCGGTGAACAGCCCAGAGGTCTCGAAGAAGGCCAGCAGTGCCGCCTCGGAGTCGGACAGGCGGTTGGCCAGCGAGACTTCGCCGCTGACATCCGAGTTGACGCCGTACCAGCGGATCAACCGCCCGTCGGCATCGTGCACCGGCGAGACCCGGGTCAGGAACGGCCGGTAGCTGCCGTCGGCGCCGCGCAGCGGAAAGGTCATCTCGAACGCCGCGCCGGCTTCGAGGGCGGAGGTCCAGCTGGCGAGGACAGCAGGCAGGCGCTCGGGGTCGTGGACGCTGCGCCAGCCCCAACCCTCCATCTCGCTCGGGGTCGTGCCGGTGTAGCTGTACCAGCAGCGGTTGTACCAGAAGATGTAGCCGTCGGCGTTGGCGATCCAGCACGGCGTCGGCAGGTTGTCGGCGAACGAAGCGAGTTCGGCGCCGCGGTCGGCAGTCTCGGCGAAAGAGGCGTCGGTGTGATTCGCCGGACGGCCCCCGCTGGCCGGGCTCGGCACGATCTCGAGGACGGGAATTTTCGACGGCACTGCATGCTTCTTGGCCTGCCCGCGACGAATTGCCAAGCCGGTCGACCCGCCAACCGGCTCCGAGGCCTTCGACAAGCGCGGCGGCGCGCGCTAGCACGTTAAGACATGGCCCGTTCCGATCCCGAACCGTCGCTGCCGCCGAAGCGCCGCCTGACCCGACGGCGGTTCATCGTCGGCACCGGGGCGGCGGCTGGCCTGGTCGTCGCCTATGCCGCGTGGCCGCGCCACCGGGCGCTGAACTGGGCGACGGCACCGAACGAGACGCTGATCAACGGCTGGGTCAAGATCGGCACCGACGGCCGGGTGACGGTCGCCGTGCCGCAGGCCGAGATGGGGCAAGGGGTCTATACCAGCCTGCCGCAGATCCTGGCCGACGAGCTCGGTGCGGACTGGAACACCATCGCGGTCGAGCCGGCACCGCTGCATCCGGTCTACGCCAACCAGGGCATGACACTGGACGTCGTCGCCGGGATGCCGGCCGCGTTGCGGGGCGTCGGCGGTTGGGTGATGCGCGAGCTGGTCGAGCGCTACGACATCCAGATGACCGGCGGCAGCACATCGATCCGCGGCTTCCACGACACCATCCGCCTCGCCGGGGCCTCGGCGCGCGAGATGCTGCAACGGGCGGCGGCGCGCGAGTGGGACTGCGACTGGCGCGACTGCAAGGCGGCCAATGGCTTCATCACCTACCAGGCGCGGTCGGCGCGCTTCGCCGAGCTGGCAGGCAAGGCGGCGCAGGAGGACGCGCCGAGCGCTCCGGAGTTGCGGCCTGCAGCAACTCGCAAGCTGATGGGGAAGAGCGTGCGGCGGCTCGACATTCCGGGTAAGGTCGATGGGTCGGCGCGCTTCGGGCTCGACGTGCGCCTGCCGGGACTGCGCTATGCCGCTGTCCGCTCCGGGCCGACCGGCGACCCCAAGCTGGTCTCGGCGAGCGCCCCCGCCGGGGTCGCGATGGTCAAGGGCCCGAGCTGGGTCGCGGTAGTCGCCGACGGCTGGTGGGCCGCAAAGACCGGGCTCGACCAGGTCAAGGCCGAGTTCGCCCGCATCCCGAAGCAACCGGGACCGTGGATGGAACCGGCGCTCAAGGCGGCGATCGCCAAGCCGGGTACGGAGGTGGCCTCGCACGGCGACGTCGGCAGTCTCCAAGGCGCGGGTGTCGTCACCGCCGACTACACCGTGCCGTTCGTCACCCATGCCTGCATGGAGCCGATGAACGCGACCGCGCGGGTCGTGGGCGGGCGCGCCGAGATCTGGGCCCCGACCCAGTCGACGACGATGGTGACGTGGGCGGTGGCCAAGGCGCTCGGCATCGAGGAGAGCGCGGTGACGGTCCACCCGACGCTGCTCGGCGGCGGCTTCGGACGCAAGGCGGAGACCGATGCCTGCGTGCAGGCGGCCTTGATCGCAAAGGCGGTCAAGGCACCGGTCCAGCTGATCTGGAGCCGGGAAGAAGACATGGCGCAGGGGCGCTACCGTCCCGCCGCAGCGGCGCGGATGCGCGGCCGCATCGGGCCCGACAAGCACGTCGCCGCATGGGCAAGCCGGGTCGCGGTGCCCGACGTCGGTGCCTCGTTCATGGGACGCAACATCCCGGCGCTGGGCGGCAAGCCGAAGGCCGCCGCGGAGAGCGTCGACGGCACACAGGCGTTGCCCTACGCGCTGCCCGGTTTTCTGGCCGAGCATGCGCTCGTCGACCTGCCTGTGCCGCTCGGCTTCTGGCGCTCGGTCGGACATAGCTTCACCGGCTTCTTCGTCGAGAGCTTCATCGACGAGCTCGCCCATGCCGCCGGGACAGATCCCGGCGCGTTCCGTCTCGCGATGCTCCGCGACCAACCCCGTCACCGCGCCGTGATCGAGGCCGTGCTCAGCGCCAGCGGGCCGCTCGGCCAGGATGCGCCGGGCGTAGGGCGCGGCATGGCACTCGTCGAAAGCTTCGGCAGCATCGTCGCCGAGGTCGCCGAGGTCCATGTCGACAAGGCCGGGCTGCGGGTCACCAGCGTCTGGGTGGCGGTCGACTGCGGCCCGGTGGTCAACCCGGACATCGTCCGCGCCCAGATGGAAAGCGGCGTCATCTTCGGGCTGACCGCGGCGTTAAAGGGCCGCATCAACTTCGTCGACGGCGCCCCCGCGCAGACCAACTTCGACGGCTACCCGCTGCTTACACTCGCCGAGACGCCGGTCATCGAGACGATCCTGGTGCCGAGCAGCGCGCCACTCGGTGGCGCGGGCGAGCCCGGCACGCCGCCGATCGCCCCCGCCGTCGCCAACGCGGTCTTCGCTGCCACCGGCAAGCGCCTGCGCGACCTGCCATTGACGCTCGTATGACGGACTTGCTCGTGACGGACGCCCCTATGACTGACGCGCGCGGGACCGATTCCATGGTAAAGGCGCGGCCTGCCGATCATCCACCCGTCGCATTTGGCAAGATCGGGCTGTTGCTGGTTAATCTCGGTACGCCCAACGCGCCCGATACCGGGTCGGTGCGCCGCTACCTTGCCGAGTTCCTGTCCGACCGCCGCGTCGTCGAATTGCCGCCGATCCTGTGGCAGCCGCTGCTGCGCGGCTTTGTCCTGCGCACCCGGCCAAAAACGACCGCTGCGAACTATGCGCGCATCTGGGGCGACGGCGGCTCCCCGCTGGCGACGATCACTGCCGAGCAGGCCGCAGCAATGGCGAGCGCATTCCCCGGCGTCATCGTCGACTGGGCAATGCGCTACGGCACCCCGGGCATTCCGGCGGCGCTCGAGAAGCTCCGCGACCAGGGCTGTGAACGCATCCTGATCGCGCCGCTGTATCCGCAGTACTCAAGCGCCACGACGGGCACCGTCAGCCAGCTCGTCCATGAGACCGTCGCCGGCTGGCGCTGGCAGCCGGCGCTGCGGACGCTGCCCCCCTACCACGACGCGCCCGAGTATATCGACGCGTTGGTAACCTCGGTCGAGGCAGGGATTGCCGCGCTCGACTTCGTGCCCGACCTCGTCCTCGCGTCGTTCCATGGCATGCCGCGGCGGACGCTTGAACGTGGCGACCCCTACCACTGCCATTGCCAGAAGACCGCGCGGCTGCTCGGCGAGCGTCTATCGCTGCCGCTAAGGGTCAGCTTCCAATCGCGCCTCGGACGTGCCGAATGGCTCAAGCCGTACACCGATGCAACGCTCACCAAGCTGCCGTCCGAGGGTGTAAGGCGCATCGCCGTGGTGTCGCCCGGGTTCTCTGCCGACAATCTCGAGACGCTCGACGAGATCGACCGCGAGGGCCGCGAAATCTTCATCGAGCATGGCGGGGAGCGCTTCGCTTATCTGCCGTGCCTCAACGCCTCCGCACCCGGGCTGGCGATGCTCGAGACTTTACTGAAGCGTGAACTTGCCGGGTGGCTACCGCCGCAATAGTGTTTGGCAAAATAGCCTTACCAGAACGACTTTGGGGAGAATGACATGGCTCGAGTGGCGATCGTTACCGGCGGTACCCGCGGTATCGGCGAGGCGATCAGCATCGCGCTGCAGGCGCAGGGCATGACCGTAGCTGCGAACTATGGCGGCGACGATGCCAAGGCGGCGGCGTTCTCTGACCGGACCGGCATCAAGTCGTATAAGTGGAACGTCGCCGACCACCAGTCGTGCCTCGATGGCGTCGCGCAGGTCGTGGCTGACCTCGGGCCGGTCGACGTGCTGGTCAACAATGCCGGCATCACTCGCGACGGCACGCTTATGAAGATGAGCTACGAGATGTGGAAGGAGGTCATGGATGTGAACCTTGGCGGCTGCTTCAACATGGCGAAGGCGGTGTTCGCGGGCATGCGGACGCGCGGCTATGGGCGGATCGTCAGCATCGGCTCGATCAACGGGCAGGGCGGCCAGTACGGGCAGGTCAACTACGCCGCCGCGAAGTCCGGCATCCACGGCTTCACCAAGGCGCTGGCGCAGGAAGGCGCGCGGTCGGGCATCACCGTCAACGCCATCGCGCCCGGCTATATCGACACCGACATGGTCGCCGCTGTTCCGGCCGACGTGCTGGAGAAAATCGTTGCCAAGATCCCCGTCGGGCGGCTCGGTCAGGCGAGCGAGATCGCGCGCGGCGTGGTGTTCCTGACGTCGGAGGATGCGGGCTTCGTCACCGGGTCGACATTGTCGCTTAACGGCGGGCAGCACATGTATTGATCAGGCCGGGCGGCCTGAAGAAGCATTCGGTCAGCATCGCCGGCCATGCGACGTCGTTCAGCCTTGAGCCGGTGTTCTGGGACGCGCTGCGGGATGCGGCTTCGGCGGACGCACGGACCGTCGCGGCGCTGATCACGGAGATCGACGAGGCGCGGACGACCAACCTGTCGAGCGCGATCCGGGTGTGGCTGTTCGAGCGGGCTCGGGGCGTAGCGTAGCCGCCTAGACCGACGCCGGCTTAGGGTCTCGGGCTGTCGTGGCGGGCGGGCTGGTCTCGCTGCGCCGAAGCTTTGCCCCAATCAGGCGGAAATACTCGGCCTCGGCGAGGCCGTAGGCACCCGCGGCGAACGCCTCAAGGCCGGCGCGGTCAAGAATGGTGACGTTGCCGCGACCGGTGGCGATCAGGCCGTGCTGGTCGAGCGCGTGCAGCGACGTCGTCACGCCGGCGCGGCGCACCCCGAGCATCATCGCCATGAAGTCGTGGGTCAGCGGCACTTCGTCGTCGTCGAGGCGGTCGTGGCACATCAGCAGCCATCGGGCGAGGCGCTGCTCGATGGTCTGTCCGGCGGCGGCGATCGAACTCGACAGCTGGATCATCATCGCCTGGACGTAGCGCAGCAGGTGATGGCGCAGCGTCAGGCTGGTTTCAAAAGCCTCGTTGAGCACCTCGGTCGGCAGGCGCAGCGCCGTACCGCCGGCGACCTGCACATAGGCCTCGTGGGGTGAGTGGTCGGTGCCGAGCACGGTCGCGGTCTCGGACATGCCCTCGCGCCCGAAGAGCCCGATCTCGCAGCTCCGCCCGTCGAGGGTGACCGCGACGATCGAGATGATGCCGCTCTCCGGGAAATAGACCCGGTCGATGCCGCGTCCGGCCTCGTGGAGGCGCAGGTTGACCGGCAGCGGGATGCGCTTGAAGTGCGGGGCCAGCAGCGCGTAGTCGGCCGCGGTGAGCGTCCGCAGCAGACTGTTGCCTGCCTGGGTCTGGGGCAGGTCCATTGCAGTGTCCTTATTTGTGCGTCAGCGTACAGGCTTACCGCACTCTGGACCTAATCAATTCGCGCCGCCGCGCCGGACTTACCCCTGAAGCCACGTGACGTGGCCCATCTTGCGGCCGGGCCGGGCCTCGCTCTTGCCGTAGAGGTGGAGGTGTGCGGCGGGGTCGGCGAGGATGGTCGCCCAGTCGTGGACGTCGTCGCCGAGCAGGTTCTTCATGCGCACGCTCGGTGCGGTGCGCTCGGTCGAGCCCAACGGTAGCCCGCAGATGGCGCGGATATGGTTCTCGAACTGTGATGCGCGGGTGCCTTCGATGGTCCAGTGGCCGGAGTTGTGGACGCGGGGCGCCATCTCGTTGAACACCGGGCCGTCGGCGGTAGCGAAGAACTCGAGGGTCAGCACGCCGCAGTAGTCGAGCGCGTCGGCGACGGCGCGGGCGAGCTTGGTGGCAGCCTCGACCTGCTCGGCGATGCGGGCGCGGGCGGGTACGTGGCTCTCGCACAGTACGCCCTTCAGGTGCCAGTTGTCGGGCACGTCGTAGACAACGAGGCCCTTCGCGCCGCGTGCCAGGATGACCGAGAACTCGGCGTCGAAGGTGACGAAGCCCTCGAGGATCGCGGGTGCTCCGCCGGTCGCTTCCCATGCCGCGGCGCAGTCGTCGAGGTTGTGCAGGCGCGCCTGGCCCTTGCCGTCATAGCCCATGCGGCGGGTTTTGAGCACGGCGGGCGTGCCGATCGCGGCGGCGGCGGCGTGGAGGTTGGCAAGGCTGTCGACGGCGCGGTACGGCGCGGTGGTGCCGCCGAGGCCCTCGACGAAGCGCTTCTCGGCCATGCGGTCCTGCGAGACCTCCAACGCCCGCGCCGGCGGGTGGACGGGGACGCGGGTTGCCAGGTGCCGGATGGCCTCGACGTCGATGTTCTCGAACTCGAAGGTGGCGATGTCGACCGCGGCGGCGAAGCGGTCGAGGGCGGCGCGGTCGGTGTAGTCGGCGCGGGTGACCTCGGCGGCGACGTCGCCGGCGGGCAGCTCGTGCTCGGGCGCGAAGATATGGACGCGGTAGCCCATGTTGGCGGCCGCGAGCGCGAGCATGCGCCCGAGCTGGCCGCCGCCGAGGATGCCGATCGTCGCTCCGGGAGGTGTCACTTGGCGGGCTTGTCCTCGGGAGTTTCACTGACGCCGGCGGTCTTGGCGGCGCGCCAGGCGTCGAGGCGGTCGGCGAGTGCGGCGTCGGTGGTGGCGAGCTGGGCGACGACGATCAACGCGGCGTTGATCGCGCCCGGCGTGCCGATGGCGAGGGTTCCGACCGGCACGCCGGCGGGCATCTGGACGATGGACAGCAGGCTGTCCATGCCACTCAGCGCCTTCGATTCGACGGGCACGCCAAACACCGGCAGGCGGGTCATCGCGGCGGCCATGCCAGGCAGGTGCGCGGCCCCGCCCGCTCCGGCGATGATGGCGCGCAGGCCTCGCCCGGCGGCGGTGGTGGCGTAGTCGTAGAGGCGTTGCGGGGTGCGGTGGGCAGACACGATGCGGACCTCGTGCGGCACGCCGAAGCTCGCCAGCGTGGCGGCGGCATGGGTCATCGTCGCCCAATCGGATTGGCTGCCCATGATGATGCCGACGAGCGGTTCGTCCACTCTTGCCCCCAAGCTCAGGAAGCGGCGGACCTTAGGGCGGAGGGCGGGGCGGGGCAACCGGCGTGGGTACCAACAGGCCCAGAGTTGTCAGAGTTTACACCCTACACGTTCCTGAGAACCGATCCTACACTGCAATATCAAGTAGTTAGTGGAGAAGGCCCTGTTCGGCTAAAAAAGTCCGGACCCCCACCGCGCCGTCGAAGACGTGTCCGATCAGCCCGGCGCGGCCGGCAGCAGCGACGTTGTCGGCCCGGTCGTCGATGAACACCGCCTCGCCCGGTGCAAGTCCGAAGCGGTCCAGCGCGAGCGCGTAGATCTCCGGGCCGGGCTTGGTCAGTTTCTCGACGCCCGAGACGACAATGTCGCGGAAGCGCTCGAACACCGGCGCGGTGGCGGCGAAGCGGGGCCAGAATTCGGCGGAGAAATTGGTGATCGCGAACAGCGGCACATGGGCGGCATCGAGTTCGGCGACCAGTTCGAGCATACCGGGGATCGGGCCGGGGATGGTCTCGAGCCAGCGTGGCACGTAGGCCGCGATAAGCTCGGCGTCGTCTGGGAAGCGGGCGGTGAGCTCCGCGGTGGTCTCCGCCGCGGCTCGGCCGGCATCATGCTGGAAGTGCCATCCCGGGGTGACGACGTCGCGCAGGAACCGGTCGAGCCGCGCCGGGTCGGCGATCAGCTTCGAATAGAGGTAGCGCGGGCTCCAGTCGTAGAGGACGTGGCCGACGTCGAAGACGACGGCGGACGGCTTGCTCAGCGCGCTGACTTAGCCCTGGCGCGCCTTGAACCGGCGGTTCGTCTTGTTGATGACGTACGTGCGGCCACGACGGCGGATGACGCGGCAGTCACGATGACGGCCCTTCAGCGACTTCAGGCTGTTACGAATCTTCATGGGTGCACCGGAAACGGGGTTGGTCTGGAAAGGTCGCGCTCCCTATGCGGAGGGGGCGTCCAAGTCAAGGCTGACAGAGCCTTGGTGTTGTCATTCCGGCGAAGGCCGGAACACGGTTGCATCGCGTGCTCTGAACTCCGAGCCTTCGGGTAGCTGGGTTCCGGCGTTCGCCGGAATGACAATGGGCGGTAGGAAGTTCAGCTCGGGTGCCGCAGCGCGAGGCTGCGCTCCCACGCCAGCGCGTCGGCGATGATCCAGTCGAGGTTGTCGCGCACCGGCTTCCATTCGAGGCCCGCCAGGATGCGGGCGTTGTCGGCGACGAGCGCGGGCGGGTCGCCGGCGCGGCGCGGGGCCATGACGCGCTCGATCTTCATGTTGGTCACCCGGTCGACGGCGTCGAGCACCTCCATCACCGAGAAGCCGCGCGAATAGCCGCAGTTGAAGGTCAGCGAGACGTCCGGCTCGGCGGCCAGCTTGACCAGCATCGCGACGTGCGCGGCGGCAAGGTCGTGGACGTGGATATAGTCGCGGACCCCCGTACCGTCGGCGGTCGGATAGTCGGTGCCGAACACGGTGACGTGGTCGCGCTTGCCGGTCGCGGCCTCGCAGGCGACCTTGATCAGGTGGGTCGCGCCATCGGTCGATTGCCCGCTGCGGCCGTGCGGATCGGCCCCGGCGACGTTGAAATAGCGCAGCACGCCGTAATTGATCGGGTGCGCGGCAGCGACGTCGCGGAGCATCAGCTCGGTCATCAGCTTGGAGGTGCCGTAGGGGTTGATCGGCGCCTTGGGCACGTCCTCCCCGATCGGCGAGATATCCGGCATGCCGTAGACCGCCGCGGTCGACGAGAAGATGAAGTGCTTGACCCCTGACGTCACCGCAGCCTCGATCAGGGTGCGGCTCGCAGCGGTGTTGTTGCGGTAGTATTTGAGCGGATTGCCGACCGACTCCGGCACGATGATCGACCCGGCGAAGTGCATGACCGCGCCGACCCGGTGCTCGACGAGGGTGCGGGCAACCAGTGCGGCATCGGCGATATCGCCCTCGACCAGCGGCACGTCGGCGGGCAGCGCCCAGCGGAATCCGGTCGCAAGATTGTCGATCACGACCACCGAATAGCCGGCATCGCGAAGCGCCAGCACGGCGTGGCTGCCGATATAGCCGGCGCCGCCGGTCACGAGCACGGTGCCGGTATCACTCATGGTCTTGAAATCCTTGTGACTGTGCGATGCGACTTGTGCAGCGCGCGGGGCGTTGTAACGGACGCGAGAAGACAATGTGAGGGCTTGAGTTCCATGCGCGTCGCAGTTTCCGGTTTTGTTGTTCCCCGTACCGCCGTTTCCCGTTCGTTGGCGACCCGCCTGGCGGCGCTATCGGCGCTGGCCTTGCTCGCGGCCTGCTCGACCGGGCCGCAGGGCGCTGAGGTGACCCGCTTTCACCTCGGCCAGCCGATCGCGCGCTCGACCGTCGCGCTGGTGCCGGCCGAAGGCGGGCAGGGTGGCCTGGAGTTTGGCTCTTATGCCGACGCCGTGGCGCGCGAACTTACCGCGCAGAGTTTCATCGCGGTCCCGGCCGGCGACACCACCGCAGCCTATATCGGCACGATCACCGTCACGCAGACGGCCCGCCCGGGCCGGTCGGGCGGCGGTTTCTCGATCGGTATCGGCGGCGGTGTCGGTGGCGGCGGCTATGGACGTCACGGCGGCAGCTTCGGCGGGGTCGGCGGCGGGGTGACGGTCCCGATCAGCGGCGGCCACCCGAACGATATCCGCGCGACGACGCTCGGACTGCAGCTGAAGCGTCGCAGCGATGCCACCGTCGTCTGGGAAGGCCGCGCAACCAGCGAGGCGCAGGGCGCGGCAGGCGACCTTGACCGTGCGGTTCCGGAACTGGCGCATGCACTGCTGGCGGGCTTCCCGGGCGCGCGGGGGCAGACCGTGCGGGTGAAGGCGCGATAGGCGTGCGGAGATCGCGTTGAACCTGGCGCGCTCCCGACCGGAACCGCCATGTCACTACGTCGGTTGCTTGAGCATCAACAGGAGTAAGTCGATGCGTAGAAATGGACCTGGACGGACGATCACACTTGCCGCGGCACTGATCGCGATTGGTTTTTCGGTTGCCGGGTGTCGTGATTGGGGCCGCGGGCCGGGACACAACAGCGACCGGCACCACGACGATCGACGGGACGGCCGGGGCGGGGATCATCGCGGGCCCGGCTGACGGCTTGACTGAAACAGGACGTCGAGCGATCGAACGGGGAACGGCCAGTTACGGCCGTTCCCCAGATCACGAATTACCTCCAGTGGCAGACCTTGGTGCGGTGGCCGTGGTGGCGTTCGATCTTGCAGACCTGCCGCTTGCGGCCGCGGTGATCTGACGGGCGCGCCGAGACCGGTCCCGCAACCAGCAGCATTGCCGCCGCTGCTGCACCGATAGAACCAACGATCTTAGAAATATTCACCACATTCTCCTCTTGGTGGGCATCCAGAAATACAACCCATCAATGAACGGGTTCCGAACGACTCCATGCGAAGCTTGGCCCGGTCGAAGGTGGCGCCGTCCGTCAGCGCAGGAGGAGGTAATCGCCAACCCCACCAGCCCCTTGCGGCAACCCGCGCCACCCGCCATTACCCGCCCATGACAATCGCCGTTTCCGCCGCCTTCGACAGCGGCAATATCGAGGTCGAACGCATCGCCGGGCCGGGGGCGATCGACCTGCGCATCCGCAAGGACGCGCACAGCGACTTCTACCAGTGGTTCCATTTCCGGCTGACCGGTGCACGCGGGCAGGCGTGCACGCTGCGGATCGTCAACTGCAAGGGTTCGGCATACGAGGGTGGCTGGCCGAACTACCGTGCCGTGGTCTCCGACGACCGGCAGGACTGGACCCGCGCCCCGACGAGCTATGACGACGGCATCCTGACCATCCGCGTGACACCGCGTGGCGACAGCCTTTGGGTGGCGTATTTCGCGCCTTACTCGATGGAGCGGCATCACGACCTGGTGGCACGCATCGGCAGCCACGACGGCGTCCGGGCGGAGGTGCTCGGTACCTCCATCGAGGGCCAGCCGATGGACTGCCTGCACATCGGCAACGGTGCGAAACAGGTCTGGCTGTACGCGCGCCAGCACCCCGGCGAGAGTATGGCCGAGTGGTGGATGGAGGGCGCGCTGGAGCGGCTGGTCGATGCCAGCGACCCGGTCGCGCGGCGGCTGCGCGCGGCGTGCAGCTTCCACGTCGTGCCGAACATGAACCCCGACGGGTCGCGGCGCGGCCACCTGCGGACCAACGCGGTCGGGGCCAACCTCAACCGCGAGTGGGCCGAGCCGACGCCCGAGCGCTCGCCCGAGGTGCTGTGCGTCCGTAACGCGATGGACGCGACCGGCGTCGACTTCGCGATGGACGTGCACGGCGACGAGTCCCTGCCCCACAACTTCATCGCGGGCTTCGAGGGCATTCCGTCGATCACCGACCGGCAGCTTGGGCTGCTCAACGACTACAAGGCGGGCCTCGCGCGGCTCAGCCCCGACTTCCAGACCCGCATCGGCTATCCCGCGACGGGTCCGGGGCGGGCGAACCTGACGATGAGCACCAACCAGCTGGCCGAGCGCTTCGGCTGCCTGGCGATGACGCTGGAGATGCCGTTCAAGGACGCCGACGACAATCCCGACCCGAAGCGCGGCTGGTCTCCGGGGCGGTCGAAGGCGCTGGGGCGGGACTGCCTCGCGGCGCTGCATGAGGTCGTCGAGCGGCTGCGGTGATCGTCCGGCCAGACGACCTGACTGGCGATGCGATCGGCGCGCTGCTGCGTCATCACCTCGAGGAGGCGCACCGCAACTCGCCACCAGGCAGCGTCTTCGCCTTCGACATCGAGCGGTTGAAAGCACCCGACGTGACGTTCTGGTCGGCGTGGGAGGGCGACGCCCTGCTCGGCTGCGGCGCGCTGAGGGAGGTCGCTCCCGACCACGGCGAGGTCAAGTCGATGCGGACCGCGCCCGAACACGTCCGCAAGGGCGTCGGCGCCGCGATCCTCGACCAGTTGATCGATGCCGCGAAGGCCCGCGGCTACCGGCGGCTCAGCCTCGAAACCGGGTCGGGCGCAGCTTACGAATCGGCGCTGGGGTTGTACCGGCGGCGCGGCTTCACCAGCGGCGCAGCCTTCGGCGGATACGTCGGTTCGGACTTCAACCAATTCTTCCACCTGGAACTTTGACCATGCCCCAGCTCGTCCTCATCCGCCACGGCCAGTCGGCGTGGAACCTCGAGAACCGCTTCACCGGCTGGTGGGACGTGGCGCTGACCGAGAAGGGTATCGCCGAGGCAGTCGCGGCGGGCGAACTGCTTAGCCAGCACGGCTTCGACTTCGACCTGTGCTTCACCAGCGTGCAGAGCCGCGCGATCAAGACGCTCGACCTTGCGCTGGAAGCCATGGGCCGGCTGTGGCTGCCGGTAGTCAAGGACTGGCGGCTGAACGAGCGCCACTACGGCGGGCTGACCGGGCTCAACAAGGCCGAGACCGCGGCGATCCACGGCGAGGCGCAGGTGATGGTCTGGCGGCGCAGCTTCGACATCCCGCCGCCGCCACTCGCGCCGGGCGGCGAGTTCGACCTGTCGAAGGACCGCCGCTACGCCGGGGTCGCGGTGCCCGCCGCCGAGAGCCTGAAGGACACCATCGCGCGGGTTCTTCCCTACTGGGAGTCGGTGATCGTGCCCGAGATCCAGGCCGGCAAGCGCGTCGTCATCGTCGCCCACGGCAATTCGCTGCGAGCCTTGGTCAAGCACCTGTCGAACATCGCCGACGCCGACATCGTCCATGAGGAGATACCCACCGGCAAGCCGATGGTCTACGAACTGGCCGACGACCTGACGGCAACGAGGCGCTACTATTTGGGGGACTGATTTGAGACGGGCGGCATCGTTCATCGCCGCCGCGCTGCTGCTGGCGGCACCGGCATTCGCGGCACCGGTGGTCGGGCAGCCGGCACCGGGCTTTCACGCCACGGTGTTCGACGGCACGCCGATCGACCTTGCGGACCTGGCCGGCGACGTCGTCATCCTCAATTTCTGGGCGACGTGGTGCGGGCCGTGCAAGCGCGAACTGCCTTTGCTCGACGCCTATCTCAGGCTGCAGGCGAGCCATGGCCTCAAGATCGTGACGGTGACTACCGAGGACTCGGTGCCGCTGTCGCGCCTGACGCCGCTGGCTCGCGCCGTGGCGTTCCCGATGGTCCGGAATTTCCGCGGCGGCTACGGCAAGGTCAACGCGTTGCCGACCAGTTTCATCATTGGGCGCGACGGTATCCTGCGCAGCATAAAGGTCGGGGCGTTCAGTCTCGACGACCTCAACGCGGTCGTCGTGCCGCTGCTCAACGAGCCGGCCCCGTCGGTTGCCGTGGCGCCGCTGAAGCTGCCCTGAGCCACGCGCCTTGCGCCGGTCGGTATTGCGACGTAGTCGCGACGTGGGGTGCGGGGGCAACAGTGATGCGTAACGGGTCGGGGTCGGTGCGTAGCGGGCCATGGCGTACCATCCTGGGAGCGGCGGCGGTCGCCGGCACGCTCGACCTGCTGAGCGCCTTCATGGTCTTCGGCACGCGCGGCCTGACCACCGACCGGGTCCTGCAGTCGGTTGCCAGCGGCTTCCTCGGCAAGGCGGCGTTCACCGGCGGCACGCGGGCGGCGGCGCTCGGGTTCGCGGCGCATTACGGCATCATGCTGATTTTCGCGGCGACATACATCCTCGCCAGCCGCAACTGGCCGCTGCTCAGGCGGCGACCGGTCCACGTCGGGGCGGTGTACGGGCTCGGTACATTCTTCGTGATGAACTACGGCGTCGTGCCGTCGTCGGCGGCGGCGCGCTGGCCGCACTGGGATACGCTCACGCTGGTCCACGCGCTGATCGTTCACGTCGTTTTCGTCGGCATGACGATTGCCTGGTTCGCCCGCAGCGAGCGTTAACGCCGGCCAGTCAGAGGCGCTAGTAGCCGACCAGTTCGTCGCCGCTGAGCCGGACGACGTGGAGCACGTTGGTCGTGCCCGGTGTCGAGAACGGCACCCCGGCGATCAGCACCATCAGGTCGCCGCCGTGCGCGACGCCGCTGCGCAGCGCGACCCGCTTCGACTTGGCCACCATTTCCTCGAAGTCCTGCACGTCGCGCGTCACGACTGCATGGACGCCCCACACCAGCCCCATCCGCCGCGCCGTTTCACTCTTGGGAGTCAAGCACAGGATCGGCACCGTGGCGCGCTCGCGCGCTGCACGCCGGGCGGTCGACCCCGATATCGTGAAGCAGGTGATGGCGGTCGCGCCGATGGTTCGGGCGATCGCACCGCTTGCTGCCGACAGCGCATCGGCGGTCGTCGCGTTGGTCGCGGTCTCGGTGAAGTGGACGCGGTCGAACCACAACGGATCGCCTTCGACCTGGCGCGCGATGGCATCCATCATCGAGACGGCCTCGACCGGCCATGCGCCCGCGGCACTCTCGGCCGACAGCATCACCGCGTCCGCACCGTCGTAAATCGCGGTGGCGACGTCGCTGACCTCGGCGCGGGTGGGCGACGGCGAGGTGATCATCGACTCGAGCATCTGGGTGGCGACCACCACTGGCTTACCCGCGGCGCGTGCCATCGCGACGATGCGCTTCTGGGCCGGGGGCACCTGCTCGGGCGGCAGCTCGACGCCCAAATCGCCGCGCGCCACCATCACCGCGTCGGCGAGCTCGAGGATTTCGGCCAGCCGCTCCATCGCCTGCGGCTTCTCGATTTTAGCGAGCAGCGAAGCGCGGCCGCGGATCAAAGCGCGTGCCTCGGCGACATCCTCGGGCCGCTGCACGAACGACAGCGCGATCCAGTCGGCGCCGTGGTCGAGCGCGAAGTCGAGGTCGGTGCGGTCCTTGGGCGTCAGCGCCGCCAGCGGCACCACGACGTCGGGGACGTTCAGCCCCTTGTTGTTCGACAGCCGCCCGCCGACGACGACCTCGGTGACCAGCCGTGCCGCGCTCGCCTCGGTGACGCGGAGCACCATCTTGCCGTCGTCGAGCAACAGCCGCGCGCCCTTGGTCATCGCGGCGAACAGCTCCTTGTGGGGCAGCTCGACCCGGGTTTCGTCGCCGGGGGTCTTGTCCATGTCGAGCACGAAGCTCGCGCCCTTCACCAGCTCGACGCCTCCGTTCGCAAAGCGCCCGACCCTCAACTTCGGCCCTTGCAGGTCGGCGAGCACCGTCATCGGCCGGCCGGTTTCCTTTTCGAGCAGGCGGATATTGGCGATCAGCTCGGCCCGGCCCTCGGGGGTGCCGTGGCTCATGTTGATGCGGAAGGCGTCGGCACCGGCGGCATGCAGCGCCCGGATCATGTCGAGGCTGGCGGACGCCGGTCCAAGCGTCGCGAGCACCTTGACCCGGCGGCGGCGCGGTTCGGTTCGGATGGTCACGCAGTTGTTCCTCGGCTGCGCACCTTGCGCGGCGCTGCGGCCCTAGCCTTATAGCGTATGAACCTCAAGCCGGAGCCGGGCATAATGGACGAGATCACGCGCGACCGTATCGAGGCGGCCGCCTTCCGCCGCCTGCTGGGGCACCTGCGCCAGCGCACCCATGTCCAGAATGTCGACCTGATGGGGGTCGGCGGATTCTGCCGCAACTGCCTCGGCGACTGGCTCGAGGAGGCGGCGCTGACCACCGGCCATTCGCTGACCAAGGCCGAGGCGCGCGAATGGGCCTACGGCATGCCCCAGTCGGACTGGAAGGCCCAGTACCAGACCGAGGCGACGCCCGAGCAGTTGGAGCGCATGGCGGCCAGCGTGGCGAGGAACCGCGTTCTGGACGAGGCGCTCGACGAAAGCTTTCCGGCAAGCGACCCACCGAGCGCGAGCCAGCCGTAAGGATAGTCCTGCTCTGTCATCCCGGCGAACACCGGGGTCCAGCTTTGCCGCGTCCACCAAGGCGGTATGCGGAGGGTAACTGGGTCCCGGCGTTCGCCGGGATGACAGCGGAAGCGGCGCGATGGGCGTCAATAGAGGCGTCCTGCAAACTCGCAGCTTGTTCCCCGGCCCCGCGGTGTCTAGCAGTCGGGGCTACCAATCAGACTTGGAGCTTTAATGTCATCGGAAAACGTCTCCGCCGAGCAGTTGCGGCTGTTCATCGAGCGAATCGAGCGGTTGGAGGAAGATCGCAAAGGCGTGTCGGATGACATCAAGGATGTCTATGCCGAGGCCAAGGGTACCGGCTTCGATAACAAGACGATGCGGACTATCGTCCGGCTGCGGAGCATGGACAAGGGCGACCGGCAGGAAGCCGAGGCGCTGCTCGAGACCTACAAGACAGCGCTCGGACTGACGGACTAAAGCTGACCGAGCGAAGGGGAGGGACGACATGCAGACCAGCCTGACAATTAACGGCACGACCCACGCGGTCGACGTGCCCGCCGCGACCTTGCTCGTCGAGCTGTTGCGCGACCATCTCGGGCTTACGGGCACGCACATCGGCTGCGAGACCAGCCAGTGTGGGGCGTGCAACGTTCTGGTCGACGGCTTGCCGGTCAAGGCCTGCACGGTGCTCGCAGCGGCGTGCGCCGGGCAGCAGGTGACGACGATCGAGGGGCTGGCGCGCGGCGACACCCTCCATCCGATGCAAGCGGCGTTTCGCGAGCATCACGGACTCCAGTGCGGCTTCTGCACGCCGGGCATGGTCATCGCCGGCATTGGTATTGCCCAGCGCCACGGGGCGGGGGTCGACCGGGCGACGATTGCGCACGAGCTCGAAGGCAACCTCTGCCGCTGCACCGGCTACATCAACATCGTCAGCGCCATCGAAGCCGGCGCACGGGCGATGACCAGCAACGCGGCGGAGACGGCCGATGCATGATTTCGAACTGGTGCGGCCGACGAGTCTTGCGGACGCGGTGACCGCGTTCGGAGCGGGTGGCGAGGCGGCATGGCTGGCGGGCGGGCATACGCTGCTGCCGGCGATGAAGGCGCGGCTGCGGGCTCCCGAGCGGCTGATCGACCTGACCGGCATTCCCGGGCTGGCCGCGATCACCCGCGACGGCGACCGGCTGTGGATCGGCGCACTCGCGACTCACGCGGCCATCGCCAACGACGCGACGGTCGCAGCGGCGATCCCGGGGCTGGCGGCAGCGGCGCTGCTGGTGGGCGATCCGCAGGTGCGTAATCGCGGCACCATCGGCGGCGTCATCGCCAACAACGATCCCGCCGCCGACTATCCCGCCGCGTGCCTCGCGCTGGACGCGGTCATTGAGACCGACCGCTCCAGCCATGCGGCGCAAGACTATTTCCAGGGCATGTTTGCGACCGCGCTCGAGGACGGCGAGATCATCACGCGCGTCGGCTTCCGGGTTCCCGACGCCAGCGCCTACGCGAAGTTTCGCCACCCCGCCTCGCGCTATGCCGTCGCCGCCGTGTACGTCGCGCGCTTCGGGGCCGAGGTTCGCGTCGCGGTCACCGGAGCCGGGCCGGGTGCGTTCCGCTGGGCCGAGGCCGAGGCGGCGCTCGCTGCGCACTTTGACGTCAGCGCCGTCGCCGGGCTGGTCCTGCCCGACGACGACCTCAGCGCCGACATCCACGCCTCCGCCGAATACCGCGCCCACTTGTGCGGGGTGATGCTGCGGCAGGCGGTGACCCAGCTTCAGACCCGGTAGAAGTCCGCGACCCGGTCGAGGGCGAGGCACAGCACCAGCTTGGCCGCGCGCGCCGGCCATTTGAGCGCGCGTTCGGCGGTCTCCAGCCCTTCGCCCATGCAGACGACGCGCCACAGGATATCCGACAGGCCGGGGCCGGCGGCGGCGACCGCGGCGTCGAAGCTTTGGCGCGCCGCGATGCGCGCCGTCGTCGGGTCGCTGGCGGGTGGTGCGCCGCGAGCCCCGCGGGGGCCGCGTTCCAGCGCATCACGATCGAGGGGCTGTGGCCGGCGCGCATGAAGTCGGCGCGCAGGCGCTCGCCCGCGACGAACTGGCGGTCGGTGACGAGACCACGCCGCGCCAGCCAGGCAAGCGGCGACTCGGTCAGGTTGACCGCGACTCGGACACGGTCGATAGCATCGGCGGGCGGCAGGCGGCGCTCGCCCATCACCCGATTGCGGCTCGGCGGGGCCAGCACGTCCGGCGCAACAGCATTTCTATGCAATCTAACCAAGTAAGAGTCCTTCGATGGGGGTTTTTCCTTGCCACAAGCGTACAAGTGTAGGACAGAGTTAACCGTTCAGGTTTTAGGAGGTAGCGTTGATCACCCGCATCCGTGAGGTCCGCAAGGCCAAGGGCATGACCCTGCACGAGGTCGCGATGGCCTGCTCGCCGCCGACGACGGCGCAAACGGTCGGACGCCTCGAGACCGGCATGCGCACGGTTTCGGTTGGCTGGCTCAACCGCATCGCCAAGGCGCTCGGGGTCGAGGCGGCGACGCTGGTGACGCTGCCCGACCGGGTCGACGTGCCGGTCAGCGCCGTGTTTGGCGCGGAAGGCCCGGCCGCGCCGCGCAAGGTCGCGACGCTGCTCGCGCCTGCCCCGGCGGGCGAGGCGGTCGGCGTCAGCTTCGAGGTTGCAGCGGGCGACTACCGCGCCGGCGATGCCTTGTGGCTCGACAAGTTGATGCCGACCGAGTTCGCCAAGGCGATCAACCGCGATGTGCTGGTGCCGCGCGGGTCGTCGCGCTTCGTGTTCGGAAGGCTCGCGGCGGTCGAGGGCGGCAAGCTCCAGATCCTGCCGATCTCGCCGGGTGCGCGTCAGGTCGTGGTCGGCGATGCGCCGTGGCTTGCGGTCGCGCGGACGCTGATCCGGGCACTGTGAACGCGACCGAGACGCTGTCGCCGGGCGCACTCGTCGAGGCGCTGATCCCCGCGATGCGCGCGGCAGCCGAGGTTATCGAGCAGGTCCGCATCGCCGGCATCGTCCACCGCGACAAGCCCGACAGTTCCCCGGTGACCGAGGCCGACGAGGCTGCCGAGCGCCTGCTGACCGCCGCGATCCGCGCCATTGACGATGCCCCCATCGTCGGCGAGGAGGCGCATGCCGCAGGCCATAGACCGCCGCCATGCGCGCGTTTCTGGTTGATCGACCCGCTCGACGGCACCAAGGATTTCATCGCCGGCCGCGCCGCCTATTCGGTCAACGTCGCGCTGGTCGAGGGCGGCATGCCCGTGCTCGGCCTCGTGCTCAGCCCGCGCGATGGCGTGTTGTGGACCGGGGTCGTCGGGGCTGGGCCCGGCCAAGGCGCGTTCCGGCAAGCGTCGGCGAATGCAGCGCGCCTGCCGATCACCACCCACGCGATGCGGCCGTTGCCGGTGATCGTCGTCAGCCATAGCCACCTCGACCAGTCGACAAAGGATTGGGTCACGGCGCTGGGCGCATGCGCGCTCGAACCCGCAGGATCGAGCCTCAAGTTCTGCCGCGTCGCCGAGGGGTCCGCGGACGCTTATCCGCGCTACGGCCCGACGTGTGAGTGGGACACTGCGGCGGGTCACGCGGTGCTCCTCGCCGCGGGCGGCGCGATGCATGCGGCGGGCGGCACGGACTTCACCTACGGCAAGCCCGCGTATTTCAACGGCGGCTTCCTGGCGGTCGGCGACCCCGCGGCATTCGCGCGGCTGCCGGCGCTATAGATCGGCCGTCCGCACGATCCCGAAGCGCCTGAGCAACGGCGTCACCCGCGGCACAGTCAGCATCGTGCTCCCCAAAGCCATCAGCAGCAGCGCCGTGAAGGTTTCGTTGGTGATGATGTCCTTGTCGAGCAGGACGTTGGCGAAAATGATCATGATCAGTGCCTTGGTCTGCAGCAGCCAGCCGATGATGGATGCCTCGCCCTTCGGCCAGCGCAGGATGCGCCCCGCCAGGTGAACCCCCGCGAGCTTGCCTGCGACCGACGCCACTAGCAGCAGCCCGGCCGCCGCAAACACCGCCGCACCGCCGACGCCCCACTGGGTCTTGAGACCGGTCGACAGGAAGAACACCGGCATCACCGCAAGCAGCACGAAGTGGCGGAAGCGGTCCGTCGCCTCGCGGTCGAACCACCTGGCGTCGAGCACCGCGCCCGACAGGAATGCGCCGACCATGAAGTGCAGCCCGGCCCAGTCCGCCGCAAAACCGCACGCGGCCAGCCAGATCAGGCTGAGGTACCAGCGGTCACTTTCGCCGACGCGCGCCATCAGCTTGCGGAACGCCCAGGTCGCGACGGCGAAGCCGACGAGGAAGCTACCCTGGCGGCCGACCCGCGCCCAGTCGAGCATGATCAGCGCGAGCACGCCCCAGATCGCGATGTCGTCGAGGCTGGCGTAGCGCAGGATGCGCTGGCCGAGCGGCGCGCGCAGGATCTCGAGCTTCTCCATGAACAGGACCAGGATCGGCAGCGCGGTCACGGCGCAGGCCATGCCGATGCCGAGGACAACCTGCCAGGTTGCGCCGTGCGGCCCCTGCCAGCCGGGGTAACGGAGTATCAGCAGTGCCGCGAGACTGCCCGCCAGCAGCGGGGCCGCCAGCGCGAGGCCGGCGGTGACACCGGTTTCGCCGCGGCGCGCCCAGGCCTCGGCGAGGTCGAGCTCGAGACCGGCGACCCACACGAACATCATCACCGCCCACCAGGCGATACCGTTCAGCGAGCCGATGGTCGCGGGTGTAAAGATGGCAGCGTAGTATTCGGGAAAGACGGCGCCGAGCACGCCGGGGCCGAGCAGGATGCCGCCGACGATCTGCACCACCACCAGCGGTGCCCAGTAATCGGTGCGCCCGAGCCGCCACACCAGGAATGGCGCGGTGAAGATGACGACCATCGCAAGGAGGAAAACCTCCGTCGGTGTCATGTGCATGTTAGCGCTCCCCATGACGGGAGTAGCGCGCGATCGTGTCGTGTTGCAACCCGGTCGCCGACGGTGCCGGTGCGGCGATATCAGGCCTGGAGTTTGCGGATCAGCTCCGTTCCGTCGAAGCCCTCCGCCGCCGCTCGCACCGTTTCGTAGAACGCCAGCAGGCCTTGGCTGGCTTCATAGAGCTCGACGAAGTGGCCGTAGTCGCGGGTGCAGTCCATCATCGCATAGGCGTTGCCGCTCGCCAGCTCCGCGTAGAGCGCGGCTGGGTGGCCCGCCGCCTCGAATTCGCGCATCGCGGTGCCGAGGTCGTCGACCATTAGCGCGACGTGGTGGAGGCCCTCGCCGCCGTCGGGGTAGAGATCGTGGAAAACCGAGGGGCCGGCGTTGTTCTGCTGGCAGAACTCGATCATCAGCGTGCCCCACTGGCCGTAGGCGGAGCTGTGGTCGAGCGTCGCGGGCCGACCGCGATACTCGCAACGCGTCAGCGCGATGTTCTCGAGCAGGAAGTACGGCCCGGAGCCTAACAGCGCGTGGTGACGCGCGGCGGCGGCGCGGACGTCGGGAACGAAATAGGCGATCTGGCGGATCGGCTGGCGGTCTCGCATCGACACACTCACCGGCGGCGCACGAAGCGCGCGACCAGCTCGACGTGGGTCGACCAGCGGAACTGCCCGACCGGCCACAGGCGCTGGAGGTCGTAGCCGGCATCGACGAGCGTACGGGCGTCGCGGGCGAAGGTGCTCGGGTTGCACGATACCGCGACGACCAGCGGCACCTTCGATGCAGCAAGCGCGGCGGTCTGCGCGGCGGCTCCGGCGCGCGGCGGGTCGATGACGACGGCGTCGAAGCGGTCGAGTTCCGGTCCGGCCATCGGGTTGCGGAACAGGTCGCGGTGCTCGGTGATCAGCTTGAGCCCGGCCGCGCGCGCCGCAGGGAGGAGCGCGGCGACCGCGGTTCCGGCAGCATCGGCGGCAAGGACGCGTGCACCCCGGACCGCGAGCGGCAGGGCGAAGGTACCGAGCCCGCAGAACAGGTCCGCGATACGCGGCGCCCCGATGGTGGCAGCGAGGACGGCGGCGACCAGCGCGGCCTCGCCGTCGGCGGTGGCCTGGAGGAACGCGGCGGGGGGCAACGCGACGGGGACACCGGCGAAGCGCAGCGTCGGCTGGGCACGCTCCGAGATGATGGTCAGGCCGTCTTCGTTGTCGACGGCGAGCCGGGCGAGGGCTTGCGCATCAGCGAAGGCGGTGAGGCGCTCGATCTGCTTGAGCGTCGTCGCCTCGATGCCCGCGAGCAGCACGTCGATCCCGGCGTCGGTCAGGGTCAGCGTCACGCCCGCGGCACGTCCGTCGCCGAGGATACCGCCGAGAAGGCGCCGCAGCGGGGCGACCAGCGCGAACAGTTCGGGACGCAGGACGTGGCATTCGTGGAGGTCGACGATGCGGTGGCTTGCTTCGGCGTTGAAGCCGAGCGTCAGTTGTCCGCCGCGCTTGACGGCGCGGAGCGAGGCACGGCGGCGCGAGCGGGGCGGCGACAGGTGGATGGGCTCGATGTGGCCGATCGGGATGCCGGCGAGCGCCGAGACGATGCGGTCGATCGCCCAGCGCTCGTAGGCGGGGTCGCTGACGTGCTGGAGCTGGCAACCGCCGCACTCCGGGTAGTGTCGGCATGGCGGCGCGAGGTGGTCGGGACCGGGGACCAGCATGCCGTCGTCGCCGATGCGGTCGCCGGGAACGCCAAACGGCACAAAGCGGCCGTCGCCGGTGACGCCGTCGCCGCGCCCGCCGATGCGGACGATGAGGTCGCTGTCGACGGTCGGCGCGAGGCTGTCGGTCACGACAGGTCGCGCAGCGCTGCGGGTATCAGCCCCGGCAGGTCGTCGGCGGTCAGCCCGGTGCCACCCCGAAGCCCCAGGTCACCGTGCAGCCAGACGCCGGCACAGACCGCGTCGAAGGCCTCGATCCCTTGCGCGAGCAGTCCGGCGATGATGCCGGCGAGGACGTCGCCCGACCCCGCGGTTGCCAGCGCGGGGGAAGCGTGGGCGTTGATCCGGGCGCGGCCGTCGGGCGCGGCGATCACCGTGTCGGGGCCCTTGAGGACGACCACTGCACCGGTCAGGGCGGCGGCGACGCGGGCGCGGTCGACTTTGCTGCCGGGGAGGGTGCCGAAGACGCGGTCGAACTCACCTTCGTGCGGGGTCAGGACGACCGGTCCGAGGACCTGCTGCGCCAGTCCCGCAGCGTCGCCGGCGAAGAGGGTGAAGACATCGGCGTCGAGCACCAGCGGCCGGCCACTGGTCAGCGCCCGCCGGACCAGTGACCGGGCCTTGTCGTCGTGGCCGAGGCCGGGTCCGAGCAGGAACGCTGCCGCGCGCGGGTCGTCGAGCAGGCGTGCCAGTCCCGCCGCATCGTCCACGACGCGCAGCATGACCGCGTCCAGGCGGGCGGCGTTCTCGATGAAGGCGTCCGCCGGAACGCCGATGGTGACGAGCCCGGCCCCGACCCGGAGCGCGGCGTGGGCCGCGAGTCGGGCAGCGCCGCCGCGTCCGCTTGGGCCGGAAACAACGTACACCGCGCCGCGCGAGTACTTGTGCGCCTCGGCACCGAGGCCCGGCAGTCGTGGTGCGGTGTTCAGCGTCAGCGCGGCGGCGACCTCGCCGAGCCCGATGTCGGCGACGACGATGCGCCCGCAGCGGGCCGCTGCCGGGTGAAGGTAGTGTGCGCGCTTGCGGGCTCCGAAGGCGATCGTCAGGTCGGCGACGAACGGGCAGCCGAGGTCGCTGCCGTCATCGGTGCCGACCCCGCTCGGCACGTCGAGGGCGACGCGCAGCTGCGCGGCGTCGGCGAGGCGGCCCAGCGTCTGCGCCAGCCCGGCGTCGAGCGGACGGCTCATGCCCGTCCCGAACAGCGCGTCGACCAGCGCGCCACCCAGCGGAGCGTCCCCGAAAGGTGCGACGGGCCCATCCCAGTCGTGCGCTGCCGATCCGGCGGGCTCGCTGCGAGGCGGGCCATCCGCCGCAATGGAGACCGCGACCCCTGCCGCGCGGAGGTGACGGGCGACGACATAGCCGTCGCCACCGTTGCCGCCCGGGCCGCACACGACCAGCGCCGCGCGGGGTGCCTCGAACCGCAGGATCGCGTCCGCGGCGGCGGCACCGGCGCGCTCCATCAGCGTGCGGGCGGGGACTCCGCCGGCAATGGTCTGCGCCTCCGCGGCACGCATTGCGGCGGCGTCCAGAACCGGCGGGGTTGTCAAAGCCACGGCCAAGTGTAATCGGCTGACGCCATGGTCCGGAACCGAATTCTCTCGCTGGCTGCAATCACCTCGGCGCTCGCTCTTGCAGCCTGCGCGGCGTCGCCGCTGTATGTCCAGACGGACCAGCACCGCGGCACCGCCGGCGATGTCCCGCGCGACGGGACCGGCGAGCCGATGTTCACTGACATCACCGTCCCGCTGCCGGCACCGCCCACGCCGTACGTCGCGCCCGCGCCGGGCATTCCGGTCACGGGGCCGGGCGCCCTGGCGTTCGATGCCGCCACGCTGCCGCCGCCGCCGGGCCCCGCCTTTACGCTGGCCCAGCGCACCCCGAAAGAGATCCGGCAGGAGGAGCGCCGGAAACGCCGCGCCTGCCGCCACCTGCGCTCGTGCAACTGAACGCTCAAATATCCGCGTAGACGTGACGCTCGGCCCTGGCGCCGGGGTGAGTGAGCGCGCCGAGGTAGGCCGGGCCAACGTTCTGAGAGTAGCGGTACAGCGCGCCTGACTGATAGGCATTGATCCGCGGCACCCACGTCGCCCGCCGCGCCGCCAGCACGTCCGCATCGACAAGCAGTTCGATGGTCCCCGCCTCCGCATCGATGCTGATCGCGTCGCCGTCCTCGACCAGCGCGATTGGGCCGCCGTCGGCCGCTTCCGGTCCGACATGGCCGATGCAGAAGCCGCGCGTGCCGCCCGAGAAGCGCCCGTCGGTGATGAGGGCGACATGCTCGCCGAGACCCAGGCCGTACAGCGCCGCGGTGGTCGACAGCATCTCGCGCATGCCGGGGCCGCCCTTGGGGCCTTCATAGCGGATGACCAGCACCTCGCCCTTGTTGATGCTGCGTGCCTCGACCGCGGCGAAGCACTCCTCCTCGCTGTCGAAGACCCGCGCCGGGCCAGTGAACTGGAGCCGGTGCATGCCCGCGACCTTGACGATCGCACCATCAGGCGCGAGCGAGCCGACCAGCCCGACGACGCCGCCGGTCGCGGTGATCGGGTTGCTGACCGGGCGGATGACCTTGTTGTCCACCCACGTCACCTCGGCCAGGTTCTCCGCCAGCGTCTTGCCGGTGACGGTCATGCAGTCACCGTGCAGGAAGCCGCCCTGAAGCAGGGTCTTCATCACCATGTAGATCCCGCCCGCGTCGTACAGGTCGCGGGCAACGTACTGCCCGCCGGGCTTGAGGTCGGTGATGTAGGGCGTGCGCTTGAAGATCGCGGCGACGTCGTGGAGCGTGAAGTCGATGCCCGCCTCGCTCGCCATCGCCGGCAGGTGGAGCGCGGCATTGGTCGAGCCGCCGGTCGCGGCGACCACCGTGGCGGCGTTTTCGAACGCCTTGCGGGTACAGATATCGCGCGGGCGCAGGTTGAGCTCGAGGCACTTCATCACGGCTTCGCCCGCCGCCACCGCCAGCCCGGCGCGGCCCTCATAGGGTGCGGGCATCATGTTTGACGACGGCAGCGACAGCCCGATCGCCTCGGCGACGCAGGCCATGGTGTTGGCGGTGAACTGCCCGCCGCACGCACCGTGGCCGGGGCAGGCGACCTTCTCCAGTGCAGTCAGGCGCGCGATCGGGCAGGTCCCGGCGGCGAATTGCCCGACCGCCTCGAACACGTCGACGACGGTGACGTCCTTGTCCTCGAAGCGCCCCGGCAGGATCGACCCGCCATAGACGAACACCGCGGGCACGTTGAGGCGCAGCATCGCCATCATCATGCCGGGCAGGCTCTTGTCGCAACCCGCAAACGCCAGCAGCGCGTCATAGCTGTGGCCGCGCATCGACAGCTCGACCGAGTCGGCGATGACCTCGCGGCTGACCAGCGACGACTTCATGCCCTGGTGGCCCATCGCGATGCCGTCGGTGACGGTGATCGTGTTGAACCGCCGCGGCGTTCCGCCGCCCGAGATGACCCCCGCCCGCGCCGCGTCCGCCTGCGCGTCGAGCGTCGTGTTGCACGGCGCGGAGTCGTTGCCCGCCGAGACGACGCCGACGAACGGCTTGGCGATATCTTCCGCGGTCAGGCCCATCGCGTAATAATAGCTGCGGTGCGGCGCGCGTTCGGGGCCGACGGTGACGTGGCGGCTGGGCAGGCGGGACTTGTCGAACGTCATTGGCGAGGCTCCCCTTCGGGGTCGCTAGTGCCGGGTAGGAGCCTTTGGGGTCAAGGACAAGCGTACAGGAGCAAGCGTATCGGCTGCCAGAGCTGACTCCGGTGAATGCGAGAGAGCATTATTGCGCAGTATACCGCGGGGGCGAGCGGCGCGCGCCGTCAAACGGTCCGCAGCCTGCGGACCAGCGCGTCGTCGTCCAGCTTTTCGAAGTGCACCAACGGGGCCGCGCGCGCGGTCTGCCAGTCCGGATGCGAGCCTAGCTCGTCCTGCAAACGGCAGCCACCGGAGAAATGTTTGCTTCTCCGGTGGCCTCGATGCCTTTGAGGTCAGTTCGCGACGGCGATTTCGCGGCGGCGCATTGCTACGCCGACGAAACCGAAGCCGGCGATCATCAGCGCCCAGCTGGCGGGTTCAGGAACAGCGCCAGAAAGCCGGAACGCGTAGTTGACGCCTTCACCGGGAGCGCCGTGGTCCTGCACGTAGGCGGAATAGGCAGAACCAGTGCCTGGGTTGCTGTTGTAACCTGAACCGCCGGTATCCAGGCTGTAGCTCTGAGAAACCGTCGAAGAGAGATACTGCGAGTCGGCCCAACCATCGACATGCGCCTGAAAGTTGATCGCCGAGGTGTCGGGGCCGAGTGTTGAAATCGCATAGCTGCTGGCAGTTCCGCCAAACAGCAGCGCAGCGGCTTCCTGGCCGGTATAGACTGCCGGATTGGTTTGCCAGTTCGGACCGTCGCTGACCGACCACGAACCGACATAGGTATACGTCGCAGCCTGCGCGGTGCTGGCAGCGGCGACTGCAATCGTGGCCGCGATGAATAATGATTTCAGTTTCATTGAAAATTGCCCCTCATTCGCAGTGCATCCTCTTCCTGGTGCACTCCCGAAACATAAAGCAACGATCGTGCCAACTTTCAATTTATAGCGTTTTCAACACCTTATTCTGGCACAAAGAGCTATATCGTTTCGACTATGTAATATTCTTCGACACTTCTTGGGACCGGCGTGGCTCGTGGCGCCAGCGGTCGATTCAGCGTTTCGGAACGAACGCGGAGCTTGAAACGCACTCGCCAGCTGTGCTCCACCGCCGTCCTTTGCCGGAACATGCTTTTTCGAAACTGGTCGACCCTCGCTCCGCGCCGCTGTATTCGCCAGCGATGCTCCACCGCCTTGACACCGTGACCGCCTGATGTCCCTCGAACTCCGTCCCGATTGCGAGCGCTGCGGGATCGACCTGCCGAACGGGGCGGATGCTCGGATCTGCACTATCGAGTGCACGTTCTGCGGCCCGTGCGTCGAGGGTCCGATGGGCGGTGTCTGCCCGAACTGCGGCGGCAACTTCGAGCGGCGGCCGGTGCGGCCGCCGGCGATGCTGGCGAAGTATCCGGCGTCGACCGTGCGGATGTACAAGGCTTCGTGACCCCGCGCATTTTGCCCCGCATCCTGATCGTCGCCGGCTCGGACTCGTCGGGTGGGGCGGGTATCCAGGCCGACCTGCGCACCGTGCAGGCGCTCGGCGGCTACGGCATGACGGCGATTACCGCGGTGACGGTGCAGAACACGCTCGGGGTCAGCGGCGTACACGCGGTGCCGCCAGCGGTGGTCGCGGCACAGATGCGGGCGTGCCTCGACGACATCGGTGCGGACGCGGTGAAGATCGGGATGCTTGGTGGGGCGGACGTGATCGCGGCGGTTGCGGAGGTGCTGGCGGGGTTGAAAATCCCGGTCGTGCTCGATCCCGTCATGGTGGCGAAGGGCGGCGCGGTACTGCTGGCGGACGACGCGGTCGCAGCGCTGATGCGGCTGCTGCCGCTGGCGACGATCGTCACCCCGAACGCGCCCGAGCTGGCGGCGCTGAGCGGGACCGAGATCGAGGACGAGGCCGACATGCTGCTCGCGGCGCAGGAGTTGCTGGGGCAGGGCGTGCGCGCCGTGCTGGCCAAGGGCGGGCATCTGGAGGGCGACGAGGTCGCGGACTGGCTGGTGACGCGGGCGGGGCAGGTGCGCTTCGCCGGCCCGCGCATCGACACGCGCCATACCCACGGCACCGGCTGCACGCTGGCGTCGGCGCTGGCGGTCGGGCTGGCGCGCGGGCTGGGGCTGGAGGACGCCTCGCGGCAGGCTCGGGACTACGTCCACCAGGCGATCCTCGCGGCTCCGGGGTTCGGCGGCGGCCACGGTCCGCTCGGGATTCCGGCATGGTGAAGGGCCCGACCTACAAGCGCGAGAAGGCGTATCCGGGGCGTGTCGCGGGCGTCGACGAGGCCGGGCGTGGGCCGTGGGCCGGGCCGGTAGTCGCGGCGGCGGTGGTGCTCGACCCGAAGTGCATCCCCAAGGGCCTCAACGATTCGAAGCAGTTGACGCATGAGCGCCGTGTCGAGCTGTGTGCGATGCTGGTCGACTGCGCCGAGTTCGGGGTCGGCATCGCCTCGGTCGAGGAGATCGACACGATCAACATCCACTGGGCGACGATGCTGGCGATGGAGCGCGCCGTCGCGTCGCTCCCTCAAGATTGCCACCACGTCCTGATCGACGGCAATCGCAAGCCGAAGTGGACCCGGAGTTGCGAAACTTTGGTCTCGGGCGATGCGCTGTGCGTGTCGATCGCGGCGGCATCGATCATAGCCAAGGTCACCCGCGACCGGATGATGATCGAGCTGGCCGGCAGCCACGACGGCTACGGCTGGACGACCAACAAGGGCTATGGCACCGCCGAGCACGCGGCGGGCCTGCGGGAGCTCGGGCCGAACGCGCATCATCGCCAAAGCTTCTGGCCGGTGCGCGAATGGCGGACCCTCGAACCACGCGCGTTCCGAAAGAAGGTCGCCTGAGTCCTTTGGGCAACACGCTATGGGTGGGAGTCTGTGGAGCGTCGGGACTCAACCCCTAGCGTTTCGAGTCGATCGCGAGACCTCGATGCCAAGCCGTTGAATCGTGACGGTTTCGCAATCTGTTGACGGGTGAGTCCCGCCTGACTCAAACTAGCCCCCGTCATCCCCGCGCAGGCGGGGACCCATCACCTCAACTTTCGGTGGTGATGGGTCCCCGCCTGCGCGGGGATGACGGCTAGGAGCGGGGGCGCGGGTGACATTCGAGACTGATCGCATCATCGCGGGCGACTGCATCGCCGCCATGGCGGCCCTGCCCGCGAAGTCGGTCGACCTGATCTTCGCCGACCCGCCGTACAACCTCCAGCTCCAGCACAATCTGATGCGGCCCGAGGGCGGCAAGGTCGACGCGGTCGACGATGACTGGGACAAGTTCGACAGCTTCGCGACCTATGACGCGTTCACGCGGGCATGGCTCGCGGAGGCGCGGCGGGTGCTGAAGGATGACGGCTCGATCTGGACGATCGGCAGCTATCACAACATCTTCCGGGTCGGCGTGGCGTTGCAGGATCAGGGCTTCTGGGTGCTCAACGACATCGTCTGGCGCAAGTCGAACCCGATGCCGAACTTCAAGGGCACGCGCTTCACCAACGCCCATGAGACGCTGATCTGGTGCGCTAAGTCGGAAACCGCGCGCTACAAGTTCAACTACCACGCGATGAAGGCGCTCAACGAGGACCTGCAGATGCGCAGCGACTGGCTGCTGCCGATCTGCACCGGGGCGGAGCGGATCAAGGAGGGCGGCGTCAAGGCGCACCCGACGCAGAAGCCCGAGGCGTTGCTGTACCGCGTCCTGCTGGCCTGCACCGAGCCCGGCGACATCGTCCTCGATCCGTTCTTCGGCACCGGCACAACTGGGGCGGTCGCCAAGCTGCTGGGGCGGCGCTGGATCGGCATTGAGCGGGAGGCCAAGTATATCGCCGTCGCAAAGGCGCGGATCGACGCGCTGCTGCCGCTGTCGGGCGGCGACATGGCGGTCAGCGAGGGCGCGCGCGGGCTGACCCGGGTGGCCTTCGGAGCGCTGGTCGAGACCGGCATGGTACGGCCCGGCACGATGCTGTGGGACGCCCGCCGCCGTCACCGCGCCCGGGTCCGGCCCGACGGCAGCCTCGAAGCCGAGGGCCGCACCGGTTCGATCCACCAGATCGGCGCAGCGGCGCAGGGCGCAGCGGCCTGCAACGGCTGGACCTTCTGGCACGTCGAGGAAGCGGGCGGGCTGGTTGTGCTCGACGACAAGCGCGTCGCATATCGCGCCGCGACGGGCGGCTGACCTTGCTACCCTCCTCGCTCGAGGGGGGAGGGCAGAGGGGTTGCTCGCGTTCGTGCGCCGCTTCACAACAAACTTATGAGAATCCTCGCGCTCGCCGTCCTGCTCGCCGCCCCTGTCGTCGCGCAAACCCCACTCCCGACGATGACGCCCGACATCGCCGGCCCCGCGTTTACCTCGCCGGCCGCGACACTCAACTACCAGCGCCGCGTGCTGATGATCCCGATGCGCGACGGGGTGAAGCTGTACACCGTCGTCGTCGTGCCCAAGGGCGTGACGCGCGGCCCGATCCTGCTGACCCGCACCCCCTACAACGCCGACAAGACGACCAGTCGCACCGCCAGCCCGAACGTCGAGGCGATCATGCCGATCGCGGACAAGGAGTTCGTCGAGGACGGCTATATCCGGGTCTACCAGGACGTCCGCGGCAAGCATAAGTCGGAGGGCGACTATGTGATGACGCGGCCGCTGCGGGGGCCGCTCAATGCCACAAAGGTCGACCACGCCACCGACGCCTACGACACCATCGACTGGCTGGTGAAGCACGTGCCGGAATCGAACGACCGGGTCGGCATAATCGGCTCGTCCTACCCGGGCTTCACCTCGCTGATGGCGCTGATCGACCCGCACCCGGCGCTCAAGGCTGCCGTGCCGCAAAGTCCGATGGTCGACGGCTGGATGGGCGACGACTGGTTCCACAACGGCGCGTTCCGGCAGTCGAACTTCGACTATATCGCCGGGCAGACCGGGGCCAAGGACGACGATACCGCGGTCTCGACCGGGGTCGCCGACAGCTATGCGTTGTACCTGCAGTCGGGGTCGGCGGGTGACTACGCGCGCAAATACGGCATCGATACCCTACCGTTCGCGCGCAAGCTGATGGAGCACCCCGCCTACGACGCGTTCTGGCAGGGGCAGGCGGTCGACAAGCTGCTCGGCCTCCGGACGCTGACGGTGCCGACGATGCTGGTCGTCGGCCAGTGGGACCAGGAGGACAGCTACGGCGCGCCGGCGGTGTGGCGGGCGCTGCAGGCCAAGGCGGGCGACAAGCTGCACCTCGTGATCGGGCCGTGGCGGCACAGCCAGGTCAATTACGACGCCTTCAACCTCGGGCCGCTGAAATACCCGACCGACACTGCGACCAGCTTCCGCCGCGACGTGATGAAGCCGTTCCTCGACCAGTATCTGAAGGACCCGGCGCCGGTGGTGGCGACGCCGCGCGTGCTGACCTACGAGACCGGCGTCGATGTCTGGCAACCCAGTTCGCAGTGGCCACCTGCAGACATGACCCCGACGCCGATCTACCTCGCCGAAAGGGGCGGGCTGAGCTTTGTGGCTCCAGCGAAGGCGGGCAGCGACTCCTACGTCTCCGACCCCGCCAAGCCGGTGCCTTTCGTGCCGCGGCCGGGCAACATCGGCGACACACAGGTGTGGAAGCCGTGGCTGGTCAGCGACCAGCGCAATGTCTCGACCCGCACCGATGTGCTGACCTACGTGACCCCGGTGCTGACCAAGGCCGTCCACATCGCCGGTGCGCCGCTGGTCGACCTCAACGCCAGCACGTCCGGCACCGACAGCGACTGGGTGGTCAAGCTGATCGACGTCTACCCGGACGAGATGCCGCAGGCGGAGCTGTCGGGCTACCAGCTGGGCATTGGCATGGAGATCTTCCGGGGCCGTTATGCCGCCAGTTTCGAGCATCCACAGGCGCTGACGCCAGGCAAGCCGGTGCGCTACCGTTTTGCGCTGCCCAACGCCAACCACCGGTTCCTGCCGGGCCACCGCATCATGGTGCAGGTCCAGTCGAGCTGGTTTCCGCTGTACGACCGCAACCCGCAGAGCTTCGTACCAAACATCTTCAATGCCAGGCCGGGCGACTATCACGCCGCGACGCAGACGGTGCTGCATGGCGGCAGCACGGCAAGCGCGGTGATCCTGCCGATCGTTCCGGACTGAGGCAAAATCGTCGCGTCCGGGCTATGGCTGTCGTAATTCCGACACGCTAGAGACGCGCGATCTTAGCTTTTCGTTGGAGTTTGCATGCGCCGTTTTACTCTGCTCGCAGCCGCTGCGGTGATCGCGCTGACCGGTGCTGCACCGGCCGCGGCAATCCGCAAAGGCGTGCATCCCGTTGCCGCCGCCGTCGCTTCGGCAAAGAAGCCGATGTACGGCGACTTCGGCGTTGATCTTGCAGGCATGGACCGCAGCGTCGCGCCGGGTGACGACTGGGGCCGGTACGTCAACGGCACCTACATCAAGAACCTGGTGATCCCTGCCGACCGGTCGAACTACGGCATGTTCACCAAGCTCCGGGACCTAAGCCAGGAGCGCACCCGCTCGATCATCGAGACGGCGGCGGCCACCAAGGCGGCCCCGGGCAGCGAGGCGCAGAAGGTCGGCGATTTCTACGCCAGCTTCATGGACGAGAAGGCGATCGAGGCGAAGGGGCTGACCCCGCTGGCCCCGCGGCTTGCAGAAATCGCAGCGATCAAGGACCGCGGGGCGCTGGCGCAGGCATTCGGCGACGCCAGCCGTGACGGCGTCGACGTGCCGATCGGAATCGGCCCGCAGCAGGACCTCAAGAACCCCGACATCTACTCGGTCTATGTCGCCCAGGGCGGCCTCGGCATGCCCGACCGCGACTATTACCTCGACGACAAGAATCCGAAGTTCGCCGAGGTCCGGGCCAAGTACCAGAAGTACATCGTCGACATGCTCAAGCTCGCCAACATCCCGAACGCCGAGGCGCGCGGCAAGGCGATCTACGACCTCGAGGTCAAGATCGCCCAGGTCCACTGGACCAAGGTCGAGCAGCGGCAGGTCGACAAGATGTACAACCCGGTGGCGCGTACCGAGATCGACGGCAAGTATGCCGGTGTCGACTGGACGCCGCTGCTCACCGCCGCCGGCGTCGCCAGCCGCCCCGAGCTGATTGTCACCAGTCCGAGCGCGATCAAGGGCGCAGCGAAGCTGATCAAGGACGAACCGCTCGACACTTGGAAGGACTACCTGACCTTCCACACGCTCGACCGCTGGGCGCCGATGCTGCCCAAGGCGTTCGTCGATACCAAGTTCGCCTTCACCGGCACCGTCCTGTCGGGCCAGCCTGAGAACCAGCCGCGGTGGAAGCGCGGTGTCGACGCGACCTCGAACGCGCTCGGCGAGGCGGCGGGCAAGCTGTACGTCGCCAAGTACTTTCCGCCCGAGGCCAAGGCCAAGGCCGACGAACTCGTCCGCAACATCATCGCGGCGATGGATAACCGCCTCGCCAACCTGACGTGGATGGACCCTAAGACCAAGGCCGAGGCACGCGCCAAGCTGGCGGTGTTCACCCCGAAGATCGGCTACCCCGACAAGTGGCGCGACTATTCGAATTTGAAGGTGGTGCGCGGCGACGCGCTCGGCAACGCGATGCGGGCGGCGCGCTTCGACTACCAGCGCGAGGTCGACAAGATCGGCAAGCCGATCGACCGCAGCGAGTGGGGCATGACCCCGATGACGGTCAACGCCTACGCCAACCCGCTGTGGAACGAGGTCGTGTTCCCCGCTGCGATCCTGCAACCGCCATTCTTCGATCCGAACGCCGATCCGGCGGTCAACTACGGCGGCATCGGCGCCGTCATCGGCCACGAGATCAGCCACCACTTCGACGACCAGGGCCGCAAGTTCGATAAGCACGGGGCGTTGGCGGACTGGTGGACGCCCGAGGACATCAAGCGCTTCACCGCGCTGACCGACAAGGTCGTCAAGCAGTACGCTGCCTACAGCCCGCTGCCCGGCCTGCACGTCAACGGCGAGCTCACGCTCGGCGAGAACATGGCCGACCTCGCGGGCATCAACGTCGCCTACGACGCCTATCACAAGTCGCTGAACGGCAAGCCCGCGCCGGTCATCGACGGCGTCACCGGCGACCAGCGCTTCTTCCTCGGCTTCGGGCAGATCTGGCGGCAGAAGTACCGTGATGCCGCGCTGCTCCAGCAGACCACCACCGACCCGCATACCGCAGGCTTCCTGAGGCCGAATGTCGTGCGCAACCTCGATGCCTGGTACGCGGCCTTCCCGTCGAAGCCGGGCGAGGCGCTTTACCTCGCACCGGCTGATCGGGTGAAGGTCTGGTAATCACTACCCTCCGCCTTCAAGGGGGAGGGACCGGTCGCCCTTCGGCGACCAGGGAGAGGGCAGGGAGGGGACAATCGGAATGAGCGGCCCCCGACCCCTCTCCCTGGTTGCGAAGCCGCAACCTGTCCCTCCCCCCACGGGGGGGAGGGTGGTCCCGCGCATCCTCGGCATTCTCAACGTCACCCCCGACAGCTTCTCCGACGGCGGTCGCCACGCCGCGCCCGACGCTGCCCTCGCGGCCGCCCGCGCGATGATCAACGCCGGCGCGGCCATGGTCGACATCGGCGGCGAGTCGACGCGCCCCGGCGCTCCCCCGGTCTCCGAAGCCGAGGAGATCGCGCGCGTCGCCCCCGTCCTCGAGCGCCTGACCGGCAGCGGCATCCCGTTCAGCATCGACACTCGCAACGCCGCGGTCATGGCGCGCGCCGTCGATGCCGGGGCGGCCATGGTCAACGACGTCTCCGCCCTGACCCACGACGCGCGCGCCCTTCCGGCGATCGCCCGGCGCAATTGCGATGTCGTCCTGATGCACATGCAGGGCACGCCCGCGACGATGCAGGTCGCGCCGCACTACGAGGACGTCGTCGTCGAGGTCCACGCCTGGCTCGTCGAGCGCATCCGCGCCTGCGTCGCCGGGGGCATCGCTCGCTCGCGGATCGTCATCGATCCCGGTATCGGCTTCGGCAAGACCGTCGAGCATAACCTCACCCTGCTGCGGGGCCTGTCGCGGTTCCGCGATCTCGGCTGCCCGGTGATGCTCGGTGCGAGCCGCAAGGGCTTCATTGGCGGGCCGGTGGAGGGCCGCCTGCCGGGGAGCCTCGTGCTCGCCGTGCATGCGGCGGCGCAGGGCGTGAGTTGGGTGCGGGTCCACGACGTACCCGAGACCTTGCAGGCGCTGCAGGTCTGGGCGGCCCTCAACCGCTAGCGACCTCCCGCCACGCTGGCACCGCCGCGCGAGCCGCCCTAACTAGCGAGAATGGCAGACACCAACTCCCTCGGCGGCCGGCTTTCGCGTTACGCCAAGGTCGGCAGCACCGGCCTCGGCCTCGCCGCGCAAATGGGCGCAGCGCGGCTGTTCGGCGGCGACGTCGACAAGGCGACCGGAGCCGCGCAGCTTCGCGCCGCGCTTGGCGGGCTCAAGGGTCCGGTGATGAAGATTGCGCAGATCATCTCGACCATCCCCGACGCGGTGCCGCCGGAATACGCAGCCGAGCTGTCGCAGCTCCAGGCCAACGCGCCGTCCATGGGCTGGCCCTTCGTGAAGCGGCGGATGAAGTCCGAGCTCGGCCCCGACTGGGAGGCGAAGTACCTGAGCTTCGAGCATGAGGCTGCCGCCGCCGCGTCGCTCGGGCAGGTCCACCGCGCGGTCGCGCTGGATGGCCGTCGGGTCGCGGCCAAGCTCCAGTATCCCGACATGGCGAGCGCGGTGGAAGCCGACCTCGGCCAGCTCGACCTGCTGTTCGGGCTCTACAAGCGCTTCGACAAGTCGATCGACACCGTCGAGATCCATCAGGAACTCGCGGACCGGCTGCGCGAGGAGCTCGACTACGAGCGCGAAGCGAAGCACCTCGGTCTGTATCGCGACATGCTCGCGGGCGAGGCCTCGACGCACTTGCCCGAGGTGCTGCCCGAACTCTCGTCGCGCCGCCTGCTGACGATGACCTGGCTCGACGGCAGCCCGCTGCTCGACTTCAAGGGTGCCGACCTCGAGACCCGCAATCGGATCGCCAACAACCTGTTCCGCGCGTGGTACCTGCCGCTCCACCACTTCGGGATCATCCACGGCGACCCGCACCTCGGCAACTACACGGTGCGGGACGACCACTCGATCAACCTGCTCGATTTCGGCTGCATCCGGGTGTTCCCGCCGCGTTTCATCGGTGCGGTCGTCGACCTGTACCGCGCCATCGGCAACGGTGACGAGGCGCTGGCGGTCGATGCCTTCGAACGCTGGGGCTTCACCGGCCTCAGCCGCGAGATCATCGACACGCTGCTGATCTGGGCGAAGTTCCTGTACGGCCCGCTGCTCGACGACCGCGTCCGGGTTATCGACGCCAGTGGCAACCCCGCCACTTACGGCCGCGAGACGGCACAGGCGGTCCACCGCCGCTTGCGCGAACTCGGCACCGTGACCATCCCGCGTGAGTTCGTGTTCATGGACCGCGCCGCTATCGGGCTCGGTGGCGTGTTCATGCACCTGAAGGCCGAGCTCAACTGGTACGCGATGTTCAACGCCATGATTGCCGACTTCGACGAAGCGAAACTTGCCGAGCGGCAAACGGCGGCGTTGGCCCGTGCCGGGCTTGGTACGGTCTAAGGGGCTTCCCCGAACGTAAAGCTTTGCTATGAAGCTTTGGGGGCACGTGCTCCACAGGTGGTCAATGTCCGAAGATTTCGAGATCGTCGCAAGCGAGTTGCCCCACGATGGTGCGGCGGCTGAACATGTTCACACCTACGAGCGTTTTATGGCTGCGATGAAATGGGGCGTCGTGGTGCTTGCCGTCCTGCTCATCCTGCTGGCGGTTTTCCTGGTCCGCTAGAGACCGGCTCTTGGGAGCGATGATGCGGATTGCAGTTTTGCGCGAGACCGAAGCCGGGGAGGCGCGCGTCGCCGCGACCCCGGAAACGGTAAAGAAGTTGATTGTGCTCGGGGCGACTGTCGCGGTCGAGGCCGGGGCTGGGGCCGGAGCCAATATCGCCGACCAGCTTTACACCGACGCCGGTGCCACTGTCGGCGACCGCGCCGCGTCGATAGCCGATGCCGACCTCATTGTCGGCGTGCAAGGCCCCGCCGCCGATGCATTGCCCGGGCTCAAGTCCGGCGCCGTGCTCGCCGCGATCCTGTCGCCGTTCGCCGACCGCGCCCGCATCGACGGCTATGCCGCCGCCGGCATCGACGCGCTGGCGATGGAGTTCATGCCACGCATCACCCGCGCCCAGTCGATGGACGTGCTGTCGTCGCAGTCCAATTTGTCGGGCTACAAGTCGGTGATCGACGCCGCGGAGGCTTATGGTCGCGCCTTCCCGATGATGATGACCGCCGCCGGCACGATCAGCGCGGCGCGCGTCTTTGTCATGGGTGTCGGCGTCGCGGGCCTGCAGGCGATCGCAACCGCGCGGAGGCTCGGGGCGCTGGTATCGGCAACCGATGTCCGCGCTGCGACCAAGGAACAGATCGAGAGCCTCGGCGCCAAGGGCATCTTCGTCGAGAAGGTCGCCGGCATCCAGGGCGAGGGCACCGGCGGCTACGCCACGGAAATGTCCGACGAATACAAGGCGGCGCAGGCCGAGCTGGTGTCGAGCCACATCGCCAAGCAGGACATCGTCATCACCACCGCGCTGATCCCGGGCCGCCCCGCGCCGCGACTGGTTTCCGACGCCCAGCTCGCGACGATGCGTCCCGGCTCGGTGCTGGTCGACCTCGCGGTCGAGAGCGGCGGCAACATCGAGGGCTCGCGCCCCGGCGAGGTCGTCGAGGTCCACGGCGTCCGCATCATCGGCCACAAGAACGTGCCCTCGCGCCTCGCCGCCGACGCCAGCGCTCTCTATTCGCGCAACGTCTATAATTTCATCGCGGCGTTCTGGGACAAGGACGCCGGCAAGGTCGTGTGGGCGCCGGACGACGAGATCGTGAAGGGCGTGACCCTGACGCGCGGCGGGGTTGTGGTGCATGAGCGGTTGCTGGCAGCGTGAGGGTGATGGTCGCCTCAATCGTGGCGGCTACGATGCTTACGCACTCGGGGGCGGCGTTTGCCGCTGCGCAGTTCCAGCCGACGGAAGTGCACCAAAGGCCGTGCAACTACGGTCAGGATGATGCGCGTCGCATCGATTTCATGGCAGCGTTTCAAGCCGCAACGCGTGCCGAGCTCGAGCTCTGCGGCAAAGAGCGTAGCGTGAAGGTTGACGGGCTTCGTCTCGAACTGGAGAGGATCGTCGTTCGCGCGCAGCGACGAAACCCGGACGTCAACTTGACGACCCTTGAAGCGCGCAGTGGCACCGAAGTCTGTCACATGACTGGTGACACTTTCGCCGCGTGCGAGGGCGACCAGTCTGTGAAGGTCGCGGCGTTTGCCGAGGCCATGAGTGTGCTCCGCGATCAAGTTAAGAAATGGCGGTAATCAAATGGAACACCTGATCCCCCAGCTCTCGGTCTTCGTGCTGGCCTGTTTTGTCGGTTATTATGTCGTTTGGTCGGTGACGCCGGCCCTGCACACGCCGTTGATGGCGGTGACTAATGCGATTTCTTCGGTGATCGTGGTTGGTGCACTGATTGCGGCGTCGGCGGCAGCGGGCGGCTCCGAGATTTCGAAGTGGCTCGGGCTGATTGCGGTGGCGCTCGCCTCGGTGAACATCTTCGGGGGCTTCGCGGTGACCCAGCGGATGCTCGGAATGTACAAGAAGAAGGACCGCAAGGTCCCCGCAGCGAAGATTTGAGGGGCGGCACATGCATGAAGCTTTAGCCGCGACGCCCGCCTGGGTCCTGCTCGCCTACCTCGTCTCGGGGGTATTGTTTATCCTCGCGCTGCGCGGCCTGTCGTCGCCTGAGACCAGCCAGCAGGGCAACCGCTTCGGCATGATCGGCATGGTCATCGCCGTCGGCACCACCCTGATCGAGCACAATGTCGGCCTGCCGCTGATCATCGGCGCCATCGCGATCGGCGGCGGCGTCGGCTATTATATCGCGCGCCAAATCAAGATGACCGCGATGCCGGAGCTCGTCGCGGGCTTCCACAGCCTCGTCGGCATGGCCGCAGTGCTGGTCGGCGTCGCGGCCTACCTGAACCCCGCCGCGTTCGGCATTCTCGATCCCGTCACCGGTGACATCGCGACCGTCAGCCGCGTCGAGATGGGACTGGGCGTCGCCATTGGTGCGATCACCTTCTCGGGGTCGGTCATCGCCTTTCTGAAGCTGTCGGGGCGCATGTCGGGCGCGCCGATCCAGCTGCCTGGCCGGCACATCATCAACCTCGGCATCCTTGCCGCGATCCTGATCCTGATCGGCGTTTTCGTCACCAATTCGGCGCCGCTGATCTTCTTCCTCATCGTCGGCCTCAGCTTTGCCATCGGCTTCCTGCTGATCATCCCGATCGGCGGCGCGGACATGCCGGTCGTGATCTCGATGCTCAACAGCTATTCGGGCTGGGCGGCGGCGGCGATGGGCTTTACGCTGCAGAACTCGGCGATGATCATCACCGGCGCGCTGGTCGGTTCGTCGGGCGCGATCCTGAGCTACATCATGTGCACCGCGATGAACCGCAGCTTCATCAGCGTCATTGCAGGTGGCTTCGGCGGCGACAGCGGCCCCGCAGTCAAGGGCGATGCCGTCGAGCGGCCGTGGAAGCGCGGTTCGGCTGAGGACGCCGCGTTCATCATGAAGAACGCCGAGAGCGTCATAATTGTCCCCGGCTACGGCATGGCGGTCAGCCAGGCCCAGCACGCGCTGCGCGAGATGGGCGACCTGCTCAAGAAGGACGGCGTCAGCGTCAAATACGCGATCCACCCGGTCGCGGGCCGCATGCCGGGCCACATGAACGTCCTGTTGGCCGAGGCCAATGTGCCGTACGACGAGGTCTTCGAATTGGAGGACATCAACGGCGAGTTCGCGCAGGCCGATGTCGCGTTCGTCATCGGTGCCAACGACGTTACCAACCCCGCCGCCAAGACCGACAAGACCTCGCCGATCTACGGCATGCCCGTCCTCGATGTCGAGAAGGCCAAGACGGTGCTGTTCGTCAAGCGCAGCATGGGCGGCGTCGGCTACGCGGGGGTCGACAACGACGTGTTCTACATGGACAACACCATGATGCTGCTCGCCGACGCCAAGAAGATGGTGGAAACGATCAACAAGTCGCTGGGGTAAATCTGATGCGTATCGCACTCGTTGCCGTGTCGCTGGTCGCGCTGGCCGCATGCAGCAACAGCAAGTCCACCTCGATGGGCAAGACCCGAGACGCGCCGCCTTCGGTCACCGCGACGACGCAGTTGCTCGGCCCCAACGGCGAGTTACGCGGCACGGCGCGGCTCGAGCAGCGGCCGGCGGGGACGCAGGTCACGGTGTCGGTCGAGGGCATGGCTCCGGGGACGTACGGGGTCCACCTCCATGCAGTCGGCAAGTGCGACGCGCCCGACTTCAAGACCGCTGGCGGCCATTTCAACCCGACGATGAAGCAGCACGGCCACGACAACCCGATGGGTGCGCACGAGGGCGACTTGCCTAACGTCGTCGTCGGCAGCGACGGGCGTGGGCGTTTCGTCGAACAGCTTGCCGAGCTGACCCTGACCGGCGGCACGGCGCCATTGCTCGATGCCGACGGCGCCGCGGTCGTCGTCCACGCTGGTCCCGACGACTACAAGTCCGACCCGGCCGGCAACAGCGGCAACCGCATCGCCTGTGGGGTCCTCGCGGCACATCCGTAGCGACCGGGCGTCGGAGCGCCTTGACCCGGCGCGAGCAGGTCCGTATCTGCACACCTCGCTGGGCGTGGCGGTCGTAGCTCAATTGGTTAGAGCGCCGGTTTGTGGTACCGGAGGTTGCGGGTTCAATCCCCGTCGTCCGCCCCAGCGATTTCAAGCATCTGGCGCTTCCCTGGGGGTCCATGACTCAATCTCCTGACTCGCCGAGTTTCGATGCCGTCGTCCTCGGGCGACGCAGCGTCCGTGGCTACCGGCCCGAGCCGGTGCCCAAGACCCTGGTCCGGGAGATCATCGAGATCGCGATGCGCGCGCCGTCGTCGCTCAACACCCAGCCGTGGAATTTCTATGTGGTCGCGGGCGCGCCGCTCGACCGCATCCGGTCCGGTAACACCGAGCGCAATCTCGCGGGCGTCCCGGCGTCCCGCGAATTCCGCAGCCACGGCGAGTATGTCGGTGTACACCGCGAGCGGCAGATCGAGATTGCCAAGCAGCTGTTCGGTGCCGCCGGGATCGAGCGGCACGATCAGGACAAGCGCCGCGACTGGGTGCTGCGCGGCTTTCGCCAGTTCGATGCGCCGGTGTCGGTCGTGGTGACCTACGACCGGTCGATCCACGGCGGCGATATCGCGCCCTTCGATTGCGGTGCCGTCGCCAACGCGCTGGTCAACGCGGCGTGGTCGCGTGGCCTCGGCTGCGTGATCAACAGCCAGGGCATCATGCAGTCGCCGGTGGTCCGCGAGCACGCCGGCATCCCGGACGACCAGGTCATCATGATCTGCATCGCGATGGGCTATCCCGACGACGACTATCCGGCGAACGCGGTCGTCTCGCGCCGCAAGTCGGTCGACGAGGCGGCGGTGTTCGTGGGCTTCGACGAGTAACGGCGGCCGCCGTTAGCGGTCGTTCTTGTCGCGCCGCCGCCGGTCGAACAGCAACCCGTGTTCGAGGCGAGAGCGCAGGGCCGCGTAATAGGCCGCGAGGAAGGCATAATCGTCGTCGCCGCGCCGCCAGCCGATCTTGGTGCGGACCGTCGCCGCGACCAGCGTCACCGGGTCGTCGGCGGGCCGCCGCATCATGTTCGGAGTGCCGCGGCGGAGGACGTTCTCCAGCGTCTGCAGTTCGAACTCGCCATAGGCGTCGAGCTGGGCATCGCTGAACTCGAAGCCAACTGTCCCGGTGCGCTCGGCGATGTCGAGGCCGAGGCCCGGCCGCGGATTGCGCAGCACCCAGGTCCCGGCGATCAGGTCGCCGACGCGCAGCCGGTCGCGGTTGAACAGCGGGAACAACAGGAAGATCAGGCTCCAGCCGAGGCCTGCGAGCGCGGTCAGGGCGTCGCCCGCTCCCTCGCTCGCCTGGTAGCCGAGGAACGACAGCGGCAGGAAGAATTCGAGCTCGCGGAGCATGTTGCGCGCCACGATGGCATTGGTCGAAAGGCGGCCGCCGTCGCGCGCCGCGACCCGGATGCCGAGCAGGCGCTTGCCCGGTGTGGCCGCGCGGACGCCGCTCTCGAACAGGATGAACCACAGGCTGCGGAGCACGAAGAAGCCAAGCAGCCAAACCACCGCGATCAGCTCTGCACCGGTGCCGCCGGTCAGACCGAGCACGAGCAATAGCCCGATCGTCATTGCGACCAGCGTGGCGATCATCAGCACCATGTCGATAAGGAACGCCCCGAGCCGTTGCCCGGCGCGCGCCAGCGTTAGGCGCAGCATGACACCCTCGGGCGTGACGAGTGCGCGCTCGAACGCCTTGTCGGCGCCCCGGAAGTGCGGCCGCTCAGCCACGCGCGGGCAGGGAGGACCGGGGCCAGTAGTAATAGCCGAGCCACAGGGTCAGCATCGCGGACGCGACGAGGTAGCGGACGGCGTCGACCTTTATCAACTGGCGCGCGAAGCCCTCAAGCAGGCCGGCGACGAGGAGCATGACCACGACCCCCATCATCGTCGTCGCTGCGGTGCGCCCGGCGGCCTGCGCTGCGGCGATGCGGGTCAGCTCGCCCGGGAAGGCGACGGCGCGCCCGATGCGGAAGCCCGCGGCGCCCGCGAGGACGATCGCGAACAGCTCCGTGGTGCCGTGGATCAGCAGCCAGCCGCCGAGTTCGAAGCCCAGCCCGACGTGCGCGAACAGCGCCACGAACGCCCCCGCCATCGCGCCGGTGTAGATCAACAGCAGCGCCGTCGGCACGCCGAACGCGAAGCCGAGCGCGAAGGCACCGATCGCGACCTTGGCGTTGTTGGTGAACAGGAACGCCGCGAGGAACGACAGCGCGCTGTTGCCGTCGCCGTCGTAGAGCGTCTTGCGCAGGCTGGCGGCGGACGCCTGCGGGTTGCGGCCACCCGCCATGCTGTCGGGGACAAAGGCCGAGTACCAGGTGGGGTCATGCGCAACGAGGATGTAGCCGACGACGGTGCCGAGTAGCAGCAGGGCGGCGGCGACAAAGGTCTCGGGCACCAGCGTCCGCACCGCGTGCGGCCAGTCACGGGCGAGGAAGCGGCGGGCACGGCCCCAGAAGTTGGCGCGGACCCCGTAGACGAAGAAGTAGGCGCGCGCCGACAGGCCCTCCAGATAGGCGATCAGGTCGGCGTCGAGCGATGTGGCGCGGGCGACCGACAGCGAGGAGAGCGTGGCGCGGTACAGGCGGGGCAGGGCGACCAGCTCGTCGTCGGTGAGGGCGCGGACGGACTTGCGCTCGGCCTTGTTGAGCAATGCCTCGAGGTCGCGCCACTGCGGCTCGCGGTCGGCGCGGAAGCGGCGGCTGCCGACGACGAGGGCGTCGCCGCTCACAGTCGGCGTCGCTTGGCTTCGAGGTAGCGGCGGACGACCTGCGGACCGGCGTCGCGCCAGCCAACTGGTACGACTTCGACGCCTAGGCGGGCTAATCGCGTTAATACGATGGCGCGTTCCCGCAGCAGACCGGCGGCGACGACGGCGCGGCTGACGTCCTCGGGGCTTGTAGGATTTGCCCCGGCCAGCCCCTCGAGCTCCTCGTCGCGCAGGACGATGCACAGCAAGACGTGGCGTTCGAGCAGCTTGCCGACCGAGCGCAGCATCAACTCCGCCGACGTCGAGTCGACGAAATCGGTGAACAGCATGACCAGTGAGCGCCGGTCGAGGCGGGCGGCCAGCGTGCTCAGCGCGAGGGTATAGTTGGTCTCCTCCGCCGAATAATCGAGACGGGCGGCGGCGCGCTGGAGGCCGGCGAAGGCCCCGACCCCGGCCAGTGCCGCGCCCGCCACCCGGGGCCGCGCGTCGAAGCCGAACAGGCTGACCCGGTCGCCCATCTTGAGGCTGATATAGGCGGTCAGCAGCCCGGCGGTGATGGCGCGGTCGAGGCGCGGCAGGCCGGCGATCGGCTCGCACATCGTCCGCCCGCAATCGAAGGCGAGCACGATGTTGTTGTCGCGCTCGGCCCGGTATTCCTTGGCGAGCAGCTTCGAATGGCGCGCCGACTGCTTCCAGTCGAGGCGGCGGCGGTCCATCCCCGAGCGGTATTCGGCCAGCGCGTCGAACTCGCTGCCCTGGCCCTGCTCAAGCTGCGCCATCAGGCCGGTCCGCGCCTCGCGGGTCAGCAGCGCGACGCCGTCGGTGCGCACCGTGCGGATGTCGGGGGTGACGACGAGCTCGTGATCGAGAACCTGCCGCCGCTGCCGCCACGCGAGGCCGAGCGGTCCCTGCCAGCGCAGGTCGAGGTGCGCGACCCGCGACAGTCCGCGGCGCAGCGCCGTCAACGGCAGGGTCGCCGTGGTGCCGTCGAAGCCGATGCGGCCACCGGATGCTGACTCCAGCAGCGCGTCGGTGGTCACCGCGGCTTCGCGCCGCCGCGCCAGACCGGACGCCGTCAGCCGCACCGCAAACGCCTCGCCGACGTTGACCGAGCGCGGGAGCTCGGCGGTCGCGGTCAGTCCGGAAGGCATTACCGCCGCATCATAGGCCGCAAACGCCAGCACGGCCGCGACCCAACCGACCGGCAGGAGCCACAATTGCGGGAAAACCACGCCGACGAGCAGCGCCACCGGCGCGCCTGCCGCGGTCAGCCACACCAGCCGGTCGGTCGGGTAGATCAACGCGGCGCCTCGACCTGCTCGATCAGCGCGGCGACGACCGCATCGACCGCGCGCCCATCGATCTCGGCGGCGGGCGACAGCACGACGCGGTGGCGCAGCACCGACGGGGCGAGCGCCTTGACGTCGTCGGGGATGACATAGTCCCGGCCTGACAGTGCCGCCTCGGCGCGGGCGGCGCTGGCCAGCATCGCGGCGGCGCGGGGGGAGGCTCCGGACGACAGGTCGGCGGCGGTGCGGGTGGCGCGGACGAGGGCGACGACATAGTCGATGACCGGGTCGACGAGCTTGACGTCGGCGGTCGCGTCGGCGGCGGCGGCGAGGCCGGCGGCATCGGTCCGCGCCTCGATCCCCCACGCCTGCGGGGTTGCCGCGCCGAAGCGGCCGCCGTGCGCGGCGACGATGCGGCGCTCCTCCTCGGCGGTCGGGTAGCCGAGCACGTGCTTGAACAGGAAGCGGTCGAGTTGCGCCTCCGGCAGCGGATAGACGCCCTGGTGCTCGAGCGGGTTCTGCGTCGCGACGACGGTGAAGCGCGGGCTGAGCGGGTGCGTCACGCCGTCGATGGTGACCGAGCGCTCCTGCATCGCCTCGAGCAACGCGGCCTGGGTCTTGGGCGGGGTGCGGTTGATCTCGTCGGCCAGCAGCAGCTCCGAAAAGATCGGCCCCTGGGTCATGGTGAAGCTGCTGGTCTGGAAGTTGAACAGGTTGGAGCCAAGGATGTCGCCGGGCATCAGGTCGGGCGTGAACTGGATGCGGCCGTAGTCGAGGCCGGTGGCGCGGGCGAAGCATTGCGCCAGGAAGGTCTTGGCGACGCCGGGCGGCCCCTCCAGCAGGACGTGGCCGCGGGCGAACAGCGCGACCAGCAGCAGGCGCACGGCGCGGTCCTGCCCGACGACCGCCTTGCCGACCTCGGCCGCGATCGCCTCGCCGAGAGCCCGGACGTTGTCGACGGTGGTGTCGGTCATCGGTCCGCGCTCCCTGTTCTGTAGCCCCGGCGGATGCTGCTTCCCTCTCCCGCTTGCGAGAGAGGGCGAGAGACGGCGCCGGGCGCCGGCCCGGGGAGAGGGTGTCTCACCGTACGAGGCTCGCTTCGGGATCGAGCGCGAAGGGGCTCGCTCGACGATCCAGTTCCTGACGGTGAGACACCCTCTCCCCGCCGCGCCCCGAAGGGCGCGAGTCGCCCTCTCCCGCAAGCGGGAGAGGGAAGCGGCGTTCGTCGCGATGGCAATTTATCAACCGTCATGCGTCACATCCTCTTTCCAGCGATACAGCGCCTGCGCCGCCGCCAGGCCTTCGTCGCGGGTCTTGGCCGCGTTCGCAGCCTCCGCGAGCTGTTCAAAGCGCGCGTCGCCGGTGGCGCGGCGGTCGAGCCAGGCGGCGAGTTCGGACGGTGCCAGTCTGGGCGGGGCGCCGCGCGTGGCGGCTGCGGCGTCGAGCATCAACTGGCCGTAGCGCACCGCCATTGCCGGCTCGCGCTTGGCGCTGCGGATCAACTCGGCGGCATTGTCGACCAGCGCACGCTTGCCGAAGGCGATGGCGCGCGGCGTGGCGCGCGGCGCGCCGAAGCGGAACGCGGTCTGCAGTCCGGCCAGCGCGGCGGCGGCGAGCAGGCACAGGGTCAGCGCCAGGAACGGCGGCTCGAAGGCAAGCTTGGCGATATTGTGGGTGTGTTCGTAGCCGTTGAGCGTGACGTCGAAGACGATGCCGCCGCGGTCGGCGCCGAGCTTGGCCAGCAACGCGAGGGCCGCGCGGGCCGTGGCGGGATCGCGCATGCCGGCATTGTCCAGCAGATCGGGGTCGGCAAGCACGTAGACATCGTCGCTGCGTGACCAGCCCATCACTTCGCCGCCATCGGGCGCGGCAAGGACGGTGGTCGGCTTGGCGTCCTCGAGGACGCGCAGCAGGCGCGGGGTCGGGAAGGTAATCGAACGGTCGGTTGCGGTCACGCAGCAGGCGGCGCTGCTCGCGGCCGCAACCCCGATCCCGAAGCGGCGGGCGACGGAGGCCGCGGCGGCGGGGCCGGGAAGCACGCCGGCCTGCTCGACCCAGCCGCGATGCCGGTCGACCGGACCGGTCACCCATTTCGGCAGGATCACCAGCACCGGTGACACGCCGGGTTGCCCGCGCCGCGCATCGATCAGGGCGTCGACCTTCTTCGGATCGGTACCGGGCCCGGGCGTCAGAACCAGCAACCCGCCCTCCGGCAGGCTGCGCGAGTCCTTGCCGAGCGTCGCCTTCATTCCCGTCGCCTGCGCCAGCGCGACAATGCCGCTGAAGCCGACCGCGGAATTCGACAGCGCGTGGCCGCCGCCGTCCTGCCCGTCGCGGAGCTCCGGGGCATAAGCGGTCAGCACCGCGTACAGCCCGGCCAGCGCGATGCTCGCCGCGAGCAGGATGCCCATCAGGCGCGCGCCGAAGGTGGCGGGGGCGGGATCGCTGGTTGCGCTCATGCCGCCCACGCGCGCGGGAACGCGACCGCCTCATAGGCCTCGCGGCACCGCGCCCAGGCGTCCGCCCCGACCGGGCGGGCGGCGAACAGCCCGGTCTCGACGACGCTCGCGATCAGCCCGAAGGCGCGCGCGACGTCGCCGGGTAATCCCTCGACCTGCGCGATGTCGCGGCTGGTCAGGGCCGGGCGGACCATGTGCGGGCGGCGCGCGCCGATCTGCTCGACGCTGCGGAGGAGGACGAGATGCGCCGCCTCGGCATAGGCACCGTCCGCCGCCAGCGCGTCGGCCTCGGCGAGCAGGGCGCGCGCCGGTGCCGCCTCGGGCCGCCAGCCTTCTTCGTCGGTGGTGCTGGTCTTGCGCAGCTGGTGCCACAGCCGCAGCGCGTACGGCCACAGCCAGCGCAGCAGCGCGAGCACGATAGCGGCGACGATCAGCCAGAACAGGATCTTGACCACCGGGCCGGCCTCGGCGAGCTTCTTGAAGCCTTCGATGATCCAGTCGAGCACGCGCTTCAGCCACTCCGGCGGCGGCGGCTCGGGCGGGTGCGTCGGCAGGTCGAACTGGATGCGCGGGTCGGCGAGCAGCGTCTTGTGGGCTGCGGCAAAGCGCGCGTCGGCCGTTGCCGCTCCGTTCGCCGCCCCTGCCGCCACGCTGCCCCCAGTCTGCCCGTACCCCGAGCGACCTTGAAGCGGCGCGCGCGCGGGCGCAAGTCGCTGGACAGTCGCGGCGTGGCGGGCAACATTGCCGGCGGGGCGCAGGGGGATTTCCGGATGGCGACAGCGGCAGGCGCACAGCGCTTCGATCTTGGCCGCGTGGTGGCTCGCGCAACCGGGTCGATCGGGCGGAATATCGGGCTGTTCGCGATCCTTGCGATCGGGCTGGAGTTCGTTCCCGCGCTGGCGGTCCGCGCCCTTACGCCCACGCCCACGACCTTCACTGCTGGCGCGATCCCGGGATTCGGCGCGGGCAGCCTGATCGGCGTGTTCGTGGGCATCGCATTCTTCTGCCTGATGATCGGCACGATGATCCGGGCCGTGGTGGCCGACCAGCGGGGCGAGAAGCCCGAGCTCATGCCGAGCCTCACACAGGGCGCGCGCTCGGCGTTGCCGATGCTGGTGATGTTCGTGCTGATGTACTTCGCAATCCTGATCGCGAGTGTCTTCTTCCTGGTCCCGGGCATCATCCTGGCCCTGATGTGGGCGGTCGCGGCGCCGGTCATGGTCGAGGAAAATGCCGGCATCATCGGCAGCCTTGGGCGCAGCCGCGCCCTGACCAAGGGATCACGGTGGGTAATCTTCCTGACGCTGCTGGCGTTGCTGATCCTCTACCTGCTGGTGCTCGGCGGCCTGATCGCGATCGGCGGCACCTACCAGACCGCGAGCGGAGCCGGATGGTTCACCGGGGCGGCGATAGCGACCAGCCAGGGCTTCGGCGGTCTGGCGATCGCCTACATGCTTGCCAATGTCGTGCTCAGCGTCGTGTCGACGGTGCTCGTCGCCGCAATCTACGTCGAGCTGCGCTTCGTCCGCGAGGGTGACCGGCCCGAGAGCCTCGCCGAGGTCTTCGCCTAGCTCGCGCCCGCCGCGGCCTTGGCGCTCAGGGCCCAGCGCAGCACCGTCGCCAGCCCGCTGCCGCCGGCGCGGACCAGCGGCTTGCGGTGCGCGGGGATGCCGAGGCCCTGCATGTCGGCAGCCCAGCGCGGCAGCAGGTCGACGCCGGCGTCGAGCATGACCCGGTTGATCGGCGCGATCATCGGGTTGGGCGCAGGGTGCGACAGCAGGATGCGCGTCACCTCGAGCGTCCGCGCATCGGCGACCAGCGCAGGCCTCGTCGCCTCGATGTAGGCGTCGATGTCGCGGCGGGTGTCGGGCACGTCGCCGGCCCCGAGCAGGCGCGCGACGACGGCGCTCTCGGCGAAATAGCGGTCCTGCGCGGCGCGGCTCAGCCACGGCTCGCGGTAGCGGACGTAGGCGTCGAGGAAGCTGCGCGCGCCCGTCGCGTGGACCCAGGTCAGCACCGCGGGGTCGTTGGCGAAATACGGCGTGCCGTCGAGCAATGTCCCGTCGACGCGGTCGTGGATGCGGCGGACGCGGTCGATGAGCTGGTGCGCGTGCTCGGTCGAGCCGAAGGTCGTGCCGGCGATGAACTGCGCGGTGCGGCGCAGGCGGCCGGTCATGTCGCGGCGGAAGTTGCTGTGGTCCCAGACGCCCGCCAGCGCCGCCGGGTGGAGCATCTGGAGCAGCAGCGCCGACACGCCGCCGATCATCATCGCGGGGAAATCGCCGTGGACCTTCCAGCCGATCGAGCCGGGGCCGAACAGGCCGTCGTCACCCGGGGGCCGTGGCGGCAGCGGCGTCGACCGCTTCGTTCCCATCATCTGGCGGACCTGGCCGGCGATGGCATTGCGGAGCGGCTGCATCCCATCAATCTAGGGCGGACGGCGCGAACGTCCAGTGCGGCGTCGCGACCGCATTTCGGGCTTCACGATACGCCACTATTCGATTATTGCGCGCCATTGAACGATTATTGCGAGCCAGGCCGATGCTGTTCGACGCCCCCGATTTCGATGCCCACGAGGCGGTCCAGTTCGTCGCCGACGAAGCGACCGGGCTCCGCGCCGTGATCGCCGTGCACTCGACCCACCTCGGGCCGGCCGCGGGCGGCTGCCGCTGGTGGACCTACGCCGACGATGCGGCGGCGCTGACCGACGCGCTGCGGCTGTCGCGCGGCATGAGCTACAAGAACGCCATGGCCGGCCTGCCGATGGGCGGCGGCAAGGCGGTGGTGCTCAAGGGCGCGCCCAAGATCGACGCGCTGCTCGAAGCCTTCGGGCGGGCGGTCGAGGGGCTGAACGGGCGCTACGTCACTGCCGAGGACGTCGGCATGTCCGACGCCGACATGACCGTCATCGCGCGCACATCACGCCACGTCTCGGGCCTGCCGGTCGCGGGCGGCCAGGCGGGCGGCAATCCTGGGCCGTCGACCGCCGAGGGTATCTTCGTCGGCATGCGCGCCGCCGTCCGCCACAAGCTCGGCAAGGACGGCTTCGCCGGGGTCCACGTCGCGGTCCAGGGGCTGGGCAGCGTCGGCCATGCGCTGGCCCGCAAGCTTGCGGCGGCCGGGGCGAAACTGTCGGTTGCCGACATCGCCGGTACGCGCGCCAGCGAGGTTGCTGCCGAACTCGGTGCGACGAAGGTGGACAATGACGCGATCATGGCGCTTCCCGCCGACGTGTTCAGCCCGAATGCGCTCGGCGCGGTGCTGACCGCCGATAGCATCGGCGCGCTCGACGTCGCCATCGTCGCGGGAGCCGCCAACAACCAGCTTGCCACGTCCGATGACGGCGAGCGGCTGCAGCGGCGCGGCATCCTGTACGCGCCCGACTACGTCATCAACGCCGGCGGCATCATCAATGTCGTCGCGGAATATCTGGGGCAGGGCGATGCGGCGAGCGTCGCCACCAGCATCGCTCGGATCGAGGGGCGGTTGGCCGAAATCTTCGCCGAGGCCGATGCCAGCGGGCGCGCTACGGATGCGGTCGCGGACGCGATGGCGCGGAAGCTGATCGGGCGCTGAGCAGGCGAACTGATTGGGCGAACGGAGCCCCGTTGTCATCCCGGGCTTGACCCGGGACCCAGTTTCCTTCGTCGTCCGAGTGCTGGGTTAGCTGGGTCCCGGGTCAAGCCCGGGATGACAATGGCGCGCTGGATCACGACAGCGCGCTGGATGACATCGCGGCCCCTGACGACTTCGCAAGCCTGAGCGGTCCACCGCCTATCCGCGGTGGACGATTACCCGGCTGGGGAGGGCGGCGCTTTTGCAGGATACGCCGTCGTTGGCGGGGTCGAGCCGCGACCAGTAGCCGGGGTCGCCGCGATGCGCCGGCGCGAGCCCGACTTCGCTGGCCGCACCACAACCCAAGGCGGCGACGAGGTGGCGGATCGCCACGCTCTCCGACCCGAAGCCGAAACTGCGCAGCCCGAGCTGGGCGACCATGACGATGGCGACGGCCCAGACGATGCCGACGATCGACACCATGAACTCCTGTAGCTTGTTCGATTTGCGCTCGGTCCGGACCCGCTGTCGGTAGCTGCGACGCGATTCGGCAGCGTCGAAATCGGTGTCGCCGGATCGGGAAGAATGGCGCACCTGAACGAAACTCCGATAAAGACGGTTTCGTGTCGGTAGCAGTTCGTTAACTATTTGGAAAGGGGATTGCTCGCGTCCGAGGCGCGATCAATAGTCCTTCTTGAGACGCAGGTTGACGCTCGTACCCCCGAGTGTCGCGACCTGGCTGAGGATCGACAGCGACCGCGTCAGCGACACCTCGATGTTCGTCGCGGTGTAGCCCTGGGCGTCGGAGGCGAGCTCGAGGTAGATCCGCCGGCCGATATATTGCCCCGCCGCGATCGCGGTCCGGCGGCCCGTCGTGGTGTCCGCCGGCAGGATGCGAAGGCGGTCGATGCCGAGGCTTTTCCGCACGAAATTGATCGGGTTGAGCCCGGCACCCTTACCGCCGCGCAGCGAGGCGAGCGCACCGGCGAGCTGCAGCGCCTCCGGGGCCGACAGGCTGGCGATCGACGTGCCGAACAGGACGCGGCTGAGCACTTCGTCCTGCGGCAGAGCGGGGACCGAGCCGAACGTGATCTCGGGCTTCAGGCCCGTGCCCGTGATCGTCAGGGTCGCGGTGAACCCCGCGCTGACGTTCTCGGCGGCGATGTCGAGGATTGGGTCGGGCGGGTAGGTCCCCCCGAAGCGCAGCACGCCGCGAGTGAGCTGGAAGCGCTTGCCGGCGAAGTCGTAGTCGCCGCGGACCATGTCGACGCGCCCCGAAAGCGCCGGTGCGGTCGTCGTGCCCTTGACGGTGATGTCGCCGCGCCAGTCGGAGTTTAGGCCCATGCCCTCGACGTTGATGCGGTCGGGCGCGCTGACGGCGATGTCGAGTTCCCAGCGCGTCGGCTTGGCGGTCGCGACGACGCGCTGGCGGACGATCTCGGCGTTGACCTCGCGGACGGCAAGGACGGGGACCTCGACGGTCGCCGGTCGCCCGATCCGGAAGCGTGCCTTATCGGCGACGAGCTTGCCGGTGATTTTTGCGCCGTCCTTGCCGCTGACCACCCGCATGTCGCCGCTGACCGTCGCGGCAAGGTCGTCGCGCTTGAGCGCCTGCGCGTCCTTCAGGGTGAACCTGACGTCCATCGGGAAGCCGTCGACCGCCGACAGGCCGATGCTGCCGCTGCCGGTAACGGTGCCGCCCTTGCCGACTTCGCCTCTGAAGCTGGTGAGTTCGAGGCGCGAGGCGGTGAAGCGGCTGTCGAGGTGCGCCTTGTCGACGACGGTTCCGAGGGTGACGTTCTCGATGCGCGCGCCGTCGCTGGCGATGGTGCCGGTCAGCGTCGGCTCGCCGAGTTTGCCCCCGATGTCGGCGGTGATCCGGACCGGTCCGCGGACGTCGATCGCCTCGATGCCCGCCAGGGGCCACAGCGCCTGCGACGGGCCGTTGTAGCGGGCCTGGGCGAACAGCGGGGTTGCGAGCAGGCGCTCGAGCACGGGATCCTCTGCGGTGCCCGGGATGCCGCGGAGCTGGGCCTGGAACCGTCCTTCGACGATACCAGCGCGGACGATGACCGCGCGGGCGCTGCCGCCGCTCTCGTTGAGGACGGCGTTGACCCCGAGGTCAATCGGTAGCGAGGCGCTGGCGAGCCCGGCGCGGCTGAGCCCACTGATCCTGAGCGACGCCGTGCCGGTCGGCAGCTTGCCGCGAACCATGCCGATGTCGAGCATTCCCGACACGCGGCCGCCGAAATCGAAGGTCGGGCTGACCAAGGTGAGCAGCGACAGGCCGAGATTGTCGAGCCGGGCCTTTACCGCAAGCCGCTCGCCGAAGCGCCCGGACACTTCGGCACGGCCGTCGGGCGTCGTGACGATCGCCGGGGCGAGCACCCAGTCGGGCCCGTCGCGGGTCAGTACCGCAGTCCGTTGGAGGCCGATGCGACGGCTGTTGAAGGTGCCGCCGCCATCGACCTCGATGCGGCCGTCGGTGAGGCGCGCCTTGCCGCCGATGGTGAACGGCGATTCCGCCAGCCCCGCGGCGTCGAACTGCGCGGTGCCGTGGCCGTCGCGGTAGTCGATGCTGCCCGACGCGGTGGTCAACACGGTGTCCTGGCGGCGGATCTCGGTGGCGGTGAAGCGTCCGGTGACCTGCGGCCCGGCGTCGGGCAGCAGGATCGTCGCGCGCAGGTCGCCCTTGCCGACGGTGACCGGGGAGCCGAACGCCAGCTTTGCGTTGCTCGCGGTGACAACGACGTCGGCGCGCTGGACGGCGCTTGCGGCGCTCAGCCCGATGGTGCCGGTCAGCCCGGGTCCGGCGACGTCGAGCCGCCCCGAGAAAGGCCCGGCAGCGGTCTGCACGATGGTGCCGTGGCCGGTGATGCCCGCGACGGTCACCGCCGCGAGGTCGATCGGGGTGGGCTGGACGGTGGCGCGGATCAGCCCGCGCGCCGCGACCGGGCCGTAGTCGCTGTTGCCCTTGGCGTCGAACGTCCAGTTGCCGGCGCTCGGCGTCAGGTGGGCGCTGACGCTGCTCAAGCCGGCGCCGAGACCGGGGCGGGCAAGGGTGACGTCGACCACCGGCGCCTCGATCGCGCCGACCAGCTTGACCCCGACCGGCCCGTAGCGTCGCGATGTGCCGCTGCCGCTCAGCTGGAGGATGCCGGTCGGCGACCGGGTGCCGGCGGCGACGAAGTTCAGGCCGGGTGACGCGACGCGGGTGTTGCTGAAGCCGAGGTCGCCCGCGGGGTTGAGGACGATCGCGCTGGTGACGGTCGGCAGCCCCTCGAGCAATGTCGCGAAGAACGCGTTGTCGAGCCGCTTGACCCGAACCCCGACCTGCCCCGTGACGCGCGCTCCGGTGCCTGCGGGTACGATGCGGACGTCGGCATGGACGTCGGTGACGCCGAGGCCGGGCACGAGATAGTTGGGCAGGTCGCCCTTCGCGAGGACGTTGAACGCGCCGCTGTCGGTGAGGGCGATGCTGGCAACAGCACGCGCGGTGATGCGGTCGGAGCGCAGGACCAGGCTGTCCGAGACGAGGGTGTCGCCGCGCACGGTCAGCGGCCCGGTAACGCGGACATTGTGGAGCAGGGCGTCGGCATCGACTCCGAAGCCCGTGACCCGGGACGCGCTGGCGGCGAGCGGCACCACCAGTGGCCGCGCGCCGGTCTGGACGATGCCGATGGCGCGCAGGTCGGTGAAGCCGTTCTTGCCGAAGGTCATCGCCGGCGTGGTCACGACGTAGTCGACGATCGGATTGCGGAACGACCCGGCGATCCGCGCGCGCAGCCGCAGGTCGCGCGCCGTCAGTCGCGGGTTGATCGCCGCCGGCTTGAGCACCCGCGTGTCGATGGTCATGCCCGAGAAGCTCTCGTCGCCGAAGTCGATGAGGCCGCTGCCGGTCGCGGCGAAGGCCGGCGCGGAGGCGGTGAAGCGCGTGTTGGCGCGGCGGTCGGCGAGCGTTGCCGTCGCGTCGATCCGCAGTGCCGGGGTCGTGACCCGGGCCAGCAGGCCGTCGAGCAGGTGGGCGGGCGCGATCGTGCCGCCGACCCCGAAGCGGCCGTTGGCAGCGCTCAGCACGAGGTCGGCGAGCGGCGCTGCGCCCAGCCTGGCGACGGCGCGACCCTGCCACGCGGTCCAGCGGCCATCACCCGAGATGCTGAGCGCCAGCGGCGACTTGATGCGGAGCAGCCCGGTGATGACGCCGCCGGCGGGTGCCGCGACCTGTGCGTCGATGTCGAAGCGGTCGCGGTCCGGCTCGGCGTCGAGGCGCAACTTGACGCTGTCCCCGCCAGCGGCAGCGGGCGCGGCGGCGTCGAGCACGATGCGCGCCCGGCCGCTGCGGATATCGGCGTTGCCCGTCAGGCTGACGACACGCGCGCTGCCGATGACCGGCGCGGCCAGCACGATGCGGTCGATGCTCAGCTTGCCGACGACGATGTCGATGTCGGGCAAGATGCGCTTGTCGCCGCTCGGTCGCAGCGCCGGGCGGCGCAGCACATCGACCTCGGGCACGTCGAGTTCGTGGATGTCGAGGAGGTTGTGGATCAGCTCGACCGGACGCCAGTCGAGCGTCGCGACGGGCGCGCGCGCGAAGACACCCTTGGGGTCGCCGAACTCGAGGTCATGGATCGCGGCGCGACCGAAGATGGTGCCCTCGATGCGCCCGGCGCGCACGGTCAGGCCGGACTTGGGGGCGTAGAGCGGCAGCTGCCGGACGATGAAGTCGCGGCCCGCGTCGCTGTTCAGGAAGCCGATGCCGGCGACCACGGCGAGCGCCACCAGCGCGACCAGCGCGGCGACGAGCCAGAGGGCGCGAACTGCTCTCATAGTGCCGGGCCGCTCAAAACGCCTGTCCGATCGAGACGTAGAAGGCGACGACGGGATCGCCCGGCCCGGGGTTGATCGGGGTCGCGAGGTCGATGCGGACCGGGCCGAAGCTGGTGTAATAGCGCAGCCCGAGGCCCGCGCCGACCTTGAGATTGTTGACGCCGGGCAGCGTGCCGGTGTCGACCTGCCCGGCGTCGATGAACGGCACCAGGCCGACATCGCTGCCGAACGCCTTGAAGCGGAAGCGTGCCTCGATCGAAGTCTCGATGATCGAGTTGCCGCCGAGCGGCTTGTCGTTGGCGTCCAGGGGACCGACCTGCTGGTAGCCGAAACCGCGCACCGAGCCGCCGCCGCCGGCGTAGAAGCGCCGGGTCGGCGCGATCGTGCCGCGGCTCGCGCCGAGGATGGTGCCGACATGGAGCCGCCCCGCCAGCACGAACCGGTCGCCGATCGGCAAATAGGCGGAGCCGTCGATCTGGGACTTCAGGTAGGCGAAGGCGTTCGACTGGTACGACAGTTCGGGCGAGACGCGGCCGGTCAGCCGGAAACCCCGCGTCGGGTCGAGCAAATTGTCCGAGCCGTCGTAGGTCAGCGACAGCGGTGCCGCCAGGATCAGGTAGGTGTCGAAGCCCGCGGTCGTGTTGCTGCCGTCGCGCTCCGACGAGCCGATCAACTGGACCCCGAGCGAGTAGGTCCACTTCTTCTGCCAGATGATGTTGGTCTCGCGCTCGATCGCAGCGCCGAGCGTCAGCGTCCGCGCGTCATAGGCGTCCTGTTCCTCAGCGGCGGCTTCGGCGGTGAGCAACAGCGTCACGTCGCGCTTGCGCCAGTTGTGCCGCCTGAGCTCGGCGCCCAGCAACTGCTCGCGCTCGGCCGCGACCAGCCGGAAGGTCACGCCACCTTCGGGTGGCAGCAGGTTACGGTGCTGCCAGCTGGTTTCGAGGCGCAGGCCCTGGCCCGTCGAATAGCCGAACTGCGCCGCGATCGTGCGCAGCGGCGCGGTCTCGGTGGTGACGACGAGATCGACGCGCTGCAGGCCGTCTTCGGTGGTCTCGCCTGCCACCGGGCGGATCGAGGCCGAACCGACCAGGCCGGTCTGGATCAGCGCGCGGCGCAGGTCCTCGAGGTCGGCACCGTTGTAATTGTCGCCGGCCTTGAGCCGCGCCAGTCGCGCCAGGTGGGCATCGTCGAAGGGCTGTTTCTTGACCCCCTCGGCGAAGCGCACGCGGCCAAATACCGCGCGGCGGCCCGGGTCGATGCGCTGGGTCAGCGTCGCGGTGCGGGAGCTGTGGTCGACCGCGATGTCCTGCGCGCCGACATCGGGGAAGGGGTAGCCCGCGTCGGCGAGCTTGAGCTTCAAGCCGTCTTCGGCCAGCCCGACGGCCGTCGCGTCGACGGGATCGCCGACCTTGATGCCGAGCGCGGCTTCGACGACCGGCTGCGGTGCCCCGGCGGGGACTTCGAGGTCGACCGTCGCGAACGTGTAGACCGGGCCGGGTACGACCGTCAGCGTCACCTTGGTCGGCGTGCCGGGCTTGTCGGGCGGGGTGATCGCCACCGCGACATTGCCGCCGTAGCGGCCCTCGGCGCGGAGCAGCTGATCGATCAGGTCACTGTCCTCGGTCGCCCGGCGGTTGATCTGCGCCAGGTTCGCGGGCTGGTTCCGCCCCAGCCACAGCGACGAAAGCTCGTGGAAGCGCGGCAGCAGCCGGATCTCGGTCAGCCCGGCGACGACGACCTCGTAGCGCACGTCGCCGGCCTCCGCGGCGGCCGTCGCGTCGCCCGCGGTCGTCGACACCGCCGTCGGCCAGTCGACCCCGCCGGGTAGGGGAGCCATAGCGTCGAGCAGCGGATCGGGAGCGGCGACGGTCGGAGCAACCTGCGGCGCAACGGCCGGCTTCGTCGTCGGGGGCGTTGCCTGCGCTCCTGCCGCCGGAGTCTGGGCGTGGAGGGGCGCGGCGACGGCAAACGCCCCGCTCAGCACCAACCCGACGATCCCTCGACCCATTGCACGAGCGTCTAGCCGACCCCTGCCGCCGGGCATAGCCGAACCGAATCCACCCGTGTCGCCCCTGCGTCGTCCGGGCGCAGGGCGGGTTCCGGCTGGCGCTGCTGCGGAGCGCATGCGAGAGCAGCAACGATGGAAGATCGTCCCCCTCGCGTCGCCGGCGGCTGCCTGCTCGCCGGCTTCACCCTCCTCGGCGCTGCGGTCGGCGTCGCGGTCAACCAGGCCAGTGCTGGACTCCTGAGCGGCTTTGCGGCCGGTGTCGTGCTGGCGATCGTGGTCGCGGTATGGGATTCCCGGCGCGGGTCACGCTAGGCAGCGGCCTGACACGCGCTGAGTTCGCCTGGACTTGTGTCGGTACCTGAACCCCCATTGTCATCCCGGGCTTGACCCGGGACCCAGCTAACCCAGCGCTCGGACTCCGTGGTTAGCTGGGTCCCGGGTCAAGCCCGGGATGACAATGCAGTGCTGGTCGGTCCCCGTTCAATAGTCGACGGACCGATAGAGCGATCCAGCCGCCTCAAGCCAGCCGGCGTCCGACCCAGACGACGCGGCCGATGACCGCGACGGTCGCAGGGTCGCAGTCGTCCCAGCTCGGATAGGCGATGTTGTCGCTCTTGATCGACAGGCGGCGTGTCGCCGGGTTCACGCTCAGGCGCTTGACCAGCAGCGCGTCGTCGGTGCGCAGCACGTAGATCCCGTCGCGGAGCCGCTCGCGGTCGTCGGTGTCGACCACGATCTGGTCGCCGTCGGCCAGCGTCGGCAGCATCGAATCCCCCTCGACGCGGATCACCGACAGCGCCTCCGGCCGCCCGCTGGCGATCGTCCGCACCCAGTTCGACTGGAAGGCGAGGGTGCTAATAGGGTTTTCACCATCGTTAAGCGATCCTCCACCCGCCGATGCGCCAATGTCGAGCGCCGGGATCAGCACATAGTCCGTCGAGCGGGCCGCCGCGTCGCCGCGCGCGGTCAGGCTGCGCACCGTCTCGCGCTCGTCGGGGCCGCCGAGCAGCCGTTCGGAAACGCCGAAATGCGCGGCGAGTTTACGGCGATCGTCCTCGCTGAGCCGCCGCGGGACACCCCGCTTGACGAACTGCTGGACGTAGGTCGGATTGCGCCCCAGCAACCGCGACAACGAGGCGTAGTCCTCGCCGCGCTGATTGATCAGCTCATCCAACCGTTTCCGGATGGCAAGGTAATCCATACACGCGGAGCCTCCTTCTCCAAGCCCCACCCGTTTCACTATAGCATAGGTTATTACCTAGACAAGTAGGAAATGGCCGGGAATATAGCCTATACCGATTCGGGTCGGGGGAGAAACTAAGATGACACCATTATTGACGAAGATTGAACGTTACCTTCGGGCGACGGCAACGCCCCCGAGCCGGTTCGGTCGCGAAGCGGCACGTGACCCGCGATTCGTGTTCGATTTACGCAACGGACGCGAGCCCCGCGACACGACGGTCACCCGGGTTCTCGCCTTCATCGATACGGTCGGTTCGGCCTCGATCCCCCACCAGAAGGCCGCACGATGAGCGACCGCCTGCTGCACCTGCCGCTCGCCGGCGTCCCGGGGCACCTGGTGCGCCGGCTCGCGGCGCTGATCGCCGGCACCGACGAGCCCGTGCCGATGTTCCCGATGCTGGTCCTCGAGGCGGTCACCACCCGGCCGTGGTCGAGCGCGACCTTCGAGGGCCAGCGCCACCGGCTCGACCTGCGCCTCCACGGCGACGCCGCGTGCATCGGTGCGGCGCTCGACCGGCTGATCGAAGTGCTACCGGAGGCGGAGTTCGAGCTGCCCCGGCAGATCGTCGCCGAGGCCAGGTTGACCTCGCTCAGGGTCGATCCCGACCCGGCAGTGGCGGCGCTGGCGTTGACCATAGAAGTCTTGACGGTCACCGACTGACGAAGTTGCGCCGACGACGTTGCGAATTGCCGCACTTGGCCCGCCGCCGGAACGAAGCGCGGCGGCGGGCCGTTTCGGCGCAATGCTCACCTACGGCGATACGTCCGAGCCCGGGATTACGCGGCGCAAGCGCGGCAAGCACTGGCATTACTTCATGCCCGACTGCATCCGCATCACCGCGCCGGACGAAATCGCGCGGTTGAACAAGCTCGCGGTGCCGCCGGCCTACCAGCGGGTGTGGTATTCGCCCGACCCCGACAGCCACTTGCAGGCAATCGGCTACGACGACCGCGGCCGCCGCCAGTACCGCTACCACCCCGATTTCCGTCGCGCGCAGGACGGGCAAAAATACGACCGCTGCGTCGAGTTCGGATCGTCACTGCCGCTGGTGCGCGCCCGCGTCGAGGCCGACATGAAGCTGTCCGGACTGCCCCGCGACAAGGTGCTGGCCGCGGTCGTCCGCCTGCTCGACCAGGGCCATGTCCGCGTCGGCAACGAAGCGTATGCGACCGAGAACAAGAGCTTCGGCGCGACGACGCTGCGCAACCGCCACGGCGCGGTCCGGGGCGACACGGTCAAGCTCGACTACCGCGGCAAGTCCGGCAAGCAGCAGCAGGTCAGCATCACCGACAAGGCGCTCGCGAAGATCGTCCGCCGCTGCCAGGACCTGCCGGGCCAAGCGCTATTCCAGTATGTCGCCGACGACGGCACTCCGCACCGGATCGGTTCCGCCGAGGTAAATTCCTACATCAAGGCTGCGATGGGCGACGACTTCTCCGCCAAGCACTTCCGCACCTGGGGGGCGAGCGTCATCGCCTTCGAGACGCTGATCCGCACCCGCGCGCCGCTAACGCTGAAGGCCGTGCTCGAGCCGGTGGCGGAGGCGCTCGGTAATACGCCTGCAATCAGCCGCAAGTCGTACGTCCACCCGAAGCTGCTCAAGCTGGTCACCGAGGGCCACGCGTTCGAACTGGCGGGCACGAAGCTGCCGCGGTCGACGCAGTGGCTGACGGGGGTGGAGCGCGGGCTGATCGGGTTGCTGGAGACCTAGCCAAGCCGCGCAAGCGCCGCCCGCAGCCGCTCAGCCTCAGCCCCCCGCGCCGCCATGTCCGCGCGCGCCTTCTCGACCGCCTCGGGCTTCGCCTTGTCGACGAACCCCGGCGAGTTGAGCCGTCCCGCCAGCCCGTCGCGGTCCTTCTCGGCGGCCAATGCGTTTTTCTCCAGACGAGCGCGCTCCGCTCCCAAATCGACGATCCCGCCGAGCGGCAGCGTGTAGGTCGCCTCGCCGTGGACCAGTTGCAGCGCGCCGCCGCCGGTTGCCGGGCCAGCCTCGATCCGCGCAAGACGGGCGAGGGCAGGGGCGTTCGCCGCGAGGCGCGAAACGGTTGCTGGGCTGGCACCGTCGACACTGAAGGTAAGCTTCGCGCCCGGCGGAATGTTGAGCTCGGTGCGTGCCGAGCGGACCTCGGACACCAGCCCGATCAGCCAGTCGATCTCCGCCGCATCGTCGGTGTTGACCAGCATCGCTTCGGTCACCGGCCACGGCGCGACGATGAGATCGTGCTCGCGCGCGGCCAGCTTGTGCCACAGCTCCTCGGTAATAAACGGCATTACCGGATGGAGCAGTATGAGGATCTGGTCGAGAGCCCAGCCGGCGACGGCACGGGTCTCGGCGGCGATGGCCTCGTCCGCACCCTCGCCGAGCAGCGGCTTGGTCAACTCGACGTACCAGTCGCAGAAGCGGCTCCAGACGAACTGGTAGGCGACCTCGGCGTACTCGTCGAAACGGAAGGCGGCGATGGCGGCGTCCAGGTTGCGGGCGGTGGCGACGACCTCGCCGATGATCCAGCGGTTGACCGCCTGCGTCGCGTGCGGCGGCGCAGTGCCTTGGCCTCCGGAAATGCCGTTGGACTGGCAGAAGCGCGCGGCGTTCCACAGCTTGGTGGCGAAGTTGCGGTAGCCTTCGACGCGCTTCTCATCGAGCTTGATGTCGCGGCCCTGGCTCTCCATCGCGGTCAGCGTGAAGCGCAGCGCGTCGGCACCGTACTTGTCGATCAGGCCCAGCGGATCGACGCTGTTGCCCTTCGACTTGGACATCTTCTGACCCTTGGCGTCGCGGACCAGCCCGTGGCAATAGACCGTCGCGAAAGGCACTTCGCCGGTGAAGTGGATGCCTTGCATCATCATCCGCGCGACCCAGAAGAAGATGATGTCGAAGCCGGTGACGAGCACGTCGCCGGGGTAATAGCGCGCCAGCTCCGACGTCGGCTCGGGCCAGCCGAGGGTGCCGAACGGCCACAGCGCGGAGGAGAACCAGGTGTCGAGGACGTCGTCGTCGCGCCACATGCTGATCGATGGTCGCCCTTCCATCGACGCTAGCAAATCGCGCTCGATTGCCTCAGCGCGGCTATCGCAGATTTTTAGGACTCCATCACCGATGCGGCAATTGTAGTGTTGGCAAGCAGCCTCGATGGCAGCCGCTTCGTCAAGCTGAACGAAGATGTCGACGTCATCCGACGTCTCGCTGAGGTAATACCCGTCATCGCTGGACAGGGTCGTCGTCAGTCGGCCATCCTTTTGACGCGGTCCAAACCAAGCCGGAATCCGGTGGCCCCACCAAAGCTGCCGCGACACGCACCACGGCTGGATGTTCTCCATCCAGTTGAAGTAGGTTTTTTCCCACGTCTTCGGCACGAACTGGGTCTTGCCCTCGCGCACGGCTTCGATCGCGGGAGCCGCCAGCGTGGCGGCGTCGACGTACCACTGGTCGGTCAGATACGGCTCGATGACGACGCCGGAGCGGTCGCCGTAGGGCACCTGGTGGCGGTGCGGCTCGGCCTTGTCGAGCAGGCCGAGCGCGTCGAAGTCGGCGATGACCTTGTCGCGCGCGGCATAGCGGTCGAGGCCGCGGTAGTCGGGTGGGCAGGCGTCGCTCATCGTCGCGTCGGGGTTCATCAGGTTGATCAGCGGGATGCCGGCGTCGGGGTGGCGCTGGTAGACCGCATAGTCGTTGACGTCGTGCGCCGCGGTGATCTTGACCGCGCCCGAGCCGAAGTCGGCCTCGACATAGGAGTCCGCAATAATCGGGATCGAGCGGCCGACGATCGGCAGCAGGCAGCGCTTGCCGACGAGGTGCTTGTAGCGCTCGTCGTCGGGGTTCACCGCCACCGCGCCGTCGCCGAGGATGGTTTCCGGGCGGGTCGTCGCGATCGCGATGAAGCCGCTGCCGTCCTCGAGCGGGTAGCGGAAGTGCCACATCATGCCGTCGATCTCGCGGTACTCGACCTCGAGGTCGCTGATCGCGGTCTTGAGCTTCGGATCCCAATTCACGAGCCGCTTGGCGCGATAGAGCAAGCCCTGCTTGTGGAGCTCGACGAACACCTTGCTCACTGCGGCCGAGAAGCCGGCGTCCATGGTGAAGCGCTCGTGCGCCCAGTCGCAGCTGGCGCCGAGGCGACGGAGCTGGCGGGTGATGGTGTCACCCGATTCCTCCTTCCACTCCCAGACCTTCGCCAGAAAGGCGTCGCGGCCCATCTCGGTGCGCTTCTTGCCCTCGGCGGCGAGGCCGCGCTCGACGACCATCTGCGTCGCGATGCCGGCGTGGTCGGTGCCGACCACCCACAAGGCGTCGCGGCCCTTGAGCCGGTGATAGCGGATCAGCACGTCCTGCAGCGTATTGTCGAGCGCGTGGCCGATGTGCAGCGAGCCCGTCACGTTGGGCGGCGGGATGACGATAGTGAACGGCTTGGCGTCGGGCCGCTCGGGCCGGAAGGCACCGGTCGATTCCCAGTGCGCATACAGCCGCGCCTCGATCTCGGTCGGGTCGAAGGTCTTGTCGATGATGTTGGCGGCGCTGTCGGGCGTGGAGTCGGTGGTCATCCGCGGCTTTTTGCGGAAGCGCGCACCGGGGGCAAGTTTTCGATGCCTGCCGCGACGAATTCGGCGCGGAGCGGGCCGGGCGGCCGGTGGTGCCAGACGATCGTCCTGCCGAGCGCCTTGGTCGCCATTAGCTCAGGTTCTCTGGCCGAATTGTCGAACACCGCGAGCCGGTCGACATGCTCGGCGAACCACGCGAGCTGCTCGAACGAGCGGGTCCGGCGCGAGCGGATCTTGTCCTCGGGAACGTCGTGACCGCCGCCGCGAACCCGGATGCGGACCCGTTCGATCTGCATCGCGACGGTTTTTAACAGCACGAACAGCATCCGCGTTTCGAAGCCCTTGGACTGCGCGCGCAGCACCAGTTCGCGGTATTTCGGCGATGACAGCACGGTCTCGACGCCGATGGTCTGGTACACGTCGAGCGACCCATTCAGCCAATGCTCGATACGTTGGACGGCTGCGAGATTCGCTGCGGTAAGGTCGAGTTGCTCCTGCTCGACGATGTGCGACGTAAGCAGGTCGGGGTTGATGATCCACACCGAACCGCCCCAGCCCTCGATGTCACTGCGATTGTAGAGGGAGCTTTTGCCGCTGCCGTTCGGCCCGGCGATGATCCAGAGAACCGGCCGCTCGGGTTTACGCGGCGTCTTCGACACGGGCACGCTTCCGCTGTTCGGCCCGGATGCGCCGGACGTTGGAGCGGAAAGCGGCGAGCAGATCGAGTTCGAGGGTCTTGCTGTCGGACTGGACGACCTTCATGCGGACGACGGTGCCGTCCGCGGCACGGACGATCTTGGTCGGCAGGTCGCGCGGGGTGATTTCGGCTTTGCCCGCCATCGTCGTCTCCTCGGGGTCCGATATAGCAGCTAGCGGCAGTTCTTCAAACGACTGCAGCCATTTCGGACCCTTCCGCCAGCGCTCGATCTCAGCGCTCGATCTCAGCGCCCGGTCAGGCGTGCGATCTCCGCCTGCGCGGCGCGGTCGACGATTTCGGGGAGGTGGGCGTCGAGCCATTGCTTCAGGACCGGCTCAAGCGCCGAGCGGACAAGTGCCTCGAGGGTAACGTCGCGGGCAAGCGCTGCGGCGGCGGCGGGGGCAGCCGCGACGGCGGTCTCGGGTGCTGGGCCCGCGGCAGGCTCGGCACCCTCGGTCGCAACCGCCTGCCGGATCGAGGCAAGGATGTCGTCCATCGACTCGCGCGTGTCGGGACCCTGCGCCTCGGACCCGTAGCCGGCGCGGCTGTCGTCGCTCACTGCTGCGGGCCAATGACTGCCGACCGCGTCGCGACACCGGGGTCGGGGAGCGGCAGCGCCGGCGGATTCTTCGGCGTATTCCAGTCGTTGATCAGGTGCCGGACGGCACGGGCGTTGACCTCGGGATTGTAGTTCTGCACGGGCACCTCCAACGCTGCCGCCTCGGCCGCACCAACGGCCGCGAGCAGCGTATAGGCCCCGACATATTCGTCGCGGCGCGCGGTGACCAGGTTGACCTTGGTGACCAGCAATTCCTGCTGGGCGTTGAGGACCTCGATGATCGTCCGGGTGCCGACCTGATTTTCCTGCGTGACGCCCTCCAGCGCGAGCGCGTTGGCATCGACCGCGACCTGGCTCGACTGGATGATCGCGCGCGCCGTGCCGATCTGGACGAAGGCGTTGGTGGCGCTCTCGGTGACCTGCCGGCTGGTCGAGCCGATCGCCTCCAGAAGCTCCGACCGCCGCTGCTGCGCCTGCCGGACCCGCGAGGCGACCGCCCCGGCCTGGTAGATCGGCACGGTCAGCGTCAGCCCGACGTTCTGGGTGAAGTAGCCGCCGCTGGTGCTGCCGGTCGGGATGACCGGAATAGTCCCGGTCCCGGTTCCCGTGGTGCCGCCGGTCGCGCCGATTGTGCTGCCGCTGCTGCCGCCGCTGTAGCGCTGGTAATCGGCCCCGGCACCGACCCCGAGTGCGGGCAGGCGCTCGCGCTCGATGGTGCTGACGTCGTAGCGTGCCGCCGACTCGTCGAAGCGCGCTGCGATCAATGCCGGGTTGTTGGCATTGGCGAGGTCGACCGACTGGCCCTGGGTGCCGGGCAGGGTCGGCTGCGCGGGCAGGGGCGCGAGATCGTCGGCGAAGTGTCCGACGACGCGGAGATACGAGGCGCGCGCCGCCGACAACTGCCCGCGCGCCGAAATCTCGTTGGAGCGTGCGTTGGCGAGGCGGGCGTCGGACTGGGCAACGTCGGTACGGGTCAGGTCGCCGACCTCGAAGCGGTCCTTGGAGGCCTGGAGTTCGCGCTCCAGCACCTTGACCTGGTTGGCGTTGAGATCGACCACGGCGGCGTAGCGCAACACATCCGAATAGGCGGTCACGACGTCGAGGATGATCTGGTTCTCGACGGCGCGGAGCCGGGCGCGTGCCGCGAGGACCCGGCTGTCGGCGGCGTTGGTTGCGGTGCGGGTGCGGCCGCCGTTGTACAGCGACTGGTTGACACTGAGGCCGCCGAAGAAGGTGCGACCGCCGTCACCGAAGGAGTCGACGGCATTCTGCTGTGCGCTGACGGACACGCCGACGGTCGGACGACCGGCGCTGAGTGCCTGCGGGACGAGCTCGTCGACCTGGCGGACGACGGCGCGCTGGGCGGCGAGGTCGGGGTTGGTCTCGTAGGCCGAGGCGATGGCCTGCGCCAGCGTCTCGGCGTGTGCCGGCGTAACGGCGATCGACCCGCAGAGCGCGACGCCGAGAGCCAGGAGCGAGGAGTTGCGGATCATGTGGCCCACGGTGCTCAGAACACGAACTCCGGAGCGCGCGCAAAGCCGGGGAGCAGGGCCGCCGGCACCTCGATGAAGCCGTCGCCGACAAGGTGCTCGCCGACGATCCGCCCGACCGTGGCGCGGCCCGGGCTACCGGGCGCACGCACGACCGCCGCGGCGCGCCCGAGCGGTCCGAGCTGCGCCGCGAGGGAGGCGGGGATGCGCTCGATCGCGCCGTCGAAGTAGATCAGGTCGTAGGGCGCGCCGTCGGGAGCACCGTCGACCAGTGGACGCTGCTCGATCGTCACGCCGCAGGCCGTGGCGTGGGAGCACAGGCTCTCGTCCTCCTCGACGGCGACGACGCTGTCGGTCAGGCGGGCGACGATCGCGGCGGCGTAGCCGGTGCCGGCCCCGACGATCAGGACGCGGTGATGCCGCTCGATACGAGCGTGGGTCAGCAGCAGCCCGGTGACTAGCGGCTCGGGCAGCCAGCGGCCATTGCCGAGCGGCACCGCGGCATCGGCGTAGGCGAGCGCCTCGCGGCCTGCGGGCACGAATTTCTCGCGCGGCACAGTGGCCATCGCCGCCACGACTTCGGGATCGTTGACCCCAACCGTGCGCAGCTGGCTCGCGACCATCGTCGCACGGAGAGTATTGTAATCGGTCAAGTTGCTATCCGGTCGCTGCGGGTGTCGTAATCTGGTGCCGTCGATCAGGTGAGTTATACAGATAATACACGTGCCGCGCAACCGGTCGCGTGGCAAGTCTGTAGCGACCAAGGTTGCGGTCGCCAAGCGCGATTGCTATGCCCCGCCGCTCGCGCGGTCGAGGCCCGATGGCGGAGTGGTGACGTAACGGACTGCAAATCCGTGCACCCGGGTTCGATTCCCGGTCGGGCCTCCAGCGCGTAAGTTTTCTAAAACATTGATCTCTTCCGGCTTACGGTGCCGCGATCGGCATCTCGATGATTTGGGCTGTGTGTACTTCTGGTGTAATCGTGCCAGCCAAGCCGAAGCTGAGCAGCGACGCTGCCTTGTGAACGTGAGTGTCGAGGGCATGGAAATATCGCAGCACCATTGCCAGCGTCTTGTGGCCGCTGATGAGCTGGACAGTGGGCAAGTCGACACCGGCCATAATGAGTTTGGTGATCGCGGTGCGGCGCATGGTGTGGGGCGTTATCCGCTCTGGAGACAATCCCGCACGCACAACCGCTCGCGAGAATTGGCGGCCCATACGGGTGCGGTGGGCAGCCTTGGCTTGCTTCGCGTTGGCGGTCGGGAAGATCCAGCCATCGGTGTCACCCCCCATTTTTCGTTGCTTTTTAAGCATATCGGCGAGTTCGGGTGTGATCGGTTGGTTGCGGCTGCCTGCCTTCGCCAGCGGGACGAAGATACGTAGATTTCCGGCGTCGATTTGATAGAACCGCGCACGTAGTATCTCGCGGTGGCGCATAGCGGTGTTCAGCCCGAAAGCCACGAACAGCCACGTGAGGCAGTCCTGATCGGCAACTGCTGCAGTCTTCAAGGCCTGCGCCTGGTCTTCGGTAAGGACGATCATAGGAAGCTGATCCTCCTTGGTCTTGGTGATAGGTGGGATGTCATCAGCCTTGATCCATTTCCACCACTTAGCGGACGATAGCATGTGGGAGAGGGTCGCCAGCTCTCGGTTGACGAGCGCGTCAGAGGCGCCCTCGCCGCGACGGGCTTTCCGGTATGCCTTGATGCCGAAGTCGGTCAGCCGGTCGATTCGCTGCGCGCCGAAGTAGGGCTTTAACCGATCGCGCAGATGCTGATGGTCGACCTTGCCGATCGCTTTCATCTCATTGCACCCGACTACATCGGCTTCGGGCACTCCGACGCACCGTCTAACACCGAGTTCAAATACACGTTCGACAACCTGGCGGCCCACGTGACTGGGCTGATCGACGTCCTTGGGCTGAAGTCGTACATCCTATATATGCAGGACTATGGCGGCCCAGTCGGCTTCCGCATCTTCGCAGAGCGGCCCAGCGCGATCGCAGGCTTCGTCATCCAGAATACTAACGCTTATGTCGAGGGTTTCGGCGAACCTCCGAAGGCGGCGCTCGGCCCCTTATGGCAGGAACGGACCCCCAAGACGGAAGAGCCCGCGCGGGCGTTTGTGGGCCTAGAAAGCACGAAGCACCACTGGCTAGCGGGTGCTCGAGACGAGGCGAGCATCAACCCGGACAACTGGGTGCTCGATCAGGCCCTGCTAGACCGTCCTGGCGTGCAGGATGCTCAGGTCGATCTCCTCGAAGACTACAAGAACAACGTTGCAAAGTACGATGCGTGGCATTCGATGTTTCGTCAGGTCAAGCCCAAGACGCTGATCGTTTGGGGCAAGCACGACACGTTCTTCATCGAAGCGGGCGCGCGCGCCTTTCTGACGGACCTCCCCGACGCGAAGCTTGTCTGGCTAGATGCTGGTCACTTCGTGCTCGACGAAAACCACACGAAAGTTGCCGACGAAATCAAGGCGTTGTTTGTGGCCTGATCCCGCCTCCAGCTGGGGTGCCGTGAAGACGGCATTCCGGCGGGGACGCCCCGCCCGAGGAGCCCGGTAATGCGGTCCGCGACTGCTCGTGCAGGTCGCGCATCGAAAGCATGCCCAGCGGGCATTTCACCGCGGCCCCGGCTGCGGCCATTGAGGTTGGCAGGGACCGGGGTCTTCCCCCCTTTGATCTCGGTCCCACCGTTCGCATTCCAGAGGAAGTCGCCGTGAACATCAGGTCCATCTTCGTCGCCGCCAGCCTCGCCGTCGGCGCGATTGCCATTCCGGGCGCAGTCATTGCCAAGACGGCGCCGGTCTATACCGGCACCTTCAGCAATATCGCGCTGTCGGGCTATGACGCGGTCGCCTATTTCACCCAGGGCAAGCCGGTGAAAGGCACCGCCGAGTTCACCACCCGCTACGACGGTGCCGACTGGCAGTTCGCCAGCGCCGCCGACCTCGCCGCCTTCAAGACCAGCCCCGCGAAATACGCGCCGCAATACGGCGGCTATTGCGCCTGGGCGGTCAGCCAGGGCTACACCGCCTCCGGCGACCCGATGATCTGGAAGATCGTCGATGGCAAATTGTATGTCAATTACAATGCCGCGGTCGGTGCCAAGTGGTCGAAGAACATCCCCGGTTTCATCACTGCAGCGAACACCAACTGGCCAAAGCTCACCGTAAAATAATTATCAGTGGTTCGTTCAAGGAGTGACTGTGATGAATACTGTCCGCAAATACCAGTTCGTTTTCGTACTCTATATCGCTTTCGTGTTCATCCAGTCACTGTTCTTCAAATTCACGAATTCGCCGGAGACCCAATATATCTTCGGCACGCTCGATGCCTGGGCTGCCTCGCTGGGCTTCGCGGGTGTGTTTGCGCCCGGCGGGATTTTCTCGCAGTACGTCATCGGCAGCTTCGAGCTGATTGCCAGTACGGCGCTGCTCGCCAGCCTGCTGCCCGCACTGCGCGGTATTCGTCCTTACGCGGCGCTGCTCGCGCTGGGCGTCATCTCGGGCGCGATCTTCTTTCACCTGTTCACACCGCTCGGCGTGTCGGTGGTCAACGCCGACGGCAGTCGCGACGGCGGCGAGCTCTTCGCTCTCGCCTGCGGAGTCTGGGTCTCGGCCGCAATCCTCATCCTCCTCAATCGCGACCGGCTGCCGTTCATCGGCGGCGCGGCGGCGGTCTGAACCCTTCTCGACCGGAGCCCATGCGATGCACAATTTCCTCGCCGACCTGCTGACGATGCAGATGCTGACGCCGGTCGCGCTGGTCGCCGCGCTGATCGTCGCGACCTTCGTCCTGGAGGATGTCGCGACCGTCGCTGCCGGGCTGCTGGCCGGGCGTATGGCGATCGACCCGGCGATCGCAGTCGCAGCCGTCATCGTCGGGACGGTTGCCGGCGATCTCGCGCTCTACGCCGCCGGTCGCTGGCTTGGCGGCACCGCCCTCGCCGCACGCCTGCGTGCCCGTGGCTCGGGCACCGTCGAGGCGAGTCTACGCCGTCGCGGCCTGGCTGCGGTCGCTATTGCGCGCTTCCTACCCGGCACGCGGTTCCCGGTCTTCCTCGGCAGTGGCGTCGTGTCCTTGTCCTTCGCCGCGGTGACCGCGACCGTCGTCGCCACGACATTAGTCTGGACCCCGGCGCTGTTCTTTGTGAGCAGCCAGGCCGGAGCAACCGTCTTCGCCGCGCTGACACCCGCGACGGTCGCACTCGCGGCGGGCCTGCTTGCGCTGGTGTTGTGGGGTCCGCGTCTGCTCGCCCGCCACCGTGCCACGCGCACGATCGTGGCCTGAGTCCGATGCTCGACCGTCACAACCAGCTCACGCTGACCACCAGCGACACGGATGTCGTCGTTGCAGTCGACGGTCTCGAGGCAGCATTGCTGCGCTACGGCCGAGAGGTTGGCGACTATCTCAGCGGCCCCGGGCCGTCGAGCGATAGCGCCTATGCCCTCGCCAGCGCTGCCGCGATCCACTTGTTCGCGCTGACCGCACCGGGCCGGGTCCGCGCGCAGCCCTATGTTGCGGCGGCCGAGGAGTTCGCGGCTGCCGGGACATTGCACGAGCAGATGTTCGTTGCCGGCATCGCGACATGGGCGCGCGGCGATCTCGGCGAGGCCAAGGCCCGGCATCTCGTCATCGCTCAGCAGTGGCCACAGGACCTGCTGTCCGCCAAGATCCTGCAGTTCCACCAACTCAACACCGGCGACTTCAGCGGCATGCTCGCTGGCGTCGATCTGATCGTTCGCGCGCAACCGCAGAACGGCTTTGTCCACGGCATGCGCGCCTTTGCCCTCGAGCAATGCGGCGAGCTCGAAGCCGCCGAGCGCGCCGGGCGCAAGGCCATAGCGATGGGTCACGACCCATGGGCTCACCACGCCGTCGCACACGTCCTCGACACGCAGGGCAGGGCGCGCGAGGGACGGTCGTGGGCGCAGCGGTTCGGGCACGAATGGGCGGGCTGCTCGTCCTTTCTCTACACCCACAACTGGTGGCACGCCGCGCTGTTCGAGCTCAGCCTCGGTGATGAAGACGCCGCGCTCGACCTGTTCGACACGCGGATCTGGGGTGTGCGCCGCGATAGCGTGCAGGACCAGATCAACGCCGTGTCGCTGCTCGCGCGCCTCGAGCTGGAGGGCGTCGATGCCGGCGACCGCTGGGCCGACATCGCACAGCACCTCGCGTCTCGCATCGACGACCGTGCCAACCCTTTCGTCGACCTGCACCTCGCCTACGGGCTGGCACGCGCCGGTTGCGACGACGCTGTCGCGGACCTCCTCTGCGATCTTGACGCGCGCGCGCGCGACGGCGGTCGCATCGAGGTCGCCGCCGCGCGTGCTGCCACGGGCTTCGTCGCGCATGCCCGGCGCCAATACTCCACGGCCGCGAAACAGATCGGCAGCGCGCTCGGCGATGCGATCGGGTTCGGGGGTAGCCACACCCAGCGCCGTTTGCTCGACCTCCTCGCCGCCGACGCCGCCAGCAAGGCGAGCGATCGGAGCCGGTCCGTCGGCGGCTGGGCCAGGCCGGTCGGCTCGCGGCCCGAGATGCTGTCATGCGCAAGCTGAGCATCCTCACCGCCGTCGCCCTGACCGGTTGCGCGATGCCGACGACGCCGAGCGCCAAGGACGCCGCCCGCGATCGGCTCGCACGGTCGAGCTACGCCGCCCCAGGAGGACTCCAGGTCAGCATGCTGTCGCGCGGCAACCCCGAGGACCGCCGCGTCATCTTCGTCCACGGCACGCCGGGCAGCGCGGTCGGGTGGGAACACTATGTCCGCTCGCCTGAGCCCGGCACCGAAGCAATCGCGATCGACCGGCCGGGTTTCGGCGCGACGCGCCCCGGTGAAGCGCTGGTATCGCTCAAGACGCAGGCGGCCGCGATCGCGCCCCTGCTTGTCGAACGCGGCGGCAGCTGGCCGATCCTCGTCGGCCATTCGCTCGGCGGCCCGATCATCGCGCAGGTCGCGGCGGACAATCCCGGCAAGGTCGGCGGCCTCCTGATCCTCGCCGGGGCGTTCGATCCCGGGCTCGAGAAGATCAACCCGATGCAGCCCATCGGAGAATGGCCGCTCGTGCGCGCGTTGCTGCCGGCGCGGTTTCGCAACGCCAACCGCGAACTCCTCGGCCTGAAGCCCCAACTCGTGGCGCTGGCACCGCGCCTCGCCAACTTACGCTGCCGCGTCACCATCATCCACGGAACCAAGGATGACCTCGTGCCCTACGCGAATGTCGCATTCCTGCGCTCCCACCTTACCGGGGTCGCGGCGCTCACTGTCGAGACGATCGAGGGCCAGAACCACTTCATCGTCTGGAACCAGGAGAGCCGCGTCGAGGCCGCCCTCGCGGGACTGCTCGCCGCACCGTCGCCGACATGCTGAGCGCGACGCCCTCGCCGGTGCCCCATCGCGGCATGCCGCCACTTGCCCCGGCGCCGGTGCTGTCGTTCTTCGAATTCTGGCCGGCGTGGCTGTTCTACCTGCCGGTCTGGCTATGGATCGGCTGGCTGTCGCTGCGCCACCGCGGCATCCGGCTGCCGCTGGTCGCCAACCCGCTGTTTCCGGCGGGCGGCCTGTTCGGCGAGGTCAAGTCGGACATCCTCGACCAGCTTGGCGGCGACGCCCAGCGCTGGGTCGCGCGCTACGTGACCGTGGCTCGCGGCACCGGCCCCGCCGCATCCGTCGCGGATGCGGCGATCGCCAGCGCTCGTGCTGCCGGGCTCGACTTTCCGCTCGTTGCCAAGCCCGAACTAGGGTGCCGCGGCGCAGGCGTCAGGCCGGTCAAGGACCTTGCCGAGCTCACGGTCTACGCGGCGGGGTTTCCACACGGCGAGGCATTCCTGCTACAGACGCTCGTCGACGTCGAAGGCGAGGCCGGGGTGTTCTACGTCCGCGAGCCGGGCCAGCCGCGCGGCGAGATCATCTCGCTGACGCTCAAGTACTTCCCCTACGTTACCGGCGACGGCAAGCGCACGCTCGAGCAGTTGATCCGCGACGATCCCCGCGCCGGGCGATTGAGCCATCTTTACCTGGGCCGTCATGCCCGGCGTCTCACCGAAATTTTCGCCGCCGGCGAGCCGTTCCGACTGGCGTTCGCGGGCAGCCATAGCCGCGGTGCGATCTTCCGCGACGGCACGCCGATGATCACCGAGGCAATGCGCGCGCGCTTCGACGCAATTGCGGCGCAGGTGCCGGAGTTCTGGTTCGGACGATTCGACGTGCGCTTCGCCGACTTCTCGGCACTCCAGCGCGGCGAGGATTTCACCATCGTCGAGTGCAATGGCGCCGGGTCGGAGTCGACCCACATCTGGGATAGCCGGACCACGCTCCGCGCCGCCTACAGCGCGCTGTTCCGGCAATATGCGCTGCTGTGGCGGATCGGCGCTGCCAACCGCGCGCGCGGCTTCCGGCCGGAGGCCTGGTCGGTGTTCCTGGCCCGTCGGCGGCGCGAACTCGATGCCACCCCAGCTTATCCGGCGACAGCGTGATGGTGCCCGGCGCGCCAACCGGCATGACGGCCGCCAACTGGCGCGCGCACCCGTATGCGCCCTGGGCGTTCCGTAACGTCGCGGCGTTCTTGCCCACCGCGCCGATCCTCGGCGTCGCGCCGACCGACTTTCTCCCCGGCTCGCCGCTGTCCTCGCTCGTTCTTCCCTGTGACGACGGCATGCCCACCGACCTGCATGCCATGCTCGATGCGACCCACGCCGACGGCTTCATCGTCCTGCACCGCGGCAGGATCGTCTTCGAGCACTATGCCGAAGGGATGACCGCGGCGACGCAGCACCTGTGCTTCTCGGTGACCAAGTCGCTCGTCGGCCTGATCGCTGAACTCCTCATTGCGGACGGGACCATCGGCCCCGCCGCCGTGGCGGGGACGGTCGTGCCCGAACTCGCTGGCACAGGCTTTGCGCCGGCGTACCTGCGCGACCTGCTCGACATGACCGACGGGGTCGCCTTCGACGAGGACTATGCCGACTCGGCCGCCCAGATCCACGACTATTCGCGGCACTTCTGGGGCGACGGCGGCGGCGGCGTGCTCGCTGCACTCGCCCGCCTGCCGCAGCGCGCCTCGTGCTGCAAATCCTTCGCCTATCGGACGCCGGTCACCGATGTCGTCGGCCTGATGCTCGAGCGGCTGACCGGCGACCCGCTCGAACGCTTGCTGGTCGACCTGGTCTGGGGCCCGGCGGGGGCCGGACCGGCGACCTGGGTACGCGACACCGGCGGGCGTGTCATCGCGTCCGCCGGCCTGTCGTGCACGTTACGCGATCTTGCCCGCGTCGGGCGCTTGCTGGCCACTGCGGCAGATACCCCGTTCGCAGAAGCGCGCGACGCCATCGCCACCGGCGGGGATCGCTCGCTGTTCGCTGCGGGAAAGCAGCCCACCCGGCCGGGCTTCAGCTACCGAAGCTTCTGGTGGATCGATCACCCGACCGGCGCGATGAACGCCTTCGGGGTCTTCGGCCAGCGCCTGCACGTCGTGCCGCAGGACGATCTCGTCATCGCCCGCTTCGGCTCGCATCCCGTCGCCAGCAATGCGGCCACCGACCTCGGCAACGCCCGCGTCAACGCGGCAATTCGAACAGCGCTCGGCACCGCGGAGATATGAGTCTTCAACGCCGACGACGGTCGAGAACAAACGGGAGGATCCACGCCACGGGCTGGGCCTGAAACAGAAGGGAACGCCACTTGGAAATGCAGCAGGTTCGATACTTTCTGGCGGTAGCGCGAACGCTGAATTTCACGCGCGCGGCCAAGCTGTGCAACGTGTCCCAGCCCTCGCTGACCCGGGCCATCCAGGGCCTTGAAGCGGAACTGGGCGGTCCGCTTTTCCACCGCGAGCGAGGCAATACGCATCTCACCGAACTGGGGCGTATCATGGCGCCCTTCCTTGCGACCGCCGCCGAGCAGACGGCGACTGCAAAGCTCGCGGCCGCCGCCTATCGGCAGCTCGACTCCGTGCCGCTCAAGATCGGGGTGATGTGCACCGTCGGGCCGGCAATCATCTCCGACCTGATCAGCAAGTTCAGGCGCGACTATCCGACCGTAAAATTCGTCGTGCAGAACTGCACGGCGCAGTCGCTTGTCTGCATGCTCATCCGCGGCGATCTCGATCTGGCGCTTTCCGGCATGCCGGAGCGCCTCGACGATCGCTTCCACGCCCTCGAGTTGTTCGACGAGCGCTTTGTGATCGTGCTTCCGCGGGATCATCCACTGACGAACGGGGTGGTTGTAACGGGCCGGGAGTTGCATGGCGAGAACTACGTCAATCGGGCGAACTGCGAGTATTTCGACATCGCCCGCACGCAATTCATCGCGATGGGAGTGAAGCTGGAACAGGTCTTCGCCAGCGAACGCGACGATTGGGTGCAGGGGATGATCAAGGCGGGGCTCGGCCTCGGCTTCTTCCCCGAGTTCAGCGTTACCGATCCAAACCTGTTGGTCCGGCCGCTTGTCGAGCCAAGCTTCCAGCGGCGCATCGAGCTGGTTACCGTGCGCGGGCGGCCGCATTCGCCCGCGGTGGGCGCCTTCGTCGCCGAGGCACGGGCATTCACGTGGCCACGGGGCGGGACATGGCGCTCATGCCCGACCAGTACGGCAGGTCCCGCTCTCGACCACGGGGCTTGATCTTTGAAGCGGTTGCCTGAACGCCACTTGCCCAGGCGACGGTCAAAAGCCCTGCACAAGCTGGACGATGTATTTTTCCCGGAACGAGTTGCGGGTATCCGTGACGGGAAACTCGACGCCGGCAAGCAGGAACAGGTTGCCGCCGACGTGCGTGCGCATGCCCGGCGTGACGCTGACGAAGCTCGGATTGTTGCCGGTTGTCGGCTCCCGCCAGTTGCCCGCTACATATAAGGTAAGGTCGCCAAAGGGCGCGTCGCTGTGCGGCGTGAACGTACGACCGACCGCCGCATTGAGGACGAAGCTGTCCGGTCGGCCGGAGTCCGCGAGCTCGTACGCGACACGGCCACGAAGCGAAAAGCCGTAACCGACGTCGCTCCACAAGTTGATCTGCGGTTGCGCCGCGAACACCGAATTCCCGAGGCGGCTCGACCCCGTCGGAATTCGCCAGCCGACCCCGGTGTTGATCGACAGGTTCTTGGTTTCCGCGAGCATAAGCTGTGTCGTCAGGGTGATGTCGCCGAAATCGCTCCGGCCTCCCGACTGCTGGTAAAACGGAACTTCGAGGCCGGCCCACAGGCGCCGCGAGATCGGGTAGTTGAAGCGCGCCAGAACCTCGTGCGCGCCCGGACCCTGGCGGTCGGTGTAATCGTAGGCGAGGTGGACTTCCCGGGTGAAGAAGCCGTCGGCCGTCGCGAGCCAGCCCTGCCGCGGTGCGCCGCTGTCGCCGTTTGGCACCGGTATCCATTTTTCGAGGAGTTCCGAGCCGAATGCGGCGGAGCTTAGTGGCGACCAGGCGGGGTCGGCCGCGGCTAGCAATGGAGTCTCCTGCGCCGCGGCGGCCACGGGGAGGACTGCGAGAGCGGCCAGGAACGCGACGCGGCAAGTAAGTGCCGGTTTCGGGATTTTCACCGACGGAATCATGCTCGAGCCTTCAAGATTGCCGCCGGGTACGCCTCACTGCAGTTGGGCGGCGGACCGGGAACGGCGTGGGATGGCAATCAGGGCCGGGGGGAGGGGGAGCCCGGCCCTAAAGGCGACTCAGCGGGAGGGAAGTTCGGGTTGCGCGATGACCGGGCAATTGATGATCGCGCCGGTCGGGCGGAGGCCGCCGACGAACGGGTTGCCCGGGGCTGGAGGGTTGATGAAGGCGCTCTCGACCAGGCCCGCGCCGATCAGATCCTTGAGATCGGTGAACGACACGATGCGCCGAACCTTACCGTCGCGGATTGCAGCGGCAGTCCACTGGCTGACGTGGGCATCCCACATCGGGCTGTAGTTGTTCGTCGCCGACCGGTTGTCGTTCTGCGGTCCGACCGGGAAGACGTTGATCGGATCGACGCCACCGTTCGCGAGCGACATCTCAAAGCCCTGCGACTGGTCCGAGCTCGCATCGCGCGGCCCGTTCAGCACCGGCGAGAACCCCAGCAGCGCCGAATTGTCATCGGGCGTGGATTGGCCGATCGTCGGCAATTTGCCCAGGCGCGGCGCGTACACGCCCTTCTCGAGGACCGACGGCACGGCCGCCGACACGTCGGTCACCAGATGGTAGAACCACTGCTTGCCGTCGTGCATGCCATCGAGGAGCGACATGGTGATCGTGCGCTTCTTGAGATCGACGGCGACCGCGCGGTCGTGCCGGCCGGTCGAGTTGGCGACGACCTGGATGTTGAGGACGACACCGCTCGGCAAGACGGCGAGCGAGGAGTAGTTCGCATCGCCGAGCGCGCCTGGCGTTGCGACGCTGGGCGGGAAAGGCTTGTCGCCGGCGCCGGGAGCAACCGCGTACACGGGCGTGAAGTCGACGTCGCCCGGCAGATGCACGACGCCCTTGACGATCGTGACGGGCATCGCGCCATCTGATTGCGCGCCCTTGGCGAGCTTGGGAGCGAAGTTGATCCCCATGGCCCGGGCCACGTCGAAGTCGGACGATTCAGTAATGATGAAGTAGGTCGGCTCGCCGCTGGGACCGATGCCGCGGTAGAGCGGCAGGGTGACGTTCGCCTTGCGGAACGTGAAGTCAATTGCAAGGGCGCTTTTCACGAAGACGTGATCGGTCGCCTTGAACTTGGTCCCGTGGCCGATGGAATAGGCGTGGCGACCCGACTCCTTGGCGGCTTCCTGCTGGATCGACTGGATTTCGTCGGTCGTCGCGGCTTGGGCGACAACCGGTGCTAATACGGCAATAGCAATTGCCAGTGTCTTGAGTTTCATTGCAGCGTTTCTCTCGGTTCAATGGTTTGAGGCTGCAGGGTAGTCGGGGCCGTTTGATCGGTAGAATGCCGAGATGCTATCGGTTCGATAGGGTGGCGCTATCATTCTCCAGCGAAGTCGGGATCTACGGCAGAACGACCGTGGCGCATGTGGTGCGGTTCCGGCGGACCGGGTCTATTCCGAGTACCAGACGGAAACCGCAGTCGCTTGGATTCACTGTTGCAACGCTTACCTGTCCTATCCAGTCAGGAGAACGAAATGGCCGAATATCAAAAATCCGAAGCCGCGATCGCCAACCTGACGCCGGAGCAGTTCCGCGTCACGCAGCACAGCGGCACCGAGGCCCCCGGCAGCGGCGAGCATCTCGACAACCACGAGGCCGGTATCTACGTCGACATCGTCTCGGACGAGCCGCTGTTCGCGTCATCGGACAAGTACGAATCCGGCTGCGGCTGGCCGAGCTTCACCAAGCCGATCGAGCCTGCAAATGTCGACGAGCTGCGCGACACGGCGCACGGCATGGTCCGTACCGAGGTCCGCTCGGTGAACGGTGACAGCCATCTCGGACACGTCTTTCCGGACGGCCCCGAGGACCGCGGCGGGCTGCGTTACTGCATCAATTCGGCCTCGCTGCGGTTCGTCGCGCGCGAGGACATGGAAGCCGAGGGATACGGCGCTTATCTCAGCCAGGTGGAGGATATCTGATGACCATTGAACGCGCAGTTCTGGCCGGCGGCTGCTTCTGGGGGATGCAGGACCTCATCCGGCGCTTGCCCGGCGTGGTCTCGACCCGCGTCGGCTACACCGGCGGCGACGTGCCCAACGCCACCTATCGCAATCACGGTGACCACGCCGAGGCGATCGAGATCAATTACGATCCCGCCAAGACCGATTATCGTTCGCTGCTCGAGTTCTTCTTCCAGATCCACGATCCGAGCACGCCGAACCGGCAGGGCAACGACCGCGGCGCGAGCTATCGCTCGGCGATCTTCTACGTCGATGACGAGCAGCGCCGGGTTGCACTCGACACCATCGCCGACGTCGATGCGTCCGGCCTGTGGCCCGGGAAGACGGTGACGCAAGTCGTGCCGGTCAGCGACTTCTGGGAGGCCGAGCCCGAGCACCAGGATTATCTGGAGCGCATCCCGAACGGTTACACCTGCCATTTCGTGCGTCCGGCCTGGACGCTGCCAAGACGGGCCGATGCGGCATAGCCGCAGATGCGTTGGCGATTTGCGGATCATGTGACCTTTACGCCAGCGGCAGCGGCAGCGGCTGACCGGATGCTGCGGGGGGAGCAGATAGAGCATCTTTCGAGCTGACAGACTCGTTGGGGATTCCCAAGCCGGCTTCGATCTGATTCAAGATGCATGCTGGCGAGGGAGGCTGGCGTGCATGACCAAGGCGCTGTCGATCGATCTTCGTGAGCGTGTTGTTGCGGTGATCGACGGGGGTTTGTCACGACGCCAGGCGGCGGCTCGGTTCGGGGTCAGCGTGTCGAGCGCGATCCGTTGGCATGCGCTGGCGAGACAGACGGGTGCTGCCACGCCAAAGCGGCAGGGCGGCGACCGGCGCTCGGGACGGATCGAGGCCCATGCCGACATGATCCTCGGCGCCGTCGCCAGGCAGCCCGACATCACGCTTGCCGAGCTACGCGAGATGCTTACCGGGCACGGCGTCACCGTCGGCATCGCGACGCTGTGGCGGTTCTTCGCGCGTCGGAAGATCACGCTCAAAAAAAGTCCGGGCATGCAGCGGAGCAGGATCGTCCCGACGTCGTAGCTCGCCGCGAGGCGTGGTTCGAAGGTCAGCTCGACCTCGATCCGCATCGCCTCGTGTTCATCGACGAGACCGGGGCCAACACCAAGATGGCGCGCCTTCACGGGCGTGCCCCGTGCGGGCAGCGGCTGCGGATGAGCGTGCCGCACGGACATTGGAAAACCACGACGTTTACGGGCGCTCTGCGGTTGACGGGCATGACCGCGCCGATGGTGCTCGACGGCCCGATGACGGGCGAGTGGTTCCTCGCCTATGTCGAGCAGGTGCTGGGGCCGACGCTCAGCCCCGGCGACGTGATCATCATGGACAACCTGCCAGCCCACAAAGGCGCCGCCGTCCGTGAAGCCATTGAGGCGAGCGGCGCGACGCTGCTCTTCCTCCCGCCATACTCGCCCGACTTCAACCCGATCGAAAACGCCTTCTCGAAGCTCAAGGCGCTGCTCCGAAAAGCCGCCGCCCGAACCGTCGACCAGCTCTGGACCGTCATCGGCAACAGCCTCGACGCATTCACACCCGACGAATGCGCCAACTACTTCAGGCACGCCGGCTATGATGCGTACTGATCGGAAAATGCTTGTCTTATGAAGACTCCGGCCTTTCTGCGAAGATAGGCCGCCGCCGACGAGCCGCAAACTCGCCGGTGGCGGGAAGGGACGGATCGTAAAAATGCTGGTCGTCATGGACCGAGCTAGAGTTTGATCGCCCTTCTCTTTTCCTGTGGCCTGAACGGATACGTGGGCTTGTGGGCCCGCATGACAAGCAGAGGACCTGGAAAAGATGGAGACCAGTATAGCTCAGAATGTCGGCGTCGATATCTGCAAAGCGACGCTCGACGTTCACTTGCACCCGGCGGGCACAGCCCGCCAGTTCACCAATGATGCCAAAGGCCTCAAGGCCTTGCTGGGCTGGCTTGCAGATCGTCGCATCGCCCGCGTCGTCTTCGAGCCGACCGGACGCTACCACCACAACTTCGAGCGCCGGCTCGGTAGTGCCGGCTTGCCGCTTGCCAAGGTCAACCCGCGCCAGGCCCGGCGCTTTGCCGAGGCAATCGGCTGCAACGCCAAGACCGATGCAGTCGACGCCGCGATGCTGGCACGCATGGGTGCCTTGCTCGAGCTGCCGTCGCGGCCAATCGTCAGCGAGATCCTCGACGATATGAAGGAGTTGCAGGTTGCCAGGCTCGGCCTGGTCAAGGACCGGACCGCTGCAAAGAACCGCGAGCATGTTTGTCGCTCGCGGCTTTTGAAACGCCACGCCGCGCAGCGGCTTGCCCAGATCGACCGGCAGATCGCCGCGATCGACGCCGAGCTGAAAGCCAGCCTGTCCCGCGAGCCGGACCTTGCAACGCGCTTCGAGGTTCTCGTCTCCATTCCCGGTATCGGCGAGACTACGGCGATCGCCATGCTCATCGAAATGCCCGAACTCGGAACGCTCGACAGCAAGCAGGTCGCGTCGCTGGCCGGCCTCGCACCAATCGCCCGCGACAGCGGGCAGCACCGCGGCAAGCGTCATATCCGGGGCGGACGAGCCCAGCTGCGACACGCGCTTTACATGCCCGCGCTCGTCGCCACCCGGTTCAACGCCGACATGAAGGCTAAATATAAGGCTCTCGTTGCTGCCGGAAAACCGCCGAAAGTAGCCATCACAGCGGTCATGCGTAAGCTCGTCATCCTGGCAAACTCGCTGCTCAAAACAGGCAGAAACTGGACACCGAAATCCGCTTGATCACAACGGATACTCTAGTGGTCGTTGGCGACTTTAAGTCTGAAAGCTGTAGCAGCGACAAATCACCGGAGGATGTTCCGCAGGCCGGAGAGTTCGGCGATTATCCTGGTGGCGAGACTGATCGGTGGTCCCATAAGTACACCCGAATAAGTCGCATGACCGACGCGGTCTCTGCGGTCGTCGAAAGCGTCGGAATGCCATTCCAGAGGATGAGTTTCGAGTGAACGATGAGCCTGGCGCTTCCGCCCGCGTTGGCTTTTCGGTAGACGTCTGCGTCGTCGAAGCTCGAGATCCGGTTGCCTAGTAACTCTCTAATGCCGCTCGGGAGCAGGCTTTGTCTCTGGACGACGGTGTCGTTGCAAATCGATTAGACCGTAATTTCTAGGTCTCCACGCCAAGTGTGGGCGGATTGACAGGTTGGCGCGTGGTTATTCCGTCCTGCTGGATGGCGTGAATGTTATACGGGCCGGAAAGCCGATCATTTGCTCACGCTCAAGAATGCGGAATAATTTAGCCGGCAGGCGACACGTCACCGACCCACCGTTTGGAAGATCGGAATAGCGGGTTGGTCAATGTGATGCAGCGGCTCCGACGGAGAAGTCCCAGAAGACTCCGGGAGACGCCGATCCGCGGCGATCTTGACCGGACTGACCGTCCACAAATGGGGTCTTCCAGATTGTTGAACTGGGCCACTGCGTCAGGCAAATTGCGCCTGCAGGTTGGTGAGCAACCACGTTCCCGCGCGGCCCAGCGGATGGTCGCGCATGTGCGCTGCATAGACCGTCAGCGAACCTTTCGGACCAGCCGGGTCGTCCTCGATGACGAGCGCCACGAGCCTGCCCGTGGCGATGTGCGGCGCCACGAGACGCTCGGGCATCCGGCACCATCCCATGCCCGCCAGCAGGAAGTCGAGGCGGCGGCCCAGCTCGACAAAGCGCCATTGCCGCGATCCGACCACGCCGTAGCTCGGCCCGTCGGGCGCGGATGGGTCGGACAGGACGAGCTGGACATGGTCGCTAAGGTCGCTGCGGGTCGCTGCCCGGTCGAGCCGTGCCAGTGGATGATCGGCCGATACCACCGGCACGAGTTCGATGCCGAGCAACGGCAGGGCGACGACATCCTCGGGCACGTTCGGCAGCAGGATGCACAGTGCCAGCGCTGCCTCGCCGCGCCGCAGCCGACGCTCGGCGCCGCCGAGCCCCTCCGTCGAGAAGCTGACCGACAGGCAGGGGAACTCAGCGCGCAGCGCATGCAGGCTGTCGATGAAGGTATCGGTCGGCACCAGCGGGTCGATCGCAATCGCCAGCTCAGGCTCGACGCCGCCGCGCGTCGCGGCAGCGATCGCCTCGAACCGGGCGGCGCCGGACAGCACCGTGCGCGCCTGGGCAACGAGGACGCGCCCTGCCTCTGTCAATACCGGCCGAAAGCCCGAGCGGTCGAACATTGCGATACCTTGCGCATGCTCGAGCGTTGCGACCATCTGGCTGATCGCCGATTGCGCGCGGCCGAGCCGACGTCCGGCCGCCGAAAAGCTGCCGACCTCGGCGATCGTGACCAAGACGCGGAGCTGGTCGAGCGTGAGGTTACCGATCATCCATCGGCAAGACTGATGGACATCATCACAACTTCATAGCTGTCGCTAGCCGCCTGCGGAACCCATATAACCGGCATGCAACCGACATTCTTCATCAATCACGGCGGCGGACCTTGCTTCTTCCTCGACCCCGGGCCGATGCGCGACACCTGGCGTGAGCTTGAAGACTATCTGCGCGGCTTCATGGCGACGCTCGACGAGCGACCGCGTGCGATCCTGATCGTCTCGGGCCACTGGGAAGCGGATGCGCCGACCGTTAACGCAGGCGCGCATCCGGCATTGATATACGATTACAGCGGCTTCCCGGCACACACCTACCGCCTGACTTTCCCGGCACGCGGCGCGCCCGATGTCGCGGCTAGAGTCAACGCGCTACTGTCTGCGGCGGGCATCGCCAGTGCCAGCGAGACGTCGCGCGGCTGGGATCATGGCGTGTTCGTGCCGCTCAAGGTCATGCTGCCGGGAGCGGACGTGCCTGCTGTCCAGCTCTCGCTCCAGCGCGGTCTCGATCCTGCCACCCACCTCGCGATCGGCCGAGCCTTGAAGCCGCTGCGCGACGACGGCGTGCTGATCCTCGGCAGCGGCCAGAGCTATCACAACATGCGGGGCTTCTTTGCCGGCGGTGGGCCCGACCTCAAGGCCGAGGCCTTCGACGAATGGCTTCGCGCGGCGATGATCGATGGCCAGAACCGGGACAGCGCCCTGCTGCGCTGGGAGGACGCCCCGGGTGCCCGCGACGCGCAGCCGCAAGAGGATCATTTCTTGCCGCTGATGGTCGCGGCCGGTGCCGCGTACGGCGAACCCGGCACTGTCGACTTTCACGGCCATGCACTCGGCAAGCCGATCTCCGGCTTTCGTTTCGGCTGATCCATTCCCCTCAGGAGTATACCCATGACCAAGCTTCTCGTCGTTGAGACCAGCCCGCGAGGCGACCATTCGATCTCGCGCGGCCTTACCCGCCGCTTCGTCGCTGAATGGCAGGCGGCGCATCCCGATGGCGAGGTCGTCATCCGCGACCTGATGGAGACCCACCTGAAGTTCATCGACGCGCCGTGGCTGCAGGCGTATTTCACGCCGGCCGAACAGCACTCGTCCGCGATGAAGGAGGAGCTGGCCCTGTCGGACGATCTCGTCGCCGAACTGCTCGCCTGCGACCACCTCGTCATCGCGACACCTGTCTACAACTACAATGTCCCCGCTGCGCTCAAGGCCTGGATCGACAGCATCGTCCGCAAGGGGATGACACTGGGCTTCGATGGAAGCGGCCTCGTCCTGGGCAAGAAGGCGACCATCCTGATGGCCTCGGGCGGCGTCTACACCGAAGGCTCGCCGATCCGCGACCGCGACATCGCCACGCAGTACCTGCGCCTGATCCTGAAGATCATTGGCATCACCGACGCCACCTTCATCGCCGCCAGCAATGCCAAGTCGGTCGACATGGGCGAGATCGACCGCGATGCCTTCCTCGACAAGTTCTCGAGCGAGATCACCGCTTAAGCCGCGTAACAGTAGGCAACTAGGCTCAGGACCCATTAAAGGGATTCCCATCGGATCGATGATCTGATTCATTGGTGGCGCTGAGGAGGCGTCGCGATGAGTGATCTGATCTGGTTGTCGGCGGCACAGATGCGTCGGATCGAGCCGTATTTTCCACTGTCGCACGGCGTACCCAGGGTCGATGACCGGCGGGTGATCAGCGGGGTCATCTTCGTGATCAGGAACGGCTTGCGCTGGCGCGATGCACCCAAGGATTATGGTCCGCACAAGACGATCTACAACCGCTTCATCCGCTGGAGCCGGCTCGGCGTGTTCAACCGCATCTTCGCAGCGCTGGCGGCAAAGGGCGGCAAGCCTGACCAGTTGATGATCGATGCGACACACCTGAAGGCGCGCCGGAGCGCCGCCAGCCTGCTCAAAAAAGGGCTCTTCCCCGATGTATCGGACGCACCAAAGGCGGCCTGAACTCCAAGCTGCACGCGGTCTGCGACGGCCAGGGTCGGCCGCTGGTGATGCTGCTTACGGAGGGGCAGACGAGCGACTACAAGGGCGCAGCGCTGATGCTCGAGGCCCTGCCCAAAGCCAAGGCCATGCTCGGCGACCGGGGCTACGACGCCGACTGGTTCCGCGCCGCGCTGCTCGCCAAGGGCATCGCACCCTGCATCCCGTCGAAAGCCAACCGCAAGATACCCATCGACCATGACCGCATACTCTACCGGCAACGTCACCGCATCGAGAACATGTTCGGCAAACTCAAAGACTGGCGGTGCATCCACACCCGCTATGACCGCTGCGCCCACACCTTCTTCTCGGCTATCGCAATCGCCGCCACCGTCATCTTCTGGCTCTGATCAATGAGTCCTGAGCCTAGAAAGGGCTCGTCACATCCAGTCCCGCTGCAGCCCTTTCAATGAAGTACCTAGGTAACCATAGCAGCTAAAATCAGCCGTATGAACCGCGGCGGTGTTGGAGATCGTGCGATAGTTGTAGTCGACGCAATCGCGGAAGGTAGCCACGCCGAACTTGGTTTTCGAACGCTGAAGCATCCCCTTGGACATGCCATCCGAGAAGATTCCGGCGCGGTGAACGGTCTAGTCCAGATCGTTAGGCTCGGTGTTCAGATAAGCCATCACGGCCTCGTTATCTAGTTTCCTACAAGCCGATGAACGTAAATTCGGGTCCACTTGTCGGCAATGTGATGATCGTGGATATCGAAACAGGAGGCACATCGTCATGAAGTTTATTAATGCGGCGAGCTTGCTCGTTTTGATCGGCCTGAACGCTTGCGAGAACGCGGCTCAACAAACGGTCGCTTCGACCAGCGGCACAGATGGACCGGTCTTGGACACCGCTGGAAATCTGCGCGTGCCGAGGAACTACCTCACTACGTATGAGACGCTGGGGAGTTGGGCAGTCGCCGCCGACAGCCGTCAGGGATCAAAGGAAATGCATATCGTCTATGCCTCTCCTGGTACGATCAACGCTTACCGCAAGACCGGGCGCTGGCCTGATGGTGCAGTCCTCGTTAAGGAGGTTCGCTCGACCGTGACGGCGCCGATGACAACAGGCACTGTCAGCCACCCCGGAGCGCTGAAGGGTTGGTTTGTCATGGTGAAGGATGGCAAAAACAGCCATCCGCAAAACAAGCTTTGGGGCGATGGTTGGGGCTGGTCATGGTTTGATGCAGCCAAGCCTCTGCACACAACGTCGAGCGATTATAAAGTGAACTGTCGGAGTTGCCATATGCCGGCCCAAAAAACCGACTGGATCTACGCCCAAGGTTACCCGAAACTTACCGGATCCTTGCCATAGTTGCTGAGAATATCACCATTCTAAGGCTCTGCAATCTTTGCTTAGCTGCAGCGACCGAAAACAATGATTACGACCTAGGGCCACGCCGCAATGTCACGTCTTTGGGCCCTCGCAAGTCCTTGGCCATCAGCATTACAAGGATCTTCGGGTTGGCAGCGTTCGGGGCTCCACTTACTGAAACCCCGGCGCCGCGTCCGCTACTTCTTCGGCTTCACATGTGCATCGTAAAAGCTGATGATATGGTTTGCGATGAAGGGTAGGTTGTCCTCGGTGGCAAAACGTCCGGCGTTGAGCCGGTAGAACTCGGCTTTGGGAAGGTCCTTCAGATACGATTCACCGCCTTCGGGCGTGAAGAACACGTCGTGCTGGCCCCAGAAGATCAGCGTCTTCGGCTGCTGGTCGCGCAGGAACTTCTGCCAGACCGGATAGAGCGCGACGTTGTTCCGGTAATCGTAGAACAGGTCGAGCTGGATGCGCAGGTTCTTGGGTCCGGCGACGGAGGCCGCATCGCTTTCATAGCTTTCCGGAGCGATCAGCTCGGGATGGCCGGCGCCACCGAGATAGACCGTGTTCTTGATCGCATCGAGCGTGTTGAACCCGGCGAGCGGGGCTTCGTTCGCCGCCGTGCGGTCGATCCACAGCGCCTTGCGGAAGCCGTCCCACGCCGGCGAGAAGCCATTTTCATAGGCGTTGCTGTTCTGGACGATCAGCCAGTCGAGCGCCTTGGGATTGCGGCCGACGATGCGGAAACCCACCGGGCCGCCGTAATTTTGCACGTACAGGCCGTAATGGTCGAAGCCCTTGGCGGCGAGAAATTTCTCGATCGTTACGGAGATCGCATCGAACGAATAATGGTACGTCGCCGGGTCGGGATGGTCGCTGTTGCCGAAGCCCTGGTAGTCGGGGGCGATGACGTGGAACCGGCCGGCGAGCGCCGGGATCAGGTTGCGATACTGGTGCGACGACGAAGGCCAGCCGTGGAGCAACACCAGCTTGGGGTTCTTCGGGTCACCGGCCTCGCGATAGGCAATGGTCAGGCCGTCGACCTTGATGGTGCCGTAGTGAACCTGGGTCTCGGCAACCGGGGTGGTGATGACCGCCGCCGGCGCTGCGTAAGCGGCAACCGACATGACGAGGGTGGATGCGGTGACGACGGCGCTGAAGGCAGCCGCCAGCAGGCGATGTTTGCGGGTCATGGCAATGGTCTTTCAATATGAGGGAAGGCGGCGATTGCCGGGCAGGGCGCTCAGGCGGCCTTGCGGGGCTCGACGACCGGAAAGTCGATCTCGGTGCCGAAAATCTCGTTGACGTAGAAAGTCCAGGTGTTGAGCACGACATGCTGGACGATCTCGAGCAGCTGGGCGTCGGTGTAACCGGCGAGTCGGACCGCCGCGAGGTCGGCCTCGGCGATGCTGCCGCGCTGGCGAGCCACCTTGGCAGCGAAGCGGACGGCGGCATCGGCCATCGGGTCGTTCGACGCACCGCTGCGGTTGGCGGTCATTTCCGCATCGTCGAGATTGGCGATGTGCTTGCCCATGTAGGTGTGCGCGGACAGGCAATAGCCGCAGCCGTTCACCTCGGCGACGGCGAGCGCGATCCGCTCGCGGGTCGGGGCGGGCAGGTCGCCTTTGCCGAGCGCGACGAACATGCGGAGGTGCCCCTCGAGCGCGTGCGGGCTGTTCGATATCAAGCGGTACATGTTCGGCACCAGGCCGAATTGGGCGTTGACGGCCTCGAGCAGCGGCTGCGACGCGGCGGGGGCTTCGGCGATCGTGGCGGGGGTCCGGATACGGGACATCGGTGCATTCCTTTGGCGCTGGCGGGCTGCAGCGCCCGGTAAGCACAAACTAGGCGCTTCCGCTTTCTTGGAATATCTGGCAAGATCAGGAACCAGACTTCCGTTTTACGGAAGCCCGGTAAAGTACTGCATGGCGATATAGTTGCCGCGTCCGACGGCGGCAACCTCCGGCAAGTCACGCCAGTTCTGCGAACCGCGCCTAACCAGCGAAAGCTCTCTCGATCGCCGCCAGGCTCAACTGCAGTCGGGGGACGACGAAATCGAGAAAAGCCCGCAACTTCATCGGTTGCTGCTGATGCGGGGCGTGGACGAGCTGGACCGGTATCGGTGGCGGTGCCCAATCGGACAGGATCGGGATCAGACTGCCATCGCTCACGCTGTTCGCGGCCTGGTAGGACAGCACTCGGGCGATCCCGAGGCCTGCGCGAGCGCCGCCGGTGACCCCGTCAGCGGTGTTGACCGAAAATCGCGGGTTGATGGTCACCTGCTGCGCCTTGCCTCCCGCATCGACGAATGGCCATTCGCGGTAGCTCTGCAACCCCTCGAAGGCGATGCAGTCATGACCAGCGAGCTCGGCGGGTTTGCGGGGTTCGCCGCGGGTGCCGAGATAGTCCGGGCTCGCGCAGACCACCCAGCGGATCTCTCCCGCGCGCCGCGCGACCAGAGCGCTGTCGGGCAAACGCCCTATCCTTACGGCCACGTCGACACGGTCCTCGAGTAGGTCGACGACATTATCGGACAGCACCAGACGTACCGTCACCTCTGGATAGGCGTATAGGAAGTCATGGACGATAGGTGCCACGATTAGGTTGCGGAACAGGATCGGCGCGGTGACGAGCAATTCGCCGCGCGGCGCACGGTATTCGCCAGAGGCCGAGCGCTCGGCCTCCGCAAGCTCGTCGAGAACGCGCCGCGCCGAGGCGACATAGGCTGCACCCGATTCCGTGAGCAGCAGCTTGCGGCTGGTGCGGACCACGAGCTGTGACCCGAGCATCGCCTCGAGATCCGAAACGCGGCGACTGACGGTCGAGAGCGGGATATTCAGCGTGCGGGAGGCAGCGGACAGACTTCCTCCGTCGATCGCCGCAACCAGCGTACGCATTGCCTCGAAACGATCCATTGAGGCTCTCGGATAACGGAAGTGTAAGCATCAACGATACGGCCTGCCGAGGCTTTGTGGAAGGACGTATCATGGAATTGCGATGCGTCCGTCCGAGCGCGTCTGGCCTGTCCGCGATAGGCTAGTGTCAGGTGTAGAACTCGCTGGCGATCTTCCACCGGCCGCCGACCTTGAGCAGCTGGAGTATCCGTTGTGATCAAGCGGATTTCGGTGTCCAGTTTCTGCCTGTTTTGAGCAGCGAGTTTGCCAGGATGACGAGCTTACGCATGACCGCTGTGATGGCTACTTTCGGCGGTTTTCCGGCAGCAACGAGAGCCTTATATTTAGCCTTCATGTCGGCGTTGAACCGGGTGGCGACGAGCGCGGGCATGTAAAGCGCGTGTCGCAGCTGGGCTCGTCCGCCCCGGATATGACGCTTGCCGCGGTGCTGCCCGCTGTCGCGGGCGATTGGTGCGAGGCCGGCCAGCGACGCGACCTGCTTGCTGTCGAGCGTTCCGAGTTCGGGCATTTCGATGAGCATGGCGATCGCCGTAGTCTCGCCGATACCGGGAATGGAGACGAGAACCTCGAAGCGCGTTGCAAGGTCCGGCTCGCGGGACAGGCTGGCTTTCAGCTCGGCGTCGATCGCGGCGATCTGCCGGTCGATCTGGGCAAGCCGCTGCGCGGCGTGGCGTTTCAAAAGCCGCGAGCGACAAACATGCTCGCGGTTCTTTGCAGCGGTCCGGTCCTTGACCAGGCCGAGCCTGGCAACCTGCAACTCCTTCATATCGTCGAGGATCTCGCTGACGATTGGCCGCGACGGCAGCTCGAGCAAGGCACCCATGCGTGCCAGCATCGCGGCGTCGACTGCATCGGTCTTGGCGTTGCAGCCGATTGCCTCGGCAAAGCGCCGGGCCTGGCGCGGGTTGACCTTGGCAAGCGGCAAGCCGGCACTACCGAGCCGGCGCTCGAAGTTGTGGTGGTAGCGTCCGGTCGGCTCGAAGACGACGCGGGCGATGCGACGATCTGCAAGCCAGCCCAGCAAGGCCTTGAGGCCTTTGGCATCATTGGTGAACTGGCGGGCTGTGCCCGCCGGGTGCAAGTGAACGTCGAGCGTCGCTTTGCAGATATCGACGCCGACATTCTGAGCTATACTGGTCTCCATCTTTTCCAGGTCCTCTGCTTGTCATGCGGGCCCACAAGCCCACGTATCCGTTCAGGCCACAGGAAAAGAGAAGGGCGATCAAACTCTAGCTCGGTCCATGACGACCAGCATTTTTACGATCCGTCCCTTCCCGCCACCGGCGAGTTTGCGGCTCGTCGGCGGCGGCCTATCTTCGCAGAAAGGCCGGAGTCTTCATAAGACAAGCGTTTTCCAGCCCGATGAACTTCCGGCCGCATCGGTGTTGACGAAAACCAGCGAGACCTGCGCCAGCGCGCCGTCCTGTTGAATGTTGATGTCCTTAAAGCTTTGGCGAAACGGCGCACCGTCGAACACGCCCTTCCGGAACGCCTCGTAGTTGTGCGTGCCGCCGGCGATCGAACCATGCTGGACCGCCGTTTCCGCATCGGAGAACGGAATCTCCTTGTTGAGCAGCAACGTCTCGAAAAAGGCCTCGTCCTTCGTGCTCACGGCAGTCGTATAGGTGTCGAGCAGCGCCTGGATCGCGCGTCGGTCGTCCCCGACGCTTTCGAAACTGCGAGCTGGGACCGTTTGCGCCGACAGCGACCCCGCCAGGAACATCACCCCGATCGCAGCCAACGCCAGCCGGCGAATGTTCTTCCAGCCATCGATCATCGAAACATCCTGATAATTGCGCCAACAGCGCGGAACACAGTCCAGCGTCGTACCGTCACCCGACATCGCTGCTGATCAGCATGTCGATCAACGCGCACAGTTCCTCGGGCGCGTCCTCCTGGAGGAAATGACCGGCACCCGCGATGATGCAGTGGGGCTGGCCGCGCGCGCCGGGGATGCGGTCGATGAAGATCTTTTCGCCGCCGCGGGTCACTGCATCGTTTTCACCGAAGGCGGTCAGGACCGGCTTCTCGAAACGACTGAGCACCTCCCACGCGGCAAGGTTCTCGGCGACCGAGGCATGGTCGGCAGTGATCGGCACCAAAGTCGGAAATTGTCGCGCGCCCTCCTTGTAGCGCTCATCGGGAAATGGCGCGTCGTAGGCCGCGATCTCCGCCGGGGTCAGGCTGCGCGTCACGCCGCCGTCGACGATCTTGCCGACCGCGAACTGCGGGGTGTTCTGGCTATACGCGAGCCAGGCGTTGAACCCGGCCGACGCTCCGGTGCCGACCGGGAGCCCGGTGTTGGCAATGAGCAGCCGGGCAAAGCGCTCGGGGAACGCTGCGACCAGCCGCAGCCCGATCAGGCCGCCCCAGTCCTGGCAAAACAATGTGGTGTCCTGCAGGTCGAGCGCCTCCAGCCAGATGGACATCCACGCGACATGGCGCTCGTACGTATAGTCGAGCCGCGCCGCCGGTTTGTCGGACTTGCCGAAGCCGATCAAATCCGGCGCAATCACCCGGTAGCCGCGGGCCGTCAGCAACGGCACGAACATGCGATAGAGGTAGGACCAGCTCGGCTCGCCGTGCATCAGCAGGACGATCTTGCCGTCGCGCGGGCCTTCGTCGAGATAGTGGATGCGCAGCGAGTTGCCGTCGGCATCGACGATAGTCCGGTAGTGCGGTTCGAAAGCATAGTCGGCGAGGCCGCTGAAGCACTCGTCCGGTGTCCTGAGTATATCCATTCGTACCTCCGTCATGCAGGCAGCTCGGGGTCGCAACCGTAAATTGCGTATGGTCGCAGAGGGGCAGCGGCGCAGCCTGTAGGCGATAGGCCTGCGCACTCAATGTAAGTCCGTGCCGTCAGTCGCGTTGGTTACAGGTCCCACCAAACGCCACCGATCGGATCGACCGTTGGTCACCCCACGCAGCCCGCCCGCTGCCGGCACCGGTCAGGGGCGTTGGAAGACAAAGACAAACTGGTCGGTGCGACCTCGAGTGGCCGGGTCGAACACCCTTGTGGTGTGCGGGTCGTCAGGATTGCGCAACAGGTCGCTGTGGCCGACGAACCGAAAGCCGGCCGCGGCCATGTCCGACTTGACGACCTCGGGATCGATGCGGTGCGTCGTGTTGGTCGCCTCGAGCTTCGACCCCGCCGGCGCGACATGGTCGATGACGACGAAACGGCCACCCGGCTTCAGAGTATTGAAGACCGCCTTGTCGAACGCCGCGACGTCCGCTGGCCCCATGAACGGGTCATAGAGATCGTGGTAATTCAGCCGGATCCAGACGATGTCGGCCTTCGTCGGCAGGCTGAAGGCGTTGACGTGATTGACGACCGCGGAGACGTTGGCGTGGCCCGGTAGCGACATCGCGCCAGCCGCCGGCGTGACGATCTTGTCGTCCGCGTCACCTTCGAGAAGATGGACAGCATAAACCTTGCCGGAGGGTCCGACGATATCGGCAAACAGTCGATCCCAGTAATCGCCGGGCCAGATATCGGCGATGGTGTCGCCCACGTGGATACCGAGGAGGGCGAGCAGTTCGGCAGGATGGCGCGCTGCATCCTTCATCCGGTCGGCATCCGGCCGGGCGGGGTCGGCAATCGCCGCGGAAATCCTCGCACCGGTCGTGGTTGCGGCGCCGGCCGCCGTTCCGGATAGCAGGGCAACCGCAGCGATAGCGCTCGTCAAACACCTCATTCTGGGTGTCATCGCGCCGGCTCCTTTGTCGTGGCTCGCAGGGGCGCTGGCAGCGCGGCGACAAGCCGGGCAAGCCCTTCGCCGTAGTCCTGTCGCAGCTGCCGCCAATAGTCGTTGTTCTCTTCGAATGTCGCCAAATCCTCGCCTGAGAAGCTCCCGCTCTCATAGCGCAGCAGATCGATCGGTGGCCCGACGGACAGGTTACTCCTGATCGTCGCATCGAAGGACAGCAATGCGAGCTTGCCCGCTTCGTCGAGGGTGCTGCTCGCGGTCAAGGCTCGGTCCAGGATCGGCTTGCCGTACTTGGTCTCGCCGATCTGCAGGAACGGCGAGCGGTCCGACGCCTCCACGAAATTGCCTGCCGAGTAAATTTGGAACAACCGCGGCGGCTCGCCCCTGATCTGGCCACCGACGATGAAGCTGCCCGTCGGATTGCCGTAGTCCTTCACGTATTTGGTGTCGCGGTCGACGACCGTGCGCAAGGTATCGCCGACGATCTTGGCAACATCCAGCATCGTCCGGGCGGTATGCACATCTCCGGTCGCGTCCGACCCTGCCGCCTCCCGCAGGGTAGTCACGACCCATTGCGTCGTCGCCAGATTTCCGGCCGAGAGGATGGTGATGAGCCGGTCGGCGGACTTGGCGATGATCGTCATCTTGCGCACGGTCGCAATCTGATCGACACCCGCATTGGAGCGCGAGTCCGAGGCCAAGACCAGGCCGGCGGGCAGAAGGATTCCAAGGCAATAGGTCAAGGGGTGTGCTCCTCGGCAGGCAGGCAGGCGGATATCTCATGCCCATGGCGGACGCACTGGATCTCGATGAGATCGTTACGCGCGTTCATGCGGACATGGCGACCCACCTCGGCCGCGGCAAAGTGGCGGATTATATCCCGGCCTTGGCGCGGATCGATCCGCGGCAATTCGGCATCGCGATCGCCTCGTGCGACGGCCGCACGGCGATGGCGGGCGACGCCGACACCGGCTTTTCGATCCAGAGCGTCTCGAAAGTCTTTACGCTTGCGCTGGCGCTGGAGAAGGTCGGGGCTAGGCTGTGGAAGCGGGTCGGCCGCGAGCCGTCGGGGTCGCGCTTCAACTCCATCGTCCAGCTCGAACATGAAAAGGGCATCCCGCGAAATCCGTTGATCAACGCCGGTGCCCTTGTCATCACGGACACCCTGCTCGACGGTGATCCCGGCAAGGTAATCGAGCAGATCACGGCGTTTCTCCGCCGCTTGGCGGACGACGCCAGCGTGTCCATCGACGAGGAAGTCGCCGAGTCCGAGGCTGAAACGGGGTTTCGCAATGCCAGCCTGGCCAATTTCCTGCGCGCCAACGGCAATCTGCACGGGGCGGTCGCCGACGTATTGAGCGTCTATTTCCACCAGTGCGCCCTGCGCATGAGCTGTCGCCAACTGGCGAGGGCGGGCCTGTTCCTCGCCGATCATGGCGTGGATTCGCCGACCGGCGAGCGCGTCACCACTGCCACCCGGGCACGGCGCATCAATGCCCTGATGATGACCTGCGGCCACTACGACGCGTCGGGTGACTTCGCCTTCCGGGTCGGCCTGCCCGGAAAAAGCGGCGTCGGCGGCGGTATTCTCGCCATTGCCCCACGCCGCGCCTCGATCGCCGTCTGGTCGCCCGGACTGAACGCCGCGGGCAACTCCGAGGTCGGGGTGCTGGCGCTCGAGCGACTGGTGTCGCTGACGGGCTGGTCTATCTTCTGAGGCCGCCAGCCTCACTGAGCCATCGACCGCGCCTTGGCAGCCACTGCGCGGGAGCCGGAATCGGCCGGATCGTCGGTCGGGTAGAGCTCATACAGCGGCCGCGAGATGGCGTCCGGGCAGACGATGCGGACGTGGAAGCGTCGGAGTTGGCGAGAGTTGGTTACGCCGCAGCTATGGGCGATGGTCTCTACATCGTGCCTGAGATTGGTGCAGTAATTAGTCACCCGCACCGCCTTGTCGGTCGGATCGAGACCCATCTGCAACCTTTTGTCGTGCGTGGTCACGCCCGTCGGACAGGTGTTCTTGTTGCACTTCAGCGACTGGATACATCCCAGCGCAAACATGAAACCCCGCGCCGAATTGACGAACGTCGCGCCCGCGCAAAGCGCCCACGCCACTTCGGCGGGCGTCGTCAGCTTGCCCGACGCAATGATCGGAATGCGCTCGCTGAGCCCGTGTTTCTTGATGATGTCGCGGACCAGCGGCAGCGACTCCCTAATCGGCAGGCCGACATTGTCCATCAGCGCCATCGGCGCGGCACCGGTACCGCCATCGCCGGAGTCGAGCGTGAAGAAATCCGGTCCAACGCCCCGTTCATCGATCATGACCATCAGGTCTTCGAGCCATCCATAGGCGCCAATCACCGCCTTGATCCCGACCGGCTTCAGCGTGATCGCCTTGATCCGAGCGATGAAATCCAGAAGCTCCGCATTGCTGTTGATCTCGGGGTGGCGGTTAGGACTGTTCGAGTCTTCCCCGGACGGTATGCCGCGAATGGCGGCGATCTCCGGAGTGACCTTCGCGCCCGGCAGGATGCCGCCTTTCCCTGGCTTCGCGCCCTGCGATAGCTTGACCTCGAACAACTTGATCTGCGGCATCGCGGCGAGTTCGCGAAGCCGTTCTTCGTCGAGCGTCCCGTCGGGGTGGCGGACCCCGTATTTGGCGGTGCCGATCTGGAAAACGATGTCGGCACCGCCCTCGAGGTGATAGCTCGACAGGCCGCCTTCGCCGGTGTTCAGCCAGCATTGGGCGGCTTTGGCCCCCCTGGACAAGGCGAGCACCGCCGGCGCTGACAACGCACCGAAGCTCATGCCCGAGATATTGAAGAATGATCTGGCGAGATAGGGATTGGGGCAATCCCGACCGATGATGAAGGGCGGCGTCGCTTCGATATGCTCTTCCAGGGTCGGATACGGACAGTTCACGAAGATCGCCGTCCCAGTTTCCCGTATGTATTTCGTCGACCCGAAGGCGACGGTCTGATCACTGTTCTTAGACGCGCTCTCGACCCAGGTTCGGTCGGCGCGGTTGAACGGCAATTCGTCACGGTCCATGGCGAAGAAATATTGGCGGAAGAATTCGCCTAATCCGCTCAATATGTGGCGCAAATGGCCGATGACCGGATAGTTGTGCAGGATCGCATCATGGTGTTGCCGCCGGTCGAGCGCAAAGACAACGACGATGGCGATAAAGACAACGCCGACACAGAATATGAAGAGGGTCGCCAGCGCCTCCATAGTGTTCGGCACGGAAGACGACAGAAATGTCATGTGAACATGCACCCCACAATCCGGCCAGTCAGATCGATGTCGTAAGATCGGTTAGCCAGGCCGGCGAGTTGGCCACGACGACACCTTCGAACACCCGGTCGGTGCCGGTGATGATGAGCAGGGCAACGAGGACGACGACGCCGCCAAGGACACGCTTGCCGCTGCCGCCGGCCTGCATCAGCGTGCGCCGCCAGCGGCTCAGCAGGCCACGCGCCGCGAAGGCTAGAACCATCAGCACCGAGGCGATGCCTAGGCCAAACGCCAGCATGACGAGCGCCACCTCGCCGAGGTCGCGGCCCTGCGCGGCGAGGACGGTCGCGGTGCCCAGCGTCGGCCCGACGCACGGGCTCCAGACGAGCCCGAGCAGCACGCCGATCGCCGCTTGGCCCGCCAACCCGTAGCGTTCGAGACCTGACTGGCGCGCCGTCGCCCAGTTGGCGAGCGGGGCCAGCGCACGTTCGACCACCGCCTGCGCCGCCGGCACCAGCAGCGCAATGCCGACGAGCAGCAGGACCACCGCGCCGATCGACCGCACGACCTCGCTGTCAAGGCCTGTCGAGGCACCGAGCGTCGCCACCGCAAAGCCGATCAAGGTGAACGAGGTGACAAGCCCGACACCCAGCGCGAGCGGCCCGAGCCGGCTGCGCTGCGCGGCGCTGCCGAGCACGATCGGCACCAAGGGCAGGACGCACGGCGACAGGATCGTCAGCGCGCCGGCTGCGAAGGACAGAAGCGGGTTGAGACCGGAAGCCAAGATTAGCGGACCGTCGACTGCAGCAGGTTCGTGATCTGCGTTTTGTCTGTCTGGAACGCGATCCGTCCGATCTCGCGGTGTCCCTTGAAGGCGATCAAGGTACCCTGCTTGGCGACGCCGAAGCTTTTCCACTCGGCCTTCTGCTTGTCGTAATTGATCTTGAAGATTGTCAGGTGCGTGTACCGAGGGTCGCTGGTGGCCGCCTTTATTGTGTGTTCCTGCGAAGCGCAGACCGGACACCACCAGGCGGCGACGTCGACGAGGATTGGTTGACCGGCGGCTTGCGCTGCGTCGAACGCCGTCCGGCTAAACGGCGCGTATTCAACCGCTTCCGCCGGCACGGCACTGGCGATTGTCGAGGCGATCGCCGCGGCGATCATGAGCGTATTCCTGCGAAGCATGAAATTCTCCAGTCGGTCGGGCACAGCCGCGACACGTACCGGGCGATCCGTTCCGGCGCCGCGATCGGTTACAGCGTCGCGGCTCAGTCAAGCTTCGGGGCGGGGGTCGCGAGCGCCAACACGACGAGCACGACGGCAAACGCAGCGATCGGCACGCCTTGCGAGACCACCATGGCAAAGTCGTCGCCACGCAAGGCCGCGCCCCGCGCCGCCCGAATGAAATGCGTCAGCGGGAAAAGATTGCCGGCGACCCGCGCCCAGGCCGGCAGGGTTTCGAACGGATACAGGAACCCGGACAACAGCATCGCCGGCAGATAAAACGCGACCGCACCCTGCAGCGCCTCGAGCTGCGTCGCGGCGCGGGTCGCGATGGCATAGCCGAGGATCACATGAGCTGCGGCGAACACCGGCAGCAGCAGGAGCAGCGCAACGATGCTGCCCCGCATCGGCAGGTCGAACAGCCAATCGCCGATGCCCAGCACCAGCATGCCCTGCAGCGTCCCCGTGACAATGTACGGCAGGAGCTTGCCCGCCATGATCTCGGCCTTCGTGATCGGCAACGCCAGCAGCGCCTCCCAGGTGCCGATCTCGCGTTCGCGCGCCAGGCTCAGGCTGCCCAGCATGATCGAGCTGATCATGACGACGACGCCGATCAGCGCCGGCACGAAGCTCCAGTCGGCGCGCTGATGGGGATTGTAGAGCCGCACGATGCTGAGCGGCAGGCGTTCATCGGGCGACGAGCGCTCGGCGACCGCGCGCCAGTACGTGGCCTGCAGTTGTGCCACGAGCCCCGAGACCAACGCCGGGTTGGTGTCGTCGATGAAGACTTGCAGCGGGGCCGGGCCAGCGAAGACGCTGGTCAGCGTCGCGAGCGGTGGCACTTCCACGCCGACCAGAATGGCACCGCGCTTGACCGCTGCTGCTGCCGTGCCCGCGGGCAATCGCGTCGTGATAACCTCCAGATCGGGACTGACGTGCAAGACCTCGGCGACCCGTCTGGCGCTCACGTCGCTATCGGCAGCAATCCCGACGATGATCGAGGTGGCGACTGGCTGGATGGCATAGCCGAACAGGGCCACCTGCAGGGCCGGCACGACCAGCAACAGGGTAAACGTCGTGCGGGCTCGGAGCAGGCGGCGGAGCTCGATGTCCGCGACTGCAGCGATTCGCGCCAGGCGGCTCCTCACCGGGCGGCAACCGCGCGGGCGATCACCGCGGCTTCGAGCGACTTCGTTCCAGCCGCTGCGGTCAGTGCGGCAGGATCGATAGGGCCCTCGGCCCGGCCATCGGCATAGTGCAGGATCAGCGGGCAATTTTCCGCCTCGGCAAGGTCGTGGGTGCTGATAATGGTCGCGGTGCCTTCGGCGGCGAGTTCGCCCAGCCAGCGCCAGATGTCGCGCCGTGTCGCGACGTCGAGGCCGGCGGTCGGCTCATCGAGCAAAAGCAGTGCCGGTCGCCCAAGCAGTGTCGCGGCGAACTGCACGCGGCGCGCCCACCCACCCGACAATCGCCCGAAGCGGGTGCCGAGTTGCAACCCGAGGCCGAAACGCGCGACGAGCTCGGCGAGCGCTTCCGGCTCCAGCGACAAGAGTCGAGCTCGAAAGCGCAAATTTTCAGCGACCGTGAGGTCGGGATAGAGCGCGAGCCGCTGGCTCATATACCCGATTCCCCGACGTGCATCGGGCGCCCGGCGGATATCGTACCCGAGGACCTGACCTTCACCGGCATCTGGACGCAGCAGACCGGCAAGCATCCGCAGCGTCGTCGTCTTGCCGCCACCGTTCGCGCCGACCAGCCCGATCGTCTGGCCGGCGTGCAGCGTCATCGAAACGTTGCCGACGACCGTCTTTCCGGCAAAGGCCTTGCCGAGGCCGCGAACCTCGACGGTCGGATCAGGCGGTCTCAAGGACGAAGCCGCCATGCATGAACTTGGTCGCTTCGGCACCGAGCACGACGGCCGTGTGTCCCGGCCACACGCCGGCCCCGCGCAATTCGTCCAGCGCGATCCAGATCGCGGCCGAGCCCGTATTGCCGATGGTGTCGGCGTTGACGAAAATCTGGTCGATGGGCAGCCCGAGATGCTCGGCGACTTGCTGGCCGATGCGCCCGCTGACCTGATGGGGGATGACGGTGTCGGCATCGGCGATGTCGAAGCCGTGGGTTGCCGCTGTGGCTGCGCCGGCGTCGAACAGCGTCCGGCCAGTCGCGAGGATGGCACGAAAATCATGTGCGAACTGCAAGGGCCCCGGACCCGTCGCCGACGCCAGGGAGCTATCGCCCCGCAGTTCGATCCCGGGCGAGCGGTCCAGCCCCATCGCGCCGAACCACGCCGAGTGCAGTCGATCCCGGCCGGGCCGGTACGGCGCGAGCACCACGGCACCGGCCCCGTCGCCCATCTGGACGAGGTTGACGATCTGGCTTGGGTCGATGCTCAGTTGCTCGGGGTCCAGGAAGGCCGATCCGGTCTCCGAACCGACGATCACCACAGGTCGCGCGTCGTGCCGGGCCAAAAGGCCGAAAGCGATCATCAACGCGTTGGCGAAGCCGGTGCAAGCCTGGCGCAGTTCGATGTGCGGCCCCGAATAGCCGAGCAGGTCGGCGACGAAGGTGACGTTGCCGGGCAGCAACTGGACCGGCGTCGCGGTATGGCTGATCAGGTAGGCGACGTCTGCGATCGACACACCGGCCTCGGTCAGCGCGGCCCGGATCGCTTGCGCTGCAAGCTCAGGATTCGACCGGCCGGGGTCAGGCGCTTCGATCCGCGAACGCCAAGACCGGCTGCAATGGCGCTTGGCGACACCGAGCTTGGCGGCAACCGCACGACCGCGCTCGCGCTCGCTCGGCCCCAGCCAGGGGCCGAGGCGGTCGAGCAGCGCCTCCGTGGCCAGCGGCGAGCCGGGGAGCGCCGATCCCGTACCAAGGACCGCGATCTCGCCCGCCGAAAGCCACGCCCGGCCGTCCGCCGCGGGGATGGCAGGGCTTGGAACTACAATTTCTGCGCGGGATCGAGCAATCATCATGCCCATTCCGCTGGACGTTCGAAGATCGTTACAGTGCATGCGCCGCCGACGCCGCGCCAGCCTCGGCCACGCGCTTCGCGGCGCTGCAGCGCTGTAACCATTCGCGAGCCTGCGCCGGAATTGGACAGAGCGGCTCACGTCGGGCCGTTGTCTCCCCGAAAAGGATCGGCCCGATGACCCAAATCGTCCCGCCACCTCATTCCTGACGAGCGACTGATGGGGGGCTTGCTGCTTGCCGGCCTCGGAGCGCTGCTGGTCGGTTGGTCGGTCAATCATGGCGGCATCTGCACGGTTCGCGCGGTGCGCGAGCTGATCGAGCGGCGGAGCCCAAGGTTGACGATCGGCATCGCGTTTGCGGCCGGTACGGCCGGACTGGTGCTCCTGCCGGCCGCCTGGCTGTCGCACGGCGAGTTGCATCTGGCCGGGAGTGTTGCGCTAGGCGGTTCGCTGGTCGTCGGCGCGTGCCTGCTCGGCCTCGGCGCGGTCGTGAACGACGCGTGCCTGCTCGGTTCGCTCGGGCGGCTGGGCAATGGCGAGTTGCGCTTTCTCGGCCTGCCCGTCGGCCTGGCGCTGGGCTCGGCGTTGACGCGTCTCGATCCACCGGCGCTCGCCACCCTGAAGACCCCACTGGCCAGCCCGACGCTGGCGGGCGGCGTCGTGCTGGTAATGTTCGCGGTGCTGTTCCTGAGCTCCGGTGCCATGCTGCTCGGAGACCGCGCCCATCGCGACAAGGGGCGCCGCCCACTCCTGCTGGTGATGTTGGTGCTCGGACTGTGCGGCGCGCTACTCTACGCGTCGCGGCCTGGCTGGGGCTATGCCGATGCGGTGCAGCGCGGATTTGGTGGGGCCCCGATGGCAATGGTGGCGGGTGAAGGCACCGGACTAGCCCTGCTGACCGTCGCCGGATCGATCGGTGCGACGCTGTTGGCGGGGCGCTTCATTGCGAAATGGCCCAGCGTCGGCAACCTGGCCCGCTCGATCCTCGGCGGCACGCTGATGGCGTTTGGCGCCGCGCGAGTGCCCGGCGGCAACGATTCCCTGTTGCTCGCGGCAATACCCTCCGGCTCGATATCCGGCATGCTCGCTTACCTGGTCATGTCCGCGACCGTCTTCGTATTGCTTCGGGCGAGACAAATGTTGCGCCCGCGGCTGCCGATACAGTCAACAAGCGGATAGCCGCGTGGTGATCGCGGTCAGCCGCCGACTCCGGTCAGCCCCGGATGGTCGAGCGGCCGCGGTCCGGGCGCGGCCCACAGGAAACGCCGGTCGGCTTCGGCGATCGCCACATCGTTGATCGAGGCTTCGCGTCGGCGCATCAGGCCGTTGTCGGCAAACTCCCATTGTTCGTTGCCGTAGCACCGGTACCACTGGCCCTCGGTCAGGCACTCGTACTGGAAGCGCACGGCGATCCGGTTTCCGGTCACCGCCCAGAGGTCCTTGATGAGCCGGTACTCGGTCTCACGAGCCCATTTTCGGGTGAGGAGGTCGACGATCGCCGCGCGTCCGGTAACGAAGCGGCCGCGATTCCGCCATTCGCTGTCGAGCGTATAGGCGAGCACGACGCGCTCGGGGTCACGGCTGTTCCAGGCATCTTCCGCCGCGCGCACTTTGAGCAGCGCGGTCTCCCGGGTGAACGGCGGCATCGGCGCGCGCGGGATCTCGGCTTCGGTCATGGTGCGGTCCTTTGTGCAAGCTCTGTGCGGAGTAATGCGTTTTCGGATTCGAGCTCTGCGAGGCGACCGATGAGCGGCGCCGAGGCCTCGGCAACCTCGACCTCGGTGAAGCGTGGGGTGATGTGCTGCGGACAGTTCCAGTCGAACGCCTCGACATGCAAGAGAAACGCACGCTCGGGAACGCCGCGATAGCCTGCCAGGTCGAGCGTCGCCGCGAGCGCCGGGTCGGCGTCAAGCTCGCGTGCTTCTAGCCGGGCATACAGCTTCAGGCGGCGGCGGTTCGGATAGTCCATCAGGAAGAGTGCGACGCGCTCGTTTGCCGCCGCATTGCCGAGGCTGATGTACTGGCGGTTGCCGCGGAAATCCGGAAAGGCGAGGGTGGTCTCGTCGAGCATCTTGAGGAACCCCGGCGGCCCGCCTCGGTGCTGGACATAGGGCCAGCCGCTCTCGGACGCGCTCGCCATGTAGAAACTGTCGCGCGCGGCGATGAAAGCGGTTTCGGCGGGCCCGAACCGGTCGGACGGCCGGTTGCCGCCGACCTTGTCGTAGAGCCCGGCGCTGCCGTTCGCGACCTGCGCCGCAAGCACGCTAGGCGTCGTCGCGATGGTCAGGAAGGCGTTCGGCATCGTGGTAACTCCTTGGCGGTGCAGGACGCCGTCGGCGGACCCGGGACAGGGACGCCGACGGCGTGACGTTCAGGCGGCCTCGGCGGCGAGGACGACCGGAAAGTCGATGTCGGTGCGGGCGACATTGTTGACGTAATTGGTCAGCACGTTGACGGCGACGGTGGCGACGATCTCGATGACCTGCGCTTCCGAGAAGCCGGCGACGCGAACGGCGGCGAGGTCGGCATCGCTGACCCGGCCGCGCGCTTCGAGCACCTTGCGGGCGAACACCACGGCCGCGTCGGCTTTGGCGTCGCCCGAGTGGCCGGCACGGTTCAGTGCGATCTCGACCTCGTCGATCTTGGCGAGGTTGAGCCCAAGATAGGTGTGGGCCGACAGGCAATAGTCGCAGCCATTCGCCTGCGCGACAGCCAGCGCTATCCGCTCACGGGTCTTGGCATCGAGGGCATGCCCGAGCGCGCTGTTGAGACCGAGATAGCCCTCGAGTGCGGCCGGGCTGGTGCCGATCAGGCGGAACATGTTGGGGACGACGCCGAGCTGCTTCTCGACCGCATCGAGCAGCGGCTGCGATTTGGCGGGGACATCAGCGCGGGCGGGAATGGTCAGGCGGGACATGAGGTTTCTCCGGGGCAGTGTCGCCAGATGCGGCCTGCCCATTAGAAATGCGCCGTCGCGTGCTAGATGATAATCCAGTCTATAGGCACGTCACTCATGCGGATATCGGGACAATCATGGATCAGCTCGAGATGCTCCGGACCTTTGTCGCGGTTGCCGACAAGGCCAGCTTCAGCGAGGCGGCGCGGCGTCTTCGCATATCGGCGACGGCTGCCAGCCGAGGAATTTCAGCACTGGAGGAAAGCCTCGGGACGGCGCTTTTGAGCCGCACCACGCGGGCCGTCAGGCTGACTGAAGCCGGCGCGTTGTATCTGGAGCGCTGCCGCGCGGTCCTGCTCGATCTCGACGAGGCAGCGCTTGCCCTCCGCGGCGGGACCTCGACGCCGGGCGGGACCTTGGTGATAACGGCGCCGGTGACCTTCGGGCGGCTGCATATCCTGCCGGTCGTGACGGCGCTGCTGCGCGAGCATCCGGCCCTCAGGGTCGAGCTGACGCTCATCGACCGGACGGTGAGGCTGGTCGACGAGGGTATCGATGTCGCCGTCAGGATCGGCGACCTTTCCGATTCCGCGCTCCATGCGCTCAAGGTCGCCGACGTGCGCCGGATATTGGTGGCCAGCCCGGGCTACCTTGCCGCGCACGGCACGCCGGCCAGCGTGACCGCCCTCCACGATCATGCGCTGATCGCCTTTACCGAACTCGACCGCGGACAGGAATGGCGGTTCGGGCCAGTCGGCAAGCCCGCCATCCGGATCGAGCCGCGGCTCAGCGTGAACACGGCGGATGCAGCGATCGCGGCCGCGATCGACAACGCCGGGATTGCGCGCGTGTTCTCCTACCAGGCTATGGCCGCCGTCGCCGCGGGCCGTCTGGTGCCGCTGCTCGACAGCGTCGCGCCGCCGGCAGTGCCGGTCCATCTCGTCTACCAGGCGAACCGCCGTGCCTCGGTCAATGTCCGGGCCTTTATTGATGCGGCACGAACGCGCCTCGCGCACGCCGGCGACTACGGCGCGCCATGACCGCGTCGGCGCTCAGGCGCGATCACTCTCGATCAGGACGCTGAGCTTGGCGAGGCCGCGGTGGATGTTGACCTTGACCAGCGATGGCGATTGCCCGGTGTGATCGGAAGCCATCTTGATCGTCAGGCCCTGCAGCTTGACCAGCCGGATGACACACGACTGCGCGGGCTTCAGGTGGGAAAGGAGGTTGGCAAGCACGATCGCGCTGGTCACGGCTGACTCGTGGTCCGCGACCGCGCTGTTGTCGTCGTCGTCGAGGTCGGATGTGGCCGGATCGCGCGCCAGCGCCCGCAGTCGATCGATCCACTTGTAGCGCGCGATGCCGGCCATCCAGGCCCCGAAGGGTCGGCCGGGCTCATAGGTATGGCGGCGTTTGTGGATGGTCAGCAACGTCTCCTGCGCCGCGTCCTCCACCATCGAGAACGGCAGCCGGCGCGCATAGTAACGACGGAGCCAGCCATCCACTTCATTCAAGAGACGATTGTATGCCCCGGTGTTGCCGCGCTGCGCTGCTGCCATGAGGTCGCCCCAAGGGTCATTCGGGGCGGTCACTACCGCCACGGGCCACGAGCTTTGAATGGTCACGGACATTCGATGTTTCCTTGCAGGGAGGCGATCGGCTCTCCGTCGACTGCAAAGGTCGCCTAAAACGTGGAGCGAATGAACGTCACTGGTGCGCATGAGTTCGATGCGCGGCGAGTATGCGGAGCATCTAGCCCGCACAACTCATTGGTCAGTAACAGTTTTCTGGAATCAGGCAGCGCGTCGTGGCGTCCGAACCCGAGCCGGCGCGGCGTAACCTCGGTTCGTTTTTGGCCGGATTGCCTCCTGTCACCGCAGTGTCGCTGGTGGCCTGCCCAGGAGGCCTCGATGCCGATTTCCCAGACTCCCACCGCCGGAATGTTTCACGCGGTCTTGCCGTTGCTCGGCGCGTCGACTGCGTTCGTCGCGTTGCTCGGCGTCATGCTCGCCAACCAAGTGCCGATGATGCTGATGATGTGACCTTGCCGCCCCCGACGGCGGGGCGGTGCGCGATTCAAATTTGCGACTCCAGAAAGAAATCCACCATGTCGTCCGCACCCGCTCGTCCCGACAAACACCATATCGTGATCGTCGGTGCCGGCTTCGGAGGGCTCGCGGTCGCCCGTGGACTCGCGCGTGCCGACGTCACGATCACGCTGGTCGACCGCCAGAACCACCACGTCTTCCAGCCGCTGCTGTACCAGGTCGCGACAGCCGGCCTGTCGCCGGCCGACATCGCCGCGCCGATCCGCTCGATCGTCAAGAAGCACGAGAATACGCGCGTCCTGCTTGGCGAAGTGACCGGCGTCGACATCGGGCAACGCCGTGTCGTGCTGGCCGACGGCGCAACGCTCGATTATGACGCGCTGGTGATCGCGACCGGTGCGCGACACAGCTATTTCGGGCGTGACGAGTGGGCGGAATTCGCGCCCGGCATCAAGACCATCGACGATGCGACGCGCGTCCGCCGCAACATCCTGCTGGCGATGGAGCGGGCCGAGACGATCCGCCAGGAAAGCCTTCCGGACCGCGAGGAATACCTTACCTTCGTCGTCGTCGGCGGCGGGCCGACCGGGGTCGAGATGGCCGGGGCTATCGCCGAGTTGACCCGTCATGCGGCCGATCTGGATTTCCGCTTCGTCACGCGCAATTGCCTGCGCGTCATCCTCGTCGAGGCCGGTAGCCGGTTACTCGCGACCTTTCCCCCGAAGCTTGGCGAGGCCGCGCGCAAGGCTCTCGAAGAGCTCGGCGTCGTCGTCAGGTTGAACGGGCAGGTAAAGGACATCGATGCTCACGGGGTTACCGTCGGCGACGAACGTATCGCGACGTCGACGGTGATCTGGGCGGCGGGCATCATAGCTTCCGATGCTGCGAAGTGGCTGGGCGTCGAGCCTGATCGCCGTGGGAGAGCGAGGGTTGATGCCAACCTGAACATCGCCGGCCATCCCGAAATCTTCGTGATCGGCGATACGGCGGATATCGTCGATGCCAACGGCAAGCCCGTGCCCGGCGTCGCACCGGCCGCGAAGCAGCAGGGCCAGCATGTTGCGAGGGCACTACTGGCTTCGCTCACCGGGAGACCGGCACCCGCGCCGTTCCGCTATCGTAACTGGGGTAATCTCGCGACGGTTGGTCGCAAACACGCCGTGGTTCATATCGGCACGCTCGAGATTGCGGGCCTGCTGGCCTGGCTGCTGTGGTCAACGACCCACATTTATTTTCTGGTCGGATTCCGCAATCGTATCGTCGTGGGTGCCAACTGGTTGTGGAATTACCTTACTTTCGAACGTGGCGCGCGGTTGATAACCGGGCTTCGAGTCGAAGTGTAAGTCGCGACCTTCGAGGCAAGCTGAACGTCGTCGTCGAAACCTGGGAGGGCCTCGCGCGAGGAAGAAGTCGAAAAGGAGCGGGCATCTCGGCCGATCGCGTTGTAACCGTATGGACAGCTCTGCCGAAGGTGGGGGCGTGCGTCGGAGAGTAAGGCGCGGAGATCCCACCAATATGGAAATGCACCAGATCCGCTATTTCCTGGCCGTCGCTCGCACCCTCAATTTCACCCGCGCTGCCGAAGAGTCGAACGTTACCCAGCCGTCGCTGACCCGCGCCATCCAGAAGCTTGAGGACGAATTCGGCGGGCTGCTGTTTCGGCGCGAGCGCTCGCTCACTCACCTGACCGACATGGGCCGCCAGATGCTGCCCCACCTGGAGCGCACCCTCGCGGCGGCGCACGCGGCGAAAAGCCTGGCGCGAGGGATCGGCAAGGCCGCCGTCGCGCCGCTCAACCTCGGCCTCGATTCCGCCCTTGCCCGGTCCGAGATCGGCGAGGCGCTGGCCGAGGTCGGCGCCGGACTGCCGGGTTTCCAACTCCGCATTGCCAGCGACGACAGCGAGGGCTTGCTGCAGGAGTTGCTCAAGGGCGACCTCGACATGGTCGTCGTCGTCGAGCCACGCGTCATGCACGACCGGTTCGATACGATCGAGCTGTTCGCGCAGGCGTACGCGGTCGTCGCACCCGACACGCACGCGCTGGCTACGGCGGCAACGCTATCGCTCGCCGATCTGCACGACGTCGTATGGGTCCGCTCGTCGGGCGATCATCTCGACGAGTTTCGCGACATCTGCGCCGCTGCGGGCGTCGACCCCGACTATCGGCACGAGACGGCGACCGACGCCGACGCAGTACGGCTGGTCGCGGCGCGCCTTGGTTGCGCGATCGTCGCGGTCGGTGTGATGCCGCCGGGGGTCACGGTCGTCGTGATCGAGGGGTTGGCCTTGACGCGCCGCGTCGTGATCGCGACCGTGTCGGGGCGGCAGCGGCCGCCCGCCGGCGATGCGTTGCTGCGCGCCATGCGGGCGCGGGCCTGGAACTAGCGGAGGGCTTCGACGACCGCGATGACGACGGCAGGGTCGGCGCGGATCCGGAAATCTGGCTCGACGAAGGCGAAACGGACGATGCCGCTGGTATCGAGCACGAAGGTCGCGGGGATCGGCAGGATGCGCCCTGAATCGCCGTAGATTTCGGCAAGCGACAGGCCGTAGTCCAGGTAGCTCTGGTGCAGTGCCGGGCTAAGCGCGAACGACAGCCCCAGCGACGTGGCGAGGCCATGGTCGATGTCGCACAGCACCTCGGCCTCCGGTGCGAGCGCACAGCGTGTGGTCTCGGCGCGACCGCCAACTTCGCCGCTGATCGCAATGAAGCGCCCACCGACGGCCGCCAATCGCGGCGCGGCCGCTGCCCAAGCGTTCATTTCCGCCCGGCAATAGGGGCACCAGCCCCCGCGCATGAAGCTGAGAACCACCGGTCCGTTTTCGAGCAACTCGTCGAGATCGACATGACGCCCAAGTGAATTGGGCAGGACGAACGGCTCGAAGCGGTCGTTTAGACCGGGAGCGCTGTTGCCAACCCCATGCTTGCGGAGGCCGGCAACGAAGTCGTCGTAGAGCTGGGGCCAGTCGATGATTGCGGGCGTCTCGGTGGGGATCGTCATCTCACCTCAATGACGCGGATGCTGCGATGTCGCCAGTGCCCGGCGCGCATGCATTCGATGCACGCCGCGAAACGGCAGCTTCGAGCTGATTGCCAGCACGGCCCTGCTGCCAGCCTGCTGCCCGCACTGCGCGGCATTCGGCCTTACGCGGCACTGCTCGCGCTGGGCGTCATCTCGGACGCGATCTTATTTCACCTGTTCACACCGCTCGGCGTGTCGGTGGTTAATACCGACGGCAGTCGCGACGGCGGCGAGCTGTTTGCCCTCGCCTGCGGGGTCTGGGCTTCTGCCGCGATCCTCATTATAGGTGGTGCGCAAACCGTGGCGCGTCTGAGCGGCCTAAGCCGACGGTGTGAAGCAGATGTCGCCCGCTGCGCTCGGCATGGCGTTCATCCGGCCTCTGCCCCAAGCAGGACCGCAAATTGATCCGGGTCCGGCAGGCCTTTGCCGAGCCGATTGCGGCCGCCGAGACGATTGCGCGTTACATCGCCAAGCTAGTCGATATGTTGTGCACGGCACTCGCGGAACGCAGTCTCGGTGCCCGCAAGCTCGACCTGCTGCTCTACCGCGTCGACAATGCGCTCCAGGCGGTGCGCGTCGGCCCCGCTAAGCCGATCCGCGACCGCAAGCGCATCACCCGGCTGCTGTGCGACCGCATCGAGACATGGCCGGTCACCTATATCGGCATCCTGCCCGACATATTCCGCGAAGGGCAGGGGGTAATCGCCGAAGGCAAGATCGATCCGGGATCGAGGATCTTTACCGCTGATACGATCCTCGCCACGCATGACGAGAAGTATATGCCGCCGGAGGTGGCGGGGGCTATGCACAAGGCGACGGCAAGGTTTCCTAGGGTAACTCTTACAATCGCCGCCCTCGGATTCACACGGCACCCAGCCGCTCCGGCGATCTGCGATTGGCGGGCGTCCTTCCTACGCGACCGCAGATTCCAGAATCCTCGCGGCCGGATGTGTGCGCGCTAGCTCGGTCAAGCGCGTGGCATCATCCGTCGGCGAAGGCTCGGTTGTCATCCCAAGGTGAGGGAGTTTGTGAAGGCCTCTAGACGCGAAGCCGGGGTCTACGCTAGCCCCGTACACCCGCCTCATGCAAGAGAGGCACGGGCGTTCCGAGCGGCCTCGACCATATTGGCCAGCGCGGGTTTCACGTCCTCCCATTTGCGCGTCTTCAGACCGCAGTCCGGGTTCACCCAGAGCTGGCGGACGGCGAGCCCGTGGCTCGCCTTGACCAGTAGGGCTGACATCTCGGCCACCGCGGGAATGCGCGGTGAGTGGATGTCGTAGACACCCGGACCGATGTCGTTGGGGTAGCGATAGCCTGTAAAGGCGTCGAGCAGTTCCATCTTCGACCGTGCCGTCTCGATCGAGATGACGTCGGCGTCCATGGCGCCGATCGCGGCGATGATGTCGTTGAACTCGGAATAACACATGTGGGTGTGAATCTGCGTCTGCGGTCGCACGCCCGAGGCCGAGATACGAAAGGCCTCGACCGCCCAGTCAAGGTAGTGCTGCCATCTGGTGCGGCGCAGCGGCAGGCCTTCGCGAAGTGCGGCCTCGTCGATCTGGATGATCTTTGCGCCGGCGCGTTCGAGGTCGACGACCTCGTCGCGGATTGCCAGCGCGATCTGGCGGCAGGTCTGCGATCGTGGCTGGTCGTCGCGGACGAACGACCATTGCAGGATCGTCACCGGGCCGGTCAGCATACCCTTCATCGGCTTGTCGGTCAGGCTTTGCGCGTAGCTCCACCAGTCGACCGTCATCGGTTGCGGGCGGGCAACGTCGCCATAGATGATCGGCGGGCGGACGCAGCGCGAGCCATAGCTTTGCACCCAGCCTGCATTGGTAAAGGCAAACCCCGACAGCTGCTCCCCGAAATATTGCACCATGTCGTTGCGCTCGAATTCGCCGTGTACGAGCACGTCGAGACCGATCTCATCCTGCCAGCGGACGGCGCGCGCGGTCTCGTCGCGGAGGAACTGATTGTAATCGGCATCATCTAGGCTGCCCTTGCCGTGCGCGGCGCGCGCCTGGCGGACCTCGGCGGTTTGCGGGAACGAGCCGATCGTTGTCGTCGGCAGCGGCGGCAGGTGCAGGAGCGACTTCTGTAGCTCTGTTCGCTCTGCAAAAGGAGTCACGCGCCGGGTCCAGTTGGCCGTCACGCCGGCGAGGCGCAACCGGACCGCCGCGTTGTTGGCCAGCGGCGAGGCCCGCCGGTCGGTGATCGCCGCCGCGTTCGCGTCGAGCTCGGCGACTATGCTGGCGCGGCCCTGGTTCAGGGCCTTGGCGAGGGTAGCGAGCTCGGCGATCTTCTGCACGGCGAAGGCCAACCAGGGCCGCACCGCCGGATCGAGCCTCGTTTCTAGGCCGAGGTCGATCGGGGTGTGGAGCAACGAACAGGACGGTGCCAGTTGCACCCGGCGGCCCGACGCTGCGAGCGGCCCGACACGCTCGAGCACGGCGGCAAGGTCCGTCTTCCAAACGTTGCGACCATCGACGATACCCAGTGACAGCACCTGATCGGGCCGTGCCCCGGCGACGACTGCGTCGAGCTGCTCTGGCGCGCGGATCAGATCGACGTGCAGGCCGGCAACCGGCAACGCCAGAGCGGTCGCCAGATTGTCGTCGAGCGCGCCGAAGTAGGTTGTCAGCATCAGCTTGAGGCCGGGAAGCTGCCCGGAAAAATGCGTATAGGCAGTTGTAAACGCAGCTTGTTGGTCCGGGTTGAGATCGAGAACCAGTGCGGGTTCGTCGATCTGCACCCAGTCCGCGCCGGCCGCATGCAGCTTGCGCAACAGTGCGACATAGACAGGCAGCAACGATGGCAGCAGCGTCAGCGGATCGAAGCCTTCGCTCTTCGACTTGGCGAGCAGGAGGTAGGTGACCGGGCCGAGCACGACCGGCCGGGTATGATAGCCCAGCGCCCTGGCTTCGACAAACTCGTCGATCGCCTTCGACGAACCGAGCGCGAAGGCCTGGCCCGGCTCAACCTCGGGCACCATGTAGTGATAGTTGGTGTCGAACCACTTGGTCATCTCCTGAGCGGGAACATCGGATCCGACGGCGCTGCCATGACTATGGCCGCAGTTCGCATCGTCCGTCTCCGCCGTGCGGGTACCGCGCGCCATGGCGAAATACACGTCGAGCGAGCCCGCTACGCCGAGGCCACGATAGATTGCCGGAACCGCGCCGACCATGATGCTGGTGTCGAGCACGTGATCGTAGAACGAGAAGTCGTTGCTTGGCAGGACGTCGAGGCCGAGCGAATTCTGCCGGGCCCAGGTCGCGGCGCGCAGCCCCTTTGCCTGTTCGAGCAATTCGGCTTGATCCAGCCGTCCGGCCCAATAAGCCTCGACGGCGGTCTTGAGTTCGCGGCGCGGGCCGATGCGGGGAAAACCGAGGTTGGCGACGGTGACGGACACAGTTATTCTCCTTCGGCGAGAGGGGCTCGCCGATCATGGTCGTTCAGGATTGGAATCTGGATGCGCGCCCGGTCAGGACGACCGGACGCGCCTGGTCATTCGCCGCTTCAGGGAGGCGGAGAAAGATGAAATCGTTGGGGGCGGACTCGTCATGGGCCTTACCTCGTCATGTGGGAGGAGGCCCGAAAGAACGCGCAAACACAGGCCGCCAGGCTGAGACCGGGCGCGCTTTGCGCGATCCATCGGAGGCACCCCGCCCGAGGAACGTTATCACGACGAGGCAGGTCTCCTGGCTTACGGGTCGACACGATGGTCCTGGCCTTCCCGGCGGTCGCCCGCCAGTGACACATCTCTGGACCACCGCTCACCGCTTACAGTTGCGGGGGCAGCGCCGGAATCCACCCTTGCGGATGTCACCGTCTTCCCGTCTTGGCTCCGCCGCCATTGCTGGAGCAGAGAACCTCGACGCTCGCTATTGACCGAACTTCGCCACGCCTGTCAATGCGCATATAAAGAATTCTTTATGTCATTCCTGGAACGCCGGGTATGGTTCCGCGCTACACGCCAATTGCCAGGCAACTTATCTACATCGGACAGCAGCGGAACGATCTCGCGGCTACTGCACCTGTCTCGGCGACTGGCGGGAGCCGACATTTGCCGGATGGTGACTCTGGTGGTGGGCGTATCGGCTGCTTTCGCATTCATTCTGGTGGAAAGCCGAATGGCGGCTTTCGGGCGGTCAGATGGCGTAAGGGGACGTTTGTTCAGGAAGTTGCGGTGGCAGCTACGCCCCGTTCGGTTCATCAATGGGATGTGAGCGCCGCCCTTTGATCATTCGCACGGTCCGTTTGGACGTATTTAGAATGGACAGCCGACCCCAGTTCTGTCTCAAGGCGTTCCTGCCATTGCGGGAGCGATCCGCCCCTCGGTCAGATAGCCAAAGGGCGGAGTTGGTCTAGAAGTCGTAGCGGGCGCCGACCTGGAACAGCCGCGGCGGCTTGTATGACAACTCGTTGCAGCCGCAGAAGCTCGCGAGGTCGAAGCCCTGCACGCCGGCGCGAACGTCGGTGACGTTCTTGACGGCAAAGCTGAGTTGTAGGTCGCGTAACGTCCAGATCACGCTGGTGTTGACCATGATCACGCGGTTGTAGCGGTCGGCGGTGAAGTTGCGGAGGTTGTAGTAGAATGCACCCGTGTACTCGGCATCGCCACCAATCGACAGGCGACCACCGAATGCGTCGAAGCCATAGCGCAAGATCGCCGTGCCCTGAAGCTGCGGTGCATAGACCGGCTTGACGTCACGGGAGATCGGGCCACCGACGCGCAGCGGCACGTTCTTTACCGTCGCATCAAACCACGACACCGATACACCCGCGTCGAGGCCGGGGATCGGCGAAGTGAACAACTCGGCCTCGCCGCCGTAAGTGGTGTCGTTGGCATTGATCACGACACCGGACACGCCGGTGAACAGGAACGCCTGGTAGTTCTTGTAATCATAGTAATAACCCGCGGCGTTGAAGCGGGTGCGGCCATCGGGGAAGGTGTATTTGAAGCCGCCCTCGTAGCTCGTCAGGACTTCGGCTTTGTACGGGATGGCAGTGATCGGCACTGGCAGGCCGCCAGCAAGCGCGGCGTTGTAGCTTCCCGCCTTCACGCCGCGATTGATGCCGACATAGAGCAGCAGGTCGCTGTCGGGACGGTATTCGAGCTGTGCCTTGCCGGCCCACAGGGTCTGGCCGCGCTTGTCGGCATAGGGCTTGCCGGCATCGGGTCCGATGATCGTCGGCGGGCCGTCCTGCGCATCGCGGGAGCCGGTCGTGGCGTAGATCGCCTGGAAGAAGTCGTACTTCTTCTGCTCCTGGATGATCCGGCCACCGAGAACCAGTGTCAGCTTGGGCGCGAACTGCCAGTCGAACTGGCCGAATGCGGAGTAGGAATCGGTCTTCAGTTTCGCGTCAAGGCCGAGGTCGAACGGGGCCCCGGGGACGACGCTGCCGACCGGAAACTTGAGGCCGTTGATCGCGTGGTTGTCGATGTGGAGATAGTACAGCCCGGCGACCCAGTTGACGTTGTCGACTTTGCCGTTGAGCCGGAACTCCTGCGATACGGTGCTGGCATGGACGCCGGCATAGTTTGCCGCCTGGTTGCCCGGGCCACCGTCGACATCGACGAATAGCAGCTTGGAGAAGTGCTTGTAATCGGTCACCGAGGTCAGCGTGACGGCGTCCGACAGCTCGACGTCGCCGGTCAGGTTGGCACCGATGGTCTTGACGTGGTCCTGCTTCTTGAAGGCAAAATCACTCGAGGTGCGGAAGTCGGGGCCGTCGGGATCCTTGTAGCCGAAGAAGTCGCCGCCGGGATTGGGGCGGCCGAACGAATCCCCGAAAACGCCGTTGTTATCGGTATCGGTGCCGGCGTCGGATCCATTGGCGGCGATCGAGGCGCGGGTTTCACCCGCGGCGGTGTTGGTCACGTCAACCAGTTCGCCCGCTGCGTTGAAGTGAGCGATAGTCGACTTGGCCTGATAGGGCGCGGTCGCCATGCGGCTACGCGCGGCGTTGACCGACAGGGTGAATGACGATGTCTCGCTCGGCTTGAACAGCGTCGTGATGCGCCCGGCGAGCGTGTCGTCGTCGCCGAGGTTGGCACCGGCGCCCGCGCCGGGCGCGCCACCGACCGCGCCCACAGGGTATTCGTTGCGGAGCAGAGGGTCGCTCTTATTCCACATCATTGCGGCGCGGACCGCGAGCTTGGGCGACAGCGGCACGTTGAGCGCGGCCTCGCCGTGGAAGGTGCCGGGCGTGCCGACTGATTCGTACAGCCCGTACTTGAGGTCGACGAAGCCCTCGACCTTGTCGAGGTCGGGTTTGACGGTGATGAAGTGGACGAGGCCGCCGGTCGCGTTGCGGCCGAACAGCGTGCCTTGCGGACCCTTCAGCACTTCGACGCGGTCGATGTCGAACAATGCGAAGGTCTGGCCCTGCGCAACGGCAATGTAGCCCTCGTCGAGATAGACCGCGTTAGGCGCCTCGACGATGTCGGCGAAGTCGTTCTGCGTGACGCCGCGGATGGTATATTGCGTGTTCTGCCCGGCGATATTGCCGCCGGTGTGAACGCCTGGCGAGAACGACGCGAGCTCACGCGAGTCGGTGATGTTGAGGGCGCGGAGCTGCGCTCCCGAATACGCGGTGATGGCGATGCCGACGTCCTGCACTCGCTGCGAGCGCTTTTGGGCGGTGACGATGATCTCGCCGCCGAGGTCGGAGGCCGCTGCGCTGTCGATGGGCGTTGCCGGCGTGGCGACTGTCGCCTGCGCCGACGCGGCGCTCGGTGACAGGCTCAAGGTCGCAACCGCAAGTGCCGCGATGCAGGTCCCGAATTTAAGCATGCTAGTCCCCTTGTTGAGTGATGTCGGCGTTGCTTCGCTCCCTTGGGTCGATCGGGGTCTCGAGGCCCCGTTTCAGCGTGACGGTGGCGTTGTCGGGTCGTCCTTTATGAGCGGCTGAAAAGGTCGCCACGGTCGTCGGCGAAATGGTCGGCCGTGCGCAGGGCGAGCGCCTGCAGCGTGAAGGTCGGGTTGACGCTGCCCTCGGTCGGGAACAGGCCCGAGCCGGCGACGTAGAGATTGTCGAGCCCATGGACCCGGCCGAAGCTGTCGGTAACCGACGACTTTGCGGCGCGCCCCATGATGGTGCCGCCGGCGAAATGCGCGGAGCCCATCGGGGTGTGCCAGGTCTCGGTCGCGCCGCCGGCCTTGAAGATCGCCGCCCCCTCGTCGCGCATCGCCGCCCACAGCCGCTTGGCATCGTCGGAGAAGCGGTGGACCAGCCGGGCCGGGCGGACACCCCAGGCGTTAGTGCCGTCGCCGAGTTCGACGCGGTTGTCGGGGTTTGGCTCCGCCTCGCACATGCCGATCATGTTGGCGGCGTGGCGCGCGGCGCGGTGCATAAAGTCGTCGAGTGCCGCGCCGTTTAGGTCCATCCGCGACGCCGCGAGCCCGGCGAGGTCGTTGGGCTTGATCGACGGCGCGATGAGCCATTGCCGGCTGCCAAACGCGCCCGGCGTCGCGGTCTTGGCATAGTCGTCGTGACAGATCAGGTGCGCCCCGGTGACCCCGCGATGCGGCTCGGTCGCTTCCGGAAAGATGCCGAGGATCTGGATCAGCCCGTGCGTCATCAGGTTGCGACCGACGAGGCCAGCGGCATTGCCGACGCCGGTCGGGTGCACCGGGCTGGCGGAATTGAGCATCAGTGCCGGATTACCCACTACCGAGCCGGCGAGGATGACGAGGCGCGCCGGCTGGACCGCCAGCCGTCCGGCAGCGTCGCGGTACTGGACCGCGTCGATGCGCTTGCCGGTCGAAGCCACCAGGTGCGTCACCGGCGTGTCGACCAGGATGCGCGCGCCGGCGGCCTCAGCGCGGGGCAGGTCCTTCGCCAGCGGGTTCGCCAGCGCCATGATCGGACAGCCGGCGTCGCACCAGCCGTCGTACTGGCACGGGGGCCGGCCTGCGTACTCGACCGAGTTGACCGCCATCGGGGCGGGCGCGGTGCGCTTGCCGACGGCGGCAAAGGCGCGGGCGAGCAGGCGGCCTTGCGCCAGAGGGTCGAGCGGCGGCATCGGATAGGGTGCGCCGGCCGGCCGCCAAATCTCGGCTGCAGCATCGCCCGAGATGCCGACCTCGGCCTGGATACGGTCGTAGAACGGGCGCAGTTCGTCATAGCCGATCGGCCAGTCGAGGCCGCGACCGTGGTCACGCCGCATGCTGAAGTCGGCGGCGTGCATCCGCGGCCACGTCGCATAATGGTGGAGCGCGGCCCCGCCGGTACCCCAGCCGGCGTTGAAGCCGAAGCCGACCGGGTCGGCCCCGGTGGTGGCGACCGGCGGACCACCCCAACGCAGGCGACGGCTCCAGATCTGCGAACTGACGAGGTCCTGCGCGTCACGTCGTGGGCCAGCCTCGAACATCACCACGGAGCGACCCGCCTCCGCCAGCCGCGCGCCGAGGACTGCGCCCACGGAGCCGGCCCCGACGATGGCGACATCGATGGTTTGCTGCACGCTCACCAGTCGGTCTCCGGCTCGATGTGCGCGAGGTAGTCGATACCGAGGCGAGCAAAGCCGGCGCGTGTGCCGTAGGCAATGTCGACCGCATCGAGGCGCACCGCGAACAGGAACAGTGGCGGCGGCGGACCCTGCCAACCGGACGGCGCCGGGCCGTTCAGGGCGGCCAGGACCGTGTTCCAGCGAGGATCACTCGTCGGCGGCGCGGCTCCGTGCAGACGCTGCAACGAGGCCAGTGCGGAGCGGTAGAAAGCGGCATAAGGCGGCGCCACGTCGAGGTAGCGAAGCGCAAGCAGGCTCTCGGCCGCCGGCAGTGCGAGATGGTGGTCGACATAGTGAACTAGCCCCGCAGCCCGCGACGGCGTGGCGATCGCCTCGCCGAGACCGGCCAGCCAGGCTGCCTCCACGGGGTCGAGTATCGCGAACCCGGCGCTCGCCGCGGTAGCCTCCGCCGACGACATCCATGCCGGTGTTCCCGCGACGCTCGCCAGTACCAGACCGATCGTGGAGTTCCGGATCACGTCGCGACGCGAAGGTGCCGGTTGGCCAGTCATGCCGGGCCGGCTTTATCGGACACCACACGCACCGCTGGCCGGCATGTCTCCACGATCGCTGCAGCGCCTCCAAGTCGTTGATGAAAAAGCTATCAATGATTCGTAATCTCGACAATGCTTCAGACCTAAATTACTTTTTCGTCAGCAATAATCGATCGGGGTGTGTCTAATGGACAGCAGGCGCGGCATGGCGCGAGCCGACCATTTCAAGCTCGGGACGTTCGCCAGCAATTGCTCGGGCGGAATGTCGGTGACGACCGTGCCGGAACGCTGGTCAGGGAGTTGGGACGACAACCTGCGGCTGGCGCGCCTGCTCGACGCGGCGGACATCGACTTCATGCTGCCGATCGCGCGCTGGATCGGCTACGGCGGTGCGACCAATTTTCACGGCAACGTGCTGGAAACGATGACCTGGGCAGCGGGGCTGCTGGCAGCGACGAGCCATATCGACATCTTCGCGACGATCCATACCGTCGCCAATCACCCGGTCATCGTGGCCAAGCAGATGGCGACCATCGATGCCATCGGGCATGGCCGTGCCGGGCTGAACATCGTTGCGGGCTGGAACGAGCCCGAATATCGAGCCCTCGGCATGACGCTGCCGCAGGATCACGAAACGCGCTACGCCTACGCGCAGCAGTGGTTCGACGTGGTCGAGGCACTGTGGAGCCGCGACGGCGCCTTCGACTGGAACACCGAACACTTCAAGCTTGCGGGCGTCCACGGCGACCCCAAGCCGCTGTTCGGACGGCCGCCGATCATCAGCGCCGCCGGCTCCGAAATCGGCCGCGATTTCGCCATCCGCAACGCCGACTTCCTGTTTACCCCGACGATCGACATCGCCCGCACCACCGCCGAAGTCGTCGATCTGAAAGCGCGTGCACGCGACGCCGGGCGTGACATCGAAGTGCTGACCTTCGCCCATGTCGTCTGCCGCCCGACGGAGCGCGAGGCGCTGGATTATGTCGCGCGCTTCGCCGGTGACGCGATCGACATGCCCGCGCTCGACAACCTCGTACGGCTGCAGTTTGCCCATGCCCAGTCGTTTCCGCACGACCTGCTGGCGCTGATCCGCGACCGAATGGGTATGGGACATGGCGGCTATCCGCTGATCGGCACACCGGAGCAGGTCGCCGAGGGATTGATCGCGCTCCACGCCGCCGGCCTTGGCGGGACGACGCTGTCATTCGTCGACTATGCGGAGGAGTTTCCCTATTTCCGCGACACCGTGCTGCCGATGCTCGAGGCCGCCGGCCTGCGCCAGCCGCGTGGCAGAAATTAAAGCCCCCAATAGTTCGCCTTACGCATTCAGCGATTGGATCGCCGGCGGGCGGCTACCCATGCCCCCTGCTCGGATGTCATGTTTTTGGGGTGCGCGCGGGCGCCCGTGCTTGGTCTCCTGTTCGCAGTTTGTCGCCGATGGGTGCAGGAGCATCGCTAAATCGTCACACTTATCGCTTCGATCTAGGGTCACGAAGCGATGCCTGGAACTAACAGAGAGCTCCATTCGCCTACAAGCCGAAGGGAAGCTAACCGCCAACTTGGCCGTCCGTCGCCGCGGTCCGCGCGCTTACGCGACATGAATAGATGTCCACTTCTAGGAAGCAATGATCGGGCTGTGAGCGACCGACTCTGGGTCTGCCCGGACTCAACCTCGGTTTTCTCTGCGAGCTCCAGAGCATCCTCGACATCGACGCCGAGGTAGCGGGCGGTGATCTCAATCTGGCATTAGCGCCTATCTCCGTGGTGCGGTAGATGACATAGCTAGGGAACAGTTTCAGGGTAGGCTTCTAGTTTCTAGAGCACTGCGTTAACGTTAGAATATCTGTGTCGCAGCCGAGGACATGAGAATATGGCCATCGAAAAGCCCGGTGCGCCGCGCGTAGGCCGGATGGTCTACCACTCGGCGATCCGGGAAACGATCGAGCCGGGTGACCTCGACCGCATGCGCGCGGTGCTCGAGCGAGCCAAGGCGTTGGAAGCGGAATTTGGCGGCATGGAGGAAGCGATCGCCCGCCTCGAGACCGCGATCAAGGACGCGAGTTGAGCGATGTCGAAGGCGGCGACCCGACTTCCAAGACGCTTCTTCGAAGCGAGCGAGCAGGAGAGGCGGGTCCCGGTCAGTGTCGTCTGGGAACTGACCGCCGCCTGCGATCTCGGCTGCGCCCATTGCGGTTCGCGCGCGGGACGGCGGATGGCAGCGGAGCTGGACACCGCCGAGTGCCTGCAGCTGATTGACGAGATGGCGGCGCTCGGTGTCCGCGACGTGGGCCTGATCGGCGGCGAAGTATATCTGCGCAAGGACTGGCTCCAGATCATCCGCGCCGTCCGCGCTGCAGGGATGGACTGCTCCTTGCAGACAGGCGGGCGCCACATGACCGCCGAACGGGCCGGTGCCGCTGTCGAGGCTGGCGTGCAGAGCATCGGAGTATCGGTCGACGGTCTTCGAGAGACGCACGACCAGCTTCGCGGCGTGCGCGGCAGTTTCGATCGGGCGATAGAGTTGCTGTCGACGCTGCGCGCGTTGCCGATCCAAGCGAGTGTCAATACCCAAATCAACCGCCTGTCGATGCCCTAGCTTCCGGCACTTCTCGATCTGCTTTTGTCGCTGGCTGTAAACAACTGGCAGCTCGCGCTGACTGTTGCCATGGGCAACGCTGCCGATCGTCCCGAGCTGATTGTCCAGCCCTACGAGCTGCTTGAGCTATTCCCCACATTGTCTCGGCTCCACGGGGAGGCCAAGGCCAACGGAATGGTGCTCCAGCCATCTAACAACATCGGTTACTTCGGCCCGTTCGAGCGCCAGCTCCGGCACGTCAACGACGAAGCCATCCACTGGTCCGGATGCGCGGCGGGCGACAACGTTTTCGGTATCGAGGCGAACGGAAACATCAAGGGATGTCCGGGGCTGCAGGCCGATTACATCGGCGGTAACATACGAGATGCACCGCTCGCGACGATCTGGGAGCACGCCGACAATCTGGGCGTCGCACGCAACGGCGATCGGTCGCGGCTGTGGGGTCATTGCGCGCAATGCTATTATGCCGAGGCCTGCATGGGCGGCTGCACCTGGACCAGCCATTCGCTGTTCGGGCGGCCAGGCAACAATCCGCTCTGCCATTATCGCGCGCTCGACTTCGCCCGACGCGGACTGCGCGAGCGTCTCGTCAAGGTCACCCCCGCACCCGGCCTACGCTTCGATAACGGTCGCTTTGAAATCGTTGTCGAAGCGCACGTGCACAGCGCGGACTACGTGCAGGATCCTCGTTGAATCCCCGCATTGGCCGGATTGCGCCCGACCTCGTGTTGTGCCGTGGTTGCGGCGCGTTCGTCTATCCCGATCCGTCCAACTGTCACCATTGCGGTGCCGACGTCGCCGGGGAAGCGCTCCGCCATTCGCGCGCAATGGCTGAAGCGCGGGCTGCCTTTGACCAACTTACGGAGCTCCTTTCACGGACGTAGTCCCGGAGAGCCATTGATCGCGTGATGCCGATTTGACGATTAGGTACTGAAGGGTAGACGGTAACTGTAGGGTGGAGCCCAGCGCAAACTTCGCGACTTAGCGCACAGCTGTCGACGGGTCGGATGAATGAACGGCCGGCTTTTGGAAGCCGCCATACACCGTTGAATGTCCACTTCTGGACCGTCACCACTGTACAGCGTAGGGACGGAGCCTGCGGCCGCCAGTAGGCAGTTTACGCCTTGAGCACCTAGATACGTATACTGATATTAAACCCAGATAAGCCGCTCAATCTTTTGCAGCAGCAGCCCCGCTTCGATGCTCTAGAGAAAATTCAGACATCCGCCCCGACGCCTTGGATTGGCGTCAGGGCGGTGCCGTGACACACCGCCCCCCGGCGGCGGCCCTCATCGGGCACACACGGCAGGGCCGTGCCGTGTGTGCCTGCTTTCGCAACCGCGACTACCGAATGGTCCGGAGCCAAGGGTCCCGAAGTGAGCTTCTTTCGCGTGAACAGCTCGGCGCTTTAGTTGCCGCTTCGCGACCAACTGTGCCTCGCGACGGGCATAAGATCAGGCAGCAAACGTTACGCGCCGGCGGCGCTGCGAGACGCCAACGAGGCCGAAGCCCGTGATCATCAGCGCCCAGCTCGCCGGTTCAGGGACCGTGCCGCCCGGATCGACCTGGCCACCGATGAAGCCAATCAGATTCTTGGTTAGTTGCTGCGATTCAAAATTGGCATCTGTTTGCAGGAAGTTGACGTCGAAGATCGCCGTGAGCGCTCCAGCCTTTGCGTTGGCCAGCGTCCCGACGCCGAACGCGACCCCGCTACCGCCACTGTCGTTTGAGGTAATAAACTGACCGGTGCCTGCCGTTGTGAGACCTCCGGCGACCGAATACTGAAGTGTCGAAACAGCATTCGGACCGGTGAACGGCGCGATTACAGTCTGGTTATCGCCCGGAACGATATACGTCAACGATCCACCGCCGGCTGCGGCGATCAGAGAAATAACGCTGTCGTTGCGGGTGCCAAAGAAAGCATTTTCGCCCATGGCGAAGATACCGCCGCCGCTCGCGAGATAGCTGACATATTCGGCCTGCAGCGGCGCGTCGATCGGGCTGCTATTCGAGAAACGGATGTCCCAGACCTGCTGATAACCGACAAGACTGATCGGGGTCGTGTCAACGACCGTAACGGTATTCCCCACCGCTATATGAAGCTGCGATATCTGTTGGGTAATCGAGGCGGTCGTGCCGGCCTCCGACGTTTCACCAGCGCCATTGACGATCAGGATATTCCCGGCGTTGGCGGCCGTGGCGATGCTAAGGACGGCGATCGCCGCCAGAACGGTACTGGGCACCAATTTCACGATTTTTCCCCTTGCAGCTCGAGACAGTGAGTTTTGCGATTCAAGGGTTAGCCATTCAAAGCAGGCGCCACATGGTCCATCTGCACTACGCGGCAGTAAAAGTTTCGTGAAGATTAACGGCGAAGCGTTACCCTCCTGAGCGGCTCAGCATCAGAACGAGCGCAGACTGGCGATTGGTATGCGTTTTCTCATAGAGCGCCTGGAGCTGGTTCCGCACCGTTTGGAAACTCACGCCAAGCCGAGCCGCTGCCTCGCGGGGACTTTGTCCATCAAGAAGTGCCATGGCGACTCGCGTCTCCGCGGTGGTAAGCCCGTAGCTCACCTGATTGCGCGCCGCCAAGACATCCCGCGCGACGGCAGGATCGCTAACCGCGACCATCGCCAGCGGTGCACCACCAAAGATCCCGGCAGCATTTCCGCGCACAGGCGTGACGAGCGCTACCAGGTCCTTTCCACCGGGCTGAGCGATCGAGACCGACCCGCCGGCGCGGCGCTCGGTATCTGACGCGGTGGCAAGGCAGATCGCAGCATCCAGCTGCCGTGATGTCTTCCGATCGACTGCGTAAAGGATGCCGCGATCGATACGTAGCCCGGATCCAGTGGCGGCTAGCGCTCGGGCGGCTTCGTTAGCGTGAGTTATGCGTCCAACAGTATCGATCAAAAAAACAGCGTGTTCGAGTGCATCGAGCACCATCATTGTCTCGCCACCGGCAATTCCCCCACCCAATTTGCGCGAAAGGTCGAAGGCGCGTCGGAGATGGGGGTGGAGCCGGCCCGCAAGTTCGACGTGTGCAGCGTTGAATCCGTCTATTGGCCGGTTGACATTTAGAACGCTGGTTTCGAGACCGTCAGCCGCGAGCCCGATCATCATTGAGGCATGAATGTCCTGAGGCTGGAGGAAGTCATTGTAGAACTCGGTTCGCGCAATCGTTTCACGTGGCAGGAAGTCCTCGTGAAAGCGAATTTTCGGCGTCCAGGCACGAATATATCGAACGGGGTGAGGCCTGTTGGCAAACGGGTTACGAATGGCAAAGTACGCCGTATACTTCTGTGGCATTACCGGATCGATCCGGGCGGTTATGCCGGTGCCACTACCGTCAGCGACGTTGACGCGTGACAACCAGGTGTTGGTCCCGCCAACCATGTCGGCGAGCCGCTCCATAGCAGGAACCCAAAGCTGCGGGTCGACGGCCGCTGCGTAAAGCAGGTCCAGGAACTCGCCCAGATCGTTGCCGTCCATGATCATCTAGTGCGGTCAGTGGCCCGCTAAATCAATGTTCTTGTTACGACTCTCTTTTTTGGGAGAGCCCCGCGCGCGCGGGGCCGATGCTAGGAGCAAGTGAAGAACCGTCATGCGCTCTAAAGGTCGTGATGAACTAGGGCTACGTCCGATCGGAACCGTAAGCGGCTCATCCACTCTGCCTCGACCTGTCTCTTTCCGAGGAACGGTCTGGGCCCGATTAAATAAGGTATTCCTACTGAACGAGAGTCCGGTTTCAGGCACCCGAAGATCAGCGTCAAGTGTCGGCTTTTGGGTCACGAACGCCGGGGCCGGCACGCCATTAGACGGCCTCAGCCCGGATAGCGCGCTCGAAGGGGGTTTTATTGGTTGGTGCCGGTGATGCCGCGACGGGTCACCACCGGCACCGCTATCCGACGCTAGACTGCCATCCGGGCCGGGGTGGCGAGTCGTCGCGAGCGGATAGCAAGACCTGTGGCCACGAAGCCGACGATCATCAACCCCCATGTCACCGGCTCCGGAACTGCGATGGCTCCCTCGCTGATCGTCAGCGTCGCGCTGGGCGGGCCGCCCGCAAATCGTATCGTCCCGATTCCCAGGAACGAACCGCTGGCGTTGGCGAACCGGCCCGTCCCACCTGTGACGACAAAGTTCTGGACGTTGTCGATAACCCCGATGGTACCCGCGTTCGACAACAGGCCGACGTAGGTACCGAACAGCGTCGCACCGCTGGCGAAGCTGTAGGTGAAGAGACCATCGTAATAAGCTGTATCGGGTGCACCGATCGCAATCGGCGGGCCGGAGTCGAGGCAATGGCTTTGAACTGCAGTGAACGCCCCAAAGTTCGACGCGCCGGTCGCATAAAATGGTCCGAAATTTCCGATGTTGACGGTCAGTCCGGCACAGCGCCCGCCCGATGCTGCAGGCGGGTTTGTGTTGTCGAAGGTGCCGCCGAACGACAAGGTGCCTGCCGACGCGGGTGCCACGGCGGGCAGGGCAAGCGCCGCTGCACAACAAGTTAATATCGGGATTCTCACGATCGCTGCTCCACAAAACGGGGCTGCACGCCCGCAACTTCGAGTTGCCGTAGCGGCTGCTTAAACGATAGGACCGCGCGACGACTTTTTGCCGACTTTTCGCCGACCATTCGGGTACGCTGACGGTAATGATCGACCTGGCCCACTGCGCCGACTTCAACCTTGGGCAGATCAGGGTTCGCCCCTCCTCGCGCGAATTGGTCGGTGCGGACGGCCCGGTGATGGTCGAACCCAAGGTGATGCAGGTTCTTGTTACACTTGCCGATGCCGGCGGTCGGGTCGTGTCGAGGGACGAACTCATCGAGAAGTGCTGGAGCGGCAGGGTCGTCGGCGAGGACGCTATCAACCGCATCATCAGCAAGCTTCGGCGCGTCGCGCAGGCGAGCGGCGGCGCCTTCCGCGTGGAGACGGTCGCGCGGTCCGGGCACCGGCTGCTCCAGGACGCTGTTGCCGTGGTAGAGTCGGCGACCGAGCCGACGCCAGTTCGCGCACAGCACCGGGCCTGGTGGCTCGTCCCGGCTTCCGCGGCAAGCCTCCTTATCGTCATCATGGTCGTGGCCGGCCGCCGCGAGCCCACACCCGTTGGCCACTTCGCGGGACCGGCTGCAATGCCGGCAGCCGTCACCGACCTCGAAACCCGCGGGCTGTCATCGATGTTCGAGAATACACCGGAGCAGACCGCAGAGGGCGTTGGCTATCTGCGCCAGGCGACTGCGCTTGCTCCGCGTGCTGCGCCGGTGTGGGGCTCGCTCGCCATGAGCTACGTGCTCAGCCTGGGCTGGGCCGCCCCAGGTGAGCGTGTGGGGATCGCGGCCCGTGTTCGCGACGCCGCCAATCGAGGCCTTGGCCTCGATCCTCGCGAAAGCCGGTCGGCTGCGGCGCTGGTTAGCCTGGAGCCTACTTTTGGCCGGTGGACGGCGAAGGCGGCAGCGCTCGCCGCTGCGAAGGCGCGATCTCGCCCTGATAACGGTCCACTGGCCTTTCAGGAGGCTCAGTTTCTGATGGCGACAGGCCGAAACCGGGCGGCATTGGCAGCGATCCGCCCGGTGATCGCAACTTCGCCATTGGTGCCTTGGGTTCGGGCCGCGCACATCGAGCTGCTCGCCGCCGCCGGAAGGCTTGTTGATGCGGACCGTGAGGCGGACGACGCCGCCAAGATCTGGCCGCGCGACCGGCTGATCTGGTTTACGCGTTTCGATCTCGCGACATTTAACGGCCAGCCTGAGCGGGCGCTCGCGATGGCCGCTGACCGCGGTGGCTGGCCAAAGCAGACGAGCGCTGCGGAAATCGAACTGGCGGCGCGAACTGCAAGAGCAATGGCGTCACGCAGCGCTGCCGACGCGAGTGCATTGCTGGCGACGCTTGCTGAAACCGCGAGGAATGGCCAAGCCGACGCCGAAAGGGCGATTCGCGCGGCAGTTGCATTAGGGCAGCCGGGTGCTGCGCTCTCGCTGGCACGCCGACTTTACGGGGCGCGCCTGATGGCGACGCCGCGTGCCACGGTCCTGCCAAACATAGGACAGCCCTCCGATGCAGACCCGCCAACTGCCGCGCTCTTTCTCCCGCCAGCCGGGCCGTTATGGACCGACCCGGCAATTTTCGATCTGATGGAGGAGATTGGACTTGCGGCTTACTGGCGCCGCGCCGGGCCACCCGACATCTGCAAGGTCCCAGACATGCGGTCGCGGTGTCGGGTGGCCGGTATTATCGGCTAATAAGTATCGTCGCGGCCTTCGAAAGCGCTGCCTTCGCCAGAGTTGCCGGCCACAACGCGATCTACCACAGCGTGAATGAACGTCCGATCTTGGGAACCTAGTAGAATGGCGCGAACTTCCGCAACTGGGTCTGCTCAGATCTCGGTTCGCTCCGCCAAGTCCAGGGCATCCTCCACGTCAACGCCAAGGTAGCGCACCGTGCTGTCAATCTTCGCGTGGCCAAGCAGGATCTGGACAGCTCTTAGATTGCCGGTGGCCTTGTAGATGATCGACGCCTTGGTTCGCCGAAGCGAGTGGGTGCCATAGTCGTGCGGCTGAAGGCCTATGCCGGCGACCCACTCATGTACCAGGCGAGCATATTGGCGTGTGCTCATGTGGCCCATGTAGTCGTTCCGACTGGGGAAGACATATTCGCCCAGCGAGCCGCCCCGCCGCTCCAGCCACGCGCGCATCGTTTTCCGGGCCGTATCCATCAGTTCAAACTGGACTGGCCGGTTAGTCTTTTGCTGCACGACAATAGCCCGATCGCGAAACTGAGGGTCCCCCGGATTTTCCTCCAGTTTGAAGGTGAGCATCCGGCGTTCATTTGGCGACCCGGAGAGTCGCCGCAGCAGCATATTCGTTCGGCGTCAGCCATCCAAGCGATGTGTGAGGCCGGCTCTCGTTGTAGAAGCTTCGCCATGCCTCGATCTTGGCCCGGGCATCGGCCAGCGACAGGAACCAGTGTGCGTTGAGGCACTCGTCGCGCAAGCGACCGTTGAACGATTCCACGAAGGCGTTGTCGGTCGGCTTGCCCGGGCGTGAGAAGTCTAGCGTAACGCCGTTTTCATAGGCCCAGCGATCGAGTGCCTTCGAGATGAACTCCGGACCATTGTCCACCCGAATGCTCTTGGGCGAACCGCGTGTGCCCGCTATCCGTGCCATCGCCTCGACGACCTGCTCGCCCTTGATGCCCTGATCGACATCGATCGCCAGCGCCTCGCGGGTATAGGTGTCGACGACGGTCAACGCCCGCAGGCGCCGGCCGTCGAACAACGCGTCCGAGACGAAGTCCATCGACCACATCTCGTTCGGTGCAGCCGCTGCCGGCTGCCGGACCCGGTCGGCGGCGCTGACGTTGCGCCGGGGCTTCTTGAGCCGAAGGCTCAGTCCATCCTGTCGATACAGGCGGTAGACCCGCTTGTGGTTCACCAACCAGCCCTCCCTCCGGAGCATGATGTAGATCCTGAAATACCCGTACCGCATCCGCGTCCGCGCCAGGTCGTGGATGCGCAGACGCAGCGGCGCCTGGTCCGGCTTGACCGAGACATAGCGGACCAGCGAACGATCGACGTCGAGCGCCAGGCAGCTGCGCCGCTGGCTGACGCCGTGAGACGCCTGGACGGACGCGACGAGCTCGCGTTGTCGCCCAGGCGTCAGAGCTTGTGGGATGGTCCGCCCCCTTACGGAGCGACGCGGTCGGGAGCATTCTGACCGCCTTCATCAAGGAGGACCGTCATGACAGAAGCAGCGGTAATTGGCATCGATATCGGCAAGACCTCGTTCCACCTGGTTGCGGTTGATGTATCCGGCGCGATCCAGTGGAAGAAGAAGTTCAGCCGCACCCAGCTGATGCGGCACATGGGCACGGTGCCGCAATGTCTCGTCGGCATGGCGGCCTGCTGCGGTGCGCATCATCTCGCGCGCGAGTTGACGGCGCTTGGACACGATGTTCGCCTTATGGCGCCACAGTTCGTGAAGCCGTTCGTCAAGTCCAACAAGAATGATTATCTCGATGCCGAAGCAATCGCCGAGGCCGTGCAACGGCCGACGATGCGCTTCGTGCCGGTCAAATCGGTCGAGCAGCTCGATCTTCAAGCGCTGCATCGTGTACGCGAGCGGCTCGTCAGCCGGCGGACGGCCGTCATCAATCAGATCCGCGCGTTCCTCTTGGAGCGCGGGGTGGTGTTCCGTACCGGCCGGCAGCACATGGCGCGCGAGATGCCGATGCTGTTCACCGACGAGCGGTCCACGCTCTCGCCAGGGATGCGGCTGATCCTGCGGCAGCTATGGGGTGAGTGGCGCGGACTCGACACCGACATCGCGACGGTGACCAAGGAGATCGAGACGATCGCGGCTGCTGATGCCGGCTGCCGACGCCTGCTCGCCATCCCCGGTGTTGGGCCGTTGGTCGCCACCGCGCTGGTCGCCGCAGTCGCCGATGGCACCGGCTTCAAGCGCGGTCGCGATCTGGCCGCGTGGCTTGGCCTTGTTCCACGCCAACACTCCACCGGCGGCAAGCCGAAGCTGCTCGGCATGTCGAAGCGTGGCAACAGCTCCTTGCGCCGGCTGTTCATCCACGGTGCCAGATCAGCGAGCCTGCACATGAAGCGTGATCGCGGCCTCGGCCCCTGGCTCGATCAGCTCGAGACGCGAACCCACAAGAACGTCGCCGTCGTCGCGCTGGCGAACAAGATCGTACGCATCAGTTGGGCGGTGCTGGCCCGGCAGGAAGAGTATCGGCCACCTATGCCGATCGCCGCCTGAGCCGGGCACCCGCACGAAGAGGTCTGCAGCGAGAGGAGTGATGGCAAACAGTCGATGGTGACACGATCGAAGCCTGGCCAAAAATGCAGCCGTCAAAGGCTGGACCAGCTTGAAAGGCCGATCGTAACGCGTATCCCATCATGGCCAGGGATCGAGATGTCCCACCAACAGGCCGGATACATTTACGCAGACTGTGCCGCCAACCACATCTCACGCTTGCCAGACGGGGGCGGACCATACATTTTTTGACAGCACGTCCTGCAGGATATGCTTGTCGAGGCTGAGGTCCGCGACGAGTTGCTTGAGCTTGCGGTTCTCCTCCTCGAGCAGCTTCAGCCGCCGCAGCTCGCCGACGCCGAGCCCGGCGTACAGCTTTTTCCAGCGGTAAAAAGTCTGCTCGGAAATCCCCATCCGCCGGATCACCTCAGCCACCGGCGTGCCCGTCTCGGCTTGCCGCAGCGCGTACGAAATCTGCTCCTCAGTATACCTGCTCTTCTTCACGGCCTGCTCCTCCTCGCGGGTGGTCACAACGCCGGAAAACTCTCACTCAAACCGGAGGAAGAAAACGGGGGGACGTCACCCGAGTTTTCCCTCGTCCTGCTGGGCGAGGCCGCCGCCTACCCGCATGGATCGCGCAAGCCGCAGCGCGTGTGCGAAAGCGAAGTGGTGCTGATGGATTGCGGCTGCACCGTACAGGGGTATCAATCCGACGTGTCGCGCACCTTCGTGCTTGGCAAGGCACCCGACAATGTCCGCAAAGTGTGGTACACGGTTCACGAAGGCCAGCAGATCGCCTTCCGCACCGCGCGCGTCGGCATTCCCGCAGGCCAGGTCGATGATACCGTCCGCGCTTTCTACGCGAAGCAGGGCTTCGGCCCGCGCTACCAGCTGCCCGGCCTCTCGCATCGCACCGGCCATGGCATTGGCCTTGATGGGCACGAACCGGTCAACTTCGTCCATAACGAGACGACGACGCTAAGGCCCGGCATGTGCTTCTCGGACGAGCCCGGGCTCTACTTGCCCGGCAAGTTCGGGGTGCGGCTGGAGGATTGTTTCCACATGACCGAAAGCGGACCGGCCTGGTTTTCAATCCCGCCAGTTTCGCTGGAGAAGCCGGTTTAGGCCGGACGCTCGCGAACGCCGTTTGTTGTCGATCGCAGTACCGCACCTTCGACCATCAGGACCCACATCCGGACGTTCACGGCCAATTTGTCGCTTCCCGAAATCTGCCATTCATTCACGTCGGCCCTGGCTGATTCAGGCTATCGGCAAAAGCCAGCTGAACAGCAAAATCGGGTTTGACCCGGACGGCGGCGAAGCGGGCACTTTGATTGGCGGACGAGATTGGGGATAGCCGCGTGACGCTGCGCCTCCGCCAATGTCGCCGGTAACCGGCAGCGCCGCCAAATTCGCCAGCGTTTGGCGTGTCAATGAGCGTTGTTTGCCCCTCGGCTGGCGTCCATATCTGTCTCTGTCCTGAAAACATCCCGCAGCCCGGAGCAATACGTGCTAGGCGCGAAAGCGTACTTTCGGCAAAACGCCTGCGTGCCGTCGCACACTGCATCTGCCGGGTATGGCTTTCGCTTTGCGAGTCTCCGGTCCCAGAGAGGGACACGTCGTGAATCTTCCCGTTCCGCCGCCCCCTGCCGTCGAACTCACATTGGCGATTGCCATGGTCGCGTCCGCCGGCACCCCGCTGCTGTTGCTCGATGGCAATCTCGATGTCGTCGCCGCGAGCCTGGCCTTTTGCCGGGAGTTTGAGGTCGATCCTGCACAGGTGACCGGTCGGGTCATGTTCTCGCTGGGAACGGGAGAATGGGATTCGCCACGGCTGCGGTCGCTTTTGACGGCAGTCGCCTCAGGCGGCGCGAAAATCGAGGCCTACGAACTCGACCTGCAGACGACAGACCGGGGTGTGCGCCGGCTGTGTGTAAACGCTCATCGACTCGATTATGACGATCACGAAGCGGTGCGCCTGTTCGTTGCGATCACCGACGTAACCGAGACCCGCGCCAACGACCGCCTTCGAGACGATCTGATCCGCGAAAAATCTGTGCTGCTCCAGGAGCTTCAGCACCGGATCGCCAACAGCCTGCAAATTATCGCCAGTGTCCTGATGCAGAGCGCCCGTAAAACCCAGTCGGAGGAACTGCGTGGCCACCTGACCAACGCTCATAACCGGGTGATGTCGGTCGCCGAACTACAGCGCCAGCTCGCGGTTTCAAGCCTGGACGACGTGGCTATGCAGCCCTACCTCGGCCAGCTCTGCCGGAGCATCGGTGCCTCAATGATCGTCGATCATGACCAGCTGTCGATCGCCGTCGACGTCGATGATAGCAGCGCCAGCCCGAACACCTCGGTGAGCATCGGTCTGATCGTCACCGAACTGGTCATCAACGCGCTCAAACACGCATTCCCCGACCATCGCCACGGCGAAATCAATGTCGGCTATAACGAAAACGCCAAGGGGTGGGAGCTTACCGTCGCCGATGATGGCGTAGGAATGCCGCGCGATGCGGACGACGCCAAGGCTGGTTTGGGGACGACGATCGTGAACGCGCTCGCCAAGCAACTTCATGCAACCGTTCACGTTGCTCCCGCTTGGCCGGGCACGACCGTAACCGTTAATTGGACCAAGTTGAGGCTTGTCGGGAGCGCTCGCGAGCCCGAGGTTCAGGCGGTCTAGCCGCAGGCTCTAAAACTCTACTAGGCGAATGCGCGTATCGCCTCGCCGACCGTAGCCGCATTGTAGGGCTTGCTGAAGTACAGCGCTCCCTCCGGAATCTCGTGCGCGGCCGCAATTTGATTGCCCGAAACGATAATGAAGCGAAGCGGCGGCCAGCGGTCACGGGCATAAGAAGCAAGCTGCAGCCCGTCCATGGACCCTGCCATCTGAACATCGGTAAATACGATCGTGATCTGGGGGTGCGTTTCGAGGAGCGTGATCGCTTCGTCAGCGCTAGAGGCCTCAAAAAAATCATATCCCAAATCTTGAACGAGCGCAGTCGCGCCCATACGGATTAGCGCCTCGTCTTCAACGACGAGCACGACGGGACGCGCGCTGCTGGTTACCATCACTCATACCTTTCGCCCTGAAGGATGAGCGTTTTACGGAACTACCAACTCCAGATCCCGAATTTTGATCCGGTTTGATTTAAAGTGGGGCGCCTGTTCGGTGTGCAGAAATTGCAAGGCAGCGGGCTTGATCCGATGTCGTAAGCACGGCGCTGGCTGATCAAGCTAAACGGCCGAAGGCGACAGACACGGCTTCTTGAGCGTAGTTTACCGGCCGGCTTGATGGCCGGCCGGTCGATCACGTCCTACGCCTTGGGCAGCAGAACCGCGTCGATGACGTGGATCACACCGTTGGAGCAAGCGATGTCGGCGGTCGTGACGTGCGCGCCGTTAACGCTCACGCCGTTGGTGCCGTCGACGTGGAGCGCCTCGCCGTTGACCGACGCGGGCGATAGTTTCTGACCGGAAACATCAGCCGCCATGACCTTACCCGACACAACGTGGAGCGTCAGGATCGCGGTCAGCTTGGCCTTGTTCTCGGGCTTAACGAGGTCCTCGACGGTGCCGGCCGGAAGCTTGGCAAAGGCATCGTCACTAGGGGAGAAGACAGTGAAGGGCCCGGCACCCTTGAGAGTGTCGACAAGGCCGGCAGCAGTGACGGCGGTGACGAGCGTCTTGAACGAACCCGCAGCAACTGCGGTGTCGACGATATCGTGCAGATCGGCCATGTCGATTTCCTTAGGTAAAGCCGACCCCGCCAACCCCCTCAAAGATGGTGGTTATGACGGTGCCGACGGAGCTTGCGCTGCACCCCAGTTCGAAGATGGATCAGACTGCAGCGCACGTGCTCGCTAGGCTGTGGCCACTGCATCTCGCACCGACATATCGTCATGCGTCAACATGTATCGCGATGTATCGCGCACCTTGAGACCTCCGTGGCGGCCGGTATGTGTCGATGCAGTGTCCGCACCGACAGGCCGATCGCCGAGAAAATCTCTCTTTGCCTCGTACCGCCGGCCAGAAGCTTGCGCGCTGCATCCAGCTTCTTAGATGTCCATCAGCGGCTTTCTGCCGCCAATCCGCCCCGCGCGGCGGACGAGACCCAGAAACGGTCATTCACGTTGCCCCCGCCGCTTCCCAACTTTCGCCACTCGTTCAGCTTCGACGTTGATTGGTGAGCGCCGCCAGCGAACGTTGTTTTCTCCAGCGATAGGCAGCGACGCAGACATTCCGCCAAATTATCGCACGTGGTTTCAGTAGTCGTCGTCAGGGCTCCGCGCGACGTCGAGCATGAAGTCGAGCATTGCGTCACCCGTTTGTCGGCGCCCGAGGGCAGCCAGCGGCGCGTCGGCGAAGCGGTCACGCAATGCGGGCGTGTCGCCGACGAACGCCATCGACCATTCGGTGAAGCGTGGCCGATCGGCGAACTGCGATGACAAAACCTCGATATTCTCGTGGCGCGGATCGAGCGAGATGCGGTCGAACGTTGCCTGCACCGCATCGCGCTCGCCCTCCAGCGCTTGAACGAAACGCCCTTCGGTCACCAACAGCGCGCCGGTAACCCCGCAGTCGACGTTCTTCCGGCGCGCGGTTGTCAGGATGGCATCGACCTCCCGGCCTGCGTCGACGCCGGCGGCTGAGCCGACCGCCTTGCTGACGTAAACAAGCGTGTAGGTGGACATTGAGCCACTCCTGAGTTTAGACGGCGAAGGCGTGACCGGCGAGCAGCGATGCCGCTGCCACGGCGGGACTCGCCCTGCCGAACAGATCGCCTTGGCCAATTTTGCAGCCGAGCCCCGCCAGCATCCGTGCCTGACCGTCGGTGCTCACACCATCGGCGGCGAGGCCGATCCCGAAGCCGTTGGCTAGCCCGATCATCGCCCGGACAATGGCACCGTCATTTGCGTCATGTTCGATGGTATCAACAAAGGACTCGTCGATCTTGATGCCGCTGACCGGCAGTCGCTTGAGATGTGAGAGTGATGCCGGACCGGTGCCGAAGTCGTCGAGCAGGATTTTGACGCCTGCGGCGCTGAGGACCTTGATCGCCGCTGCGACGTAGTCAGTACCCCGGCTGGCGAGGACGGTCTCCGCGACCTCAAGCTCGAACAGCTCGGGCGGCAGCCCGGCATCGTGGAGCCGCTTGAGGAAGCGCTCGGCATAGTCGCCGGTGCGGAATTCCGCCGCACATGCATTGACCGCGATGTGCGTCAGCACAAGGCCGCTATCGCGCCAGCGCTTTGCATCGTCGGTGACCTTGACCAGAACCCGCTCGCCGATCGCTCGCGCCAAATCGACGTCTTCGTTGCAGGCAGCGACCTCGCGCGAAGGCATCACCAGTCCATCGGGCAGGATGACATGCAGCTTCGCTTCGAACCCGAGCAGACCGCCCGAGGCGAGATCGATCATCGGCTGGTAGAAAGCATCGACGCGGTTCTCAGCGAGCGCCTCGCGCACCGCAGCCGCCGCGGCGGCGCGGCGGCGGATCGGCCCGTTCATTGACGGCACGAACAGCACATAGCCGCCGCGTCCGAAGGACTTCGCGGCATAAAGTGCGATGTCGGCATGCCTCAACAGGTCGGAGGGTGACTTGCCATGCTTGGGGAACAGTGCAGCGCCGATGCTGGCGCGCGGATGGAGGAGGTGACCCTTGATCTCGACCGCCCTGCCGAGCCGCTCTAGCAAGGCTTCAACGATTTCGCGCAAATCGTCGAGGTTGCCGATGTTTGACAGCACGACGCTGAACTCGTCGCCGCCGAGCCGCGCCGAGAAGCCATTATCGTCGACGACTTCGCGTAGACCGTCGGCGACCGCCTGCAGAATCTGGTCGCCGACATCGTGGCCAAGCGTATCGTTGATCAGCTTGAAATTATCGAGATCGAGCATGAGAACCGCGCCGGTGCTGCCGGTCGCCTCGCTGCGCCCGATCTCGAGAGCGAGTGTGTCCCGCAGAGCCGGGCGGTTGAGTAGGCCGGTCAGGGCGTCGTGTCGCGAGCGCCGGCGGTACTCGTCCATAGTCGCCAGTGTGTCCGAGACGTCGCGTGCTTGGGCGATCATGCCATCCCCCGCGACCGACAACACTACATCCCACCACAGCCGGCAGCCGCCGAGATCGCTGGCAGCGGAAAACCGCGTCGAACCGTTTGCCCTGGCGAGGGCGATATGTGACGCAACAGATGACCGCGATTCGGGAGCCCAGAGATCGATCCACGACAAGCCGCACAGCTCTTCGACCAAGCCGTCGAGCGCCGCTTTTCCGGCGTCGTTCATGCGGGTGAGCGCCCCGTCCCCCGCGATCCAGTCGATACGGTCTATGCCGTTCTCGAATACCGGTGCGCAGCCAGTCTGACGCAGTCGGTCGATCGGGGTGAATCTATCGTTCACTGCCTTCGACACATCAACTCCACCAACGCAAACCCCCGTTTAGCTGGAACTGGTTAACGACTGACACAGCGTCGCATATAACCTTCGGCTATCAAGGTGGAGAGATCATGCGACGAGCCATTCTGACCTGCGCATCGGCTGCGTTACTCTCCGCCTGCGGCTCGAACGGCACGACCATTGCGCACGACGGTAATGGCGGCAGCACCGTGACGATGGGCGACACCGGTCATGGCCCGGCAATGGTGGCCAAGGTAGCGGCACCCGACCAAACCGTGGCCCCAAGTGATCTGCCTGCCTGGGCTCCAGTGTACCCTGGGGCGACGGTTAGTCAGGTGGTCGACGTCGCGTTCAACGGCGCTACTGGAATGCCGGGCGGACCGCGTAAGCAGGTCGTGCTGATGACCGCAGATCCGATCCCGAAGGTGATGGCATTCTACGACCAAAAGCTTGCTGCGGCCGGGGTGAAGCCGATGATGAGCAGCGATACGCCGGACAGATCGATGCACGCAATCAACACCCCCAGCGGCCAGCCTGATTCGATAACGGTGGGCAAGACCGATGCGGAGACAGCGGTGGCTATTTCGTACGCTTCCGGTGAGGGCCGCCTTGAGTGATTTGACGGCTGCGGTGACGTAGCACTGGTGCAAGCGACGGTGTTTGCACCAGTGTTAGCGACGGTGCGATGGGCCAGGTCACGGTATATTCGGGTGTCGAGCGTCGTCGCCAGTGGAGCGACGAGCAGAAGCGGGCCTTGATCGATGCGGCGTTTGCGCCCGACGCGATTGTCGCTGAGGTGGCGCGGGCCGCGGATGTCCGACCGAGCCAGATCTATCGGTGGCGTCGCGACCTGTACGGCGCTGGCCACGCGGGCGCGGGCTTTGCGCCGGTCGTTGTCAGCGCCGACCCCCGCGATGTCGCGCCAGCATCATCACCGCCGCCGGCGATGCTGGTCGAGATCGGTGGCTCGGTCGTGCGGATCGCGGCGGACGCGCCGGCAAAGCTGGTAACGGCGGTGTTGCGGTCGCTGGCGCGGTGATCCCGGTCCCGGGTGGCGTCCGGATCTGGCTCGCAACCGGTCACACCGATATGCGTAAAGGCATGCACGGGCTGGCGCTGCAGGTGCAGCAGGGGCTGCGCCGCGACCCGCACGCGGGCGACCTGTACATCTTCCGCGGACGCACCGGTGGCCTAGTGAAGATCCTGTGGCACGACGGCCTCGGCACGTCGCTTTATGCGAAGCGGCTCGACCGCGGTCGCTTCGTCTGGCCTTCCGCGACCGACGGTGTCGTCGCGATCTCGGCGTCGCAGATGGCGTGCATGTTGGAGGGCATCGACTGGCGTAACCCGCAGCATACATGGCGGCCAAGCGCTGCGGGATAGGGTCTTTTCCCAAGCCAGACGACGCCAAAACGCTTCACGGTTCCTCGCGATTTTGCTAGGTTGTGGGGCGATGGAAGCGTTGTCTCCCGCCGATATTATTGCGCTCCGACAGGCGCTTGACGAGGCACGAAGCGATGCCGCCGTCGCCCGGGCCGACGCCGCCAACGCTCGCGCGATCAACTCCGACCTTGAGGCCCGCATCGCCCTTCAGGCGCTCCAGATCGCGATGCTCAAGCGCGACCGGTTCGGCCAGCGTTCGGAGCGCAGCCGGCGATTGATCGACCAGATGGAGCTGGTGTTCGAGGAGGCCGAGGCGACCGCCGCTGCCGACGAAGCCGCCGCCGCACGTGCTGCCGCGAAGACCACGACCGTCACCGCGTTCGTCCGCGCCCTACCGTCGCGGCAACCGCTGCCCGCGCACCTGCCGCGCGAGCGTGTCGTGATCCCGAGCCCGACCTGCTGCGCCGGCTGCGGCTCGGACCGCCTGTCGAAGCTCGGCGAGGATGTCACCGAGACCCTTGAGGTGATCCCGCGCCGGTGGAAGGTCATCCAGACGGTGCGCGAGCGCTTCGCCTGCCGGGCCTGCGAGCGCGTCAGCCAGCCGCCGGCACCGTTCCACGTCACCCCGCGGGGGCTGTTCGGCGCAAGTATGCTGGCGATGCTGTTGTTCGAGAAGTTCGGGCAGCACCAGCCGTTAAACCGGCAACGCGACCGTTATGCGCATGAAGGTGTCGATCTCAGCCTGTCGACGCTGGCCGACCAGGTCGGCGCCTGCACCGCCGCGCTTAAACCACTGCATCGGTTGATCGAGGCCCACGTCCTCGCCGCCGAGCGCCTGCACGGCGACGATACCACGGTGCCCGTGCTGGCCAAGGTCAAGACCGACATCGGTCGCATCTGGACCTATATCCGCGATGACCGGCCATTCGGTGGCCCAGCCCCTCCAGCAGCGCTGTTCCACTACTCGCGCGACCGGCGCGGTGAGCATCCGCGTGATCATCTGGCCCACTATAACGGCATCCTGCAGGCCGACGCCTATGCCGGGTACAACGAGCTGTTCAAGCCGGGGCGCTCAGCCGGGCAGGTCACCCGCGCGCTGTGCTGGGCACACGCACGGCGCAAGTTCTTCGTTCTCGCCGACGTCGCCACCCAGGTGAAGCGCAAGCCCGACATTGCCCCGGTGATCTCGCCATTGGCGCTCGAGGCGGTGGCGCGGATCGACCGTATCTTCGACATCGAACGCGCGATCTGCGGCAAGACCGCCGAAGGGCGGCTCGCCGTGCGTCAGGAACTCGTCACGCCCATCGTAACCGAGCTCGAACACTGGCTGCGCCAGCAGCGTGCGACGCTTGCCCGGCATAATCCGGTCGCGGTGGCGATCAACTACATGCTCAAGGACTGGCCCGCGTTCACCCGGTTCCTTGCCGATGGACGGATCTGCCTGACCAACAATGCCGCCGAACGAGCCTTGCGCGGTGTCGCCCTCGGCAGGAAGTCGTGGCTGTTCGCCGGCTCCGACCGCGGCGGACAGCGCGCTGCGTTCATGTACTCGCTCATCGTCACCGCCAAGCTCAACGATATCGACCCGCAAGCGTGGCTCGCCGATGTCCTCGCCCGCATCGCCGACCTCCCACAGCAGCGCCTCGCCGAACTGCTCCCGTGGAACTGGCGACCCGACACCTCAGACGTGCCGCTCGCTCAAGCCGCCTGAGCGTGTCGCAGCGACCCTGCGGCCCTCACCGGATGCGTACAAAGGAACCGCTGGCTCCGCACCAGGACGGCATCAACAGCCCAATTTACGGCAGTCGAGGAAATATGCGGCGTCCCTGGAAGGGTGGAAGGAGTTTCGAGGGTCGTCTGGTTGCGCCGCGATCATGTCCGTTGCGACCTCATCGGTGTATACCCGATCCCGATCGGCGGCGCGAAAGTCTTACGTCGCCGTAACATTGCTTAGCGTACTCACGACGTCTGAGTTGCCATGCAGGTCGAAAGCAGTGAATTCTGCCGGCAGCCGTAGCTACCGGCAGCGCTCGTTATTCAGGCTGGGAGTTTGCCCCGGCCTGAGCGAACAACTTACTCAGGCGGCGCGCACTTCGTCCATCGGCACCTCGGGATCGCGCAGCGCATAGCCGCGGCCCCACACCGTCTCGATACACCCGGACGCGCCGGCGCCCGCCGCCGACAGCTTCTTCCGCAGCTTGCAGATGAAGACGTCGATAATCTTGAGCTCGGGCTCGTCGCGGCCGCCGTAGAGGTGGGTTAGGAACATCTCCTTGGTCAGCGTCATTCCCTTCCGGAGCGACAGCATCTCGAGAATCGCATATTCCTTTCCGGTCAGGTGAACGCGGCGTCCACCAACTTCGACCGTTCGCGCCGACAGATCGATCGACATCGCGCCGGTCACTACGACTGAACGGGCGTGGCCTTTTGAACGCCGCACCAACGCGTGGATCCGCGCCAGAAGCTCAGCACGTTGGAAAGGCTTGGTAACATAGTCGTCGGCACCGAGGCCGAAACCCGAAATTTTGGATTCGGTCTCGCTGTTGCCGGTCAGGATGATGACCGGCGTGCCGATCCGGGCGACACGCAGGCGCCGGAGTACTTCATAACCGTGAAGGTCCGGCAACGTCAGGTCGAGCAGGATCGCGTCGTAGTCGTATACGCGAGCCAGCTCGATGCCGTCCTCGCCGGTCGCTGCAGTCTCGTGTTCGAGCCCGGCACCGCCAAGCGTTAGCTCGATGGACCGTGACATAAGGCGGTCGTCCTCGATAATCAGGATGCGCATTACTAACCCCCAAGCCCTGGGTGAGAGACACAACGCCCCCGTCCGGCGCCGGTGAACAGCTGTTCACAAAATAGAATATGGCCCAAAGCAATAATAACACAAGTATTATCTACGATAATATTCCGCCGTATCGGCCTATTAATGATTCAGGTTCGACCGTCTGTATGAATAGCTGTCGAAAGATCGTCTCAAGTTTGTAAGCCACGAAGCTAATCTGATTAAAAAGTCGTTTTCTTAATTATATTGCCCCAGGTCTGATGAGTGCTACGGAATGGGTGGCGAAGTCATTGCCTCAGGAAGCAAAAAGTGAAGGGAAGCGTCCTCTTTAGAGAGCCAAACTCGGCGCCTAACGGCACCTGTGGATCGGCTCCAAAGTCGGCCCCCTCTCCTACTCGGTGCAAGCGCCTGAGGTTGTTAAAGAAATCTCAGCCGCGGTGGGGTCGCGATCGGCGCCGACCGTGACCCCACCGCGACTGGGATCTTGGAACGGCTGCAGGGGGTTGGCTCTGAATCGCATGGGGTCTAGGTTAGAAGCCTATCCACAGCCGTAGGCGGCGGCTTCGGCTTGAAACGGTTGTTGTAGTCATCAACGCTCTTGAGCAATTTGTACTGAGCGAGCGCGGCTTCCCAGTCGACGAGCTCGCCACGACTCTTGTCCCGGATCGAGCGGGCGATCAGGGCGCGCGTTTCGCTGTCTACCGCCGGAGCCTCAAAAGCCGATCTCAAGCTATCCCGAGCGTTGAGGTAGACCTGCCTACATGCTGGAACGTCGCACAGAGCGAGAGCCGAACGGGTGACTGCGTCGTCACTGACGCCAACACCGAGGACAGTGATTGACGCCGCCATCCCGAGAAGCAAAATCATTGCACGCCAGTTCCCAGGGATAAGCATAAAACGCAGTGGTTGTATCCGCTGCTAACGATCGGTCTAGCATGCTGGTAGGCGGCTTCTAGTCGGCCGTCGTTTATTCCGGGGCGCGGGCTTCTGGCCCGGTAAATCAGGGGAGGCGCTGGCCCGCGCTACTCGAGTTGCCTCCGTCGACTTAGACCAAGTCCTCTGTCCGTCTAGCAACCGTATCCACAGCCATCGTAATCAGCCGTGCAGTCTCAATGGCGGCATCGTTGGTAAGCGCGGGGTGGGGCGAACTGCAACTGTCCACCACAATCCCCTCAGCGACGATGTTAACTGTCAGCGGTTTGTCGAAAACGGCGGGCATTTGTCTTTCCCCAGTGCGCGACGTCCTCCCCGAGGGTCGACCGACAACCGCTACCATAAAAGTCTATACGCTTTCGTAACGGCTGATAGGGAGCCCGCTGAGCGCCATCCTTTGGCAAGTGGCACAAGCTCTCCCGCCAATTCATCAACGCGTGCAGCACGACACGCATGAGCCGCCCGCGCCTCCTTACGGATTTCCCTCTAGAAATACGCGGGCGGCCTTTTCTCCGAGCTACCTTTTGCACCGTCATCGGCCAACTGCGATGGCGAGTTCGGTGACAGGCGAAAGCGCTGCGAGTGCTCAGCTTGAAGGTGGTTAAGACCCCCGTTGCCCAGGGGCTGCCCTGTCAGCACGTCGTACAGCTGAGGCGGGTATCAACTTTCGGCATCGAACCGTACATACGGGCCTATGGTTGGCGAGGTAGTGAATGCTCTGAGAGGATGCGGCTATTCCAGAAAACAGCTTCAGGGTGGCCCGCGTGAGCATCAGGCCGCTGACCGTTGACATTTTCGATGGTGAAATCACCGTCAAGGGCTTCTGGTCATCGTCTCAGCCGATATCCGCTGATGCGGCTCGCGAAATGGCACGGCAACTGGTTGAAGCCGCCAATTTCATCGACACGCAACGGCGATACACGTCGCGCTAGCACGGACCAATCCCCTGTCGGCCATTTTGGAAGTGGAAAGAGGAACTACTTCTCATATTGCCGGTATTCACTGGGAGAGGGGCACAGTCATGCTCGACCATGAAATCGCTATGCCACCTGTTAGCGACGCGCCGCTTACGGTGGATCTGATTGGTGATGAGATAGTCGTCGACGGTTTTACCTCGGCAGCTGCGTCCTTATCGATGGAAGCGGCGCGCGAAACGGCACGGTTACTGATGGTGGCAGTTGAGACGCTCGAGGCGCGCCGCCGAAGCAGATACTAAGGTCGAGGGGCTCCGCGATACGCGAATTTGCGTCCACCAGCGTTGGTAACGTAACCAGATTTCAGTCGCCTCGACGGCGCGCATTCTCATTCGCGATCACCGCATCAATGCACGGCATTCGAGGTTCGACTTGTCGGTAGGCGACATCCTCCGCTTTGGAGGCATAGCGCGCTGCCAGTTCCGTGTGAGCTCCTCGGGCGTGATCGCCGACAGCGACTGCAGCCATAGCACGGTGGGCCTGACTGCGCGTGAGATAGTAGAGCTTCGATTGAAGGTCCATGTTTGCGCTCTCCTACCCTGCGGGAGCACTCGATGTCTCTCAGCCCCCGACTCGCTTGACGCCGTCGGAAGTGCGCAACCGTACCGCGCTTATGTGGCTGTATCGAGTACGTAATAACTCGTAAGGCCCCCTCGGCTTGCCGTTTTGCTGCTCAAAACCGCTTAATTATAGTTCGTACGGTTTCGTGCGGAACTCTGTTGATGCTGCCGCAGTTATCGTTGCAGTAGTGGAGCAAGTAGCGTGGCGAATAAAGATAAGCCTATGCAAAGGCTTAACGGACCGCACTTCCCCGCATTCGATAAAGTGCGAGCTGCCAGTATCGGCGCCACGCTCAGAGACATGCACAAGGTACAGTCGCCGCATGAAATCCCGCAGGAATGGGAAACGCTATTGCTGCGACTCCGATAGCACTAGGCAACGTATTAATCCGGGCGGGGCATCATCGACCGCCCGTCAGGTGCCGTCCCCGGCAACGTCCCAACTTTGTTTCGTCCGTCGGCGGAATGGCTAACGAGCCGTGTCAGGCGTGCTCCAGCTTCCTATTGAGGTTTCGGTCGTTGATGCCGCTACGCGCCGCGAATTGTCCTAGGCGCATGTAGTCATGGAGCGTTATAGATGATGCACCTTGCTAAGCCGCCACGTGCGGAAATGCTGGCGCTTTGCGGCCAGCTGATTGACGGCATCACGCACCAAAGGACCATGCTTGGCGGTCAGGTCGACTGCGGGAGCTGCATGGAGATATTCCGACGGGGGCTTAGGGGCGGCGGGAGTGCGGGTCGCCGCGCGAGAACGCAGCGGTAGACTTCACGATCGCCGGATTTGCGCGGCGGCTTGGATGAGACGTCGCCCAGATTCCAAGGCTGAACTGGCGTCGAGTACAAGCGTGCTGTTACCGCTATTCACGACGACCTCATTGCCCACGACCTCGACGTCCATCGGCTCGGTCACGAGGCCGTGGTCAAAATCATCGGGGACGATCGCGCCGACCATGCGTTATGATAGTTCATAAAATGTTTGGCTGTCGGTACGCTGACAGCTTCGATTTAGCGTGCCGTTCGTCAGAATGCGCCGTAGCTCAGCGCTTTAAAGGCGGCCAGAACTCATCTCAGCGCATTGCGATTAGGTCCCAAGCGGCGACAGCCGCGATATATATTGCGATTAGGTCCCACGCGGCGACAGCCGCGATATATAGCGCCACGATGGTCGCGACGGGCGACGTGGCTCGATCATGGATCCGCCGGTGGTCAAGGCTTACCTCTGACGACTGCTTCGAGTCACTGAAAGGGCGGGATGCGTTCCGGGGCGGAAGCGAGATCAGCGTCGGAGAAATCATGCGAAAAGGCAAGACGTGATCATCAATAGCGAGCCACGTCGCGGGTTATATTCGTGCTCGCGCAGCCAACATTGACGCGGCGGAGGCGCTCGTCGCTGGCAACCCGATTTGCGAGCGAGGCGGTTCGGTCGAGCATGAGAGCCGCCAACTGACATACCGGGCATGGCCAACCTCATTATCTCGCTAAGTGGCGACAACAATCAGCTCTGGGGTCACTAAGGAAACACGCGCGCGGTGCACGTAACGTCTGCTTCTCAGGCAATGCGACGGGAGGCTTACGTCCGGTTTTGGACAAGGCGCTGTCTTGGGGGCGACGCTGAAAACCCCCTGCGAAAAGCCTATAGGTTGCAAAGAGACACCGTCCGATTGTCCAGCCAGTTGTTCCTCATCCTATCGTTAACGACGAGCTGCGGCGTATTTGCCGCGTGTGGCATCGTTCCGCATGGCAATTCAAGTGTAGACACCGGATTAGGGTAGCGAGAAACTAACCCACGAGCACAGGATGACGTGATGATACCATTGTCGGTGGGACAGTATACACTGGTGTACAATGCCTTCTCGTTCACCTTAGCAACTATGGCCGCTGCATCCGTATTCCTCTGGTTCGGCCGATCACAGGTCTCGACGTCCTACAAGACAGCACTGGTAATTTCTGGACTGGTAACGGCAATTGCCGCTTATCATTACTTCCGGATATTCAACAGTTGGGAGGATGCGTACACCCTGCGTAACGGCGTCCTGACTGCAACCGGAGTCGCATTCAACGATGCCTATCGTTATGTCGACTGGCTGTTGACGGTGCCACTATTACTTATCGAATTGATCCTCGTCATGAAATTGCCGCAAGACGAGACCGTCTCGCGTTCATTCCGTCTCGGACTGGCGGCCGCACTGATGATCGGTCTGGGCTACCCGGGCGAAATCGCCGGCGATAATGCTACCCGCGCCTTGTGGGGCACGCTGTCGACCATTCCGTTCATCTACATCGTGTGGTCGCTGTTCAAAGGCTTGGGTGACTCGATCAATCGGCAGCCAGAAAGCGTTCGCGGTCTGATCAAGAGTGCGCGCCTGCTGACCTTCGCATCGTGGGGGTTCTACCCCCTTGTCTACATGTTGCCCTATACCGGACTGAGTGGCGGCGCGGTCACGACCGGGGTCCAGATCGGCTACACGTTCGCCGATATCATTTCCAAGGTCGGCCTCGGCGTTCTGGTCTATAACATCGCGGTCAGAAAATCGGCGGCCGAGCGTGACGAGCCCTTCGTCGGCAGCCGTTCTGGAGCCTAGATGATCCACGCGACGGAACCCCGACGCATGGCATCACCACCAGCTGAATTGATCGAATCGAACTTCCCGGGCGCTACCGCCGCCATCATTCTGGCCACCTCGGTCATGATGGCGGCGGCTTGTGGCGTGCCGCTGTCGGGGAGCGGTCCGCAGTTTCTGGCGTGCGTGGCAATTCTGGTCTTCGGCTTGCCCCACGGAGCGCTCGATATCGAGGTCATCCGCCGCTTGGCTTATAATACCAGCGGCACCGCCACGATCGTCGCAGTCTATTTAGGCATCGCCGTCCTGACGGCGCTGGTCTGGCTTGCTGCTCCAGTCGTCGCCTTGGCCGGGTTTGTCGTCATCGCCGTGTTTCATTTCGCTGAAGACTGGGAGGCTGTGGAATCGAAGTTCCTAGCCACCAGCATCGCCGCCGCACTGATGGCTGCGCCAACAGTGGTTCATCACGATTCAGTGGCGGCGATCTTCGTCGCGCTAACGGACGCGCCCGCCGGCGCCTATCTTGCCGATGGGCTGCTGCTTGCCGCCCCGACGCTTCTGGCAATGGCTGCAGTTGGCGTGGTCGCGATGACGAAAGGGGGTCACTATGCTGCCGCGGCAGCGGCGACGGCTAGCTTGGCCGCCTTGATTACGCTGCCTCCGGTGACCGGGTTCGCAGTGTTCTTCTGCCTTTTCCATTCGCCACGCCATTTTATCGCGGCACGCCGGGCGGCGCAGCGCTGGCGTCCGTGGCGCTGGCTGCCAATTGTGGCGCCGGTTACCGGTGCCGCGCTGGCGATTGTCAGCGGCGTCTATGTTCTGCACGGTGGATTGACCGTGACACAACGACTGACCGCAGCGACCTTCATGGCCTTGGCGATCCTCACCGTCCCGCACATGCTGGCACCGGTAGTGCTGAAAAGACGCGCTCTGGGGCAGCGCCGGAGGTCACAGGCACTTGCTGCCCTTGGGACAAGAGCGCTGCGATAACGAACTTATAGCGGGGGTACTGTCTTAAGGGAAAAGTACAAGGCGGTGGCCCGAGTTGACGCTGGGCCAGATAATCTGTGGCTATTTAACTCAATAGTGTAGCCTGAATGAAACAAAGGCAAAGTGCCGCACCATATCTGTTGCACTAAACCTTCTGATGAGCGTGGGTTATATCACCGAGGTCGTTGCTATCCACATTGGTCAACGACTCTGAAAAGGGAAACATTATGCACGATATCGTCGATACTGCCGTTGCTGCCGGTTCGTTTAAAACCCTGGTTGCCGCTGTCACCGCTGCGGATCTTGGCGCGACGCTAAAGAGCGATGGCCCATTCACCGTCTTCGCGCCTTCGGATGATGCGTTCTCGAAGCTTCCCGCTGGTACGGTAGAAGAGCTTGTGAAGCCTGAGAACAAGGCGAAGCTCACTGCAATCCTCACCCTCCATGTCGTCTCTGGCAAGGTCATGGCGGCGGATATCACGGGGCCGATGTCCCCTGCTTCAGTCGGGGGTGAACACCTTCACATCACGACTGATCACGGGGTTAGCGTTAATGGCGCGCACGTCACCCAGGCGGACGTCGAGTGCACGAACGGCGTCATTCATGTGATCGATGCCGTACTCATGCCGAAGGCGTAGGAACATCATCGGGGGCGGCCACCCGGCCGCCCCATATAAGCTTGTATCTGCCGCTCATAAGCCTGCTCCAGAGTAAGCGTCAGCCGATCTACGCAGCGATCGCGAGAGTGGCGGGCTTCCGCCAGTTCCAGGGCATCAACGGGTCGAGGTCAAGCTGGCTGCGGCCGCGTGCGAGCTGGTCGAGAACGTCGGCGAGCCAGGCTTCCGTGTCGATGCCGTTGAGCCGGGCGGTTTCGAGTGCGGTGTAGACGATGGCAGCGCGTTCGCCGCCCTTGTCGGAGCCGAGGAACAGGAAGTTTTTGCGCGTGACGGCGATGCCGCGGAGGGCGCGCTCGGCGGCATTGTTGTCGATGGCGAGGCGGCCGTCGACTGTGAACCGGGCAAGCGCGGCCCAGCGGCCGAGGGCATACTGCAGTGCCTTGGCCAGCTCGTTCTTTCCCGACAGGCGCCGACGCTCGGTCTCCATCCAGGTGCGCAGATCGGCGAGTAACGGCGCGGAGCGCTCGACACGGACGGCTCCGCGTCGCTCGGGCGGCAGGCCGTTGATGTCGCGCTCGATGTCATAGAGCGCGCCGATGCGGCGCAGTCCCTCGGCGGCGATCGGCGAGCTGGTCTTCTGGTGGACGTCGTAGAGCTTGCGCCGGGCATGCGCCCAGCACGCGGCATGAACGATGCGCTGTCCTTGTTGTCCCGGAGGTGCCTTCGAGCGGGTCAGCGCCTCGTAGCCGGCGTAGCCGTCGGCGTGGATATAGCCGGCAAAGTTGGTCAGGTGCTCGGCTGGCCGCTCGCCCTTGCGGTCCTGGCTGTACCGGTAGAGCGCCATGGGTGGCCGATCGCCCGCCCAGGGTCGTTCGTCGACGACATAGGTCCAGATGCGCCCGGTCTTTGTTCGCCGGTTCCCGGGTGCCAGCACGCCGATCGGGGTGTCATCGGTAAAGATCACCGGTGCGGCCATGACGTGGCGGCCGATGGCCTCCGCGACCGGAGCCAGCCACCAGGCGGCGCGCCCGACCCAGTCGCACAGCGTCGCCCGGTCGATATCGACGCCGCCGCGCGCGATGATCCCGGCCTGGCGGTAGAGCGGCAGGCCGTCGATGTATTTACCCACGACGACATTGGCGATCAGCGCCGGACCCGGGCGGCCCTTGTCGATCGGCAGGTCGGGGGCCGGTGCCTGGATGATCGTCTCGCACGACCGGCAGCTCAGCCGCGGGCGGATATGGCGGATGACCTTCAACTGCGCCGGGATGCGTTCGAGGACCTCGGTGACGTCCTCGCCGAGCTTCGACAGGCTGGTGCCGCCGCAGCCTGGGCAGGCGTCGCCGGGATGGTGCAGGACCTCCTCGCGCGGCAGATGCGTCGGCAACGGCCGGCGCACCGGATGCCGGCGGGTCGGCTCGCCCGACGCCGGTACAGCGACCGTGGCGACGCGTTCGGCTTCGCCCTCCTCGAGGTCCTCGAGAAGCAGCTCGAGCTGGGTGATCTCGGCGTTGAGCTTCTCCGACGACCGCCCGAAGCTCATCCGCCGCAGGACGGCCAGCTGGGCCTTGAGCTGTTCGATAATCAGCTTGGCGCCGGTCAACTCGGCGCGAGCGACCGCCAGCTCGGCCTTCAACCGGGCGACCTCGTCAGGGTCGGATACGGCGCTCGTCACGGGTGGATATTACACCGTGACCAGCCCTGCTGCGACGACGATCAATGCCGATCACGCATCCGAGTCACTATGTCGCGCCGTGTCAGGCGGCGACTTCGGGCCGCCAGCTCCGTTCGACATTGCGCCAGTCGATGCCCTCCAGCAGCATCGACAGCTCCGCCGCCGACAGCCGCACCGAGCCGTCCTTCGCTGCCGGCCACAGGAAGCGGCCGCGCTCGAGGCGCTTGGCGAACAGGCACATGCCCTGGCCGTCCCACCAGATCGCCTTGACCAGATCACCGCGCTTGCCCCGGAAGACGAACAGCGCACCGTCGTGTGGATCGCGGCTGAGGACGGTCTGCACCTGCGCTGCCAGTCCGTCGAAGCCGCGCCGCATATCGGTTCGCCCGCACGCCAGATAGACGCGCATACCCGCCGGCAGCGCGATCACCGGCGAAGCGCCTCGAGCACCCGTGCCAGTGCACCGGGGTCAACGTCGCCAGCGAGGCGCAGCTTCGTGCCACCGGGCAGCTCGACCTCGATCGTACTTGCTGCGGGATGATCGGGAACCGGCAACGCCGCCGGAAGTGATCTCACGTCCGGAACCGGCAACGCCACCGCTGCAGGCTCGGCAACAACCTCGCAGCGGATAAACCCGTCGGTCGCCGCGGTCAGCAGCTGCTTGCGCCACGTGTACAGCAAGCCGGTCGAGATGCCGTAGCGACGGGCCACCGCCGTCGGCCCGGCACCCGGGGCGCGGCTCGCCTGGACGATCGCCATCTTCTGCTGAGGGTGCCAGCTGCGTCGCCGCTCCGAGCGGGGCGCCAGCGCCAAATCCTCGCTAAGAGACGTCTTAAGCGTCTCGTACGACGTCTCATCTTCACCCACGCCCGCCTCCGCCAATCACAGCAGCGACGACTCTCGCAACAGCGCGATCAGGACAAGGCGGGGATCGGCTGACGCTTACCATCCGCGTGAGGTGGGTTTGTCCGAAAAGCCATAACCAGGGAGCGACGGGGTCACGACATGGAAGGCGTCTTCGGCCTTGCCGCCATGAGCTTCCGGATCGGTAAGCGGCCCGATCACTTTAAGGAACTCGACCACCGACCCCGGCCACCCGTGCGTCATGATCAGCGGCAGCGCACTCTGATTCTGCGACTTAACATGCAAGAAGTGGATGCCCAGACCGTCGGTCCGCGTCCGGAACTGCGGAAAGGCATTCAGCCGCCGTTCGAGGCGATGCATATCGTACGCAGACCGCCAATACTCGGTGAGCGCCTTTATCTTCTCGACCGGGGCTCCTTGCGACCAGTCGTCGACCGTTTCCTTGTCCGGCCATCGGGTTTTAGCGAGTCTCTTCTTCAGATCACTCAGCGCACCCGTGGGAATCGACAGCTTGAAATCCGACAGCGATTCGGTTGCAGGCGGCAGAACAATCTCATTGACGTTCAAAGGCGCGGCGTTTGAGATCGAGGCTTTCCCCGCGAACAGGCAGATGCAGCCAACCCCACACCTCCAAGCCCGGTGACAAGCAATACTCCGCGACGCGAACTTCTCTCCGACAAGTGTTCATCTCCTGGAAGTCCGGATATGATCGCTGATGTCGGATTGATTTCAGAAGGTGAAATCGGGATTTGGGGTACATGTTATCGAACCCGAACAACCGTCGTGCCATCGTTGGCGTCAAGAAACGGTCCACGTTGTGGCGTCGATGCCCAGCATTTGTCCAGCTCTAAGAGTTAATTTCGGGATTTCAGTTCAACGCATTTCGTCGAATTTGCATGGTCAAATATTTACCTTTTATGATCGCCGCGACACAGCCCCTCAGACGCGGCCCACGCGACGCACTCCGTAGCCCTCGCCGCTGTCCAGCGCCGGCTTATCCGAGTGCGGCGAGAAGAGACACTGCAGCATTGAAGTCGACGGTGTCGAAGCCTTCGGTGGATCGATCGAGGACTGTGCGCAGACGCTGGGCGCCTTGTTTCGCTTGGTTCTCTGTCCGCGCCGCGCGTGCCCATGATATTGCGGTCCGCAGTTCCCACGCGCGGGCGCCTTGCGACTGCGCCAGCACGAACGAGCTGTCGTAAACCTGCTCCGCCTCGTCTACGTCGCCGAGATCCAACAGGATGTCGGCCCGAATCCGCTTCAGTTCCGCCATGCACCATGCCTCCCCGGTCCGCGCACAGACGGCAAGGGCCTCATCAACGGAGGCAAGTGCCAACCCGGGCTGGCGGCTTGCCCGAAGGCTTTCGGCAAGCACTCCGACGAAGGCCGTGTGATAGCACACGAAGCCGGCTCGATGCAGGGTGTCGATCCCGGCTCGTAGCTGCTCGATGCCGCGTTTCGTGTCTCCGCGGCGGATGCGAATTTCGGCTTCGAAACAGTCCCCATACATGTGCCACACGTCCAATGCCTGGAGCGACGTATGCAGACGGAGGGACGCGACGTAGCGCTCGGCAAGATCAAGATCGCCGCGCCACAGCGCAATGAAACACGCCGCATCAGAGAGCACGTGCGCGAGGGAAAGTATATGGCCTGTAGCGGCGACAAGCGCAAGATTGTTCTCGACCTCGTTCAACGCCTGATCGGCGAATCCTTTCAGCCATAACGCCCGCGCGAGCGTGACACGCGCCACGCTGCGCTGGTCATACTGGAACCTTGCGACGTCTGTTCGCCCGTTCTGCGGCTCGTACTGGATGAGCATCGCCGTTACACGACGATGCGCCTCGTCGGGTTCCCCCAGCAACAGTTCAGACCTTGCGCGCATGCGCTCCGCGATCAAGGGATCGGCTCCCGCAGGATAGGTTTCTGCGAGTTCGGCGAAACAGCTCGCGAAGTCCATCGCTTCGCGGGCTTCCCCGCTGTTCACGCGGTCGGTCCACAGGGCCCATAAAGACCGCCCCTGATAATCGAGGTCGCCGATCTCCTCAGCGATTGCGAGAGCAGTGCGCCACGCCGCTGCTCCGCTGGGAAAGCCCGCAACCCCACGCATCTGCGGAAAGCCAAGCCCCGCATAAAGCTGCATCCGGGCTCGCGGGTGTGGATCCGGTGATGTTTCAAGCCAGGTCAGCGCGCACTGGACCCGACCGATGCATTCGTCGACGAGCGAAAGTTGAAACCACAGCGGGATAGCGTTCACTGTCAACGCAACCCCGATCGCGCCGTCGCCCTGCTCGGCGAAGGCCCAGTCGATCGCCGCCCGCAAATTGGCGAGCTGGCCACCATTCTCTGTGGTCCATTCGGCCGCTGAGCGAGCAGTCCAGTTCGTGTCGGTGCCGCTCAAGAGATCGCGAAAAAAAACGGCATGGATGCGCCGCACGCGTTGGGTGTCGTCCGCATCCTGTAGCTTTTCTCCCGCATACGCACGCATCGTATCGAGCAGTCTATAGCGCGCATCGCCGCCCTGCGCGTCAGCTGTCACCAAAGACTTTGCGACCAGGTTGAGCAAGATTTCGTCGATAGCGGCGGCCGTCAAATCGCCACCGGCGACGACACTGCGCGCCGCCTGAAGCGTAAACGGCCCGACGAAGACGCTCAGGCGCTGCAGGGCCGTCTGCTCGCCAATTGACAATATGCCGTAGCTCCAATCGATCGCGCCGCGCAGCGTCTGGTGCCGCGGGAGAGCGGTGCGACGACCCCGCGTCAGAATTTGAAAACGGTCATCGAGCGACGCCGCCAGAGCCTCGACGCTCATGCCATCGAGGCGGCCAGTAGCGAGTTCGATCGCAAGGGCAATACCGTCCAGACGGCGGCAGATGTCCGCCACCAGCGGGGCTTGTGCGTCCATAAGCCGATAACCACCAAGAACGGCGGAAGCGCGTTCGACGAACAGCTCGACCGCCGGAAAGTCGAGCGCTTCGATTGCCGTAGGCGTGATCGAATGAGGCGGCAGTTCCAGTGATTTGAGGCGGTGGACCCACTCACCCTCCGCCCTGAGCGCCTCGCGACTGGTGGCGAGGATCTTGAGGTCGGGCGCCATTCCGAGAAGCTTCTCGGCTAGGTCGGCGGCGGCATCGACAAGATGTTCGCAACTGTCAAAAAGCAGAAGCAGACGCCGCCCGCTGACGGCCGCCACGATATCGTCTATCACGTCGCTGGACCGAACCGGTAGTCCGAGGGCGGTGGCCACGGCACCGGACACAAGCGTGGGGTCGCCGATCTGCCCCAGGTCGACAAATGCGACTTCGTGTCCGGGGTCCGCCGAAAGGCTTCGCGCGACCGCAAGCGCGACAGTAGTTTTTCCCATGCCGCCGGGCCCGACGATCGAGACGAGGCGCCGGTCCATTATCGATCGTGACACCTCGTTCACAACTTCTGTGCGCCCGATGATTTTCGTCAGCGTTGCAGGCAGCCGGGAAGCGGATCGCCTGGTCGTTACGGGCTGCGCGGTCGATGCGCTGTGGCTGCCGAGCAAGGTGACAGGCGCCACAAAGCTGTATCCACGGCCGGGAACGTTGGCGATCAGGCGCAATTCGCCCTCTCCATCGCCCAACGCCTTGCGCAATGTCGAGATGTGGACTCTGAGCGCGCTCTCCTCGACGATCGTGTCGGGCCAAACAGCGGCGATGAGGTCGTCCTTCCCCATAATTTCGCCGGCCTGCGCGACAAGCGCGATCAGGATGTCGAGCGAGCGGCTGCCCACACGAATGTTGACGCTCCCGCGCGTTAGCAACCGCGCAGCTGGAAAGAGCTGGAAGCCTTCGAAGGCAAAGCTCTCCTGCCTCGCGGGATCGAGAAGGGAATCCATCTAAATCCTCCGGCCGCTTGCCGCCCTCTGGTCTACCGGAGGTGGTACGGCGAAGCCAGATCGCGGTCATGAAGAAGTGCAACACTTCTTCACAACCGATAACTGGCGGTCGTCGCTCACGAAAGCGAATGTCTCCTCCGATCCGTCATCCACTGACGCAAGGAAGGCTAAAGAGATGCCGAGTTTATGCATCGTGTCTGTGTCGACGCAGGGGCCGTTCTCTGATCCCCATCGTTTAACGGGTCCTCTAGTCAGCGTGGCTGCAAAGGTTTGGAGCGCATCGTCGTTCCGTTTCCAGCGCTCACTGACAGAAGCGGTGAACGCCAGCGGCCGGGGCCAGAACCTCGTACGCTCAAGGCTTTCGGGTCGGACAAGTTTCCGGAAAATCGAGCGGCCGCGCAGGTCTGATCGCGATAACGGTATCGCCGAAGCGTCAGCACCCCAACAGGCCCAGGAGGCCGCTGCGCACGCATCCGGCCAAGCCTCCGAACGACTCCCCCTGATGCTCGCAAGCGCTCAGGTCCCGTCTGTGGCGGGCGTGACCGCGATGGCAACATCGACGCCGATGCGTCCGCAGGACGTGGTCGCCTTTCGCCCGGCGCTGGTCCGCTACTTCCGGCGCAAGCTGCGTGACATCAACGACGTCGAGGATCTCGTTCAGGAGGTCTTCGTGCGGATTGCGGCGCGCCGGGGCGGCGAGGTCGAGAACCTTGGTGGCTATGTCTTCCAGACCGCCGCCAGCGTGCTTGCCGACCGCCATCGCCGCCGCACCGTCCGTCACGCCGACGACCAGGTGCCGTTCGACAGCGAGCGTCACAGTGGTACCGATTTTGATGCGGGGCGGGTCGCCGAGAGCCGTCAGACGTTGCAGGCCGTGGTAACAGCACTGATAAACCTGCCCGAACGGACGCGGGCGATTTTCGTCCTTCGCCGGCTCGAAGGACAGAACTACAAGGATATAGCCGCACAGTTCGAGATTTCGGTGAGCGCGGTGGAGAAGCACATGGCGCGCGCCGTGCAGCAACTCATGGCCTCGCGCGGGTGTGGACGCGGAGAGACTAACGACCACTGGTGCCCTTCTCCAGGATGTGACCGGTCACAAGGGCCGGTCGCTGCTTCTCGCTGAGTGCACAGGGTCGTCTGCTACATGCGAAAGGGGCTTGATGCGGATATTGATGATATTGGTGGGAGAGCCGCAGGCGGGGGCCAGTCCTACGGTGGATTTCGAGCATTTTATCGAGCCCTATTTCCTTTTCCTGGATGCAGGCGTCGACGTTGTGTTAGCTTCGCTGCAAGGTGGTGATCCTGCGCTCCGGACATCTGAAGGTTATCGTACGAGCGCCTCGCCGTTGATGACCCGGCTCCGCCACGATCAGGCGGCGCGTGATGCGATCACCGACATGCTCGAAATCGCTGCTGTTGATGCATCGGATTTCGACGGGGCCCTATGCTTTGGGGTAACCGGGCGCGTGTGGCCGCCAGACGATGGCAACCTTGCGGGCACCCTGATCGGAAACCTTCTCGCTGCAGGCAAGCCGGTAGCCGCTGTTCCGATGCAGCTCGATCTAACGCCGCGCGGCACGGCAGAGGGCATCATGATCGCGGGCGATCGGGCATTCGCGGCCACGCTCGCCGCGCGTGCTCTGATCGGAGCGCTGCAAGGTCCGTCAACCGACGCCGATCGATAATGACTAAGCCTTCGGTTCAAGAAGCCCCGGCGCAACCTCATCGCTGCGCAGCGCGCCCGTCAACCTGCAGCGTCGGCAGCGAACGAGATGTGGTCGATGGGCTTTGTCTCCGACGAGCTTTCAACGGTCGAAGGCTGCGGGCGCTGACGGTGGTCGATGCCTTCACCCGTGAGGCGCTGGCAACCGACTTCAACCAGGGCATCAAGGGCGAGCAGGCGGGCGCGGCAATGACGCGGATCTAATTGGCTTTGATAACGCTCAGGACCTTAAGCGTCAGCTGATCCCCGCCTTGTCGTGACCGCGCTGGCGCGGGAGTCGTCACTGCTGTTGTTGGCGGAGGCGGGCGTGACGGATGATGAGACGTCGTACGAGACTCTTAAGACGTCTCTCAGCGGAGCGCCGACATCGATCTCGCGGGCCGAACGGCGTCGCAGCTGGCACCCGCAACAGAAGATGGCGATCGTCCAGGAGAGCTGCGCGCCCGGGGCGGTGCCGACCCAGATCGCCCGTCGGTACGGCATCTCGACAGGCCTGCTGTACACGTGGCGCAAGCAGCTTCTGACGGCGGCGACCGACGGATTTGTAAGGTGCGAGTTCGTTGCTGAGCCGGAAGTCATGGCGTTGCCCGCGCCGGAGGTGAGACCGACGCCCCCTGTGGCGTTGCCAGTCTCCGATCGCGCGGCGGCGGGCACTATCGAGGTCGAGTTGCCAAGCGGTACCAAGCTGCGCCTCGGCGGCGACGTTGATGCCGGGGCGCTGGCGCGGGTGCTCGACGTGCTTGTCCGCCGGTGATCGCGCTGCCGGCGGGGACGCGGGTCGATCTGGCGTGCGGGCGGACCGATATGCGACGCGGTTTCGATGGGCTGGCAGCGCAGGTGCAGACCGTGCTCGCCCGCGACCCGCACGACGGCGCGCTGTTCGTGTTCCGGGCCAAGCGCGGCGATCTCGTCAAGGCGATCTGGTGGGATGGCCAGGGCATGTGCCTGTTCGCCAAGCGCCTCGAGCGCGGCCGCTTCCTCTGGCCGGCGGCGAAGGAAGGCTCGGTCCGACTATCGGCGGCCGAGCTGTCGATGCTGCTCGAGGGTATCGACTGGCGCAACGTCGAGCGAAGCTGGCGACCCGAAGTCGCCGCCTGACGCCGACGCGGCATAGTGAATCGGACAGGATTACCGAGGCCGATCGTCGTCGCAGCGGTGATGGTCACGGTGTATTATCGGCTCTGTGACGAGTGCCGCATCCGACCCCGATGAGGTCGCCCGGTTGAAGGCCGAGCTGGCGGTCGCTCGCGCCGAGCTGACCGGCGCCAAGCTGATTATCGAACAGCTAAAGGCTCAGCTGGCCGTCCTGCGCCGGATGAGCTTCGGGCGATCGTCGGAGAAGCTCAACGCCGAGATTACCCAACTCGAGCTTTTGCTCGAAGACCTCGAAGAGGGCGAAGCCGAGCGGGTCGCCCTAGGGGTGGCGTCGACGTCGGGCGAGCCTATCCGTCGTCATCCGGTACGTCGCCCATTGCCGCCGCACCTGCCGCGCGAGGAGATCCTGCACCATCCCGGCGACGCCTGTCCGTGCTGTGGCGGGACGAGCCTGTCGAAGCTCGGCGAGGACGTCACCGAGGTCCTCGAACGCATCCCGGCGCAGTTGAAGGTCATCCGTCATATCCGGCCGCGCCTGAGCTGCCGGTCGTGCGAGACGATCATCCAGGCACCGGCACCCGACCTGCCGATCGAGAAGGGTCGCCCCGGTCCGGCGCTGATCGCCAACGTCGTCGTCGGTAAATACATCGACGGCCTACCGCTCTACCGCCAGGCCGGGATCATCGCACGCGGCGGCGTCGATACCGACCGCGCGACGCTGTGCGACTGGGTCGGGCGCGCCGCCTGGTGGCTGGCCCCGGTCGCCGAGGCGATCGGCCGCCACGTCATGGCGGCCCCGGCGATCCATACCGATGATACGCCGATCGGTGTGCTCGCACCCGGGAATCGCCGAACGAAGACCGGGCGCATCTGGACCTATGTTGTCGATGAACGACCCTGGGCAGGCGATCGACCGCCGGCAGCGCTCTACCTGTACAGCCAGGACCGCAAGGGCGAACGCCCGGCTGGGCACATAGCGACTTTACCGGTTACATCCACGCCGATGGCTATGCCGGCTACGAAGCGCTGACCCGGTCGAAGACGCAGCCGGGACGACAGGCTCAGCGCATCGTCCACGCCGCCTGCTGGGCGCATGCCCGGCGCAAGCTCTACGACGTCCACCAGAAGACGCAGTCGCCGATCGCCGCCGAGGGTCTGCGCCGGATCGGCGCGCTGTACGACATCGAGCGCGACATCAACGGCCTGCCGCCCGAGCGTCGCCGGACCGTCCGTGCCGAACGCTCGGCGCCCCTGCTGGCCGACCTTCGCATCTGGATGGAGACCGAGCGGCGGCGGTTATCGTGCAAGAACGAACTGGCCCAGGCCCTGCAATATGCCCTCAGCCGCTGGGACGCACTCGCCCGGTTCATCGCCGACGGCCGGCTCGCCATCGACAACAATGCCGCCGAACGCGCGCTTCGCGGCATCGCCGTCACCCGCAAGAACTTCCTGTTCCTCGGCTCCGACAAAGGCGGCGAACGCGCCGCCATCATCTATACCGCACTCGAGACCGCCCGGCTCAACGGCATCGATCCCGGAGCCTGGCTCGCCGACGTTCTCGACCAGCTCGCACGTGGTCGCAGCCAGCTCCACCTCGAACTGCTCATGCCCTGGAACTGGCGGAAGCCCGCAACGCTCGCCGTCGCCGCTTAGCATAACGAGCACAGCGGCCGTTTACGTAACAACCCGCGTCGACGTGAGCCTGCGCGGATCTTGTTCAGTGCGAGCAATGATCCACGCGATGATCTAGGTGCTCACCATTTTCCGCCTGCTGCCTCGATCGCGGCGAGCAGCGCGCGCTTGCTCGCCGTGCGACGCTTTCCAGAATTGCGGGGCACCGTGGTGATGCCACTCTCAACACGGCGACGCTCGACGTCTCGGCTAAATTCTTCGAGCGTCACCGGCTTATCGCTGTAGGTCGGTAACACCGTAATCTCCTGCGCTTTCACGTCTGATTTGACGTTCCATACCACACCCGCGCGCCCGGTGGAATCATCGCGGCGCCTTCATGCCGCTACCACGAGTGCCGCCGACGCCCGGGTAAGATGGCCGTGCGCCGGTCGCGCGGTCGATCAATGTCCTCGACCTTGCACGCAGCCGCAACCAGCTGGACAACGAGCGCTCATGCTATGGACTGAGGAAAGCCCAAGGCTTTCGCCGTCGCCGCGTAGATCGGCTGACGCTCACTCAGGACCTGCCCGCGGAGTGGGCTGAGTTGTTGCGTCAATTGGACCTGCCCCGCGGCCCCAACCCAGGCTGAGCTGGAAGCCATGAGCCCTACCAGCGCACAGTCACCTTAGTTTGAAGGCGCGAAATCGCTACCTAAGAGCGCCCAAGCTGCTCAGCGCATCTCTTGGTAACAATGAAACGAGGCGACCTTGCCACCATCAAGGAGAAACACGTCACAACAAGGGGCTTTCACGACCTTGCCCGTTGGCGGGATAAAACCGACGCCGGGAATTTCGAGAGGCCCCACGCTCGTACCGTTCAGAGACAGTTCCACGACAACCCGGTTGCCAACGACATACACGTCGTAAAGTTCGCGATGCATATCGGGCATTGCCGTTGCGTATATCTTTGCGGCGCGGGCGATCTCTTCCCGCCCATGATATGCGTAGCCGGAACCCTCGTCGATAAAAACGCCATCTTCGATAAATAGCTCAGCAAAGCCATGATAATCTTTCACCTCCGCTACTTGGTAAAGATTGCGGATAACCGCTTCGTTGTCGCTAGGAGCGCTTTTGTGGCTGCCTTCGTCCGTCATCGTCGTCTCCTACTGGGTTCAATAAGAGAGACGCATTGCAATCGAAACTCCTCATTTGAAAATGAGCGGTGGGGTCGACGCCTCCGACGACGTCTGTGTGCCAAGATAGCGGTATGAGGAGGCAGCTCATCTCCGCCTTGTCCTGATTGCGCTGTTGCGGAAGTCGTCGCTGCTGCGGCTGGCGGAGGCGGGCGCAGCCAGTGTCCAAGCTCGAGAGCGAGCTTGGACCGGTGCCACGTCGCCGCCTTAGCCGAACCACGCCAGGCGGACCGGCCGAGGGCGTACGATGGCTGAGCCGCCCGGCCTCGAACTGGTGCCGCCGATTCAGCGCGACGCAGGTGGATCGACACCCGCCGGCGCGACCCGGAGGCTCGAATACCTGCCGGTCGCGCTGTTCGGCTCGGTGATGGGCCTGTCGGGGCTGAGCGTCGCCTGGCGGCTGGCGGCAGGGCGCTACGGCGCACCGGAATGGGTGGCGAACGCCATTGCCGTCCTTGCGGTGCTGGCGTTCGCGGCGGTCGGTACCGCGTATCTCGTGAAGGCGCTCGCCGCGCCCAACGCCATACGCGCCGAATTCCGCCATCCGATCGCCGGCAACCTGTTCGGGACGATGATCATCAGCCTGCTGCTGCTGCCAATCGTGATTGCCCCCGTGGCGCTACGCCTCGCCCAAGTTATGTGGATCGTCGGAGCAGCCCTGATGCTGGGTTTCGCCTGGCTGGTCATCGACCGCTGGATGGGCAGCCGCCAGCAGGTGGCGCACTCGACGCCGGCGTGGATCGTGCCCGTAGTCGGCCTGCTCGACGTGCCGCTGGCGCTGTCCGGGCTCGTCGGCCACTCCTACGGCGGCGAAGTCATCGCGGTCGCGGCGAGCGGTGCGGCCAACGTCAAGGGACTGGTCTTCGTCGCCGGCCTCGCCCCCGAGCCCGGTGAAAGCGCCGCCAGCCTCGGCGCGCGCTTCCCGACCGGCACGCTCGGCCAGGCGCTGGCCCCGCCGGTCGTGCAGGCCAGCGGCGACAAGGACCTCTACATCGATCCGGCAAAATACTGGCAGCAGTTCGCCGCCGATGTGCCCGAGCCGGCAGCGATGCAGATGGCGGCGACGCAGCGCCCGGTCACCGAGGCGGCGCTGAACGAGGCCGCTGGGGAGACCGCCTGGAAGACGACCCCGTCATGGTTCATCTACGGCTCGCTCGACAGGAATATACCTGCAGCGCTGCACGCCTTCATGGCAAAGCGCGCTGGCGCGAAGCAGACCGTCGAGATCAAGGGGGCGTCGCACGTCGTGATGATCTCGCAACCGAACGACGTGGCAAAAAATGATCGAGCGTGCTGTGGGCGGATAGTCCAATGCCAGTCCGAAAAAAATTGCTGCGCTCGCGGCGCCTGTCGATTGACCATATCAGTTCCCGCGACACGACGAATTCGGATGCGACCGATATCGCGGTCGGGCTACGATGGGACGACCACCACCCATGCAATGGGCCCGAGGCTAGCGCGCTGCCGCATCACTGGAACCTAATCGGAATCTTGTGGCTAATCGACTGCGCGATTCCCGTCGGGCCAATGACGGTGGCGTGGTCGACGACCTTCCTCAGCAAGATGAAGGACACCGTCCCTGATGAATTCGATCCGGAAGGCTTGGCTCCCGGTATCGCCGCGCACAGCAACATTGGGGTGCGCTTCTATCATGACGTCCAAGTCAACGTTAAGGCTGGCAATGAGGACCAATTCGAGTTCTTCGTCGGGGTGAGCAATGTCTTCGATCGCAAGCCGCCGCAGCTTGAGGACACGGTGTTCTACGGCAACATCACCGGGACGGAGACTGCAGCCGACGTCTACGACCCGTTCGGTCGCCGTTTCTACGCTGGTGCACAGGTTCACTTTTAGGACGGGCTCGAACGGGGCGGATTTATGGGGCACCCTAAAAGGGTGCCCCATTTAGTTTTCGCGGCATCCTCTGGCGCGATTCGGGGTGGGGGATCGCCTAGATGTTTGATCCCAGGCTTTGAGGGTGCATTATTCACCGCGAGCTGGAAGGAGGCGCTATGGACCAGGTACTCCATGGGAGCGCCACGACGACTGAGGCAGTCCCCCGGATCAAGTCCGGGGCAGGCTAGCGATACAGCATAGTCAAGCGAGCCTGAGGGAGCTGGCCAAGCGCCACGGCATCAACCAGAAGACCGTCGCCAAGTGGAAGGGGCGTACGTCGACGGCCGACCTGCCGACAGGCCCCAAGGTCGCCCGATCGTCCGTACTGTCGATCGAGGACGAGGCGGTGATCGTCGCCTTTCGACGGCACACGCTACTGCCGCTGGACGATTGCCTCTACGTGCTCCAGGCCAGCATCCCGCATCTGACGCGCTCGTCGCTCCACCGCTGCCTGCAGCGACATGGCGTCTCGCAGCTTCCGTCGATCGAGGGCGACGCGCCCACTCGCGCCAAGTTCAAGAGTTACCCGATCGGCTACTTCCACATCGACATCGCCGAGGTTCGCACCGAGCAGGGCAAGCTCTACCTGTTCGTCGCGATCGACCGTACCTCCAAGTTCGCCTTCATCGAGCTTCATGAGAAGGCGACAAGGCGGGTCGCCGGTGACTTCCTCCGCGCTCTCGCTGCCGCCGTGCCCTACAAGGTGCACACCGTGCTCACCGACAATGGCACGCACTTCACCGACCCGACCGGTGACGGCTGGACGCCCGAGGACATCAAGGTGATGCGGGCACAGAAGATGCTCTTTCGCGGCCATGCCTTCGAGGCCGCCTGCGCCGATCTCGACGTCGAACATCGCCTGACTAAGCCGCGACATCCCTGGACGAATGGACAGGTCGAACGAATGAACCGCACAATCAAAGAAGCGACCGTCAAACGCTACCACAACGATGATCACGATCAGCTCAGGCAGCATCTTGCTGACTTCATCGCCGCCTACAACTTCGGCCGCAGACTCAAGACACTCAAAGGCCTCACCCCCTTACGAAGCGATCTGCAAAATGTGGCTCAGCCAGCCCCATCGATTTACGTCAGATCCGACCCACCAAATCCCGAGACAAAACACGTCTGTGCTCCCGATCACACGTGGATCAGACGGAGGTACTGGGCCGCGATATCGCGTTCGCGCATCGGCGAGCCCTCTACAACAGCGTTCGATCGGCGTAGATCAGCCGCCACTGCTTGACCAACGGCCCGCGGCTGTTCGGCTCAGCGGGGTCGCCTTCGATGCCCTCGTGCTCCTCGACGGTAATTCGCCAACCGCGGTCTTGGCCGGGCTCGCCAAGCGGGATCGACGTGCCGATGTCGATCACCCCGGTCCAGGCGAACTCGCCCGCCGCGGACAGCCCGCCGATGCTGAGCTCCTGCCGGTGGACGGCGTGCCAGTCGAGGTCCGAGACGTCGCCAGGCTCACGGTGCTCAAGCACCGCGTAGACTCGGCGGTCCTTGGCCATCGCGTTGGTCGGGTCGGCGGCTCCAAGGGGGTAAGGCCCGCCCACGCCCAGCGCGCCCGGATCGATCCCGGTCGGGATCGTCTGCTTCTGCGCGAAGACCCCGGGCGCCGCCGCTGGCGCGCTCTCGCGCAGGCCCGCCGGGCCGCTGACCGTCACGCGTACCGTGGTCACGTCGGGGCGCGACACCGTCATGGTGCGCTCGGGCAGGAGCTGGGTGAAATCACACAACACGATCGGCGACAGCTCCAGCCCTTGGAGCGAGTTGGGCTGGTAGCGCGCCACCGCGAGCCGCACGAACGCCCAGACCGATGCCGCTGGCTCGATCGCCACGTCGACGAACCACAGTTGCCGCTCCGCATTGTATTCGGGCCGGTAGCCGATCGCCGAGACGAGTTTACCGCCGGCGGGCAGGATCTTCAGCAGCGAAAGGCGCGGGTCGGGGCCGCGGACACCGTCGATGCCCGCCGCGCCGTACAGGTCCTCGACCGACAGGCCTACGAGCGGGACCGCAGGTCCGGCATTGAACCAGACCGGGTCCGACCCCCAGACGCTGGTGTGAACACCGGCGTCCTCGCCGTTGCTCGTGATGATGACCGCGAGTTGCTCGTCGTCGCCGCTGCGGAACCACGGGCGGCGGAGATAGACCCGCAGCCCGGCACGGCGGCGGCGACGGATGCCGAAGGGTTGCCCCGGATCGTCGCTCTCGTCCCAGCGGAACAGCGGGATCACCGAGTCGACGATCGGCGCAGGCGGCGCGGCAGTGCTGAGGAGGCTAAGCGTCGTCGGCACCCCGAGCACGCTGCGGCTTTCGGGCGTCGCGAGCAATGCGGGCGGGAAATACTCGCGGTAGCGGGTGGTCGCGCGGAAAGCATAGTCGACGACGCGGTGGCGGGTGTCGCCGAACTCGTGCCGGGCGCGGTGGATGCGAACCGCGCCGACGCCCGGGAACGCGAAATCCGCGTTCGCCGGGCCGAGCAGGACCATGTCCTCGTCATAGTCGACCTGGGCGTGGAACGGTACAGCGCGCTTGGCTTCGCGCACCGGCCCGTCGGCGGTGAGGTCGTCGATCCATTCGGACCAGCTTGCCTCGGCGTCGATGCGGTCCGTGCTGGCCGCGTGGACGTCGATGACGGCGCCAAGGCCGACGCCGGTCTCGCCCTTGACGCGTTGGCCGACGACGATCGCGGTATTCAGCGGGGGCAAAACCGGGCGCGGCACCGCGTGGATCAGGCTGATCGGCTCGTACGGGGTCAGCGCCCAGAACTGCCCGTCGGCGGCGGGCCGCTCGAACAGGTCGAGGCTTGTCAGGCTGGCCGGCAGCAGGCCCCACAAGGCGAAAAGCGGCAGGTCGGCGCGGCGCAAGCTCGACGACAGCCGCAGGTCGAGGCGTTCGCCGGGTGGAATGCCGATGGTCACCACCCGGTCCCTGACCGTCGCGGTCATGTCGGTCGCGGTCTCGACAACCAATCGGAATGGCTGCGGCGCGGGCCAGTCGCCGAGGTACGGCGCGGCGGTGCTCTCGACCCGGAATGCACCGACCAGCGGACTGCCCTTGTTGGCGGTGTTCATACCGAACGCAATTCCCGCCGCCATCGGGTCGGGCAGCCAGGGCAGCACAAGTTCGTCGACATCGTGGATGACATAATGTCCGACGGGCGGAGGGTTACCGCGATTGCCATCCTGCAGCGTTCCCAGGTCGGTAACCGGATCGGCGATCTCGGGCCCCGCCTGCAGACTGACGCCTGGCTGCTCGATCAGCACTAGGGGATCGTCGAGCGAAACGATCTTCTGATCGAACAATGTGCCGTCGTCGCGCAGCGCTGCAGCAAGCATTAGCCGGCGCTCCTCGGGCGTCCCGGTGCCGAGAGCAGGGTCGAAGCGGCCATGGAGCTCGTTGAGGATTTGCGAGCCCTTGGGTGCCGCGAGGTGCCGCTCGCAGGTCGGGCGCAGGTCGGCGGCGAAGGCCGGGGTCAGCGATGCGATGAAGGCCTCGGGGTCGAGTACCGTGGTCGTCTCGCCACCCGCACCGTCCGGGGAGGTGAGGAGGCCGCTGCGAATGACGAGGTGGTGGATCGACTCGGCGATGCTCAGCCGGTGGCGTGCGACGACGACCGGAGGCGGCACCGTGTCCCAGCGCCGGAACGGCGTCAGGGGCGTCAGTGTCTGGTCGGTCAGGTCGGTGAACACGGCGGGGTCGATCGGCTGGGTCACCACGTCGTTCAGCTCGATGCCGTCGAGGTCGTGCGCGATGACCGGGCCGAGTGTCTCCGAGCGCAGCCCGACCCGCGGCTCGAGGCTGACGGTCTTCAGCGCGTCGGTCAGCGCCGCCGAACCGGCCAACGAGGCGATCGGTGGAGCGACGATGCGCGGCCGGGCCTGCAGGCGGCTGAGAGCCAGGCTGTCGATAGACGCAAAACCGGTCAGCACCGGCGGGCTGTCGCCCGGAGTCGTGGTATCGCTCGCCAGCGACCGGGCCTGGAAGGCGATCAGCGCCTCGGCGGGTCCCGTCGGTGCAGCGGCTGTGGTCGCCCCGGCAGCGGACAGCGCGAGGCCATGGATGCCGGGCAGATCTTCCGACACCAGCGGCGTCGCGCGCACACTGGAGATGCGTTCGAGCGCCGGGCGGAAGGTCGCGAGGTCGACGGTGGCGCGCGCTGGTCCGCCGACCGCGCCGAAGCCGCGCCGTAGCCCGACCGCGCCGGCGGCTACCGGCACCGGGTCACCCGGCGAATTCCCTGCTAGGTCAACGCTCCACGCGCGGAACATATAGCTTCGCCCATAGCGCAGCCGCGGCAGGGTGCCATGCGCCACCTTGGTCGTCACCTGCACCGGCGAAACCGGGTCGGCGGGCGGGGCAGCCTCGAGCGCTGCCTCATGCTGCTTGCCGTTTTTCATGAAGGGTTCGGCGCGAGGGCCGGGGCGCGGCGCCGAAAGGCTCCATCCCGACCAGCCGAACATCGCCTCGTGAAGATACAGCGGGCCGTTTTCGATGCCCGGCGTCTCGTTGACCGCTGCTGTCTGGACATAGCCGCGCTCGGGCAGGTCGGTGTAGACCGGGGCGTCGAGCCCGGCGACCGTCGCGGTGGTCAGGCGGGCGTGGGGCGTGAACCACTTCTTGACGTGGTCGTCCCAGATCTCGACGCGGTAGCCGCGCGTAAGATCCTCGGTCCGAAGCGACGGCGGGGCCGCGGGAGTAGAACTGGCGACCATCGTCCCCGAAGCACTGAGCTGCGCCTGCACCGACGCCAGCTTGCCGGTCTGGACCAGGGTCAGACCCTCGCTGCGCAGCGCCGGGGGCGCGACATGGCCGGGGTCGCCGTTGACCGCCATCGCCTGCATCCGCGGCAGCGAGCGGATGAACGCCTCCGCCTTCAGCGCGCCCCCGTCGCTGTCCATCGCCAGCACCGAGTAGCGCTTGGTGTCGCCGAGCTTGAGCCGCCCGACCGTCCAGTCGTCAGTGCGCGGCACGCTCAGCAGGCGGCCGCCCGAATGCGTGACCGGGGTGCGGGCCGCAATGATGCTGACCGCCGACCCGCGCATTGCCATCCCGGCATGGAGTTCGATCGCCGCCTTGAGGCCCGCGAGATCGTCAACATGGACATCGATGACCAGCCCCAGCCGCCGTAGCAGTTCGGGCTGGTCAGCGAGGTGCGCAACCCGCTCGTGAAAGTCGGGCATCGGCTTGTCGAGAGGCTTCGGCGCGAGGTTCTCGGTCGGAATGTCCTGGTAAGCCCGCCGCGCTTCGGGTCGATCATAATAGCGCCGTGCCGCGTGCAGCGGTTCGAGTAGCGCCTTCCACGGGCTGTCCGCGCTGACGCTGCCCGCGCCCGGCACGTGATCGAGCTGTGCGGTCAGCGCGACCTCATCCGCCTCGCCGGCGCGTCCACGGCCGCTGCCGAGCTGGCCGATCAGCCGCGCCACCGGGTTCTTGAAATCCTGCCCGCGGATGTTCTTGGCGACGTAGGTCCTGAGGTCGGGCGGATCGACCGGGAACAGCATCGTGCCGAGCAGCGGCATCACCGCGGCAATATCGTGCACCGCCTTGACCGGGAAAGTCCGCCACGCCCGGTTCGGGAAGCTATCGAAGCGCGGCCGCCGGACGATAGTGTCGGGCGGGAAAACCTTCGACCACAGGCCGGCGTCGATGCGCTCGACCAGCGGCGTCGCCGCGATCGCCCCGGCATTACCCAATAGTTCGATCGTCGCCGCGCGCGCCGTCGCTGCCCAGTCGACGAAGCTGTCGAAGTTGCGGAGCGGCTCCTCGACCGCGTCGGGGACCAGCCGCGGCGCGACGTGGAGCGAGACATGAAAACCCGCGTCGGGTCGCAGGGTCAGCGGCAAGACGGTGAGGACGAAGCTCTCGGTGCGCATCTCAGGCCTCCGCTTCGTCGGCGAATGCGCCGCAATACAGGTTCCAGGTCTCGGACTCGGTGGCGCCATCGGGCAGCAGCACGTCGCGGCCGGTCGGGTCACCGTTCGACCCGGCGAACGTCCGCCGGACGTGGATGCTGACCGATGTCGAGAAGAACAGCACCGAGACGTGGATGGTCAGCGTCGCCTCGCCGATCATCTTGCCGGTGTCGAAGGCGTAGGTCAGCGCCATGTAAAGCTCGATCGACGCCGAGATCAGCGACAGCACGTCGACCTCGCCGCGAATGCGGAAATAGCCGGTCAGCGATCCGCCCGGGCCTTCGAGCTTGATGTAGACGCCGCCCATCGCTGAGATCGAACCCGAGGCAACGCCGAAGTCGAGTGCCACCACCGCGCCGAACTCGAGCGACATCTCGAGCAGGATCATGCCGTCCGGGTCGAGCCGCAGCCCGACGAAGCCGCCGCCGCCGAGCGGGAACACCGCCAGCGTGAATGGGCGCTCGCGGGTGCAGAAGTTGAAGCCGACGCTGATCGACGGGCCGAGGAACGGGACCCGCGCATCCGCTCCGAGGCTGATGTTGGTCAGCGAGAACACGCCGATCGCGACATTGGGGATAGCGAGCGTGAAGCCCGCCGAGATGCCCTCCGCACTGATGTCGACGAACGGCGGGTCACTGAAGCCGTCGAGCGGAATGACGTCCTTCAGCACCTCGATAAAGCCGAGCAGCCCAACGAACTTGATATCGCCGAAGACGACGTCGATCTCGGGCTTGCGCGACCCGCCGGCGCGAAATGCGATGCGGTCGAACGTGAGCTGCATCAGCGGCGCGTCGGGCAGCAGGTTGAGGTGGAAATTGGTCAGCTGGGCCGCGACCTCGATCCCGGCGGCGTGTCCGGCCGATGCACGGGCATCGACGCTGAGCACCAATGGGTCGTTGAAGGTCAGGATCGGTGAGGAGTTGAGTACCGTCTTCCATTCGAGGTGGGTGCGAAACTCGCCGCCGCCGGGGTCAAGGCCCTGGGCGAACTGCGCGATGGCACCGAGCAGGTCGATCAGCTTGGCGGCATCGAGCGCCGGCCTGAGCGCCGCAAGCAGCCGGTCGAACTGGGCACGGGCGAACGGGGCAAGGTTGAGCCCTGGCGCGGCGTCGGCGACCGTCAGGACCTCGCCGCCGATCTGGGTTAGCTGGGTCTTGATCGCGTCGAGCGCCTCGCTGGCGGGGGGGCCGCTGCCGCCGAGCAAGTTCTGGACTCCGGCTTGCAGCGACGCGATTTCGCCGGGAAGGTTGGTCACCGCGGCCTGCACCGCAGGGTCGGGTCCGGCCGCAATATCGGCCAGCGCCTTTGCCAATCCGTCGAGGTCGTGGAGCAGCGACGACACCCGGTCGAGCTGCTCGGTGACGAACTTCGGCGCCAGTGCTAGCGGTCCACCGGGGATCAGGTCGGCGAGGCTGAACAGCCCGAACAGCTTGGGCAGCCCCGCGCTGAACAACTTGGCCGGGTCGAAGTTGCCAAGCACGGCCTTGTCGACGTCGGCGACCAGACCGGTGCTGCGCGCCAGCCCGCCAACCGCGACGTCGGGCTGGATGAAGCCTCCGCTATGCTCGCTCGATCCGAACTTCAGCGCCGTCGTGTTGTCGAGCGCAAGGAAGACGTTGCCGGCGTTGCCGGCGTCAAAGCCATGGTCCTTGTAGGCCTGCGGATAGGTGGCTGCCTCGGGCGCGGCGCCCGGGGTCAGGCGCTGGATCGCCGGGATGACGACGCGGGCGCGGACCATAAACGGCTCGGAGCTGACCTTGCCCGCGACGCCCTTCCAGTCGAGGCTTGCGGCCTCTGCACTGGCGCGCGCGCCCGCACTGCCCAAGGTCGCCTGGGCCTCGGCGAGGGCCGGGGCGAAGGCCACCGTCTGGCCGTAGCCGTCGATCGTCATGCGGTCCACATGCGCGTTGGTCTCGGTATCAATCTCGGCCTGGGTCACTCCCACAGCGGCCCGGACGAACAGCAGCGGCGCGTTGAGGTGGATGATGGCGCCGTCGTGATCACTGGCATCGACGTGCCAGTTCAGCGGCTCCAAGGCACCGACCGCAGTTGGCCAGAAGAACCGTGCAGATTCGCCTCCCGGCGGCTCCTTGAGGTCGGGCGTACGCAGCGGCCCGACGTGAGCCTTGACGAACGGCAGATCGCGCCGCGAAAAACTGCGGTCGGGGTCGCCCAGCACGATGAACACGCGCTTGAATAATGCGGCCTGCGGCGGCGTGTCGACGACCTTGCGCCACATGATCCGCACGAGATAGGCAGCGTGGCCGAGCGGATAGAGATAGCCCGGATCGACGATGCGGACGTACTGGTCCCGCCCCATCGGCGAAATCTGGTCCCACGACGTCATCGGGCCGAAGCCCTGGGGGTAGCGGTCGGCGGTGGGAAACTGGACGTGGAGGTCTAGCCATGCGCCGAGCGCCGACAGCGCCAGGCGGCGGGCGCGGACCGGCGGCGGGGTCACTGTCGGTGCATCGTCGCTGCCGGAGGTCTGCTTGACTATTCGCTCGCGGTCAGCAGCTATCGGCAGCGAGTTGAACGGGTTCGGCGGGAGAAATCCGTCGCGGTCGCGCGTCCAGATGGCACGGACAATGCGCTGGTCGTCGTCGAGCTCGTCGAGGACACCATGGCTCCTCACCGCCAGCCGCGAATGCCACAACTCGACGCGCGCCCGGTCATCGGGCGCGGCTCCGACCGGCTTGCGGGCATGAGCCCAGGCGCCACGCACCGAAGGGGACAGGATCAGGCGGAACGGTGCTTCGATCGCGGTCTCGTGGACGAGCGGCTTGTGGGGGCGGGGGGTCACGGTGACCACCGGGCCGGGAACTAGCGGCCCGGGAACGAAGACCTGGCCGGGGTCGAGGGCCTGTCCTGGCTGGAAGACCTGGCCAGAATTGGCGACCGCGCCGTCGGCGACCGGTCCGGGGGTGAAGATACGTCCTGGTGCGGTCAGGATGCGCGAGCGGATCAGGCGGTTCGCCGCGACTAGCGCGCGCTGCGCCTCGACCAGCCCGACCGCACCGCGGCCGCGGAAGCGGGTGGCGGCGTTCTCGTCCGCCAGTCTGCCGACGGCGATCTGATCGACCCCGCGGGTCTTTGCGCCAGTTAGCAACTTGCCGATCAGTGAGCCCTGGTCACCGATAGTGATTACATTGGGCAGAAAGGTGAAGTCCGGGGCGGCGGTCGCGACCGGAGCGACCTCCAGCTCCAGGCTGCCCATCGCCTCGAGTAGGCCTTCGATGGTGAAGGCGATCTCAGTCCCCTTGGGGACTGCGTAGACCAATTTGCTAGGGTTGGCGGCGCGCGCCGGGACCGGGGGCTGGAGGTCGGGGGTAGGCTTGTCGTCCTCGGTGGCGAACTCGGCGACGTGCTGGAAGGCGAATTCGATGATCAGGTGGCCGGGACCGTCGGCGGCGATCAGTCGCGGTGGCGACGATATCTCGAGCCGCTGCGGGTTGGCGGGCGGTGCCGCAACACGAGCATCGGGACGATCAAGGGTAAGCCCCTCCCAAGATGCCTTGAACGATGTCAGGTCGACCGGGCGGAGGACACGAACCGACATAATCTCACGTCCGATCGTGGAACGCCTGAACGGCGGCTCGAAACGGCCGAGGACGTTCGGCACAGATGAGTCCAGGGGCCATGTCGCCATCGCGAATCTCTCCATCCGGCCATCAGACGCGGCTGTTTCGACTCGACCCGTTTTCTTTTTAGTGTAGTCCCGTCAGTGTTAAACTCTAGCGGCGCGAAGATCGCCGGTGCGAGGGCTTTCACGAACCGCTGCATCATCCTGCCGTCCATCACCAAGTCCTTGCGCCGCCCCATCGATTCGATGCCCTCATGACCTTAACCTAACGAGACGCGAACGGCGCTGATCGCTTTCAAAGCCAGCCGCGACATTGGGCGGGTGCATTACAGACCTTGGAGTCCGCGGCAGTGACGAGATGAAGGACCGTCCACTTTTGAAATGCGGCCAAGCAACTCCGAACGCCCGGGACTGGGTCTTTTCCGCACTGGCTGGCAGAAAACGCAGCTATCAGCGGCGCGGTCGAAAAGCGGTTTGGAATACATCATCGCCCTCCACGGCGAACCATCGGGCATGCCGGGATGACCTGAAGACGTGGTTGCGTGATGGACCTCCGGGCAAGTACAAGGCGTTACACCACTGTCCCGATCAGGAGTTTACTGCATGATTGATCAGGTTCGCGCGCACATGGAAGTCATCGGTGCCGATGGTGTCCATGTTGGCACCGTTGACAACGTCGAGGGCGGCCGCATCAAGCTGACCAAGAGGGACAGCGGCGAGGGCAGGCACAAGGGCCACCACCACTTCATCCCCGGTGGCTTGGTCGCTGAGGTAGAGGGCGACAAGGTCCGCCTGTCGGCGAATGGCGACGTTGCCGTCACGTTCGAGGAAGAAGCCTAAGCCGAAGCTAACGGAGCCGCGGCGCGCTACTTGCACGTCGCAGCCCGGTTTGCAGGGCCGGCGCTGTGCAGCCAAAGATTGCCGACGATCGCGCGGCTGAGCGGTAGAAAGGGTCTGGTAGAGGCTCCGCCATCGATCGTCGTGACGGCGAGGCAGTTCGTGGTTCGCACTGCGCGTTGCTTATAAAACCCAGCCGACTAGCCTGTGCTGCGGGAACCTCGAAACCGGCTGCTGGTCAAGATGAACGGATCTCCGTTCCTAGAATTCCGAGTAGCGCTTCCGAATATCGTATTTTAAGTCATGCTGCTTGCTGTGCTGCGACTGATCCGAGCCATACGTGGTGACGATTTGCGCTAAGCCCGGACCTCACCAGGGGATATTCTACGTCGTCGCCGCAGCGAACACCGCGCGCTGCGCCCCGAACGCGCGCCCAAACGCCGGTCGCGCCTCGCCGCGTGAGACATAGGTAGCGACAGTCGGCTGTTCTTCTAGCAGTCCCGACCCACCCAACCGGCGAAGCACCGTCACCATCACGACGTCGGCTGCGCCAAACTCCTCCTCCAGCCAGTCGCGGCCGACAAGCCAGCGGGAGAGGTCGCCAAGCCGCACCCGCACCCGCTCGTCGAGCATCCGCAGACGCTCGGCATGCCATGGCCGATCCGCCTCGAACAGTAATGCCATGCTGCGTTCGACCACCGCCGGCTCCACCGTACTCTTCGCTGCGAACATCCACGCGATCGACCGCGCGCGGGCGTTGGCATCCTCTGGTAGTAGTACCGGATGGCGCTCGGGGACGTGGAGCACGATCGCCGCCGACTCGAACAACGCGAGCATGCCGTCCTCGTAAGTCGGTATCTGCCCGAACGGCTGCAGCACACGATGCGGCGGCTCCTTCAACGCGGCGAAAGAGAGCAGACGCACGTCATAAGGCTGGCCCACCTCCTCCAGAGCCCACCGCACCGCAAGATCCCGCGCCAGTCCCCGGCCACGATCGGGGGACAGCGCGAAGGCGGTGATCGTCGGGTTCATGCGGTGGCTCAAGCTGGGCGGTAGCACGATGCTCGCCGGCTTAGGGTCCGACAAGAGCATCGACATGATCGGACGGCCGAAGTCGGGGAGCTGAAAAGGCAGCGTTTGGGTCCGTGCCGCCGCGGAGCTGCCGGTCCGCTGTCGCCCCAAAGACGTCACGCAGGAGCTGCGACAGGGGTCCGCCGAGCCGACGATTGCGGCGTGACGATGCCGGGAGCCTGATTCATTCCGTCCCGAAAAAGGCAGCCGCCGTATAGCCCCACCGTCCATCGAGGCTCGAAACGCCGCATGGCAGCTGACCTATCATGCTGGTGCAGGCAGCTGCGCCGCGCTTCACCCGATGCCGCGCTCGGCGGCGCCTGCCCGGGTGCTATCCCGGAGCCGCCGCGCGGCGGCGGCACCGTACAGGCTTTCTGCAGGCCAGCGTTTCTGCAAGACGGGCGTGCTGGCGGCAATGAGCTTCGCGGCCCCAGCGCGATCCCCTTGAGCAAGTAGGCAGCCGCCTTGCACGTTGTCGAGCCACGCGACGCGCCAGGGGTCTTCAGGATAGGTGCGGGTCATTAGCGGTCGCGCCAAGGTGAGCAGGGCGAGTGCTTCAATGGTTCGGCCATCGCTACATAACAGGTCGGCGAGATCCGTCATTACTGGCGCGCGATTGCGGTGATTGTGGATGGTCGCGGCTACAAGTGCTTTGCGGAACAGCTGCTCGGCCGGCTCGGCATGACCAAGGGCGCGTTCGGCAAGTCCCAAATTGTCGAAGATGAAAGCGAATTCGTCATGGGTCTCGTCTCGTTGGCGGCGCGTAATGGCGGCGGCGCGGGCAAGATAGCCGTACGCTTCGCGGTATTTACCCTGTTCGAGAACAACCCGGCCGAGACTGTTGAGTGTGATTGCGGTGTCTGGGTGTTCGGCGCCCAGCACGGCCTGGTCATTGTCCAGCACCCGCCGATAGTAACGCGCGGCGACGTCGGGTTGCTGGCGCAGATAGGCGATCGCTCCGAGCGTGTTCAGATCTTCGGTGACGCGCGGATGCAGCGCGCCCTCGTCGGCCGTCCGCAGTGCGATCGCGGTTCGGTAGAACGGCTCGGCGGTGTCGGGTTTATCGTCGTAGAAATAAGCTTCACCGAGCGCCTCGAGTGCGGTGGCGCGCGCCGGAGTGGCGGTGCCGGGTGCGCTGGCGAGCGAGAGTGCCTCGCGCGCCGTCGCCTGGGCCGCGAGGAAGTTGTTGTTACCAGCCTGTGCCTCGCTGAGTCCGATCAGCATTCGTGGCAGCAGCTCCGGCTGCCGGTAGTCGCGCCGCCGCGCCACCGCTAGCGCGCTTTCGAACGACCCAGTCGCAGCTGTGTAATCACCCAGCCGCACCTGGGACTCGCCAAGCACCATAAATTGGCGCGGAGCCAGCATCACGTCACGCCCGGCAATCGCAAAAGTATCCCGGACCAGCGCATCACTGCGCTTGAACAGCCCCAGCGCCCCATACACCTCGCTCAGCGTCGTCATCAGCTCGGTCTTGACCGACGGCTCGTTCTTCAGGCTCTGCTCGATGCGTCGGGCACCGTGATCGAGGACTTCGCGCGCCGTTATTGATTCGCCCTTGGACTCCGACGGGTCGGCGACCTCGAACAGCGATTGCACAAAATCCACGGTGCGTTCCGCAGTCTGGGTTTTTTCGCGCGCAAGATCGCGGTCGGCTATGGCCTGTTGGCGCTGGATCAGCGCGAACACGGCGAGCCCGGCCATCAAAACGAAGCCGGCCAGCGAGGCGGCTGCCAGTGTAGCCAGGCGCCGGTGGCGCCGCGCCGTCTCGCGGTCGCGGAGCTCACCGTAGCTAACGCCAAGCATTTGGGCGAGTAGCTTAAGCTTGGCGGCATGCTTGCCATCCATGCCAGGCCGGAGATCGGCTGCGAGCGGTTCGCGTGATCCATCCTCGAGCAAGGCTGACGGGAAGCACTCGAGCGCGGGATTGAACTCCGGCCGCCGCGAGGCGTATGGTTCGCCGGCAACGACGAGGCACTGGATATGTTGCCCGCGTCCGAGCACGCGAAAGCTCCGGATTTCCTCATTGACCCATCGCGACCGAGCGGCGTCTGGCGAGCAAATCACGATCAGTGTCGCTGCGTCGGTGAGCGCATCCAGGACGGACCGAGCAAGATCAGGTGAGGAGGACAGTTCCTCACGGTCTCGAAAAACCGGCGGCAGGCGATCGTCTATAGTGCCGATCGGACCGATCCGGCCGTTGAAGCGGCGCGGAATGCGATACGTTTCGAGCGCGCGATGCAGCCAGGCGGCGACCTTCCGATCGCGATGATTATAACTGATGAATGCGGAGTAGCGCATTTGACTGCTACTTGTCGCAGCACCGTCCGTAGCAGAGCCTGTCAGGCCGCCACGGCTCCCAGTGCGAGCGACCGGCGACCGCGTACGGCGCTACCGGCGGCGAGGAATCCGACCGTCAACATCAGCCACGCCGCCGGCTCCGGAGTTGGCGATCCGCCGCCGGCCGGGAAGGAGAAGCGGAATTCAGTTGCAGCGCCTTGTACCTCGGAGTGCAGCGTGGCGCCGTCGATCTGGCTGCCGCTCCCACCGAAAGAATAACCAAGATAGGCATCTGAGGCGATATCGGGGGTCAGGGTCTCGTCAAACGGGTCGCCGTGGTTAAACTGCAGAACGAAATCTCCGCCGCCGTTATCGAAAATGCTGAACTCCATCGGTTCGGCAGTGACGTCGTCGAACGTCGCGTCGTAGAGCACCCGGATCACCGGCGAGCCCGGGAAATCAAACACCGCGTTGGCCGGGTCCTGGAGACGAAAGTTTGAAAGGGTCATTGCGGATGAGTAGCCCGCAGTGAAGACATTGCCGCCGATCAATGCCAGTGAGCCGAAATCCGCTCCGGCCGCGATCGGCGCGCCGATCGATACTAAGCCGTTATCGTAGATATAGAGGCCATCGAAGGCACCAAAGCCAAAATTCACCGAAAAGGACACCGGTGTTGACGCACAGGCGGTACCGATCGTGCATGGCGTGAACGGCGTCGCTGAACTGTCGATATTGACCCGTCTTGCGGAGGCGGCGGTACCAAGACCAAGCAGCGCAACTGCAAGCACGCCGTTAACGATAAAGCGACGTAGGTTGAGCGGGCAATTCATGCTTAGCTCCTTGACACAAACGACTCGTCGGTACCGGGATATACTCATTACAATAAGCGATTCTGTCAATCATCGATTAACCATCGTTGATCTGATCGCATACTATCGTCAGCCGGATCTTGTTGCGGCGGCATAGTGGCGACGGGCGACTACCGACACGGCGCGGTGAGCGACTTTACTGCCAAGGGATGAACTCGGGCATCAGCTCGGGATCTACTCGCTGAAAACGGACGGAAATGGTGAGCCGTAGACGGAAAGATGGAAGTGGCCGGGAATCGATATTAACTGACATCTGCTTCCGAATGAGCGCCAAAGCCCGGCGGGACGTACGGATGTGCGTCGTCGCCGCCGCGAACTTGACGGCAGAAGACGCTTCCTCGCCGACACGAAGCCCCATTGTTCGCCTTCTCGGGATGCCGTTCTCCGCTGCGACTGATGCTTGCGCAATTCGTGAAGCCCTACTTAGAGCGCGCGAGAACGACGCGAAGGACAGCTGCGGCGGGTGACGCGGCCGGCCATGAGCTTCTTCGTGTCGGCCACGCCGATCGTACCCGATCTTAAGCTTTAGCCTGCATAGGGCGGTTTCCAAAGAGGTATCCCGTGTCAGTCGCCATTTTGCACGCGTTCGAAGACATCAAGATTTCAGACCTCGACGGTATGTCGCCTGGGCAACTCGACCAATTGCCCTTCGGCGTGGTCGGGATTGAGCAGAGTGGCCTCGTTGCGATCTACAATGCGACTGAGTCCCGGCTGGCGGGTCTGGACGCGCAATCCGTGATCGGCGTGCCATTCTTCGAGGCGATCGCTCAGTGCATGAACAATTTCATGGTAGCACAGCGCTTCGAAGACGAGAGTGAACTCGACGAGATAATCCCTTATGTGCTGACACTACGGATGCGACCGACTCGGGTCCGGCTGCGCTTGCTGGCTGCCTCCAATCAGCCCTTGAACTTCATCCTCATCGAGCGTTGACGCCGGCGTGTCCGAATACATTCAGCGTGATCACAAGCAATTGCTCGAGTTCCTATACGCCTGCCCGATCGGTCTGGTTGAATTTGACGCCGATGGGACCGTTGCGATGATCAACCCGAACGCAATGAAGCACCTGCTGCCGCTGGCTGGCGCGCGCGACCCGAGCAATCTGTTCGTCATGCTCGAGGGCTGCGCGCCGGAACTGCGAAATCTCTTCGAAAGCTATCCCAGGAACAGTGGCACGATCTGCGACGGGCATCGCATCGCTGTCGACATTGGTCCGGGGCGCGGCGGCAAGGATCCCAAAGTGCTCGCGTGCACACTCCTAAAGCTCGCACCCGATCGAGCAATCGCAACATTTACGGATATTACGGTGCAGGTCGCGCAGGAGCGACGGCTTAAGCAGGCCGAAACCTGGTTCGCGTCTCTAATTAACGTCGTCAACGACTATGCGGTACTGTCAATTACGACCGAAGGCGTGGTGCTCAGCGTCAACGAGGCCTTCACCCGACAAACCGGCTTTCCGGTCGATCAGGTTATCGGAAAGCCGCTCGAAACGATTTTGAACGGCGATCCCGCTTCCGGATCGCCGTGCCTATCGAGTCGATTGCGGCTTGCCGAGCGCGATGGCTGGTACCTCGACGAGAGCTGGCAGGTGCGCACCACCGGTGAGCGCTACTGGTCGCAGTGCCTGTTCGCGGCCCGACCCGGCGATCAGGGCGAGGCCGTGGGCGGCTACTTCGTTGTCCTGCGGGACGTGGTCCGGGACACCTCGGAGACGTCCGACCTGCGTCGTGTACTTTGGTTCGATCACCTGACAGGTGCCGCGAACCGGACGTATTTTCTCCAGCAATTCGAGCGTGAACAGCGGCGGTGGCGGGACGATCGTCAACCGCTATCACTGGTCTTGCTTGACATCGACCACTTCAAGAGCGTCAACGATGCATACGGCCATCCGACCGGCGACATCGTGCTGAAGCAGTTGACCCAGGCCTGTAACGCTTTGCTCCGTCCTTCCGATGTCTTCGCGCGTCTCGGCGGCGAAGAGTTTGCCGCTCTGCTTCCGAATACACCGATGTCCGAAGCGGTAGTGATCGCTGACCGACTACGCGAAGCGGTGGCATCGATGGCCTTCATCGTCGACGCTGCGCCACTCAGCATCACCGCCAGCTTCGGGTGTGCGACGGCGACGCAAGAATGCTCGACTGTCGAGGGCCTTATCGCGCTCGCTGATGCGCAACTTTATGCGGCCAAGCACGCTGGTAGAAACCGCGTAAATGCAGCCGCCGACTTGATGTCGACCGAGTGATGGCGCCAGCCATCGAGCGGGAAACACTACGCCGGATTGTTGCATCACTCGTCGCGACGGAAATTGGACGCGGGCGCAATCTCGACCCAGTTGGACGGGCTGAGGACCCGGCCGCCTGGACGGACGAGGAAGCATTGTCGGTTGGATCGATCGTCCTTGATTCGCTGGAGACCATGTACGCGGCGGCAGCCGTCCATGAGATGTTCGGGTCCGATAATGCCGAAGAGGACCATCCCCGGCGCTCGCCGGTCACGGTTGGAGAATGGCTTGACGATATCAGCCTCGCGCAAAGTCGGGAAAATGCCCGGCTGACCGTCATGACATCCGGTTCCACGGGCCGCCCCAAGCCGTGCGTTCACGCCGTCACCGATCTTCAGGACGAAGCCGCGTATTTCTGCGAACGGCTGCCGTCCATCAAGCGCGTCGTCGCACTGGTGCCTGCACATCATATTTACGGGCTCATTTGGACCGCACTGCTTCCGGCAAGGCTCGGTATACCGGTGATCTCTGCATCGGCGGCAAACCTGCCTCGACTTCAGGACGAAGACTTGATCGTTGCCGTCCCTGACCAATGGGTAGCGATACTCCGTTCGCGAATATGCTGGCCGCTGAAAGTTTGCGGGGTCAGTGCTGGCGCACCGCTCGATGACAGAGTGGCGAGCGAGCTACTCGGCGCGGGGCTACACCACCTCTACGATGTCTATGGTTCTTCCGAGACCGGGGGTATCGCTGTTCGCGAAGCGCCGAACGCCGCCTATGTGCTACTGCCGCGATGGCGCTTTGCATCACCGCCCGGAGCAGCGACTTCGGTGCTTATCGATCGCCTAGGCCGGGGGGTACAACTGCCGGATCACCTCGCGATCAAAGGCGATGCGAGCTTTACGGTGCTGGGGCGGCGGGACGGGGCGGTGCAGGTCGGTGGCCTCAACGTCTGGACCGAATACGTCGCATCCGTCCTGCGACGCTGCCCCGGCGTTGCCGACATCACCGTACGGCTCGGCGATCATGGTCGCCTAAAGGCGTTTATCGTGCCTGCCGAGGCGGGCGATGAAACCGCTCTACTCGATGGCCTGAGGCGGCATGCCATGCGGCTTCTGACATCCGAGCAGCGACCAACTTCTTTCAGCTTTGGCGTCACCGCTCCGCGAAACATTCTGGGAAAGCGGTGTGACTGGTCATGAAGATGGACGCCCCGAACGTAAAAACAGCCCGGTGCGGAGGCTGCCGCGATTGAATGGCCGTGCCGTTCAGCTTTACAATGTTTGATCCCAGGCTTTGATGGTGCACTATTCACCGCCAGCTGGAAGGAAGCGCTATGGGCTAGGTACTCCATGGGAGCGCCACGACGACTGAGGCAGTCCGGTCGGTGAACCTTGAGCTTGGCCTGAAAGCCGAACAGCTTGCCAGTCCGCAGTTCGACCATCGGCTCGTACACCGCTTCGACATGGTCGTAGGCGAGGGCTGGTCGAACCATATCCACGGCTGCAGCGCGGCGGCGGATCTGACCGCCCATCGACGGTACAAACGTAACAAAGCCGCCGCGTCCAAAAGCCTTAGCCGCATACAGCGCGATGTCAGCGTTCTTGAGTAGCTCTGCCGGGGTGCGACCATGTTTCAGGAACAGCGCGACGCCGATGCTGGCCCGCGGCGACAGCACCCGACCATGAAATGCGATGGGCTGGCGGAGGCGATCGAGAATTGCCTCTGCGGTCTCGCGCACGACGTCGTGATCCGGCGCGTCTGATAGCACGACTGCGAATTCGTCACCGCCGAGTCGAGCGGCTTTTGCGCCGGCTTGGTCGCCTAGGCCTACGGCAACCGCCTTGAGCACGGCATCGCCGGCATCGTGCCCGAGTGTGTCATTGATCAGCTTGAAATTATCCAGGTAGAGCATCATCAATGCCCCGGTAGATCGGGTCGCGATGCATCGTTCGATCTCGATCTCGATGTGCTCCTTGGCGGCGGCGCGATTGAGCAAGCCTGTCAGGCTGTCGCGCCGCACCTGGAAGCGGTCATCTGCTGCACGTGTCGTTGCAGCGGTGATGTCTCGGGCCTGGGCGATAACATCGCCGCCCGCTCGACGCGACAAGACTACATCCCACCAAAGTGTGCCGACAGGGCTGTCACATGACGCCGTGAAACGGGCGGGCAGGCCGGCTGTCGCTAACGCCAGCTACCCCTCAGCCAGGGGCTGCAATTCTAGCGACCACAGTGACGACCAGCGATGATTTCCCTCGGCAAGCCAACGTCGAAGCCGAGCGCGTTGCGACCGCCCTCGTTCATCGGCAGGAGCAAGCCCTCGGTCGATATCCACTCGATCCGATCGACACCGTTCTCGAGAATGGCCCAGCTTTCGATCGCGGCGTGCTCCATCGGCAAGTCAGCCTATCTTCGCTCGGGTGACGCACCGGCGCATTATTGATACCATGGCCCTGCTCAAAACCGATTAATGCAAATTAGCCTTGATTGGATCGAGGACGCTAACGCCGCGAATGCTTCTTTCTTTTCGGCGAAATGATTTCTTATAACGCGTCTTAACGAAACAAGGCATTATGACTCAGTCATTTCTTACATCGCGTGTTGCAAGCTACTACCAGCGCAAGCGAACCTAGTGTTATAAATTGCGTTTATGAACTTCTAACCACGTCTTAATCCACCAATATTCAAGCCGTATCATTCTGAAGAACGTGAAGCGACGTCGATCAGTCCAGCTTCCCCGGATGACCTTTATACATTTCTGGCAATCAACATCCTTGGTAATCAGAGTGCGCTCATGGAAGGTGCCATCGATATTGTGACCGCATTGCGCCCTCGGTGGCTCCAGCGGCAGCTCAGCCAAGTGCATCACTTCAAAATGCCTTGAAATCAGCCAATGAGGACTAACGCTTAACAGATATGGACGATCCAGACCATAGATCAGTCGGTAGATTGACATCGTCTCGATGGAGTGAGGCTTCGATAGAAGGTATTCGGTTTCCTTAACGTGTTGATATCATGCGATCGTACCGACCGACCCTTGGAAGCTCTGCTGCAAAGAATAGACATCAGTCGTGGTCGATCCGCTAAAGGGGCGGGGTGGCCCGAATACTACCATTCACGTTGGATCGCTCGACACCAAATAGCAGAAGCTTATTTAGGTAGCTCCCGCGTCTGAGTCTGGAAGGCGCAGTCCGTACGAAAACGATCCGCGATAGTGGACTGTTTCTGACCTACTTGCGGTGCCGACGAGGCGAAAGCGACAGTTCGACTACGTGTTAGGATCGATCGGTTGTGACATCAGACGTCCGGGCTCTCAACGCGCCGCTTCCTGATAGGCCGACCAAATACATTCCAACCAGTACAGTGTTGGGGATCACGTTGAGCCAGAACCCTGTCGCCACCGGTAAAATGCTGTCGATTGCATACCAGCTCACCATACCGGCATTGATCGCATGCCAGAACGCCCGTCCCTGCGGCCCAAGCTCGATCGCCGCGCGGATCGTCAAGTGAAGCGTCACAGCCCAGCCAATCGACACTGCGCCGACAACCGCCAGACTGAACTGCAAGGGCGGGTCGAGCGTGACCGTTCCACCGTGCAGTATCGAAAATATCGAGCGAACGGGACCACTGGTCACCGCGATCGCGCCGCCTGCCAGCACCAGTCCGAACACGCCTATCGAGCAGCACCATACGACGAACCAAATGCGCCACAGTCTGGACATCGCGGTCTCCTTCCACGCACACTTTGCTGATCCGTGGGCGGCGATCAATTACTTGCAAAGTTATTGAAGTGCCGCGTCCACCTTGCAATCATGTCACATGGAATCGGCAGCCGGATTTCCTCGACTATTGCGCGACTGTCGACAGAAACGCCGTATGTCGCAACTCGACTTGGCGCTGACATCCGGGGTTTCGCAGCGCCATATCAGCTTCCTCGAGTCCGCGCGTGCCAACCCCAGCCGGACGATGATCCTCCAGTTGAGCGAGACGCTCGGCGTTCCGTTGCGCGACCGCAACCAGTGGCTCAACGCGGCGGGCTTCGCACCCGTGTTCAAAACGCGCCCGCTCGATGATCCGCAGATGACGCAGGTCATGAGCGCAATCGACATGATGCTCTTGGCGCATGAGCCGTTTCCGGCGCTCGCTCTGGACCGCTCTTGGAATGTCCTGATGTGTAACCGCCCGTTCGACCTGTTGGGCAGTATGCTGGGCGACGATATCTGGGCGCGTATCGGCGGTGGGCAGCGCAACCTGATGCGGTTGTTCTTTCATCCCGACGGTATTCGCCAATATGTTACCAACTGGTCCGCCGTGGGGCCGTTGGTGTGGCAGCGCGCCAGGCGGGAGGCCGAGGCGCTGGCCGGCTCTGAAATGAGGGCGGTGCTCGACAGCCTTGCCGATTTTCAGGAACCCGACATCCTCTGGTCGGGAGCCGACGCGGCGCTTGTGCCGGTGATGCCGTTTAACTTGACAATCGGCGACTTGAAGATCGCGATGTTCGCGGTGGTGGCGACCTTCGGCACGGCGCAGGACATCACTGCCGAGGAACTCCGGATCGAGACCCTGTTTCCAGCCGATGCACCGACCGAGGCGCTGTTCCGCAGTACGGCCGTACGGCCTTACGGCCTTACGGAAAGACGATGATCCGGCAGGTAATTGCAACCAGCGCGATGCGGCCCGACAAGCGTGACGAACCTTCTTGAAGGAAACGATCATGACCGCATCATCCGCTTCCCCGCTCGACGCCGCAAAGGCCTTCCTGAAGGCGATGGAGCCGCTCGACTACGACGGCGCCCTTAAGTTCGTTTCCGTGGCCTGCGAGTACACAAATCCGCCGCCGATCGGTACGGTGCACGGCCCGGTCGGGATCAGGGCCGTGCTGGAGCCGTTCTTCGCGCCGACGCTGGAGAACGAGTTTCGCGTACTGCGCGAGGTGGTCAATGGTGCCGTCGCCGTCCTCGAAAGGCTCGATCGGCACCGCTTGGCTGACAAGTGGGTCGAACTGCCGGTCACCGGCGTGTTCGAGGTACATGACGGCCTCATCACCTACTGGCGCGACTATTTCGATGCCGCGACGATCCTGTCCCAGTGGCCGAAGGGTTAGAGATGCAGTGCCCTCATCGTGTGAACTGTGGCACCAAAATATCACCAAGGGGAGTTTTCCAGCTCGCGATTATGATGAACCCGGGTCAGAAGGCATCTGCTGTAAATAGCCAGATCGACCTGCTTGCGGCTGCTTCATCACTCGCGAAGCCATTTTGACCCCTGTGTGGACGGCTCTCCGTTGGCAAGCTTGAACAGTTGCTTCGCATTGCTGGTTGGTGCGATATCGTTCGCCGCTGGTCATCATCGCCCAGATTATGCGGGCGTTCCTGTTGGCGAGCGCGACCGCTGCGACCTTGGTCTTGCGACGGGCGAGTAGCTGAACGAGCCAGGGGCGCTTCGCCCCGTGTCGTTCGGCGTAGCACACCACCGCCATCGCGCCGACGATGAGCATCTGGCGCAGGTACTGATGCCCGGCTTTGGTGATGCCGCCGAGCCGCTCCTTGCCGCCGCTGGAGTTCTGCCGTGGCACCAGGCCGATCCACGCAGCGAGGTTGCGGCCCGAACGGAAGATCGCGGGATCGGGCACCGTGCCGACGATCACGCTGGCGAGCAGCGGACCGACACGGGGGATCTCCATCAGCCGGCGGCCAAGCTCGGTCTCCCGCGCGCTCGCCGGGATCCGGCGGTCGTTCTCGAGGATCTGCTCCTTCACGATGCGCAGCTGAGCGGCCAGCATCTCCAGGCAGATACGCGCGTCGGGCGGTACCCGATCGTCGGTCCGATCGGCGATGACGTCGAGCAGCCGATCGATGCCGTTCCTGCCGATCGGCGCCACCACCCCGAACTCCGCAAGGTGCGCCCGCATCGCGTTCGACAGCTGCGTCCGCTGACGGTTGAGGATCAGGCGAACACGATGCAGCATCATCGCGCTCTGCTGTTCAGGGGTCTTGATCCCGACGAAGCGCATCGTCGGCCGCGTTACCGCTTCGCAGATCGCCTCGGCATCGGCCGCGTCGTTTTTGCCGCGCTTGACGTACGGCTTCACATACTGGGGCGGCATCAGCTTCGCGAAGAATTTCAGCATTCTCGCGCGGCTCAGACGCTGGCGGACCACCGCCGTGCCCTCAGCATCGATGCCGTGCACCTGGAACACGTTCTTCGCCAAATCCAGACCGATCGTCGTGACGTTCCCGTTAGTGGCTGTTCCTTCTGACTCTCCGCAGATCATCCTGCCAGCGACCGTAGAGTTCGAGCAGCGCGGCGCGGTCCAGTGGACCCGTGCCGGAACGAGACAGATCCTACATGCCGTGGGCGGCGAACGACGACGCTGCGGGATCGAGGGCGATGGCAATGTCATCACCGGGGCGGAAACCGGCTTTCTCGATCGCCTCGACGATCAGATCGCACGCGGCCTCGTTACTGGCGAGATCAGGGGCGAAGCCGCCCTCGTCGCCGACGGCAGTCTTCAACCCGCGCGCGTGCAACAGTGTCTTCAGCGCAGCATAGTGATTTGCCCCCGTCTGAGTGGTCCATCGACTATGATAGTCTGGATCACGAATGAGGGTCCCCCGGATTCTCCTCCAGTTTGAAGGTGAGCATCCGGCCTTCATTTGGCGGCCCTAAGCGCCGCTGCAGCAGCATATTCGTTCGGCGTCAGCCAGCCAAGCGATGTGTGAGGCCGGCTCTCGTTGTAGAAGCTTCGCCATGCCTCGATCTTGGCCCGGGCATCGGCCAGCGACAGGAACCAGTGCGCGTTCAGGCATTCGTCGCGCAAGCGACCGTTGAACGATTCGACGAAGGCGTTGTCGGTCGGCTTACCCGGGCGGGAGAAGTCGAGCGTGACGCCGTTCTCGTAAGCCCAGCGGTCAAGCGCCTTCGAGATGAACTCGGGGCCATTGTCCACTCGAATGGTCCTCGGCGAACCGCGTGTGCCCGCGATCCGCGCCATGGCCTCGACGACCTGCTCGCCCTTGATACCCTGATCGACATCGATCGCCAGCGCCTCGCGGGTATAGGTGTCGACGACGGTCAACGCCCGCAGGCGCCGGCCGTCGAACAACGCGTCCGAGACGAAGTCCATCGACCACATCTCGTTCGGTGCAGCCGCTGCCGGCTGCCGGACCCGGTCGGCGGCGCTGACATTGCGCCTCGGCTTCTTGAGCCGAAGGCTCAGTCCATCCTGTCGATACAGGCGATAAACCCGCTTGTGGTTCACCAGCCAACTCTCCCGGCGCAGCATGATGTAAATCCTGAAATACCCGTACCGCATCCGCGTCCGCGCCAGGTCGTGGATGCGCAGACGCAGCGGCGCCTGGTCCGGCTTGACCGAGACATAGCGGACCAGCGAACGATCGACGTCGAGCGCCAGGCAGCTGCGCCGCTGGCTGACGCCGTGAGACGCCTGGACGGACGCGACGAGCTCGCGTTGTCGCCCAGGCGTCAGAGCTTGTGGGATGGTCCGCCCCCTTACGGAGCGACGCGGTCGGGAGCATTCTGACCGCCTTCATCAAGGAGGACCGTCATGACAGAAGCAGCGGTAATTGGCATCGATATCGGCAAGACCTCGTTCCACCTGGTTGCGGTTGATGTATCCGGCGCGATCCAGTGGAAGAAGAAGTTCAGCCGCACCCAGCTGATGCGGCACATGGGCACGGTGCCGCAATGTCTCGTCGGCATGGCGGCCTGCTGCGGTGCGCATCATCTCGCGCGCGAGTTGACGGCGCTTGGACACGATGTTCGCCTTATGGCGCCACAGTTCGTGAAGCCGTTCGTCAAGTCCAACAAGAATGATTATCTCGATGCCGAAGCAATCGCCGAGGCCGTGCAACGGCCGACGATGCGCTTCGTGCCGGTCAAATCGGTCGAGCAGCTCGATCTTCAAGCGCTGCATCGTGTACGCGAGCGGCTCGTCAGCCGGCGGACGGCCGTCATCAATCAGATCCGCGCGTTCCTCTTGGAGCGCGGGGTGGTGTTCCGTACCGGCCGGCAGCACATGGCGCGCGAGATGCCGATGCTGTTCACCGACGAGCGGTCCACGCTCTCGCCAGGGATGCGGCTGATCCTGCGGCAGCTATGGGGTGAGTGGCGCGGACTCGACACCGACATCGCGACGGTGACCAAGGAGATCGAGACGATCGCGGCTGCTGATGCCGGCTGCCGACGCCTGCTCGCCATCCCCGGTGTTGGGCCGTTGGTCGCCACCGCGCTGGTCGCCGCAGTCGCCGATGGCACCGGCTTCAAGCGCGGTCGCGATCTGGCCGCGTGGCTTGGCCTTGTTCCACGCCAACACTCCACCGGCGGCAAGCCGAAGCTGCTCGGCATGTCGAAGCGTGGCAACAGCTCCTTGCGCCGGCTGTTCATCCACGGTGCCAGATCAGCGAGCCTGCACATGAAGCGTGATCGCGGCCTCGGCCCCTGGCTCGATCAGCTCGAGACGCGAACCCACAAGAACGTCGCCGTCGTCGCGCTGGCGAACAAGATCGTACGCATCAGTTGGGCGGTGCTGGCCCGGCAGGAAGAGTATCGGCCACCTATGCCGATCGCCGCCTGAGCCGGGCACCCGCACGAAGAGGTCTGCAGCGAGAGGAGTGATGGCAAACAGTCGATGGTGACACGATCGAAGCCTGGCCAAAAATGCAGCCGTCAAAGGCTGGACCAGCTTGAAAGGCCGATCGTAACGCGTATCCCATCATGGCCAGGGATCGAGATGTCCCACCAACAGGCCGGATACATTTACGCAGACTGTGCCGCCAACCACATCTCACGCTTGCCAGACGGGGGCGGACCATACATTTTTTGACAGCACGTCCTGCAGGATATGCTTGTCGAGGCTGAGGTCCGCGACGAGTTGCTTGAGCTTGCGGTTCTCCTCCTCGAGCAGCTTCAATCGGCGCAACTCGCCGACGCCGAGCCCGGCGTACAGCTTCTTCCACCGGTAGAAAGTCTGCTCCGAAATCCCCATCCGACGGACCACCTCAGCCACCGATGTCCCCGTCTCGGCCTGCCGCAGCGCGTACGAAATCTGCTCCTCAGTGTACCTGCTCTTCTTCACAGCCTGCTCCTCCTCGCGGGTGGTCACAACGCCGGAAAACTCTCACTCAAACCGGAGGAAGAAAACGGGGGGACGTCAGTACGCGGTGGCATGAACGAACGCGGCTTCCGTCGCGCCTTCGCGGCGGCGCGAGCCGCGCAGCGGAAAGCGATCTGACACCGTGAACGGATGTCCGCTTTCGGGAAGCGCAAATTCGTCTGTGAGTGGCCGGCATTGGGTCTCTCGGAGTGGCGGGCAAGAGCGGCTATCTTGGGAAACCGTCCGCTGCGGCGCTGGCACTGAACAAGTCTGCAACTCGGGCCAGGCGGCGACCGTTTTCGCTCAAGCTAACGCCCTCGAACATTCTCTACGTTTCCAAGAACCGAGACCGGGCCGAAATCCTCGCCATAACGCGCCAGAATGCTTGCCAGGCGATCAATGCCCTGCGGAGTTGCGTGAACGACGTCCGGGCGTTTGCTGCCGCGCGCAGCGCGCATTATAGCGAGGTCGCCACGCTCAACAGTCTCGCGCAAGTCACGAGTGTAAGCGCGGCCACCCGGAACATCCAAGGCAAGGCCGCCGTCCCGGCTCGCAAGCCGCAGGTACGCTGTCATGACCTCCAGCGCGAATTTTGCATCCTTTACCATGGATGTTGGGTCGCACGAGACCGCGCGGATGTCACGGTCAGCACGGACGACCATCACATCGACGCCAGAAACCGCTTCTGCGGCGGCGACCGCGCGGGCGACGTTCTTGAGGATGACGGAAAGCGCCTTTGCTTGGTCAGATCATTGCATAAGGCACGATGTTGCTGATGTCTGGATCGGTTAGGAGGGTCTGGCCGGCCGGCGGAAAGCCGCCGTCAGCGATTCACCAGGTTGCGCCGCTCAACTGGCGCATGAAAGCGCCTGAAAACAATAGGCGTGTCTTAATTTTGCGTGTGTAATTCCTGTGTAATCAGGCCGGGGAAATCTGGGATGTTCTAGGCATGTTCCAGCCAACCAAATTCCTCGATCATTTTGAAATTGAACCTCAATTCGATTTTCAGGTACCAATGGGCATCCCACGATATAGGACTGCAAATCCGTGCACCCGGGTTCGATTCCCGGTCGGGCCTCCAGCGCGTAAGTGGTTCACTGACGCCACCGCAGGCAAATCAACTTCGGAACAATCAGCCTGCTTAGGGCAGGATCCCGCGTCCTGTGAGGCTTCGCCTGAGTCGGGTCGGTCGCGACATGCCGACGGGTATTCCAGCCTCGCCGACGCTCAGGCAGGAGACGCCGGTCCTAGCCTGTCTCGACCGCGCGGACGAAAGCGGCGCGCTCGCGGTCTGTCGGGATCAGCAGAGCGAGTTTCCGGCACAGGTCGGCCGTCGAGCCCGCGACCCGCTGCTCGCGCGCCACCAGCCGCGGCGCGATCGGGCCGAGCGAGCGGGTCAGCGCTGCGGTGATCGCGGCGATCCTTTCGGGCTGCCAGGCCGCGGGTGCGGCTACCGGAGCAACCTCGGCGGCTCGAGCCGCTGTCGGAGCGGGCTCCTGCACGTCGGCGAGGAAGGCGCTGCGCTCGGCGTCGGTCGGCAGCTTCGTCGCGAGGGCCTGGTACAGTTCGGCTTTGCTGCGAGCGCTCCCGGCCGCAGCCTTGACCAGCATGCCCGCAATCGGCCCCATGCGCGCGGTCAGGCGTCGCCGGGCGAGCTCAACCACCGCCGCGTCGAGTGGCGCGACCGGCTCGGCCACGGCGGCGGCGGGAGCGGTCGTGGCCACGGGTTCATTGTAGCGCGCGATCTCGGCCAGGCACTTGCGGAGCGCCCGATCGTAATCGGTCGTCGCGTCGATATACTGCATTCGCGTCATTCGCAGCGGCACCGTGCAGGGCGTGATCATCAACGGGATGACGGCTTTCTTGAGCTCGATGGCGACGCTGACCTCGTCGGCGACGTTGGGCGACGCGGCCGAGTGCGGCGACAGTACGACGATCATGCCGGCGGACTCGCGTACGGCATCCTCGACGGCACGGTCCCAGTGCTGGCTCGGGCGGATATCGTACTGGTCGACCCACAACGGCACGCCGGCGGCGAGCAGGTCGTCGGCGAGGCGCAGCGTCACGACCTCGTCGGCGCGCGAGTAGCTGAGGAAATAGCGCGTCACGTGGTCAAGCTTTACGCTCGGCGTCACTGGTCGTCGAGCAGGCGCAGCGCCTCCTGCAGGCTCCGGCGCATGCGGTTGAAGGATGCCGACAACCGCGCGATCTGGTCACTGCCACCGCGGACATAGTCGGGGACATCGGCAGCCCCGAGGCTGACTGCCTCCGCCATCTTGGTGATGCGGTCGATCGGCGTGATGATGATGCGGTCGAGCAGGACATTCAGGAGCAGGAACAGCAGCAGGAAGACGCCCAGGAACGGCACCACGAAAAGCTCCCGGATGCGCTCGGCGCGGGCCAACGGGACCGCCATCGGCACCGAGACAATCTGCGCGCCGATGATGTCGTGCGCCTTCCAGCCAAAGCCATTCTGGGTGCCGTAGAGCGCGATCATCGACTTCGGCGCGGCGGCGGGCACGCTGTGGCATTCGAGGCAGGCGGGCTTGGCGACCAGCGGCCGCGCGAGGTCGAGCACCGGCCCGGTCGGCGTGTCGCGCACGGCGCTGATCTCGGCCCGGTCGAGGTGGGCGCGGAAGTCGTTGATGATGTCCGCCTCCCAGTCGACGGCGCGGTCCTCCGGATTGGTCGGGTTGAGCGCCGCCTCGCGGTAGCGGTAGTCGGCGAAACGCGCGTGCAGGACGTCGAAGTTGCGCTTCGCCGCATAGGCCGCGACCGCCTGCGGGTGGAAGGTCGTTGCCATGCTGTCGACCAGCAGCGGGGTGATCTGCTCGGAGGTGTATTTGCGCGCGCCGGCAGCGCTTTCCATCATGATGCGCGAGCTCTGGAGGACCTCCTCCTTGGTGACTTCCTGCAGGAATGGTGCGGAGGCCAGCCAAAACATGGCGATGCCGAGCACGCCGACGAAGGCGAGCAGCAGATTGAATTTCGTCCGGATGCCCACGCCCACGTACCCCACGTATCGGAGGCCTATTCAGGGCTTTGCACGGCCGACGCAAGCGTTTGTTTTCGCAGCCGTTCCGGATCGAGTTCGGAGCCCTCACCGAGCCTCGCAGGCCTCGGCGGGCTCGCTTTGAGCTTAGCTGCTTCTTGCCGCCAGTCGAGTTGGCTCCAACCCCGATCTATCGCGAGTTGTTTTAATTGCCGGGACGGATTCACGGCGATCGGCTCGTCGCACCATTCGAATGTGGTGCGGTCTGAAAGATCATCGGAGAGAAACCGCAGGCGACATTCGCTGCGCTTTACTCCAGCGGCGTCCAGATATTCGATGATATGGGCGAGCTTGTCGCTCGAATGACAATTCGAACCATTGATCCGCGGTGTGAGGCGGTCACCGCGCCACGTGGACTCGGTCGCGACCACGTGATGAATGCCGAGCCGGGCGGCGATCGGCGCTGCATAAAAGCGGTGCGCGGCGGTCGCCATTATCAGGAGGCGACCTTGGGCACGCTCACGGTCGACAAAGGCCCGGGCTTGTGGGTAGACATTGCTCTCGAGCAAACGGTCGGCGAACCGTTCCGCGATATGATTGATGGTTTGGCGATCTATGTTCGCGCCGATCAGCAGTCGGTGCATGAGCTCTTTAAGCTGCTTCCGACGGAGCAGACGAAATTTGTACGCGATCATCGCAGCAAGGACGACCGGCACGAACATCAGGCGCCACGGGCAATGGACCCGAGCTGCGTAGAGCAGGAACGGCGAGTAGGTCCCGTTCCGGGTCAGCGTCCGATCCAGATCGAATATGGAGACACCGGTCAGCATTCGCCCATCTGAGGGAGTGGCGGCCACGTCCTGTGCGGCGAGAGGGTGTTGGCAATCGAACACGATCTGTGACGGCATCGACCACCGAAAACCGCATCTTTACCCTCGGCACCGGCCGATCAGCGCGGCCCGCCGGCCAGCTACGCCTTCACCACGGTCAGGCTGGCAGTCGCTGGCTGCGCCAGGCGTCGAAGGCACTCATCTGGTGGACGCAGGGCAGGGTGCAGAACGGCGCGCAGGACTTGGGCGTTGCGTTGGCGCGCTCGATATCGGCGGTGGTGTAGTCCAGGATCGAGATGCCGGGAGTGCCGCGCCGCTGTGAGCAATAATGGACCAGCCCATCCTCGCAGACATACAGGTAGCGGCCGCCAGCGCGGCATTTCCAGCTGTTGGGCAGGCCGGTGATCAGGTTGCGCTGGAACAAGTGGTAGTTCAGCCGCTGGGCGCGCGATCCGCCACCCTTCATGACCGCCTTGTACGCGGCGAGCTGCGCCGGGCTAAGCGGCCGGATGTGCCCGTCGCTATCGTGGACCAGCGCCGCCGAACTCGAAAAACCCATGTCGCGTGCTACCCGCGTGACTTCGACGGCGTCCGCGGCGCGTTCGTCGCCAAGCCCGAGCACGCTGTTGACGTTGACCGGAAACCGGGCGTGGGCGTGGAGCAGCTCGAGCTTGCCACGAAGTGATTTCAGGCTTTTCCGCGAGGTGGCATCCGGAATGACGTTGTCGATGCTGATCTGCAGGCCCTGCAGGCCCGCGACGCCAAGCGCTTCGATCCGACTGCGGGTCAACAGGAACCCGTTCGTGATGATCGTGCAGATCATGTTCCGCAGCCGCACACGCGCGACGAACTCGACAAGGTTGGGGTGGGTCAGCGGCTCGCCCCCGGTCAGCGTGACGGCTGCCGTGCCCAGGGCCGCGACCGCGTCGATGCGTTCCAGCATGGCCGCCCGCGGCACCGGCGCCGACACCTTGTCGAACTCGTTGCAATAGCTGCAGTCGAGGTTGCAGTAACGGGTGATGACGAGCTGTGCGAGCAGCGGCCGGTTCGGGAACAAGACAGCGGCGCTCGCAAAACGCGCCGCGGTCGCGAAAGCTGAAGCCAAAAATACCGTCCTTGCTCATCACGACCCCGACATCGGGTCGCCGGGTGCCCGGTTCTACGACGCCGCCTGTCGTCACTTTCCGCAGACGGACGCTGTCGCCCGTACATCATCACGAGAACTGGGCGACGGCGCCGAGCGCTGGCACCGACTGCCGCGTCCGACGAAACACCTGCGCATAGCGCGGTGCGGCGCGCTCGATGGTGAATTGCGAGACCTTGGCTTCGGCCGAGGCGGCACACGCAGCGGTAATCGTCGCGCCGTCCATGGCGCGGGAGAGTGCCGCGCGGTCGCCGACCGTGACGAGCGTGCCGAGCCGCCCGCCGTCGAGCAGCGAGCGCATGCTGACGCTGCAATCGGTGGCGACGATCGACAGGCCGGCGGCGAGCGCCTCGATGATGACCGCGGGCACCCCCTCGTAATTCGAGGAGAGTACGAACACGCTGCTTTCGGCGAGCCAGGAGCCGACCTGGTCGGAGTGTCCCGGCAGTTCGACGCGGTCGGCGAGACCCAGACGGTTGATCAAGTGCTCAAGCCTAAGTCTTTCGGGACCGTCACCGACGATCGTGAGCCTGTCGCCCCCCGACGCGATGGCCGCGAAGGCCTCGATTAGCAGAGCGAAGTTCTTCTGGGGCACGAGCCGCCCGATGCCGAGGAAGTGCCGGCCCGGACCGGTCGTCCCGCGACGTTGGCGCGCTTCTGCCAGACGAACGATGTCCTCGGTCGCCAGCGCCGGGTCGTCGATGATCGAGACCCGCGCGTCCGAGATCCCCATCGCATCGATGATTTCGTCCCGGGTCGGTTCGTACATGCCGATGAAATGGTCGATGAAGCGGCCCTGCAGTCTAAGCCAGACCCGGTAGAGCCAGCGCTGCGACGCCGGCTGGTCGAGCCGCGCCAGATCGTTGCTGACCTTGCAGAACACCGGGGGACAGCGCCCGAAGCTGAGGAGCTTGAGGCCCAGGGCGACGATCGCATAGGTGTTGCCCGCACAGAAGATGACATCGGGGCGGTAGGCGCGAACGCGCGCTGGCAGGCTCGCGATCATCCACAGGGTCTCGAAGCGGCGCGTCCAGCCGCGCTTGTCCAGGATCTCGACATCACACCGCGCCAGGCACGCTGGCGCAATTCCGGTGTCGCGACCTACGATGAAGCGCACCGGCATGCCCGACGACGACCAGGCCGCGGCCAGCCGCATCGCGACCTTCTCGACTCCCCCTGGCTCGTAACTGTGGATGAAGGTGAGGACGCGGGGTGGGTGTGGCATTGGCCTCCGGTGGTAGAGCGAGGACGTGGGAGCCGGCTCCCGGCGCGCGGGAGTGGCTGGCAGGGCTTTGCGCGGATGGCGGGAAGCGACGCCTTGCTGCGGCCATTTGCAGCAGCGGCGGTGTCGGCTGTGGGTCACTTTCGCATCGTTGCTGGCGAGGTCGGCCGCGATCTTCACCGCCTCGTCACGTCTCTGGGCCCTAGAAATGCCTCCGGAAATACAGCGTCCCCTGCATGTCCTGCCGGAGACCGGAGCCGATCACCGCCATGTCTGCCGACGAGACGGTCGCGCGCCGGGCCTCGAAGCCGAAGGTGTCCTGGTGCGGATCACTGGTCCCCCCGGGAAGGAACGCGACCGACAGCCGCAATCCCTGTTCGTGGATGGGCGCGCCGCCGGCGATGGCGACCATCCGGTCCGATGCGCCGCGGGTGGAGCCGCCGTCCTGCTGCCACCCCAGCCCGAGCCGCCATTGCTCGCCGCGCGCCCAGGTCAGGGCCAGCCGCTTGAGCGATGTCGTGGCGCGTGGATCGGTGGTTATGCCAGCCGACGGCAGATTGCGGTAGGTTCCGGCAGCCAGCCCCAGCGAGAGCCGGTTGTCGGCGTCGACCGCCCATTCCGAAGTCAGTCCCATTGCCCACGACTTGCGCGGCCGATTGGTATCGCTGGTGACCTGCCAGGCGCCGGAGCGCCCCTGCAGCCGCAGTGCCTCCGCACCCAACACCACGGCCCCGAGTTCGAAGCGGTAGCTGCGCCGCCGGGCGGAGCGCATGATGGTGTCACGCCCCGCGAACAGCCCGTCGAGCAGCGGTGTTTCACGCGCGGTAACCAGGCGATCGTCCGGACGCCAACGCAGCGCTGACGACGAATCGTTGAACATGATCGCCGGCATGTCCGCGATAAGTTTTGAATGTATTAGCGACCAAGAGGCTGAATCTACGGATGCGGCAGCCGCCGAAGTCGAGCATGACAAGAGTGCAAGCGCAGATCCGCAGCGCCTTCTCATCGCCTGTTCCTTGTATGTCGCACGACCATCGTGGGTGCGACCTGAAACACAGACGTCAGCCGCGCTGAATACCCGCACTTGTTTGTGCAAGTGCGGGTCTAAGCCTCATTCGGCGTCATTCGTGCAGATGTCAGCTGTGAAAGCCAAGATGAAAACCGGCAGCTGGCTTATCGCCGCAATACTGTCGGCGTTGTCGCTGTCGGGATTGATGCTGGCAGGGGCCGCGCAGGCCCAGGCCGGTCCGCGGATCACCCTGCTGACCTATAATGTGAAGGGCTTGCCGTGGCCGGTCGCATCGGACCGCTCAGCCGCGCTCGACGCTATCGCAGGCCGTCTCGCGGCGATGCGCCGCAAGGGCCAGCAGCCCAATTTGGTGGCGCTGCAGGAAGCGTTCATTCCCGAGGCCAAGGCGATCGGGCGGAAAGCCGGTTACCGCTACGTCGCGTTCGGTCCGGGCAGCGACGAGGTGTCGGTGTCGGCGGGTACCCCACAGGACCGCGCTTTCCGGGACGCAGCACGCTTCATGGACGGCGAAAGCTCCGGCAAGCGCGTCGACAGCGGCCTCGTGATATTCTCCGACTACCCGATCGTCGCGGTCCACCGGACGGCCTACGCGGTCTGTGCCGGGTACGACTGCCTCGCCAACAAGGGCGCACTGGCCGTCGCGGTCGTCGTGCCCGGACTTGCCGCGCCGCTGACGGTGATCAATTCGCATCTCAATTCCGGGGCAGCCTCGGGTGCCCCGCGCGAGCGCGCGACCTACGCCTATCGGCGACAGGTCGATGCGTTGAAGCTATTCATTGCAAGCACTTGCCCGCCCGGCTTGCCGATCCTGATCGCCGGCGACTTCAATGTCGGCAACCGGGCCGAGCGCCGTAACTATTTCACGGACCAGATCCTCGGCATCAGCGGGTTGCTGGTCGCGGAGCGGGCTTGCGGGCAGAAATTCGTGTGCAGTGGCGGCACCAGCGGGGGCATCGCGGAATCAATCCGGCACGGCAAGGATTGGCTGCTGTACCGGCCATCGCGGTCGCTGGCGTTATGGCCGGTAAACCTTAGCGCCTCGTTCGGGCGGGCTCCCGATGGCTCGATGCTCTCGGATCACATCGGCGTCGCCGTCACCTACGCGTTCGACCGGCTCACAGGCCCGGGACCCCGCGATCTCGAGATCGCCATTCGCTGATGCCTGGGCGTCGCCTGCGGTGGCGACCTCTGTCGATCCTGGCAAATTCGCGCTCGCCAGGGCCTGGGCATAGCGCTCCGCGAGCTCGCGGTGGATCGCTTCGGCGTTCGTCCCGGAAGTCGCGTCTGCCAGCCGCAATTCCTCGCGCTCGCGTCGACGAAAATAGTTCGCGTCGTTTTTCAGCATGTCGATGGCCCCCGCACTGCAGACGCCTTGCTGCCGGACGATGACGGTGCGGTGCCGAGAAACCCGTAACTCGATGTCCGGCAGTCCTTCGTCCGCTCGCGCAGTCCTGGCGTGGAACCGCATAATCGCGCCGCCGTTTGAGGGCTGTCTGCAAGGAGCCTTATAATGCGCCAGCTGAAACTTATCCTGATACTCGCGACCTTCGGTGCCGCGACAGCCGCCGCGGCGTCGCCGACCAGCGACTTCCTGAGCGATGCGATCAAGGGCGACAATTCGGAGATCAAGCTCGGTGCGCTGGCGATGGAGAAGGGTGGCTCGGCCGCCATCAAGGCGTATGGCAAGATGCTGAATACCGATCACACCGCGCACAAGGCGAAGCTCACCGCGATCGCCCGGCCGCTCAACGTGACGATCCCGGACGGCATGACCGCCGGTGCCGATGTCGAATATATCAAGCTCAAGGTTTTGTCGGGCGCATCGTTCGACAAGGAATTTGCGCGCCACATGGTCAAGGACCACGAAGACGACATCGCCACCTATGAGAAGGAAGTCGCCCGCGACGACCGCGCGACCGTCAAGCTGGCCAAGGCGACACTCCCGACCCTCCGGAAGCATCTGAAGACGGCTCAGCAGCTCTCCGGCTGATTGATGCCCGATCGAGCATCGGGCCTGCAGCCGCCACTGTAACGCTTACCCCTCAGGGGTTGGCCTTCAGGTGCGCGATCATCTCGTCGAAGAAACGTTCGAGGTGGTGGATGACGTTGAGCTTGAACTCGTAATTCACCTGCGGGCTTGACGATTCGATGATCGTCGACTCGTCGACCTTGGCGGAATAGGCTTCGGCCAGCTCGCGGATGTACTCCGGGGTCAGTTCGATCTGTTTCAACCGGTCGAGGATGCGGAGCTGGGTGATCATCATCTGGCCGACCATCATCTCGATGGCGGTGATGCGGGCCACCGTAACGACGGGGTCGAGGGCGACTTCCTCCTCGCCGTCGTCGTCGCCGTTGTCGCCGCCGGGCTGGTCTACCACGAGGCAAAGCCTGCAAACTGCCACGCCACGGCCAGCGCGATGGTCAGCCAGATCGCGACGATCAGCGTGGCGGCGACATGGCTGCGCGGGTTGCGCTCGGCGCGCGCGGCAGCGATCCGCGCGTCGGACATCACCACGGGCGGCACCATCCGGACGAACAGCCACAACCCGGCGGGCACGATCAGCAGGTCGTCGAGCAGCCCGAACACCGGCACGAAATCGGGGATCAGGTCGATCGGTGAGAGCGCGTAGCCCGCGATGCCGATGCCGAGCAGCCGCGCCCCCCACGGGGTCCGCCGGTCGCGCGCCGCCAGCCACACGGCGTGGACTTCGAGGATCAGGGCTTCGGCCCAATGTCGCAGGCGGGTGAGCATTTCGGGTCCAGCCTAGCGGGTGCGCGGGCCTACCGCTACAGCGGCGCGCATGACCCGGCAGCTTACCGCCCGCATCGAGACCTACCCCGTCCGCGGTGCCTTCGTCATCGCGCGCGGCGCCAAGACCCACGTCGACGTCGTGGTCGCAGAGATCGAGGACGGCCCGGCGCGAGGGCGCGGGGAGGGGACCGCGATCTATTACCGGGGCGAGAGCGCGGCGGGTGTGCTCGCGGCGGTCGAGGCGCAGGCTGACGCCATTGCTGCCGGAGCCTCGCGCGCCGACCTGCTGGCCCTGATGCCCGCGGGTGCGGCGCGCAATGCGCTCGACGCGGCGCTGTGGGACCTCGAGGCGAAGCAGGCTGGCGTGGCGGTGTGGCGGACGCTCGGGCTACCGACCCCGCAGCCGATGCTGACCGCCTTCACCATCAGCCTCGGCGAGCCGGGCGCGATGGAGGCGGATGCGCGTGCCGCGTCCAGCCGCGAATTGCTCAAGCTCAAGCTGTCGGGGGAGGGCGATATCGAGCGCGTTGCCGCCGTCCGCCGGGGAGCCCCCGATGCGCGCCTGATCGTCGATGCCAATGAGGCTTGGGGGCGGGCGGACATCGAGCGGCTGGCGCACCAGCTGGCGGCCCTGCGGGTCGAGCTGATCGAGCAGCCGGTGCCGGCGGGCGAGGACCACATCCTCGACCACGTCCGCTCGCCGATCCCATTGTGCGCCGACGAGAGCTGCCATGACCGCGCGACGGTCGGCAGCCTGATCGGTCGCTACCGGTTCATCAACATCAAGCTCGACAAGGCGGGTGGGCTGACCGAGGCGCTGGCGCTCGCAGCGGCGGCCAAGCAGCGCGGGCTTGGGCTGATGACCGGCTGCATGTTGTCGACCTCGCTCGGCGTCGCGCCGGCGTTCATGGTCGGCATGCAGAGCCAGTTCGCCGACCTCGATGGCCCGCTGCTGATCGAGGACCGGCCCGGCGGGATGCGGTTCGCGGGGTCCGACGTGTGGCCGCCGGAAGCGGAGTTGTGGGGGTAGCCTACGCCGCCCCCTCCACCAGCCGCTCGATCAGCCAGCGCGTCGCCGGGCCGGGCGGGGCCTCGGTGCGGTAGATGACCTGCATGCGGTAGCTCGCGCCGCGCCAGTCCGCGAGATCGAGCGCCACCAGCCGCCCCGCCGCGAGGTCGTCCGCCACCATGGCCTCGGGCATGTTGCCCCAGCCGAGGCCGTGGCGCAGCAGCGCGTGCTTGGCGCCGAGGTCCGACAGCCGCCAGTTGTTCGCCGCGACGACCCCGAAATCCTGCCCCTCCGTCACGGTCGAGCGGTCGCTCAGGACAAGCTGCACGTGCTCGCGCGCGGCACCCGGCGGCTGCGGTCCCTGTGCGAGCGGGTGGCCAGGGGCGGCGACCGGCAGCATCGTGATGCCGCCTGCGTCGATGCGCTCTAGGCCGCCTTCGGTCGCTGCGTTGATCGGGCCTGCGACCCCGAACGCCGCCTCGCCCGCCAGCACCAGCGTGGCGACCGCGCCGAGCGCCTCGACGTGCAGCCGCAGGTTAACCGTCGGATAGGCTTCGCGGAAGTCGTGGAGCGCGCCGACCAGTCGGGCCGTCGGGAACATCACGTCGACCGCCAGCGACACCTCCGCCTCGAGCCCGCCGAGCAGCCCGGCGACCCGTGCCCGCAGCGACGCGACCCCGTCGCCGACCCGCCGCGCCTCCGCCACCACCGCGCTGCCCGCCGCGGTCAGCTTCGGCGCGCGGGTCGTGCCGCGGTCGAACAGCGCCAGCCCAAGCTGCGCCTCCAGCCCGTCGATCGCATAGCTGATCGCCGAGGTCGCCCGCCCGAGCCGCCGCGCCGCGGCCGCCAGCCCGCCCGCCTCGACCACCGCGAGGAAGACAGTAAGCTGGTCGAGCGTCGGCGTTCCCGGTTGACGCATGCGGCCTCTTTTCTGATTATTCGAACATCGACCCAGATATTATCCTGATTTCAGGCGTAACAACCAGCGTCTATATCCGCCCTGTCCCCATTCAGGAGCACGTCATGACCAAGGTTCTCGTCCTCTATTATTCGAGCTACGGCCACATCGAGCAGATGGCCAACGCCGTCGCCGAGGGTGCACGCGCCGCCGGTGCCGAGGTCGACATCAAGCGCGTTCCCGAGACCGCGCCCGAGGATGTCGCCCGCGCCGCGCACTTCAAGCTCGACCAGGCCGCCCCCATCGCGACCATCGCCGAACTCGCCAACTACGACGCCATCGTGATCGGCGCGCCGACGCGCTTCGGCCGCATGCCGTCGCAGATGACGGCGTTCCTCGACCAGGCCGGCGGCCTGTGGATGACCGGCGCGCTCAACGGCAAGGTCGGCGCGGCGTTCACCTCGACTGCGTCGCAGCACGGCGGGCAGGAGACGACGTTGTTCTCGATCATCACCAACCTGCTGCACTTCGGCATGACCGTCGTCGGCCTGCCGTACAGCTTCCAGGGCCAGATGACGCTCGAGGAAATCAGCGGCGGCTCGCCCTACGGCGCCACCACGATCTCAGCCGGCGACGGCTCGCGCCAGCCGAGCGAGAACGAGCTGGCGGGTGCGCGCTTCCAGGGCGATCACGTTGCCAAGACCGCGGCAAAGCTGTTCGGCTAAGGTGTCTCTGGCCCCGAAACCAGTCCTCGGGGGTTGGTGTTCGGGGCCACCGCCCCCGGAGAAATTCATTGCTGCTGCCACACGGAACACTCGTCGCTGTCGCCGACGGCGAGACCCTCAACCTCTATCGCAACACTGGTACCGACGCCGAACCGAAGCTGTCCCCGGTCCAGCACGGCGAAGTCTCGGGCGACAACAAGGGTGCCGGCGCGCACCACGGCAGCAGTTCTGCCAACCCCGACGACAGCCGCCTCGAGGAGGACAGCTTCGCCGCCGCGACCGCCGCGATGCTCAACAAGCAGGCCCTGTCCGGCAAGTTCGACGGCCTTTTCGTCATCGCCGCGCCCAAGACGCTCGGCGAGCTGCGCAAGCACTGGCACAAGGCGCTCGAGGCCAAGCTGGTCGGTGAACTCGCGAAGGAGCTGACCGGGCATTCGATAAGCGACATCGAGGCGGCGATCGCGAAGGCCTGAGGCGGGGCGCGTCGGCACGCGTCGGCGCGAGGCGCTGCACGTCGCGCGTTTTTTGTCATCCCCGCGCAGGCGGGGACCCATGAACACCGGTTTCGGAATGACGACGCGGGTTCGTGTTCATGGGTCCCCGCCTGCGCGGGGATGACAACGACAGGTAGACCCCGAACCACCGCCCTTGACAAAACGAACCATATCGGCTAGGCAGGCCACATCGGATGGTCCTGCGCCACCCGATGCCGGGACAAGGGCGCGCTACCTAAGCCCCGGCGCGAACGATGCAGGGGCAATCACGGACTAGTCGCCGCCACTGGCACCCCGCGAGCCTTCGACCGGACGGCCATCCGATCGCTGGACCGCACACCGTCCTTCACGACCCGACCCGTCGATGGCGAACCCAGCCCCTGCATCGTCCGCGCTGCTGCCGTATCCGACCCGAGGCCCCCGCCCAGTTTGCGCCGGGAGGGGAGAGTAGCCCGGACGGCCCGAAATCATCGCCCCCATGGTGTTGGAACACCGGCGGGGGCTTTTGCACGTCCCGCTCAGTAAACCTCGAACAGCCCGGCCGCGCCCATGCCGCCGCCGACGCACATTGTCACGACGACGTACTTCACGCCGCGCCGCTTGCCCTCGATCAGCGCGTGCCCGGTCAGGCGTGCGCCGGACATGCCGTAGGGGTGGCCGATCGAGATGCCGCCGCCGTTGACGTTGAGGATGTCCTGGTCGATCCCGAGCTTGTCGGCGCAGTACAGCACCTGCACCGCGAACGCCTCGTTCAGCTCCCACAAGCCGATGTCGCTCATCTTGAGGCCGTTGCGCTCGAGCAGCTTGGGGATCGCATAGACCGGCCCGATGCCCATCTCGTCGGGCTCCAGCCCGGCCACTGCCATGCCGCGATAGGCACCGAGTGGGGTTAGGCCGCGCCGCGACGCCTCGCCCGCCTCCATCAGCACGCTGGCCGAGGCACCGTCCGAAAGCTGGCTGGCGTTGCCGGCCGTGATGACGCCGCCCTCACGGACGGGCTTCAGGCCCTTGAGACCCTCCAGCGTCGTCTCGGGGCGGTTGCCCTCGTCCTTGGACAGCGTGATCTCGTGGAAGGTGACTTCCTTGGTCTCCTTGTTGACCATGCCCATCTTGGTGGTGATCGGCACGATCTCGTCGTCGAACTTGCCGGCCTGCTGGGCGGCGTGGGTACGCATCTGCGAGCGGAAGCCGTACTCATCCTGGCGGTCGCGGCTGATGCCGTAGCGCTTGGCGACGTTCTCGGCGGTATCGATCATCGGGATGTAGGCGGTCGGGATCATCGCCAGCAGGCCCATGTCCGGCTCGACCCGGAACTTCTCGTTCTGGACCATCGAGATCGAATCCTGCCCGCCACCGATGGCGATCTGCATGCCGTCGACGATGATCTGCTTGGCGGCGGTGGCGATCGCCATCAGGCCGGACGAGCACTGGCGGTCCATCGACTGGCCGCTGACCGTCACCGGCAGGCCGGCGCGGAGCAGCGCGAGCCGTCCGATGTTGGGCGCCTGGCCGCCCTGCTGGAGCGCCGCGCCCCACACGACGTCGTCGACTTCGCCACCCTCCAGGCCAGCCTTGGCGACGGCGTGCTTGATCGCGTGGCCACCGAGCAGCGGCGGCGGCGAGGCGTTGAAGGCGCCCCGGAAGGCCTTGCCGATGGGGGTGCGGGCGGTGGAGACGATGACGGCTTCGCGCATGGCGGTATCCTTCGTGAAAAGCGGGCGGGCTGGCGACTAATCGGTGGTTGGGAAACGGGTGAACCCGGCCTCGTTCTGCAGGTCGAGCGCGCCGACGACGAGCGCGACGCTGTGGTAGAAACCGACGAGCTGGACGACTTCCAAGACCTGCGGCGTGTCGAAGTGCGCGGTCAGCGCGGCGAACTCGGCGTCGCTCAGCTTCTTGCGGTCGAGCAGCGCGTCGGTCGCGGCGATCAGCGCGGTCTCGGCCTCGCTCCAGTTGCCGTCATAAGCGTCGCCATCGAACAACGAGCGGACCTGCGGCTCGGTCAGCGCCGCCTTGCCGGCGAACATCGTGATGTGAGCGCCCCACTCGTACTCGTTGCCGGTCTTGGCCGCGGTGCGGTCGATGACGATCTCGCGGTGGCGGAAGTCGAGCGGGCCCTTGCCCGACATCGAGGCGCCCGAGAACTTCTCCCAGGCGCGCGGCGACTGCGCGACCGCGGTCATCAGCGCCAGCGGTTCGCGCTCGCCGAAGATCGCGCCCATCGCATTGGCGAACGGCTCGGGCCATTCGGCGCGGGACAGCAGGCCGATGCGGCTCACAGGTAAACCAGCGTCAGCCACTCGGCGATGAGCGCCGGCTTGGTCTCGCCCTCGATCTCGACGGTGACCGAGACGGTCGACTGCCAGCCGGTGTCGGGGCGCTGCTCGACGCCGAGCAAGGTGAACTTGCCGCGCACCCGCTTGCCCGACTTTACCGGGGCCATGAAGCGGACTTTGTTGAGGCCGTAGTTGACGCCCATCTTGACGCCCTCGATCGACGGCATCGCGCCGTAAGCGAAGACCGAGCACAGGCTGAGCGTCAGGTAACCGTGGGCGATGGTGGTGCCGAACGGGGTCTTGGCCGCAAGCTCCGGATTGACGTGGATGAACTGGTGGTCGCCGGTGACCTCGGCAAAGGCGTCGATGCGGGCCTGGTCGACGAGCATCCAGTCGGACACCCCGAGCTCGGTGCCGACCAAGGCACGATAGGCGTCGAGCGGCATGGCGGCGCGCATAGGCTTCCTTCCCCGGGTGTATTTCGCGACAGCCTTGGCGCAGGGTGCCGGAAGCGTCAACTAGCCTTGCCGCAGCCTCCCGGAGATAATCCCTGCCATTCGATCAAGCGGAGACGGTGATGAGCGCGCTGGTTTTCTACACCAATCCGATGTCGCGTGGCCGTGTCGCGCGCTGGATGCTGGAGGAGGTCGGGCAGCCGTACCGGACCGAGGTCCTGGACTATGCGACGACGCTGAAGGAGCCCGAATATCTGGCGATCAACCCGATGGGCAAGATTCCGGCGATCCGGCACGGCGACACGGTCGTCACCGAAACGGCGGCGATCTGCGCCTACCTGGCGGACGCGTTTCCGGATGCCGGTCTGGCGCCCGCCCCGGGGAGCTTCGACCGCGGCGACTACTACCGCTGGCTGTTCTTCGCGGCGGGGCCGGTCGAGACTGCCGTCGTCACGTCCGCGATGGGTTTCGAGGTCGCGGCGGAGCGTGAGCGGATGGCCGGCTGGGGGTCCATGACACGGGTCGTCGAAGCCCTCGACCACCTCCTGCAGGACCGCGACTATCTTGCCGGTGGCACGTTCAGCGCCGCCGACGTCTATCTCGCGGCGCTGCTCGGCTGGGGCATGGCGATCAAGAGCATCGAGGCGCGCCCGTCGTTCGCAGCCTATGTCGCGCGCACCTCGGAGCGCCCTGCCGCGGTACGTGCCCGCGAGATCGACGACGCGCTGATCGCGCAGCTGCAGGGCCAGACTGCCGCCGCCTGAGCGACTTTGCGGCAGGCCGGGGACGGTCTATCGAAGGGCTATGTCGATCAAGAATCTGGCGTTTGCGGCAATCGTCCTACCGCTCCTCGCGGCTGCTCCGGCTCCGAAGCGAACCGCGCTCGATGCCGTCGCGCGTGGCTACGTGCACCTGACGCTCGAGGCCGGCGAGCGCGAACCCGAGTATGTCGACGCTTATTATGGTCCGCCTGAGTGGCTGGCGGCGGCGAAGGCCAAGCCGCGCTCAGTCGGGGTCCTCCAGCAGGATGCCGGTGTCCTCAAGGCTCGCGCCGAGGCGATTCCGACCGCCCGGCTGACCCCGCTGGAGCGCCAGCGCCGGGCGTTCCTGATCGGCCAACTGGCCGCCGCCGAGACCCGGCTGGCGATGCACGGCGGACGACGCTTCCGCTTCGACGACGAGGCGGAGGGCCTGTTCGGGGTGCGCCCGGTGCTGAAGCCGCTCGCCGACTACGACGCGACGCTCGCCGAGATCGACCGGCTGGTGCCGGGCAAAGGCCCGCTGTGGCAGCGCGTCGACGCCTACCGCACCCGCTTCGACGTGCCCGCAGCCAAGCTCGACAAGGTCATGCACGCCGCCATCGCCGAGTGCCGGCGGCGGACGCTCGTGCACGTTCCGTTGCCGAGGGACGAGAAATTCACGCTCGAACTGGTCACCGGCAAGCCGTGGAGCGGGTACAATTACTACAAGGGCAACGACACCAGCCTGATCCAGGTCAACACCGACCTGCCGGTCAACATCGACCGCGCCGTCGACCTCGGCTGCCACGAGGGCTATCCGGGGCACCACGTCTACAACATGCTGCTCGAACAGCGTCTCTCCAAAGCCCGCGGCTGGGTCGAGTTCACCGTCTATCCGCTGTACGGACCGCAGTCGCTGATCGCCGAGGGCTCGGCCAACTACGGCATCGACCTCGCGTTTCCGGGCAATGAGCGCGCGGCGTTCGAGGCCCGTGTCCTGTACCCGCTCGCCGGCCTCGATCCCGCCGAGGCCCCGCGCTTCGCCGCGCTGCGCAAGGCGATGGAGCAACTGTCCGGCGCACGCTTCACGATCGCGCGCGAGTATCTCGACGGGCGCATCGACCGCGAAGCGGCGGTGGTGCTGACCCAGAAATATTCGTTGCTGTCGCGGGCAAGGGCGCTGAAGTCGCTCGACTTCGACGATCACTACCGGAGCTATGTGATCAACTACGGGCTCGGCAAGGACATGGTCGCAGCGCATGTCGAGGCGGCGGGGCCCGGACAGCCGGCGCGGTGGCGGGCGATGACGAAGCTGCTGTCGGAGCCGACGACCCCGGACGCGCTGACGCACTGACTTTCGCGGGCGGCGCGGCGGGTCTAGAGGTCCGCGATGCCCAGCCTGACCGACGCCCGCGCGGCGCTCCGCCCCCTCCACCGTGCGCCCGAGCCGGAGGTGATGGCGCGCCTGCTGCCCGCCGCGACCCTCGATGCCGCGACCCGCAACGCCGTCGAGAACCGCGCTCTCGGGCTGCTCGCCGACCTCCGCGCCGCGCAGGGGGAGGGCTGGGTCAACCGTTTCCTCCACCAGTACCGGCTCAACACCCAGGAGGGCATCGCGCTGCTCAGCCTGGCGGAGGCGTTCCTGCGGGTGCCCGATGCCGAGACCGCCGACCTGCTGATCCGCGACAAGATCGGCGGGGCGGACTGGGGGGCGCACAAGGGCCAGTCGGACTCGCTGCTGGTCAATTCCGCGACCTGGGGCCTGATGCTGACGCGGGCCGTGGTCGGCGAAAGCGGCCGCGCCTCGGTCCTCAAGCGCCTGATCAACCGTACCGGCGAGCCGTTCGTGCGGACCGCGGTCGGCGCCGCCATGCGGATGATGGGGCAGGTCTTCGTCATGGGCCGGACCATCGACGAGGCGATGGCGCGCGCCGCGCTGCCCGAGAACAAGGGCTTCACTGCCAGCTTCGACATGCTCGGCGAGGCGGCGCGGACCTATGAGGACGGCCAGCGCTATTTCGACTCGTACATGGCGGCGATCCGCTCGGTCGGTGCCTCGAAGCAGGGCGCCGGCCACTCGATCTCGGTCAAATTGTCGGCGCTGCACCCGCGCTACGAGACCGCGCACGCCGATACCTGCGTCCCCGCGCTGATCGACATGACCCACGCGCTCGCGGTCGAAGCAAGCAAGGCCGGCATCGGGCTGACCGTCGACGCCGAGGAGACCGAGCGGCTGGAGATGTCGCTCGACATCATCGGCACGGTCGCGGCGCTGCCCGGTCTGCGTGGCTGGGACGGCTTCGGCATGGCGGCGCAGGCCTATGGAAAGCGCGCCAGCGCGGTCATCGACTGGGCGCAGGCACTGGGTGCCGGAACGGGCCGCCGCCTGATGGTCCGGCTGGTCAAGGGTGCCTATTGGGACAGCGAGATCAAGCGGACTCAGGAGAGCGGCCTCGCCGACTATCCGCTGTTCACCCGCAAGGCCGCGACCGACGTCAGCTACCTGGCGTGCGCGCGCGCCATGCTCGACGCGCCGAATATCCTGCCCGCGTTCGCCAGCCACAATGCGCTGACCGTCGCGACGATCATGGAGTGGGCGGGAGACCGCCGCGACTTCGAGTTCCAGCGCCTCCACGGCATGGGCGAGGGCCTGTTCGAGCGCGCGGTGCGCGAGCAGGGCTATCACTGCCGGACTTATGCGCCCGTCGGCGGGCACCGCGACCTGCTGGCCTACCTCGTGCGCCGTCTGCTCGAGAACGGCGCGAACTCGAGCTTTGTGCACCAGTTGGCCGATGCGAACGTCAGCGACGCGGACTTGCTGGCGGACCCGGCGGTGAAGGTGAGCGCGGTGGGGGGCACGGCACATCCGTCGATCCCGATGCCGCGGGATATCTTTCCGGGGCGGGTGAATTCGGGGGGGATCGACCTTGCCGATGCGGAAGTGCTGGCGCGGGTGGCGAAGGGCATCGCGTGGGAGCAAGTCCCACCCCTAACCCCTCCCGTACCGGGAGGGGGATCCGCTCGTGGGTCGAACTCCCTTCAAGGCGCTGGGGAGACCTCGCCGCAAGCGGGTTCCCCTCCCGGTACGGGAGGGGCTAGGGGTGGGACTTCTGTGCGCGATGCAGTTGGAAAGGCCTACGCCGCCTTCCCAGCGTGGTCCGCCACCCCCGTCGACACCCGTGCCGCGATCCTCGAGCGCCTCGGCGACCTGCTCGAGGAACACCGCGAGGAGCTGATGGCAATCGCCGTCCACGAGGCGAAGAAGACCATCGGCGACGCGCTAGCCGAAGTCCGTGAAGCGGTCGACTTCTGCCGCTATTACGCGATCCGCGCGCGGCTCGACTTCGCCCCCGTGCTCCTCCCCGGACCGACCGGCGAGCGCAACGAGCTCCGCCTCGCAGGGCGCGGCGTGTTCGCGTGCATCGCGCCGTGGAACTTCCCGCTGGCGATCTTCATCGGGCAAGTCGCCGCCGCGCTCGTCACCGGCAACAGCGTCGTCGCCAAGCCGGCACCGCAGACCCCCCGCATCGCCGCGCGCGCGGTCGAGTTGGCGCACGAAGCCGGGGTGCCCGCCGACGTCCTGCACATCGTGACCGGTGGCGCGGAGGAGGGGCGGGCGCTAGTCGCCGACCCGCGCATCATGGGCGTCGCCTTCACTGGCTCGACCGGCACGGCGCGCAGCATCGCGCGCACGCTGCTGGAGGACGATGACCGCCCGCTGGTGCCATTCATCGCCGAGACCGGCGGCATCAACGCGATGATCGTCGACTCGACCGCGCTGCCCGAGCAGGTCGTCGTCGACGTGGTGACGAGCGCCTTCCGCTCGGCCGGGCAGCGCTGTTCGGCGCTCCGCCTGCTGCTGCTGCAGGAGGATATCGCCGACAACACGCTGCACATGCTGGCGGGCGCGATGGACACCTTGGTGCTGGGCGATCCTGCCGATCCGCGCACCGACGTCGGCCCGGTGATCGACGAGGCCGCGTACGACCGGCTCGAAACCTACCGCCAGTCGGCCAAGGCGCGCTGGGTCCACGCGCTGAGCACCGATGTTCCCGGCCTGGTGCCGCCGACGGTGATCCGCCTCGACCGCATCGAGGACCTCAAGAAGGAGTGGTTCGGGCCGATCCTGCACGTCGTCACCTGGAAGGCGGGAGCGCTCGACGCGACGCTCGCGGCGGTCAACGCCAGCGGCTACGGCCTGACCATGGGCCTGCACAGCCGCATCGCCTCGACTGCCGAGCGCGTCGCGGCGGCGGCGAAAGTCGGCAACCTGTACGTCAACCGCTCGATGATCGGCGCGGTCGTCGGCAGCCAGCCGTTCGGCGGCGAGGGCCTGTCGGGCACCGGCTTCAAGGCCGGCGGGCCGCACTACCTGCTGCGCTTCGCTACCGAGCGCACCGTCTCGACCGACACCACCAGCGCCGGCGGCAACGCCAGCCTGCTCAGCATCGAGGATGTCGGGGGCATCTGAGCGGCTCGGGATCGCTCCGCCGACGAAGTACCTCGCGGTTCCGGTCGACCAGCGCTAGCGGAAAGCCGCCGACCCTCGCGGATCGGCGGCACCCCCCCAAGGCTGCTACGCGTAGACGATTGTTGCGGTCGAGCGGCGGCGCAGGGCTGCGCCGACCAACCCGAAGCCGCCGAGCATCAGTGCCCAGCTTGCCGGCTCCGGAACGATGGAGCTCCCGATGATCTGGGTGCCGCTGCGCTGTTCGACCTGCGTCGAGACGCTGTCGAACTGATCGGGGATAGCGCTGGCACCCTGGAAGCAGGTGCCGCTGACGCTCGCGTTGCAATAATACTTCTTGCCGGTGCCGAAGCTGCCGAACTGGAACAGCAGGAATCCGGAGGGGCCGCTGTAGTTGAAGGACAGGTCGTGCGCGGTGGCGCTGAAGTTGCTGCCCTCCGTGACGATGACGCTGTTCGCCTGAGTAAGTTCAATCGAGACGCCCGGACCACCGACCAGCAGGTCGAAACCGATGACGTCGGACTGGTCCAGATTGCCGAGCGTGCCGTTAGTCTGGATAGTACCGGAGACATTCCCGAGGTTGATGGTCTGGTTGACGGTATAGGTGATCGTCGCAGCAGAGGCTGAAGTTCCAGCCAGCGCGAGAGCAATCAAGGAAACGGTCTTTATCACAAGCAACACCCCAGCCTTGTCCGGGTCGGAACAGCTCCGCGTCCTCGCCCGAACCCAATGGCCTACCCATACCATATAGTTAACAGGAGTTTAACTAACTGAAGTTAATATGAGGCTTATCGCGAAAATATTTCTGGTTCGGCCAGCGTGCGCCGCATCGCGAGCCATCCCGTCGCTGCTGTACCCCACAGGATCAGTGCATTGGCCGCAGCCTCCAGCCCGACTGCGCGGGAGTCCGGTGCCGCGTGGAGCGCCATGATCACGACGAGGGCCACGGCGATCATCAGGGCAGCGGTCCAGGTGAACGCCGGGTTGTTGAAGAACCGTGCCATGGGCAGGAAGTGCAGCCCGACGACGATCGAGATAATCGGGACCAGGTAGCCCAATCCGCCCAAGCGGCCGAGCAGCCAGACCGCCAGGTTGAGCACCACGATCTCGCCCACGAAATTGAGCCAGAACAGCCGCCACGATCGCTTCGAGGCGGCGTGTTGTCCCGCATCGGGTGCGGCCAGTCGGCGGGAGCCGCGGATTACCGAGATCCCACCGGCGATCAGGCAGGCGGCAACGGTGACGGCTCCGATCGGAGTGGCGACGCTCCCGGGGGCGAGGACGCGCGCCGCATAGATCGCCCATCCTCCAGCAATCGCCGAGCCGACGACGATGCCGATACCGCGTCCCCGAACCCGTTCCGCGGTCGCGCGCATCCCCTAGCTTGCCGATTTGACCGGCGGCACGGTGACATCGCGTTCCGCGACCACACGCTCGGGCCGCGGCGGTGCGGCCTCGCGCAGATCGATCGCGCGGCCGTCGGGCCCGGCGGTGAACGACATCTGCGACGGGTAGGCGAAGTCGATGCCGAGCTCGGCGAAGCGCCGGATGATCGCGAAGGCGACCGCTTGCCGTTCGGCCATCATCGTCACGTAGGCCGGTTCGACGACGTGGAAGACGATCTCGTAGTCGAGCGACGACGCTCCGAAATTCGAGAGATGCGCGCGGTCGAAGTGGCACTTCTCGCGCGCCGTGACGATCGCCTCGATCTCGTGCGGGATCGCCTCCAGCAAGTCGGGGCTAGTCTGGTAGGTGACACCGATGGTCATCACCACCAGCCGCTGCTCGATGCGGCGCTGGTTGGCGATCTGCAGCTTGAGCAACTCGGCGTTGGAGATGATGACCTGGTCCCCGGTGGTGGCGCGGACGCGCACGGTCTTCAGCCCGATCGCCTCGACGTCACCGGTGACATTGCCAAACTTGATCTGGTCGCCGACCCGGAAGGGCCGGTCGAACAGGATCGCCAGCGCCGCGAACAGGTCGCCGAAAATGCCCTGCGCCGCGAGGCCGATGGCGATGCCGCCGACGCCGAGACCCGCCACCAGACCGGTGACGTTGACCCCGACATTGTCGAGCACGAGGATCGCCGCGACCGACCAGACGACGACGTTGACCAGCACCCGGATGATGTTCATCGCGCTGGCGAGGGCGAAGTGATCGTCGTCGGCCGTGGCGGCGCGGCGCTCGACGAGGCCGAGGATCGCCTCGCGGATCCACACTGCGCCCTGCACCGCGGCGCCGATCGTGAACAGGAAGGTGATGACCGTGATCACCGGCCCCGGCGGTGCAATGAAATGCGCGACGATGTCGGCCGACAGCACCGCGAGGAAGAAGCTCCGCGTCCGCCGCACCATCCGGTAGGCGAAGCCGCGCCACGTCGCGATGTCGCGCGTGTCGCCGATAATCCGACACGCGCCTGCCCGGATACCGACGAAGACGAGGTACAGTACGACCGCTGCCGCGACGCCGATGGCCGCGGCGAGGCTGTCGGTGCGCAGCCAGTGGACGGTGTTGAACGTCAGGTGCTGGACCTGCGCAGGCAGCGCCGTCAGGTCCTCGGCGATCTTCGGGGTCGGGTTCATCGGCGGCAACCTAGCGTCCTGAGCCTGAATGAACACCCGACGGGTGTCGCTTCAGCCCGCGTCGCGAGGCAGCCATGCCGGCCAGATCACCGCAACCGGCACGCCACCTTGCACAAGCTCGCCGCCCGCGTGCTCCATCCGCAGATACGCCATGCCGAGGTCGCCGTGGCGCGAGCGCAACTCGCCCGCCTCGCGGTCGCCTGCCATGATCGGTCCCAGCTCCGCCGCTCCGCGCACCGGCAGGAGCCGCCGCCGCAACTTGTCGCGGTGATGCATCCGCGCAGTGTTCTCCTGCCCGACGTAGCAGCCCTTGGTGAACGACACGCCGTTGAGCTCGGCCGCATCGGTTTCCAGCCACAGCAGGTCGGTCATCTCGGCGGTGTCGGGCACCCCGAGCGCCAGCCGGTGGCGGTGGTAGTCCTCGAGGCTGGCGCGGGCATGACCGCCGAAGCCGAGCCAGCGCTCGCCCATCTCGGGCAGGCGCGGATCGGCTGGGCGCTCGCCGTCGGGCCCCTCGTTGAAGGCGTCCCAGCGCGCATAGACCTGCGCATCGCTGGCCTCGATCGTCACCGCCCGGCGCAACTTGTACATGCCCAGCCGCTTGGCGAGGGCCTCGGCATGGCTGGCGGCGACATCGACCAGCAGTTCCTCGCCGCCCTGGTGGAGGATCATGTCGAACATCGTCTTGCCCTGCGCGCTGAGCAGCCCGGCGTAGACCGGCAGCGGCCCGCTCAGGTCGTTGGTCAGCATGTCCTGCAGGAAGTCGCGGGCCTCGGGGCCGGCGATGCGGAGAACGGCGCGGTCGATCAGGTGGGTGGTGGGCATCCGCCATATCTGGGGTTAGAAAGGGCGCATGGCTAGTTACGATCTTATCCTCCGCGGCGGCACCGTCTGGACACCGGGAGGCCCCGTCGAGGCCGACCTCGCGGTCAGCGACGGGCGCACCGCCGCGATCCTGGCACGCGGGGCCAGCAGCGCCGCCGAGGAGCAGGACTGCACCGGGCTGATGATCCTGCCCGGCGTCATCGACACCCAGGTCCACTTCCGCGAACCCGGCCTCGACCACAAGGAAGACCTCGCCTCGGGCAGCCTCGCGGCGGTGCTCGGCGGGGTGACCGCGGTGTTCGAGATGCCGAACACCAAGCCCAACACCGACTCGGCGGAGGCACTGGCGGAGAAATTGCGCCGCGCCGAGGGCCGGATGTGGTGCGACCACGCTTTCTACGTCGGCGCGACCGCGGCCAACGCCGATCACCTCGACGTGCTGGAGAAATTGCCCGGCTGCTGCGGCATCAAGGTGTTCATGGGCGCGTCGACCGGCGACCTGCTGGTCAGCGACGACGCGACGCTCGCCCGCGTGCTGGCCTCGGGCAACCGCCGCGTCGCGATCCACGCCGAGGACGAGTATCGGATGAAGGACCGCGAGGGTTTCCGCATCCCGGGCGACGCGTCGAGCCACCCGGTCTGGCGCGACGACGAGAGCGCCATGCTCGCCACCCGCCGCGTCGTCCGGCTGGCGCACGAGACCCGTCGCCGCATCCACGTCCTCCACATCACGACTCCCGCCGAACTCGAATTCCTCGCCGACCACAAGGCCATCGCCAGCGCCGAGGTTACCCCGCAGCACCTTACCCTTGCTGGCGAGGAGGCGTATCCGCGCCTCGGCACCTACGCCCAGATGAACCCGCCGATCCGCTCGGGTGCGCACCGCGACGGCCTGTGGCACTGGATGGGGCAGGGTGTGCCCGACGTCGTCGGCTCCGACCATGCGCCCCACACCCGCGAGGAAAAGGCGCAGGAATACCCGAAGTCGCCTTCGGGCATGCCGGGCGTCCAGACCCTGCTGCCGCTGCTGCTCGACCACGTCGCCGCCGGCCGCCTCAGCCTCGCGCGTCTCGTCGACCTGACCAGCGCGGGCGCGGTCCGGCTGTTCGGGATCGTCGCCAAGGGGCGCATCGCGGCGGGCTTCGACGCGGATTACTCTGTCGTCGACTTGAAGGCCCGGTGGACGATTGAGGCCGACTGGCTTGCCAGCCGCTGCGGCTGGTCGCCGTTCGAGGGCATGCAGCTGACCGGCCGCCCGGTCGGCACGATCATCCGGGGCAAGCGCGTGATGTGGGAGGCGGAGGTCGCCGGCACCGCCGCGGGCGTGCCGCTGCGCTTCCAAGAGACGCTGCGGCGCTGAGGCGGCGTGCACGCACTAACAATTGTCGTCATCCCCGCGTAGGCGGGGACCCATCACTACAGCATTTCGGGCTGATGGGTCCCCGCCTGCGCGGGGATGACGAACCGATAAAAGAGATCCGGCAAAAGGGCAGCGACATGCGTATCCTGGTTACCAACGACGACGGCATCCACGCCCCCGGCCTCGTCGCGCTCGAGAAGATCGCGGCGCAATTGTCCGACGACGTCTGGGTCGTCGCGCCCGCCGAAGAACAGTCGGGCGCTGGCCACTCGCTGACCCTGTCCGAGCCGATCCGCCTGCGCGAGATGAGCGACCGGCGCTTCGCGGTGCGCGGCACCCCGACCGACTGCGTCATGCTGGCGCTCGGCCACGTCATGCGCGACCACCGCCCCGACCTGATCCTGTCGGGCGTCAACCGCGGCGGCAACCTCGGCGAGGACGTCACTTATTCGGGCACCGTCTCGGCGGCGATGGAGGGATGCCTGGCGGGCATCCGCTCGGTCGCGATGAGTCAGGTGATGGCCGACTACAACCACGGCATGGAGCGCTTCGACGCTGCGGAGCAACACGGTGCCGGCATCGTCCAGACCCTGCTCGACGCGCCGTGGCCCGACCGCATGCTGGTCAACATCAACTTCCCGCCGGAGGTAACCGGGGGCGTCGAGGTCACCGAGCAGGGCTTCCGCGACTACGGCCACATCGCGCTCGACGCCCGCGTCGACCCGCGCGGCTTCCCGTATTTCTGGTTCGGCTATGGCCGCGAGATCGCCGAGCCCGGTCACCAGACCGACCTCAAGGCGATCCGCCACGGTCGCATCTCGGTCACCCCGCTCCACCTCGACCTGACCTACCGCGAGAGCCTCAAGACCATGCGCAGCCTGTTCGGCGAGCGCGACGCCCCGGAAGCGGCGGCGGCCTGAGCGATTTCGGTGACGGCAGCGATTCCCGTCGCTGCCGGGATCGGCTAGAGGCGGTGGCGATGTCGGCGTTTCGCACCTCGCTCCTGATCGCTCTCGCGGGCCTTGCCGCCTGCGCGCGCGATGCCGGCCCGCCGCCGTTCGCCGCGGCTGCGCCATCCCGCGCCGTCGTGGTCGCGCCGCCTGCTGTTGTGCCGCCCAAGCCCGTCTGGACCGCGCGCAAGGTCGTGACCGACGCCGTCAATGTCCCCGGCGGCCGCCTCCACACCGTGAAGCCGGGCGAAACCGGCATCGCGATCGCGCGCGCCTACGGGGTCGACTGGCAGCGAGTCGTGACCAGCAACCACCTCGTGCCGCCCTACCGGATCGCGGTCGGCGACAAACTGATGTTGCCGTCGCGGAAGCAGGTCGCGGCGATGAGCATCGAGCAGCGCGCCAAGGCGTTCAGCATCGACATGGACGACCTGATCACCGGCGCCGAGCCTGCCGCGCCGAAGACCGCGACACAGCGTAAGCTCAAGCCGCTGCCCTTCGTGCCGGGGCCACCACCGAAGTTCGAGTGGCCGCTGCAGGGCAAGGTCTTGGCGAGCTTCGGGGCCAAGCCGGGCGGCCGCTTCAACGACGGCGTTGACCTCGCCGCGAGCCTCGACGAGCCGGTCCGCGCCACCGCGGACGGGGTCGTCGCCTATGCCGGCAACGCGCTGGCCGGGTTCGGCAACCTCATACTGATCAAGCACGCCGACGGCTGGGTCAGCGCCTACGGACACAATGCGAGCATGCTCGTCGAGCGCGGCACCAAGGTTACCAAGGGCCAGGTCATCGCCCACGCCGGCGCGACCGGGTCCGTCGCCGAGCCGCAGTTGCATTTCGAGTTGCGTCGCGGGCGCCTCGCGGTCGATCCGCAACGACTGCTGCCGGCGCGCGGTTAGGGCACGTCGCCGCGCGGGCGTGACGTTTGAGGCCTGAGCGACTACAGCGCTGCCGATGCTCACCACACTCCCCAGGCCGCCCCGTGTCGGCATGGTCTCGCTCGGCTGTCCGAAAGCCCTCGTCGACAGCGAGCGGATCCTCACGGCGCTGCGTTCCGACGGCTACCAGATGTCCGCGACCTACGAGGACGCCGACGTCGTGCTGGTCAACACCTGCGGCTTCATCGACAGCGCCAAGGCGGAGAGCCTGGAGGCGATCGGCGAGGCGATTGCCGCCAATGGCAGGGTCATCGTGACGGGCTGCCTCGGCCTCGAGGCGGACGCGATCCGCGCCGCGCACCCGAAGGTCCTCGCGGTCACCGGCCCGCAGCAGTACGAGCAGGTCGTCAACGCCGTGCGCGCCGCCGCACCGGTGCCGCCGTCGGCCTACCTCGACCTCGTCCCCGAGGCTGGCCTGAAGCTGACTCCCCGCCACTACAGCTACCTCAAGATTTCCGAGGGTTGTAACCACCGCTGCAAGTTCTGCATCATCCCGTCGATCCGCGGCGACCTCGTCAGCCGCCCCGCCAATGCGGTCATTCGCGAAGCCGAGAAGCTCGTCGCGGCTGGGACGAAGGAACTGCTGGTGATCAGCCAGGATACCTCGGCATACGGCGTCGACATCCGCCACGCGACCTCGATGCTGAACGGCCGCGAGACGCGTGCGCACGTCGTTGACCTGGCGCGCGAGCTCGGGCAGCTCGGGGCGTGGGTCCGCTTGCACTACATTTACCCGTACCCGCACGTCGACCTGCTGATCCCGCTGATGGCCGAGGGGCTGATCCTGCCGTACCTCGACATTCCCTTCCAGCACGCCAGCCCCGCGGTCCTGAAGGCGATGAAGCGCCCGGCGAACGAGGTCCGCGTCCTCGACCGGATCCGGAGCTGGCGTACCCAAGCCCCTGACATCGCGCTGCGCTCGACCTTCATCGTCGGCTTCCCGGGAGAAACCGAGGACGACGTCTCGTACCTGCTCGACTGGCTTAGGGAGGCCCAGCTCGACCGTGTCGGCTGCTTCAAATACGAGGCCGTCGCCGGTGCCGTGGCGAACGACCTGCCGAACCATGTGCCCGAAGAGGTCAAGCAGGCGCGCTGGGAGCGTTTCATGGCGGTCTCGGCGCGCATCTCCGCCGCCAAGCTCCAGGCCAAGATCGGCCGCACCCTCGACGTGCTGATCGACGCGGTCGACGACGAGGGCGGCGCGACGGGGCGCTCCAAGGCCGACGCGCCGGAGATCGATGGCGAGGTCCACCTTCGCGACGCCCATGGACTCAGCATCGGCGACATCGTCGCGGTCAGAATCGAGGATGCCGACGCCTACGACCTCATGGGCGTCGCCGCGTGACCGACTTCGCGGCCCTGCTGCGGAGCGGTACGGACACCGCGCGCCAGATCGAGCTCGTTACCGGCGGTGGCCTCGACGCATGGCGCACGGGCCTCAGCGAGCGGGCGCGGGCGGGGGTCGCGGCGGCGCGGTTCAAGGGCAAGCCTGGCGAGGTCGTCATTCTGCCCGGCGATGCGCCCGGGGACTGGAGCGCCGCCGCCGGGATCGGCACCGATGGCCTCGCCGATCCGTGGGCGCTGGCCAGCGCTGCCGCAAAGCTTCCGGGCGGAACCTACAGACTGGCGAGCGGCGAGCCGGGTACGGCGGGCCTCGGCTGGGTGCTCGCCCAGCATCGCTTCACGCGCTACAAGAAGGCCGAGGATGCCGAGCCGCGGGTGCTGCTCTCGAACGATATCAACGCGGTGCGCGACGCTGTTCGGCTGGCCGAGGCCGTCTCGCTGGTCCGCGACCTTGTCGACACACCCGCCGGCGACCTCGGCCCGTCCGAGCTTGCGGCGGCGATCCAGGGCCAGGGTCGGAGCTTCGGCGCGACGGTCACGGTCATCACCGGCGAAGCGCTGCGTGACGGTTTCCCGGCTGTCCATGCGGTCGGGCGCGCGGCGGCGCAGGCTCCGCGGCTGGTCGAACTGACCTGGGGCGATCCGGCGCATCCCCGGCTGACCCTTGTCGGCAAGGGCGTCACCTTCGACAGCGGCGGCCTCAACATGAAGTCGGGTGCCGGCATGGCGCTGATGAAGAAGGACATGGGCGGCGCGGCGCATGCGCTCGCGCTGGCGCGGCTGGTCATGCAGGCCGACCTGCCGGTGCGGCTGCGGCTGATCGTCCCGGCGGTCGAGAATGCGGTCGACGGCAACGCCTTCCGCCCCGGCGATGTCCTGACCACCCGCGCCGGCCTGACCGTTGAGATCGGCAATACCGACGCGGAGGGCCGGCTGGTCCTCGCCGATGCCCTGACCTACGCCCAGGAGGCCGCGACGCCGGACGGCGGACCCGACTGGCTGATCGACTTCGCGACGCTGACCGGTGCCGCGCGGGTCGCCCTCGGCCCCGAGCTCGCCGCGTTGTTCGTGAACAATGATAGCTTCGCAGACACCCTATTTGAGGGTGCGACAATAATGTACGATCCGCTATGGCGATTACCGTTGTGGCCGGGTTACCGGGACATGCTGAAGTCGGGTATCGCCGACCTCAATAATGCGCCGGAAGGGGGCTTTGCCGGAGCGATCACCGCGGCATTGTTCCTGGAACGCTTCGTCAGGAACGGGCAGCGCTGGGCCCATATCGATACGTTCGCCTGGACCCCGTCTGCGAAGCCGGGACGACCGAAAGGTGGTGAAGCTTTGGGGTTGCGGGCCGTCTGGCGCGCGGTTTTGACGAAATATTCAACAAACAGCTAAAAAATATCATGTCATCAATGAAACAACATCGGAGTGTCGGGGGTTGGGGTCCATCATCAAGGCAGGGCGGCTTTTCGCGCACTGCTGACCAGTCGAGGAAGTGTAATGCGTATCGAAGCTACGGAGAATGCCGCGTCGGAGGGTCTGTCCAGCTGGATGGGGACACTGATCGGCTACGTCCAGTCGGCGAGGCCGGACCTGACCAATCGCCAGATGGCGCTCCTTCTGGTCGTCTACCTCACCGACGGACCGCACACGGTGCGTGGTCTCGCGGCAAGGCTCAAGGTTTCGAAGCCCGTGGTAACCAGGGCGCTCAACACCTTGGGAGCGCTCGGTTATCTGCGCCGCCAGAAGGACGAAAGCGACCTTCGCAACATCTTCGTCGAGCGTACTCCCCAGGGTACGGCGTTCCTCGATGAGTTCGAGCGGCTCATTGCTCGCACCGAAGGCCGCGCTCGCCACTAGGCAGGTGCGCCTCGCTGGCGTGACCCCGGCGCTCGATCGCCGCGTCAACGCATTCCGCAGCGACCTCGCTGACATTGCCTTGGCGGGTCGCGTGATTGCGCCACGCTATGCCGCGCCGGTCGTGATGCGCTGCCGGCGTCCGGTCGCCCCGATCTACGGCGCTCCCGATGCAGGCAGCGTCTGCATCAGCGAGCTTCTGTGGGGCGAGGACTTCGACGTTTTCGACCGGGTCGCGGGCTGGGCGTGGGGCCAGTGCGTCCTCGACCGCTACGTCGGCTGGGTTTCGGAAGGTGCGCTGGGTGCGCGCGACGCTGCGCCGACTCATACGGTTACAGCCCCGCAAGCGCTGCTGTTCGCGGCTCCCTCGATCAAGGCACCGGTGTCCGCGACCCTCCCGCTCGGGTCCGCCGTCACCGCGACCGACCACGACGACAGCTTCCTTGGCGTCGGCGAGGCCTTTCTGCACCGGCGCCACGTCCAGCCGCTGACCGGCGATACAGTCGATCTCGGCCGTGCCTTTATCGGCACCCCGTACCGCTGGGGCGGCCGGACCCGCGACGGGCTCGACTGCTCCGGACTGATCCAGGCCGTGCTGTCGGCACACGGTGTCGCCTGCCCGCGGGACAGCGACCAGCAGTTCGCAGCCTTTCCGACTGTGGCCTTAGAGGACCGCCGTCGCGGGGACCTCGTCGCATTTCCGGGGCACATCGGCGTACTCGTCGACGCCGAGCATCTGCTGCACGCCAACGCCTTTCACATGACGACGCTGGTCGAGCCCTTGGCGGTCGTTACGGCGAAGCTTGAGCCACTGCATGAAACGCCGGTTCTCGGCGTCGTTCGCCCCCCTTGTGGCACCATGGGAGCGTCGCTATAGGCCCGCTCGGGGACGGAGCACGGATGTCACTCCCGCTTTACGGGGTGGCCGACGAGCCCGGGGTAGGGAGTTCGCCGATGTCCGAAATTGGCTTGATGCGGGAGTCGGACGACGGCGAAGTCCCGTCGGTCGTCGCCGGTGTCGAAGTGCCGACCGGGTATCGCCCGTCTGCCGGCGAAGAGTTCATGAATCCGCGGCAGCTCGCGTATTTCCGCGGCAAGTTGCTCGACTGGAAAGACGACATCCTGCGCGAGGCGGCTGGCACGCTGGCGACGCTGCAGGTTGAATCGCTGCGTGAGCCCGATGTCACCGACCGCGCCAGTTCCGAGACCGACTGGGGCATCGAGCTCCGCACCCGCGATCGCCAACGCAAGCTGATCAGCAAGATCGATGCCGCGTTGCGCCGCGTCGAGACCGGCGACTACGGCTATTGCGAGGTCAGCGGCGAGCCGATCGCCCTACAGCGCCTCGAGGCCCGCCCGATCGCGACGATGACGCTGGAGGCGCAGGAGCGCCACGAGCGGACGGAGAAGGTGACGCGCGAGGAATGACGCGCGGTGCGCCATTATTGCTCGCTCTCGCCATTTTTGCCTGCGCGCCTGCAATCAAGAATGCGAACGAAGCCGGCGGCCGTATCGACCAGCTTGGCTCGATGGGCAACGATCGCGCTTTTTCTCTAGCCGAAGCTCATTGCGCTAAGTTCGGAAAGGTTGCGATAGTCACCGACCGAAGTGTGCTGAACCACAGTTCGCAATTTGAATGCCGCAACCGCTAGTTCACCCCCGCCCACGGTACCCCGCCACGCCTTGGTCCGGGACCCACAGCCCCGCGGGAATCGGCCCGGACTGCCAGAACACGTCGATCGGGATGCCGCCGCGCGGGTACCAGTAGCCACCGATGCGGAGCCACTTGGGCGCCATTTCCGCCACCAGCCGCTGGCCGATGCCGACGGTCACGTCCTCGTGGAAACCGCAGTGATTACGGAACGATCCGAGGAACAGTTTCAGCGACTTCGACTCGACGATGGTCGCGGCCGGGCAGAAGTCGATGACCAGGTGCGCGAAGTCGGGCTGGCCGGTGACCGGGCACAGCGAGGTGAACTCCGGCACCGCGAAGCGCACCAGGTAATCGGTGCCGGCGCGCGGGTTGGCGGGATAGTCGAGCACGGCCACGTCGGGCGAGGCGGGCAGGGCGCTGGGGCGGCCCAGGTGAAGCGGTTCGGTCATCGCTCCCTCTAAACCGCTGCGTCGCCTCGGCCAAGTGGCCCGGCCAAGCGGGGTGACACGGCACACCGCCCCCGCTATTGCGTCCCGATGATCGGCGGGCTGACGCCGACCAGCAGGAGTAATCGATGACCCCCTTGGTGACGACCGAATGGCTCGCGGCCGAGATCGGCAAGAGCGACCTTCGCGTCATCGATGCGACGCTGATCCCGCCGGGCGAGTCCGGCGAGGCGCGTGCCGCATTCGAGGCTGCCCATATCCCGGGCGCGGTGTTCTTCGACCTCGACGAGATCGTCGATAATTCGAGCGAGCTGCCGCACATGCTGCCGCTCCCTGAGAAGTTCGCGAGCCGAATGCAGGCGCTCGGCCTCGGTGATGGCAGCCGCATTGTCGTCTACGACAATTCGCCGCTGCACTCGTCGGCGCGGGCGTGGTGGATGCTGACCCTGTTCGGCGCGCACGAAGTCTCGATCCTTGATGGCGGTCTCGCCAAGTGGCAGGCCGAGGGCCGCGCCATAGAGTCCGGGCGGCCGATCGTCCGCCATCGCCATTTCACCGTCTGGGCCGACAAGAAGTCGGTCCGCACCCAGGCGCAGATGCACGACATCCTGCGCTCCAAAGCCGAGCAGATCGTCGATGCGCGTTCTGCCGGGCGCTTCACCGGAACCGAGCCGGAGCCGCGTGCGGGCCTGCGCAGCGGCCACATCCCCGGCTCCAAGAACCTGCCGATCGCCAAGCTGTTCAATGACGACGGCACCTGGAAGCAGGGCGACGCGCTGACCGCAGCCTTCACCGAGGCGGGCGTCGACATCAGCAAGCCGATCGTCACCACCTGCGGCTCGGGCGTCACCGCGTCGGTCATTTACTTCGGCGCGACGTTGCTCGGGGCCAAGAACCTCGCGCTCTACGACGGCAGCTGGGCGGAGTGGGGCGCGTCCGCGTCGAACCCGGTCGTCACCGGAGCGGTGTGAGCAAGGGTCCGGGCGACTACGGCCCCGCGACCCGCCTCGCGCAGGCTGGGCGGCGCAGGGAGTGGACCTACGCCGACGAACACCGCGGCGTCGTCAATCCACCGGTGTGGCGCGCCTCGACGGTGCTGTTCGACAGCCTCGCCGCGCTCGATGCCAGCATCAAGGCACCCGACGACGGCCTCAACTACGGCCGTCGCGGCACGCCGACCCAGTGGGCGCTGGAGGAAGCGCTGACCGGGCTCGAACCGGGCGCGGCGGGCACCAAGCTGTTCCCGAGCGGGGTCGCGTCGCTCGCGGCGGCGCTGCTGACGGTGGTTTCGGCGGGCGATCACCTGCTGGTCACCGATTCGGCCTATGATCCGACGCGGCTGTTCGCCGACCGCGTGCTCAAGCGCATGGGCGTCGAGACGACCTACTACGATCCTATGATCGGCGCGGGCATCGACGCGCTGGTCCGGCCGAATACGCGCGCTATCCTGCTCGAAGCGCCGGGCTCGCTGACCTTCGAGGTGCAGGACGTGCCCGCGATCGTCGCGGTCGCGAAGGCGCGCAGCCTGGCGACGGTGCTCGACAACACCTGGGCGACGCCACTGCTGCTGCCCGCGATCGGCCTCGGCATCGACCTCAGCATGCAGGCCGTGACCAAGTATGTCGGTGGCCACAGCGACCTGATGATGGGCGCGGTGACGGCGGCCCCGGCGTGGTGGGGGCGGCTCAAGGAGACCACCTACCGGCTCGGGCAGCATGTCGCGCCCGACGACGCGGCGCTGGCGCTGCGGGGCTTGCGGACGCTGGCACTCCGGATGACGGAGCACGAGGCGAATGGCCTCGCCGTTGCGCGCTGGCTGCAGACGCACCCGGCGGTCGAGCGGGTCATCCATCCGGCGCTGCCCGGCTGCCCCGGCCACGAGTTCTGGGCGCGCGACTTCAAGGGGGCGAGCGGGCTGTTCGCCTTCACGCTCAGGCAGGGCACGCGCGCCGACACCGGGCCGCTGATCGACCACCTCGCGCATTTCGGCATCGGTTTCAGCTGGGGCGGGTTCGAGAGCCTGATCCTGCCGGTCGAGCCCAACCGCGTCCGCACCGCGACGCGCTTCGAGAGCGCCGGGCCACTGGTACGCCTGCACATCGGCCTGGAGGACGTCGCCGACCTGATCGCGGACCTCGATGCGGGCCTCGCGCGCTACACCGCGCAATTCGCGTGACCGACGCCGTCCTCGTCGCCGCCAAGGCCAGCATCGCCGCCGGATCGAAGAGCTTCGCGCTCGCCTCGAAGCTGTTCGCGCCCGCCGAGCGTGACCTCGCTACTCTGCTCTACGCCTGGTGCCGGCACTGCGATGACGTTGTCGACGGGCAGGCCGCCGGTTTCGGGCAGGTCGAGCGCGACGGTACGCCCGCCGCGCGACTGGCCCGGCTCGAGGCCGACACCCGCGCCGCGCTGGCTGGCAAGCCGCCGCCGGAGATGCCTTTCCAGGCGCTGGCCCGCGTTGCCGCCGCGACCAACATGCCCGAGCGCTATCCGCTCGACCTGATCGAGGGCTTTCGCATCGATGTCGAGCAGCGCCCGTTCCGGACCTTCGACGACACGCTGACCTATTGCTACCACGTCGCCGGCTGCGTCGGGGTGATGATGGCTGTGGTCATGGGGGTATTGCCCGACGACCATGCGACGCTCGACCGGGCCAGCGACCTCGGCATCGCCTTCCAGCTCAACAACATCGCGCGCGACGTCGTCGAGGATTCGATGCAGCGCCGCCGCTACATCCCCGACGACTGGCTGGCCTCGGTCAACCTGCAGCCCAACAGCTACTCGTTCCCGCCCAACCGGCGGCAGCTTTCCCGCCTCGTCACCCGGCTGGTCAATGCCGCCGAGGACTATGAAGCGAGCGCCCGCTACGGGGCCGCCGCCCTGCCGACCCGCGCGGCGTGGGCGGTGCTGGCGGCGGCGAGGATCTACGGCGACATCGGCCGGCAGGTCCGCGACGGCGGCGAGGCGGCGCTCGAGGACCGAGTGGTGACATCGCGCAGTGCCAAGCTGGGTGCCGTGGCCTTGGCGTTCGGGCAGGCGCTCAGGCGGAAGCGCAACCAGCCGGTTCCGGCACCATCGCGCGAAGGCCTCTGGACGCGGCCTCAGTAGGCGAAGTCGAGCGCCACCAGCCGGCGCCAGCGGCGCTGGCGGTGTCGGTAGAACAGCGCGGCGAATGCCCACACGAACGGGGTCAGGAGCCCGGCGGCGACGGTGACCTCGTCGCGGTAATTGGTGCTGCCATCCGCGCGTCGCTGCAGGATAATCAGGTGATCCCAACGCCGCGCGAGGTCGCCCGTGCCGTTATCGCGAACCCGGAACTCGCCGGTGCCGGTAGCGGGAAGCGTGATGACGATCCACTGTCTTCCCAGCGGAAACACGCCGAACAGCCGGATCGCGACCCGCCAGCGCCCTTCGGCCCAATGCTCTGGAAACCGCGCCGGCTCGAGCGGCGTGAAGTGAACCAGCGGCGCGGCGATATACTCGAGCAGCCGGGGCCGCAGCACTTCGGCAGCGATGCGTTCAAGCGGTGCCAGCAGGACCGTGTCGATCCTGACCAGCACCCAGCCTAGCCGGCGACCGGCTCGGTCGATGCCATCTCGCGGACCTTCGCGCCCCGGATCTTGCCTGCGCCACTGGCTTCGAGCTGAGCCAGCAATGTCCGCACGGGCGGCGCGACGAGGAAGCCAAAGCTGACCGTGCCGTGCTTGCTCTCGACGACATGGTGGAGCCGGTGCGCCTGGACGATGCGCTTGATGTAGCGACCCTGCGGGTTCCAGCTGTGGCGGAAGCGGCGGTGCACCAGCACATCGTGGAAGCCGGCGTAGATCGCGCCGTACGCTGTGATGCCGGCCCCGATCCATGTCAGCGCCGGCATCCCGCCATAGACGCCGAGCGCGATGAGCGTGATCGCCGGGGCGGCGAACATCACCGCGAACCAATCGTTCTTCTCGAACGCGCCGTGACGCGGTTCATGGTGCGACTTGTGCAGCGACCACAAGAAGCCATGCATCACCCAGCGATGGGCGACGTAGGCAAAGCCTTCCATGAAGGCGACGGTACCGACGAACAGCAGGACGCCGAGGGCAGGGTGCAAGGGGGTGGCTCCGGTCACGCCGCCTGTATAGTGAGCGCAGAACGGCTTTGCACGTCGCAACCATGCCGCAGGAAGTGCCGATGCGTATCGCCCTGTTCGTTATCCTGGCCGCCTTGGCGCTGGCGTCCTGCGCCAGTCCCGCCGACCGGATCACCGAGGCACTGCTCAAGCACGGCGTCCATCAGCGGCAGGCCAAGTGCATGGGTGCGCGGCTTGCCGACCGGCTCGACAGCGCCCAGCTCCAGCGGTTGAGCGAGCTGTCGAAGCTCGACAACCCCGACCGCGTCGGCAAGCTGACGCTCGACCAGTTTCTCGACCAGCTCAACCGGTCGGGCGATCCGAAGCTGGTGTCGCAGGTGGTCAGGGCGGGCCTGAGCTGCGCGATCTGAGCGGCTTCAGGCCACCGACGCTTCCCAGGGAATCGTCACCTCACTGGTAAGCCCGGTCGGCTGCCAGTCGAACGAGACCTTGCCGCGCAGCTGGCGCGCAGTCACGGCGTTGATCACGGTCAGGCCGAAGCCTGGCGGGCGATCCTCCGCCGGGCTGGGGCCACCGCTTTCGCTGAGCGTGATCGCGACATGGCCGGGATCGGGCCGCCAGACGATCTCGAGCTTGCCCTCCGGCACCGACAGCCCGCCGTGGCGCAGCGCGTTGCCGAGCAACTCGTGGAGGAGCAGCGCCAGCGGCTGAACCTGCCCGGGCGCGATACCGACGGCGGGACCCTCCGCGGAGACCTGCGTCAGCCCCATGCCGCGGATCATCCCCGCGACGAGGCTGTCGAGCGGCACCGCCTGCCAGCGCCGATCGGCAAGCAGGCTGTGAGCGAGCGCCAGCGCGTCGACCCGGCCCTGGACCGCGGCGGCATAGTCGCTGGCATTGTCGGCGCGGCTGAGCCGGACGATGCCCTGGACCAGCGCGAGGGCGTTCTTGGCGCGGTGGTCGACCTCGCGCAGCAGCGCGATCTCGCCCGCTTCAAGCGTCATCGCATCGTGATTGCGGGTAACGTCCTGCTGCGACGCGAAGTGGTAGATGAGCTCGCCCTGATCGTCGAACAGCGGGCTGATGTGGAGCTGATTCCAGAACGTCGAGCCGTCCTTGCGGTAGTTCAGGATCTCGACGAGGCTATCACGCCGGTTGACGATGTCGTCGCGGATCTGGGCGAGCGCCAGTTGCGACGTCTCGGGACCCTGCATGAAGCGACAATTCTGCCCAATGATCTCCCCGGCGGTATAGCCAGTCAGGTCGAGGAAGGCCTGGTTGGCCAGTACGATCGGATTGTCGGCCTGGCGCGCGTCGCTGACCACCATCGGCATCCGGGTCTTTTCGACCGCGAGCAGCGCCAAATCGCGGCGATCGGGCAGTACGGCGTCCGCCGATGCGGCAGCGTCGTGAACCGCGAGATTGGCGGACTGGGTGGTCAAGATCGGCTCCGTCGCTACCGGGAGCAGGCTGAACGCGTCGAGTCGCCGTCGGGTTCACGTGCGACGAAAATGCTATGTGCGATTTAGTACTAGAATGGCGCCTTCTTAACGCCGCGCGCCCCCGAACCGCTTGCTGGACTTCTGCTTCATCTTGGCGAACCGCGTCGTCCGCGTGCCGGGTGCGCCGCCCATGCTGCGGCCCTGCACCGGGGCCTTGCGCTGGTCGGGCGGCAGGCCGAGTTCGTCCTGCTCGAGCCGCCGGATCTGGTCACGGACGGCGGCGGCGATCTCAAAGTCCAGGTCGGACGCCGCCTTCTGCATCTGCTTCTCGAGGTCGGCGATATAGGCCTTGAGATTGTGGCCGATGAGGTGCGGGGTCTCCTCGTCGCCGGTGTCGACGGTCAGGCTGTCGCGCTGCGAGACATCCGCCAGCACGTCGGAGATGTTGCGCTTGATGGTCGTCGGCGTGATGCCGTGCTCGAGATTGTATGCCTCCTGCCGCGTCCGCCGCCGACCGGTCTCGGCGATGGCGCGCTCCATGCTGCCGGTGGTGTGGTCGGCGTACAGGATGACGCGGCCCTCGACGTTGCGCGCGGCCCGCCCGATCGTCTGGATCAGCGAGGTCTCGGAGCGCAGGAAGCCCTCCTTGTCGGCATCGAGGATGCAGACCAGCCCGCATTCCGGGATATCCAGCCCCTCGCGCAGCAGGTTGATGCCGACCAGCACGTCGTAGACCCCGAGCCGCAGGTCGCGGATCAGCTCAATGCGTTCAAGGGTTTCGACGTCGCTGTGCATGTAACGCACGCGCAGTCCGGCCTCGTGCATGAACTCCGTCAGGTCCTCCGCCATGCGCTTGGTCAGCGTCGTGACGAGGGTGCGGTAGCCGTTGGCGGCAACCTTGCGCGCCTCGGCAATGCAGTCCTCGACCTGGTCCTCGACCGGCTTGATCTCGACCGGCGGGTCGACCAGCCCGGTCGGCCGGATGACCTGCTCGACGAAGACGCCGCCGGTCGCCTCCATCTCCCACTTGCCCGGCGTCGCCGACACGAACACCGTCTGCGGGCGCATGGCTTCCCACTCCTCGAAGCGCAGCGGGCGGTTGTCGATGCAGCTCGGCAGGCGGAAGCCGTACTCGGCCAATGTCAGCTTGCGCCGGTGGTCGCCGCGCGACATGCCGCCGATCTGCGGCACCGTGACGTGGCTCTCGTCGACGAACAGCAGCGAATTCTCGGGGAGGTACTCGAACAGGGTTGGCGGCGGCTCGCCGGGCAGGCGGCCCGTCAAAAAGCGGCTGTAGTTCTCGATGCCGGCACAGCTGCCGGTCGCCGCGATCATCTCGAGGTCGAAGTTGGTGCGCTGCTCGAGCCGCTGGGCTTCCAGCAGCTTGCCCTCGATGTTCATCTCCTTGAGCCGCTCGGTCAGCTCGTGCCGGATCGCCTCGCTGGCCTGCTTAAGCGTCGGACCTGGGGTCACGTAGTGCGAGTTGGCGTAGACCTTGATCGACGGCAGGTCGGTGATCTTCTTGCCGGTCAGCGGGTCGAACTCGACGATCGATTCGATCTCGTCGCCGAAGAAGCCGATCCGCCACGCCGAGTCCTCGTAGTGCGACGGGAACAGCTCCAGCGAATCGCCCCGCACCCGGAAGTTGCCGCGCGCGAACGCCGCCTCGTTGCGCTTGTACTGGAGCGCGACGAGCTTGCGGATGATCTCCTGACGATCCGACGTCTGGCCCTTCTTGAGGCTGAAGGTCATCGCCGAATAGGTCTCGACCGAGCCGATCCCGTACAGGCACGACACCGAGGCGACGATGATGACGTCGTCGCGCTCCAGCAGCGCGCGCGTCGCCGAGTGCCGCATCCGATCGATCGCCTCGTTTACCGAGGATTCTTTCTCGATGTAGGTGTCCGATCGCGGCACGTACGCCTCGGGCTGATAATAGTCGTAATAGCTGACGAAATACTCGACGGCGTTGTTCGGGAAGAACGACTTGAACTCGCCGTACAGCTGCGCCGCGAGGATCTTGTTGGGGGCCAGCACCAGCGCCGGGCGCTGCACCGCCTCGATGACCTTGGCGGCGGTGAAGGTCTTGCCCGACCCCGTCACGCCGAGCAGCACCTGGTCGCGCTCGCCGGCCTCCGCCTGGGCGACAAGCTCCATGATCGCCGCCGGCTGGTCGCCCGCCGGGCTGTAGTCGGTGACCAGCTCGAAGCGCTTGCCGCCCTCCGACTTTTCGGGTCGGGCGGGCCGGTGCGGCGTAAACGGCCCGGTGCTCTCGGGCTCGGCGAGCGAGGTGCGGATCTGGATTGCGGCCATGCGGACAATATGGGCCGCGGACGCGATTTGTTCCAGTGGCACTTGCCACCCTCCCCCTTCAAGGGGGAGGGACAGGCTGCGTCTTCGCAGCCAGGGAGAGGGCAGGGAGGGGATGCTTCGAATAGGCCCCTGTGCCAGCTCACTCAAAGGGAGCGGCCGGGGCCCTCACCCTGGCTGCGAAGACGCAGCCTGTCCCTCCCCCCCGAGGGGGGAGGGTAGAAGGCCGACCACCGCCGCCCCGACCAGCCCGACCACCGCGCCCGCCGCGACATCGGAGACGAAATGCGCCCGGCGCGGCACCTGGACCAGCGACAGGAAGCCGGCGGTGGCGAGCGCCTCGCCTGCGTGCTCCGGATAAGCCCGCGCAAACACCGTCGCGACCGCCACCACCCCGGCCGTATGCCCCGACGGAAACGAGGTCCGGTCGTGGTCGTCGCTGTCGCCGGGATGCGCCTCGTATTCTCCATCCTCGACCAGCAGCGACGGCCGCGTGCGGTCGACCTGCGACTTGACCAGCGTCTTGATCCCGGTCGCGAGCGTGTGCGCCGCCAGCATCCGCAAGCCCGTGCCCGCCAGCCGCGAGTCGCCGCGCCACGCGCCCGCGACGATGATGCCGCCGCACAGCATCCGCAGCGGCGGCTGGTCGCCGAGCGCGCCGAGCTTGCCGACCAGCCGGCCGACAAGGGTCTCCTCGACCGGTGCGGTCGCTTTGGCGACGGCGATGTCCGCCGCCTCGATCTTTGCTACCGGATCGGCCATGCCGCCCTCTCGTCAAGCGTGCGCTGTTCGCGTCTGGGTTGGTTGCGGCTGCCCGCCACCAGGGCGACGGGCAGCGCGCTGCTCACCTTACTGCTTGGTCGTCGTCGCGGTCGTCGTGGTCGTACCGGCTGGCGTCTTGACCGTCGCCGAGCTGGTGTGGGTCGCCGCGGCCTTGTGATGCACGGTATGATGACGCTTCTTGGCGGTGTGATGCACGACCTTGACCACCGGAGTCGTCTCGGTGGTGTGCTTGTTGGTCGTCGTCGTCGACGAGGTCGTCATCTGCGCCGTAGCCGGAACCGCGATGACCGCGGCAAGTGCGATGAGTGCGAGCTTCATGTGCGTTCTCCCTCTGGCCGGTCTGGTTGATCCGCCGGCCTGGCGCTTGTCGGCGCAATGACATTAAGCGTGGCCGAACGCGTCTGTTCCGTAACGTTCAGATTCGCGCGATGCTGACTCGCATCGCCAATGGAATTGACGCTCCGTTTACAGCGTCGGCTGTCCGGTTCAGGTGCCGCATCTGGTATCGCCGGCCAAGGTGTTGACCTTGTTCGCAACTCCAGAATTCCTATATTCAGGCTTGCGTCTCGGCAGCGATCAGGCACTATTCGTAGCGGGGAAAACGGGGACAGACACAAGCCGTGGTAGCTTCGGGATCGATCCGACCGGCCACGCGCTGTTCCCGCCGCATGAGAACGAAAATAGAACATTGTGCCCGCTGTGGATATCGGGGATGCTTTGTTGCCAGCAGGTGACAGCGCCTCCGGAACGGCCCAACGGGTAGAGACAAAGTGGAGAGAGTGATGGACTTCAGCGCGGGAACGATCACCGCCGACGCAGGCGCCAGCGAGAACGAGCGGCCCGACGTGAAGGCGGCAAAGCGCGACTCGACGACGGTGATGGCGTGGCGCTTCCCGGTCGAGGTCGACCGCAGCCGCGACGCGTTGCTCACCGACTTCGGCCGCGAGACGCTGAAGGACCGCTACCTGCTGCCCGGCGAATCCTACCAGGACCTGTTCGCGCGAGTCGCGGCCGCCTACGCCGACGATGCACCGCACGCCCAGCGCCTCTACGACTATATGTCCAAGCTGTGGTTCATGCCGTCGACGCCGGTGCTGTCGAACGGCGGCACCGGGCGCGGCCTGCCGATCTCGTGCTATCTGAACTCGGTCGGCGACAGCCTCGAGCAGATCGTCGGCACCTGGAACGAGAACGTCTGGCTGGCGGCGCGCGGCGGCGGCATCGGCACCTATTGGGGCCATGTCCGCGGCATCGGCGAGCCGGTCGGCCTCAACGGCAAGACCAGCGGCATCATCCCGTTCGTACGGGTCATGGACTCGCTCACCCTCGCGATCTCGCAGGGCTCGCTGCGGCGCGGCTCGGCGGCGGTCTATCTCGACATCAACCACCCCGAGATCGAGGAATTCCTCGAAATCCGTAAGCCCAGCGGCGACTTCAACCGCAAGGCGCTCAACCTGCACCACGGCGTCCTCGTCACCGACAAGTTCATGGAGGCCGTCCGCGCCGGCGACGAGTGGCATCTGACCAGCCCGAAGACCGGCGAGCGCCGCGCCACCGTCGACGCCCGCGGCCTGTTCACCAAGCTGGTCGAGACCCGGCTGGCGACCGGCGAACCGTACATCGTCTTCGTCGACCACGTGAATAACGCCATGCCCAAGCACCAGCGCGACGTCGGCCTCAAGGTCTCGACCTCGAACCTGTGCTCGGAGATCACGCTGCCGACCGGCATCGACCAGTACGGCAAGGAGCGCACCGCGGTGTGCTGCCTGTCGAGCCTCAACCTCGAGATGTGGGACGACTGGCAGGGTGACAAGGTCTTCATCGAGGACGTCATGCGCTTCCTCGACAACGTGCTCAGCGACTATATCGAGCGCGCCGAGCCCGAGATGGCGCGCGCCAGCTACGCCGCGATGCGCGAGCGCTCGGTCGGCCTCGGCGTCATGGGGCTGCACAGCTTCTACCAGGCGCGCGGGATTGCGTTCGAGGGCGCGATGGCAAAGTCGTGGAACCTCAAGATCTTCCGCCATGTTCGTGAGCGCGTGGATGAAGCCTCGATGCAGCTCGCGGTCGAGCGTGGGCCGTGCCCGGACGCCGCCGACATGGGCGTCATGGAGCGCTTCAGCTGCAAGATGGCGATCGCCCCGACCGCGTCGATCTCGATCATCACCGGCGGCACGTCGGCCTGCATCGAGCCGATCCCGGCCAACATCTACACCCACAAGACGCTGTCGGGCTCGTTCTCGATCCGCAACCCGTTCCTCGAGAAATTGCTCGGCACCAAGTCCAAGAACTCCGACGCGGTGTGGAACTCGATCCTCGAGCAGGGCGGCTCGGTCCAGCACCTCGACTTCCTCAGCGCCGACGAGAAGGCGGTGTACCGCACCGCGTTCGAGATCGACCAGCGCTGGCTGCTCGAACTGGCCGGCGACCGCACCCCGTACATCGACCAGGCGCAGTCGCTGAACCTGTTCCTGCCCGCCGACATCGAGAAGTGGGACCTGCTGATGCTTCACTTCCGGGCTTGGGAGTTGGGCATCAAGTCACTGTATTACCTGCGTTCCAAGTCGATCCAGCGCGCCGGGTTCGCCGGCGGCGTCGAGGCCGACAACACCCCCGACCTGCGCCAGCTCGAGCTCGCGCCAAACGATTATGACGAGTGCCTTGCCTGTCAGTAAGGCGCCCCCGCGGACGCAAGTTCGCGGGACCTGCCGGTGCACGCCGCACCGGCGGGCGGGTGAGGGGCCGTGCCTGCGCATTCCACGACGCGCGCGCATGGCCCCTCGCTTACCCGGCGCGGATGATGGGCGAATGAACGCGATGCCGACCCCCTCGTTGTCATCCCGGCGAACGCCGGGACCCAGCTTGCGTGGGGCCGCATCGAACCGAAGTCGAGCTTGATCAAAACTGGGTCCCGGCGTCCGCCGGGATGACAATTACGAAAGTGTAAGGCGACCCGACCATGTCCCTCCTCAAAGCCTCCAACAGCTACAAGCCGTTCGAATACCCGTGGGCGTTCGACTTCTGGAAGCGCCAGCAGCAGATCCACTGGATGCCGGAGGAGGTGCCGCTCGGCGAGGATTGCCGCGACTGGGCGCAGAAGCTCAGCGAGCATGAGAAGAACCTGCTGACCCAGATCTTCCGCTTCTTTACCCAGGCCGACATCGAGGTCCAGGACTGCTACCACGACAAATACGGTCGGGTGTTCAAGCCGACCGAGGTCAAGATGATGCTGACCGCGTTCAGCAACATGGAGACGGTCCACATCGCCGCCTACAGCCACTTGCTCGACACCATCGGCATGCCCGAGAGCGAGTACAGCGCGTTCCTCAACTACAAGGAAATGCGCGACAAGCACGATTACATGAGCCGCTTCGGCGTCGACAACGACGGCGATATCGCGCGCACGCTGGCGATGTTCGGCGGCTTCACCGAGGGGCTGCAGCTGTTCGCCAGCTTCGCCATGCTGATGAATTTCCCGCGCTTCAACAAGATGAAGGGCATGGGGCAGATCGTGACCTGGTCGGTCCGCGACGAGTCGCTGCACTGCGAGGGCATCATCAAGCTGTTCCACGCCTTCTGCGCCGAGACCGGCGTGCTGACGCACAAGCTGCGGGACGATATCGCCGACGTCTGCCAGATGACGGTTCGCCTGGAAGATGCCTTCATCGACCTGGCGTTCGAGATGGGCCCGGTCACCGGCATGACCCCGCACGAGATCAAGAAGTACGTGCGCTTCACCGCCGACTGGCGCCTCAAGCAGCTCGGCATGAAGCCGATCTACATGATCGACGAGCACCCCCTGCCGTGGCTCAGCCCGCTCCTCAACGGCGTCGAGCATGCCAATTTCTTCGAGGCCCGCGCTACCGAATATTCAAAGGCCGCGACCAAGGGCAACTGGAACGAAGTCTGGGACGCCTTCGACAAGCGCAAGGCCGCGAAGTTCGCGAGCGCTCCGGCGGCGAACGAGGCGGACGACGGCGCGCAGGGCGGGTTGCTGGGCGTGGCGGCGGAGTAGGGGTTGGCACGAAGGTGGCAGTAGCAAAAGAGGTGGGAGCAGTCATTCCCGCGACACTTCACCTGTTTATCGACACGAACATATTTATTAGACTGTTCGGATTCACCGATGACAGCTTAACAGAAGCGGAGAAATTTGCTGCTTTGATCTCGGCCGGGAAGATTGTCTTATACGTCACGGAACAACTGGTGTGGGAATACCTGAGGAACAGTGACAATCAAATTCACTCTTCATTGGAAGATTTGGAAAAAGTAAAATACATATCGCAGACTCCACGTTTATTGAGCATTACAGCGAAACGGCAGAACTCGTCGCTGCTCTTAAAGTTTGCGAAAAGGTCAGGAGCGAACTGCTAGCCAAAGTTCGCAAGGATGTCCTTGACAAGGAAATAAGAGCAGATAAATTGGTTATCGAATTGCTAAGGCTTGGAAAGCGCATCAAGCAGTCTGATGATGTCGTAGATAAGGCGAGATTGAGAAGAGACATTGGTAACCCACCAGGAAAATCTAATTCGCTTGGTGACCAGATGAATTGGGAAAGCTTGATAAACGAAGTCCCTGAGGGGAATGATATTCACATTGTAACGAGAGACGGAGACTACAGTAGCAAGGTAGACAAATTGCTTCCATCACGGATTATTGAACGTGAATGGTATATGCACAAGAAATCTAGCGTTCTACTTTATAACAGTCTGGGGCAGTTTGCTAAAAGGCATTTTCCGGAGATCAAGTTTCCGAAAGATGTGATAAAAAACGACGCAATTAATAAGCTCGTAAATGCGACAAACTTTACTGTCACTCATTCGGCGATCGAAACTCTGGATGATGCTTTTGACGAAATAAATTCTGATGATGCGATACGCATATTCAGGGCAGCTATCGACAACAGTCAAGTTCATTGGATAATAGACGATTCTGATGTATCTAATTTTATGAAGAAGCTGTACACAAAGTTCTTTGTAGATGTGCCATTTGAAATGGATGCAGAGCTTGATGAGCTGTCTGATTACTTCAAAGCTCCATTCTGACACCACAACCTAATCCCTAGCCTCCCTTCGCTCCAACGCCCGCTCCCGTGCCCCCGCCACCTTGAGCGCCCGCACCTCGGGCCGCCGCGCGTCGCACATCGAGCAGCGCAGGATGCGGGCGGCTTCGCTCAGCGTCGGGCCGCGGCGACGGGCGGCGAGGAGCTCGACGATCGCCGGGCCGGGGATGCGCGTCGAGTGGCGGCACGAGCGGCAGGTGACGCGGAGCTCGAGGCCGCGCGGCGCGAGCTGGTCGACGGTCAGGGCCTCGGGCCGGGGTTCGGGAACGGGAAACATCCGCGGAACATAGCAGGAACGCAGCGCGGCGCCAGAGCGAAGCCCGGAGCGAAGCCTTGCCTCGTCCGGCCCGCTGCCCCAAATCCGCTGGCATGACCAACTCGCCTCTGCCCCGCTCCCCGACGCCCCCGCCCGCCGCGACGCCCGCGAAAGCCGTGCCGCCGCTGCAGGCCGTGATCGTGCCGGTGACTCCGCTCCAGCAGAACTGCACCCTGATGTGGTGCACGAAGACGATGCGCGGTGCCTTCGTCGATCCGGGTGGCGACCTCGACCGGCTGCTGGCGGTCGCGGACAAGCAGGGCGTGACGATCGAGAAACTGCTGATCACCCACGGCCATATCGACCATTGCGGCATGGCGGGCGTGCTGGCGGAGCAGCTCGACGTGCCGATCGAGGGGCCGCACCCCGACGACAAGTTCTGGATCGACTCGAACCCGGAGAGCGGCCTCAAGTACGGCATGGTCGGCGCGACCGCGTTCACGCCCGACCGCTGGCTGGGGCAGGGCGACACGGTGACGGTCGGCGAGCTGGTTCTCGACGTCCACCACTGCCCGGGCCACACGCCGGGGCACGTCATCTTCCACCACGCGCCGTCGAACCTCGCGATCGTCGGCGACGTGCTGTTCCAGGGCTCGATCGGGCGCACCGACTTCCCCAAGGGCAACCATGCCGACCTGATCCACGCGATCACGACGCGCCTGTGGCCGCTCGGCGGGCAGACCGCCTTCATCCCGGGGCATGGCGCGATGTCGACCTTCGCGGCCGAGCGGCGGTCGAACGCCTATGTCGCGGACGCGGTGCTCGCGCGGGGCTAGGCGGGCTGGCGCGGTCGTCGCGCCCTTGTCATCCCGGCTTGACCCGGGACCCAGCGAACCCGGAAGTCGGACTGCTGGGTTAGCTGGGTCCCGGGTCAAGCCCGGGATGACAATAGAGGACCCGGAACGACACTTGGGGCCTGGACGCCGCCCCTATCCCTCAGAACAGATGGTGCAGGTGCGCCGAGATGATCAGCGCCCAGACGCTGGTGACGATCAGGATCAGGAAGGTGCCCGAGGTGCCGACCATGCGGCCGGGGTTCGGGGCCGGGCGCGCCATGCCCCAGGCGTGGGCGATGCGGCACAGCACCAGCCCAATGCCGAGCACGCCGAGCGTGACGTTGGGCCCGTGGTCGACGCCGACGCTGGTCGCGGCGATGTTGGCCTCGATCATCCCCATCAGGATCAGGATGAAGGGCACGTACTCGACGAAGTTGGCCTGGGCGCGGATGCGGGCAAGCAGGTGCGGATCGCCGCCGTCGCCGAGCGAGACCTTGGACGCGGTGCGGCCCATCGAGACGCGGACGCTGAGTACCAGCAGGATCAGGCCGCACAGGCCCGCGGTCGTCAGTGTGATGATCATTGCATCTCCCCCTTGTTAGTTCGGAACAACCTACTTTCGCGCCGTGCCCGCGTCCACCGGTCATAAAGCCGGGTAGCATGGTCCGCCACCGCGCAACCATTTCAGGCCATCATCGTTCTTCACCCGCTTACATAGCGAAGGAGTTTTACCATGGACGAAGATCGCATCGACGGCGCGCTGAAGAATGTCGGCGGCAAGATCAAGGAAGGCTTTGGCAAGCTGACCGGCGATACCAAGACCGAAGCCGAAGGCAAGGCCGAACAGGTTGCGGGCAAGGCCCAGAACACCTGGGGCGGTGCCAAGGACGCGGTCCGCGACGCCACCGACACGCGCGACGACAAGATCTAGCCTTATCGCGGCGCTGGCCTTGCCGCCAACGCCCAGGCTGGACTAAAGGCCGCCGTCCCCGAAAGCTCGGGGGCGGCGGTTTTCTGTTGCTTACCGGCGCGAAATCACTATGTTCCGCGCCTCACTGACAGCCGGGGCTTCCGCCGGCCGCATGCCGCGGCCCGTTCGTCGTTGCCCCTCAAGATGAAGATGACAGGTGCCGGATGGCCGTTCCGAAACGCAAGACCTCGCCTTCGCGCCGCAATATGCGCCGCAGCCACCACGCGCTCAGCGCGACGCCGTACCAGGACTGCCCGAATTGCGGGGAGCTCAAGGAGCCGCACAACCTGTGCAACTCGTGCGGTCACTACAACGGTCGCATGATCGTCGAGGTCGGCGCCTGAAGCCAGTGTCCGGGGGTCGGCAAGTTCGCTGTCAGCGGTCTCGCTGCCGGCCGTCTCGCTACCTGGCCGCCGGTCTGAGCCGTTCGGTTTCGCCGTGAACGAAAACCCCGTCATCGCACTCGACGCCATGGGCGGGGACGGCGGACCGGCAGCGGTCGTCGCCGCCGCCGAGATCGCGCGCGAGCGTTATCCGAAGCTGACCTTCCGCATCTACGGGCAGGAAGCCGCGATTCGTGCCGCGCTGGCGACGGCACCGCGCGTCGCCGCCGAAGCGACCGTCATCCACACCGATACGCAGGTGCTCGGCACCGACAAACCCAGCCAGGTCATCCGGCGCGGGCGCGGCACCTCGATGGGGCTCGCGATCGACGCGGTGAAGGCCGGCGAGGCGCACGCCATCGTGTCGGCCGGCAACACCGGCGCGCTGATGTCGATGGCGTATCTGTCGCTGCGCACCATGGAGGGCATCGACCGGCCGGCGCTGGCGGCGCTGCTGCCGACCCTCAAGAACGATTCGGTCGTGCTCGACCTCGGCGCCAACACCGAGTGCGACGCCGAGAACCTCGTCCAGTTCGCGGTCATGGGCGCTGCCTTCGCGCGCACCGTGCTCGGGCTCGAGCGGCCACGTGTCGCGCTGCTCAACATCGGCGAGGAGGAGCTCAAGGGCACCGACGAGCTGAAGGAAGCGGCTGCACTGCTCCGCGCCGTGGAGTTGCCGATGTCGTTCCTCGGCTTCGTCGAGGGCGACAAGATCGGCCAGGGCAATGTCGACGTCATCGTCACCGACGGCTTCTCGGGCAACATCGCGCTGAAGTCGGTCGAGGGCACCGGCAAATTGGTCACCGGGCTGCTGGCGGAGGCGTTCAAGACCTCGTGGCTGACGCGGCTCGGCTACCTGCTTTCCCGCGGCGCCCTTCGGGCTCTCCGCGCGCACCTCGATCCGAACGCGCATAACGGCGCGGTCATGCTCGGGCTCAACGGCCTCGTCGTGAAAAGTCACGGCAGCGCCACGGTGCGCGGCATCGCCCACGCCATCGGGGTCACCCACGACCTCATCGTCGCCGACGTCCAGCGCAAGATCTCGGACGACCTCGCCAACTTCCGCGCCCATCGCCCGGCCAAGCTCGACCTCGAGGACGCTGCCAAGTGAACTTCGGCGGATGAGGCGTGCATGCATCGTCGGCACCGGCGGTTACCTGCCCGAGACGATCCTGTCGAACGCCGACCTTGCGGCGCGCGTCGACACCACCGACGCTTGGATCGTCGAACGCACCGGCATCAAGCAGCGCCACATCGCCGCCGAGGGTGAGTTCACCTCCGACCTGGCGACCGTCGCTGCGAAGCGCGCGCTGGAGGCGGCCGGGCTGACCCCCGACGACGTCGACCTGATCATCGTCGCGACCGCGACCCCCGACCAGACCTTCCCGGCCTGCGCCACCGTCGTCCAGCACAAGCTCGGCATGCGCCACGGCGTGGCGTTCGACGTCGGCGCGGTGTGTTCGGGCTTCCTGTATGCGCTCAGCGTCGCCGATGCGATGGTCGTCACCGGGGCCGCCAACACCGCGCTGGTGATCGGTGCTGAGACCTTCAGCCGCATCCTCGACTGGGAGGACCGCGGTACCTGCGTGCTGTTCGGCGACGGCGCGGGAGCCGTCGTGCTCCGCGCCGAGATCGGCACCGGTACGTCCGACGATCGCGGCATCCTCGCGACACGGCTACATTCGGATGGCAAGTACAACGACTTGCTGTACGTCGACGGCGGGCCGGGGTCGACGGGCACCGTCGGCAAGCTGCGCATGAAGGGCCGCGAGGTCTTCCGCCACGCCGTCACCAACCTGGCCGCGGTGATGACCGAGACGCTGGCGGCCGCGGGACTCGACGCCGACGACGTCTCGTGGGTGGTGCCGCACCAGGCCAACCTGCGCATCCTCGAGGGCACCGCCAGGAAGCTCGGGCTCGGTATCGATCGGGTCGTCGTGACTGTCGACCGGCACGCCAATACGTCCGCTGCATCGGTGCCCTTGGCTCTTGACGTTGCCGTGCGCGACGGGCGTATCAAGCCACGAGATTTGTTGCTATTAGAGGCGATGGGCGGCGGCTTCACGTGGGGCGCGGCGGCTGTCCGGTTTTAGATGAACCGTGTTCGTGCGGGCTAAGGTACGAATTTCGGGCGGTTCTGGTTTTTAGACGGCTCTGGTTTGAGCGGGCGGGGAGGCTTCGGGGTCATGGCGAAAGCAGAAGTTGCGGCGAGTGCGGCGAAGAAGCCGGGCTCGCTGACGCGTGCGGATTTGTGCGAGGCGGTGCACCGCGAGATTGGCCTGTCGCGAGCCGAATCCTCGACGCTGGTGGAGCAGGTGCTCGATCACGTCTGCGGCACCCTGGTTGGCGGCGACAACGTCAAGATCTCGTCGTTCGGCAGCTTCGTGCTGCGGAACAAGGGCCAGCGCATCGGGCGCAACCCCAAGACCGGTGAAGAAGTCCCGATCGAGCCGCGCACCGTGCTGACCTTCCGGCCGAGCCAGCTGCTCCGCGAGCGCATCAACGCCGGATGAGCGACGACGACCGTCCGATCCCGACGACCGCGACCAAGCCCCCGTCAGGTAAAAGCTTGGCAACCAAGTCCTCGGCCGCCTTCCGCACCATCGGCGAAGTCGCCGAGGAGCTGGGCGTTGCGCAGCATGTCCTGCGCTTCTGGGAGACGCGGTTTCCGCAGGTCCAGCCGCTCAAGCGCGGCGGTAACCGGCGCTATTATCGCCCGACCGACGTCGAGCTGCTCCGCGATATCCACCGCAAGCTCCACGCCGAAGGCTACACGATCAAGGGCGTGCAGAAGCTGCTCAGCGAGCGCGGCGGCAAGGGTGCGCCGGTGTCGCCTGCACTGGGCGAGCTGAACCTCGGCGGGGACGAAGGCTTGAGCATCTCCGGCGAAGGTCCGCCGCCTTCGTTCACCGACCAGTCCGAGTCCGTCGAAGTCCGGCATCACGGCGTCGATCTCGCCGGCGTCCGCGCCGTTCGCGACCGGCTGGCATCCGCACTCGCCGCCGCGCGCGCCTGATGGCGTCGTGCCGCACCGCAGCGTGCCCGACCGCATCGTGAAGGCCCGCATCGTGAAGGCCCGCATCGTGAAAGCCCGCATCGTGAAAGCCCGCATCGTGAAAGCCCGCCACCGATGAAGTCGGTCGCGGTCTTCAGCGTCAAGGGCGGGGTCGGCAAGACCGCGATCGCGGTCAACCTGGCCTATGCAGCCGCGACCCAGAGCGCGCGCCGGACGCTGCTGTGGGATCTCGATGCGCAGGGCGCCGCGACCTACGTGCTCAAGCTCGCGCCCAAGGGCGGGGCGGTGGCGCGCAAGCTGTTCGGGCGCGATCCGGAACTCGCGGCCCTGATCCAGCCGAGCGCCTGGGCCGGTCTCGACGTGCTGGCAGCGGACAAGTCGCTGCGCAGCCTGGAGGGCCAGCTCGCCGGCGACGACAAGGCCAAGCGCCTGCGCAAGATGCTCAAGGACCTGGGCGACGACTACGACCGGATCATCATCGACTGCCCGCCCGGGCTCGGCGCGCTGTCGGAGCAGGTTTTCCGCGCCGTCGACCTGCTCGTCGTGCCGATGCTGCCGTCGCCGCTGTCGGTGCGCGCCACCGAGCAGCTGACCGAGCACCTCCAGCGCCAGCACGACGGCAAGCCCGATGTCGTGCCGGTGTTCTCGATGGTCGACAGCCGCCGGGCGCTGCATCGTGCGTTGGTCGAGGCATCGCCGGGGCAGGCGGCGATCCCCTACGCCAGCGCGGTCGAGGGCATGGCGGTCCACCGCTCGCCGATCGCGGCGCGAACTCCGTCGGCACCGGCCGCGCGGGCGTTTACGGCGCTTTGGGCCGAGGTCGAGCGACGGTTGTTGTCGCAGGGCTGAACCCCGTCCGGCTGGGGGGCGTTGCCCCGTAGTCCCACCGGAGCCCAAAATGCAGCTTAAGCCACTCCACGATCAGGTCGTCGTCATCACCGGCGCGTCGAGCGGCATCGGGCTCGCCACCGCCGAGGCCGCGTCGGCACGGGGCGCGCGGCTGGTGCTGGTGGCACGCAACGGCGACGCGCTGGCCGAGATCGCCGCCCGGCTCAACGCGCAGGGCGGGCAGGTCGAGGTCGTCGTCGCCGACATTGCGGACGACAGCACCCCCGAACGTATCGCGGACGCCGCTCTGGCCCGCTTCGGGCGCGTCGACTCCTGGGTCAACAACGCCGCCGCCGCGACCTACGGGACGCTCGCCGAGACGCCGGAGGAGGACCACCGGCGGGTCTTCGACGTCGGCTATTTCGGCACCGTCCGCGCCTCGCTCCGCGCGTTGGAAGTCCTCAAGGAGCGCGGCGGCGCGCTGGTGAACGTCGGCTCGATCCTGGCGAACCGCGCGATGATGTTGCAGGGGCCGTACAGCGCCATGAAGCATGCGTTGAAGGGCTTCACCGATGCCCTGCGCAGCGAGGTGCTGGAGGCCCGGCTGCCGGTGTCGATCACCCTGATCAAGCCGGGCTCCATGGCGACGCCGTACCCGGAGCATGCCCGCAACCGCATGGAGCGACCGGCACGGATCCCGCCGATCGAGTACGACCCGCGGCTGGTCGCGCGGGCGATCCTGTTCTGCCTCGAGCACCCGCGCCGCGAGATCACCGTCGGCGGGGTCGGGCGCTTCATCGAACTGTTCGGCAACGCCTTCCCGGGCCTCACCGACCTCGGCATCGCGCTGATCGGCCGCGGCTCGCAGCAGATCGACCAGCCGCCGGCGCCGGAGGTCGCGGACAACCTCTACGAACACCGCGCCGACGGACGCATCGAGACCGTGCAGGACGTCTACGTACGCCGCACCAGCTTGGCGCTGGAGGCGCAGATCCGGCCCCTGCAGGCGGTCGCGGCCGTGGGTGCCGGGCTGCTCGCTGCGGCCTTGCTGGCGAGCCCGCGGCGGCGCTAGCGTCTCGAAACTTCAGCGTCAGTTAGGCTCTCGTCACCGCTCCGCGCCTTGACGCCGCACGCCCCCGCGACCATATGCGCCGGGTCGCTGGCACTCGCCTCGGGTGAGTGCCAACGGACACGCTATCAACCGCTGCAATAGGTGCGATCCATGAAATTCACGCCGCTCCACGACCGCGTGCTCGTTCGCCGTGTCGAAGCCGAAGAGAAGACCGCCGGCGGGATCATCATCCCCGACAGCGCCAAGGAGAAGCCCCAGGAGGGCATCGTCGTCGCCGCCGGCAAGGGCGCGCGCAACGAAGCCGGCGAGCGCGTCAAGCTCGACGTCTCCGAGGGCGACAAGATCCTGTTCGGCAAGTGGTCGGGCACCGAGGTCAAGGTCGACGGTGAAGACCTCATCATCATGAAGGAAAGCGACATCCTCGGCGTTCTCGCCTGAGCCTGAATGGTACGCCGAAATATACTGTTTAGGCGTAGAAGTCGTAACTTTTCACGAAATTCCTGAAGGAAACCAACATGGCAGCTAAAGACGTCAAGTTCAGCCGCGACGCGCGTGAGCGCATCCTGCGCGGCGTCGACATCCTCGCCGACGCGGTCAAGGTGACGCTCGGCCCCAAGGGCCGCAACGTCGTGATCGAGAAGTCGTTCGGTGCCCCGCGCATCACCAAGGACGGCGTCACCGTCGCCAAGGAAATCGAGCTCAAGGACCGCTTCGAGAACCTCGGCGCGCAGATGGTCCGCGAAGTCGCTTCGAAGACCAACGACATCGCCGGTGACGGCACCACCACCGCGACCGTGCTGGCCCAGGCCATCGTTCGCGAGGGCATGAAGTCGGTTGCCGCCGGCATGAACCCGATGGATCTCAAGCGCGGCATCGACATGGCCGTCGTCGCCGTCGTCGCCGACCTCAAGGCGCGCTCCAAGCCCGTCGCCGGCACCGCCGAGATCGCCCAGGTCGGCGTCATCTCGTCGAACGGTGACACCATCGTCGGCGAGAAGATCGCCGAAGCGATGGAAAAGGTCGGCAAGGAAGGCGTCATTACCGTCGAGGAGGCCAAGGGTCTCGATTTCGAGCTCGATGTCGTCGAGGGCATGCAGTTCGACCGCGGCTACCTGAGCCCGTACTTCATCACCAACCCCGAGAAGATGTCGGTCGAACTCGAGAACCCGTACATCCTGATCAACGAGAAGAAGCTCTCGAACCTTCAGGCGCTGCTGCCGGTGCTCGAGGCCGTCGTCCAGAGCGGTCGCCCGCTGCTGATCATCGCCGAGGACGTCGAGGGCGAGGCTCTCGCCACGCTCGTCGTCAACAAGCTGCGTGGTGGCCTCAAGGTCGCCGCGGTCAAGGCTCCCGGCTTCGGCGATCGTCGCAAGGCGATGCTCGAGGATATCGCGACGCTGACCAAGGGCGAGACGATCTCCGAGGACCTCGGCATCAAGCTCGAGAACGTCACGCTGGCGATGCTCGGCTCGGCCAAGCGCGTCACGATCGACAAGGACAACACGACGATCATCGACGGTGCCGGTGACCAGGACGCGATCAAGGGCCGGGTCGAGCAGATCCGCGCGCAGATCGAGACGACCACGAGCGACTACGACAAGGAGAAGCTGCAGGAGCGTCTCGCCAAGCTGGCGGGCGGCGTTGCGGTCATCAAGGTCGGCGGCTCGACCGAGGTCGAGGTCAAGGAGCGCAAGGACCGCGTCGACGACGCTCTCCACGCGACCCGCGCCGCCGTCGAAGAAGGCATCGTCCCCGGCGGCGGTACCGCTCTCCTCTACGCCACCAAGGCGCTCGAGGGCATGAAGGGTGCCAACGACGACCAGACCCGCGGCATCGACATCATCCGCAAGGCACTGTTCGCTCCGGTTCGCCAGATCGCTCAGAACGCTGGTCATGACGGCGCGGTCATCTCGGGCAAGCTGCTCGAGGGCAACGACGACAAGATCGGCTTCAATGCCCAGACCGATGTCTACGAGAACCTGGTCGTCAGCGGCGTCATCGACCCCACCAAGGTCGTTCGCACCGCGCTTCAGGACGCAGCTTCGGTTGCCGGCCTGCTGATCACCACCGAAGCCGCAATCACCGAACTGCCCGCCGACGACAAGGGCGGCGCTGGCGGCATGGGCGGCGGCGGCATGGGAGGCATGGGCGGGATGGACTTCTAAGTCCCGCACACCACCAACGACGCATAAGGAAAGGGCCGCGACGGATGTCGCGGCCCTTTCTGCGTCAGAGCGGCGAAGCGCCCCTCACTCGTTCGTCGGAAGTGACGAAGAACGCGTCACTTCGGAGCGGCGCCGCCCGGGTTGCCGGTCTGGCCCGACGGGGTCGACTGGGTTTCGGTACCGGTCGTCGACCCGGCGGTGCCCGAAGTCCCGGCGCTGGTGCCGGCGGTCGAGCCGCTGCCCGAGGTCATGCCCGCGCCGGCATCGCTGCCGCCGGTGGTCGAGCCGGTCGTCGAGGTGCCGGCGCCGCTGCCGGTCATGGCATCGCTGCCGCCGGTGGTGCTGCCGGTGCCGCTGGTCGCGCTGGCATCGGTGCCGGTGCCCGCGCCGCTGCCGGTCGCGGTCGTGTCGGTGGTTGCCGGGGCGGTGGCGTCGGTCGCCGTGGTGGTCGTCGTCGACTCGGTCTTCTTGCCGCAGCCGGCGAGGCCGACGGTGGCGATCAGGGCGATTGCAGTCGTAGTCAGGATGCGCATGGCGAGGGTCCTTGGCTGGGGGGTATCAGCCGCGGAAACCGGTCGTGATCGCCTTTGGTTCCAGTCTATTGCGCGGCCGCCGGGGCCGGTTGCACAGGGCGCGCCTCGGCCAGCGCCGCGTCGGTGTCGCTCACGGCCTTGCGCTCGGCGGCAGCGATGGCGGCATCGTTGCCGGTCGGCGCTTTGGGTCCCGCGTTGTCGCAGGCCGCCAGCCCCAGCAATAGTAGCAGCGCCGCGGCCGGTGCGCGGCGCATCACTGCGGCGGCTGCGGCGCTGCCGGCGTGCCTGCGGGATCGGCCTCGGCAGGCGCGGCATCGGACTGAGGGGCGCCCGTCGGTGCCGGGGCTATCGGAGACGCGACGCCGCTGCCCGGGTGCGCGGGTGGCGTCGCGCCGGGAGCAAGCGGCGCATCCTCGACCGGTGCATCCTCGTCGTCAGGCGGTGAGCCGTCGTAGATTTCGGACTGGCGGCGCTGCAGGAAGGCCGAGCGCACCGTCGCATATTCGTCGAGGCTCGACGCGAGGACGCCATCAGCACCGGCATCCATCAGCTTCGAGCGGAGGTCGAGCACGCCGACGGCAGCCTGGCCGGCCTTCGCGGCAAAACTCGGGTGGAGGACGGCGTTGCGGGCATAGGGCACCGGGTCGGTGACAAAGTCGACGCCCATGCCGCCGGCATCGCGGAACGTCGACGGGCCGAACAGCGGCAGCATCAGGAACGGCCCCGACTTGACCCCCCAGACCGCGAGCGTCTGGCCGAAATCCTCGGCCTGCACGGGCAGGCCGATCTTGCTGGCATGGTCGAACAGGCCGCCAACGCCAACGGTGGTGTTGACCGTAAAGCGCTTGAACGTATGCCACGCCTCCTTGGGCTTGGCCTGCAGCAGGGCATTGCCGAACGACAGCGGTTCTTCGAGGTTGTTGAGGAAGTTGGTGACGCCGCGACGAATGAAGGTCGGCAGGATGAAGCGGTAGACCTTGGTCGCAGGCTTCAGCGCGACGCGGTCGAGCCCCTTGTTGAAGCCGTACATGCTCCGATTGAACTTCTCGTACGGATCGCGGAGCGCCGGGGCGTTGCTGCCGGGGTGGGGCGCGGCGCATGCGCTCAGCGTGAAGACGAGCCCGCCGAGTGCCGTTCGGGACGCGATACGCCGCACCGATTTCGTGGGGTGAATTACCATGGACTACCCGGTGCCACAGGCACGTTTATCCGACAAGCGGCGTCGGTCCCCGTTGACTCATATAAAGATATCTTTATATCCCACCGCATGTCCGCCGCGCTCGACATCTTCCGTGCGCTTGCCGATCCCACCCGGATCCGCATTTTGCTGTTGGTACGCCGCATGGAGCTTGCTGTCGGCGAGCTCGCGGACGTGTTGTCGCAGAGCCAGCCGCGCGTGTCGCGCCACGTCCGTATCCTCGCCGACGCCGGACTGGTCCGTCGTTATAAGGAAGGCGCTTGGGTGTTCGTGCGCCTCGGCAACCCGTCGGCGTCGGATCCTGTGCTTGCCGCTCTCGACGCCTGGGACGACGGCAGCGCCTCCACCGACGTGGCGAAACTGACCGCAGTCCGCGCCGAGCGCGACGCCGCCGCCACCGCTTACTTCGCCGCGCAGGCCGAGAGCTGGGACCGGCTGCGGTCGCTCCATGTCGCGGAGAGCGACGTCGAGGCGGCAATCGTCGCAGCACTCGGCGAGCGCCCGCTCGGCTGCCTGCTCGACGTCGGAACCGGCACCGGCCGGATGATCGAGCTGCTCGGCGAGCGTGCCCGCACCGCGATCGGCATCGACCGCTCGCCCGAGATGCTGCGGCTGGCGCGGGGCCGTATCGAGGCGGCGGGGCTGCCGCACGCCGAGGTCCGGCGCGGCGACATGTTCGCGCTGCCCCAGGCCGATGCGAGCGTTGACACCGTCGTGCTGCATCAGGTCCTCCACTTCGCCGACCTGCCTGCCGCTGCGATCGCCGAGGCGGCGCGGGTGCTCGCCCCCGGTGGCCGCCTGTTGATCGCCGACTTCGCCCCGCACGACCGCGAGGAACTGCGCAGCCGCGAGGCCCACGCCCGCCTCGGCTTCGATCCCGTCGTGGTCAGCGGCTGGCTCCGCGATGCCGGCCTCGAGGCTCGCGTCGTCGCCGACCTGCCGGCTCCTGCCGGCGTCGATGAACCCCTGACAGTAACCTTATGGCTCGGCGAGCGTCCCTCGCTCGAGCAGCGAGTAGCCGCATGAGTAACCTGACCCTCGCCCAGATGAACGAGGCGGCGCGTGCCGTCAGCCCGCCGCTGTTCGCCGACCTGCCCGGCGATATCGGCGTGTCGTTCGAGTTCTTCCCGCCCAAGACCGACGCGATGGCCGAGACGCTGTGGAACTCGGTCGAGACGCTGCGGCCGCTCGCTCCACGCTTCGTCTCGGTGACCTACGGCGCGGGCGGCTCGACCCGCGAGCGCACCCACAACACCGTCGCGCGCATCGTCCGCGAGACCGGAATACCCGCCGCCGCGCACCTGACCTGCGTCGACGCCAGCAAGGCCGAGATCGACGAGGTTGCCCGCGCTTACTGGGACGCCGGCGTCCGGCACATCGTCGCGCTGCGGGGTGACCCGCCCCGCGCCGGCGAGCGCTTCGCCCCGCACCCCGACGGCTACGCCAGCGCCGCCGATCTCGTCGCGGGCCTGAAGCGCGTCGCCGACTTCGAGATCTCGGTCGGGGCCTACCCCGAGCCGCACCCCGACGCGACCAACAGCGCCACCGACATCGATTACCTCGCGCGCAAGTTCGACGCCGGCGCGGTACGCGGCATCACGCAATTCTTCTTCGAGCCCGACACCTTCTTCCGCTTCCGCGATGCGGCGGCGGCGAGGGGCATCGACGCCGAGCTGGTCCCGGGCATCCTGCCGGTCAGCAACTTCGCCCAGCTCCGCAAGATGGCGGCGGGCTGCAACACCGACGTGCCCGCATGGATGGCGCGGCTGTTCGACGGCCTCGACGACAAGCCGGCCGCGCGCCAGCTGGTCGCCGCGACCGTCGCCGCCGAACTGTGCCGGCGCCTGTATGCGGGCGGGGTCCGGCACTTCCACTTCTACACCCTCAACCGCGCCGAGCTGGCGTACGCGATCTGCCACATGCTCGGGGTCCGCCCCGATGCGACGAAGCAGCCGCAGGAGCTGGCCGCATGATCAAGTCCGAAGCCGCCATCCGCCTCCGCGCCGAGGCCGCGAAGCGCATCCTGCTGACCGACGGCGCGTTCGGCACGATGATCCAGTCGTACAGACTGACCGAGGCCGACTACCGCGGCGACTACGACCTGACCGACGACCAGAAGGGCAACAACGACCTGCTCGTGTTGACCCGGCCCGACGTCATCGACGCGATCACTCGCGGCTACCTCGACGCGGGCTCGGACATCGTCTCGACCAACACCTTCAACGCCAACACGATCAGCCAGGCGGATTACAATGCCGTCCACCTCGTCCGCGACATCAACATCGCGGCCGCGCACATCGCGCGGAAGGCCGCGGACGAGTATGAGGCGCGTGACGGCCGTCCGCGCTTCGTCGCCGGCGCGGTTGGGCCGACGAACAAGACGCTGTCGCTGTCGCCCGACGTCAACGATCCCGGCTTCCGCGCCGTCGGTTTCGACGAGATGAAGGCGGTCTATGCCGACCAGGCGGCGGCGCTGCTTGACGGCGGCTGCGACTTCATCCTGGTCGAGACGATCTTCGACACGCTCAATGCCAAGGCGGCGATCGTCGCCGTGCTCGAGCTCGCTGAGACGCGCGGCCACGAGATTCCGCTGATGATCTCGATGACCATCACCGACATGTCGGGGCGCAACCTGTCCGGCCACTCGGTCGACGCGTTCTGGTACACCGTGCGCCATTCGCGCCCGCTGACGATGGGGCTGAACTGCGCCTTCGGGGCCGATTTGCTGCGCCCGCACGTCCAGGCGCTCAGCCCGCTCGCCGACACATTGGTCATGGTCTACCCGAACGCCGGGCTACCCAACGACCTCGGCGAGTACGACGAGGAGCCGCACACCACCGGCGCGTTCATCGGCGAATGGGTCGCGGAAGGCCTCGTCAACATCGTCGGCGGCTGCTGCGGCTCGACGCCCGAGCATATCGCCGCGATGCGCGACGCCGTGCGCGGGAAGCCGCCCCGCCAGATCCCCCACCCGGCGTCGGCCCTGCGCCTCGCCGGCCTCGACCCCATGATCATGACGGAAGCCGCGTGACCAATCTTGCACTGAAGCTCGACGACGACCTGCCCGAGGAAACGTCCGCCCCCAAGCGCGCGACCTTCGTCAACATCGGCGAACGCACCAACGTTACCGGGTCGGCGGCGTTCAAGAAGCTGATCATGGCAGGCGACTACCCCGCCGCGGTCGAGGTCGCACGCCAGCAGGTCGCGAACGGCGCGCAGATCATCGACGTCAATATGGACGAGGGCCTGCTCGACGCCGAGTACGCCATGACGACCTTCCTCAAGCTGATCGCCGCCGAGCCCGACATCGCGCGGGTCCCGGTGATGATCGACAGCTCGAAGTGGAGCGTCATCGAGGCCGGCTTGCGCTGCGTCTCGGGCAAGCCGATCGTCAACTCGATCTCGATGAAGGAAGGGGAGGGCCCCTTCCTCGCCGCTGCCCGCAAGTGCCGGATGTACGGCGCCGCCGCGGTCGTCATGGCCTTCGACGAGCAGGGCCAGGCCGACACCGCCGCCCGCAAGGTCGAGATCTGCGGCCGCGCCTACGACCTGCTGGTCGCCGACGGCTTCCCGGCGGACGAGATCATCTTCGATCCCAACATCTTCGCGGTCGCCACCGGCATCGAGGAGCACGACAACTACGGCGTCGACTTCATCGAGGCGTGCACCGCGATCAAGCTGCGCTGCCCGCATGCGCGCATCTCGGGCGGCGTCTCGAACATGTCGTTCAGCTTCCGCGGCAACGAGCCCGTGCGCCGCGCCATGCACTCGGTGTTCCTGTATTACGCGGTCGCCGCCGGCCTCGACATGGGCATCGTCAACGCCGGGCAGCTGGATGTCTACGACACGATCCCGCTGGAGCTTCGCGACGCCTGCGAGGACGTCATCCTCAACCGCCCGTCGCGCAGCTCCAACCTGACCAACACCGAGCGGCTGGTCGAGCTCGCGGACAAGTTCCGCGGCGACGGCAAGGCGGCCGAGAAGGAGGCCGAGGAGTGGCGCAGCTGGCCGGTCGACAAGCGGCTGGAGCATGCGCTGGTCAAGGGCCTCGACGCCTATGTCGTCGACGATACCGAGCTGGCGCGGCAGGTCGCGGTGCGCCCGATCGACGTCATCGAGGGGCCGCTGATGGCCGGCATGAACGTCGTCGGCGACCTGTTCGGCGCGGGCAAGATGTTCCTGCCGCAGGTCGTCAAGTCGGCGCGGGTCATGAAGAAGGCGGTCGCCCACCTGCTGCCTTTCATCGAGGCGGAGAAGTCCGAAGGCCAGCAGACGAAGGGCCGGATCATCATGGCGACGGTCAAGGGCGACGTCCACGACATCGGCAAGAACATCGTCGGCGTCGTCCTCCAGTGCAATAATTTCGAAGTCGTAGATCTCGGCGTCATGGTGCCGTGGTCGGTGATCCTGAAGGCCGCCAACGACTGCAATGCCGACATGATCGGGCTGTCCGGGCTGATCACGCCGTCGCTCGACGAGATGGTCACCGTTGCGGCCGAGATGCAGCGCGCCGGCATGACCATGCCGCTGCTGATCGGCGGCGCGACGACCAGCCGGGTCCACACCGCGCTGCGCATCGCCCCCGCCTACGCCGGGCCGACGATCCATGTTCTCGACGCCAGCCGCGCCGTCGGCGTCGCGGGCGCGATGGTCAGCGACACCATAAAGAACGAGCTCGTCGACCGCACGGCACTCGAATACGAGGCGATCCGCGTCCAGCGCGCCGGCAACACCCAGAGCAAGCTGTTCACGCTGGCGCAGGCGCGCGCCAACGCCTTCCCGACCGACTTCGCCGCGCATCCGCCGGTCCAGCCGCGCACCGCGGGCACCCAGGCCGTGACGATGAGCGTCACCGAACTGATCCCCTACATCGACTGGACGCCGTTCTTCCGGGCGTGGGAGCTGGCCGGCAACTACCCGGCGATCCTGACCGATCCCGTCGTCGGCGAGAGCGCGACCTCGCTGTTCGCCGACGCGCAGGCGATGCTGACCGAAATCGTCGAGGGCGACTGGCTGCAGGCGCGCGGCGTCGTCGGCTTCTGGCCGGCGCGGCGCGATGGCGACGACGTGCTCCTGTTCACCTCGGAAGCCCGCGACACCGAATTGGCGCGCATCCCGTTCCTGCGCCAGCAGGTCGCCAAGCGCGAAGGCCGCGCCAACATGTGCCTCGCCGACTTCGTCCACCCGGAGGCTGACTGGCTGGGTGGCTTTGCGGTGACCGCGGGGCAGGGCATCGACGTCCAGCTGGCACGCTTCAAGGCGCAGCACGACGATTACAACGACATCCTCCTCAAGGCTCTCGCCGATCGCTTGGCGGAGGCCTTCGCCGAGGCGTTGCACGCCCGCGTGCGTCGCGAACTCTGGGGTCACGCGCCCGACGAGGACTTGTCCTACGACGACCTGGTCCGCGAGAAGTACACCGGCATCCGCCCCGCACCCGGGTATCCGGCGTGCCCCGACCACAGCGTCAAGCCGCTGCTGTTCGAGCTGCTCGGCGCCACCAAGGCGACCGGCATCACGCTCACCGAGAGTTTCGCGATGCTGCCGACCGCCGCGGTCAGCGGCTTCTATTTCGCCCATCCGGAGTCGGCGTATTTCGGTGTCGCGCGTATCGGTGCCGACCAGGTCGCCGACTATGCGGAACGGCGCGGCGTCGAGCTTTCGCAGGCGGAGACGTGGCTGCGGCCCAATCTCGACTGAGCCGGACGCGGCTGTCCTACACTTTGCCTATCTGGTACGCTCCGGGAACGCCGAGGTTTCGGGCGGGTGCTCTTTCTCATGTCCAGGTGTAAGTTGGCCGACTAAGCCGTTGTGAAGCGGTCGTGCGTCGACAGCAGGGCGAAATTTCGAAAACACGCGAGGGTCTCACCTCTGTAAACTCTCGCGGTCGCGTCAGATTTATTTTTCCTTATTTTCGCGTTCAGGGGTAGCGTCCAGATATGCCTGAAAGCTCACCCGCCGCGTCTCGTCCCGCCATCGTCGGCACCTGGGTGGTCAAGGACAGTGCCGCGCCATTTCCCTACCACATGTACGTGTTCAATGCCGACGGCACGATGCAGCAAGCGAACCCCGACGGCGGCCACCCAACGACCAGTTGCAGCGATGGCAAAGGGATCTGGGAAGCAACCGGCGCCGGGGTGCGCGGCAAGTGGGTGGAGATCACCGCCGACCGCGCCACGCACCAATTCGTCGGCACCGGCGAATTCGCGTTCAATCTGACGATCGACGGCGATGGCTTCGAGGGTTCCGCCAGCGTCACCTTCCGCGACGGCGACCGCAACCTTATCGATGGGCCGATCGCGACGACCATCTCGGGCCGCCGCGTCACCCTCGACTAAGGCGCGCCGTCAGGGCTTGATCTCGCCTTCGTCCTCGCCCGCCCAGTAGTGGATGCGGCTGGCGTGGACCTTGATCAGCACGATGCCGGGCGTATCCGCACCCTGCTCGAACCAGCGGTCGAGGTCCTTGGTCCAGTGCTCGAGGAACGCCGCCTTGTCGCGGATCAGCTCGGCCTTGCCCTCGACCGCGACCATCAGCCCGGGCTTGCCGAGCAGCGAGGTGTTGGCCTGAAACGCCAGCGCCACCTTGGGGTCGCGCTTGATGTCGTCGACGGTGCGGGTGTCCTCGTAGCTGAAGTAGAACGAGTCGCCGTTGTACTCGACCTCGGCATTGTTGCTCATCGGGCGACCGGCGATCTCGCCGCCCTCGGTGTGGGTCTGGAGCATCGCGAAGTCGATGTCGCGCATCGCCTTGGCGAGTTCGGGGAGGGTCTTGGTCATGCTGTGGCTCCATTGATTGCCGAGGCACAACGCGCGTCGCCGGGTTTGGGCGCAGACAACCGGCGCTAGGCGGCAATCCGGTCGGCCGGGGCCCGGGCGGCGAACACCGCGTCGGTGGTGCTGGCATCGAACGCCGGGTCGAGGGCGAGCACGGCAGCGCGGTTGTAGCGGTAGTTGAGCGCCAGCCGCTCGCGCTGCTCCGGCGACGCAGCGGAATAGGTCGAGGCCATCGCCGCCATCGCCGCACGGCGCTCGGCGACCTCCCTGTTGATGCGGTGCTGGAGGCGGACGGGCGCAATAGCGCGGAGCCGCAGCAGCGCCCAGATCAGCGCGACGACAATAGCGCCAGTGAACACCAGCATCAGCAGGTCGATAATCAGAATGCCGTTCATGGTTTCCCCGTGGTCACACAGCCTATTTACGCATGGGCGTCCTGAGAGTGCCACTGCCGCAATGACGCGGCGCGATATTACGGGTCAGGAACGCGGCTTGTAGCTGAACAGCGCGCGGCAGCCGTTGGCTACGGTGATCGACCGGGCGTCGTAATGCCAGTCGCGCCCTGACCGGCAGGCATTGTTGCTGGTCCGGCGTTCGAGGGTCACCCCGGCGTTGTGGACGAGGCAGCGCCGCGGGCCCTTGTGCGAGGCGCACGGGATCGTGTGCGCTGCCGTGACGGTATGGGCTACCGCGCCCGTATGCGCGCCAGTGTGCGTCGCGGCCCGGTGCCTGGCCTCGCGCTGGCGGACGAAGGCGCTCTCGCGGCCGACCGACGTGATGCTGCGGTTGGGATTGCCGGGCTGGATGTAGCCACCGCCGCCGGGCAGCGTCATCGGGCTGATATCTCGCGGCGGCTCGGCGGCGGCGGACGTCGCCAGCAGCAGGCTGGCCATTATCCATGAGCGCACGTCGTTTCCTCTCTTGAACGTTTACAATGTGCTAACGATCGAAGGCGAAGAAGGTTCGGCGGGGATCAGGCTCGGCTCGCCTTGGCGAACAGGGTCGGCAGGCCGGCCTCGTCGAGCCGGTCAGCGGGCCACCATTCGCCCGGCAGGTGGGTACGCGCGGCAAGGCTTGCCGCCACCACCGAGAGGCGCAGTTCGAAGTGGCTGAAGACGTGGCGGACGACGGTCGGGCGCAGCGTCCAGTCGGCGGGAACCGGTGCCTCGGTGCGCCAGTCGACGGGTGCCGGGGTCCACGCGCTCGTCGGCAGCGCCAGCATCCCGCCGAGCAAGCCACGCGGCGGGCGGCGGACGAGCAGGACGTGACCGCGGGCCTCGAGGCGGAAGGCGGTGCCGAAGCGGACAGGGCGAATCCTCTTGGGGGCACGGACCGGGAAGCGCGCCGGGTCGCCGCTCGCCCGTGCATCACACCAGCGCGCGACCGGGCAGGCGTCGCAGCGCGGGCTGCGGGGTGTGCAGACCGTCGCGCCGAGGTCCATCAGCGCCTGCGCGTGGTCGCCGGGTTGGTGTGTAGGGGTAAGTGCTGCGGCGTGGGCTCGAAGCTCAGGGCGGGCGGCCGGGATCGGGGTCGAAACCGCGAACAGCCGCGACATTACCCGCTCGATGTTGCCGTCGACGACCACCGCGGCCTCGCCGAAAGCGATGCTGGCGACCGCGGCAGCGGTGTAGGCGCCGATGCCGGGCAGGGTGCGAAGGTTGGCCTCGGTCGTCGGGAAGCCGCCGAGCGCCGTCACCGCCCGTGCGCAGGCGAGCAGGTTGCGGGCGCGGGCGTAGTAGCCGAGGCCCGCCCACGCCTGCATCACGTCGCCGTCCTCCGCTGCCGCCAGCGCCGCCACCGTTGGCCAGCGCGTCGTGAACGCCTCGAAGTACGGTATGACCGCGGCGACCGTCGTCTGCTGGAGCATGACCTCCGACAGCCAGATGCGGTAGGGATCGGCGGACGGCGTGCCGGGCGGCGAACGCCACGGCAAGGTGCGCGCATGGGCGTCGTACCAGCCCAGCAGGGCGGTCTGGAAGGCGGTGACCTCGACGGGCATGGCGGGGCTATGGCATGACCCCTGCGTGCCTGAAATACCCCCCGAGTCGAGGTCGCGCCGCGCTCGCGCGGTCGGCGAGGCCGTGCCCAAGGTCGGCGGCGCCGCCTTCCGCCGTTACGGCTTCATGCAGAGCGCCATCGTCGCGCGCTGGAGCGACATCGTCGGCCCGGCCTACGCCCGCCACTCGATGCCCGAGGAGATCCGCTTCCCGGTCGGCAAGCGCAGCGGCGGCACGCTGAAGATCGTCGTCACCGGAGCCTTCGCGCCGATGCTGCGCCACGTCGAACCGCAGGTCATCGAGCGCGCCAACCGCTTCTTCGGCTACGCGGCGGTATCGCGGCTCGCGCTGCGGCACGGCGACCTGCCAATCCCGAAGGCCGAGCGGCCGGTCGCGGCTCCCCGCGAGCTTCCGCCGACGACCCAGTCGACGCTGCGCGAAATCGCCGATCCCGGCCTCCGCGCCAGTCTCGAGTCGCTCGCGCAGGCGCTTGCGGTGACGACCGGGCTGCCGAAGATCGGGTGAGGCCGTTCAGCTTGCGGAAATCTGCCGATAGACACAGGAAAAGCCGATGATCATCCGCTCCCTCGTCCTCACGGCCGCGCTCGCGCTCGCCGTACCCCTCGCCGCCGGTCCGACCCGTGACTGGACCCGAACCGTCGTCGCCACGCCCGCCGGGTTCATGATTGGCAACCCGCAGGCGAAGGTGAAACTCGTCGAGTACGGCTCGTTCACCTGCCCGCACTGCCGCGCCTTCCAGAAGGACGGCGTGCCGGTGCTCAAGGCGAAGTACGTCGCCACCGGCAAGGTCAGTTTCGAGTTCCGCAGCTTCGTCCGCAATGGTCCCGATTATGCCGTCAGCCTGCTTGCCGGCTGCGATGCCACCGCACCGAAGCAGGCGGCCAATGTCGAGCTCCTGTTCGCCAACCAGGAGAACTGGATCGAGCCGTTCACTAAGCTCGACGACACCACTGCGGCACGGATCGCGGCGCTGCCCAAGGACAAGCAGGTCGCCGAGCTCGCCAAGGCGGGCGGTCTGGTCGACTGGATGGCACCGCATGGCCTGCCGCCGACGAAAGCTGAGCGCTGCCTTGCCGACAAGGCCGCGACCGACAAGCTGACCGCGACGCTGAAATCGGCGGTCGAGACCGACAAGGTCGACAGCACGCCGAACTTCCTCATCGACGGGGTCCGGCAGACTACTGACTTCATGGGGCAGCCGCGCGCCATCTCGGGCTGGGCGGAGCTCGAACCCCGCCTCGTCAAGGCGCTGCAGTAGCAAGGCATTGCGTTGACGCCCGCTCGGCGTCACAGACACGACAGATTATTGGAGACCGTCGGAATGCGTGCAGTGGCTTTCGGTGCGATGCTGATGCTGGTGGCCGTCGCCGCCTGCGACAAGAAGCCCGATGTACCGGCGGCAACGACGTCGGTGGCGACGACCACGGATGCTACTGCGACGCCCGCAACTGCAGCAGGTGCCGTTGCCGGCAAGAATTGGCTCGACGAGATGGTCGCGACGCCCGAGGGCGGCTTCCGCATGGGCAACCCCGATGCGCGGGTGAAATTGGTCGAGTACGCCTCGCTGACTTGCCCGCACTGCCGCGACTTCAAGGCCGAGTCCGACGCCGACCTGCACGCCAAGTACATCGCCACCGGCAAGGTCAGCTATGAATACCGCAACTTCCTGCTCAATGGCCCCGACATGGCCGCCTCGGTGCTGGCGCGCTGCGAGGGGCCGCGACAGTTCTTCAACCTGATGAACGCCTTCTACGCCTCGCAGGGCGAATGGACCGAGCCGTTCACAAAGATGACGCCCGATGATTCGAAGCGCATCGGGGCGCTACCGCAGGACCAGCAGGTCGCTGCGGTTGCAAAGATCGGCGGCCTCGACAAGTTCATGCGGGCGCGCGGCATGACCAGCGCGCAGTTCGACAAGTGCATTGGCGATGCCGCGGCGCTCAAGCGCCTGACCGATATGCAGTCCGAAGCTTCGGGCAAGCTCGGCGTCACCGGCACGCCGACCTTCTTTATTAACGGCGTCAAGCAGGACGGCATCAACACCTGGCCACAGCTTGAGCCAAAATTAGTGTCCGCGCTGTAGGGCTGACGCCCGGGGGGGCAACAGGTGGAATTCAGGCGGCTTCGCCTCGCAGGGTTCAAGTCGTTCGTCGAAGGTGTCGAACTGCGGATCGAGCCCGGCCTGACCGGGGTCGTGGGCCCTAACGGCTGCGGCAAATCGAACTTGCTCGAGGCGATCCGTTGGGTGATGGGCGAGGGCAGCCCGAAGTCGATGCGCTCGGGCGCGATGGACGATGTCATCTTTGCCGGCACGGCCGCTCGGCCCAGCCGTGACTTTGCCGAAGTGACGCTCAGCCTCGATAACAGCACCCGCACCGCACCGGCTGCGTTCAACGACAGCGACGATCTCGAGGTAGTCCGCCGCATCGAGCGTGGGCTGGGCTCGAACTACCGCCTCAACGGCCGCGACGTCCGCCAGCGCGACATCCAGATGCTGTTCGCCGACAATGCCACCGGCGCCCACTCGCCCGCGCTGGTCAGCCAGGGGCGGATCGGCGCGATCATCGCGGCCAAGCCCGACGAGCGCCGCGCGTTGCTCGAGGAAGCCGCGGGCATTTCCGGGCTGCACGTGCGCCGCAAGGAGGCCGAGATCCGCCTGCGCGCGACCGAGGCGAACCTGCTCCGGCTCGACGACGTGCTGAAGGCGCAGGAGACGCAGGTCGCGTCGCTCAAGCGGCAGGCGCGGTCCGCGCAGCGCTACTCCGAGCTCAGCGACCGCATCCGGGTCGCGGAGGGCGCGTTGCTGTTCGCGCGCTGGCAGGCGGCCGCAGCAGCGGCGGACACAGCACGCCGCGAGGCGCAGGCGGCGGAGGAAGCAGTGGCCACCGCGACCCGCGAGGCGGCGCGGCTCGGGACCGTCCAGGCGGAGGCGTCGGCGGCGTTGCCCAGCTTGCGCGATGCCGAGGCGCGGGCGGCGGCGGCGCTCCAGCATCTGGCGCAGACCCGCACCGCACTCGCCGCGGAGCTGGCGCGGGTCGAGGCGCGGGGGCGCGAGCTGGCCGCGGCGCGCGAGACTGGGGCGGGAGACCGGGCGCGGGAGGCCGGGATAGGTGCGGACGCGGCGGCGGCGATCGAGCGGCTTGAAGGGGAACGCGGCCGGCTCGATGCGGGAAGGGTCACCGCACAGGCGGAGCTGCCGGGGCTCGCGAAGACGGTCGCCGAGGCTGAGCGGGCGACGACCGGATATGAGGCCGAATTGTCGAAGGCGATCGAGGCGCAGGCGCGCGCTGCAGCCCAGGCTCGTGCCGCTGACGCCGCGATTGCGGCCGCCGAGGCGCGCGGCGGTCGAACCGCCGCCGAGATCGCGCGGCTGATTTTAGAGCGCGCAAAGCTGGCAGAGCCCGGTGACGATGCCGCCCGTCACGATGCGGCGGAGCGAGCGCTCGACGCGGCGGCGCGCGAGATCGAGGCGGCAGGCGTGGCGCTGGCCGCGGCCGAGACCGGACGGCGCGAGGCATCGGCGACCCGCGACACCGCGCAGGCTACGGCGGCGACGGCGCGCGGACGGATTGCGGCGCTGGCGGGTGAGCAGGGCGCCCTGACCCGTGCGCTGGCATCGAGCGGCAGCGGTGGCGATGCGCTGATCGACCGGGTCACCGTTACCCCGGGCTTCGAGGCGGCCTTTGCAGCGGCGCTCGGTGACGACCTGTCAGCAGCGGTCGGCAAGGGGCCGCGCCACTGGGCCGGGGCCGGCGACGGGGCAGGCGATGCACCGCTCCCCGCCGGGGCCCGCGCGCTGAGCGAAGTCGTCGCGGCCCCTTCCGAATTGACCCGTCGCCTTCGTCAGGTCGGGATCGTCGAGCCTGATGCCGCCGAAGGTCTCGCCGCCACCCTTGCGCCGGGCCAGCGGCTCGTCACCCGCGACGGCCGCTTGTGGCGCTGGGACGGCTATCGTTCGGGCGGGGGAGAGGGCCGCGCCGCCGCCGAACGCCTGATCCAGCGCGCCCGCCTCGCCGCCATCGCTGCCGAATTGCCGGGTGTCGAGGGCGAGGCCGCCACCGCTACGGCGGCGGTCACCGCCGCGCTCGCCCAACTGACCGCCCACGCCGCCGCCGAGACCGCCGCACGCACCGCCCGCGCCCGTGCCGAGCAGGCGCAATCCGCGGCCCGCGCCACCACCGCCAGCACCGCTGCCGCCATTGCCGCACGGGCCGCCCGGCTCGAGGCGACCGACGCCGCACTCGCCCGCCTCGCCAGCGAAGCCGAGGGCCACCGCGCCGAAGCCGAGGCGGCGCGCGCTGCGGCGCACGAAGTCACCGGCTTGCCGGCCCTGTCGGCGCGCGTCGCAACCTTGCGCGGCGAAGTCGAGGCAGCTCGCGCCGCGCTCGCCGTTGCCCGCGCCGCCCACGACAACGCCGCCCGCCGCATCGACGCGGACACCACCCGCCTCGGGCAACTTGCGACTGATGCCAAGGCCTGGGAGTCGCGTGCTGCCGCCAGTGTCGCGCACGTCGCCGAGCTCGACCGCCGCGACGCGAGCCTCGCCGCCGAACTCGCCAGCCTCGCCGCCCGCCCGCCAGAGATCGCCCGCGAGACCGCCGCGCTCGCCGGCACGATCGCCATCGCCGAAGCCGAGCGCCGCGCCGCTGCCGACCGACTTGCCGAGGTCGAGACTGCGCTGCGCACCGTCGACGCCGCCGCGCGCGCCGCCGCCGATGCGCTGGCCGACGCCCGCGAGGCTCGCGCGCGCGCCGTAGCGCAGGCCGAGCATCAGGACTCCCGCCGCTCCGAACTCGCGACCAGCTGCGGCGACCGTTTCCAGACCGCGCCGGTGCGCCTGCCCGAGGTCCTCGGCTTCACTCCCGGCGAGCCCGCTGACGCATTGGCACAGCGCTTCGATGCGCTTTCGGCGGAGCGCGAGCGCCTCGGCCCAGTCAACCTGCGCGCCGGGGTCGAGCTTGCCGAGATCGAGGCAAGCCTGGCGCTGTCCGCTTCGGAGCGGGATGAGCTGGAGACCGCCATCGCCCGCCTGCGCGGCAGTATTGGTGCCCTCAACCGCGAGGGCCGAGTCCGCCTCCTCGCGGCGTTCCAGACCGTCGACAGCCACTTCCGCGCCCTGTTCGCGACACTCTTCGAGGGCGGGGCAGCCCACCTCGAGCTGACCGAGTCGGATGACCCGCTCGCTGCCGGCCTCGAGATCATGGCGCAGCCGCCGGGCAAGAAGCTGCAGTCGCTGACCTTGTTGTCGGGCGGCGAGCAAGCCCTGACCGCGATCGCCCTGATCTTCGCGCTGTTCCTGACGACACCGTCGCCGCTTTGCGTCCTCGACGAGGTTGATGCGCCCTTGGACGACTCCAACGTCGAGCGCTTTTGTGATCTGCTCGACCACATGGCGACGACGACGCGCACACGCTTCCTGATCGTCACCCACAACGCCGTGACGATGAGCCGGATGCACCGCCTCTACGGGGTTACGATGGCCGAGCCGGGCGTGTCGCAACTGGTCTCGGTCGATCTGGCGCGGGCCGAGATGCTGCTCGCGGCGGAGTAGGTTCTAGTGCGCGCCGCAGACGAAGATTGACAGATAGTCCACCGACGGCGTGCCCGGCAGCGCCGGTGCAGGCGCGAAAGCGCGGCCCGAAGCACCGGTGGCGAGGCTCGCCAGTATCGTCGCCTCGCCACGCTCGCCCGGGTCAAAGCGCACGATGTCGTTGCCGATGCTGTAGTCGGGGCGGGCATTGGTCGCCAGCGACAGTGGTCGCACGCGGACCCTGGCGACCCGCCCGTCGGACTGCAGCGCTGCCCCCACCCGCGTCCCCGCCTCGCGGTTGTCGCCACTGCCATCCCCGCTTTCGCACCAGAATATGTCGACCTTGCTTGGCAGGGCCTCCGCTCCTGTATGCGGCGTGGACGCGGCAGACGGAGCAGCCGGTGCGTCGGCGGGGGCTACCCGCGTCCGGGTCGGTTCTGAAGACGGCGTGGCGACCGAGACCGCCGGGGCGTCTGTGACTTCGGGCGCCTTCTCGGGTGCCTTCGATGGCGTGCTGCTCTCGGTCGCCAGCTTCGACGGCTCCACGCCGTTTCCCATGATCAACCCGGCCGCGACCAGGATAATCCCGAACACCCCGAGCAGGATCTGGCGCTGGAGCGAATCGAAAGCACGCAACTCGACCTGCACGAGCTTGACGCCGCCGCCGACGATCGCGCCGACGATGCACGCGACCCCGATCAGGATGAGAGTGGTTTGCGTCGCCCGGCCTCCCGCAATTCGATTGCAATACAGTCTTGCGCGGGCGGCGGGTCAACCCTTCAGGCTGTAGGCCGGGACACTCGCCGCGATCGGATCGAGGCGGACCGACAAGGCGATGCCCGCGCCGGCCAGCAGCAGGATCGCGGCGACAGCGAGCAGTCGGCGTGGCGCAAGCGACGGCACCAATGACCACGCCAGCATCGCGATCATCGACAGCGGCAGCGCGGCAGCGGACGGAGTGTCCTGCCCGATCGCCTGGGTCAGGAAGAATGCGAAGGAGAGCACGTACGCTGCCTCCATCGCGACGATGACGACGGCGATGATGGTTCCGATGGGTCCGCGCATGAAGGCGAGGGCGGCGACGACCACCCCGGCGAACATCACCGGCCATGCGACTATGAACGCCGCGGTCGGTGCGATGACCTGTAGAACGACGGCTGTGACCAGCAGGGGCAGCGCGGTCCCGATCGCCGTAGCGGCCGGCACGCCGTCGCGCTGCCGGAGCAACAGGCCGATCCCGACCGTCGCGCCACCAACCAGCAGCGCCTGCACCTGCAACCACGGGATCGCAGCCAGCCGGTCGTAGTAATTCGCGCCAGCGCCTGCTCCCGAAAGTATGTTGAAGGCGAACAGCAGTGCGGCTCCGACGACCAATGTCGCCAACGTCGCAAGTAGGCCGCGGCCGACATCGCTCGCACCTGCCCCGACCCGCCATGCCGTCGCGCCCAGCAGGACCACAGCCACGCCCAGCACCAGCCAGCCGACGACCGGCGGGTAGGCGATCAACGCGACGCCGAGCACGTCGAAGAACACGAGATTGGGGGCCTTGCCGGGCAGCGCGGGGACGGTGACCAGCGCCCGCGTCAGGTCGAGCGCCTGACTGCCCATGTCCTGCAGCGCGCCTTGGTCGAGGTTGTCCGCGGTAGCGAGCGGCGAGTGGTACAGGCCAGGGCGTCCGATGAAGGCGAAGTTGAAGCCGGGGAGGCCGAGGGCCTTGGCCGGGGTAAAGTCTGTCGAGTTTGGCAACAGCTCGTAAATCAACACACTCAGCGAGGTCGCCGAGGGCCGCCCGACTGCCTCTACGAACAGCCGCATCATCGCGCCGTTATCGCGCCCGGTCTCGAACATCGCGGCGCGCCCGCCGCCGCCGCGGGTCTCGAGATTGACGACGACCCCGATGTAGGCGCGGTCCGGATCGGCGTTGAACAGCGCCTTGCCGCCTTCGAGGCCGAGCTCTTCGCCGTCGGTAAAGACCACGACCAGCGGACGCCGCCGGCCAGGATCGAGCTTTAGCGTGCGTGCGATCTCGAGCGCCGACGCGACCCCGGCACCGTCGTCGGCGGCTCCCGGCGAGCCCCAGACGCTGTCGTAATGCGCGAGCACCAGTACGGCCGAGGCACCGGGCTCACCACCGGGCAAGGTGGCGACGATGTTGACCAGCGGCGGCGTCGCGTCGCTGCCGCTCCACTTGTGCAGCCGCGCGGCACCGGCTGGGCTGAGTGGCGCGCTCGTCGTGCGGACGCTCATGCCCAGACCCGTAAGCCGCTGCACCAGCCAGGCCCGGACGCGGGCGTTGTCGGCACTTCCGGTTGGGTGCGGTGCGCGGGCGATCTCGCGGACGTCGGCCATCGCGCGCTCGGCGGAGAAGGCTGTCGCGGCAGTGTCGAGGCCGCGCGGCGCCCGTGGCGTCGTCGCGAACACCGCGAGCAGCACAGTGCCAAGGAGCGCAATCAGTAGCGGCCACCAACTGCGCATCTGCCATACCCCCATAAGCCCGCATGGAGCTTCGGTGCTGTTGCCGGAAATGACAAGCTGTGGCGCAAAAGCCCCGCTCGGGCACCGCTCAAGCGTTGACACTTTGGCGGGCCGACACTAGAGGGACGCTGCCTCGGCGGGTGACTGCCGGGGCCGTTTTTTACTGTTCAACCGCCGTTCTCGGAGTTCCGAAGTGTCCGACGATCATCGCACGCCCGATGATCTCTCGCGCCGCATCGCCGACGCCAAGGACAAGGCCGGTCTCGAACAGAAGAAAGCGCCCAGCGCTGAAAGTCGTGGCTATGCCATCGGCGTCGAGTTCGTCGGCGCGGTGCTGGTCGGTGGCTTCCTCGGCTGGTTCCTCGACCGGCAGTTCGGCACCGCGCCGTGGCTGATGATCGTCCTGCTCGGGCTCGGCTTTGCCGCCGGTGTCCGCAGCGCCCTGAAACGGTCGAAGCAATTCGACGGCACGCCCGGAGACTAGACCCTTGGCCGGTCCCATGGAACAGTTCGACATCGTCCGGAAGGTTCCGCTGAGCCTCGGCGGCGTCGACGTGTCGTACACCAACTCCAGCCTGTGGATGACGATCGCGCTCGCGATGGTCGCGGTGTTCTTGTTCGTTGGCTCGGCCAACCCGAAGCTGGTGCCGGGTCGCTGGCAGGCGGCGGTCGAGTATTTCTACGACTTCGTCGGCAAGATGCTCGACGAGAACGTCGGCCCCGAGGGGCGGCGCTATGTCCCGCTGATATTCTCGATCTTCATCTTCGTGCTGGCCTGCAACCTGCTCGGGCTGATCCCTTTCGTCGGCGCCTTCACCCCGACCAGCCACATCGGCGTTACCTTCGGCCTCGCGCTGATCGTGTTCGTCGTGGTGCTGATCGTCGGCCTGCTGCGCCACGGCCTGCACTTCTTCTCGTTGTTCATCCCCAAGGACACTCCGCTGGTCCTGATGCTGATCGTCGTGCCGATCGAGGTTGTGTCGTTCCTGTCGCGTCCGTTCACGCTCGCCATCCGGCTGTTCGCCAACATGACCGCGGGCCACGTCCTGCTCAAGGTGTTTGGCGGCTTCGTCGTTGCGCTCGGCAGCTTTGAGGCGCTGCCCTACGTGTTCGGGCTGGTGCCGCTGACGGTCAACGTTGCTCTGACGGCGCTCGAACTGCTGATTGCGGTCGTCCAGGCCTATGTTTTCGCGCTGCTGGCGTCGATTTACCTAAACGACGCCGTCAATCTCCACTAATTCGTAAATCCTCTACCAAGACATCAACAGGAAGGTCTAACTCATGGACATCGCTTCAGCCAAGGTCATCGGTGCCGGTATCGCCGCGATGGGTGCCGGTATCGCCGCAATCGGTGTCGGCCTCATCTTCGGCATGTTCCTCCAGGGCGCGCTGCGTAACCCCGCCGCCGCCGACAAGCTGGCGGGCCGCCTGATCTTCGGCTTCGCCGTGACCGAGGCGCTCGGCCTTATCGCGGCCGTGGTCGCACTGGCGCTTGCGTTCAGCTAAGCGAACCGAAGCATGCCTCAGTTCGACCCAGCCAATTTCGCGCCCCAGCTGGCGTGGCTCGCGATCATCTTCGCGGTGCTGTATTTCGGCATCGTGCGGATGACCGTGCCCAAGGTCGGGAAGGTCGTCGAGGCGCGTGCCGCGCAGGTCGAGGGCGACCTGCTGGCCGCCGAGGCCGCTAAGCTGACTGCGGACGAGATCGGTGCCAAGAATGCCCGTGAGCTCGCCGCGGCGCGCGAGGCAGCGCAGGCCAGCGTCGCGAAGTCGCGGGCCGAGAGCGCCAAGGTCATCGAGACACGGCTGAAGGCGATCGATGCCGAGCTCGCCGCCAGGATGCATTCCGCGGAGGCCGAGGTCGCGACCGCGCGCGACAACGCGCGGGGCGAGATCGAGACGCTGGCCAAGTCGCTGGCCGACCAGATCGTCAGCCGCCTGCTCGGGCGTGCCGCGCCCGTGGGGAACTGATGATGGCCGACACGACCTCCACCGGCACCGCCAGCGCGGCGCACGAGCCCGAACCGGTCCTGCTCGGTCTCGGTGCCGAGACCTGGGTCTATATCTCGGTGTCGATCTTCTTGCTGCTAGCGGTGTTCGTGGGCAAGTTGCCGCAACGCATCGTGACTGCGCTCGACGGGCGTATCGCGGACGCCAAGCGCCAGCTTGAGGAGGCGAAGGCCGTACGTGCCGAGGCCGAGGCGCTGCTCGCCGGAGCCAAGCGCCAGCAGGCCGCGGCAGCCAGCGACGCGCAGGCGATTCTTGACCGCGCTCACACCGAGGCCGAACAACTGCTCGTGGACGCCCAAGCCGGAGCAGATGCTACGATCGGCCGCCGCACCCGCATGGCCGAGGACAAGATCGCCGCGGCCCAGCGCACCGCAGAGACGGAACTGCGCGCCCAGGCCGTCGAGCTTGCGACGGCTCAGGCTCGCCGGGTTATTGCCGAACAGACCGACTCCGGGATGCAGGCGCAGCTTGCCAACTCCGCCATCGCAGACCTCGCGCGGGCTTAGAGGGGGCCGCGAAGGCTAGGCCTTCGCACTCGGTCTCGCCGACACCTCTGCATACCACGCAAGCGTCGCCGTGTTGCCCTCCGGTACCCGCACCTTCACCCAGCGCGCGAAGTCGAGCGTCACCATCGCGGTGATGTCCGCCACGCTATACCGTTCCCCCCCGACGAACGGGCTCGCCGACAACCGCGCCTCGAGCCGCTCGAGGAAGTGCGCGATCAGGACAGTGCCACGCTCCGCCAGTTCGGCAGACTGTGCCAGCGGCGGGTTGGTGCCCGGCATGGCGCGCATAGCGTAGTGCGGCGAGCGGTTGCGGAAGATGCCGGCGACGGCGAACAGCCCGTCGAACTCGCACTGCCGCTGCCAGCTCTCGATCGTCGCCTGCTCGATCGGCATCGTCCCGAACAGCGGCGGCGACGGGTGCAGCGCCTCAAAATAGCGGCAGATCGCCATCGACTCGTCGATGATGGTGCCGTCGTCGAGGAGCAAAGTCGGCACGACGCCGCGCGGGTTGATCGCGACGAACTCCGGGGCAAGGTTGGCGCCCGATGGGATGTCGACCTCGACCCGCTCGACCTCGATGCCCTTCTCAGCGAGGAAGATTCGCACACGGCGCGGATTGGGCGCGAGACCCATGTCGTACAGGAGCATCTGCCCTCCACCCGGACCATTTTGGGCCCTGTTGCGTTGGGGCGCGATGATAACGATCTTGCGACCGGTGGCGATGGCGGTTATGCGCCACAGCATGAGGATCGGCATGAGCCTGAGAATGACCCGACGAATCTGACCGTCGCGCGTGAAGCGCGGCGGGGGACGGTTGATTGGCCGTCCAGCCGGATTATCGGATTTCACTCATCTGCTCATCGACTCACCCGGGACTTCCACCATGTTCGAACTTGCCCCTGCGGTGGCGGCTGATGCCGCTGCCATCGACCAGCTCCTCGACGACTGCTTCGGCCCGGCTCGCCGCTTGCGGACTGCGTACCGGCTTCGCGACGGCGTCATGCCGCTTGCCGGATTGAGCCTCGTCGCCCACGACGCGGGAAATCTCGTCGGCTCGATCCAGCTTTGGCCGCTGCGCTTGCTGCATGGCGCAACGACCGCGCTGACCTTGCTCGGGCCGCTCGCGGTATCGCCGGTGCGGCGCAGCGAGGGCATCGGCAAGGCCCTGCTGACCGAGGCGCTGGCTCGCGCCGATGACACCGCAGGCCCACCGATCGTGCTGATCGGCGATCAGGATTATTATGGCGCTTTCGGGTTCATCGCTGCGCCGACGCAGGGATGGGCAGTCCCGGGTCCTGTCGATCGTGCCCGGCTGCTGGTGCGTCACGGCAACAATCTGCCGATCGTTGGACGCCTTACGGCCGCCACCGAGGACTTCCGCATCGCGGCGTGACCTGACGGTTTTCCGCGCTTTCGGGCGCGAGAGTTGTCAGAGTAAGTACCCTCGCGCGTTTTTGGATTAGCGGCGACCGCGTGCGTCTTCGCTAAATATCGAGTCTTGGCGCTCGGGTAAGCGACGATGAGAAAGATCGTGCCGGTCAGCTGGGCGCAGGTGTATTGTACCAGATCGGCGATGTGTAGGACAGTGAAGTCCGGCGTCGTTTGCGGCCTTGGGGCTGGGCGATCCTGGAGCGACAAGGGGGACCTTCGCCGGAAGGACGACCTGGTGGGAGGCTGCTAGAACGGCAGCGCTGCCAGCCGCTTCGGCGCCGACGCGCGCCAGCTTCGCGTCAGCCACCCGTCGACGTGCGCCCAATCGACCGGGCCGATGTCGAGCCGGATGCCGATCCAGCCCGACGGGCCGAGGTAGGCAGGGCGGTAATACAGGTCGGGGTCGCTCTCGATCAGCATCGCCTGTTCCTCGACCCCGCTGGTCTTCACCAGCAGCGCCATGATGCCGTCGCCGTGGTGGTTCTGCTGGAAATAGGCGAAGAACTTGCCGCCGCGGACGAAGAAGCCGGGGCTGCCGTGCGAGACTTTCTCCTCGGCCTCGGGCAGCGCCAGCGCGAGTTCGCGGACCTTGGCCAGCGCTGCCTCTGGTCCGGTGTCGCGGCGGACCAGTTCGGCCAGCATGCGCGGGTAGAGCTGGTGCTCTGCAATCAGGATACGCGCCGCCAGGCTGTCAGGGTTATCGCCGGGCAGCACCGCGACCCGGGTCTGGCCGAGCGCCGGGCCGTCGTCGAGTTCGGGCGTGACGAGGTGGACCGTGCAGCCACTGATGCGCTCGCGCGCCGCCAGCACCGCCTCGTGGACATGAAGCCCCTTGTGCGCGGGCAGCAGCGACGGGTGGATGTTGACCATCCGGCCGTGCCACTTGGTCACGAATTCCGGCGACAGCAGCCGCATGTAGCCGGCGAGGGCGACGAACTCGACGTTCGCCGCCTGCAGCTCGGCATCGATGATGACGTCGAAGCTGGCGCGGTCCTTGCCCTTGTGCGAGCGCGCGAAAACCGGGACGCCCTCCGCAGCGGCGAGCGCGAGGCCGGGGGCTTCGGGATCGTTCGAGGCGACGAGGACGATCTCGTACGGGCAGTCGGCGGCGCGAGAGGCGTAAAGCAGGGCTGCCATGTTCGAGCCGCGGCCCGAGATCAGCACCCCGACGCGGGCGCGCTCAGCCACGATGGCGGGCCCGCTCAAGCAAGGTGGACGGCCTCCCACTCGGTGCGGCTGTTCCACACCTCGTCCGCGCCGAATACGGTGCAGCCGCGCGGGCCGGCGTCGACCGCGCCGATGACGTGGACGGTCTCGCCCGCTGCGGTCAGGCGCTCGGTCAGCGCATCCACGTCGGCGGCGGCGACGCACACCACCATGCCGATGCCACAGTTGAAGGTGCGCGCCATTTCGCCCGGCTCGATGCGGCCACGGCCCTGCAGCCAGGCGAACAGCGGCGATTGCAGCCACGCGCCCGCGTCGATGCGGGCATGGCAACCCTCGGGCAGGATGCGCGGGACGTTCTCCAGCAGTCCGCCACCGGTGATGTGGGCGAGGGCATGGACCTGTCCGGCGCGGACCGCCGGGAGCAGGCTGCGGACGTAGATGCGGGTCGGTTCGAGCAGCGCATCCGCCAGCGTGACGTCGATATCGAACGGGGCCGGGCGGTCGAGCGAGACCCCCTCGATCAGCTTGCGGATCAGCGAGAAGCCGTTCGAATGCGCGCCGGTCGAGGCGAGCCCGAGCAATATGTCGCCGGGTGCGACCTTGTCCCCGGTCAGCTGCTCGCCACGCTCGACCGCGCCGACCGAGAAGCCCGCGAGGTCGTAGTCGCCGGGCGCGTACATGCCCGGCATTTCGGCGGTCTCGCCGCCGATCAGCGCGCACCCTGCCTGGCGGCAACCGTCGGCGATGCTGGCGACGACGGCCTCGGCGACTTCAGGGACGAGCTTGGCGCTGGCGAAATAGTCGAGGAAGAACAACGGCTCGGCACCCTGCACGATCAGGTCGTTGACGCACATCGCGACGAGGTCGATGCCGACGCCGTCGTGCCGCCCGGTGTCGATCGCCAGCTTGAGCTTGGTCCCGACGCCGTCGTTCGCGGCGACCAGCAGCGGGTCCTTGTACCCCGCCGCGCGCGGATCGAAGAACCCGCCGAAGCCACCGAGTTCGGCGTCCGCTCCGGGCCGGGCGGTGGAGCGGGCGAGCGGGGCGATGGCGCGGACCAGCGCGTTGCCCGCGGCGATCGAGACACCGGCGTCGGCGTAGGTGAGGGGCTTGTCCATTGCGCGGCAGGCTTAGCGGCGGGAGGGGCCTGTGTCATCCCGGTGCGCGCTCGATGCGACAGGCCCGCAACAATGCTTGTCGCCCCTGCGAAGGGTACCTAACGTTAACGTCAAGGTAGCATTCAAGCCGCCATTCCTGGGAGAATCGCCGATGTCGTCGCGCCACTTCGCGCTTGCCGCGCTTGCCATGCTCGCCGTGACCCCGGCAGCAGCCGCCCAGAAGCCCAGCCAGCTGATCGTGTTCGGCGACAGCCTCGTCGATGCCGGCAACCTCGATGCGTTGGTCGGCAGCGACCAGTTCAACCCGGCCTCGAAGGGCTATTTCCCCGGTCGCTTCACCAATGGCCCGGACTATACCGACCTGCTCAACCAGCGCTTCTACGGCAGCTACCAGTCCCCGGCCTTCGCGGGCAGTGGCACCAACTATGCGATCGGTGGTGCGCGCGCCGTCGATACCGGCGATTTCGTTCCCGACCTCGCTTCCCAGCTCGGCTTCTACCTGAGCGGCCACAGCGTCGATCCGAATGCGTTGTATGTCATCAACATGGGCGGCAACGACGTCTTCGGCCTCGAGGCCAACAACATCGGCAGCTATACGCCGACGAGCTATGCCGCCGCCTTCGTCGCCACGATGACCGGCGCGGTCCAGACGCTCAGCCACCTCGGCGCCACCCGCATATTGGTGACCGGCGTGCCGAACACCGATGCGACGGGTTTCGCGCTGGAGGCACAGTTGCAGGCGGGGTTGAATGCGCTTGCGCCGACGTTGGGCGGGACGCAGCTGATCCGCTTCAGCTACCAGAATTTCCTCGGCCAGGTCGCGGCGAATCCGACGGCCTTTGGCATCGCGCCGTTCACCGAGACGGGAGCGTGCTTCGACCATCGCACGCCGATCAACGGCAAGATCGACTGCGACGGGTTCACCACGGTCGATAATATCCACCCGATCGCCAGCATTCAGGCCGCGCTCTACCATCAGGTCTATGCGGCGGCCGGCTTCGTGCCGGAGCCCGGCAGCTGGGCGCTGATGATCGCCGGCTTCGGACTGACCGGCACGATGATGCGGCGGCGGGCGCGCGCCGTCGCCTGAATCGCGGCGCGGGGAGCCCGGCACCCTTCCCGGGATGACAAACCCCGCGCACGCGCTACAACCCGCCTCGTGATCCGCGCTTTCCTGCTGCTCCTCGTCCTCGCCGTTGCCGCGCCCGCGTTGGCGCAGGAGACCGGTGGCGGCGGCGCGGCGTACGTGATCGGCGGGATACCGGTCGATACCTCGGCCAAGACGACCTACGACGCGCGCATGGCGGCGTACCGGATCGCGCGTGCCAAGGCGTGGCCGCTGCTGTGGAACCGGCTGACCGGCGAGGCCGCCAGTTCCGCCCCTCACTACGATGATGGCACGCTCCAGCAGATGGTCGCGGGGATCGAGATCGAGGGCGAGCATTTCTCGACGACGCGCTACATCGCGACGCTCGGCGTGGTCTTCGACCGGGCGCGGGCGTCGGCGCACTTCGCCGGGACCGCGGGGGCGCTGCATTCGGGGCCGATGCTGCTGCTGCCGGTGTTCACCGACGCAGGCGCGCGGACGCTGTACCAGGTCAAGACGCCGTGGATCTCGGCGTGGTCGCGGTTCAGCGAGGGGCTGAGCCCGATCGACTATGTCATCGCCAGCGGCTCGGCGGGGGACAACGTGCTGCTTACCAGCTACCAGACCCAGCGCAGCGACCGGCCGCTGTGGCGCAACATTCTCAACCGCTTCGGTGCGGTCGACGTGCTGATCGCCGAGGTCCGGTTGACGCGCTCGTTCCCGGGCGGACCGATCGCCGCGAGCTTCGTCGCCCGCCACGGACCCGACGGCACCGTGCTCGGGGCCTTCGATCTACGGACATCAGCCGAGGCCGGGCTCGACGCGATGCTCGATCAGGGCGTCCGTCGCATCGACCAGGTCTATGCGGACGCGCTGCGGGCCGGCCAGCTGACCAGCGAGGCCGATCTGACCGCCGAGCTCGACCCGATCCTCAGCGCTTCGCCCGACATCGCCGGGGCGGCGGTCGACCTGTCGGGGGCGAGCTTCGAAGCCGATGTCGTCACCCCCGACGCCAAGGTATGGGGCGAGCTGGAGACGGCACTGCGCAACACCCCGACGGTGACCGCGGTGACGCTGAGCAGCCTGTCGCTCGGCGGCACCTCGCGCATCCAGATCCACTACGGCGATACGCTCGACGTGCTGCGCTACCGGCTCGACCAGCGCGGCCTGCGCCTCGAGGGCACCCAGTTGCGCCGCAAGCAGCCGGGGGACGCGCCGATCCCTGAGCCGGCAAGCCTCGTCGCGGCGCGCCTTGCCGCAGCGACCGGGGCAGTCCCTCCCGTCGAGGGCGCAGTTCCGCCTGCGCCGGCGGGAGCACCACCGGCACCGCCCCCCGCCGAACCGCGCCCGGCGCTCGTTCCCGAGCCGCTCGCGCCGCGCCCGCGCGACCGCGCACCGAGGCCCGAGACCAGGCCGCAAGCCCAGCCGCAGCCCGCCCCAAAGCCCAAGCCGCAGGAGGGGCCGGTCGACCTCCTGTCGGGGACGGCACCCAAATAATGGCACAGCTGCCGCTCCCGCTCGCCTACCGCGAGGGGGTGGGGGAGGCCGATTATTTCGTCTCGGACGCCAATGCCGATGCGGTCGCGTGGCTCGACCGCTGGCCCGACTGGCCGCAGCCGCAGACCTTGCTGATCGGGCCGCCCGCGTCGGGGAAGAGCCACCTCGCGCGGCTGTTCGCGGCGCGCACCGGGGCGACGCTGTCCGATGATGCCGAGGCTGCCGATCCCGAAGCGCTGTTCCACGCCTGGAATGCCGCGACGACTGCGCGCCCGCTGCTGATCTTGGCACGGAAGCGCCCTGCCGAATGGGGCCATGGGCTGCCCGATCTCGCGTCGCGTCTGGCGGCGACCCCGCTGCTGGCCATCCGCGACCCCGACGACCGGCTGCTGGCTGCCGTCCTTGCCAAGCGGTTCACGGACCGTGGACTGCGCGTCGCTCCCGAGGTCGCAGCCTATATCCTCGCGCGGATCGAGCGGAGTTTTGCCGGTGTCGCGGCAGCCGTCGAGGCGCTCGACGGCGCGGCGCTGGAGGAGGGGCGGGGGCTGACCATCCCGCTGGCGCGGACCGTCCTGGAGGCGCAGTTCGACCTGCCGCTAGAGCCTTAGAAGCTGCGGCACCAAGCCCGGTGAACCACTCCCCGCCTCGCGTGTTCTGAAGCCAAATCCCAGACATCGAGGTTTCTAGAATGGACAATCAGGACAGCCCGTCGCGTCGTCAGGTCGCGCTTGGAGCGGGCATTGGCATTGCCGCCGCTGCCGCATCACCCGCGCTGGGACAGGGCAGCAGCGCGCCCCGTGCAACGACAGCCGCGATGCCGCTTCAGGACCCGCGCACCAAGTATCCCGCGCCGCCGTTCCCGGGCCAGGAGCAGCCGTGGCCTGGCCTCGCGGGCAAGATGGAGCCGCGCCCCGACCACGGCGAGACCAGCTATAAGGGCTCAGGCCGGCTGGCGGGCCGCAAGGCGCTGATCACCGGCGGCGACTCCGGCATGGGCCGTGCGGCCGCCATCGCCTTCGCGCGCGAGGGTGCCGACGTCGCCATCAACTATTTCCCGACCGAAGAGCCGGACGCCCGCGAGGTCATCCAGCTGATCCGCGCCGAGGGCCGCAAGGGCATCGCCATCCCCGGCGACCTGCGCGAGGAGGCGTTCTGCAAGAAGCTGGTGGCGGAAGCTGTGCGGCAGCTCGGCGGGCTCGACATCGTCGTCAGCAATGCGGGCCGCCAGCAGGCGCACAAGTCGATCGCCGACATCTCCACCGAGCAGTTCGACTGGACGATGAAGACCAATATTTACGCGCCGTTCTGGATCATCAAGGCGGCGCTGCCCCACCTCCAGCCGGGCTCGGTGATCATCGGCACGACCTCCGAACAGGCCACCGACCCGTCCGAGGACCTGTACGACTACGCCCAGACCAAGGCGGCGACCACTAATTACGTCCGCAGCCTGGCGAAGCAGCTCGCGCCCAAGGGCATCCGTGTCAACGGCGTCGCGCCCGGCCCGATCTGGACGCCGCTGCAGGTCAGCGGCGGCGCGTTCCAGGAGAAGCTCGTCAAGTTCGGCGGTGACACCCCGATGGGCCGCCCGGGCCAGCCGGCCGAGCTGGCGAGCATCTATGTCCAGCTCGCGGACAATGACGCCAGCTACTCAACTGGCCAGATCTTTGGCGCCGCGGGCGGCAAGGGCATGCCGTAAGCAGGAGCGTAATCGCTCAACGGCGCATCACACCGGCCCGAGCGCGACCGGCTCGCCCGGCGGCAGTTCGATCACGATACTGTCGCCGGCGCGAACTTCACCGCCGTTGAGCACAATTGCCATCACTCCCGCCTTTCGGACCAGCCCGCCGTCGGCGTCGCGCCCGAGGCAGGCTTCCATCAGTCCCGGCATCATCCGCTCGAGCTGGATGCACGGATTGCGGAGGCCCGTGAGCTCGACCACCGCGCTGTCGCCGAGCCGCAGCCGCGCGCCGCGGGGCAGGGTGAGCAGGACGAGGCCGCGCGTCGTGACGTTCTCGCCGAGCAGGATCGGCGCGACCTCGAACCCCGCTGCCTGAAGCTCGTCGAGCAATTCCTCATGGATCAGGTGGACCTGCCGCAGGTTCGGCAGCCCGGGGTTGAAGCGCGCCCGCGACCGGTGCTGGACCCGCTCGCCGCTGTGCGCGTCGCCGTCGACGCCCAGGCCCTCAACCAGCCGCACCGAAAGCTGCGGAACCTTGGAAAGACCGTGGCGGCGACCCGCTCCAACTGCAATGACGAAACCGCTCATCCGGCTCGCCTAGCGTACAGTCATCGACCTGTCATGTTCGAGGGGGTACACTCGCGCGCATGGAACATGCCGCCCGCCGAGAACTCCGGGACCCCGTCGCCGACGGCGTTGCCGATACCGAACGCTATTTCAACCGCGAGCTGTCGTGGCTGTCGTTCAACGAGCGCGTGCTCGACGAGGCGACCAACCGCAATCACCCGCTGCTGGAGCGGCTACGCTTCCTGTCGATCAGCGGCAACAACCTCGACGAATTCTATATGGTCCGGGTCGCCGGGCTGCGCGGCCAGGTCCAGGCCGGTATCGAGACCCGCTCGCCCGAAGGCGCGACGCCCGCCGACCAGCTGCTCGCGATCGCGCTCACCGCAGACGCACTGATGGAGAACCAGCAGGAAGTCTGGGGCGACCTGCTCAAGCTGCTGGCCCGCGCCGATTTCCATGTCCTCGACCCGAGCGAACTCAGCCCTGACCGCCGCCAATGGCTGGAGCGGCATTTCCTCGAGCAGATCTTCCCGGTCCTGACCCCGCAGGCGATCGATCCGGCGCACCCGTTCCCGTTCATCCCGAACAAGGGGTTCAGCCTGATTCTCGAGCTGCGCCGAATCGCCGACGACGAAATCCTGCGCGCGCTGCTGATGCTGCCGTCGATGCTGCCGCGCTTCATCCGCCTGCCCGGCAAGACGGCGCGCTTCATCAGCCTCGAGAACACCATCCGGCTGTTCTTCCACCAGCTTTTCCCGGGCTATGAACTGCTCGGCGACGGGGCTTTCCGGGTCATCCGCGACTCCGACATCGAGGTCGAGGAGGAGGCCGAGGACCTGGTCAGTTACTACCAGACCGCGATCAAGCGCCGCCGCCGCGGCGAGGTCATCCGCCTCAAGATCGAGGAAGCGACCCCGACCGGCCTGCGCAACATGGTCCGCGACGCGCTCGGCGTGCAGGACCGCGACACCACCGTGGTCACCGGCATCCTCGGCATTGCCGACCTCGCGATCCTCGTCGATGAGGACCGTCCCGACCTCAAGTTCGAGCCCTACACGCCGCGCTTTCCGGAGCGCATCCGCGAGCATGGAGGTGATTGCTTCGCGGCGATCCGCGCCAAGGACCTGGTTGTCCACCACCCCTACGAGAGCTTCGAGGTCGTGCTGGCGTTCCTCAAGCAGGCGGCCGCCGACCCCGACGTCATCGCGATCAAGCAGACGCTGTACCGCGCCGGCAAGAACTCGCCGATCGTGCGCGCACTGATCGATGCGGCCGAGGCGGGCAAGTCGGTGACCGCGGTCGTCGAGCTCAAGGCGCGCTTCGACGAGGAACAGAATTTGATGTGGGCGGCGGCGCTGGAGCGCGCCGGCGTGCAGGTCGTCTACGGTTTCGTCGAGTGGAAGACCCACGCCAAGCTGTCGATGGTCGTCCGCCGCGAGGGCCAGCAGATCCGCACGTACGTCCACTTCGGCACCGGCAACTATCACCCGGCGACGGCGCGTATCTACACCGACCTGTCGTTCTTCACCGCCGACCCGGTGCTGGCGCGCGACGCCGCGCAGGTGCTCAACTACATCACCGGCTACGTCCAGCCGACCCACCTCGAAAAGCTCGGCATGTCGCCCCTGACGATGCGTGGCAAGCTGTACGGGCTGATCGATGCGGAGATCGCGAACGCGCAGGCGGGGCGCCCGGCGGGCATCTGGGCCAAGCTCAACAGCCTGGTCGACACCGGCATCATCGACAAGCTCTACGAGGCCAGCGACGCCGGTGTCGTCATCGAACTGATCGTGCGCGGCATCTGCTGCCTGCGCCCCGGCGTGCCGGGCCTGAGCGAGCACATCCACGTCCGCTCGGTGATCGGGCGCTTTCTCGAGCACAGCCGCATCTTCGCCTTCGCCAACGGGTCGGCGCTGCCGTCTGCGGACGCCAAGCTCTACATCTCGTCCGCCGACTGGATGCCGCGCAACCTCGACCGCCGCGTCGAGGTGCTCGTCCCGATCGAGAACCCGACCGTCCACGCGCAAGTCCTCGACCAGGTCATGCTGGCCAATCTCAAGGACACCGAGCAGTCGTGGCAGATGACACCGGAGGGCCAGTACAAGCGCCTCGTCCATGCCGGCCCGGCGTTCAACCTGCACCGCTATTTCATGACCAACCCGTCGCTGTCGGGCCGCGGTGCGGCGCTGAAGGACCCTGGGACGGTGCCGCGGCTTGTGCTCGATAACACGGGCTGAACGATCGCGATCCCGGTTCGCCGGTCACGTCCGGCGGGCGCTGTCGCTAACGGCCCCCCCGCAGCGCTCGCTATGCGGCAGCGACCCCGGGCGATTTCGGCGCGTTCGGCAACGCGGTGGTGCTCGTCGCGCAAGCCGGTGACCGCATTGTCGGTTTCGGCTGCTGTGGCCGGCAGCGAGGCGAGGCGTTGGCCGAAGCCGGGTTCGGCGGCGCGATCAGCGCGGTCGATGTCCTTTGCGCGCACCAGGGCCGGGGGTTGGTCGCGCGCTCATGGCCGCGATGTCGCAAGCGCTATCGAGCCTCGGGCATACCACTGCGAGCCTGTGGGTCTTGCGCGACACTATGCCAATGATCGCACGACTGTCGGTGTCGCTCCGTACCGTGGGCAGGGTCGGCATGTACCGAAAACCGCGTATAGGCGTTAGAGTGACGAACCCGGCTGCTGTCCGGAACGGAGACGTGCGATGAAGCATAGGATCGCCATCGCGCTCGCGATCGGCCTGACGAGTCCCCTGGCCGCGGCGGTCATCGACGACGCGGCCGGCCGCGAAGCGCGCTGGAACGACATCAGCCAGACGATCTTTGCCGGCAAGCCCCTGACCCCGACCAGCGACGTCGTCGTCCTCGACGCGCCGGCGCGCGCGGTCGATCCGGCGGCGGTGCCGATGGTCCTGACGATGCCGGGGCCGGACAAGGTCGCCGCGGTCAGCCTGGTCATCGACGACAATCCGTCGCCCTATGCCGCGCACATCGCCTTCGGCCCCGCGGCGCTGACGCGCTCGATTGGCCTGCGCGTGCGGGTCAACGCCTATACGAACGTCCATGCCGTGGCTCAGACCGCCGATGGTCGCCTCTTCGAGACCGTGAAGTTCGTCAAGGCGTCGGGTGGCTGCTCGGCACCGGTCGGCGGTTCGGAGGAGGAAGCGTTGCGGGGCATGGGCACTATGAGCCTGCTGTTCGCCGGCAAGGGGGCGGGCGCGCCGAATGCGACCGCCGCGACGCTGACCATCCGCCACCCGAACTTCAGCGGCATGCAGATGGATCAGCTGACCCGCCAGTACACGCTGGCGCGCTATGTCCAGAAGATCGTCGTGACGCAGGGCGGCCGCAACATCTTCACGCTCGACGGCGACATCTCGCTGGCGACCAATCCGACGATCGATTTCGCCTTTACCGCCGCGGGCAAGGCACCGGTCGAGGTCGTTGCCAGCGATAACCAGGGCGGCCATTGGGAACAGAGCTTTGCGCTACCGGGAGCCTGACATGCTGCGCAGAATTGGTTTTGCCGTCGCCGCCGCTTTGCTGATTGCGGCAAGTCCTGAGCCGCCGGAACTGTGGATGGGGGCGATGCACGGCGAGACGCCGACCACTCTCACCGGCGCGACCGTGCTCGATCTTGCCGCGCTGGACCAGCTTGTCGCCACGGCGAAGCCGGTGCTCGTCGATCTTTCGAAGGCTGATGTCCGCCCGGCCGGGATGGCGCCGGAGATGCCATGGCTGCCGCAGCATCGATCCATTCCGGGCGCGGCGTGGCTGCCGGGCGCCGGCATCGGCGACATCGGGCCAGAGCGCGAGGCGCTGTTTGTGCAACGCATCGCGGCCTTGACCGGCGGCGACAAAGCGCGACCGATCGTAAGTTTTTGCCACCCCGACTGCTGGGCGAGCTGGAACGCCGGCAAGCGCCTAGTGCGCCTCGGCTACACAAAGGTCTACTGGTTCCCACAGGGTATCGACGGCTGGGAGAAAAGCCACGACACTGCGGTGGTCGCCGCCGATGCAGCGTGGGTGGGGGCACCGACGACCAAATAGAGCCGGTACTTCGACCCGGGCCGATTTAGCCTGCCGTCACGCTGCCGAGGTCAGGACCCGAATGTCTCAACCTCGGCGTCGATGATCTTATGCAGCCTCGGCGCGGCGCGGCAGCTTCCAGCCGGGGCGGACGAAGTGGCAGGTGTAGCCGTTCGGAATGCGCTCCAGATAATCCTGATGCTCGGGCTCGGCTTCCCAGAAGTCGCTGGCCGGCACGACCTCGGTGACCGTCTTGCCCGGCCACAGGCCCGAGGCATCGACGTCGGCGATTGTGTCGACCGCAACCTGCCGCTGCTCGTCGTTCAGGTAGAAGATCGCCGAGCGGTAGCTTGCCCCGACGTCGTTACCCTGGCGATTCCGGGTGCTCGGGTCGTGAATCTGGAAGAAGAACTCGAGCAAAGCGCGATAGCTGGTCTGCGCGGGATCATAGCTGATCTCGAGCGCCTCGGCATGATCGCCGTGGTTGCGGTAGGTCGCGTTGGGCACGTCGCCGCCGGTATAACCGACGCGGGTCGAAACCACGCCGGGTAGGCGCCGCACCAGGTCCTGCATTCCCCAAAAGCAACCGCCGGCCAGAATTGCACGTTCGATGGTCATCCGATGTCCTCCACCGCGTCTAGATAGGAGCCGTAGCGTCCGGTTTCCATGCCCCTATGGTCGGTGCAACGCGGGGCCACCGGGTGGGCATCATAGCCGATAATTGACCCGGTCACCGCCCAAATCCACTCCCCCCGCCCCGGGGCCGACGGTCCCCCCCGAACGTCGGCAGGAAGCAGTTTTACTTCGGTTGTGGCTCCATCTTCTTGTGCTTGGCGATCTGCGCCTTGGTCGCCGGCTTGCCGTTCATCATGTACTTGCCGTCGACCATCGTCATGCCGTCCGAACTGGCACCGGCAGGGGCGGACCCACCCGCCGCCGGGTCTGTCGAGCTGCTGTGCATTGCGCCGATGGTGCCCGTGGAATCGGGCTGCATCGCGCCGTTCGTCGTGCCGCTGCCTGCGGTGTTGCCCGGCGCCGTTTGTGCAGTGGCACCCGACAGGCCAACTGCCGCAAGTGTTGCGGCGATCAAGAGCGTCCTCATCCGGTTTCTCCCAAGAGCTGCGGCGGCCGTTTCATCGCCACCTGGGCTGCAAACGAGCGGCGGCCGCGCGGTATCCACAAGTAAAGCCACGCAAAATCGCTTTCGGTAGCCTGACGCGACCACGCGACCACATCGCGCGGTCAACGATTGGACAGGCTCGTGGGACGCGCTATCAACGGGGATGCGCCGACTGTTTCTCGTGGCTCTGATGGTCCACACATCCTCGCTGGCGCAGACCGCCCGGGCGCCGATCGAGGCCGTCGATCCGATGATCGGGACGGCGGGGGACGGCCATACTTTCCCCGGCGCCGTCGCCCCGTTCGGCATGGTTCAACTGTCGCCCGACACCGACACCAGTTGCGAGATCCGCGCCTGCTACAGCCATGCTGCCGGTTACCGTTACGACGACCCGACGATCCAGGGCTTCAGCCACACGCATTTCTCGGGTGCGGGCCACTCCGATCTTGGCGACATTCTCGTGATGCCGCAGGCGGGGAGCAAGGTGCAGCTCGATCCCGGTGACCCGAAGCTGCCCGGCTCGGGCTATCGCTCGCGCTTCGACCACGCCAGCGAAGTCGCCCATCCCGGCTATTATGCGGTGACGCTGAGCGACAGCGGCGTGCGCGCCGAACTGACCGCCGGCACCCGGATCGGCGTCCACCGCTACACCTTCCCGAGCGGCAAGGCGGCTCACCTGGTCCTCGACCTGCGCTCGTCGCTGTACAATTATCCGGGCAAGATCCTGTGGGCCGGGCTGCACCTCCGGCCCGACGGCACCGTCACCGGCTTTCGCGAGACCCGTGGCTGGGCACCGGGGCGCAAATTGTTCTTCGCGATGCGCTTCTCGGCACCGTTGACCGGCCACGCGTTCGTCGACCGCGATCCCGCCGTTGCCTACAAGGGCTTCCAGGGTCCCGGCCGCGCTGCCGACGACGTCGCCGAAAAGCTCGGGCGCGCCCTCGAGGCGCAACTCGACTTTGGCGTGCTGGTGCGCCCGCTCGAGGTCAGGGTGGCGATCTCGGGTGTCGACGAGAACGCGGCGGTCGCCAACCTCGACGCCGAACCGGGCGACTTCGATGCCGTGCGCGGGCGCACCGCCACCGCGTGGTCGGCGGCGCTTGGCGCGCTCGAGATCGACGCGCCTGCGCCGATGCGGACCAGCGTCTACACCGCGCTCTACCACGCCTTGCTCGCGCCGAGCGTCTGGGGCGACGCCGATGGGCGCTACCGTGGACCGGACGACCAGGTCCACCAGGCGACCGGCTTCACCTTCCGCTCGACCTTCTCGCTGTGGGACACGTTCCGCGCCGAGCACCCGCTGCTTACCCTCGTCCAGCCCGGCCGCACCACCGCCGACGTCGTCAACTCACTGGTCGCAAGCCAGCAGCAAAGCTCGTTCGGCATCCTGCCGGTCTGGCAGTTCTCCGGGCGCGAGACCTGGACGATGATCGGCTATCACGCCGCCCCGGTTATCGCCGACGCGTACCTGAAGGGCCTGCGCGGCTTCGATGCCGACGCGGCGCTCGACGCCATGGTCGCCAGCGCGACCTATGCCCCCTACGGCGGTCTCGGCGAGTACATGAAGCGCGGTTATGTCCCGATCGACAAGGAGCCCGAGGCCGCCTCGAAGACCGTCGAATATGCCTACGACGACTGGACGATCGCCCGGATGGCGCGCGCGATGGGGCGCGCCGAGGTCGCCGACCGCTTCGACAAGCGCGCCGGATACTGGCGCAACAGCTTCGACGCGAAGACCGGCTGGCTCCGCGCTCGGCTGTCGACCGGTGCGTTCCGGACCCCGTTCGACCCGACCGCGATCAACTACGGCTCCGACTACACCGAGGGCAATGCGTGGCAGTACAGCTGGTTCGCGCCGCAGGACCAGGCCGGGCTGTTCCGCCTGCTCGGGGGTGATGCCAAGGCCGTCGCCAAGCTCGACGCGATGTTCGACTTCGACAATTCCAAGGTCGATTACAGTCACGCCGAGGACATCGCCGGGCTGATCGGGCAATATATCCACGGCAACGAGCCGAGCCATCACGTCGCCTATCTGTACGACTTCGCCGGCGCGCCGTGGCGGACGCAGGCGCGGCTCGGGCAGATCGTCGGGTCGCAGTACAAGCCGACGCCGGACGGTTTGGCGGGCAATGACGACCTCGGCCAGATGTCGGCCTGGCTGGTGTTCACCGCACTCGGTTTCTACCCCGTCGCGCCGGGGTCGAACCAGTATGTCATCGGCCGGCCGTTCGTCGACCGGGCGGTGCTCAACCTGGAAGGCGGTAAGCGTTTCGTCGTTCGCACCGAGGGCCTGAAGGCCGCGAACAAATACGTTACGGGCATCACGCTCAACGGCAAGGCGCTCGACCGCAGCTACATCACTGACGCGGAGGTGCGCGCCGGGGGCGAGCTGCACTTCACGATGGGGCCGCAACCCGACAAAGGCTGGGCGACCGCCAAGTCGGCGCGCCCGTTCTCGATCTCGCGCTAGCCGAAACGTGACCCGCACGGCCTACGCGGCAGTCGAGACCGGCGGGACCAAGATCCTGTGCCGGGTCGTCGACGACGCCGGAGCGGTGCTGGCGGAGGGTCAATGGCCGACGACGACCCCGGACGCCGCCGCGGACGCGATCGTCGGATGCATCGCCGCGGCACTTCCCGCGGGCGTGCGTCTTGCCGGCGTCGGCATCGCAGCGTTCGGGCCGCTGATCATCGACCCCGCTTCGCCGCGCTGCGGCCTGATGCTCCAGACCCCCAAGCCGGGCTGGTCCGGGTCCAACCTTCGCGCCGGGCTGGCCGACCGCCTCGGCGTGCCCGTCGCGGTCGATACCGACGTCAACGCCGCCGCCGTCGCCGAGCAGCGGCTGGGGGCGGGGAGGGGGCTGCCCAGCGTCGCTTACCTGACCGTCGGCACGGGCATCGGCGCGGGGCTTGCTACCGGTGGTCGCTCGCTTGCCGGCGCGCTTCACCCCGAGGTCGGCCATGTCCGCCTCATCCGCGCACCCGGCGACGACTTCGAAAGCTGCTGTCCGTTCCATGCCGAGTGCGCCGAGGGCCTGGCCGCCGGCCCCGCTATAAGCCGCCGCCTCGGCCCGGGACGGACGCTGGCGGATGCGCCCGAGGTCGCCGGTCTGGTTGCGGACTATCTCGGCCAGCTGATCGGGGTTCTGGTTCTGGCCTGGTCGCCGCACCGGGTCGTGCTCGGTGGCGGCGTGATGAAGACACCGGGCCTGATCGCTGCGGTCGATGCAGCACTCCGCCGTAGTATCGGCAAATACGGCGTCGGCACGACACTGGAGGCACCCGATTTCCTGATCGCCGCCCGGCTTTCGCATGCCGGGCTCGAGGGTGCGCTGCTGATGGCACGCGCGCCCGGTACGGCGATTTGAGCGGGGGAGCAGTTTTACCGCAGTATCCAGATCGGGACACGGCTATAGAATTCCTCCGCCGGCGATGGAACTAAGCCAATGTCTCTCGTCATGCCCGAACCCGATGCCGGTGTTTTGGCGCGCCGATCCGAGATCGTTCGGGCCTTGCGCGCGATCGTTCCGGGAGAGGGCGTGATCGACGACACCGACGCATTGCGCCCCTACGAATCCGATGGACTGACCGCATACCGGCAGCCGCCGATGGTCGTCGTGCTCCCGGAAACCACCGCGCAGGTCTCGGCGATCCTGGCGTGGTGTCATGCCGCGGGCGTGAAGATCGTGCCGCGCGGCTCCGGCACCTCGCTGTCGGGCGGCGCGCTGCCACTGGCGGACGGAGTGCTGGTCGGCATGGCGAAGTTCAATCGTGTCCTCGACATCGACTACGAGGATCGGCTCGCAGTGGTGCAGCCCGGCGTCACCAACCTGGCGGTCACCCGCGCCGTCGAGGACCGCGGTTTCTATTACGCGCCCGACCCGTCGAGCCAGATCGCCTGCTCGATCGGTGGCAACGTCGCCGAGAACTCGGGCGGCGTGCATTGCCTCAAATACGGGCTGACGACGAACAACGTGCTCGGCGTCGAGCTGGTCCTGATGGACGGAGAGATCGTCCGGATTGGAGGGCGCCAGCTCGATCCGGCCGGGATCGACCTGCTCGGGGTCGTCGTCGGGTCGGAGGGGCTGCTCGGCATCGTCACCGAGATCACCGTCCGCATTCTACCGAAGCCGGAGGGCGCGCGGGCCCTGCTGATCGGTTTTCCGAGCGTCGAGGGCGCGGGGAAGTGCGTCGCCGACGTGATCGCGGCCGGTATCATCCCCGCGGGCATGGAGATGATGGACCGGCCCGCGATCCACGCTGCCGAAGCGTTCGTCGAGGTCGGCTACCCGCTCGACGTCGAGGCCCTGCTGATCGTCGAACTGGACGGGGTCAGCGCCGAGTGCGACCATCTGATCGAGGAAGTGGCGGAAATCGCCCGCGCCAATGGCTCGACGACGCTGCGCCTGTCGAATGGCGACACCGAGCGCGTCGCGTTCTGGGCGGGTCGCAAGGCGGCGTTTCCCGCCATCGGCCGCATTTCGCCCGACTATTATTGCATGGACGGGACCATCCCGCGGCGGCGGCTGCCCGAGGTGCTCGAGCGGATGCGCGAGTTCTCCGAACACTATGGCCTGGGTGTCGCCAACGTCTTCCACGCCGGGGACGGCAACCTCCACCCGCTGATCCTCTACGATGCCAACGTGCCCGGCGAGCTCGACCGTGCCGAGGCGTTCGGGAACGACATCCTGCGCCTCTGCGTCGCGGTCGGGGGCGTGCTGACCGGCGAGCACGGTGTCGGCGTCGAGAAGCGCGACCTGATGCCGGTGATGTTCTCCGAGACCGACCTCCGCCAGCAGCAGCAGCTGAAATGCGCCTTCGATCCGAAGCTGCTGCTCAACCCCGGTAAGGTGTTCCCGACGCTGCACCGCTGCGCCGAACTGGGCCGGATGCATGTCCATCACGGCGCGGTGCCGTTTCCGGACCTGCCGCGCTTTTGATGGCAGCACCGATGGCAACCCTCCGTCCGACCTGCGTCGACGAGCTGGTCGACGTGGTTGCCGCCGCACGCGGGGACGGCCACGCGCTGGCCATCGGGGGCGGCCTCAGCAAGGCGGGGACCGGGCGGCCGGTAGCGGATGCGGTACCGCTCGACCTGACCGCCTTTGCCGGTATCATCGACTATGACCCCGCGGAGCTCGTGCTGACAGTCGGGACCGGCACACCGCTCGCGGAGATCGAGGCGCTGGTCCGGGGCGAGGGCCAGATGCTCGCGTTCGCACCGTTCGATCACGGCCCGATCTTTGGCAACGTGATCGGAAAGGCGACGATCGGCGGCGTCGTCGCGGCCGGGGTCGCGGGGTCGCGGCGGCTGTCCGCGGGATCCGTGCGGGACCATCTGCTCGGCTTTCGCGCCGTCTCGGGTCGCGGTGAAGCGCTGCTCGCCGGTGCCCGCGTCGTCAAGAATGTTACCGGGTACGATCTGCCCAAGCTTGCCGCCGGGAGCTGGGGCCGGCTGTTCGCGATGACCGAGCTGACCCTCAAGGTACTGCCCCGGCCGCCGCTGCGCGCGACGCGGGCGATCACCGGCCTCGATGCGGGGCAGGCGGTAGCAGCGATGGCAGCCGCGATGGGATCGCAGGCCGAGGTCGTGGCGGCCGCGCACATCCCCTGGTATCGGCACGGCGGCGTTGCCCTCACAGCCTTGCAAGTGCAGGGGTTCGGACCGGCAGTGGCGGCCAAGAGTGCCATGCTCGACCGGTTGCTGTCGAGCTTTGGCCGGGTCGAGGCGCTGGACGACGCCGAGGACGATCGCTTCTGGGAGGATTTGCGTTCGCTTGCGCCGCTGGGTCGCGACCGGCCGCTGTGGCGCGTCAACGTACCGCCGAGCCGGGGCGGCGCGGTCGTGTTGAGCCTGCAACCGCACGGCGCCGAGTGGCTTTTCGACTGGGCGGGTGGGCTGGTCTGGCTGACCTTCGACGGCGACCCGGCGCTGGTACGCGCCGCCGCCGACGCCGCGGGAGGCCATGCCAGCCTCGTGCGGGGACCGGCCGAATTGCGGGCATCGGTCCCGGCGTTCCATCCCGCCGCAGCCGGCGTTGCCGCGCTCGAGATGCGCGTCCGGCGCGCCTTCGATCCGGCGGGCGTGTTCGAGACCGGGCGCTTCGGAGACCGGGCATGAAGACCGAATTCACTCCCGAGGCGCTGCTCGACCCGGCGATGGCCAGCTCCGAAACGGTGATCCGCAAGTGCGTGCATTGCGGTTTCTGCACGGCGACCTGCCCGACCTACGTCCTGCTCGGCGACGAGCTCGATAGTCCGCGCGGTCGCATCTACCTGATCAAGGACATGCTGGAGCAGGCGCGGACCCCGACAGCGGAGATCGTCAAGCACGTCGACCGCTGCCTGTCCTGCCTCGCCTGCATGACGACCTGCCCGTCGGGCGTGAACTACATGCACCTGGTCGACCACGCGCGCGCCTATATCCACGAGCGCTATCGCCGGCCGCTGCGCGAGCGGATGATCCGTTCGCTGCTGGCCTGGGTGCTGCCGCATCCCGGGCGGTTCCGCGCGGCGCTGGCGCTTGCTCGCCTGGCGCGGCCCGGCGAGCCGTTGCTGAGGCGTGTGAACGCGCTCCAGCCGCTCGCCGCGATGCTGACCCTGGTGCCCGCCCACCGAGCGCCGAAAGCCGACGCTAGCGATGCGCCCGTTGCCGGATCGAAGGGGCGGGTGGCGCTGTTGCAGGGCTGTGTCGAGCCGGTGCTACGCCCGGAGTTCCGAGCTGCCGCGGTGCGCGTGCTGAATCGGGCGGGCTACGACGTCGTGTTCGCGCCGGGTGAGGCCTGCTGCGGCGCCCTGGTGCATCATATGGGTCGGGAAAGCGACAGCCTGGCCAGCGCGCGGCGCAATGTCGACGCCTGGCAGCGCCTGGTCGCGGACGGCGGGCTCGACGCCGTGCTGGTCACCGCATCGGGCTGCGGCACGACCATCAAGGACTACGGCTTCATGCTTCGCGATGATGCACGCTATGCGGGACCAGCGGCGGCGATCTCGGCGCTGGCCAAGGATATCACCGAGTTTCTCGACGAGGTCGGGCTGCCGGCGGGCGATGGTCGTGGCATGACGCTGGCCTATCACGCGGCCTGTTCGCTGCAGCATGGGCAGAAGGTGACCGAGGCCCCGAAACGGCTGCTCGCCGGTGCGGGATATAGTGTCCGCGTGCCGGTCGAGGCGCATCTGTGCTGCGGCTCGGCGGGCACCTACAATATCCTCCAGCCGAAGATCGCCGGACAGCTGGGGGACCGCAAGGTCGCGAACATCGAGCGCCTCCATGCGGACATCATCGCGACCGGCAACATCGGCTGCGCGACCCAGATCGGCCAGCGCACCGCACTGCCCGTGGTTCATACGATCGAGCTCCTCGACTGGGCCACGGGTGGACCGGCCCCGGCCGGCGTTCTATCCCAAGGTTTCAAAGAGGTTAATCGCCGCACTCGATAGCTTCGATCAAAGAATGCGACGAAAGAGTTGCGCCGGCCTTAATCACGGATGGCAACCGCCGATACACGTGACAGAATTGCACCACGTCGCTCAAAAATGAAAGTCGTTACAGCCCGTCGATTGACGACTTGCGCACACAGGGACATCGCACTGGCTCGATAAGGATTTGTGTCGAGAAAGGCGTAACTATGATCGCTCTGCTTTCGGTTCGATCTTGTTTGCGTGTTGGCGTATCTCTTGTTGCGGCGACGGCTATCTCCGCCCCGCTACTCGCCCAGGCCGGACCGACGCAGCCCAGCGATGCGCCGGTCGCAGCCGCGGGGAGCACTGCGGCCCCGGCGGGCGAGGCGGCGGCGCCTCGGTCCAGTCCGACACAGGTTGCAGCCGCCGACGCCGACGTCGATATCATCATAACCGGGTCGCGCATCGCCCGGCCGGAGCTAGCGACCGTCCAGCCAACCCAGGTCATCGGCGCCGCGCAGATCGAGGCTCGTGGCTACACCAACGTCACCCAGGCGCTGCAGGAACTGCCGGGGTTCGGCCCGCCGGGCAACAGCGCCGTCGGTGCTCAGTCCTCCTTCGGCCCGGCGCAAAGCTTCGTCGACTTCTTCAGTCTCGGTTCGCAGCGCACCCTGACATTGGTCAACGGTCGGCGCTTCGTGTCATCGAACACCGCAAGTATCTTCGGCCCGGTCGGTTCCGGCAGCCAGGTCGATCTCAACAATATCCCGGTCACGCTTGTCGACCATATCGATGTCGTCGCGGTCGGCGGAGCACCGATCTATGGCTCCGACGCCATCGCCGGTACGGTCAACGTGATCCTGAAGCACGACTATGACGGCGTCGAGATCACGGGCCAGTACGGTGTTTCGGAGGCCGGCGACGCTCCCGACCGCCGGATCAGCGCCCTAGTTGGCAAGAACTTTGCCGAGGGCCGTGGCAACATCACCGTCTCGGGCGAGTACAACAAGGTGAGCGGCTTCACCGCCAGCGACCGCGCCGTCTCGGAGGCGGGCCTGTTCTTCGGCACCCCGCCCGCCAGCACCGACACGCCGTTTGCCCGGTTGCTGTATCCGGCGCAGCGCTACTCGGCCTTCACCATCGGTGGCGTGCCGTTCACCGGCGATGAGTTCTCGGCGCAGGATTTCGGCATCCGCGATACTTCCGGGGTGTTGCAGCAGTTCGGCAACAACGGCCGGCTGGTGCCACTCGATCTCGGGACGGTACTGCGCCAAGGCTACATCAGCAGCGGTGGCAACGGCTATGACCTGCCGGCCCAGTCGAACCTGTTGTCGAGTACCGAGCGCTATCTCGCGACGGCGATCGGCAGCTACGAGTTCACCGACCACATCCGGGCGTTCGGCGAAGCCTGGTACTCGCACAACAAGGGCACCAACATCATCGCCCAGCCGAACTACAATACCGCGCTGTTCGACGATGCCGGAGCCCCCGACGGCAACCTCATCATTCCCCTCAGCAACCCGTTCCTGAACCCTGCCGACCGCGCGACGATCGCGGCAAACCTGCCGGCTGGACAGGACGTGTTCTATGTCGGCCGCGCCCTCAGCGACCTGACCACCGGACGTTCGCAGGGCACCGTCGAGACCTACCGCTTCGTCGGCGGCTTCAACGGCGACTTCGACGTCGGCAAGCATAATTTCAAGTGGGAAGTCTCGGCCAACTACGGGCACTCGGAGGCGAACGGGCGCAACCTCGAGCTGGTCCAGCAGAACTTCGAAAATGCCCTCGACGCGACCACCGATGCCAACGGCAACATCATCTGCCGGCCCGGCGTGGTGAACGCCAACATCGCGACGATCAGCAACGTCTGCGCGCCGCTCAACATCTTCGGTGCGGGCAGCGCCAGCCAGGCCGCGAAGGACTATATCTTCGCGGTCGCCACGCCGCGCTCGACCAACAGCCAACTGGTCCTCAACGCGAACACGCAAGGCGCGCTGTTTGCCCTGCCGGGCGGCGACCTCAAGTTTTCGCTCGGCTACGAATACCGCCGGGAGCGCACTACCTTCGATCCCGGCGAGTTCTACACCGGCGAACTGCAACCCGACGGGACGCGCGCTTCATTCGGGCGCATCGTGCCGACCGACGGCATCAGCGGCGGCTACCACACCAACGAATTCTTCGGCGAGCTGGTCGCACCGATTGTCTCCGACGCCACCGACCTCCGCTTCCTCAAGGTGCTAGAGCTCGACGGCTCGGCCCGATACGTCAAGAATTCGCTCAGCGGCGGCGACCTGACCTGGACGGCGGGCGGCCGTCTCGGCTTCTTCGACGGGCTCACGTTTCGCGGCAACTTCACGCGCGCCATTCGCAGTCCGGCGATCACCGAGGTCTTCAACCCCACTTCGCAGGCCTTCGATAGCGGCCGCGACCCGTGTGACCAGAACTACGTCGACAGCGGCCCCAACCCGGCGGTGCGCCGTGCCAACTGCATTGCGGCGGGCATCACCGATCCTGACGGCTTCATCTCCAACTACTCGAACTTTTCGGTGCCTGTCTCGGTTTCCGGCAACAATAGCCTGAAGAACGAGAAAGCGAACAGCTGGACCGCTGGCGCGATCGTCCAGCCGGGCTTTGCGCCGGGCTTGTCGGTGGCCGTCGACTGGGTGAGCATTCACCTTAGGAAAGCCATCACCTCGCTGACCGGGGATCAGATCCTCAACGCCTGCTATGACAACGCGGCCTATCCAAACAGCTTCTGCGGTAACATCGACCGCGATGCGAACGGCCAGATCACCTTCATCCGCGAAGGCTATTTCAACGCCGCGTCGTATACGTTCGAGGGCCTGACGGCGAACGTCACCTACCGGCACCAGATCAGCGACATCGGTATCTTCGGGATTAACCTCAACTATCTGTACCGCAAGAAGCTCGAAACCCAGGTCGGTACCGACGACATCGACCATATCGCCGGTGAAATCGGCAACCCGCGCCACTCGGGGACGGCGAATTTCAGCTTCGAGCGGAACGGTTTCAACATGCTCACCCAGGTCCAGTATGTCGGCAAGGGCAAGTTCAACGCCGACGATGCCCCGGATGCACGCGACATCACCGGTGTCGGCGACTGGGTCGTCGTCAACGCCACCGTCGGCTATGACGTCAACGAGCATTTCGGCCTCAAATTCATCGTCGACAACATCGCCAACCGGAGGCCGCCGGCACCGTTCACCGGAACCCAGCAGGCGGTGCAGACCTATTACTCCGGCATCGTCGGCCGGTATTTCCGGGCCAGCGCCTCGGTGAAGTTCTAGCGCTGGCCTGACAGGTTTCGGCGCGACCGCAGATCAAGCGCTCAAGGGGGTCTGACCGTCGCCGGTGGTCTCGCGCTTGCGCTGCAATGCCTTGCGGGCGAGGTGGAGCGGCAGCAGCTCGATGCCCGTCTTGCCACGTGTCGAGTTGCCGGGATGGCGGCGGACATTGAGCATGATCTGCTCGAGGCGGTCGACGGCCAGGCCGTTGCGCTCCGCGGACGCGAACCAGTCGACGTCTTCGGCAAAGCGCAGCAACGGGTCGAACAGTCCATTGCGGTCGAAGGCTGACCGTCTGAACAGGCCCGCGCCGATATAGCAGGCGAAGCTGTCGGCCGGGCTGCCGACGAAGCTGCCGTATTCGATCAGCTGGGCGCGGCCGATGACGACGTCGGTCTCCGGGTGTTCGGCAAGCCAGGCCAACGCGGCTGCGAGCTTGCCCGCCGGCCACAGGTCGTCGACGTCGACGAACGCGATAAGATCGGCCGACGCCGCCCGTATGCCGTGGTTACGGGCCGCCGCCGGGCCACCGTTCGCCTGCCGCAGGAACCGCACCTCGGCCGGCAAGGCAGCGACGGCAGCGGCGATGTCGTCGGTCGAGCCGTCGTCGACGACAATGATCTCGAACGCCGGGTAGTTCTGCGCCAGCACGCTCGCGATCGCTTCGGGCAGGAAGTGCGCGCCGTTGAATACCGGCACGATGACGCTGACGAGCGGCGCGGTGGCAACACGGGGCGAGGACGCGGTCACCGGCTGCTCCGAGAGCGCGGCGACCGCTTCGGGTACCCTCGCGAAGTCGCGGCCGAGCACCAGGCGGTGCCTTGGTAGACGTGCCAGCACGCCCGCGATGAAGTCCACCGTGGCCTGGCCGGCATGCGGCAGTTGGGCGAGCGTCGTGTAGGTCGCTGCCCCCGCGAGCAGCGCCGGCTCGACCGGCTCGACGCCGGTTTCGGCGCTGTCGCCGAAGCGCGGGGTCACTGCAGCGACGAGCGGCAGGCTGTCGGAAACATGGTCGAGGTACATCACCGCCTTGGCCTCACCGGCGCTCGCCGCATCGCCGAGGATCCGTGGCGAGAAGCGTGCGAACCGCGCCATGTCGGCGACCTCGACCTTGGCGGTGCGATACAGGCTGTGTGCCGCCGGCCGGGCACCCCCCGACAACAGCACATAGTCGTCGCCGACATAGTCGAGGCCGGCGGCGAGACAGGCGAGCGCGGTCGTCGATTTTCTGGTCCCGCCCTTGCCCGTAATCAACACACCCCCGGCGGGCGTACCGACGGCGGCCGCATGGACGAGCTGCCGATCGCGATTTTCGGCGTCGCGCCGATAGCGTGCCAGAACGAGCGGCTCGCTCGACTGAATGCTCGCCACCGGAAGCATCTGCACGGCACGCTGGGTGGCGAGGTGGAAGACTTCGAAGGCCCGCTGGAAGGTCCCGATCGATGTCACCAGACGGCAGGCGAGGATGCCGCCGCCGGCGATGAAGATAGCGCGGACGTCGCGCGCCGGAATCGCGACGTCGAGGGCATGCCGGATGAGCCAGAGGACAGGCAGGTTGGCGAGTGCCGCGCCCGCGCCCGAGCGTGCGGCGACGGGTCAGGTGATTTGGGTGTCCGGACGGATCAGGTAATTTGCTTGGGTAGCGCGCGGGCTTCGCGGACCGGGTCGGTCGTGCCGTCCCAGTCGTCGTGTGCTGCCTTCCAGGCCGCGAACATTGCCCGGACCTCGGGCGACGAGCCGTGGATCTCGACGAACATGCCGAACTGCGGGCGGGCATCGAAGTAGCAGACGTCCGCGCCCGACCACATCTCGTTGGCGAGTTCCAGGCCCTGATCGAGCAGGTGCTGCCGGTCGGCGAGGAAATCGTTTCCGATGATGGCGACGTGGTGGAAACCCTCCTCGCCGCGCCTGAACATGTCGTGGAAGATCGAGGGCGTATCGTCGTGGAGCTGGATCAGCTGGATCTGCACCGGGCCGCAGTAGCCGAACGCATAGCTCAGGTCGCACTCCTTGCTGCTCCCGCGGTAGCGGTAGTAGCCCTCCGCCTTATGGTGCCGCGCCGTGAAGAAGGGTCCCGCCCCGAAAGCGTCGACCCAGCGTTGCGCCGCGGCGTCGAGATCGTTCACGACCCAGGCGTACTGGAAGATCGGCCGCTTCATGAAGCTTTTGAGCATGGCGACATCCTCCGTCCGTTCCCAAGGCTTGATGACCATAAACTCCGGTTCGGCTCGGCTTCGCACCTGTGGAATGTGTCAGGCGGTGGCTTGTAGAGGCGCTGGGCCGGCGTCGTTCGTCTAGGCCGCTGCGCTGAAAGCCGCCGTCGCGACCGGGTCGAGGATCAGCTGGACACCCCGTTTCGTCCGGAGCAGCGCCCGCACCTCCACGCAACTCGCTGCAGTGCTGTCCAGGGCTGGCGGCAAACCGTCGATCAGCAGGCGATGCCCGCAGCGACCGACGACCTGGGCTCCGGCCCGCGCCAGTACCACGTCCAGCGTCGCCCCTCGGGGCGAGCTGAGGGCTGTGCGGATCTCGCCCGCAACACTGTCGGCGATAGGACCAAGCACGACCTGCAAGCCGCCGTTCGCCAGCTTGAGAACGCCGCGCGCGCCGAGCGCCTTGAGGCGTGGCTCATCGACGACCCCCCCGCCGACCTTGAGGCGCAGGCGTGTCGTGCAGGCGTCGACCGAGACGATGTTGCCAGCTCCGCCGAGCGCCGCGATGAGCGCTCCCGCACGGCCACCGACGGTCATTACTGGTTCGATAACCGTGTCCTCGACAGGCTCGCGGCCCGGCGTCTTGAGATTGAAGCGCACGATGCAGAACCGGAACGCTGCGTAGTAAATCCCGAAGTAGGCGACGCCCACCGGGATCAGGAGCAGGGGCCGCGTCGCAAGCTTGAAGTTGAGCAAATAGTCGAGCAGCCCCGCCGAAAAGCCGAAGCCGAGCTTGACCCCGAGCGCGTCCATCAGCGCCATCGAGATGCCGGTCAGCACGGCGTGGACGACGAACAACGCCGGCGCCAGGAACATGAACGTGAACTCGATCGGCTCGGTCACCCCGGTCAGCGCCGAGGTCAGCGCCAGGCTGAGCAGCATGCCGCCGACCGGCTTGCGGCGCTCGGGGCGTGCCGAGCGGTACATCGCGAGGCAGGCGGCAGGCAGCCCGAACATCATCACCGGGAAGAATCCGGACATGAACCCACCCGCGGTCGGGTCGCCGGCGAAGAAGCGGTTCAGGTCGCCAGTGGTGCCGTCATAATTGCCGAGGATGAACCACGCGACGTTGTTGAGGATGTGGTGCAGCCCGGTGACGATCAGCAGCCGGTTGAGCGCGCCGTAGACGAACAGCCCGAGCGGGCCGGCCGCGACGACGGCGCGGGACACGCTGTCGAGGCCAGCCTCGAGCCACGGGAAGCCGAGGCCGAAGACCAATGCGCCGCCCAGGCCAGCAAACCCGGCGGCGATCGGCACGAAGCGGCGGCCGCCGAAAAAGGCCAGATAGTCGGGCAGCCGGATGTTCGAGAACCGGTTGTAGAGCGCGCCCGCCGCCAACCCTGACAGGATGCCAGCGGGAACGCCGAGCTTGGCGAGTTCCTTGGTGCGCCACGCAGCGGCAAGATCGGCGGCGATGCCTTGCGTGAAGCCGGCGGTGACCTCGGGTGGCACGTGCAGCAGCGACTTCGCACCCTCGACAGTGACGAGATAGGCGACGACCCCGGCTAGCCCCGCCGCGCCGTGGTTCTCGCGCGCCAGCCCGACAGCGACGCCGACCGCGAACAACAGCCCGAGGTTGGCGAAGATCGCGTTGCCTGCAGCGGCGATGAAGGCGACATCAAGCAGGTCGGGTTGGCCGAGACGGAGCAGCAGGCCCGCGATCGGCAGCACCGCGATCGGCAGCATCAGCGCGCGGCCGAGGGGTTGCAGGCGCGAAAGCATCAGGCGGCCTCCTCGACCAGTGGCGGCGCCAGCGCCCGGACCTCGGCGGCAGTGCTGCAGGCGAGCGCCCGGACAGCGAGCGCGCGGCAATCGGCGAGGCGCAGCGTCCTTACCCTGGCCTTGACGGCGGGAATTGCGCCGGCCGCACACGAAAGCTCGGTGACGCCGAGCCCGATCAGGATCGCCGCGGCTGCAGGGTCGGACGCTATCCCGCCGCAAACGCCGAGCCAGCGCCGGTGTGCCGCCGCGCCGTCCGCCGCCAGCGCGATCAGACGCAACACGGCCGGGTTGAGGGCATCGATCAGCGCTGCGGTTGCGGGATTCCCGCGATCGGCGGCGAGTGCGTATTGGGTCAGGTCGTTGCTGCCGATCGACAGGAAGTCGGCGTCCCGCGCCAGCGCTCCCGCGAGTACGGCGGCAGAAGGGGTCTCGACCATCACGCCGAGCTGGGGCCGGTGCCGACGCCTGACGGCGACGAGCGCCCGGTCGAGCGCCGCGCTGACAGCGGCAAGCTCGGCGGGCGCGACCACCATCGGCACCATGATCCGGCACTGGTCGCCCGGGACGCCGCGCAGGATGGCGCGGAGCTGGATGTCGAGCAGGTCGGGCCGTGCGAGGCTGAAGCGCACGCCGCGGTTGCCGAGTGCGGGGTTGTCCTCGGGCACGAACGGCAGGTAGGCGACCGGCTTGTCGCCGCCGATATCCAAGGTGCGGACGATCAGCGGGCGGTCGCCGAGCGTGGTGGCAATCGCGGCATAGGCGGCGGCCTGCTCGTCCTCGTCGGGCGCGGCGTCGCGACCGAGGAACAGGAACTCGGTGCGCAGCAGGCCACAGCCCTCGGCGCCGAATTCGACGGCGCGCGCGGTCTCGTCGATCGACGACAGGTTGGCGAAGACTTCGATGCGGGTGCCATCGGCCATCCGGCATTCGGCTTGTGCCGCGGCAAGCTCGGCTGGACGTCGCCGCCGGTCGCTGGCGATGCGGTCTCCCGCAGCGGCCAGCGTCGCGGCATCGGGAGAGGGGTCGAGCCAGCCGCCGTCCGCATCGAGGATCACCGCCTGCCCCTCCGCAACCTCGAGCAGCGCTGTGCCCCCCGCGACCAGCATCGGCAGGCCTGCAGCGGCCGCGAGGATCGCCACGTGCGAAGTCGGGCCGCCGCCTGCGGTCGCGATCCCCGCAAGCCGCTGGTGGTCAAGGGCTATGAATTGCGACGGCAGTACGTCCGCAGCGATGACGACCGCGTCGTCGGGCAAGGCCGCCGGCGCGGTAGCGGCGGCATCGGGGTAGAGCAGGGCGAGCAGCTGGTGCTCGAGATCGGCGAGGTCGGCGACACGCTCGGCCAGGTGCGGGTCGCCTGTCGCCTGCAGCGCCGTCGTCGCCGCCTGGGTTGCCGACCGCCATGCCGCGCCCGCGGACGAGCCTGCCGCAATTGCCCTGCTTGCCGGGACCGAGAGGCCGGGATCGTCGAGCAGCGCCGCGTGTGCCGCAGCGATCTCCGAACCGAGGCCGGTCATGGCGGCGAGGCGCCCGCCAAGGGTCGCCAAAGCCGCGTCGAGGGCGGCGCGCTCGATCGCCGGCCCCGCGCCCGCTTCAGGCACTGCGATCGTCGATTGCGTAAGGTGCATGACGGTCCCGACCGCGAAGCCGGGCGCGGCGCGGATGCCCGGGATCAACGTGCCGGCGGGCCGCGACAGTGCCGGTGCTAGTCCTGGAGCCGTGTGCGCCTCGCCCATTCCGCCCTCAATCAGCGCGACGAGGGCCTCCACCGCAGCTGCGGCATCGGTTCCGGTCGCGCGGACCGTGAGTTCGTCGCCTTGACGAACTCCGAGCGCCATCACCGCGACCATACTGCATGCGTCGGCGGTGCGGCCGTGCGCCTCGAACACCGCCGCGGCGGCATGGGTTTTGAGCAACGCCACGATGCGCGCGGCCGGGCGTGCGTGCAGGCCGTGCGGGAGCGGCATGACCAGCACATGGATCGCCTCGTCCCCCGCCGGAGGCGCGACCGCGACCGTCGCCGCGACGGTGAGCGCGAGCAGCGGATCGCCCCAGCCCACCAGTCGGTCGCGGGCGAGGACCTCGACCGTCGCGCCTTCGCTGACGACGATGACCGGGGTGATCAGCGACGGGGCTCGCGCGGCGACGATGTCGAGGTCGAAATCGAGCAGTACAGCGTCGGCACGCACGCGGTCACCGACAGCAACATGCGCGGTGAAGCCCGCCCCGGCGAGCGCGACGGTGTCGATGCCGACGTGGATCAGCACCTCGACGGCGTCGGCGATGCGCAATGTCACTGAATGGCTGGTCGGCGCGACGCCGACGACGAGCGCGTCGCACGGCGCGCGGACGACGCCCTCGGTCGGCTCGATCGCAAGGCCGTCACCCATCATCCGCTCGGCGAACACCGGGTCGGGGACCTCCGCGAGCGGGCAGGCCCATCCGGCGAGCGGGGTGTTGAGGACGATGCGGGTCATGGCACGAGCCGGACGGCGGCCACCGCCCAGATCGGATCGGAACCACGCGCGGTGAAGGTCAGGCAGAGGCCGGCGGCTCCGGCGCCGAGGGGCAGGGGGGCGCGCAGAGTGCTCACGCCCGGATTGCGGACCGCCGGCGCGAGCGGCAGCACCGCGAGCCGGTCACCGTCGCAACCGTCGCGGACTTCGAGCTCGCCGTCGGGCGTTGCGGGCGGTCGGAAGCGGATCGCGTCGCGGTCATTGCCGATCTGGTAGTTGAACGGCAGCTGCCCGACGTCGACCTCGATGGTTTTCGCGCCCGCGACTGGCGCCCCCGCCCACTTCCAGCACGGCGCGAGGATGTCGACCTTGAACGTCGCGCGCGGTCCTGCGGCGGGGTAGTCGTCCTCGAGGCCGAGCACGAGCTTGTCCTCACACGTGGTCAGCGGCGACTTCGGCGTCGGCATGAATGACGCGGTCGAGGCCTGCGTCAGTTCGAAAGCGCGCAGCCGCTCGACCTGCGCTGCCGCCCGGCGCTCGAAGCCGGGATAATCCTTGGAGCCCGCCGCCGACCATCCCAGCTCCGCTACCGCCAGCGCGCGTGGGAATGCCTGGTGCGCGACGCGTGCCTCGCTCCGCATGTGCTCGGTCCACAGGGTGCCTTGCAGGCCGAGGATGTGTTGCTCGCGCGCGGTCGGTATCGACGCCGGCAGCGGGTCGAAACCGTAGACATCGGCGAGGCTGACGACATGCCCGCGCCCGATCGGCTCGGCCGCTCCCTCGATGTTGTCAAAATACAGGGTCGGACCGGCGGCGAGGATCGCGTCGTGCCCAGCGGCGGCTGCTTTGGCCGCGCCATCGACGCCTTGCCACGACATCACCGTCGCGCTCTCCGGGACTCCGCCCGCAAGGATTTCGTCCCAGCCGATCAGCTTCCGGCCGTGGGCGGTGAGGAATTTGCCGATTCGCGCGATGAACCAGCCCTGCAGCGCCTCCTCGTCCTTGAGGCCGAGCGCCTTGATGCGGGCTTGCGTGGCCGGGTCGGAGTGCCACTGGTCTTTGACCGCCTCGTCGCCGCCGATGTGGATGTAGGGCCCCGGGAACAGGTCGATGACCTCGGCCAGCACGTCCTCGAGGAAGGCGAAGGTCGCGTCGTCGGTGTTGTAGAGGTACGGAAACACGCCCCAATCGGATTCGATGCCAGGTGGCGGCGTGACGCCCATGCCGAGCTTGGGGTAGGCGCGGATCGCGGCGAGCGCGTGGCCGGGCATCTCGATCTCGGGGATGACGGTGATGTTCCGCGCGGCGGCAAAGGCGACGATGTCGCGGATCTCGGCCTTCGAGTAGACGCCGCCCTCGCGCGGTAGCGCCGGTGCCGGGGGCACGCTCGCGGGGACGCGCCAGCCGCCGACCGCGGTCAGGCGCGGGTATTTGTCGATCGGGATGCGCCAGCCCTGGTCGTCGACGAGGTGCCAGTGGAAGCGGTTGAGCTTGGCCAGCGCCATCCACTCCAGCAGCCGCTTGATGAACGCCGGCGACTGGTAGTGGCGGGCGGAATCGAGCATTAGCCCCCGCCAGCCGAAGCGCGGCGCATCGTCGATGGTGACCGCGGGGATCGTGCCGTCGGCAGACACCAGCTGCCACAGGGTAATGGCACCGTAGAACAGCCCGGCATCGTCGGGGGCGGTGATGGTCGCGTGTACACTGTCCACGGTGAGGCGATAGCTCTCGGGTTTGCCGCCGGCGGTGCGGACGAAGCGGATCGTCGCGTTGCTCGCCGGCTTGAGATCGAAGCCGCGGCTGCGCTTGAGCATATCGCCAAGCAGCGCCGCCGCCCGCGCCGCGCCGGGAGCATCGGCGGCTACCGCGACCGTCGAGGTGTGACTGATCCGTAGCGAACCTGTCCCCATCTGAATCGACGCGGGCAACGGCAGCAGGCTCGGCGACGCGGCTGTCGCCATCGGCGCGAGCGTCGCCAGCACCAGCGCGACAGACCTCATCACAATCGTCCCCTCGAACCACGCGCGCCGCCGGTGCCGCCCTTCAATAGCGCGGCACCGGCGCTGTCCATCAATAGCGCAGGCGGACGCCGAGGTAGAATTGCCGGCCGTTGTCGTAGATCGCGCGGGGCCGATCGGTGGTGCTCGAGAACTGCTCGATCTTCTCGTTGGTCAGGTTGATCGCATCAGCAGTAACCGCAATGTTCGAGGTCACGTTGACCGATGCCGAGCCGTCGAGCGATGCGGTCGCCTTCTGGTTGAGCGGCGCGGCGCGGTCGTAGGTGATGAAGAACTTGGTGCGGTAGTTGTAGCTCAGCCGCGCCGAGAAACGGTCGTCCTCGTAATAGCCGGTCAGGTTGACCGCGTGCTTGGAGTTGCCCTGCACCGGCAGCCCGCCTTTGATCTTGGCGTCCGAGTAGGTGTAGTTCACGTTGGCACCGAAACCGCCCCAGATGCGTCGCGAAGCCTGGATTTCGACACCCTTGTTGGTGCCGCCCGGGCCGTTTGCACGCCGGTTCACGTCGAACAGGCAGTCGTACAGGTTGTTGGTGACATCAAGCAGCGTGCAGCGCGAGACGTTGGGCGTCGAGGTCTGGACTGGGAAGCGCTCCTGCGTGATCGCGTCGATGATGTAAGACTTGATGTCCTTGTAATAGAACGCGACGGCGAAGATCGTGTCCTTGTCGGGGTAGTATTCCAGGCTGACGTCACCCTGGTTGGCGCGGTACGGATTGACCAGCGGGTTGCCGCCGGCAGCGGTCAGCGAGCCGGGGTTGAGCGTGATCCGCGGCACGATGTCGGTGTAGTCCGGGCGGGCGACGGTGCGCCCAGCCGCGAGCCGCAGGATCAGGTTATCGCGGACGTCGAAGCTGACGTTCGCGCTGGGCAGGACGTCGGTATAGTGGCGCTTGACGTCGACCGGCTGATAGATGCCGAAGGCATTGTCGTCGACGGTGTCCGGTCCCGCGGGCACGCCGATCAGATTGCCGGTCGAGTGCTGGTCGGTCCGCACGACGCGGAGGCCGACGTTGCCCCGCCAATGCTCGCCGCCGAGATTGGCCATGACGTAGCCGCCGTACGCCTTCTCGTTGATCGCGTAGTTCTCGGGCGGATTGATGATACGCGCCCGGACGCTCGCCGGCTGCGAATTCATAATGTCCTCGAGCTTCTTGCGGTCGATCTGGAAGAAGCTGGTCAGCGTGCCCGGCAGCGCGATATTGTCGAGGAAGTCGCCCGGGGTCAGGCCACCGGCGAAGCTGGTCGACGTACAGGGACCGCCGCAGCCGTTCGCGGCCAGCGGCAGGTAAAAGCCGCCGTAGGTGGTCGCGAGGAAGCGCGTGACGCGGTCGTGGTCAGTGAACTTGGCACCCGCCTTGATCGACTTCAGGAAGCCCGCGTCGAATTCGTGCTCATAGTCGACGTAGGCGTACTTCTCCTTGTCGTCGTTGGTGATCTTGTGGAGCGAGGCAAAGTCGAACGCGAGGTCGGACGGCTTGGTCGGGTCGATGCCGATGAACGCGACCTGCGGAGTCTTGCCGGTCAGGTCGTAGGTGAAGCCACCGGGCGCGCCGCCCTCGTAGAACGGCTGCGACGCGGTATCGCCATTGGCCTTGGTGTAGCCGACCTTGACGTGGAGGGTGTCGGCGTCGGTCGGCTTCCAGATCGCGTCGAAGTCGCCGGAGAAGGTCTGCGCGAAGGCCTTGCGGTCGATCGCGTCATAGACCGCGGCGCGGCCACCGGGGATCGAGTCGATGCGGCCCGAGACGATGGTACCGTTCTTGACGACGCCGTTGCTGAGCACGCCGCCGCCGCCGATCGCGTTGGTGCCCCAGGCGAGGTAGTTCTGGTTGAAGTTGTCGGCGTTGAACCGCGAGTACAGCCCGGTGACGTTGACCTCGAGCGTGTCGGTCGGGCGGAACTGCAGCGCGATGTTGCCGCCGTAGCGCTCACGCTCCTGGTTGAACAACGCCGAGCCGATCAGCGACGGATAGACGTTGCCGACGAGTGCGGGATCATAGCCGGGGTTGGTGACTATGGTCGACGCCGTACCCGGCGCCGAACCGGTCGGCGGCGGCAGCGTGAGCGTCGGCGCTACGTCGTATTTCTGGTAGCCGAGCACCTCGACGCCGTCGCGGCGGATGCGGCGCTTCTGATAGACGCCGCCGATCAGGATGCCGAAGGTCTCGTCAGCGTTCTTCCAGCTGACCATGCCCGACAGCTGTGGATCGACCTTGCCGCGGCTGTCCGAGTAGGCGGCCTGGGCCGAAGCGGAGACGGTAAAGGCCTTGAGGTCGAGCGGGTTGCGGGTGTGGACGTTGATCGTGCCGCCGATCCCGCCTTCCTCGACGTCCGCCTGCGGGCTTTTATAGACGTCGAGTTGCCCGACGATTTCCGACGGCAGCGTCAGGTAGTTGAAGCTGCGCGTAGCGGCGAGCTGCTCCAGGATAAACCAGTCGGCGGTGGCGATGGCGTGGCCGTTGACCAGCGTCTTGGTCAGGTTCGGCGCGGTACCGCGTAGACTGACGCGCTCGCCCTCGCCGAACTCGCGGTTGATGACGATGCCCGGGATGCGCTGCAGCGCTTCGGCGACGTTCTTGTCGGGGAACTTGCCGATGTCCTCGGCGGACAGGATGTCGGCGACGACCGATGAAGTGCGCTTGGCTTCGAGCGACTTGCGGAGGGATGCGCGGATGCCGGTGACGACGATATCGTCCGGCTTGTCGTCGACGGTGGCCCTGGCACTGTCTGCCGTTGCGGGACTGGGCAGCGTTTCCTGCGCTGTCACCATCGTGCCGAAGCCCAGCATCGCGAGCGCGCTCGCCGTCCCGATCAGAGTCTGCTTGATGTTCATCCCCGGTCCCTCCCTTAGTCATCAATCCGGGAGGCTCTAGTGCCAATACCGGACCAATGACATACCAATGTCATGACCATTATGTAAGCAAGGCTCCTCGTCAAGTGGCGTACAGAGATAAAACTGGAGTGTTGCTAAATTTTTCTGCTAGCCAGTGGTCTGCAATTGGTCCTATGACCGACGCAGCGAGTAGGACAGGATTTCGATGAGTTTGTCGGCAAGGATCGGCCGGATCGACGGTGTCAGTCGCGCACCGCTTTACCAGCGGCTGCAGGACAGCCTCCGCAACGCCATCAACTCCGGGCAGCTCAAGCCGCAGGGCGCGCTGCCGCCCGAGCGCGATCTGGCGACGGACTTTGCGGTCTCGCGGATCACGGTGCGCAAGGCGCTCGACGGGCTGGTCGGTGAGGGGCTGTTGATCCGCCGGCAGGGCGCCGGCACCTTCGTCGCAGGCCGCGTCGAGAAGCAGTTCGCCAAGCTGACGTCGTTCTCGGAAGACATGGCGGCACGCGGACGCGTCGTCCGCAGCGAGTGGCTGAACAAGGCCGACGGCGCGGTCACGCCCGACGAGTCGCTGACACTCGGACTCAGCCCCGGCGCGCCGGTGTACCGCTTCGCGCGCATCCGCTTCGCCGACGACCTTGCCATGGCACTCGAATATTCGACTATCCCGGGCTACGGGCTGCCGGCTCTGGAGGCGGTCGACGTCTCCCTCTATGCGGCGCTCGAAGCCTCGGGCAATCGCCCCGTGCGCGCGCTGCAGCGCTTGCGTGCGGTGCTGTTCGACACCGAGCAGGCCGGCTTGCTGGGCATCGAGGTCGGCGCACCCGGATTGTTCATCGAACGCCGCGCCTTCCTCGACGACGGCCGCGCCATCGAGATGACGCACAGCTGGTATCGCGGCGATGCCTATGACTTCGTCGCCGAGCTCAACGCCTCATGACCTCGCTGATGTTCGCGGAAGCCGCCGACGCCGCGCGCGTCGTGGCGGTCCAGCGCAGCGCCAATGCCGGAGTTGTAGCGGCTCTTGGCGAGCGGCTGCGCGCCGCGCCGCCGACCGCTGTGCTGACGCTGGCCCGCGGCAGCTCCGACCACGCCGCAACGGTCGCGAAATACCTGATCGAGACCCGGCTCGGTTTACCGGTGTCGTCCGGCGCACCCTCGGTCAGCTCGGTTTACGGCGTGCAGCCCCAGTTGGGTGGGATGCTGTGCCTGGCACTTTCGCAGTCGGGCCGCAGTCCCGACCTCCTCGCAGCCATGAGGGCCGCCAAGGCCGGCGGTGCCGCGACGATCGCGCTGGTCAACGATGCCGCCTCGCCGCTGGCAGGGCTCGTCGACGATGTCGTGCCGCTCCACGCTGGTCCCGAGCTCAGCATCGCCGCGACAAAGTCGTACATCGCGACCCTCGCTGCCTTGCTCGACCTCACCGCCGCCTGGACCGGTGACGACGCCCTTGCAGCGGCACTCGATGCAGCGCCCGAACTGCTGGAGCTGTCGTGGGGGCTCGACTGGTCGCCGCTGGTCGACGGCTTGCACTTGGCCCGCGGCCTATACGTGCTCGGGCGTGGCCCCGGCCTCGGCGTCGCCCAGGAGGCGGCACTGAAGTTCAAGGAGACCTGCGGGCTTCACGCCGAAGCGTTCAGCGTCGCGGAGGTCAGGCACGGCCCGATGGCGCTGGTCAGGCCAGGCTTCCCGCTGCTCGTGTTCCGCCAGTCCGACGATAGCGAAGCGGGCACCGCTGCGCTCGTCGCCGAAGTTGTCGCGCGCGGGGGCGAGGTCTTCGTGACAGGTGCCGGCATTCCCGGTGCGACTACGCTGCCCGCGCTTGACGCGCACCCTGCGATGGAGCCGATGCTGCGGATTCAAAGCTTCTACCGCGCCGCCGAGGCCCTGGCCCGGGCGCGTGGCTTCGACCCTGATCGACCGCCCCATCTTGCCAAGGTTACCGAGACGGTCTGATGCGGTTTGCCCTTCACAACGGCCCGATGCTGATCGGCGGCGAAATCCTCGAGGAGCAGGCGGTCATCGTCGCCGACGGCGTTATCGAGGCGGTGATCGCAGCAGCCGACCTTCCGGCCGGCATCGATTGCCACGACCTCGACGGAGCGTTGCTAGCGGCAGGCTTCATCGACACCCAAGTCAACGGTGGCGGTGGGGCCTTGTTCAACGACGCGCCGACGGTGGCAACCGTCACCACGATCGCCGCCGCCCACCGCCGCTTCGGTACGACGGGGCTATTCCCGACCCTGATCAGCGATGACCTCGATGTCGTTCGCACCGGCGTTCAGGCGGTCGATGCAGCGATCGAGGCGGGAGTTCCCGGTATCCTCGGCATCCACATCGAGGGGCCGTTCCTCAACAGCGAGCGACGCGGCATCCACGTCGCCAGCAAGCTGCGGGAACTCGACGAGGCCGGCTTCGACATTGTCACCGGGCTGCGTAATGGCCGTACGCTCGTCACGCTCGCCCCGGAGATGACGACGCCCGGTATGATCGCGCGGCTCGCAGCCGCAGGCGTGGTCGTCGCGGCCGGTCATACGGCAGCGACCTATGCGCAGGCTCGGAGCGCGCTGGCGCACGGGCTGGCCGGCTTCACCCATCTGTTCAATGCGATGTCGCAGCTCGGCAACCGCGAGCCCGGCGTGGTCGGTGCAGCGCTCGAGGATCCCGACAGCTGGTGCGGGCTGATCGTCGACGGCCACCATGTTTCGCCGACGACGCTGCGGCTGGCGCTCCGCTGCAAGCCGCCGGAGAAGTTCGTGCTCGTCACCGACGCGATGCCCAGCGTCGGCACCAGCGACTCCTCGTTCGTACTGCAGGGCAAGACCATCCGCGTTGTCGACGGTGCCTGCGTCGATGCCGAGGGCACGCTGGCGGGTTCCCACCTCGACATGGCCGGAGCGGTCCGCAATGCCGTGAACATGCTCGGTGTGCCGGTCGCGACGGCGCTGCAGATGGCGAGCGCCAATCCGGCCGCGTATCTCGGGATCGCCGCGACGCACGGGCGGATTGCAGCCGGTTTTCGCGCGGATTTCGTCGCGCTGGACGCGGGGCTGCGGTGCGTCGCGACGTGGGTTTCGGGTGAAATGATGTCGACATGACTGCAGCCAGGTGAGGGCCGCCATCGGCACTGAATAGCTGGGGCCTATTCCGCTGGCGGGATTAGGCTTCCATCGTGACGAGCGATCTCCGATTACCGGCCTATCTGATAATCAGTCGCAATAATCTTGCGTCCGCGACGCAATAGCGACTAAGGGCGACCCCTGCCGTCTGCCTGGCACGAGGATATCTGCCGATGAAGTCGCTGGCTTGCCGCCTGCTCGTGTCCACTGCCTTGCTGGCTCCGGCCGCTCGTGCCGTGGCTGCGGACGCCGCCGATGCGGCCGCGAACAGCGACATCGTCGTGACGGCGGCCATCGACGAGGTGACCTCCGCAACCGGCCTGGCGCTGACGCTCAAGGAGACGCCGCAATCGGTCACTATCGTCGACCGGGAGCGAATCCGCGACTTCGCCCTGACCAACATCAACGACCTGCTCGATCATGTGCCCGGCATCAACGTCGAGCGGGTCGAGACCGACCGCACCGAGTATAATTCGCGCGGTTTCGACATCACCAACTTCCAGGTCGACGGCATCGGCCTGCCGCTGATCTCGGCGCTGCAGTTCGGCGACCTCGACACCGTATTGTGGGAGCGCGTCGAGATTGTCCGCGGTGCCAACGGCATGATGGCCGGTGTCGGCAACCCGTCGGCGACGATCAACTATATCCGCAAGCGACCGACCGCGACGCTGCAGGCGTCCGTCACCGCCCAGCTCGGCTCGTTCGACGACAAGCGCGTCGAGGCCGACGTCTCCGGGCCGCTCAACGCGTCGGGCACGGTCCAGGCGCGCGCCATCTTTGCGCACGAGGATCGCAATTCCTACCTCGATTTCAACAAGGTCAATCGCAACGTCTATGGCGTCTTGCTGTCGTGGGACGTGGCGCCGCGGCTAAAGGCGACGGTCGGCTACAGCCGCCAGCAGAACGACTCCGACGGGGTGCTGTGGGGGGCGCTGCCGCTGAGCTATTCGGACGGTTCGCAGATCAAGGACTACCCGGGCTCGGCCTCGACCTCGGCCCCGTGGACCTACTGGAACATCCGGGACCAGACCGCTTTCGCCGAGCTCGCCTACAACTTCGACAACGGCTGGGCGGTGAAAGGCATCTACACCCGCCGCCGCTTCGAGGAGCATGCCAAGCTGCTGTACGCCTTCGGTTATCCTGACCGCGACACCGGCCTCGGCATCGTCGGCATGTCGGGCATCTACCCGTCGGACTACAAGCAGAACCTCGCCGACCTCTACGCGTCGGGCCCGCTCCACCTGTTCGGCCGCGAGCACCAGCTGGCGTTCGGCGCTTCGTACGGCCGGTCGGTCGGCAAGGATTACGAGGCCTTCTCCGAAACCACGATCGACTATCCGGACTACCGCACGCTGGGTGGTCATACGCTGATCCCGGAGCCGGATTATCCCGACGCGACGCTCCAGTCCAACACCACCGACAAGCTGCTGCGTGGCTATGCAGCCGCCCACCTGAACTTCAGCGACCGGCTGAAAGGCGTCGTCGGTGCCAGCGTCGCGCAGCTCAAGTCGAGCGGCTCGTCCTACGGCACCGACCAAGCGCGCAACAATTCCCAGGTCAGCCCGTATGTCGGCGCGCTGTACGACCTGACGAAGAACGTCACGCTGTATGCGAGCTACACGGGCATCTTCAATCCGCAGGTCGAGGTCGATGTCACCAACCGCAAGCTCGCGCCCGCCAAGGGCAATAGCTACGAAGCCGGCATCAAGAGCGAGTGGTTCGACAACCGACTCTATGCCACCGCCTCGCTTTTCCACGTCAAGCAGCGTGGGTTGGCGACCTACGCCGGCACGTTCGAGGACGGCGACCAGGGCCAGATCGGGTCGAGCTATTACACCGGCGTCGACACCACTTCGAAGGGTTTCGAGATCGAGATCGCCGGCAAGATCACCGACCGCTGGTCACTCAGCGGCGGCTACACCGGCTTCAAGCTTTCGGGCGGCGAGACGACCGGAAGCCCGCGTCCGTATCTCCCGAACCGCACGCTGAAACTGTCGTCGACCTATGCCGTACCGGAGCTACGCGACCTCAAGCTCGGAGCCGAACTGCGCTGGCAGGATGCGATTCACTATGTCGACGGCGGCGTGCAGGATAGCGACGGCAACGACGCCGTGGTGCGCCAGAAAAGCTATGCCGTCCTTGATCTGATGGCCGGCATCCGGGTCGTCGAGCATGTGCGGGCAACGCTCAACATCCGCAACGTCACCGGCGAGAAGTATCTCGGCAGCTTGCTCTGGGGGCAAGCGTTCTACGCCGCGCCACGCAACCTGACCTTTGCGCTGACGGTGGCGTACTGAGCAAGCCGGGCGAAACACCGCCGTAGTTGCTGGTCTCATCGACGACGGGCGGCGGGTTGGGTCGCTATGCGTCGGCGACGACTTCGAAGCCGCCGAGGATCATGCGCCTGCCGTCGAGTGACATCGGCTGTCCGTCAGGCGCCATGCGCGGGTCGTGCCTGACCTTCGCCATGCCGGCGTCGCGCGTCGCCTTATCGGGCCAATCGATCCACGAGAACACCACCGTCTCGCCGTCGCCGGCCTGAACCGCGCAGCGGAAATCGGTCAGTGTGCCATCGGGAATGTCGTCGCCCCAGCAATCGACGACGCGGGTGGCACCGTGGTCCTTGAAGATCGGCGCGGTCTTGCGTGCAAACGCGGGGCGTCAATGGCGGGCGTCAGTGTCCGATCGGCTCCGCCATCAGCTCGACCAGTACGCCGCCCGAGTTCTTGGGGTGGACGAAGATCACCGGCACGCCGTGGGCGCCGATCCGCGGTTCGCCGGTGCCGAGCACGGTCGCGCCCTTCGCCCGCATCGCGTCGCGCGCGGCGATGATGTCGGGAACCTCGAAGCAGATGTGGTGCTGTCCGCCGCTCGGGAATTTCTTGAGGAAGCCCCACACCGGCGAAGCCTCGCCGAGCGGCTCGATCAGCTCGAGCTGGCTGTTCGCAAGGTCGATGAAGGCGACCGAGACGCCCTGCTCGGGCAGCGCGAACTTGGGTCGGCTGACGGTCGCTCCGTAGAGGTCGCGGTACATCGCCAGCGTCGCGTCGATGTCGGGCGTCGCGATGCCGACATGGTTCAGGCGTCCGATCATCGAGCCTCCAGCTGCAAGAGCAATTCGTCCATCGTCGAAACCACCGCGGCGGCACCGGCGTCGTGCAGTTCCTGCGGGTCGTGATAACCCCAGTCGACGCCGATCGCGCGGACGCCAGCGTTGCGGGCCATCGCGATGTCGAACACCGTGTCGCCGATCATCACCGCGTCCTCGAGCGCACATCCGGCTTCTGCGAGCGCGGCGTAAAGCATCGCCGGGTGCGGCTTCGAGGGGTGCCGGTCGGCGGTCTGCAGGGTGACGAAATGATGCGCGAGGCCATGATGCTCGAGGATCAACGCCAGCCCGCGGTCCGACTTCCCGGTCGCAACGCCGAGCAACCAGCCGGCCTCGCCAAGTGTCGCCAGCCCCTCGGCGATGCCCGGATACAGGGGCTCAGGGTCGAGGCGCTTGTCGCGCCGCCGGTCCCAGAACGCCTGCTTGTAAGCGGCGGTCAGGCGCGCGTGGAGCGCGGGTGAAGCTGCCGGAACCAGCACTTCCATCGCCTCGATCAGGCTGAGCCCGACGATGCGTCTCGTGGTGTGGGCATCGGGCGGTGCAAGCCCCGCCGCCTCGAACGCATCGACCATCGCCAGCAGGATGTTCGCCTGGCTGTCGACCAGCGTCCCGTCGCAGTCGAAGACGGCAAGGCGTACGCTGGACGTTCCGGGGCTCACTATTCGCGCTGGCCCCGGGACCGGCGCTCGCCGCGGTGGGCCTTGCGCCGGGCTTTGGCGTCGGCGGTCGCGAGCTTCTTCTTGCCCTCCGGCGTGTCGGAGAACTTGACCGGGTCGAGGATTGCGCCATCGCCGTCGGCGGCGTCGAAGCCGAGCATCTTGAAGCTCTCGACGAAGTGCGAGGGCAGGTCGGCGACAATATCGAGGTGGCCGCCGTCGGGGGCCTCGATGCGCAGCCGACGGGCGTGGAGGTGGAGCTTGCGGCTGATCCCGCCGGTGAGAAAGGCGTCGCGGCCGCCGTATTTGGCATCGCCGACGATCGGGTGGCCGAGTGCGCTGGCGTGGACGCGAATCTGGTGGGTACGGCCGGTCTGCGGCTGGAACTCGACCCAGGCGGCCTGCGTCGCGGCGTGGTCGATGACCCGGTACAGGGTCCGCGCGCTCTGCCCGGTCTCGGGGTCGACGTGCATCTTCTCGCCGCCGGTGCCGGGTTGCTTCGACAGCGGCGCGTCGATTTCGCCCGCTTCCGGCTCGGGCTGGCCGACGGTCAGCGCCCAGTAGACCTTCTTGGCGGTGCGTCCGGCGAACGCCTTGGAAAAGAACGCCGCGGCGCGAGCGGAGCGGGCCAGCAGCAACACGCCGCTGGTGTCCTTGTCGAGACGGTGGACGAGCTTGGGCCGGGTGTTGGTGTCGAACATCAGCGCATCCAGCAGCCCATCGACGTGGCTAAGCGTGCCGGTGCCGCCTTGCGTCGCGAGGCCGGGGGGCTTGTTGATGACGATGGCGTGCGCGTCCTTGTGGATCACCAGGCTCTGCGCGAACTCGATCTCGGCGGGGCTCAGTGGCTTCGCGGGCCGCGATACAGGGGCACCCTCGGGGGCGTCCTCGGCGGGCGGCAGGGTCAGGACCTGGCCCGCAACGAGGCGTGCGCCGGGGTCGGTCTTGGCGCCGTCGAGGCGGAGCGTGCCGGTTCGTGCCCAGCGCGACACGACGTTGAAGCTGGTGCCGGGCTCGTGGCGCTTGAACCAGCGGTCTAACCGAATGCCCTCATCGTCGGGCTGGATGGTGATGCTGCGCGTCATGTGGCTACGGCCCGGATCAGGTAAAGGCCGGCGAACAGCGCCAGCATACTGCCGGCGACCGACGAGACTGCATAAGCAGCAGCGAGCGCGAAGTCGCCCTGCACCGTCATTTCGACCATCTCGAGGCTGAACGCCGAAAAGGTCGTGAAGCCGCCAAGGACGCCGACGCCGAGCAACAGGCGCAGCGGCTCGTCACCGGCGGTGCGTGTCGTCAGCCAGCCGGCCAGCAGCCCCATCGCGAAGCCGCCGAGGATGTTGACCGCCCACGTCCCGAACGGCAGGCCGGGGCCGAGCGTCGTCACTGCCCAGCGTCCGACGCCGAAGCGCAGGCCGGCACCGATGCCGCCTCCGAGCATGACCAGGACGAGCGGGGGCAGGGCGGCAAGCGGGAACATCGGCGTCGTGTAGCGGTCGCGGGCCGATTTGTGAACCGCGGGGCTTCACGCCAGGCCGAAGGTCCAGCCCTCGGTCGCGGCGATCGCCGGGGTCAGGCCCGGCGGCGCCCAGGTGAGCGGGTCGGTAGCCACCACGCGCATGCCCGCCGCGGAGATCAGTGCATCGCCGATGTGGTCGTCGAAGTGCTCGGGGACCGTATCGCCGCAGGGCGGGCTGCCGAGCTTGAGCAGCGCCGTGTCCAGCGCTGCCCGACTGCGCAGCTTGCCGCGCGCTCCCCCGAGCTGCGCGAACAGGCGGCAATAGATCTCGACAAGCAGCGGGCCTTGCTCCGGCCGCGGGTCCATCGGCCAGACCTGCACGTTCTCCAGCTCCGCCAGCAGCCGCATTCCCGACAGGCTCGCCTTGCCGCATTGTGCTGCGCCGAGCAGCACGAACATCGACGAGGGCGTGTTGCCGCGCGCCTTGTCGGCCTGCTCGACGACCCGCAGCCGAGCCCGGTCCGCGCGTGGCCCGTCGCCAGCACCAAGCCAGAAGTGCCGGCGGCGATGCTCGACGTAGCTGTGGGCGGCATGGTGCGGGTCGGTGGCAGCGGCCGTCTCGACCTCCTGCCAAAGTGAGCGGGCGTCGCTGGGGCTATCGGGATCACCGGGGAAGTATGTCCCCGCATCGGCGAACGGCAGCCCGAAGCACATGTCGATCCCGAACAACGCCCGCTCGCCTGCATCGCGCGCGGTCGCGACCAGCGCAAAGACCTCGGCACGGGACCAGCGGTGCCCGGCACGGACGAGGCGTGGCGGACCTGAGGCGCCGGCTTCGGCGACCGCAATCGCGCGATGCCGCTCGCCGACCGCACCGGTCCAGTCGATGGCGACGAAGCGGTCGAAGTTCATACGAGCAGACTTAGCCGCGCGTTACGCCCGCTGATACGTTGCCGTCAGCAAGCCCTTGGCGATCCCGTGCTTGACGACCGCGGCATCGACAGCGTCGCGGCCGGGGTGCTCGCCGAAGCCGGGGTCGGCGCCGAGGGCGTAGACCTGGAACAGATAGCGGTGGACGCCGTGTCCGGTCGGCGGATCGGGCGGCAGCCAGCCGGTGCGGAGATAGGAGTTGCGCCCGGTCGGAAAGCGCGGCGGGTTGGCCGACAATGCGCGCTCGGCAAATCCGCCGTCGCGGCCGGGCAGGTGGTGCGCGATAACGTGGACCAGCGGGCGCGGCGTCGGCGAGTCCGCGTCCTCGACCAGCACCACGACGCCGACCGCGTTCAGCGGTACGCCGCGCCATTCGAGCGGCGGCGATACCCCGGCACCGTCGGCGGTAAACCGCGCATCGAACGCGCCGCCGTCGAGCAGCGCCAGGCTGGTTACCGAAATGCTCGCCGGCACCGCCGCCAGCCGCTCGTCGTGGAACAGCGTCTTCTCGACGCCGGGACGAATGCTCTTGAGGGCGCGACCGAAGACGTGGGGTAGTTTTTCAAGCATCCTCCCTCAACCCCTAACGACGGCAAAGGGTTGCTCGCAGTGCCGGACGTTACGGCTGCTTCATCGCACGGAGCTGTCGCCAGTGGTCGATCCGTTCGGCGATGCGCTTCTCGTGGCCGCGGTCGGTCGGGGTATAGAAGTCCTGCGGCTCCATCTCGTCGGGCCAGTAGTTCGACCCCGAGAAACCGCCCTCGGCATCATGGTCGTAGGCATAGCCCTTGCCGTAGCCGATGTCCTTCATCAGCCGGGTCGGGGCGTTCAGGATGTTCGCCGGCGGCATCAGCGAGCCGGTCTCCTTCGCCGACCGCCACGCGCTTTTCTGCGCCATGTACGCGGCGTTCGATTTGGGCGCGGTCGCGAGGTATAGGCAGGCGTGCGCGATCGCCAACTCGCCCTCGGGGGAGCCGAGGAAGTCGTAGCTCTCCTTCGCCGCCAGCGTCACCACCAACGCGTTCGAATCCGCCAGGCCGATGTCCTCGCTGGCGAACCGCACCAGCCTACGCAGCACGTACAGCGGTTCCTCGCCCGCCGTCAGCATCCGCGCCAGATAGTAGAGCGACGCGTCGGGGTCGGAGCCGCGCAGGCTTTTGTGCAGCGCCGAGATCAGATTGTAATGGCCCTCGCGGTCCTTGTCGTAGACGGCGACGCGGCGGTGGAGCAGGTCGCGGAGCTGCCCTGGCTCGAGGGGCGCGTCGACGTGGATCGAGAACAAGGTCTCGGCCTGGTTGAGCAGGAAGCGGCCGTCGCCGTCGGCGCTGGCGACCAGCGCCTCGCGTGCGTCGGGAGTGAGCGGCAGAGGGCGTTCCTCGATCGCCTCGGCCCGGTCGAGCAGCTTTTCCAGCGCCGCCGCATCGAGACGGCGGACGATCAGCACCTGCGCGCGGCTCAGCAAAGCCGCGTTCAGCTCGAAGCTCGGGTTCTCGGTCGTCGCGCCGACCAGCGTGATCGTGCCGTCCTCGACATAGGGCAGGAAGCCGTCCTGCTGGGCGCGATTGAAGCGGTGGATTTCGTCGACGAACAACAGGGTGCGCTGGCCGGCACGGGCGGCGGTGCGCGCCTCGGCGAACAATTTCTTCAGGTCGGCGACGCCCGAGAATACTGCCGAGATCATCACGAAGCGCAGCCCCACGGCGTCCGCGAGCAGCCGTGCGATGGTCGTCTTGCCGGTGCCGGGCGGTCCCCACAGGACCAGGCTGGCGAGCTTGCCGGCAGTCACCATCCGCCCGATCGCGCCATCGGGGCCGGTCAGATGCTCCTGCCCGACAACCTCGTCGAGGGCGCGCGGGCGCATCCGCTCGGCCAGCGGCTGGCCGGGCAGGGGAGCGACGTCGGGGCCTGGGTCGGCGGCAAAAAGATCGGCCATGCCCCGACTTAGGCGCAGCAGCGAGCAGCGCAAGCCGCGGTCGCGGAACGAATATCAGCGGGCTGCCGTTCGGGACGCGAAGGGAATTTGCATGGCGCGCCAGTCGCAGGGTCGGAAACCGCAAGCCGCGCCGCCGACGAAAGGCGCCGCGCCCGGCACGCCGGCATCGAAACTGTCGCCTGAGGAGGAGCGGGAGGTCGACAAGCGCGGCCTCGCCAACCCGCGTATCGTGCATGAAGTCGTGCGCCTGCAGGGCGAGGAGGAGCTCGACCGGGGCTGGACGTCGCTGGTCGCGTCGGGCGTCGCGGCGGGCGTGTCGATCAGCGCCTCCGTGCTGGCGAAGGCATTCCTGCTGGCCGGTCTGCCGAAGGACGCGGCGTGGACCCCACTCGTCGCGGCGTTCGGTTACACGGTCGGGTTCGTCATCGTCATCATGGGGCGGCTGCAGCTGTTCACCGAGACCACGGTGACCGCGGTGCTGCCGGTCGCGACGCAGCCGACACTGGCCAACCTGGGCCGGCTCGGGCGGCTATGGGGACTGGTTCTGGTCGCGAACCTGACGGGCTCGCTTTTCGTCGCGTTCCTGATCGCCAAGGGCTTGATCCTCAGCCCGGAGCACCGGACGGCGGTGCTGGAGCTGTCCCGCGCGGCGCTGGCACACGACGTGCCGACGCTGATCCTGCTCGGCATTCCGGCCGGATTCCTGGTTGCGTCGATCGCATGGATCCTGCCGAATGCGCAGGGACAGGAGATCTGGATCATCATCCTGATCACCTGGGTCGTCGGCATCGGCGACTTCAGCCACGTCGTCGCCGGCTCGACGGAGGCGTTCGTGTTGTGGTGCAGCGGCGAGATCGGCTTCGGCCAGACCTTCGGCGGGTTCATCCTGCCGGCCCTGCTCGGCAACATCATCGGGGGGACCGGGCTGTTCGCGGTGCTCGCGCACGGTACGGTGCGCGGGGATCTTTAGCAGGGTGCCACGACTGAGTTGTCATCCCGGGCTTGACCCGGGACCCAGCTAACCACGGAGTCCGAGCCCGGGGTTAACTGGGTCCCGCGCGGGATGACAATTTGGCCTGCGCGCGGTTCAACCCGACGTGAACGTCAGCCCTCGACGTCCTTGAACCACGGCTCGACGGTGCCCTTCTGCTTCAAGGTGATCGGGTTGCCGTGGCGGTCGCGGGTCTTGCCGACGGTCATCCGGACCCAGCCTTCGGAGACGCAATATTCCTCGACCGTGGTCCGCTCGATGCCGTTGAAGCGGATGCCGATGCCGCGGGCCAGGATCGCCTCGTCGTAGAACGGCGTGCCCGGGGTCGCGCTGAGCCGGTCGGGAGGCGTCTCGCTGGCGGCTACGGGGGCAGCGATGTCGTCGGGCATGTCGTCGTCGGTCATCGGGATCGACCCTATCTCTAACGTGTCATCCCGGCGAACGCCGGGACCCAGATTTTCCACATACTCGATCGTCGAGCTTGCGATGCAACTGGGTCCCGGCATGCGCCGGGATGACAAACGTGTACGTGAGCGTGTTGAGCGTTAAGCCTCGTCGTCGTCCGGCGTTGCCTCGGCGATACCCTCGGGAGCCTGGGCGACCGGGGCGTCCGACTGGATGCCGGGTTCGGCATTCGGGTCGTAGGCCTCGGTGAAGCCGGCGTCGTCGCGCTCGAACATGTCGGCAGTGACGTCGACGCCCTTGGCCTGCAGTTCGGCCTCTTCCGGCGAACGCGCGATGTTGACCTTGATCGACACCGTGACCTCCGGGTGGAGGCTGACGCGGACTTCGTGGATGCCGAGCGCCTTGATCGGCTTGTCGAGCACGATCTGGTTGCGGGTCACCTTCATGCCGTCGGCGGCGAGCGCGTCGGACAGGTCGCGAGTGGCGACCGAGCCGTACAGCTGGCCGGTGTTCGACGCCTGACGGATCAGGATCACGGTCTTGCCGTCGATGCCCTGGCTGTCGGCCTTGGCTTCGTCGCGACGCTTGGCGTTATCGGCCTCGATGACCGAGCGGTTGGCTTCGAAACGCTTGCGGTTGGCTTCCGACGCACGGAGCGCCTTGTGCCGTGGCAGCAGGAAATTTCGCGCGAAACCGGGCTTAACATTGACGACGTCGCCGATGTTGCCGAGCTTTTCGACGCGCTCGAGCAGGATCACATCCATGGACTCGCTCCCTTACTTGACGAGGTAGGGCAGGAGCCCGAGGTGACGCGCGCGCTTGATCGCCTGGGCGAGTTCGCGCTGCTTCTTGCCGGAAACGGCGGTGATGCGGCTCGGTACGATCTTGCCACGCTCGGACACGAAGCCCTGCAGCAGGCGCACGTCCTTGTAGTCGATCTTCGGAGCATCGGGACCCGAGAACGGGCACGACTTACGGCGGCGGAAAAATGGACGTCCCATGGTCTCAGCCCTTCCTTAAGCCGTACGCGGGCGGAAACCGCCACGGTCGCCGCCGCCGCCACCGGCACCCCGGTCACGGTCGCCGCCGAAGCCACCACCGCCACGCGGACGGTCGCCGCGATCGCCACGGTCGCCGCGGTCACGGTCGCCGCCGCCGCGGCCATCACGGTCGCGCTCGCGGCTTTCGTTGCGACGCATCATCGCCGACGGCTCGGTCTCGTGCTCGTCGACCTTGACGGTCATGTAGCGGAGGATGTCCTCGTTCAGCGCGACCTGGCGCTCGAGCTCGGCGACCGCGGGGGCCGGAGCGTCGATGTTGAACATCACGTAGTGCGCCTTGCGGTTCTTCTTGATCCGGTAGGCGAGGGTACGCAGGCCCCAGTATTCGTTCTTGGTGACGGCACCCTTGCCGTCCGAGATGATGCGGGTGAAGGTCTCCGTCATCGCTTCGACCTGGGCTGTCGCCAGGTCCTGTCGCGCGAGGAAGACATGCTCGTACGCCGGCATGTTTTGCTGTCCTTGTCGGCCGATCGTTGACGCCGCACCGTGCGACGCCCCTCCGGCTGGCTTAAAAGCAAACGGCGAGGGACTTGCCCCCGCCGGTGCTTCGAGTGGCGGCTGTTAGGTCAGTCCACCCTAGACGTCAAGGAAACTCCGCATCTTGCGTGAGCGCGACGGGTGCTTCAGCTTGCGCAGCGCCTTCGCCTCGATCTGCCGGATGCGCTCCCGGGTGACCGAGAACTGCTGGCCGACTTCCTCGAGCGTGTGGTCGGTGTTCATGCCGATGCCGAAGCGCATGCGCAGGACGCGCTCCTCGCGCGGGGTCAGCGACGCCAGCACGCGGGTCACCGTCTCCTTGAGGTTGGCGTGGATCGCGGCATCGACCGGGATGACCGCATTCTTGTCCTCGATGAAGTCGCCGAGGTGGCTGTCTTCCTCGTCGCCGATCGGGGTCTCGAGACTGATCGGCTCCTTGGCGATCTTCATCACCTTGCGGACCTTCTCGAGCGGCATCGACAGGCGCTCGGCAAGCTCCTCCGGCGTCGGCTCGCGGCCGATCTCGTGGAGGATCTGGCGGCTGGTGCGGACCAGCTTGTTGATCGTCTCGATCATGTGGACCGGGATGCGGATGGTCCGGGCCTGGTCGGCGATCGAGCGGGTGATCGCCTGCCGGATCCACCACGTCGCGTAGGTCGAGAACTTGTAGCCGCGGCGGTACTCGAACTTGTCGACCGCCTTCATCAGGCCGATGTTGCCTTCCTGGATCAGGTCGAGGAACTGCAGCCCGCGGTTGGTGTATTTCTTGGCGATCGAGATCACCAAGCGCAGGTTCGCCTCGACCATTTCCTTCTTGGCGATACGCGCCTCGCGCTCGCCCTTCTGGACCATGTTGGTGATGCGGCGGAACTCGCCGAGGTCGACGCCGGTGGCGTTGGCGATCTCGGCGGCTTCGGAGCGGATGCGCTCGACGGTCTCGGTCTCGGCGACGGCAAAGGCGGCGAAGCGCTTGTCGATCGCGCCGACGCGGACCATCCAGCCCTCGTCGAGCTCATGCCCGACATACTCGTCGAGGAACTGCTTGCGGTTGATCTTGTGCTTGTCGGCAAGCTTCATCATGCCGGTGCCAAGCACCAGCAGGCGGCGGTTATAGCCGTACAGCTGGTCGACGAGATATTCGATCTTGCCGTTGTTGAAGTGGATCGCCTGGACGCTGCGGGTCAGGTCCTCGCGCAGCTTCTGGTAGCGACGCTCATCGGAAAGCGAGAACTCGCCAGCGTTACCGAGAGCATCGAGGCGGCCGGCCTGCAGCTTCTGGAACTTCTTGTAGGTCGCGGTGATCTCGGCAAAGCGCTCCAGCGCCTCGGGCTTGAGCTGCTCCTCCATCTGCGCCAGTGACAGGGTGTTGTCCTCGTCGTCGTCGTCGGGGATCGCCAGCTGGCCGTCGGGACGCAGGCGTGGCGAGTCGCCGCCCGACTCGTCGTCGGAATCCTCGGCACCCGCCTTGTGCTCGGGCGCCTCGTCGTCCTTGTACGCAGCACCGGTCGGAAGCTCGGCACCGGTGACCGGAGCATCGGCATTGGCGACGTCGGCATCGGTCGGACCCTTGGCGAGCATCGCGTCGAGATCGAGGATCTCGCGCAGCTGCATACGTCCTTCGTTGAGCGCGTTCGACCAGTCGATCATCGCGTGGAACGTCATCGGGCTCTCGCAGAGCCCGGCGATCATGGTGTTGCGGCCGGCCTCGATGCGTTTGGCGATGGCGATTTCGCCTTCGCGGCTGAGCAGCTCGACGGCGCCCATTTCGCGCAGGTACATGCGCACCGGGTCGTCGGTACGGTCGAGCGGCGCGGCCTTGGTGACGGGCGCAGCGGCGACTGCGGGGTCGGCCTCGGCCTCCTCCTCGTCATCGTCGGCAGCGGCGGCCGCTGCGGGCTCGGTACCATCTTCGGCGGGCTCGTCGTTCTCGATGACGTTGATGCCCATCTCGCTGAGCGACGCCATCACGTCCTCGATCTGCTCGGACGACATCTGGTCCTGCGGAAGTGCCTCGTTCAGCTCGTCATAGGTGATGTAGCCGCGTTTCTTGGCGCGAACGAGGAGCTTCTTGACCGACGCCTCGTTGAGGTCGAGCAACGGCGCGCCGTCACCCTCGGGCTTGGCTTCGGTTTCGACTGTCGCACCGTTCGTCTTCGCCATATGTTTCGTTCCTACCCGCGCTTGCGCGCTGTTCTTGCGATCCAACAACGGCGTTTGCGCGCCGCCTCATCAATGCGTCGCGACGCCGAAGCGCCGCTAGATATCGAGCTGCGCCTCGCGCGCATCCTCGGCCAATTTCATCAGTGCCGCGTCGACTTGAGCCCGCTCGGCGCGCAACCTTTGCTGCGCGTTCCAGTCGGCCTCACTTGCCGTTTGAGCGAAGCGGGCCGTGGTGGCCGCGAGTTCGCCCTCGATACGCGTCCGTGCGAGCACGGTGTCGACCACGGCCGCGAAATCGCGTTCGACCTGGGCGACATGGCCGGAACCCTTGTCCGGAGGCGTCGGCCTGGTAAACGAGAACCCGAGGCGGTTCGAAGCACGGACCTCTGCCGCGATGGCTGACAATCCGTGAGCCTGCAAATCGGTGGCAAGTGCAGCTTTGTCAAGGTCTGGTTCGTGCGTCAGCGCCGATAGAATCGCGTCGAGCAAGCGGGTTAGCGGCGCTTCGCCGGCATCGAGTGTCGCCAGTTGCTCACCATGCCGGTCGGCCAGCCCCGGGTGCTCGAGCAGCCCGACGATCACCGCGAGGATTTCGCCCGCCCCGGCCCCGCGCGCGTGCAGCGCCTTCAGCCCATCCGAAGCGTGGGGCGACACAAATACCTGCCCGCGCTTGCCGCCCGTTCGCGCCCCAAAGTCGCGCTTCGGCAGATACAGCGTATCGAAGCGTGACCGGAACTCGGCATCGTAAAGCGCCCGCACCGACCCGTCCTGGATCGCCTGCGAATGTTCGCGCAGCCGCTCGCGAACACCGGCGCGACGCTCCGGCGTGCCGGTGTCGATGCCCTCGGTCTCGGCGCGCCACAGCCGGTCGATCAGCGGCTCAGCCTTGGCCAGCAGCATCTCGAACGCCGCCGACCCTTGCGTCCGCACGATGTCGTCGGGGTCCTGCCCGGGCGGCAGCGTCGCCAACCGCAGCGAACGACCGGGTTCGAGCAAGGGCAGGGCGCGCAATGCTGCCCGCAGCCCCGCCCGCTGGCCCGCCGTGTCGCCGTCGAAACACAGCACCGGCTCCGGCACCACCCGCCACAACAATCCAAGTTGTGCCTCGGTCAGCGCCGTCCCGAGCGGCGCGACCGCCTCGACGAACCCCGCCTGCGCCAGCGCGATCACGTCCATGTAGCCCTCGACGACGATCAGCCGCCCCGACTTCCGCGCTGCCGGCCCCGCCTTGTCGAAGTTGTACAGCGTCCGCCCCTTGTCGAAGAGCGGCGTGTCGGGCGAGTTCAGGTACTTCGGCTGCCCGTCTCCCAGGATGCGCCCGCCGAACGCGATCACCCGCCCGCGCGGATCGCGGATCGGGAACATCAGCCGCCCCCGGAACCGGTCGTAGGTGTCCCCCTCGTCCGGCGTGACCAGCAGCCCCGCCTCGACCAGCTTCGCCTCGCCGACACTGTCGAGCGCCGCCTTGAGCCTGGTCCGCGCATCCGGCGCCAGCCCCAGCCCGAACGCAGCGACGGTCGCCGCCGTTAGCCCTCGCTTTTCCAGATATCCCCGCGCCGCCGCGCCGCCCGTGCTCGCCAGTTGCTCCCCGAACCACGAGGCCGCCCGCGCGCAGACCTCGTGTAGCCCCGCGGCAGCCTTGGCGCGCTCCTGCCCCTCCGGCGATTCGAGCGGCATCTCCAGCCCCGCCTCGACCGCCAGCGTCTCGATCGCGTCGCGGAAAGCGAGCCCGTCCTGCTTCATCACCCAGTCGATGACGCTGCCGTGCTCGCCGCAGCCGAAGCAGTGGTAGAATGCCTTGTCGTCGTTGACGTAAAAGCTCGGTGTCTTCTCGTTGTGAAACGGGCAGCAGCCCTTCATCTCGCGCCCCGCGCGGGTGAGTTTCACGCGCCGCTGGACGACCGAGGACAGGGTGACCCGGGCGCGGAGCTCGTCGAGGAAGGCGGGGGGTATGGTCAATACGGCACTTCGAAATCGAGGGAGTGTTCCCCACAAGGGGGTCCCCCTCCCGGTACGGGAGGGGCTAGGGGTGGGCACTGTAGGCAAGCGACCACAATAATCCGAAGCACCCCGTCGATATGGTCGAGAACATCGCGGTTGGTGAACCTCACCACGGTGTGCCCCTCGCGCTCCAGCCACCGCGTCCGCCGCTGATCCTCAAGACCGCCATGCTGGCTGCCATCGAGCTCGATCACCAGCTTGCGCGACCGCGCCACGAAGTCAGCAATAAACGGCCCGACCGCGATCTGCCGACTGAACTTCACGCCATCCAGCTGGCTGTTCCTCAGGTGCCCCCAAAGCTTCCGCTCAGCGGGTGTAGGCGCGCTGCGCATGGCGCGGGCGCGTTGCTTCTGGAGGTCGGGAATGGTGCGAACGCCCACCCCTAACCCCTCCCGTACCGGGAGGGGGATCCGCTTGCGGCGGCTACTCCTTTCACTTCACTACCCCAGCGCCGCCTTCACCATCGCGCTCGCGCTCCCCATGTCGAGCTGCCCCGCGAACCGTTCGCGTACCACCGCCATCACCCGGCCCATGTCCTTGAGCGACGTCGCCCCCAGCTCCGCGACGAGCTCCCGCACCTTGGCCTGCGCCTCGCCCGCGGACATCTGCGCCGGCATGAAGCCCTCGATCACGCCGAGCTCCGCACGCTCGGCATCCGCCAGCTCGGGCCGCCCGCCGGTGACGTACATCTCGATCGATTCGCGGCGCTGCTTGGCCATTTTGGACAGCACGTCGGCGACCAGCACGTCGTCGTCGGTCGGCGCGGTGCCGGTGCGCAGCTCGATGTCCTTGTTCTTCAACGCCGCCGAGATCAGCCGCAGCGTGCCCAGCCGGACACTGTCGCGGGCCTTCATCGCGGTGATCGTCGCGGCCTGGATGTCGTCGCGGATCATACGCGCCCCTCGCTTTTTGTGAGCCTCTAGGCTAGGCCATCGGTTCGCGAATGAACAGATTGACGGGCGGCGGGCCAACCCCTACCTCGCCCGGCGTTTGCCTGCCCGAAACGCTCCCAAAGGAACCGCCTTGCCCGAAGCCACCGCCCCCGCGCAGCCCCTAGGCGCGACGGGAGTATTGGTTCTGGCGGACGGCACGGTCGTCTGGGGCCGGGGCTGCGGGGCCGAGGGCTCGGCGGTCGGCGAGGTCTGCTTCAACACCGCCATGACCGGCTATCAGGAGGCGATGACCGATCCCTCCTATGCCGGTCAGATCATTGCCTTCACCTTCCCGCACATCGGCAACGTCGGCGCGAACGGCGAGGATGTCGAGGCGACCAACCCCTACGCGCTCGGCTGCATCCTGCGCGAAGACATCTCGGAGGCCGCCAATTTCCGCGCCGAGCGCAGCTTCGACGACTGGCTCAAGTCCTGGGGCCGCATCGGCCTGAGCGGTGTCGACACCCGCGCGCTGACCCGCCGCATCCGCGTCCTCGGCGCACCGAACGCCGTGATCGCGCACTCCGCAACCGGCGAGTTCGACCTCCCGGCACTTCTTTCCGAGGCGCAGGCGTGGCCCGGCCTCGAGGGCATGGACCTCGCCAAGGAGGTCAGCGCCACGCAGAGCTACGGCTGGAGCGACGGCCTGTGGACGCTCGGGCAGGGCTACGCGACCAGCGCCGCCAACCCTGAGGGACCGCACGTCGTCGCGGTCGACTACGGCATGAAGCGCAACATCCTGCGCAACCTCGTCGCCGCCGGCGCGCGTGTCACCGTCGTCCCCGCCACCGCGACCTACGACGAGATCATGGCACACGAGCCCGACGGCATCTTCCTGTCGAACGGCCCCGGCGACCCTGCCGCGACCGGAGTCTATGCGGTCCCGACGATCCAGGCGCTGCTCAACTCTGGCAAGCCGCTGTTCGGCATCTGCCTCGGCCACCAGATGCTCGGGCTGGCGGTGGGTGCGAAGACCTTCAAGATGCACCAGGGCCACCGGGGGGCGAACCACCCGGTCAAGCGGCTGGACGACGGGCGGGTCGAGATTACATCGATGAACCATGGGTTTGCGGTCGATGCGGAGACGCTACCGGCGAATGCGAAGGCGACGCACGTGAGCCTGTTCGATGGGTCGCTGGCGGGGCTGGAGCTGACGGACCGGTCGGCGTTCAGCGTGCAGTATCATCCGGAGGCGAGCCCGGGACCGCAAGACAGTCACTATCTGTTCGCGCGGTTCGTTACGAGTTTGAGAAAAGTAGGATGACCTTCACTGATTTCGAGGAAAAGATACTGATCGGCCTCTATCAAGAAAGAACAGTATTTGGTGTATCGGACATGCTCCCTTTCCAGGACCTTGTTGATAAATATGGTCTGGATAGTCAGACGGGATGGCTAATCGAGGCGCAAAAGAACCTCCTTACTCAGGGACTAATTACGGGTCCACGAAACGGATATAACGACCAGATGGCGCTTGGTCTAATTGCAGGGCCTGGCATGAAGCTGATCGAGCAGAGATACGGCGATAAAGATGGTGTCGGGATGATACTCGGACCCATCACCGCTGTTCGAACTGGCGGGGGCGTTAGAGATACTCCGACGACAGAGCCATCGTTTCTCACATTAGAGACGGGTGGTCTCATCGAACTTGAGGGACAGAATCTTGCAATCGATAGTACGGCTTGGACCGGTGTATCAGAGAGGCTAAGAGCCGACCCGATCAAGGTTCAGAATATAACTACAAAAATACGTGAGCTAGATCAACTAGTGGACGGCTCCGGCCTGACAAACACGCAGGTAGCGCGGGTTAAGGCGATTACTGAATCACTAGTAAAATTAGTTGAATCCCCTGAACCTGAGTGGGAAGCCATAGCGCTTTTGCTGAGATCGCCGACATTGCAAACAGTTCTAGGTCTTGCAGGCGTCACCCAGTTGGTCCTCAAAATCATGTTTGGTATCGGCTAATGCCCAAACGCACCGACCTCTCCTCCATCCTCATCATCGGCGCCGGCCCCATCATCATCGGGCAGGCGTGTGAGTTCGACTATTCGGGCACCCAGGCGTGCAAGGCGCTGAAGGCCGAGGGCTACCGGATCATCCTGGTCAACTCGAACCCGGCCACCATCATGACCGACCCCGACATGGCGGACGCGACCTACGTCGAGCCCATCACGCCCGAGGTCGTCGCCAAGATCATCGCCAAGGAGCGCCCTGACGCGGTGTTGCCGACGATGGGCGGGCAGACGGCGCTCAACACCGCGCTGGCGCTGGCTCGCGACGGCACGCTGGAGAAATACGGCGTCGAGCTGATCGGCGCCGATGCGGAGGCGATCGACAAGGCCGAGGACCGGCTCAAGTTCCGCGACGCGATGACCAAGATCGGGCTCGAGAGCCCGCGCAGCCTGATCGCGCACAACATCGCCGAAGCGCTGGAAGGTCTTGAGTTCGTTGGTTTGCCGACGATCATCCGGCCGTCGTTCACGATGGGCGGCACCGGCGGCGGCATTGCCTACAACCGCGAGGAATTCCTCCACATCGTCGGCACCGGGCTCGACGCCTCGCCGACCACCGAAGTGCTGATCGAGGAGTCGGTGCTCGGGTGGAAGGAGTTTGAGATGGAGGTCGTGCGCGACCGCAACGACAACGCCATCATCATCTGCGGCATCGAGAATATCGACCCTATGGGCATTCATACCGGTGACTCGATCACGGTCGCGCCGATGCTGACGCTGACCGACAAGGAATACCAGATCATGCGCAACGCGAGCATCGCTTGCCTGCGCGAAATCGGTGTCGAAACAGGCGGTTCCAACGTCCAGTTCGCAGTCAACCCGAAAGACGGACGGCTGGTGGTCATCGAGATGAACCCGCGCGTGTCGCGGTCCTCGGCGCTGGCGTCGAAGGCCACCGGCTTTCCGATCGCCAAGGTCGCGGCGCTGCTCGCGGTCGGCTACACGCTCGACGAGGTGATGAACGACATCACTGGCGCAACGCCGGCCGCGTTCGAGCCGACGATCGACTATGTCGTCACGAAGATCCCGCGCTTCGCCTTCGAGAAGTTCAAGGGCGCGGAAGCGACGCTCGGCACCGCGATGAAGTCGGTCGGGGAGGTCATGGCGATCGGCCGCAACTTCCACGAGAGCGTCCAGAAGGCGCTGCGCGGCCTGGAGACCGGCCTGACCGGCTTCGACGAGGTCGAGGAGCTCGCGGGCGCGAGCGAGTCCGAGATCGAGGCGGCGCTGAGCATCCCCGGGCCTGACCGGCTGCTGATCGCGGCGCAGGCGATGCGCGAAGGCTTCACGATCGAGCGGATTAACGCGATAACTTATTACGAACCGTGGTTCCTCAACCGGATAGCCGAGATTGTTACGGCGGAGGCGGAGGTTCGTGCGAACGGGTTTGGCAACCTCGCCAAGCTCAAATCCATGGGCTTCTCCGATGCCCGCCTCGCCACGCTGACCGGCCGTTCCGAGGCCGACGTCTCCGCGGAGCGCCGCGCCCTCGGCATCCGTCCGGTGTTCAAGCGCATCGACACCTGCGCCGCCGAGTTCGAGGCGAAAACCCCCTACATGTATTCGACCTATGAGGCGCCGAGCTTCGGGACGCCCGAGTGCGAGAGCCACCCGACCGACGCCCGCAAGGTCGTCATCCTCGGCGGCGGACCGAATCGCATCGGTCAGGGCATCGAGTTCGACTATTGCTGCTGCCACGCCTGCTTCGCGCTCGCCGACGCCGGCTACGAGACGATCATGATCAACTGCAACCCGGAGACGGTGTCGACCGACTACGACACGTCGGACCGGCTCTACTTCGAGCCGCTGACCGCCGAGGATGTGCTGGAGGTGCTGTCCAAGGAGCAGGAGAACGGCACGCTGGTCGGCGTCATTGTCCAGTTCGGCGGGCAGACGCCGCTCAAGCTGGCGCGGGCGCTGGAGGCCGCGGGCATTCCGATCCTCGGCACCACGCCCGACAACATCGACCTGGCGGAAGACCGCGAGCGCTTCGCCGCGATGGTCGAGCGCATCGGTCTGCTCCAGCCCAAGAACGGCATCGCCCGGTCGCGCGACGAGGCGATCGCGGTGGCGGAAGACGTCGGCTACCCGGTACTGATGCGCCCGTCCTACGTGCTCGGCGGGCGTGCGATGGAGGTCGTCGAAGGCCCCGCGCACCTCGACACCTACATCAGGGAGGCCGTGCGCGTATCGGGGGACTCGCCGGTGCTGATCGATCAGTATCTCCGCGATGCGGTCGAGGTCGACGTCGACGCCATCGCCGACGGCGAGACGATCTTCGTCGCCGGCGTCCTCCAGCATATCGAGGAAGCCGGGGTCCACTCGGGCGACAGCGCTTGCTCGATCCCGCCGTACAGCCTGTCGGACGACATCATCGCGGAGATCGAGCGGCAGACTGCAGTGCTCGCGAAGGCGCTCGACGTGCGCGGCCTGATGAACATCCAGTTCGCGGTCAAGGACGGCCTCGTCTACCTGATCGAGGTCAACCCGCGCGCCTCGCGGACCGTGCCCTTCACCGCCAAGGCGACGGGGCTGCCGCTGGCCAAGATCGCAGCGCGGGTGATGGCGGGCGAGAGCCTCGCCAGCTTCAACCTGGTGCGCCCGAAGTGGGACCATATCGCGGTCAAGGAGGCGGTGTTCCCGTTCGCGCGCTTCCCCGGCACCGACCCGGTCCTCGGCCCGGAGATGAAATCCACCGGCGAAGTCATGGGCATCGACGCCGACTTCGCGATGGCGTTCTACAAGAGCCAGCTCGGCGCAGGAACCCGGCTACCCGACAGCGGCACGGCGTTCATCTCGGTCAAGGAGACCGACAAGCCGGTGATCCGCGACATGGCGATCGAGCTTGTCGCGCTGGGGTTCACGGTGCTCGCCACCGACGGCACCGCAAAGTATCTGGCGGAGCAGGGCGTCGCCGTGACCGCTGTCAACAAGGTCGCACAGGGCCGGCCGCACATCGTCGACCGGATCAAGGACGGCGCGATCGACTTCATCTGCAACACCACCGGCGGCGTCCAGTCGATGAAGGACAGCCAATCGATCCGGGTCGCAGCCTTGTACGGAAAGGTACCGTACTTTACGACCGCAGCGGCTAGTATAGCCGCCGTCCGGGCAATTGCTGCCGCGCGCTCGCGACCGCTTGAAGTAAGGTCGCTGCAGTCATATTATTCTGCATTGGCGTAAAGCAGGCGCCTATCCGGATAGCGACAGCCGGCTGCGGGGGATCAATCCACCGGCGGTCGAACCGTCCGGCAGGGAAGGAAAGAGAATACGATGGCGACGGTCGACAAGCTGCCGATGCTGGCTGAAGGGCACACCGTGCTCGTCACCACGCTGCGCCGCCTGAAAGAGGAAGAGCGTCCCGAGATCGTGCTGATGATCGAGGAGGCACGCGCGCACGGCGACCTCAGCGAGAATGCCGAATATCATGCCGCGAAGGAGCGCCAGGGCCAGGTCGAGGCGCAGATCTTCGACATCGAGGATCGTCTGGCGCGCGCCGTGGTCATCGATCCGCTGACGCTGTCGGGCGACAAGGTCGTGTTCGGCGGCACCGTCCACCTGCTCGACGAGGACGAGAAGCCGATCAAGTACCAGATCGTCGGCCAGACCGAGGCGGATGCCCGCATCGGCCGGATCAGCTATTCGTCGCCGCTCGGCCGTGCCCTGATTGGTCGCCGCGTCGGCGAGGAGGTCGAGGTCACCACGCCGTCCGGGGACAAATACTACCAGATCGAGAAACTGGAGTTCATCTGACGCCCCGCGGCGTCGGGGTCCCTGAATGAAGCCATTCAAGCCGCCGCCGGCACCGGTGACGCGGGCGATCATCATCGCCTGCATCGGCGTGCAGGTCGCCGCGACCCTGCTCGGCACGCACTTCGCCAACATGCTGGCGGAGACGGCGGGGCTGATCCCGGCGCGGCTGGTCGACGGTATCGCGCCGGGAGTCGCTGGCGGCGGCGTCCCCGCGCCCCTCACGCTGGTGACGGCGCTGTTCCTTCACGCCGGCTGGCTGCATCTCGGGCTGAACCTCGTCTTCCTCGGCTGGGTCGGGAAGTATGTCGAGTGGGTGTTCGGTCCCTGGCGCTTTGCCGGGCTGTACCTGCTCGGCGGTGTTGCGGGTAACCTGCTCCAGGTCGCCGTCGACCCGCATTCGACCGGTGTCGTCATCGGGGCGAGCGGCGCGATCGCGGCGATCTTCGGCGCCTACGCCGTGATGTTCGCCGGCAGTCGGGCGAGCGGCCGGCGCGTGCTTGGCGTCGCGGTCTCGTCGGAGGCGGCGACGGCCTTGTGGTTTGCTGCGGTGTGGATCGGGCTGCAGCTTGCCACCGGCTACCTGTTCCGCGTCGACGGGCAGGGGATCGCGATCTGGGCGCACATCGGTGGCTTCATAACAGGGCTGATCTTCGCGCAGCCGTATCTGAAAGGCCCACGGGTCTAGCTCAGGCGTCGGGTTCGAGTAGCCGGTGCAGGTGGACCACCACATACTTCATCGCGGCATCGTCGACGGTGCGCTGGGCGTTGGCGCGCCACGCCGCCTCGGCGGCGGCGAAGTCGGGGAAGATACCGACGATGTCGAGCGCGCTCGGATCGACGAAGTCCGTGCCGCGCGGGTCGCTGACCCGGCCGCCGAAGACGAGATGGAGCTTGGAGGTCGGGGTCGCGGGTGTAGCCATGGCGGCTGCGCTTAGCGGGCCGGACCCTCGGCGGCAACCTCGGCGCTGATCCGGGCGAGGGTCTCTGCCATCCACGCCTCGAATTCCGGGCCGTCCCAGGCGCGATGATCGCCACGCGAGTAGGCGAGGGCGTTGCGATGGTAAAAGGCCGCGTTGACCCGGTTCGGGATGCGGCTGTCCACCGTCCGGATGACCTTGGCGGGCGACCCGACGACGATCGAGTTCGGCGGCACCATGGTCCCGTCCTTGACGTAGGCGTGCTGCCCGACGATCGACCCGGAGCCGATCACAGCGCCGCCGTAAACCGTGGCGTTGATGCCGATCAGGACGTCATCGCCGACCGTGCAGCCGTGCAGCGTGGCGTGGTGGGTGATCGAGCAGTTCGCGCCGATTACCACCGGACGGCCCGGGTCGGTGTGGATCATGACGAAATCCTGGACGTTCGTATTGCGCCCGATCTCGACATGCGCGGCTTCGCAGCGGATCACCGCGTTGCACCAGATCGAACTGCCCTCGCGCATCGCGACCCGACCGTAGATCAGGGCCGTCGGGTGGATATACGCGGCTGCGTCGAGGTCGAGATCGCTCTCCCGGTCGGGGACGCCGATCAAGTCGCCGCCTTCGCGTTCGACGACTTCATGAACGATACCAGCGCGTCGAAGCCGTTCTTGGCGATGTACGACGAGAAGTCGGCCTCCTGGGTCAGCGACAGGTTGATGCCCGAGATCGTCAAGTTGATGATGCGGAAGCCGCTGCCGTCCTTGCGCACCGTCCAGATCGCGTCGAACGGGTCGCGGTTCGGCACCGTGACGCGGCTGTAAACGTCGACATCGCCCCGCGCGCCGCGCGGCACGGTACGCACCGGTGTCACGGTCGCGTTGGCATAGTTCATCAGCCGGTCGCCGTAGGCGTTGATCGCGAACTCGGGAAGCGCCGCCTGATAGGCCGCGTACTGCGCCGGGGTGATCTGGTTGCGGTAGCGCCGGATCAGGCGGTTGCCGATATCGTCGAGCGCGAAGGCGTCGCGCAACATGACCCGGAACTTGGCCCGGATCTGCGACTTCGACAGCGACTTGTCCTTCAGCAAGGTGAACACTCGGACCGAAAGGTCGTCGACGAACTTGCTCGCGGCCTGGCTATCGGCGGGGGAGGCGGCCTGCGCCATCGCCGGCGCTGAAACCGCAAACGGCGCCATCGACAAGGCCAGCAGCGAAACGGAAATTCGGGTCAAAACACGCATTGCAAGGTCCTGGAAATAGCGGTGCCCGACATGGGCGAGGCGGCGACCTAGACCACCGCCCCTGCACCGCAGCTTAATCGGATCAAGTCGTTCTGTGGCCGCCGAGCTCGTTCTTTGCGGCGTCGACAACCGACTGCACCGCAGACTTGGCCTGCCCGGTCAGGTCGTCCACTTTCTCGCGCGCCGCATCCGCCAACCGGTGCCCGGTGTCGCCGAGCAGGCGGCGCTCGCTCTCGGTCTCCGGGAACAGCGCGCCCATCAGTGCGCCGGCGGCAAGGCCAACCAGTACGCCGACGAACGGGTTGCCGCCGAACGACGTGTTCGGCCCACGCAACAGAGCGAAGCGCTCGCTCGCCGGCTCGGAGCGACGATCCTCGTAGCTGTCGTCGTAGTCACTGTATGATTCCGAATCGTCGCCGAAGTTGACGCGCGCACTGCGCAACCGGGTCGTGCCGAGCAGCGCCAGCCCGATCGCCAAGCCTCCAGCGGCAAGCGTCACCGGGTGACCGCGCACGAGGTCGCGGCCCGACTTGAGCAGGTCGGCACCACCGGCCTGCACTGAATCGACCGCTTCACTGACGATGCGCCGCGGGTTGAGCCGATCCTGCAGCTCATCGAGGGTGGCACTGATGCGCTCGCGGGTATCCTCGGCTTCTCCGGCAATTCTGGAGGTGTCGTCGGCGGCCATCGATCAGTTTCCCTTCAAGGTCTTGGCGTCCTGCCTGACCGACGCGATCGTGCGGTCGGGGGACAGGCTCGCGGCGCCGAGCTTCTTGGAGCCGACACCGAGTGCGATCACGCCGATCACCGCCGACGCAACCGCCACGATGAGCTCAGCCCAGCCGTGGCCAACGATCGGAATCAACCAGCCGACGAACGCCGCGAACAGCGTGATCAGCGACGCGAGCATCAGCGTCGCGCCGAAGCCGATCAGGATTGCGCCGGTCTTCAGCCCGGAGACGTTGCTCCGCACCTCGGCCTGGAACAGCCTCAGCTCCGTGCGAAACAGGTGCTGAACGTCTTCGATGAGCTGCCGCAGCAAGTCGCCGATCGACTGGTCCCGGTCCGATTGTGTCGCCATTAAAACTGCTCCGAGCCAGCGTATCATCAAGCAGAGTATCGCCCGCCGCTTACCTTCAGCAAGCGGGTCAACACGAAGCCCGCAGCGACCGCGATGCCGACCGCCATGCCGGGCTGCTGCCGGATAAACTCGCGTCCGTCATCCATCAGGTCCTCGACCGACTTGTCCTTCACCGTCGATGCCCAATGCTCGAGGGTATCGGCGGCGGTTATCGCGTAGGCACCGAGCGGACCGCCCTTGTCGCCGATCCGGTGGGCGATCTCGCGCGCGGCGTCGACCAGCCCGTCGAGCGAATTGGTGACCTGCTGCTTGCCTTCGTCGGCGACGCTGCGAAGCTTGTCGGTCGCCTGGCTGCGCAGGTTCATCGTCTGCTCCCGGAAGCTGCTGGCACCGCTGGAATAACGGCTGCCTGTTCCGCCGGCACCCGGGTCCTGACCGAAACTGCTTTCGCTGACGCCGTCGCGTCCGAAGTCACGCTGGCCGAGCGGGTCGTGAAGGGTGGAGTCCGCCATGTCGCTCATCGTTCAATCCTTGTCCCGATTCTCGAACGACCTCTGAACGGTAACGCGGCACCGCGGTTCCGCGGGCACCCGCGTTGATGCAATTCGTTTTGGTGACTAGTAAGGCCACCTGCAAGCCCCCCGTAACGCTGCCGAAAGGTTTTCCGCGCCATGACCGCGATCGTCGACATCCACGCGCGCCAGATCCTCGACAGCCGCGGTAACCCTACCGTCGAGGTGGACGTCCTGCTCGAGGATGGCAGCTTCGGACGTGCCGCGGTCCCGTCGGGCGCCTCGACCGGGGCTCATGAGGCGGTCGAACTCCGCGACGGCGATGCTTCACGCTACGGCGGCAAGGGCGTCCTGAAGGCCGTCGCCGCGGTCAACGGCGACATCTTCGACGCGCTGGCGGGTATCGACGCCGAGGAGCAGGGCGAGCTCGACGCCGCGATGATCGCGCTCGACGGCACCCCGAACAAGTCGCGGCTCGGTGCCAACGCCATCCTCGGCGTCAGCCTCGCCGCCGCCAAGGCTGCGGCCGAGGCCCGCGGGCTGCCCTTGCACCGCTACATCGGCGGTATAGGGGCACATGTCCTACCAGTTCCGATGATGAACATCATCAACGGCGGCGCGCATGCCGACAATCCGATCGACTTCCAGGAGTTCATGGTGATGCCGGTCGGCGCGCCAACCCTCGCCGAGGCCGTGCGCTGGGGGGCCGAGATCTTCCACACCTTGCGCAAGGAGCTCAGCGCCGCCGGCCAGTCGACCGCGGTCGGCGACGAGGGCGGCTTCGCACCCAACCTCCAGGGCACCAATGCCGCGCTCGATTTCATCATGCGCTCGGTCGAGAAAGCCGGTTTCCATCCCGGCGAAGACGTCTTCATCGCGCTCGACCCGGCCGCGTCGGAGTTCTTCAAGGACGGCCGCTACGAACTGGTCGGTGAGGGCAAGTCGCTGGCCCCGCACGAGATGGTCGACTATTACGCCGACCTGTGTGCGCGCTACCCGATCCTGTCGATCGAGGACGGCATGGCCGAGGACGACTTCGAGGGCTGGAGGGCGATCACCGACCGGCTTGGCGCCACGCACCAGCTCGTTGGCGATGATCTGTTCGTGACCAACCCGGAGCGACTGCGCGACGGCATCGGCCGCGGCCTGGCGAACTCGTTGCTGGTCAAGGTTAACCAGATCGGAACACTTACCGAGACCCTGCAAGCTGTGGAAATGGCCCACCGGGCGCGCTATACCAGCGTCATGTCGCACCGTTCCGGTGAAACCGAGGACTCCACAATCGCCGATCTGGCCGTCGCGACCAACTGCGGGCAGATCAAGACTGGCAGCCTGGCGCGCTCCGACCGGTTGGCCAAGTACAACCAGTTGATCCGCATCGAGGAGGAACTGGGCGAGACCGCAGTCTATGCCGGTCGCGCAGTGCTGCGCCGACAGTGAAATAAACGCTTGAATCCCGTGCCGTAGCGTGATTCAACGGGCTGTGAGCGACCGCAGCACTCTTCTCGACCTCGCCCAGCGGGCGGCGATCCCGGTCGCGACGCTCATCCTGATCGGCTATTTCCTGTTCCACGCCGTCGCCGGTAACACCGGCCTGCTGGCATGGCGCGAATACCAGGTCGAGCACCGGCAGCTCGAGGCGCAGGCGCGTGAGGTCGCGTCGCGCCGCGAAGTGCTCGAGCGGCACACCAAGCTGCTCGATCCGCGGCGGGTCAACCCCGACTTCGCCGACCAGCTGGCCCGCGAAAACCTTGGCGTGCTCGGCCCCGACGAGGTCATCATCGACCTGCCGCCGCCGCCGGCCTGACGCTTCGGATCGCAGCCGCACAATTGCACCGGCGGTCGCATGGACGGGCCCGGGGCTTGAACCGCTGCCCGCACGGGTCTAGCGATGGCCGCGTCCGAACCCATTGAGGCGCGTATCTTGGCAAAAGCCGCCACCCGTATCCCAGTCGACGCCACCGCTGCACCTGTTCGCGAAAGGCCGCCTGAACCGCAGCGGTACAACGCGACCGGCGAGGAACTGCTCAAGTTTTACGGCCAGATGCTGCTCATCCGCCGCTTCGAGGAGCGCGCCGGGCAGCTTTACGGCATGGGGCTGATTGGCGGCTTCTGCCACCTCTACATCGGTCAGGAAGCGGTGGTCACCGGCATGCAGGCGGTGATCAAGCCGACCGACAGCGTCATTACCGGCTACCGCGACCATGGCCACATGCTGGCCGCCGGCATCGACCCCAAGATCGTCATGGCCGAACTGACCGGGCGCGCTGCCGGGATCAGCAAGGGCAAGGGCGGCTCGATGCACATGTTCTCGGTCGAGCATGGCTTCTACGGCGGCCACGGTATCGTCGCGGCGCAGGTCCCGCTTGGCACCGGCCTCGGCTTTGCGCACAAGTACAAGAACGATGGCGGCGTCGCTGTGACGTATTTTGGCGACGGGGCGTCGAACCAGGGCCAGGTCTACGAGAGCTTCAACATGGCCGAGCTGTGGAAGCTGCCGGTCGTCTACGTGATCGAGAACAACCAGTACGCGATGGGCACCAGCGTCAACCGCTCGTCCTCCGAGGACCAGTTGTACCGCCGCGGTGAAAGCTTCCGTGTCCCCGGGCTTCAGGTCGACGGCATGGACGTGCTCGCGGTGCGCGGTGCTGCACAGACCGCGGTCGACTGGGTCCGCGCCGGCAAGGGCCCGATCCTGCTCGAGATGAAGACCTACCGGTATCGCGGTCACTCGATGTCCGACCCGGCCAAGTACCGTAGCCGCGAGGAAGTCGCCGCTGTTCGCGAGAAGTCCGACCCGATCGAACATGCGAAGGCGCGACTTATCGAGATGGGAGCCGCCGACGAGGCGAGCCTGAAGAAGCTCGACCAGGACATCCGCGCCCAGATCACCGCCGCCGCCGACTTCGCCGAGACCGCGCCCGAGCCTGCGCCCGGCGAGCTTTACACCGACGTGCTGGTGGGACGTTACTGATGCGCGCTGCCGCCGTCATGCTGGCGCAGGCCAGCACCCATTTCACCGCGAACCCGACCAATCGAGTGTGCTCGACGGTGGGTGCTGGCGTTCGCCAGCATGACGGGAAGTAAGAGACCATGACCGAGATCAAGCTGCCCGCCATGTCCCCGACGATGGAGGAGGGCACCCTCGCCAAATGGCTGGTGAAAGAGGGCGACACCGTCAAGCCGGGCGACGTGCTGGCCGAGATCGAGACCGACAAGGCGACGATGGAGCTGGAGGCCGACGACGGCGGCGTGGTCGAAAAATTGCACGTCGCGGCGGGCTCCGATGGGGTCAAGGTCGGGACGCTGATCGCCACGATCCGGGGTGAGGACGACGTGGCGGCTCCGAAGGCTGAGCCTGCAGCTGCAACCCCACCCCTAACCCCTCCCGTACCGGGAGGGGGATCCGCAGGCGCCAAGGTCTCCCCTCCTGCCAATGAGGGGCATAGCACCGACGCGGGGGTCCCCCTCCCGGAACGGGAGGGGCTAGGGGTGGGCATTAGGCCCGAGGCCCCCACCCAAACCGACGCCACCCCCGCCCCGACAAAGGCCGAAACCTCCGCCAAGCCCAAAGACGGCGAAACCCCCGCGTCCCTCGCCGTCCAGCCGCAGGTCGCCCCCGGCACCAAGCTCAACCGCCAGACCGTGCGCGAGGCCCTGCGCGACGCCATGGCCGAGGAAATGCGCGCCGATCCAATGGTCTTCGTGATGGGCGAGGAGGTCGCCGAGTACCAGGGCGCCTACAAGGTCACGCAGGGTCTGCTCGAGGAGTTCGGCCCCGCGCGTGTGGTCGACACCCCGATCACGGAGTACGGATTCGCCGGGCTCGGGACCGGCGCGGCGATGGGCGGGTTGAAGCCGATCGTCGAGTTCATGACCTTCAACTTCGCCATGCAGGCGATCGACCACATCATCAACTCGGCCGCCAAGACCAACTACATGAGCGGTGGCCAGATGCGCTGCCCGATGGTCTTCCGCGGCCCCAACGGCGCCGCCTCGCGCGTCGCGGCGCAGCATAGCCAGAACTACGCGCCGTGGTACGCCAGCGTGCCGGGGCTGATCGTCATCGCGCCGTACAGCGCCGCCGACGCCAAGGGCCTGCTCAAGTCAGCGATCCGCTCGCCGGACCCGGTGGTCTTCCTCGAGAACGAACTCCTGTACGGCCACAGCTTTGACGTGCCGGAAGGCGACATCGCCATCCCGATCGGCAAGGCAGCAGTCGTCCGCGAGGGCAAGGACGTGACCTTGGTCAGCTATTCGATCGGCGTCGGCGTCTGCCTCGACGCCGCAACCAAGCTGGCCGAGGCGGGCATCGAGGCCGAGATCGTCGACCTCCGCACGCTGCGTCCGCTCGACAAGGCGACGGTCCTCGCCAGCCTCAAGAAGACCAACCGCATGGTCGTCGTCGAGGAGGGCTGGCCGACCTGCTCGATCGCCTCCGAGATCATCGCGATCGCGATGGTCGAAGGCTTCGACGACCTCGACGCGCCGGTGCTGCGCGTGACCAACGAGGACGTGCCGCTGCCGTACGCCGCGAACCTCGAGAAGCTGGCGCTGCTCAAGGTCGAGGACGTGATCGAGGCGGCGAAGAAGGTTTGCTACCGCTAGTTCGGTAGAACGAGGACACACAAGAATGCCCATCGACATCACCATGCCCGCGCTGTCCCCGACGATGGAGACCGGCACCCTGTCGAAGTGGCTGGTCAAGGTTGGCGACACGGTCAAGTCGGGCGACGTGCTCGCCGAGATCGAGACCGACAAGGCGACGATGGAGGTCGAGAGCATCGACGAGGGCGTCGTCCTCGAACTGCTGACCGCCGAGGGTACGGACGGCGTGCCGGTCGGGCAGGTGATTATGCGGCTGGGCGGGGAGGGGGAAGCTGCGGCACCTGCTCCGGCGAAGGCCCCCGAGGCGAAGGCTCCGGTGGAGCCTGAAGCGAAGGCCCCCACCCCCGGGGCCGACGCGAAGAGCGTCGTCTCTCCGCGCCCCTCCCCTGAAGGGGAGGGGGAGACTGCACCCTCCCCTTCAGGGGAGGGTCCGAGAGACGGCGCAGCCGGCCCGGGGGTGGGTTCTGCCCCCGCGGTCACACCGCCGCCCACCGCCTCCGCCGCCGACCGTGTCAACGCCTCCCCCCTCGCGCGCCGCCTCGCGCAGGCCCAGAACATCGACCTCGCCGCGGTAAAGGGCTCCGGCCCGAACGGCCGCATCGTCAAGGCCGACCTTGAAGGCGCGCCGGTCGCGAAGTCCAAGGGCAACGTCGACGCGGCGTTCCTGCGTCGCGCCGTCGACACGCCCACCGCCGCTGCGCCTAAACCCGAGGCCGCGCCCTCGCAGCCGAGTGCTCACGCCCCCGCCGCCAAGCCCGCCGCGCTGCCGCCCCCCGAGGGTGTCCCCGCCGAGGCGATCAAGCTCAGCAACATGCGGAAGACCATCGCGCGCCGCCTGACCGAGTCGAAGCAGACGGTTCCGCACTTCTACCTGACCGTCGACGTGCGCCTCGACGCGCTGCTCAAGCTGCGCGGTGAGCTCAACAAGTCGCTCGAGGCGTCGGGCGTCAAGCTGTCGGTCAACGACCTGGTGATCAAGGCGGTCGGCCTCGCGCTGACCCAGGTGCCGGACGCCAACGTGCAGTTTGCGGGTGACACACTGTACAAGTTCGGCCGCGCCGACATCTCGGTGGCGGTCGCGATCCCCGGCGGCCTGATCACGCCGATCATCCGCGACGCCGCCAACAAGCGCCTCAGTGTCATCGCCGCCGAGATGAAGGACCTCGCCGCCCGCGCCAAGGACGGCAAATTGCTGCCCGACGAATATAACGGCGGCACCGCGTCGATCTCCAACCTCGGCATGTTCGGCATCAAGCAGTTCGACGCGGTCATAAACCCGCCGCAGGGCCTGATCCTCGCGGTCGGTGCGGGCGAGAAGCGGCCCTATGTCGTCGACGATGCGCTCGCGATCGCCACCGTGATGAGCGCCACCGGCAGCTTCGACCACCGCGCCATTGACGGTGCCGTCGGGGCGCAGTTCATGGCGGCGCTGAAGGCGTTGATCGAGGCCCCGATGGGGATGCTGGCGTGAGCGAGACCTTCGACCTCGTCATCCTCGGTTCCGGTCCCGGCGGCTATGTCGCGGCCATCCGTGCCGCTCAGCTCGGCCTCAAGGTCGCGATTATCGAGCGGGAGCGGCTGGGCGGGATATGCCTCAACTGGGGGTGCATCCCGACCAAGGCGCTGCTGCGGACGTCTGAAATCTACCACTACATGCAGCACGCCGACGCCTACGGGCTGAAGGCGGACAACGTCAGCTTCGACCTCCCCAAGGTCGTCGAGCGGTCGCGCAAGGTTGCGGGGCAGCTCAATTCCGGCGTCAAGTCGCTGATGAAAAAGAACAAGGTCACCGTCGTCGAGGGCGAGGGGCGCCTGACCGGGGCGACGCAGGTCACGGTCAAGACCGGTGACCAGGAGCGGGTGCTCGACGCCAAGAATATCATCGTGGCCACCGGCGCGCGGGCGCGCGACCTGCCGGGCCTGCCGGCGGACGGGGTGCGAATCTGGACCTACCGCCACGCGATGGTGCCGCCGGAGATGCCGACCAAGCTGCTGGTCATCGGGTCGGGTGCGATCGGGATCGAGTTCGCCAGCTTCTACAGCGACATGGGCGCCAAGGTGACCGTGGTCGAGATGCTCGACCGCGTGCTTCCGGTCGAGGACGCCGAGATCTCTGCGCACATGCTGAAAACGCTTACCAAGCAAGGCATGACGCTCATCACCGGTGCGAAGGTCTCCGACGTCAAGCCGGGCGCGGACAGCGTTTCCGCGACGATCACCGGGGCCGACGGCAAGGCCGCGACGGATACCTACAGCCACGTCATCGTCGCAATTGGCATCGTCGCCAACACCGAAAACATCGGGCTGGAAGCGCTCGGCGTGAAGGTCGACCGCGGCCATATCCTCGTCGACCCCTACGGCCAGACCAACGTGCCCGGCCTGTGGGCGATCGGCGATGTCACCGGCCCGCCGTGGCTGGCGCACAAGGCGAGCCACGAGGGCATCGTCGCGGTCGAGAAGCTGGCGGGCGGCACCCCTCACGCCTTCGCGACCTGGAACATCCCGGGCTGCACCTACTCGCGCCCCCAGGTCGCCAGCGTCGGCTTGACCGAGGCGGCGGCCAAGGAAAAGGGCCACGAGGTCAAGGTCGGCAAATTCCCCTTTATCGGCAACGGCAAGGCAATCGCGCTCGGCGAGGCGGACGGCTTCGTCAAGACGGTGTTCGACGCCAAGACCGGTGAGTTGCTCGGCGCCCACATGATCGGGGCGGAAGTCACCGAGTTGATCCAGGGCTATGTCATCGCCCGCGAGCTCGAGACCACCGAGGCGGAGCTGATGGAAACCATCTTCGCGCATCCGACGCTGAGCGAGATGATGCATGAGAGCGTCCTCGGTGCGTACGGCCGCGCGCTGCACTTCTAGGCGCACGGCTCGTCGCAAAGTTGGCGAAACAGCCTTGCCGGTCTGCGCCAAAACCCTAGTTTGAAGGAGCGGACCGGGCCCCTCTGGCGTGCCTTCCCGGGCACGTGATGTCGGACCGCATCGGGTAGAACCGGTGCCACGCGTCGACGCCGGAACTGCCCTCCACTTCTGAGGAGAGGCGTTATGAACATCAAGCTTGTCGCGAAACTTCGGGCCCTGCACTTCCGGTTCGACCGGGAATTGCGCGCCGAGATCGCGCGTCGGATACCCGACGGCCGGCGCATCGCGACGCTCAAGAAACTCAAGCTGGTGATCAAGGACCAGCTTAGCCTGATCACGCCGCCGCGACCCGTTATGGCCTGACGCGCGGCCCGTGCTAGCTTCCTCGCCTCGCCACTCAGGCGGGGAGGGGAGGCGATGCGCGGTCCGATTGCCTGTCTGCCGATGTTGCTGCTGCTGACTGCGGCGGGCCCGGTGTCGCTTTCCGCCGTTTGTCCGAAAGCCAAGGGCGACGAGATCATCGTATGCGCCGATCCCGAGCCGCGGGAGTCGCCGTACCGGGCACCTTTGCGCGGCGGCCCACCGGAAGCGGGGACACGCGCCGCAATGAGCGTCAGCCGCGAGCGCAATGCCCTGTTCGACTACGACGCCGGCGGCAGCGTGCTGTGTTCGAACGTCGGCGCGGGCGGTATCTACGGCTGCGCCTTCAAGTCGTTCAAGGCCGGAGTCGAGCAACGGGCGAACGCGCGCGACTATCGCGGGCGGGTCTACGATGCGGACGGGAAATGAGCGATGCGGTCACCGTCCGCGATGCTGTCGCCGATGACATCGCGGCAATCACCGCAATCTATGCGCACCACGTCCTCACCGGCACCGCGACCTTCGAGATCGACCCACCCGACGCCGCCGAAATGGCGCGGCGCTGGCGGCAACACGCCGACCACGGCTGGCCTTATCTGGTCGCCGAACGCGGTGACGTCGTTGTCGGCTATGCTTATGCCGCACAGTTCCGCGACCGCGCGGCATATTCGCACACCGCGGAGACCAGCATCTACCTCGACCACCGCGGAATCCGGCGCGGCGTCGGGCGGATATTGCTTGGGGCGCTGCTGGAGCGGGGCACCGACTGTGGCTTCGATCAGTTCGTGGCGGTGATCGGCGATAGCGCCAACGCCGCTTCGATCGGACTCCACGCAGCCTGCGGTTTTGGGCACGCCGGAGTGCTGACGGCGGTGGGACGCAAGTTCGGGCGTGCGCTCGACGTCGTCTACATGCAGCGGGGCACAGGAACCGGAGGTGAAACCGCGTCGTTCTAGTGGCTTAGCTGCACGAGGCACGGTCATGGACACGCAAAGCACGCTCGGTTCGCTCAATCTTTTTACGCTGGTCGCGGTCTTCGTGGTCGTGCTCGGGATCGCGTTGTGGTACTTCCGCAAGAAGGAAAACCGGCATCCGATGGGCGAGAACGAGGGCATCAAGACCGACCTCGATGCCGCTGCCGCGAGGAACGAAGATCCGCCCCGCGCGCGCGACGCACGCTAGGTCGACACCCGATCCTTAAGCGTGGTGGTCGCCACCACGCTCTGATGCGTGAACAACCTCGAACCGCCCGCTCGCTTCATCGAGCACGCGCAGCGTTCCCTCCGCGATGCTGAACCATGCGCCCCGCAAGGTCAGTCGGCCCGCCGCGACGGCTTCGGCGACGAACGGGAAGCTCATCAGGTTGTCGAGGCTCAACCGGATCGCGGCCATTTCCAGCACTTGCTGGGCGTCGACATCGGGGTGTGCAGCGGCCGCGCGGACGGCGTCGGCGCGGGCTGGTTCGATCATTGCCATCCAGCTGTCGATGAAGCCGCCTTCGCCGGCCTTGGCCCCCTCGAAGCGCCCGCTGAGCGAGGCGGCGATGCCGCCGCACTGGCCATGGCCGAGCACGACGATCTCGGCGACCGCAAGCTGCGTGACCGCGAACTCGATCGCGGCGGAGGCGCCGTGCTGGCCCCCATCGGACTCGTAGGGCGGGACCAGGTTGGCGACGTTCCTCAGCACGAAGACCTCGCCCGGTGCGACGTCGAAGATGCGCGTCGGGTCGACCCGCGAATCGCTGCATGCGACGATCATTACCGGTGGCGACTGGCCCTCGAGGGCGAGCTTGTCGAAGCGGCCGCGCTGGATCTGGTATTCGCCGCCCCGAAAGCGCCGGTAGCCGTCGATGAGGGTGCTGAATGCGGTCATGATCCGCGGCGTTAACAGTCTTCGCGGGTCCCGCCAACTAGCGTAATAGCGCGACGCCGCAGTGGTTGGCAGGGGCGGGCACGCTCGCTATCTAGGGGCCGATGACCGAGCCCGTTCCAATCCCGATCGCCGCCCCCGCCGAGCCGCGCGCCCGCAAGCCCGACTGGCTGCGCGTCCGCGCGCCGACCTCGCCGGCGTTCGCCGAGACCCGCAAGCTGATGCGCCGCCTCAACCTCAATACCGTGTGCGAGGAAGCGGCCTGCCCCAACATCGGCGAGTGCTGGACCCAGAAGCACGCGACGGTGATGATCCTCGGCGACACCTGCACCCGCGCCTGCGCCTTCTGCAACGTCAAGACCGGCATGCCGCAGCCCGTCGACCTGATGGAGCCGATCCGCGTCGCCGAGGCTGCCGGCGAGCTTGGCCTGCAGCACATCGTCATCACCTCGGTCGACCGTGACGACCTGGCGGACGGCGGCGCGTCGCAGTTCGTCGCCGTCATCAACGAGCTGAGGAAGCGCGCCCCGAAGACCACTATCGAGATCCTGACGCCGGACTTCCGCAACAAGGCGGCCGCCGCGGTCGAGCGCATCGTCGGTGCGCGGCCCGACGTCTACAACCACAACCTCGAGACGGTGCCGCGCCTGTACCCGACGATCCGCCCGGGCGCGCGCTACTACGCCAGCCTGCGCCTGCTGGAGAGCGTCAAACGCCTCGACCCGACGATCTTCACCAAGTCCGGCCTCATGGTCGGCCTGGGCGAAGGCCGCCACGAGATGCATCAGGTCATGGACGACATGCGCTCCGCCGACGTCGATTTCCTGACCTGCGGCCAGTACCTCCAGCCCACCCCGCGCCACGCCAAGGTCATCGAGTTCGTCACCCCCGACACCTTCCGCGCCTACGCCAGCATCGCCCGCGCCAAGGGCTTCCTGCAGGTCGCGGCATCGCCGCTGACCCGGTCGAGCTACCACGCCGGCGACGACTTCGCGGTCATGAAGGCGTCGCGCGACAAGGCACTGACGAGCGTTCCCGCAAATGCCGCGGCATAGCGAGACGCGGGCGCTCCCGTACTCGGCGCAGCAGATGTTCGACCTCGTCGCCGACATCGGGCGCTACGACGAGTTCCTGCCGTGGGTGCAGGCGACGCGCATCATCGGGCGCGAGGCCAACATCGTGACCGCCGAGCTCATAGTGGGCTTCAAGATGGTCCGCGAGCGCTTCACCAGCCGTGTCACCCTCGACCGCCCGGCGCACATCCACGTCGACTATATCTCCGGCCCGCTGCGCTATCTCAAGAACGAGTGGGCCTTCCGCGACACTCCCGGAGGCTGCGAGATCGATTTCACCGTCGACTTCGAGTTCCGCTCGCGCCTGTTCGAGCGGCTGGCCGGCGTTTTCTTCGGCGAGGCCTTCCGGCGCATGGTCGCGAGCTTCGAGGCGCGCGCGAAGGCGGTGTATGGGGTCCCGGGCGGGGCGGTGGCGAGCGCGGGGTAGCGCACGTCGGTTCGCCGTCGAATTTCGAGTATCTCCGGGTTTGAATGGGGAACGGACGGGCCGCTATCGGGAGGCAGGTGGCTACCAGCAGACGCTCATTCATCGAGCCCGCAGCGTCCGATTTGCGCCCATTCTCGATATCGGCAGGCGCTGCCGCCGATCCCGAAAGCGGCCGATCGTTCACCCATGTGGCTTGTCGCTGAAGTATAACGAGTTAGTGCTAAGGCCATTGGAGCGGGCTGGGTAAGGCTGGTAGAGCGCGTTGGCGGAAAAGATTGCCGGTTTGGGGACAGGCGGAAGGAATGCGATGAACTCTGATCAGCCGTCCGACGAAAAGATAGCCTCTCTTTTTCGCTACAGACAACGTGTTATTTTGATGTCTTTCGATCTCTCTTATGGTCGATCTACAGCGCGAAGGCCTTGGACTACCGTATTTGGCATTACGGTCTTTCTGATATCCGTCGCTCTAGCTAGTATTCCTGCTAGCGCTACATCACCGCCACTTGAAGGAACATCACTAACGCGCGATTGCAGGACTTACGTAAGGCGGGCAAACCGGTTCGAAAAGCGAGACTTTGGCTTCAGGTTTGCCGAACGATCTGCTCTGAGCTTTCAGTTTCGCATAGAAGGCGAACCACTTGAACTAAATAAATACCCTGTAGCACTGACCCCAGCAGCCAGACTAGATTTAGCGAGTCGTCTTCGACGCGATGGACAACTCCGTGGCCCAGAGAGATCCCAGAGATTTGCTGACGTCGCCGGCCGGTTTAGTGGATGGATTCTAAGTGGAAAGATCGACTGCGGTTATGATGACATCTTTGATCGCGCTACCTTGATTACAAAAGTCATCTCTATAGTGCCTCATCAGCATAAGTCACGTCCTTAAAAGTCAACACCTCGATGCACTAATCGCCACAACAGTTTTCCGATTTCTTACTCGCCGCGTTTATGTCTACCTACTCGCCTCCCGACCGGCGGCTCAAATGTAACCGAGATTAGCCGGACCGAAATTTCGAAATCCCATTTTTGGAATTTAGCAGCGCTGCCCATTGAAACATGGACGGTCTTAGGTTCAAGATGTCATCAATGTGCGTTTCGCGCCGTCAGCAGCTTAGTCGAACCAGTTCGGATCCGCCGACGTGCAGATGTCTGCTTTTGCGAGTCGCCTTCTCGAAAGCCAACGTTCCGCTTACGGCCCCATTCCAGCCGCTGATCGACACCTGAACGAACGTCTGATGCTGGGAAGCGCTTGGGTCGGCGCGAACGTCCACCTGTGGGCGCAAGCGGACATCAACGAGCAAGCACTCTGCCCGGCAAACGATCCTTGCAATGTAGGAACCCATATGGTGTCTACTCGCCCATGACACACACCCTTACAGCCGCACCGGAAACCGTAACCCCGCTCGCCGTGCCCGACACGCGGGGCACCGCGCTGGGTACGCCGCTGACTCCCGCGACTTTGGCGGCGATGCTCGCCAATCGGCGGAAGCAGGACAATGGCTGGACCCCGATCAAGGTCGCGGCCTTCATCGAGGCGCTTGCCGAGACGTGCAGCGTCGTCAAGGCGGCGGCCTACGTCGATATGTCGACCGCTGCGGCCTATAAATTACGCAATCACCCCGACGCGCACGCGTTCCGCGAGGCGTGGGACGGCGCCACCGCGCCGCGCTTTGAGGAATTGACCGACATCGCCATGGGGCGAGTGCGCAACGGCGTCGACAGGAACCGCTGGTGGCACGGCGAGCTGGTCGGGGTCGACACCGTCTACAGCGACCGCTTGCTCATCCACATGCTGAACCGGTGCGATCCCGACCGGGTCGCCGCGCTGCGGGCCGCGGCCGACGCGGTGCCCGCACCGGCGTCGCTGCCGATGACCGAGGATTTCATCGTCGCCGCCGCCACCGCGACCGGTGCGCTCGGCTGGGACCCGGAGGCCGATGTCGACAACCTGGTCTACGACGACGACCTTGAGGCCGCGATGGTCGAGCAGCGCGTCGTCCGCGAGGCTGCAGCCACCGAGGCGGTGCGGCTGCGCGCGCTGTGCGATGCTTCGCCGAAATGCGAACCGGAGGACACGCGGCGCGCCGAGTTCAGGGCCGCGCAGAACCGTGTCGCGGTGGGCGAGCCCGGTAGCGGCGATTTCGACCGCATGCTCGTCGAGGATGCGGAGTTCGACCGCGAAACCGACCGCCTCTCGCGGCTGCTTACTCTGACAACTCTCGGCCACGGTCGGCCTCAGCCCATGAAATCGAGCAGCGCCGACAGCGTCTCCTCGGGGGCTTCCTCGGGCAGGAAATGACCGCCCGGAACGCCGTGGCCGCGGAGGTCGGGGGCATAGGCGCGCCACACCTCCAGCGGGTCGCCATAGGCTTGCCCGACGAGCCCGCGCTTGCCCCATAACAGCAGCACCGGGCACTCGATATGGCGGCCCGCGGCGAGGTCGGCGGCATCGTGCTGGCGGTCGATGCCGGCTCCGGCGCGGTAGTCCGCGCAGCTCGCGTGGACCCCCTCGGGCGTGCCGAAGCAGCGGTGGTATTCGGCCAGAGCTTCGGAGGTGAAGGCTCCCGACGCGCCCGACCAGGCACCGAACACGGTGTCGAGCCAGAAGCCCGGGTCGGCACCGATCATCGTCTCGGGCAGCGGGCGCGGCCGGGCGAGGAAGAACCAGTGGAAGTAGGCCGCAGCGATATTGGCGTCGATGCGGTCGAACACCGTCTTGGTCGGCACGATGTCGAGCAGGGCGAGGCGTTCGACGCGCTCCGGGCTGTCGAGCGCCATGCGGTAGGCGACCCGCGCGCCGCGGTCGTGCCCGGCGACCCGGAAGCGGTCGTGGCCGAGGTCCGCCATCACCGCGACCATGTCGGCGGCCATGATGCGCTTGGCATAGTTGCCACCGCCGCTGTCGACCTGCTCGGGCTTGGCGCTATCGCCGTAGCCACGCAGGTCGGGGGCGACGACGGTGAAGCGCTCGGCGAGGCGCGGCGCGATCCGGTGCCACATGGCGTGGGTCTGCGGGTAGCCGTGGAGCAGCAGGAGCGGGGGCCCGGAACCGGCGATGGCGGCGTTGATCTCGACGCCCTCGGCCTCGAAGCGCCGCTCGGTGAACCCGCTGAGGAGGGTCACGCCTCGACCAGCCGGAGCAGCTTACGCTCCATCGGAGCGAGTACGGCGCGGAGTTCATGTCCGCGCTTGAGCACCGCGCCGGCCTCGCCGATCAGGGCGTATTCACCCTGCTTGAGGCGGAGCGACGGGTCCTTGACGACCTGGACCTCGGGCCGCTCGCTGGCACGGCGGAAGGCCGAGAACACCGCGCGGTCGCGGCCGAGCTCGATGGCGTAGTCGCGCCAGCGCCCGGCGGCGACCATGCGGCCGTACAGGTCGAGGATGACGTTGAGTTCGAGACGGTCGAAGACGGTCTGCCGCGCGGGCGTAACCGGCAGAGGCACGATGTTCGACAGCTTCAGCCGGCCTGGCGCTGGTCGTCGTTGGTGCCGCTGGTTCCGTCGCGCGTGAGCTGGTCGAGCCGGCCGCGCAGCGTCTCGAGCTCGCAGCGCAGGATCTCGAGCTTCTGGGTCTCGGGGTCGAAGCGCTGGCTGCACGGGGTGCCGTAGGGCATGAACGCGGTGTAGGTCTCGGCATCGACGACGACGGCGCGCGCCGGGATGCCGACCATCGTCGCGCCCTCCGGCACGTCGCGGGTGACGACGGCATTGGCACCGACGCGGGCGCGTGCGCCGACGTCGATCGGCCCGAGCACCTGCGCGCCCGAGCCGATGATGACGCCGTCGTTGAGGGTCGGGTGGCGCTTGCCGGGGATGCCGTTGGCCGGGTCGGTGCCGCCGAGCGTGACGCACTGGTAGATGGTGACGTTGTCCCCGATCACAGCGGTCTCGCCGATGACGACGAAGCCGTGGTCGATGAACAGGTTGCGGCCGATGGTGGCGCCCGGGTGGATGTCGATCGCGGTCAGGAAGCGGGCAGTGTGGTTGACGACGCGGGCGATGAAGAACAGGTCGGCGCGGTAGAAGGCATGCGCGATCCGGTGCATCCCGAGCGCCCAGACTCCGGGGTACAGCAGGATTTCCCAGCGCGAGCGGGGAGCAGGATCGCGGGCCTTCACCGAGGCCAGATAGTCGCCGAGCGCCATGTCTTGTCTCCGCCACGTACCCACGTTGGGCCGCCGCATTCGCGGGTCAGCATAAAGGCTTGCAGACCGTTCCGCCAGTGCGGCGAAGAGAGGAACGTCGGACCGGCCCAGGGGTTCATTAGGCAGCCGATCAAGGCTTCGAATTTTAGGAGGTTGCGATGAACGATGACAAGCGTTTTGGGCAGCAGCAGAGCCAGACGGGCAGCGATACGGACGGCCGCAGCCCCGAGTACCGTGACAACCTGACCGTGCAGGACGAGACCAAGGCGGCCGGCAGCAGCGGCCTCGGTGGAGCGACCGTCGGCGGCATCGACCAGCCGTCGACCGACTTCAACGACACCGCAACCGGCGCACATGCCGGGGGCACCGGCGCGGCGACGACCGGCGCATGGTCGACGGACAAGGACCGCCCGGCGACGACAGCCAGCGGCACGTCGGGCGGCTATGGCAGCGGGAGCACCGGCACCGGCCTCGGTGGTACCAGCGCCACTAGCACCGGCATGGGCGGCCGTGACACCGAGACCGACCTAACCACCGGGCGCGACTACGAGTCGGCGGACACGGCCGGTCTGTCGGGCCGCGATCCCTCCGCCCGCGAGTTCGGCGACAACATCGATGGGCTCGGCCGCGACCAGACGGACCGCGTCACCGCCGACGAGACCGGGACGCTGATCTCAGCTGACAAGGTTCAGGGCACCGCAGTCTACGACGGCAACGGCGAGCGCCTCGGCACCATCGACTCGCTGATGCTCAACAAGCGCTCGGGCAAGGTTGCCTATGCGGTGATGTCGTTCGGCGGCTTCCTCGGCATCGGCGAGCGCTACCACCCGCTGCCGTGGGACAAGCTGACCTATGACATGGACAAAGGCGGTTACAACGTTGGCGCAACGCAGGACGAACTGCGCTCCGGCCCGACCTACACCCGCGACGAGCTTGACGACTTCGGCGACAATGGTCGCCGCGACGAGGTCGACGACTATTACGGCGGGTCGGCGCTCGACGGCGGCATCACGCGCTCGGGCGGCATCCCGATCGTCTGAACTTCGGACTGCGTTGACGGGGAAGGCCGCTCCTTGAAGGGGCGGCCTTTCTCGTTTCAAAAGCCGTGGCTATGGTGCCCGCCAATCGATTGGGGAGATACCGATGAAAGCTGTGCTGTGCGTCGAACATGGGCCACCCGAAAAGCTGGTGGTGCGTGATGTCCCGACGCCCGAGCCCGGCCGCGGCCAGGTCCGCATCAAGGTCCATGCCGCCGGCGTCAACTTCCCCGACACGCTGATTATCCAGAACCTCTACCAGTTCAAGCCGGCCCTGCCGTTCACCCCCGGCGGGGAGGCGGCCGGCGTCATCGATGCGGTCGGCGAGGGCATCGAGGACCTGAAGGTCGGCGACCGCGTCGTCGCGATGATCGGCAACGGTGCCTTCGCCGAGGTCGTTGTCGCCAACCGCGCGCAGGTGGTGCCGATCGCCGGCGACATGCCCTTCGACGTCGCCAGCGGCTTCACCATGACCTACGGCACCTCGCACCACGCCCTCAAGCAGCGCGCCCGGCTCCAGCCCGGCGAGACGCTGCTGGTGCTCGGCGCGGCCGGGGGCGTCGGGCTGACCGCGGTCGAGCTCGGCAAGCTGATGGGCGCCAAGGTCATCGCCGCCGCCTCGACCGAGGAGAAGCTCGCCGTCTGCCGCGAGTACGGTGCCGACGAGACCATCAACTATGCCACCAGCAACCTCAAGGACGAGGTCAAGCGCCTGACCGGTGGCAAGGGCGTCGATGTCGTCTACGACCCCGTCGGCGACCGCTTCGCCGAACCCGCCTTCCGCGGCATAGCCTGGAACGGCCGCTACCTGGTCGTCGGCTTCGCGGGCGGCGAGATCCCGTCGCTGCCGCTCAACCTGCCGTTGATCAAGGGCGCGTCCATCGTCGGCGTGTTCTGGGGCGCCTTCACCCAGCACGAGCCTGCGCTCCACCGCGAGAACATGGCCGAGCTGCTCGGCTGGTTCAACGCGGGCAAGCTCAAGCCCCACATCAGCAAGCACTTCAGCCTCGACGACGGTCCGAAGGCGATCCGGTGGCTCATGGACCGCAAGGCGACGGGGAAGATCGTGCTGGACGTGGGCTAGGCTACCACCGCGCCGCCGCCGCGTCGTCGCTCGCCTTCGCCTCGACCCAGCCGGCGCCTGCCTCATGCTTCCAGAACGGGGCGCGGGTCTTGAGCCAGTCCATCAGGAAGTCCGCCGCCTCGAACGCAGCCGCACGGTGCGAGGCGGCGACCGCGACCAGCACGATCGGGTCGCCGGGGGTCAGCGTGCCATAGCGGTGAATGACGGTTCCGCCGAGCAATGGCCAGCGCGCGTCCGCCTCGTCGGCGACGGCGCGTAGCTGAGCCTCCGTCATCCCGGGATAATGCTCGAGGGTCAGTGCGACGTCGCGAACCAACCCGGTGAAGGTTACGACAGCGCCGATGTCGGTGCGCCCTGCGGTCAGGGCGGCGGCCTCGAACCCGAGGTCGAACGGCTCCACCTGAACCCGGACCTCGATCATCCGCCGGTCACCGGCGGGAAGATGGCTATCTCGCGGGCTCCCCCAATCGGCGTGTCGGCGCGGGCGAAGGCTTGGTCGACGCCGACCCGGACTGCGCTGCGGTCGGCGAGCGCCGCAGCATGCCCAGCCGAGCGCTCGGCCAACCAGTCAAGCAGGTCGGCGACGGTGCGCAGCGCCGCGGGCAGCGCAAGCTCCTCCTCCGACACCCCGATCCGCTCGCGGACCCAGGCGAAGTACAGCAGCTTCGTCACGCCATGTGCTTGAGGCCGACGCGGAGGTAGTCGTACCCGGTGATCAGCGTCAGGCCCGCCGCCAGCCACAGGCAGACCAGTCCGACCTCCATCGCCGGCAGCCACGCCAACTGCGGGAGGCCGTGCGTGCCGGCCAGGATCAGCGCCCCCAGTGCGACCATCTGGAAGGTCGTCTTCCACTTCGCCAGCGCGCTGACCGGCAGCGACACCTGCAGGCTCGCCAGGAACTCGCGCAGGCCAGAGACGGTGATCTCGCGGAGCAGGATGATCAGCGCGGCGATCACCGACCAGCCGTGGACGATACCGCTGTGGACCAGCATGACGATCGTCGCGGCGACCATGATCTTGTCGGCGATCGGGTCGAGGAACTGGCCGAGCTTGGACACCGTCCCCGCCGCCCGCGCCAGGTAGCCGTCGAGATAGTCGGTCGCGCCCGCGACGCTGAATACCACGAACGCCGCCAGCCACGGACCCCAGCCGGGCGTCCACATCAGGACGACGAGCAGCGGTACCGCGAAGATGCGGCTGAGCGTCAACAGGTTCGGCAGGCTGGACAACACCGGGCTCGCATAGGCTAAGGGACAGGTCGGCTCAAGGTTCGGGCGCAAGGTTCGGGAGAGATCATGCTGGTCAGCGAAGCAGTGGCGTCGCGACGTTCGGTCCGCGGCTTTCTACCAACGCCAGTCGACCCGCTCGTGATCCACCGCGTCATCGAGCGCGCCGGGCGCGCGCCGTCGGGCGGCAACCTCCAGCCGTGGCATATCGATGTCGTCGCGGGCGCGCCGCTGGACGCGCTTAAGACGTTAATGATGACCAAGGTCGCCGAGAACCCCAAGGGCGAGCCGACCGAGTACGACATCTACCCGAAGGAACTTCCCGAACGGCACAACCGCTACCGCTTCGAGGTCGGCGAGGACCTGTACGGTGCGCTCGGCATCCCGCGCGAGAGCAAGCGCGAGCGGCTGATGTGGTTCGCCCGCAACTTCCAGTTCTTCGGTGCTCCCGTCGCGCTGTTCTGCTCGGTCGCCCGCACCATGGGGCCGCCGCAGTGGAGCGACCTCGGCATGTACCTGCAGACGGTGATGCTGCTGCTCCGCGAGGAGGGCCTCGACAGCTGCCCGCAGGAATGCTGGGCGATCTATCCCCAGACCATCCGCGCCTTCCTGGACATTCCGGAGGAGCGGATGCTGTTCACCGGCATGGCGATCGGCTTCAAGGACACCGCCGACCCGGCCAACTCCATGGTGCCGCGGCGCGCCGACGTCGCCGAATACGCGACCTTCCGGGGGTTTTGAGCATGACCGCTGAACTCTGGTCACGCCTCGGCGTAGCGCGTGACCGGCTGGCGAACGCATCGCTGCCGGCGCTGTTTGAGAGCGAGCCCGACCGCGTCGCGAAGATGTCGGTCGACGTCGCCGGGCTCCACCTCGACTTCTCCAAGCTCGCGCTCGATGCCGCCGTCGTCGCCGATCTCGCCGCACTGGCCGAGGCGAGCGGCCTCGCCGACCTGCGCGCTCGCCTGTTCGCGGGCGAGGTCGTCAACCCGAGCGAGAACCGCGCCGCCACCCACCCGCACGAGCGCGGCAGCGGCTCCGGCCCGGCGCTGGCTGTTGCCGCCGAGGGCAAGGCGGCGATGCGAGCGGTCGTCGAGCGTCTGCGCGGCGACGGTACGCGGCACATCCTCCACATCGGCATCGGCGGCTCCGCGCTCGGCCCGGCGCTGCTGGTCGATGCCCTCGGCCACGGCGGTGACGGCCCCACCATCGAGATCGTCGCCAACATCGACGGCGTCGCCCTCGAGCGCGCCGCCGCCCGATGCGACCCGGCGACGACGCGGATCATCGTCGTCTCGAAGACCTTCACGACGCAGGAGACGATGACCAACGCCGCCTCCGCGCTCGACTGGCTGGCCGCCGCCGGCATCGCCGAGCCACGCTCGAAGGTCGTCGCGGTCACCGCCGCGCCCGACAAGGCCAGGGCCTGGGGCGCCGCCGACGTGCTGCCCTTCGCCGAGACTGTCGGCGGGCGCTATTCCCTGTGGTCCGCGGTCGGCCTGCCGCTCGCACTGCGCTGCGGCTGGAGCGCGTTCGAGGAGCTGCTCGCGGGGGCTGCCGCGATCGATCGTCACTTCGCCGACGCCCCGTTCGAGCGCAACGCTCCGGCGCTGGCGGGAGCCTTCGATGTCTGGGCCGCGAGCGTGCTCGGGCAGGGCGCACGCGGCGTCTTCGCCTACGACGAGCGCCTGCGCCTGCTGCCGTCGTTCCTGCAGCAGCTCGAGATGGAGTCGAACGGCAAGCGCGTCGCCCGCGACGGCCGCCCGCTCGACCGCCGCACCGCCCCCGTCACCTGGGGCGGCACCGGCACCGATGCCCAGCACGCGGTCTTCCAGCTCCTCCACCAGGGCAGTCTCAGCGGCCCGGTCGAGTTCGTCGCGGTCAAGGAGCCCGGCCACGCGCTCGGCGGCGACCACCACGCCCAGCTGCTGAGCAACTGCTTCGCGCAAGGCGCGGCCCTGATGCGCGGCCGCACCCATGAGGAAGCACTGGCCAAGTCCGGCGGCAACCCCGCGCTGGCGGCGGCGAAGACCTTCCCCGGCAATCGGCCCTCGACGACGATCCTGCTCGACCGCCTCGACGCCCGCACGCTCGGCAGCCTGCTCGCCTTCTACGAGCACCGCACCTTCACCGCCGCCTGCCTGCTCGGGATCAACCCGTTCGACCAATGGGGCGTCGAGCTCGGCAAGGAAATGGCCAACGCGATGGGCGAGGGGGGTGAGTTCGATGCTTCGACGACGGCGCTGATGCGGCGGGCGGGCTTGTAGGGGGCAGTCCAGATCCGCTTTCGCCCAATGGCGGACCTTAGCCTGTCGAGATAATGATCAAATATGATCGACCTGCTGCATGAGTATTGGGCAAACGACGATGGTGACAGCGAGTTCGGCCCAGTTCGCGAACGAACCGACCAGCTACGTCCGACACTAACCCCAGGAGCGCGGCTTGTTTTTAGCCTCCAAGCGTCTTCGTGGCACCAAGCGATGCAGCTGTATAATGAGCGGCTTGGTTACGGAGAATATCAGCCCACCCAAGGAGTGCCTGACCACCTTTATTCCGACGACGAAGCGGCGGAGCAGGCCGCTTACCTTCGGGGCCGCAGCGTCAGCTAACCACTCACTAACGGTCACTCGATCTGGATACTGACAGAAGCCGATCGCGAACCTTGTGTCCTACAAATGTACTGGAGTGGTACACGAGGGGATGATACATCAAGCCAAACTCCCTCGGCTCGCCTCCCTCTCCATGGGGTTGGTGAGCGCGGAGCTCTTGTTGCCGTGCCGCGGAAGAGCTTGCGAAGTGGTTCGCACCGATCAAGCTTCCCGAAGAAGGCAGGGGCAGGAAGATGGTCGCACAACAAAACTCTCGCTGGGCGTGGACTAGTGTCAACGTTGACCCGCTACTCGGAGTCGAATTTGCCGCTCGCCGGCTCCTGCCGGTGACGCCCGCCCTGCTCAGTCGTCGAGCGCCGCGTACACCATCGTCCGCACCTCGCGCCGGACCGGGTAGGTCGAGCTCGGGATCAGCTGGGTCATGAACACCACAGCGAGGTCCTCGACGGGATCGCACCAGAAGAACGTGCTTGCGGCACCGCCCCAGAAATAGTCGCCGTCGCTGCCCGGCATCAGGGTCTTCGACGCCCTGGTCGAGGTCGCGAAGCCGAGGCCGAAGCCGACGCCCTCGTACTGCGCCTCGCTGAACAGAGACACCGAAAGCGCCGGCAGGTCGACGCCGCCGGGCAGGTGGTTGGCGGTCATCAGGTGGAGCGTCTTGCGGCTGATCAGGCGCTCGCCCGACGCGGTCTTGCCGCCGGCCAGCATCGCCTGAGCGAACTTCATGTAGTCGCCCGCGGTCGACACGAGCCCGCCGCCGCCCGAGACGAACCCCGGCGGCTGCAGGTACGAGGAGGTCGCCGGATCGTCCTGGAGTTCGAGCCCGCCTTCCTTGGTCGGCTGGTAGCAGGCGGCGAAGCGGTGGCCCTGGCCCTCGGCGACGTTGAAGCCGGTGTCGGTCATGCCGAGGGGGTCGAGCAGGCGCCGCTGCAGGAACGCCTCGAACGGCTCGCCCGCGACCTTGCCGACGAGATAACCGACGACGTCGGTCGCGACCGAGTAGTTCCACTTGTCGCCCGGAGAGAACTCCAGCGGCAGCCTGGCCAGGTTGGCGATCATGTCGTCGAGGGTGCCGGCCTTCTCGATCTCGCCGATCTTGGCGGCGCGGTAGGCGGCGTCGACGTTGGTGCGGAGCTGAAAGCCATAGGTCAGGCCCGCGGTGTGGCGGAGCAGGTCGACGACCAGCATCGGGCGCTTGACCGGGGTCGTCTGGAAGCCGGTGCGGTGAGTGCCGGCGGCGAACACGCCGAGGTTCTTCCACTCGGGGATGTAGCGGTGGACAGGGTCGTCGAGCGCGATCTTGCCCTCCTCGACCAGCATCATCAGCGCCACCGAGGTCAGCGGCTTGGTCATCGAGTAGATCCGGAACAGCGTGTCCTCGGCGAGTGCCACGCCGCGCTCGACGTCGGCCATGCCCCTGACCCCGAGGTGCGCGACCTCGCCGCGACGGGCGACCATCGTCAGCACACCGGGCAGGCGCCCGGTCTGGACATATTTCTGGTCGAGGAAGTCGTCGATCGCGGCGAGACGCTGGGGGTCGAAACCGAGTGCGTTGGGCATGGCGGTCCTGATGCTGCGGGCGGGTGCGGCGACGGCTGGCCTAGAGCGTCGGCTGGTCGAACCGGCGCGGCGAGACCTCGGCGTGGAGCTTGAAGATCGCGGTCGACCCGGTGGTCTTGCACAGCCCCGGCACGACAGCGTGGACAACGCAGGCCGCACTCGCCCGCGCCAGTTTGGCAGCGGTGCCAAGCGAGGCGCGCATGTGTTCGAAATAGCTCTCGCCGACGGTGCGCGGATGATCGACGAACAGGCGGGCAAGCATTGGCAGCTCCGGTGTCGGGCGTCCGCCTGCTATCGCCGATTGGCACACCGGTGCCAAGTGATGACAGCGGCGCGCGGCTTCGCTAGGACGGCGGCGCGGGCGATTAGCTCAGTTGGTAGAGCGCTTCCTTTACACGGAAGATGTCGGCGGTTCGAGCCCGTCATCGCCCACGTTCCCCGCGAGCCGATAGGACGAGTGCCGATACCGGAGCGCCATTATTGCGACTCCGTAAGGTCGATTAACACTCGTGAAAGTCTCCGTTGCAGCGCAGCAACACCCGGTGACGCTTGCAAAAACCCGATACGCAACGATCCGCAATTTGTCGCTCAACTGTAATATTTTCGAGCCAGATACGGGGCATCGAACGCAGCGACGGGCGGGGGCCGAGCTCCGCCCAAGCGCAAGAACAACAGTGTTTCAAGGGGCTTTACAGTGTGTAACCTTCGTCTTGGCTGCGCTTTAGCAGCCCTCCTCGTCGTGCCCGGAATGTCGCTGGCGCAGTCGACCGGCTCGCAGGCGCTTGACGAGATCGTCGTCACCGCAGCAAAGCGAGCAGAGACCGTCATCGTCGCTGAATCCGCGCCGAAGTCGCGCACCTCGATCGGCGCCGACTTCATCCAGAAGCAGCAGCCGGGCCAGAGCATCCTGCAGTCGCTCAACCTGACGCCGGGCTATAACTTCACCAATAACGACGCCTACGGCAACTCGGGCGGCAACGTCCGCATCCGTGGCTTTGATGGCGCGCGCATCTCGCTGACCCAGGACGGCATACCGGTCAACGACACCGGCAACTACTCGATCTACTCGGGCCAGCAGGTCGACCCCGAGCTGATCGAGCGCGCCACCGTCAATATCGGCACCACCGACGTCGACAGCCCGACCGCGAGCGCCGCCGGCGGCACCATCAACTACGTCACCCGCAAGCCGACCAAAGACCCGGGCGCGATGGTGCAGGGCACCTACGGCGAGGAGAACTACCGCCGCGTCATCGGCATCCTCGACAGCGGCGAGTTCGGCCCGTGGCACACCAGCGCCTGGGTCTCCGGCAGCTACGCCAAGTACGACAAGTTCAAGGGCCCGGGCAGCGAAGAGAAGTACCAGGCCAACTTCCGCGTCTACCAGCCGATCGGCAGCAGCGGCGATTTCGTCAGCGTGATCGGCAACTACACCCGCAACCGCAACAACTTCATCCGCAACCTGCGGCTCAGCGAGTATTTCACTGACCACGATATCGACCGTGTCGACACCTGCGTCCGCCCGACCCCCGGCGCGGGCGTCCAGGACGAGCGCCCGACCGGCAGCGGCGTACCCGTCGCGGGCAACAACGGTGCCAACAACCAGTCGTGCCAGGGCACCACGATCGGTGCCGACAGCGGCTACTACAACCTGTTCATCAACCCCTCGAACACCGGCAACATCCGCGCGCAGGGGCGCTTCACCCTTGCCGACGGGCTGACGCTGACGGTCGACCCGTCGTACCAGTACACACTGGCCAACGGCGGCGGGAACGAGGTCGTCGCCGAGACCGATCCGCGCCTGCAGGGCAGCGTCTTCAACGGCGCGACTGCTGCCACCCGCATCGCCCGCGGCGTCGACCTGAACGGCGACGGCGACATCAGCGACTTCGTCCGCCTGTACCGTCCGAACAACACCCAGACCAACCGCTACGGCGTCAATGCCTCGCTGATCTACGAGTTCAGCGACCAGCACCGCATCCGCTTCGCCTACGCCTTTGACTACGGCCGCCACAAGCAGACCGGCGAGTTCGGCTTCCTCGACCAGAGCGGCAACCCGGAAAGCGTCTTCGGCGGCCACGGCTCCGACCCGGTGCTGACCCTCGACGGCAATCCTCTGCAGAACCGCGACCGCTTCTCGATCGCCCAGCTCAACCAGTTCTCGGGCGAATACCGCGGCAAGTTCTTCGACGAAAAGGTGGAGGTGAACCTCGGCGTCCGCGCTCCTTTCTTCCGCCGCGAGCTTAACCAGCATTGCTACACGATCTCGGCATCGAACTCGACGCCGGGCGTTGCGCAGGCCTCGGGCTCGGGCTTCGCCTTCTGCACCGCGGCGGCCGAGGCGCAGCTGCTCAGCGCCGGCTACAAGATCGTCGACTTCGGCACCCCCAACACCGGCACCGCCGTCGGCGCGCTGCGGCGGCCGTTCAGCGCGGTGATCAAGTACGACAAGGTGCTGCCCAATGTCGGCGTCTCGTTCAAGCCGTGGGACGGTCACCAGATCTACGTCAGCTATGCCGAAAGCCTGTCGGCGCCGCGCACCGACGACCTGTACGACATCCAGCTCTCGCTGGTGAAGCCGGAGACTACCAAGGCCGTCGACCTCGGCTACCGCTACCAGCGCGGCGCCGTGCTGGCGAGCGGTGCGATATACTACAACCGCTTCGACAACCGCATCGTCCGCGCCTTCGACCAGGACCAGGGCATCAACCTGGTGCGCAACGTCGGCCGGGTCGACTTCTACGGCTTCGACGGCCAGGCGGGCTTCGAGCCGATCAAGCACGTCTCGCTGTATGGGACGTTCTCGTACACCCACACCGAGGTCAAGAGCGACTTCCAGTCGGGCGTCACCTCGGCGGCACTCGGCAGCCTGCCGATCATCGTGCCGACCAAGGGCAAGCAGCTCGTCGAAACCCCCAAGTACCAGTGGGGCGCCCGCGCGCAGTACGAAGGCCGGGTGTTCGAGATCGGCCTCGACTTCAAGCACGTCGGCAAGCGCTTCGGCACCGACGTCAACGACGAGGTCGTCTCCGGCTACAACGTCGTCGACCTCGACGCCCGCCTGAAGCTCGACAAATACCTCCCAGGCGCCTTCATCCAGGTCAACGTCAGCAACCTGTTCGACGAGAAGTACCTCGGCTCGATCAGCAGCACGACCAACGTCAACCCGATCGCGGCCACGGCGACCACCGGAGCGGTGTCGGCCGGCGGCTTCCCGACCTACGCGGTCGGCTCGCCGCAGACGGCTTCGGTGACGCTGCGGGTGGCGTTCTAGGGGGGACGCCGCCGCGATCGTCATCCCCGCGAAGGCGGGGACCCATCACCACTGACTGCTGGGGTGATGGGTCCCCGCCTTCGCGGGGATGACGGCGGTGGATGGAAAGGCGAACTCGCCCCGCGACCCCCGCGACCCCCGCGACCCCCGCGCCCTATCGCCCCGCCGACCCCCCGCGCTATAGACTGGCGCAATGTCCGACCCCGCCTCCCTCGCCGAGATCGCCGCCGCGCTCGCCGGCCAGCGCCTGCCTCCGGTCGAGAGCTGGCATCCGACCCACTGCGGCGACAGCGACATGCGGATCGCCGCCGATGGCACCTGGTTTCACGCCGGCACGCCGATCGGCCGCCGCGAGCTGGTCAAATTGTTCTCTACCATCCTCCGCCGCGAGCCCGACGGCGGCTACGTTCTCGTGACGCCGGGCGAGAAGCTCGACATTGCGGTCGAGGACGCTCCGTTCATCGCAGTCGCAGCCACCGTCGAAGGGGAGGGAGAAGGCGTGCAGATCGCGCTCCGCCTTAACACCGACGACCATGTCATCGCAGGACCCGGCCATGAACTCCGCGTCGAGACCGCCACCGACGGCACGCCGCGCCCTTATGTCCATGTCCGCCGCGGCCTCGATGCTCTGGTCAACCGCGCGACCTTCTACCAGCTCGCCGACCTCGCGCTCGCGGTCGATCCGCCCGGCGTCTGGAGCGGCGGCATGTTCTTCCCATTCGGCCCCGCGGCGTGAGCCTCAAATCAAAAGTGCCAGCGTGAGCTTGGCCGAACGGTTGCGCCCAGCGGTCGGGCCGGGTCTGGCGAGCTATGGCGGCGACTGGGCCGTCAGCGCCGAGCGCGTCGAGAAAGGCCGCATCCTGACCGATGCCGCGGTTCTGATTGCCGTCATCGACCGGCCCAATCCGACGCTGCTGCTGACCCGGCGCGCCGCGCACCTGCGCCGTCACGCCGGGCAGGTCGCTTTCCCCGGCGGCCGCATCGACCCTGAGGACGACGGCCCCGTCGCGGCTGCGCTGCGCGAGGCGTTCGAGGAAGTTGCGCTGCCCACCGACCGCGTCGAGGTCGTCGGTATCACCGACCTCTACGAGACCGGCACAGGCTATTCGATCACCCCGGTACTCGCGGTGATCCCGCCCGACCTGCCGCTGGTCGCCAGCCCCGACGAGGTTGCGGCACTGTTCGAGGTCTCGCTCGACCACGTCCTTGACCCCGCCAACCACCAGCGCCGCACCGGAGAATGGCAGGGCCGCGAGCGGCGCTTCTACGTCATCGCCGCTGACGGCCATGAGATCTGGGGCGCGACCGCGGCGATGCTGGTCAACCTGTCGCGGCGGCTGGCGTGACCGTGCCGATCCTCCCCGAGCAGCCTTGGCTATCGGCTCCGGCGACCCGCGCGGTGGTCGCCGCGCTGGGCTCCGGCAATGCCCGCATCGTCGGCGGCGCGGTCCGCGATGCGCTGCTCGGCCTGCCGGTGCAAGACGTCGACATAGCGACCCCGCTGGCGCCGGGCGAGGTCATCAAGCGGCTTACCGCGGCCCGGCTCAAGGCAGTCCCGACCGGCATCGCCCACGGCACCATAACCGCGGTTGCGCTCGGCCACACCTTCGAAGTCACAACGCTGCGCCGCGATGTCGCTACCGATGGACGTCATGCGACCGTGGCCTTCTCGACCGAGTGGCGCGAGGACGCGGCGCGGCGCGACTTCACCATCAACGCGCTCTACGCCGACCCCGATACCCGCGAGATCAGCGACTGGTTCGGCGGGCTGGGCGACCTCGAGGCGCGCCGTGTCCGCTTCATCGGCGATCCCGAGACCCGCATCGCCGAAGACCATCTTCGCATCCTGCGCTTCTTCCGCTTCCACGCCCGCTTCGGCCGCGGCGAGCCCGACGCCGAGGGGCTGGCCGCCTGCACCGCTCACGCCAACGATTTGCTCGCTTTGTCGCGCGAGCGCATCCGCGACGAGGTTTCCAAGCTTCTGGCCGTCGTCGACCCGGTGCCGGTGGTCGGCACCATGCTGCGCGCCGGTATCCTCGCCCCGGTGCTGTCGGAGATCGCCGATCTTGACCGCCTGCAACGCCTTATCGCTACGGAGGCCGGGCAGGGCGCTCCGGTGTCATGGCTGCGACGGTTGGCGGCGCTGCTGCCCGCCGACCCGATTGTCCTGGAGGACATTGCCATCCGCCTGCGCCTCTCGAACGTCGACCGGCGGCGACTGGTCGCGATGGCGGCGCCCGCCGGGCCCGACGTGCTCGCTGAGGCCTATTGGGACGGCATCGACGCCGCTCGCGACCGCCGCCTGCTCGCGGGTGCGGACGCCGATCCGCGGCTCGCGGGCTGGGCCCGGCCCAAGCTCCCCGCCAGCGGCCGCGCCCTCATCGCCCGGGGCCTCACGCCCGGTCCCGAGGTCAGTCACAAGCTCGGGTGGTTCGAGCGGCAATGGGTCGCGGCGGGCTTCCCCGCCGAGTTCGACGACCTCCTCGACCGCGCGGTGCGCGAGGGCTAGCACTCGACCCGACCATTCCCCGGGGGTGGGGGGAGCCGGTGAGCCTCGGTTGCTCGTACGCCCCCGACAGGGTAGCATCGCGCTCAAGTGACCGGTGCGGCAACCCCTGCACCGGCGAAGTCGAGGCGATGATCATGCCGATGTTTGCCGGGGTCGGCGGGGAGGTTCCCGCGCCCGGGGTCTTCTCGTCCGCGAAGGCAAGGTCGCGCACCTATGGCGCGCTCGATCTCGGTACCAACAACTGCCGCCTGCTGATCGCCCGGCCGTCGGGCAGCGGCTTCACCATTGTCGATGCCTTCTCGCGGATTGTCCGCCTCGGTGAAGGCCTCGTCCAGTCAGGCCGGCTGTCGGACGCCGCGCAGGACCGTGCCGTCGATGCGCTGCGCATCTGTGCCGACAAGCTTGGCCGTCGCGGCGTCTTCATCACGCGCAACGTCGCTACCGAGGCCTGCCGGCGCGCCTCCAACGGGGCCGCCTTCGTGGACCGCGTGTTCGACGAGACCGGCATCGCCCTCGACGTCATCACCCCCGCCGAGGAAGCGCGGCTGGCGGTGCTCGGCTGCCAGACCCTGATCCATGCCGACGGCCCGCCGGCGCTGGTCTTCGACATCGGCGGCGGCTCGACCGAGCTCAGCCTGGTCCGGCTCGATGCGTTCGGCGAGGCCCAGATGATTGCCTGGACCAGCGTGCCGTGGGGTGTCGTCTCGCTCGCCGAAACCGAGGCGATCGTGCTGCCCCCCGCCGAGCGCGGTCCCGCCTTCGACCGCATGAAAGCGTTGGTCACCAGCCACTTCGAGCGCTTTGCGGCCGAAGTCGCGGCGGCCGAGCCGGGGCCGCTGCAACTGCTCGGCACCAGCGGCACGATCACCACGCTGGCCAGCGTCCACCTCGGCCTCGCGGCCTATGATCGGCGTCTGGTCGACGGCTGCTCGGTCGCGACCGATGCGCTTCGCGATATCGCTACGATGCTCAGTGACCGCTCGCCGGTCGAGCGCGCCGAGGTCGCCTGCATCGGCCACGAGCGCGCCGACCTCGTCGTCGCCGGCTGCGCGATCCTGATGGCGATCCTCGACGCCTGGCCCGCCCAGCAGGTCCGCGTCGCCGACCGCGGCATCCGCGAGGGCATATTGCGGACCCTGATGAACCTGGGGCTACGCGGATGAGCCTGCCGGGAAGCAAAGGCGGCAGCGGCAAGGGCGGGGGCAAGGCTGGCGGCGGCGGCAGTCCGGGGAGCGGCGGCGGCTCGGGCCGCTCGCAGGGCGGCAAGACCCGCGTCCTGACCGCCAAGAAGCGCACCAACTCGTCCAACCGCTGGCTCGCCCGGCAGCTCAACGACCCCTACGTCAAGGCGGCCAAGGCGGCCGGTTGGCGCAGCCGCGCGGCGTTCAAGCTGATCGAGCTCGACGAGCGCTTCAACCTGCTCAAGCATGCTGACCGGGTCATCGACCTCGGTGCGGCTCCCGGCGGCTGGTGCCAGGTCGTGCTGCAGGCCCGCCCGAAGGCGACCATCGTCGCGATCGACCTGCTGCCGATGGAGCCGATCGCGGGCGTCACCATCTTCGAGAAGGACATCCTCGACGACGATGCGGAGGCTGTACTGCGCGCGGCGCTCGGCGGCAGCGCGCAACTGGTGCTCAGCGACATGGCGGCAAACACCGTCGGTCACCGCATGACCGACCACATCCGCACCATGGCACTGGTCGAGACCGGCCTCGCGTTCGCTATCGACATGCTCGCGCCCGGCGGCGCGTTCGTCGCCAAGGTGCTGGCAGGCGGTGCCGACCCGGGTCTCGTTGCCGAGCTCAAGCGCCACTTCGTCGACGTCAAGCACGCCAAGCCTCCCGCCAGCCGCAAGGATTCGAGCGAGTGGTACGTCGTCGCGCAGGGCTTCAAGGGGCGGGTCGTCGAGGCTGATGCCGACCCCGAGACAGAGCTTGCGTCTGACGACGAATGACGGGCATTCAGCCCGCACCAGCGTCCCGGAGTCCCGCATGAAGTTCGTCGTCCTGCTTACCGTCCTTCTTGCCACGACTGCGGCACAAGCGAAGATCACCGACGTCGACCTCAAGCGCGATACCCAGGTCCTCAGCTCCGATGCCTTCGAGGGCCGCAAGCCCGGCACCCCCGGCGGCGACAAGGCGGTGGCGTACATCGTCCAGCGCATGCAGCAGATTGGCCTGAAGCCCGGCAATCACGGCAAGTGGACGCAGGACGTGCCGCTGGTGACGATTACCGCCAAGCCATCGACTGCGGGCCTGACCATCGAGGGCGGCGCCGCGCCGATCGCCCTCAAGTTCGTCGACGAGGAGGTCATCTGGACCCGCCACGAACAGCCGCATGTCGCCCTCAAGAAGTCGCCCCTGGTGTTCGTCGGCTACGGCGTCGTCGCGCCCGAGCACAACTGGAACGATTATGCGGGCCTCGACATGCACGGCAAGACCGCGGTCATCCTGGTCAACGATCCGGACTGGCGCAGCACCGACCTGAAGGGCGACTTCGGCGGGCGCGCGATGACCTATTATGGGCGCTGGATCTACAAGTTCGAGGAGGCCGCGCGGCAGGGCGCTGCCGGCGCGATCATCATCCACCAGACCGAGCCTGCGGCCTATCCGTTCAGCGTCGTGGTCACCTCCAACAGCGTCGCCAAGCAGCACCTCGCGACCACCGACAAGGGCGCGTCGCGGACCACCATCGAAGGCTGGATCACCAAGCCGGCGTCCGACCGGCTATTTGCCGCTGCCGGGCTCGACTTCGCCGCGCTTGAGGCGGCCGCGGCCAGATCGGGCTTCAAGGCCGTGCCGATGGGCGCTCTGACTGCCTCCGCGTCGCTCGACAACACGGTCGCCTACGCGGCCTCGCAGAACGTCGTCGGCATCCTTCCCGGCACGTCGCGCCCCAAAGAGACGGTTCTGTACACCGCGCACTGGGACCATCTCGGGCGCTGCCCGGCCGACACGACCGGCGACGACATCTGCAATGGCGCGCTCGACAATGCCAGCGGGGTCGCGGGCCTGCTGACCCTCGCCACCGAGGCGAAGCACGACACGCCGACGGCGCGTAGCCAGTTGTTCATCGCGGTGACGGGCGAGGAGTCGGGCCTGCTGGGTTCGCAATATTACGCCGAGCATCCGATCTACCCGCTCGGCCTGACCGCGGGCGGCGTCAACATGGACGTGCTGAGCGTCAAGGGACGCACGCGGGACGTCACCATCACCGGCGTTGGCAAGTCGGAGGTCGAGCCGATGTTCACGGCCATCGCCGCGAAGCAGGGGCGCGTCGTCGACCCCGAGGCGTCGCCCGAAAAGGGCAGCTACTACCGCTCCGACCACTTCAGCTTCGCCAAGGTCGGCGTGCCGATGGTGGCGGCCACCAGCGGCACCGACGTCATCGGCAAGGACCCGGCACACGACGGCAAGGCCTACGGCAAGTCGCTCGCCGCCGATTATGTCGCGAACCGCTATCACCAGCCCTCGGACCAGTATAACCCCGACTGGGATTGGAGCGGTGCCGTGCAGGATCTCGAGGCCTATTACAGCTTCAATCACGCGCTCGCGAACAGCAGCGCATGGCCGAACTGGTACCCAGCCGCCGAATTCCGCGCGGTCCGCGACAAGAGCCGGGCCGGCCTGTGACCGCCCGCCAGCCCGCCGAATGGACCCCGCACGCTGCGTGCTGGACCGCGTTCCCGTCGCATCCCGAGCTGTGGGAGGATGACCTCGCGGGTGCTCAGGCCGAGGTCGCGGCGATGGTCCGTGCGATTGCCGCTTCGGAGCGGGTCGAGTTGCTGGTCGCTTTCGACGAGGCCGAAGCCGTCGCCCGCGCCGCGCTGGAAGGGGCCAACGTCGGCTTCCACCGCGCACCTTTCGGCGACATCTGGCTGCGCGATACCGGGCCGCTGTTCATCACCTCGGCCGCCGGGATGGCAGCGGCCGGCTTCCGCTTCAACGGTTGGGGCGGCAAGTACCAGCTCGACGGCGACGACACCGTGGCGGCTGTAGTCGCGCAGGGTGCGGGCGTGCCGCTGGTCCGCCACGACTGGGTGCTCGAGGGCGGCGCGATCGAGGTCGACGGCACCGGCCTCGCGGTGACCACCGAGGTTTGCCTGCTCAATCCCAACCGCAACCCGCACCTGGATCTGGTCGAGATCGAGTCCCGCCTGCGCCGCGACCTCGGCATCGACCGCGTGCTGTGGCTCGGCGACGGGCTGGCGAACGACCATACCGACGGCCACGTCGACAACATCGCCAGGTTCGTTGCGCCCGGAGTATTGGCCTTGCCCTTGGCGTCCGGCACCGACGACCCCAACGCCGATGCCTTCGCCGATGCCCATGAGCGCGCCCGCGACTTCGGGCTGGACGTGGTCCTGATCCCATCACCGGGGCGGATCGAGCGCGACGGCGAGGCCGTGCCCGCCAGCCACATGAACTGGTACGTCGCCAACAAGACCGTCGTCGTTCCGGTCTATGGCACGCCCTACGAAGCCGCCGCGCTGGCTGCCATCGAGGCACTGTTCCCGACCCGCGAGGTTGTCGGACTGCGCGCCGACCACATATTGACGGGTGGCGGCTCGTTTCACTGCATTACGCAGCAAGTTCCCGCCTGAACGAACTCGCGCGTCATCCCGGCGAACGCCGGGACCCATCACCCGAAAACAGGAGATGGGTCCCGGCGTTCGCCCGGATGACGGGGGTCGAAGGACTACCAGCGCGATCACCGGAAGGATAAGAGGAGCCCGATGACCCAGATCACCGCCGCCGCGCTGCAGCTCTCCTTTACCGATGACATGGACGCCGACATCGCGGCAACCGTCGCCGAAGTGCGCAAGGCCGCGGCCGCCGGGGCACAGGTGATCCTGCCGCCCGAGCTGTTCCAGGGCTATTATTTCTGCCGGCACGAGCACGACAGCCACTTCGCGCGTGCCTTCCCGGCCGACGCGCACCCGGCGATCGAGGCCATGCAGAAGGTCGCGAAGGAGACCGGCACCTACATCCCGACCAGCTTCTTCGAGCGCGACGGGCCGCATTATTACAACAGCCTCGCGATGATCGACGACGACGGCAAAGTCATGGGCATCTACCGCAAGAGCCACATCCCCGATGGTCCCGGCTATGAGGAGAAGTTCTACTTCCGCCCCGGCAACACCGGCTTCAAGGTCTGGGACACTCGCCACGGCCGCATCGGCGTCGGCATCTGCTGGGACCAGTGGTTTCCGGAGACCGCGCGCGCCATGATGCTGATGGGGGCCGAGATCCTGTTCTACCCGACCGCGATTGGCTCCGAGCCGGCCGAGCCCAATCTCGACACGCGCCGTATGTGGATCCGCGCCATGATCGGGCACGCGGTGTCCAACGTCGTGCCGGTGGTCGCCGCCAACCGCACCGGGGTTGAAGAGGACCAGCGTTTCTACGGCAACAGCTTCATCGCCGACCAGCGCGGTGACATCGTCGACGAACTCGCGACCGACGTGCATGGCCATGTCATCGCCAGCTTCGACCTGGCGGAGGTCCGCGCCAACCGGGCCAGCTTCGGCTTTTTCCGCGACCGCCGGCCCGACCTCTATGGGCGTCTTGCCGAAGACCGGTGATGTTCAAGCCATTCCATTCTCTCGGAGCAACTGGATGAAGACCCGCCTGATGATCAGTGTAGCCGTCGCCGCGATGCTCGCCGTTCCGTTCGCCGCGAACGCCGCTTCTAAGTCGAGTGCCGCTGCCAGTTCCAACCCGCTGCTGGCCCCATGGACCGGGCCGTACGGGGGCGAGCCGGCGTTCGACAAGGTCCGCGTCGCCGACTTCGTGCCCGGAGCCGAGGCTGCAATGGCCGCTTCCATGCGCGAGATCGACGCGATCGCGGCCAACCCGGCACCGCCGACATTCGAGAACACCATCCTGGCGATGGAGGTCGCGGGCGCATCGCTGACCCGCTTTGGGGCCTATTTCGGGGTCTGGTCGGGAGGCCTGAATTCCCCCGAGTTCCAGGCTGCGGAGAGCATCATTGCACCGAAATTTGCCGAATTCGGTGACAAGATCACCCAGAATGTCGCGCTCTTCAAGCGCATCGACGCGGTCTACACCTCGCCCGACAAGGCGAAGCTGACGCCCGAGCAGCAGCGGCTGACCTGGGTCAACTGGAACCGTTTCGTCCAGCAGGGCGCGCGTCTCACCGCCGCCGACAAGGCGACTTTCGCGGCCAACAACCAGAAGCTCGCCTCGCTCTATACGAAGTTCTCGCAGAACGAGCTGAAGGACGAGGAGACCTACACTTTGGTCCTCGACAACCCGGCGCAGATCAAGGGCTTGCCTAAGCCGCAGGTCGACGCCGCGGCGGCGGAGGCGGCGAAGCGCAACCTGCCTGGCAAGTGGGTGATCACCAACACGCGCTCGTCGATGGAGCCGTTCCTGACCTATGCCGATGACCGTCCCAGCCGCGAGAAGGGCTTCCGCATGTGGACGTCGCGCGGCGACAATGGCGGGGCGACTGACAACAACGCCATCGTCACCGAGATCCTCCACCTGCGCGCCCAGCAGGCCAAGCTCATCGGCTACCCGACCTTCGCGCACTGGGTGCTCGCCGACCGCATGGCCAAGACCCCCGAGACCGCGCTGGCGCTGTCGATGCAGGTTTGGAAGCCCGCCGTCGAGCAGGTCCACAAGGACGTCGCGGTGATGCAGCAGGTCGTCGACAGCGAGCACGGCGGCTTCAAGATCGCGCCGTGGGACTATCGCTATTACGCCGAGAAGGTCCGCAAGGCGAAGTACGACCTCGATCTGAACGAGGTAAAACCGTACCTCCAGCTCGACCACGTCCGCGAGGCGATGTTCTGGGCGGCCGGTCAGCTTTACGGCTTCAAGTTCACCAAGGTCGACGGCCCGCCGGTCTTCCATCCGGATGTCACCGTCTATGAAGTCACCGGCCGCGACGGCAAGCACGTCGGCCTGTGGTATTTCGATCCGTACGCCCGCGCCGGCAAGAATTCGGGTGCGTGGATGAACGCCTACCGCGACCAGAGCCGCACCGAGGGCAACGTCCCGACAATCGTGTCGAACAATGCCAACTTCATCCGTGGCACTAACGGCCAGCCGACAACGATCTCCTTCGATGATGCCCGCACGATGTTCCACGAGTTCGGCCACGCACTACACGGCCTCAACTCGAACGTCACCTACGCGACTTTGTCGGGCACCAACACGCTGCGGGACTTCGTCGAGTTCCCGAGCCAGGTGAACGAAAACTGGTTCCAGACCCCCGAGGTCCAGCGCTTCCTGGTAAACGAGAAGGGCGAGCGCCTGCCCGATGCGCTGGTCGCCAAGATCAAGGCCGCGTACCACTTCAACCAGGCGTTCTCGGTCGTCGAGGCGCAGGCCAGCGCGATCATGGACATGAAGCTCCACCTCGCAGGCGACACGAACATCGACCCCAAGGCCTTTGAAAAGGCGACACTTGCCGAGCTCGGCATGCCGTCCGAGATCGTCATGCGCCACCGCATTCCGCAGTTCGGCCACATCTTCGCCGGCGAAGGCTATGCCGCGGGCTATTACGGCTACCTGTGGGCTGAAGTCCTCGACCACGACGCCTACGAGGCGTTCCTGGAGGCCAGCGGGCCCTATGACCCGAGCGTCGCCAAGCGCTTCCACGACACCATCATGTCGGTCGGCAACACCATCGATCCGGCGGTCGCCTTCCGCAACTTCCGCGGCCGCGATCCGAAGGTCGATGCGTACCTGAGGGACAAGGGCTTCCCGCTGCCCAGCGGGGCGGCGGCGAACTAGCGCGCGGCCACCGCCGCCGCGAATGCATCCTCGAACATCGCCGCGGTAAGCCGCCCGGTGTTCGTGTTGTAGCGCGAGCAGTGATAGCTATCGACCAGCGTCACGCCGGTATGGAGCTTGTGAACCGCGGCGTGGGCGAAGCGATGCTTGGGCAATTTGCCGCCGAGTGCCTTGACCGCCGACTGGTGCGCGATTGTGCCGAGCGCGACGACGACCTTGAGGTTGGGCAAGGCGGCCAATTGCGCCTCGAGGAACGGCCGGCAGGCGTGGATCTCGGTGACGTCGGGCTTATTCTGTGGCGGCACGCAGCGCACCGAATTCGAGATGAAGGCCCCGGTCAGCGTCAGCCCGTCATCGGGGCGGGCGTCGTAGACCCCCTCCGCCAGCCCGAACTTGAGCAGCGTCTCGTAAAGCAGCACGCCCGCGAAATCGCCGGTAAACGGCCGCCCGGTGCGGTTCGCGCCGGTCACTCCCGGAGCGAGGCCGGCGATGCACAGCCATGCCGCCGGGTCGCCCCAGCCCGGCACCGGCGAGTTCCACCAGTCGGGATGCGCAACGCGGTTGGCCTCGCGGTAGGCGACGAGGCGCGGGCAGCGTGGGCAGTCGCGCGGCGGATCGGCAGCGGCGGGACTGGCGGGGGCCGTCTCGAAGGGTGTGGCAGCGACGAGTGTGGAGTTGGTGAGCATCGCCGGCCTGTGTATGCGCAGGCGCAGATGGCGGCAAACCTCCTGATCGCGCTCGGCTCGAACCGACGTCACGGCCGCCACGGTGCGCCCGCGGGCGTGGTCGCGGCGGCGATGCTCGCGCTGACCGCTGCGGGCCTGAGAGTGCTGCGCCGCTCGCGCATCCACGCAACCGCGCCGGTGGGGCCAGGTGGCCGCTCCTACGCCAACGCGGTCGTTCTGGCCGACGGCGACCTGCCGCCGGCGGTGGTGATCGCAACGCTCAAGCGCATCGAGGCTCAGTTTGGCCGGCGGGGTGGCCGGCGCTGGGGTGACCGGGTGCTCGACCTCGACCTGCTCGCGGCGGACGGCGTCGTGCTGCCCTCTCGGCTCGGCTGGCGGCATGCATCGGCGGGGGCGATCGTTCCCCATCCGCGGCTGCACAGCCGCGACTTCGTGCTCGATCCGCTCGTCGAGGTTGCGCCCGACTGGCGCCATCCGGTACTCACTGCGACCGCACGCCAGTTGCGCGCCCGGCTCCAGCGCCGTAAACGCAGCCGCGGGAGCCCTTAGCTCAATCGGTAGAGCAACTGACTTTTAATCAGTAGGTTGCGGATTCGAGTTCCGCAGGGCTCACCATTCATCGGGAGACGGTTGCGCCAAGGCGCGTCCGGCGTCGAACCGCGGTTCCAACGAGGGCAAAGCCGCACACCAGCATCGTCCATGTCGCGGGCTCGGGTACGAACGACGTTGGGCCGCCCCCGGCGGACAGCACGATGTAGGTCAGGGTGTCCAGACTGAGGGAAAGACTGGTCGTCCCGGCCGCACGAACCGCGTTGAACGTCCCTAAATCGTGGCCATAGTCGGTTCCGGAATAGTCGAGAAAGAAGTCAGCCGGATTGAGATTGGGATCGTGGAAGACGCCGTCCGCGGGGTTCCCCAGCGGCGACACCGGGTAGACCGGATCGTGCCCGTCGAACATCGACAGCTCGGTGTCCGCTGACGCCACGTCCTGTCGTAGGCTGTTCGCGTTGATATGCAGCAAGACGTTGTAGTCGTTGACACCGGACGTCGATCCGTCGACGAAAACCGCCGTTCCCCCGATCCGTAAACTGCCCGTGACCGCAGGCGGGCCGCCCGTATTCGAGAGTGTGCTTGAATAATAATAGGGGCCCTGACCCCCGATATAGGTGGGGCCGCCGGTGACCTTGCCCTTGGAGGTGTCGATCTCGAACAGCACCGAATAAGCGGTCCCGGCGAGGTCCGACCCGACCGCGCCGAACAGGCCGGCTCCATCGATGCCGCTGCCGATGCCACCGGTGACCGTGACCTCGATTATCGCCGCCGACGCCGGGGCGACGGGCGCGCCCGCGAAGACTGCCACCAGGAGCCAGGCTCCAATCCTGGAATACCGCACTCAGGCCTCCCTCGAGCCGTCGCGCGACTCGTCGCGCAAGGGGGTGTGCCCTGCGGCGAAGGAGATGGTTTCACGGGTTCGGCGTCGCGGCAAGCCGTCTTTTGAACGGCATGGGATGCGGCAGCGGCGCCGGTTCAGTCGTCGCCGGTGAGGGTGACCGTGCCGTTGGTCTTGGCACCGCTCGCGACGACGGCGTAGGCAATCGTCTTCTCGCCCTTGGTGCCGCCGAGTCCGGTTGCGGTGCGCGCGACGCTCCAGCCCTTGGCCTTGGCCTCCGCCTCGGCGTGGACCAGCACCGCGTCGGGCGTGCCGGGGCTGGTGAAGCTGATCGTCACCTTGTCGTTCTTGTCGCCGTCCTTCTCGTGGGAGACGACGCTCATGCCGCGGACCTGCGACCCGGGCAGCAGGTTCATGCCGTCGACGTCGAAGCTCTTGCCGCCCATTTGCAGGCCGGGGATCTCGAGCGAGGCCTTGAAGTCGTCGGTGTCGATCTTGAAGCCGTTGTCACCCGCGGAAGCCGAAGCCTTCGTCCCCTTGGTGTTGAAGGTCACGGTCTTGTCGACGGTGACGCTGTTGTCGGCGTCCTTGCTATCGGACTTGGCGTGGCAGGCCGCGAGCAGGGGCAGGGCGACGAGTACAGGAAACAGTGTCAAAAAGCGCATAGTCGACTCCTTCGTGTATTAGCCAACTATATCACTTCGCCATTGGTGTCGCAACTTCATAGGGCATCGGCACCCGCGCCGGCTCGGGAGCATCCTCCCAGCCGCCACCGAGCGCCTTGAACACCGCGATCTGGTTGGTCACCAGCTGGGCATCCGAAGCGGCGAGGGCGGCTTCGGCGTTGCTCAGCGTGCGTTCGGCGTCGAGCACGTCGATGAAACTTTGAGCACCGGACGTGTAGCGCAAGCGGACGATGCGGACCGCCTCGATGTTGAAGTCGCGGGACAGGCGCAGCGCCTCGTTGCGGTCGCGCTCGCCGGCATAATCCGCAAGCGAGGTCTCGGTTTCCTGCAGCGCGCCGAGGATGGTGCCGTCGAAGGTGGCGAGCGCGGCCTCTGCGGAGGCGCGAGCCTGGCGGATGCGGGCGCGGACGACGGTGAAGTTCGGGAAGCTCCAGCTCAGCAGCGGCCCGACATTAAACGCGAAACTCGAACTCTTGCCGAGATCGTTGGTGTGGAGCGCCGAGCTCGACACGCCGGCACCGAGCGAGATGCGCGGGAACAGGTCGGCGGTGGCGACGCCGATGCGTGCGGTCTCGGCAGCGAGCCGGCGGTCTGCTTCGCGGATATCCGGGCGGCGCTTCAGCATAGCACTGCCATCGCCGACCGGGAGCGGGCGCTCGAGCAGCGGTGCCTTGGTGCAGACGGCGGCTTCGGGCAGTACCGTCTCGGGGGTCTGGCCGGTCAGGACCGCGAGCCGGTACAGCGCGCCCTGCCGCTGCGCGACGAAGGTTGGTACGGTGGCGCGGGTCGATTCGAGCTGGGCGCGGGCGCGGGCGACGTCGAGCGGGGTGCCTCGTCCTGCGGTGTAAAGGCGCTCGGTCAGGTCGAAGGTCTGGCGCTGGACCTCGAGCGAGTTTTTCGCAACCTCGACCTGCCGTGCGTTCGAGCAGGCGTCGGCGTAGGCGCGGGTGGTCTCGGCGGCGACGGTGATGCGGGTGGTGTCGCGGACCGCGGCCTCGGCTTCGTAGTCGGCGCGGGACGCCTGGATCAGACGGGTGACGCGGCCGAACAGGTCGATCTCGTAGCTGACGTCTAGGCCTGCAGAATACAGCCCGCTGGTCAGCACCGAGCTGCCCGTCGCTCCGCCGGCTGTTGTAGCCAGCGCCGTTGCGCTGCTCGCGCCGCCGAAGCGCTCGTACTGGGCTTGCACCGATGTCGAGGTGGTCGGCAGGCGTGCGCCACGGGTCTCGCTGAGTACGGCGCGGGCGCGACGCAGATTGGCGTTGGCGACGCGGATGTCGGTGTTGGCGAGGAAGGCCTGCCCGATCAGCCGGTCGAGGACCGGGTCGTTATACAGCCGCCACCACGTCGCCGGGGAGTCGCTCTGGTCGAAGACCGGACGCGCGGCGGCGTCGAACTTGCCCGAAGCCGAGGCCGGTGTGCGGGCGGTGTGGAAGTTCGGGCCGACGGCGCACGCTCCAAGCGCCAGCGCAGCGACGAGTGCGACGGGCTTCATTCCGCGGGCTCCGGAGCCGTGTCGGGTGCGGGCAGCAGCTTTTGACCGTCGTCATGGGGCCGCCGCGCGATCTTCGACGCCGCCCAGCTGGCGATGACGTAGAACACCGGAGTGAAGATCAGCCCGAAGATGGTGACGCCGATCATCCCGAAGAACACCGCGGTGCCCAGTGCCTGCCGCATCTCGGCGCCCGGCCCGCTGGCGACGACCAGCGGCACGACGCCGAGGATGAAGGCAAAGCTGGTCATCAGGATCGGCCGCAGCCGGGTCCGCGCCGCGCTTTCGGCCGCCTGCCAGCGGTCCTCGCCGCGCTCCTCCGCCTGCTTGGCGAACTCGACGATCAGGATCGCGTTCTTGGCCGCGAGCCCGACCAGCACGACGAGGCCGATCTGGGTCAGGATATTGTTGTCGAAGCCGCGCAGATTGACCCCGACGATCGCCGCCAGCAGGCACATCGGGACGATCAGGATGACCGCGAACGGCAGGGTCAGCGACTCGTACTGCGCCGCGAGCAGCAGGAACACGAACACCACCGCCAGCGCGAATACGATCGACGCGGTGTTGCCCTGGGTCTTCTGCTGGTAGGCGAGCTCGGTCCACTCGTAGCTGAAGCCATCGGGCAGTGTCTTAGCGGCGAGGTCCTCCATCGCTTTCAGCGCCTGGCCCGACGAGAAGCCGGGCTTGGTGTCGCCCTGAAGCTCGGCGGCCGGGTACAGATTGTGACGGACCATGCGGTACGGCCCCGCATCGTCCTTCAGCGTCGCCACCGAACCGAGCGGCACCATCGCCCCGGAGGCCGAGCGCACCTTGAGGTTGACGATATCCGACGGGGCCGATCGGAACGGCGCGTCGGCTTGCGCCGTCACACGATAAGTCCGACCGAACAGGTTGATATCGTTGATATAGGTCGACCCGAGATAGGTCTGCAACGTCGCGAAGACCTCCGATGGCTGGACCCCGAGCTGCTGCGCCTTCTCGCGGTCGATGTCGGCATAGATGCGCGGCGTGCCGGTGTTGAACAGCGTGAACACCGAGGTCAGCCCCTCGGTCTGATTCGCCGCCATCATCATCGCGAAGGTCGCCTTCTCGAGCGCCTCCGGTCCCTTCGAGCCGCGGTCCTGGACCATCATCTTGAAGCCGCCGCCGGTGCCGATACCGCGGACGGGCGGCGGTGCGATGACCAGCAGGTTGGCCGCGTCGATCGAACCGAACTTCTTGCGCAGGTCGCCGAGAATCGAATCGCCCGTCTGATGATTTTTGTGGCGAGTCTCGAAATCGTCAAGCGCCAGAAACATCGTTCCGGCATTGGGGGCGTTGGAGAAGCTCGCACCGTCCAGCCCAGCGATGTTGACGACGAGATGAACGCCCTTCACCGTCAGCGCCTGTTTGACCGCGTTTTGCATGACCGCATTGGTGCGCTGGAGGGTTGCCCCCGGCGGCATCTGGACGACGCCGATCAGATAGCCCTGATCCTGCGCCGGGATGAAGCCTGTCGGCGTCGCCGCGAAGCGCCACCCCGCGAGCCCGAGCAGGCAGACATAGACGACCAGGACGATACCGATCAGCCGGACCGTCCGCGCCGTCAGGCGCCCATAGCGATCCGAAAGCCAGTCGAAGCCACGGTTGAAGCCGTTGGCGGCGCGCTGCAGGGGAGCAAGGATGCCGCGCGGCTCATCGTGATCGGCTTGATGCGGCTTGAACAGCAGCGCTGCGAGCGCCGGCGACAGTGTCAGCGAGACAAGGCACGACAGTAGGGTCGCGGCCGAGATCGTCAGCGCGAACTGCTTGTAGAACTGGCCGGAAATGCCGCTGATGAAGGCGGTCGGCACGAACACCGCGCACAAGGTCAGGGCGATCGCGACAAGTGCGCCGCCGACCTCGTCCATCGTCCGAAAGGCAGCGTCGTGAGGGCTGTAGCCGTTTCTCAACTCGCGCTCGACGTTCTCCACCACGACGATGGCGTCGTCGACGACGATGCCGATGGCGAGCACCAACCCGAACAGCGACAGGTTGTTGAGCGAGTAGCCGAAGGCCGCCATCACCGCGAACGTGCCGACCAGCGATACCGGAATCGCGAGCACCGGGATGATCGCCGCGCGCCAGCTCTGCAGGAAGATCAGCACCACCAGCACGACCAGCGCGATCGCCTCGATCAGCGTCTCCTGGACGCTGTCGATCGACTGGCGGACGTACTCGGTCGGGTTGTACGGGATCGAGTAAGCGACGCCGGGCGGGAAGTCCTTCTTCGCCTCGTCCATTGTCTTGATGACGGCGGCGGCGGTCGCGAGCGCGTTCGAGCCGGGCAGCTGGGTGATGCCGAGGCCGACTCCGGGCGTGTTATTGACGTAGGCGTTGGTGCCGTAATCCTGCGCACCAAGCTCGATGCGCGCGACGTCACTGACCCGGGTCAGGGCCCCGCTCGGGTCGGCCTTGATGACGATGTCGCCGAACTGTTCCGGCGTGGTCAGGCGGCCTTGGGTCTGGACGCTGAGCTCGAAGCCCGAGCCGCCCTTGGCGAACGGCGGCGCACCGATGCTGCCGGCGGCGACCTGGACGTTCTGCCCGCGCAGCGCGGCGACGATCTCCGACGCGTCGAGGTTGCGCGCCGCGGCCTTCTCGGGATCGATCCAGATGCGCATCGCATAGTCGCGGACGCCGAAGACGTTGATGCCCCCGATGCCCTGCAACCGCAGCAGCTTATCGCGGACCTGCAGGGTCGCATAGTTCGACAGATACTGGATATCATGACTGCCGTCGGGCGAGGTCATGAACACCGCCATCAGGATGTCCGGCGTGTTCTTTCGGGTCGTCACGCCAAGCGCACGGACGGTGTCGGGCAGGCGTGGCTCGGCCGACGAGACGCGGTTCTGGACCAGCACCTGAGCGGTGTCGAGGTTGGTGCCGAGCTTGAACACGACGTTGATCGTCAGGGCGCCGTTCGCCGTCGATGACGACGTTATGTACAGCATGTTCTCGACGCCGTTGATCTCCTGTTCCAGCGGCGCGGCGACAGTGTCGGCGAGAACCTCGGCATCGGCACCCGGATAGCTGGCGGTCACGGCGACGGTCGGCGGCGCGATCTCCGGATATTGGGCGACCGGCAGGGTCGGATAGGCGAACGCGCCGATCAGCACGATCAGGATCGAGATCACCCCGGCAAAGATCGGCCGGTCGATGAAGAAATGCGAGAAGCGCATGTTAGCGAGCTGCCGCTGCCGACGTCGCGGAGGTCGCGGGCGGCTCGTTCACCAGGGGTACCTGCGGTCCGGTTCCGGGTGCTGGCGGGATGATCCTGCCCTGCTTGATCGTGACCTTGGTGCCGGGCCGCCCGCGCTGGACACCGGCGATGACGACACGGTCGGTCGGCTTGAGGCCGGAACGCACGACGCGCAGGCCGTCGACGATCGGCCCAAGCTCGACGACGCGCTGCTCGACCTTGTCGTCCTTGCCGACGACGAGCGCGGCCTTGCGCGACTGATCCGTGACGATCGCATCCTCGGGGATCAGCATGCCGTTGTAAGCGCCCGAACCGAGCAGGCGCATATGGCCGAACATGCCCGGCGTCAGGAAGCCGTCTGGGTTGCGGACCTCGGCGCGGCCGCGGATCGTGCCGCTGCCCTGGTCGAGGGCATTGTCGACGAAGTTCATCTTGCCGCGCCAGCGGTACTCGTTCTCGTCGCCGAGCTTGATGTCGACCGGGTTAGGCGAAATCCGCGACGACGGCCGGGTGCCGGCGCGATTGGCGCGCTGATACTTCAGGTAGACGGCCTCCGACCCGGTGAAGGTGAAATAAATCGGATCGAGCGCGACGATGGTGGTCAGCACCGAGGTCCCGGCGGTGACGTAGTTGCCGACATCGAGGCGGCGATCCGACAGGCGCCCGGCGATCGGCGCGGTGACGCGGGTGAACTCGACGTCGAGGGCGCGGGCGCGAACGGTCGCGTCACCGGCGGCAACCGAGGCTTCCGCCTGCTTATAAGTCGCCTCGGCCTGCTCGAACTCCTCCTTGCTGACGGCGTTGGCCTCCAGCAGCGTCTTGGTGCGGGCGAAGGTAGTGCGGGCGACTTCGGACGCGGCACGCAGGCGCTGGGCATCGGCCTTGGCTTGCGCCAGCACGGCCTCGAACGGCCGCGGGTCGATGACAAACAGCAGCTGCCCGACGCGCGCGAACTGCCCATCGCGGAAATTGATCGACTTGATATAGCCCGACACGCGGGGGCGGACCTCGGTCTCGCGGATCGCCTCGAAGCGGCCGACATAATCGTCCCAGTCGACGATCGGCTTCACGAGCGGATAAGCGACGGTGACTTGCGGCGCACCGCCGCCGGGGCCGCCCGGACCACCCGCGCCGTCCTGCTTCTTGCCGCACGCGGCAAGAGCAAGCACGAGGACGGCGGCCGGGATCAATATCTGACGCATCTGCACCCCGAGAATACCGCGATGCAGCATCTTGTAGACCCGGAGACGTACAATTGCCACCAGCTTCGGAGCGTGACTCAACTTAAGCTGCAGGTCGCCTCGCCGCGCCGAGATCAGATTCCGGCGAGCAGCGTCCCGGTCATCGCGACGAAGCCGGCGATGGAAGCGACGCCGATCGAAATACCGCTGGCATACATGACACGCTCGCGGCGCGGCGCGCGGATGCGCTCGGCGCGGGCGGCAGCAGCGACCATGCGCTTCACCGTTTCGGCGTGTCCGGCGGTGTAGCCGGCGGCGTGGAACACCGGCAGGCCATCGGAGCGACCGAGGCGGACGGCGGCGGCATAGCTGCGCAGCGCCTCCAGGCGCGGGTCGGCGAGCTCGTGGCCGCCGCGACGCGCCATCATGAAGTTGGCGATGCGGCGGACGGCGCGGCGCAGCACCGGCTCGACTGCGGTCGACGGGCGCTCGCTGCCCGAGGCGGCGAGGCCAATGACGCGCTCCTCGAGCGGCGTGAACGATGCGAAGTCGGTGCGGCTGCCCTGCGGCGCGGCCAGGCTGGGCAGACCAAATTGGCGGGAAGCGGCGTACATCGTTTCGAGCTTTCGTGAGAGGCGCATGGCGGCTCAGATATTTACGTTTCGGCGAAGTCACCAGTTGCAGCGGCGCTACTGCGGACGGCATGGTCGATGCACCGGGGTTGCATGCCGGTGCAGCGATCGTTGCTTAGATAGAACGGCTGCCGGCAGTCCGGTACGACCAGCCATGCATCGGTCTCATGTCGACCGTGCATGGCTGGATGGTCCGCTGCTCCGCCACCCGTTTACGAGACGCTGGCGTTGCGAACGGCGTCCTTGATGCAGCGCGTCTCGCTGGTGCGCGCCTGGAGGTCGCGGCCGTCGACCTTGCAGACGCTGCGGGCGGCCGACTTGATGCGGGCATTGAGGGCAGCGCGGCCCTGGGCATTGGCGAGGTTGAGGTCGGCATAGCTGACGGTCTTGCTCATCGGCGCGGCAGTTGCAGCGGCGGCGGGCGCGACGGCGATGGTCAGGCAGGCGGTGGCGATCAGGGCGGCACTGGCGGCGCTGACGAAGTTGCGGGCGAAAGACGAGGTGACGAACATTGCTAGGCTCCTTGGCAGAGGCTCCGGACCATCCGGCGTCCCATGCCAACTGCTTTGCATACGCCGTGCCAAGTGGGCCCGCCGAATCTGGCACTAATATAATCAAGGGCTTACCAGTCCATCACCGTGTTAGGGCGGTGACACGATGAACCTGTCTCGCCAATGAACGGGATTTTGCACCAGTTGTTGGGCAGGAGTGCCGCTCGCGAAACGACGTCCGAAATGTTGCTGCCCGGATGCGACCACGATACGGTCGTTTCCGGACAGTAGGGGATCTGAGCCGATGACCACGGTGCCGGAACTGCTCAAGCTTTCGCAGGCCGAACTCGACGCGCGCTTCACCGCCGCCGACGCCGGTTCGATCCCCGACGGGGAGGGCGTCGGCACCGCGATCATCGCGCCCGGCACGACGTGGAGCGACGAGATCGCCGCCGCCGTCCGGCTGGTCGCGTGGCAGGGCAAGATCTTCGATGCGGAGCACGGCTTCCTGCGCAACCACATCCTGCCGTTCGGCATCAAGGCGATCGTTGCCAAGGTCTACAAGGGTCCGAGTTGGCTCGACAGCAAGGAGTGCGTCGTCCTCGACTATTCGGAGACGTCGCTGATCGCGCAGTGGATCCGCGACGAGATCCGCGAAATCGAGCCCAGACTTTATCTGGGCAAGGTCTACTGGAACAAGACGCGGCTGATCGACTTCGCGCTGCAGTTCTAGGGCTCACCCAGGATCGCATCCGCGGCCTTTTCCGCGACCATCATGATCGCCGCCGAGATGAAGAAGCCCGGGATGCGTGGGAAGACGCTGGCATCGACGACCCGCAGTCTAGGCACGCCGCAAACCCGGAAGTCGGTGTCGAGCACGGTGCCGATGGCCGCGGTGCCGCAGGCGTGGTGGCCCCAGGCATGGTCGGCAATCCACCGCTCGAGCGCGGCGCCGGTGACGTCCGCGCCGGGCGAGAGTTCGGCCTCGATCAGGCCGGCCCGGTGCCCGGCGGCGGCGATCTCGCGGGCGATGCCGACCGCCTCGGCGACCGCCTTGAGGTCGAAGTCGCCGTCGGCGAAATACGCGAAGTCGATGACCGGAGGCGCCTTCGGGTCGAGTGAGGCGAGGCGCACGGTGCCGGCGCGGTTACGCGTGCGGCCTTTCAGGATCGCCCACGTCAGGCAGTCGTCGAATTGGCCGATTACACGCGAATAGCCCGTGGCATAGCCTTCGAAGCGCGCCACCAGCGCCATCAGCCACAGGTCGGCGTCGGGGCCGGTCGTGCCCGCCGACCGCCGCGACACCCCGAGCGCGACGCCGTTCGAGGTGTACAGGCCCTCTCGCTCGTGCCGTGCCCAGCGCCGGAACACCGGATCGCCGCGCTCGTAGCAGGCGGCAGCGAGCGCCGCCCAGGGCATGACCATCTTGCTGACGATCCCGACTTCGTAGCGGTCCTGGAGGTTGGCGCCGACGCCGGGGCTGTCGACCACGACCGGGATGCCGTGGCGCGCAAGTTCGTCCGCCGGGCCGATCCCCGACAGCATCAGAAGCTGCGGGGAGTTGAAGCTGCCGCCGCACAGGATGACCTCCTTGCCCGCGATGACCCGGCAGGGAGTGCTCGCCGCGGTCGAGGCACCGGGTGTCGCCCCGTACAGCCGCGCGCCCTTCAGATACTCGATGCCGACCGCCCGGCCCTCGGCATCGAGCATGATGCGCGTCGCCAGCGCGTCGAGTTCGATGTGCAGCCGCTCGGGATGGCGGCGCTGGACCTCGAGCAGGCGCTCGCGGGTGCCCTGCCGCGCGTGGCCGGTGGTCGACAGCGGCACCGTCCAGACGCCCTCCTGGCCCGCCATGCGTGCGTCGTTGGGGTCGCCCTTGCCCGTCAGCAGCCGCATCAGCCAGCCGCGCCTCCGCCCGACCGCGGCCATCGCGCTGACCAGCATCGTGCCCATCATCGTGCGGTCGCGGAGCACGTCCGCCGGCATCGCGGTCTCCACGCCGAGCCAGCCGCGCCAGCCGTGCGCGCTGGCGTCGCGGCCGGTCAGGCGGGCGAGCCAGCGGCGGACCGGGCGGTGGTGGCAGGCCTCGATGCGCTGCCAGTATTTACGCATGTTCGCCCCCGACCAGCTCGGGTCGCCGGTGAGTTCGGCGACGGCGTCCCAGTCGCCGGGCGGCGGCGGCATAATGATCATGGCGTTATGCGCGGTGCACCCACCCAGCGTGCCGGCGCGGGGGTAGAGGACGCCCCGGGCACCGCATTTCGGGTCGCGCGCGGCGCGCTCCGGGTTGGCATAGTGAGCGACCCGGAAATTCCACGCGGTCACCGCGTTCTCGGAGGCCTTGGCGTGGAAGCCGGGGACATCATAGTCGTCGCGTGCTTCGGGGGTGGAACGCGGGTCGCCACCCGCCTCCAGCACCACGACCGTCGCGCCGCGCTCGGCAAGCCGCGCCGCCAGAGTGCCGCCGCCCGCGCCCGAGCCGACGACGACATAGTCGGGGCGTTCGATCACGACTTCAGCGGCCCCGTCACAGGGTTTTCAGATACTCGACCAGGGCGCGCTTGTCGGCGTCCGCCAGCACCGGCTCCTTGCCCCAGCGCTTCTCGTCGGGGGTCAGGCCGTCCTGCTCGTTGAACTTTGCGGTGCCGAAGTAATGCCCCCGGTTGACCACCATGTCGGGGCATTTCGACAGCGCCAGCATCGGTGCTGCAAGGTCCGCGAAGTGCTTGCGCAGCGCCGCGTCGTCAGCGCCCTTGGGCACGCTCAGAAGGTCGAGCTTGAGCTTGAGCAGCAGCCCGGCGACCTCGCCGTAGTGCCTGGTCAACGACGCGCCCTCGGCGAGCGGCTGGATGTTCGACAGCAGGTTGACCGGCACCCCGGCGGGGATCGGCCCGAGGCTGATGTTGCCGCTCGCATCCACGAGTTGCGGCACCACGCGATGACCGGGACCGTCGAGCCGCCTCAGGAACGGCGGCACGTAGCCGCGCGGGATGAAGATCCAGCTGCGCTCTGAAGTCCGGTCGATGGTGCCGTCGACCTTGTTGCCGAGCACCGAATCCATCTGGCGGGTCTCGGGCCACAGCATCTGGCGGATGCCCGCGTCGAACATCGCCATCCGGCCCTGGACGCTCGGGTCCTGGTTGAACGGCCCGACGCTGTTGTTGAGGAGGTACGGCGCGGTCGACCACAGCGAGACCAAGCTCGGCGGCCGGGTATAGCCGCGCCCGCCGCCCGCCATCGCATAGGCCGAGCGCGCTCCGGTAAACGGGTTGGCGATCGTCACCGACCCGACCGCGGGCAGGGTCTTGTAGCTGGCGCTCGAGAAGTTGTCCCAGATGTTGCCGCCGATGGCGTTCGAGGCGAGCGGCGAACAGGCGTTGGTGCGCAGCAAAGTCGCCGGGATGCGCGCTTCCGTCGACAAATAATTGCCCTGCCGGAAGTCCGGCGCGGCCACGATCTGCCGCATCTGCGCCTTGTAACCCGGCGTCTGCGTCCACGCCCACCAGCGGGCGAAGCGCTGCAGATACTCCGGCCCACCGCCGCCGAGGCGAGCGTCCGCAGCTGGAACCGGCCCCTTGCTCGAATGGCAGCGTGCGCAGGTGTCGGCGAAGGCATTGCGACCGCGCTCCAGCGTCTCGGGCGTGGCGGTCAGGAACGCCGCACCGCCGGGGGCGCGCGCGAGGTCGTCCGGTCGTCCGGCCTTGAGGAAGAAGCGCGCCATGTCGGGCGTGCCGTCCTCGGTCGCGCGCCAGTAGGCGGAGTGGGCGCGGGCGCTCGCGATGGTGATCGGGCTTATCGGCTTGCCGCCGACGACCGGGTTGAAGTGCCGCAGCCATTCCTCTGAGAACAGCCCGATGTTGAGGTACACCCGGTTGAGCGCGCCGAGCGCCCCGACCGAGTCCGCGCCGTCCTTCAAAACGTGCGGAGTCAACACCTTATCGGGCGCAGTAAACAAACCGGTCAAGGGTCCGGACTTGATGTAATCGTTGAACTGGCGGTTGTCCTTCTGGCCGCCGGCGATGGTCTCGTTGCCGATGTGACGCGCCATCTCCAGCCGCTCGGGCAGGTTATAGATCGCGTTCATCGTCCTGGGATTGTTGATGTTGTCGCTCGACACCAGCGAGGTATCCATCGCGCCGGGCCGGTAGGTGCGGACCAGCTGGACCATGAAGCTGCGTGGGTCGGGCTTCACCATGAACAGCCGGTCGACCCACATATATTGCGCGCCGACCGTCGAGCTGAGGTTGGCGTAGGCAGGATGTGCCGGATCGGCGGGCGGATGCAGCGGGCTCGGTCCGATGTGGCAGAAACCGCACGACATGCCGACGCGGTAGGGGCGGACCAGCGTGGCGTCGTTGTAGTAGCTCGGGTCGGAATAGAAGCGCACCGGGTCCCAGCGGGCGCGGGCCTTGGCGTCGAAGTCGGGGTTGGTGAATAGTCGCAGCCCGACGATGCCGGTCGGCTCGCCGTACGCGCTGCCGATGGGCAGGGTGACGCCGCCGATGTCCGTGCCGCGCGCGCCGATCTTGACGCCCGGATACGCCTTGGCATCCGCGAACGGGTCGGGCGCGCAGGCGGCGTCGCGCTGGTCAAGGGGCAGGCCGAAATGCCGGGGATCGGGGCCCGTGGCGGCGGCGAAGCATGGCTCGTTGATGACGCCGAGGTATTGCCAGCGCTTGTCGCGCGCGAGGTCGGTGCCCGGCGGCGCGGCGACGATCTTGAGCAGGTCGAAGCCCCCGAAGGTCGGCCTCGACATGGTGTCCCAGAAGCGGTCGTCGCCGGCGGTCCAGACGTTCCACATGTTGCGGCCGCGGATCTCGGCCGGCGTCAGCGCGACGCCATTGTCCATGTCGTGGAAATAATCCTCCGACGCGTGGCGGAAGCCCTTGCCGTCGACCGCCATGCCGGCACGGACAGCCTCGTCTTCGACCGCCGCGGGCTTGCTGCAAGCTGCAAGCAGGAGTGCCGTTCCGATGATCCAGTGCGCCCGCATCGCATCGTCCCCCCCGCGTCTCGTCCAGCGCCAAAGCAACCTGCGACCCGGTGCGGCGGTAGACCCGCCGTCCATGCAACGATGACGCCGCTGCAGCCCCCCGGTCAAGCGATGCCTGACGTGTCTATCCCCGTAATCCTCGCTATCCACAGGCCAGAAGCTTGAGATTCCGCTTTGCAGACCCGGGGTCGAGGCACATCATCCACCTGTAGCCGGAAGCCGGACGGACGCTGAAAAGCCGAAGGAAAGCAGAAGGTTATAGCCGGGCAGACGAGCCGGAATGGCGTGCAAGCGCTGGACCGAGCGACGCGGCCGGGCAGGTGAAGCGAGACGACGTGCGAGCGTGTGAACAGACCGGGCAGCCGGCCGGTCCGCAGACCCGCCACGAACCGGACGTGGATCCCGGTGGGAGACTCCCGAGCCATCGGCCAAGCCTTCGGGCCTGGCTACCGGCGACGGACGATCCCGCTGAAGTGCCGCAGCACTGGCAGGGTCGCAGCGGCGAGAGCCGGAGCGAGACCGCAAAGCGCGGCGACACAGTAGGGGCCGGTGGCGACACCGGCCCCTATTTGCTTGATACGAATTGCTTCGGCTGATTGCTGCGTCAGAAGCTCTGGTGTCATCCCGGGCTTGACCCGGGACCCAGCTAACCCAGCGGTCCGGGCCCGGAGTGAGCTGGGTCCCTGGTCAAGCCCGGGATGACAGTAACAGGCTCGCGCCCTAGAACCGCGTCGACAACTGCACCAGCCCGCCGGTGCTGTCACCGCCCATGCTGACGCGCGTGCTGTCGTTCAGGCGCCGCGTGAACAGGAAGGCAGAGCCCTCGCCAATCGCGGCTCCGGCGACGACGTCGTACCAGTGGTGGTCGTGCGTGTGGACCCGGCTGTAGCCGACCAGCGCTGCGACCAGCTCGAATGGCAATCCTGTCTGCCACCCGTAGCGCGCGTGGAGATAGCCTGCCCCCGCGAACGCCAGCGAGGTGTGGCCCGACGGGAAGCTGTGGTTGCCGCCGTTGGGCCGGCGCTCGTTGACCGCGTACTTCAGGCCTTCGGTCGAGGCGAACGTCAGCGCGCCGGTCTCGGCGAGCTGGACGAGGCCATTGTGGTCGGAATTGAGGACGGTGATCCCTGCCGCAGCGACAGGAATGCCGTACGCGCCGAGGTCGGCAAAAAGGTGCCAGGCCTTGTCGCTGGCCGCGGCTGGTGCGGCGACCACGAGCGCCGCGACACAGGCGCCGATCGGCAGATTATAACGCATGCGAGGGTTCCCCTTCATCGTGTCCAGTTCACGTTCTTGACGTCTACGGATGTTAGCTCCGTTGAAAAACAGACGCCGCGGCGAGCGAAAACCGCAGCGACCTAGAGGGCGAGGCCCCAGAAACTGTCGACCACCATCGCCGCCGCAACCACCAGCGCCGCGACGCTGATGATCAGCACCGCACCCGCCACCATGTCCTTGATGACCTTGATTTCCGGGTGCAATTCGGGATGAAGCAAATCGATCACCGATTCCATCGCGGAGTTGATCAGCTCCAGCGCCAGCACCAGCGCGATCGTCACCGCGACCAGCGCCCACCACACCGGCGCCGGGCGCAGCACGAGCAGCGCGACGCCCGCCGCGGCCGCAAACAGGCAGTGGGTGCGGAAGCTGCTCTCGCGCCGCCAGCCGCTGCGCCAGCCTGCCAAAGCGAAGCCGACGCGCACGCGCAGCGGTCGGTTCTTGAAATCGTCCCCGGTCATTGCCTGGCACGATAGCAGTGTGCCGGTCCGGCGTCTTGCGTCCCCGTCTTGCATCCGTCGCCGCAGCCCGCGACAGTCTGCACGGGGAGATTAGTTGCTATGTTCATAGCCGAGGCCGCGCCCGTGGTTCACCTGCCATGGTATCGGCACCTGTACGTCCAGGTCCTGGCGGCGATCGCGCTGGGCGTGCTGGTCGGGGCGCTGTGGCCCGAGACCGGGGCCGCGTTGAAGCCGCTCGGCGACCTGTTCATCAAGCTCGTGAAGATGGTCATCGCCCCGGTGATCTTCCTGACCGTGGTCACCGGCATCGCCGGCATGAGCGAGCTGTCGAGCGTCGGGCGCATCGCGGGGCGGGCGTTCGCCTATTTCCTGACGGTGTCGACGCTGGCGCTGATCGTCGGGATGATCGTCGCCAACACCGTGCAGCCGGGCACCGGGTTGCACATCGACCCCGCAACGCTCGATGCGAAGGCGGTCCACGAATACACCGTCAAGGCCCACGACACGACGATCGTCGGCTTCATCAGCAACATCGTGCCGTCGACCCTGGTCGGGGCGCTGGCGGGCGGCGAGATCCTCCAGGTGCTGTTCGTGGCGATCCTGTTCGGTATCGCGATGGCGCTGGTCGGCGAGCGTGCCAAGCCGCTGCTCGGACTGTTCGAATCAGCAGTGCAGGTCGTGTTTCGCCTCGTCGGCATCCTGATGAAGGCGGCGTCGATCGGGGCGTTCGGGGCGATCGCCTTCACCATCGGCAAGTACGGCATCGCCTCGATCGTCAATCTCGCGGCGCTGGTCGGGACGTTCTACGCGACATCGCTGTTCTTCGTGCTCGTCGTGCTTGGCGTGATCGCCAAGCTAGCCGGCTTCAGCCTGTGGCGTCTGCTGGTGTATCTGAAAGCGGAGCTGCTGCTGGTGCTCGGCACGTCGTCGTCCGAAGCCGCGCTGCCGGCGCTGATCCACAAGCTCGAGGCGGCGGGATGCGCGCCGCGCGTGGTAGGACTCGTGGTGCCAACCGGCTATTCGTTCAATCTCGACGGCACGAACATCTACATGACGCTGGCGGCGCTGTTCATCGCACAGGCGTGCGACATCCACCTGTCGCTCGGTGAGCAATTGCTCCTGCTCGGCGTCGCGATGCTGAGCTCGAAGGGTGCGGCGGGCGTGACCGGCGCGGGCTTCATAACGCTGGCTGCAACGCTGTCGGTGGTGCCGAGCGTGCCGGTCGCGGGCATGGCGCTGATCCTCGGCGTCGACCGCTTCATGAGCGAGTGCCGCAGCCTGACCAACTTCGTCGGCAACGCGGTCGCCACCATCGTCGTCGCGGGCTGGGAGGGCGACCTCGACCGCGAGCGGCTGACGTCGGTCCTGTCCGGCAAGCCCGCGCCCGATCAGGTCAGGCCTTTGGCAGCCGGCTGACGATATCCTTGACCTCCTGCGCGCGGTCGGCGGCTGCCACCAGCACCGCGCCGTTGGTGACGACGATGATCAGGCCCGCGACGCCGAGCGTGGCAACCAGCGGCCCCTCGGTACGGACCAGGCAGTTGCTCGTGTCCGCGAGCAGGACCGGGCCGCGGGTGACGTTGCCGTGCGCGTCGGGGGTGCCGTGGGCATGGACCGCGTTCCACGAGCCGATGTCGGACCAGCCGATGTCGACGGGAACCACCGAGACCTTCGCGGCCTTCTCCATCACCGCGTAGTCGACCGAGATCGACGGCGCGCTGCCGAACGCGTCGGCGTCCGGGTGGACGGTCGTGCCCTCGCGGTGGGCGGCGGTGAACGCGGCGGTGGCAGCCGCATGCACAGCCGGTGCATGGTCGGCGAGGGCGGCGAGGTAGGCGTCGGCGCGGAACAGGAACAGGCCGCCGTTCCAGGCGAAGTTGCCGGTCGCCAGCATGGCCTCGGCCGTGGCGCGGTCGGGCTTCTCGACGAAGCGCGCGGCGACGTGGACGCCAGGTGCCAGGTCGGTGCCGGTCTCGATATAGCCGTAGCCGGTCTCGGGGCCGGTCGGCGCAATGCCAAAGGTCGTCAGCCAGCCCTCGGCGACCGTCGATGCGGCGCGCTCGACTCCCGCCAGCAGCGCCTCGGGAAGGTCGATGACATGATCGGAGGGCATCACCAGCATGACGCCCGCGGAGTCGCGTGCGGCGACCTCGAGGGCAGCCAGCGCGATCGCCGGGGCGGTGTTGCGCGCCATCGGCTCGACGATCGTTGCGGAAGCGTTAACGCCGATTTCGCCGAGCTGTGTCGCGATCGTCACGGCGTGCGCGGTACCGCAGACGATGACCGGCGCATGGTAGCCGGCACCGGCGGTGCGCAGTGCGGTCTCCTGCAACATCGTGCGCGCGCCGGTCAGCGCCAGCAGTTGCTTGGGGAGCGCCGGGACGGACAGCGGCCACAGGCGCGTTCCGGCTCCGCCGGACAGGATCACCGGCCAAATTATTGTATTCATGGTACTCGCCTTGGACCTTCGTGATGACAAATGCGGGACTTTGGCGTTAGGGTCGTCAACGGGGACGTAGCAACAAGGGCCGGGCAAAGCCAAGTGAAGCTGACCGATGTCGGCCTGTTCAGTCATCTGATCGCATGCGTCGGCTTCGCCGTGCTCGGGATCAGTGCGGTCTCCAGGCGCCGCGCCAGCGAAACCAGCCTGGCGCTCGGCGTCGCGGCGCTGACCACTGCGACGTGGGCCCTGGTCTATGTCGCGGCGGCGCGGTTCGGAGCTGGGCCCACCGCGTGGCTGTCGCCGCTGGAGACGTTGCGCAGCGCCTCGTGGATCGTCTTCCTGCTCTCACTGCTGAGGGTGTCGTGGTCGCTCGACGACCGGCTGCGCTCGTCGTTCGCAATTGCCGGCGCGATCGGGTTCGTCACCACCGTGCAGCTGATGCTCGATGTTTTCGGCCGGGCCGGCGAGGGCGGCGCACCGATGCTGGCGACGCTGTTCATTATTACCCGGTTGACCGTGGCGATCTCCGGACTGGTGCTGCTCCACAACCTGTACGTCAACGCGGTGGCGGGGACGCGAACCGGGATTCGCCTGCTGTGCATCGGGCTGGCGGGCTTCTTCGGCTACGACCTCAACCTGTACACCCTGCAGTTCCTGCTCGGGCACCTGTCGGCCGATCTGTACAACATCCGCGGCGCGGTCGACGCGATTGTCGTGCCGCTGCTGCTGATGTCGGCGAGCAGCTCGTGGGTGGCGCGGGTCCAGGTGTCCCGGCAGGTGGTGTTCCATACGCTGTCGTTCTCGATCATCGGAATCTACCTGATCACGATGGCGCTGACCGCCTACGGCCTCAGGCTGGTCGGCGGCGACTGGGGGCGCCTGCTCCAGATCAGCTTCCTGTTCGCGACCGCGATCGGCGGCGCAATCGTCATCGTCTCGCAGCGCTTCCGGGCCCGGCTCCGCGTTGTCATCGCCAAGAACTTCTTCGCCTACAAATACGACTACCGGCAGGAGTGGCTGCGCTTTATCTCGATTGTCTCGCGCACCGACGGGCAGCCGCTGGCGCAGCGCGTCGTGGAGGCGGTGTGCGTCGTCGTCGATGCGCCGGGCGGGGCCCTCTACATCCCAGGCGACGACGGCGGCTTCGACCTCGTCGACGGCTGGAACCGCGGCGGCTTCGTCGGCGAACGCTTGGCCCCGGCACCGGGGCTGGCGCGCTATCTCGGGACCCAGCAGCGCATCGTCGACTTCGACGAGTGGCGCGACGGCGAGGGTGCCTATGAGGGGCTGGCGATCCCGGTCTGGGCGGCGAACGACCGGCGGGTGTGGCTGGCCATTCCCCTCGTCCACCTCGACAGCCTGGCGGGCGTCATCGTGCTCGAGCGGACGTTGGCCGCGCGCGACCTCAACTGGGAGGATTTCGAGCTGCTGCGCACCCTCGGGCGGCAGGCGGCGAGCTATATCGCCGAGGCGCAGACCCAGACCGCGCTCGACGAGGCTGGCTCGTTCGACGAATTCAACCGGCGCTTCGCCTTCATCATGCACGACATCAAGAATCTCGTGTCGCAGCTCAGCCTGGTATCGCGCAACGCCGAGCGCCACGCCGACAACCCCGCCTTCCGCGCCGACATGGTGGCGACGCTGCAGTCCTCGGTGGGCAAGATGAACGACCTGCTGGCGCGGCTGGCGCAGCACAACACCGGCCGGCCCGACACGCCCGAGCCGGTCGACGCGGCCGAGCTGATCGGGCAGATCGTCAGCACCAAGCGCCGCCAGCACTCGCCGATCTACCTCGTCGTCGACAGCGGCCCGGCAACCGTCGCTGCCGACCCGGCGCGGCTTGAGCAATTGTTCATCCACCTGATCCAGAATGCCATCGACGCCAGCACTGCGGACGCCCGTATCGACATCGCGGTCAAGGCACACGCAGGGCACGGACAGGCCGGCCACGTCGTGGTCACCATCGCCGACCACGGCCACGGCATGTCGGCCGCCTTCGTCCGCGGCGAGTTGTTCAAGCCGTTCCGGTCGACGAAACCGGGCGGCTTCGGCATTGGTGCCTATGAGGCCCGGTCGATCGTTCGCTCCCTCGGCGGGAGTCTGGACGTTTTAAGCCGGGAAGGGGAGGGGACCGTCTTTACAGTGACCGTCCCGACGATAGCCGCGTCGGTGCCGGGTCCGGGACCGACGCTCGGGCCGGGTCCCGGACCAAATGCCGGTACGTGCGTGCCTGAAAGGAATGTTGCTTGAGTAGTGCGCCGGTCCGGAAACTGCTGGTTGTCGAGGACGACGAGGGACTGCAGCGCCAGTTGCGCTGGAGCTACGAGGACTATGACGTCGTCATTGCCGGCGACCGCACTGCGGCGCTGGAAGCCGTGCGCGCGTATTCGCCCGCGGTCGTGACCCTCGACCTCGGCCTGCCGCCCGATCCCGACGGTACCAGCGAAGGCTTCGCGACGCTGACCGAGATCCTGCGCGCCGCGCCTGAGACCAAGGTCATCGTCGCATCGGGCCACGGCGCTCGTGAGAGCGCGCTGCGGGCTATCGCTGCGGGCGCGTTCGATTTCTACGCCAAGCCGGTCGACATCGACGAGCTCGGGCTGATCGTCCGGCGCGCTTACCACGTCGCCGACCTCGAGGCCGAGAACCGCCGTCTGGCGGACGTCGTCGGCCCATCGGACGTGCTTGGCGGCATCATCACCGGCTCACCGGAGATGCTGAAAGTGGCGCGTATGATCGAGCGCGTCGCCGTCGCCGATGTCTCGGTGATGCTGCTCGGCGCCAGCGGCACCGGCAAGGAACTGCTGGCGCGCGGTCTCCACAACGCCTCGCTGCGCAAGAACAAGCCGTTCATCGCGATCAACTGCGCCGCGATCCCCGAGAACCTGCTTGAGTCGGAGCTGTTCGGCTACGAGAAGGGTGCCTTCACCGGTGCCGCCAAGACCACCGAGGGCAAGATCGAACTGGCCGAAGGCGGTACCTTGTTCCTCGACGAGGTCGGCGACATCCCGCTGCCGCTCCAGGTCAAGTTGCTACGCTTCCTGCAGGAGCGCGTCATCGAGCGCATCGGCGGCCGGCGCCCGATCCCGGTCGACGTCCGCATCGTGTGCGCCACCCACCAGGACCTCGACGCGATGATCATCAGCGGGCGCTTCCGCGAGGACCTGTATTATCGGCTCGCCGAGATCGTCGTCCGCATCCCGTCGCTCGCCGAGCGGCCCGGCGACGCGACTCTGCTGGCGCACCACTTCCTCGGCAAGTTCGGGCGCGAGCATGGCCGGCCGTTCAAGGGCTTCACCCCCGATGCCGTCGCCGCGATGACCGACTGGCACTGGCCGGGCAACGTCCGCGAACTCGAGAACCGCCTGAAGCGCGCAGTGATCATGGCGGAGGGCACCCGCCTCGACGCCAACGACCTCGACCTTGGCGACAAGAGCGACGGCGCGGCGGCACTCAACCTCAAGAACGCCCGCGAAACCGCCGACCGCCGCGCCATCCGCCTCGCCATGGCGCGCACCGAGGGCAACATCAGCAGCACCGCCAAGCTGCTCGGGGTCAGCCGCCCGACGCTGTACGACCTGCTCAAGCAATACGGGCTGGAGATACCGAACTAGGCGCGTTGGCGGCCAACAAGCCCAACCGGAGCCGGTAGCGCTTGCATCGCCGCCGACCGCCGCCTACACGAACCGCCGGTCGGAGCGTGGCGCAGCCTGGTAGCGCACTTGACTGGGGGTCAAGGGGTCGCAGGTTCGAATCCTGTCGCTCCGACCAGAACTTACCCCCAGCCAGCGAACCACTGCGTAGCGGTGGGGGGACGAACCATGGGTGACCCCGGCAGCGCGCTCGCAGCGCCGGTCCGGGGTTCGATCATCCAGCTGGAAGCGTGACCTTGGGCACCGTCGTGAATGGCTTGATCCCGAACTTGGGATAAGCCTCGGTCGGGTAGTAGAAAACCCCGTCCTTGACGACCATCGAGATCGTCTTGATCGCCTTCAGGTCCTTGGTCGGGTCGCCCGGAATCAGGAAGAAGTCGGCGAGCTTGCCCTTGTCGATCGAGCCCAGGCGCTGGTCCTGGCCGGTGTACTTGGCACTGTCGTAGGTTGCGCGCTTGAGGATCTCGGGGGCGGTCATGCCGGCCTTCTGGTACAGTTCGAGCTCGCGGTGATAGGTGAACGAGCCGCCGGTATCGGTCCCGAAGACGATGAACACACCGCGGTCGTGGAGCTGGCGGACGACCGCGACCAGCTTGTCGAAGGCGCCGCGGTACAACTTGTCGTCACCGGGCACGGACGTGTCGATCCAGGCCTTCATCGCGTCGCGGCGGTATCCGATCGGCATGTGGTCGATGTAGTCGACGGCCCCCGGCGGCACCTGGCCGTCGCGGTTCTGGGTCAGCTGCTCGTGGATACCGAGCGTCGGGTCGATCGCCTTCTTGCCGTCGACCATCAGCTGGATCGTGTGCTGGACCTTCGGCTCGTTCAGGTCGAGCGCCGGCAGCCGCTTCAGCGCGGTCAGGCGGAACAGGGTGCGGGTGTCCTCCTTCGGCCCGATCACCCAGCCCAGCACGAACTGGTTGATGTGGGTCATCTCGTCGTAGCCGGCCTCGATCATCTGGTCGGCGTTGGCGAAGGCCGGAACGTGTCCGGCAACGCGCATCCCGAGCTTGTGCGCCTCGGCGACCATCGCCGGCACCCAGGCCGGGTTCATGCTGTTGTAGATCTTGATCTGCCAATAGCCCCGCGCGCCGTACCAGCGCACCGCGTCGAGCGCCTGCTGCTGGCTGTCGACGAGGATGCCGTTGTTGGCGCTGAACGGGCTCTTCCCTTCGATGAAGCCGGAGCGGATGACGTGCGGCCCGCCGATCTCACCCGAGTCCATGCGCTTGATCAGCGTGTCGAGGACGGCGTTGTCGTTGCCCATGTCGCGGACCGTGGTGATGCCCGCGAGCAGGTTGAGCAGCGCGATGTCCTGCCCGATGTGCGCGTGCATCTCGTACATGCCGGCGACCAGCGTGCCACCGGCACCGTCGATGGTGACCTCGCCCGGCGTGGCGGGGCTGTCGACGGCTTCGACCGCCGCGATCTCCTTGCCGTTGACCAGCACCGAGACCGGTGCCGTCAGTGCGCTGGTGGCCGGATCGAACAGCCGGACGTTGCGGATGCGGACAGGTGCGCCGTAGTCGTGGGCGACGTCCTTCTGCATCGTCGTGAAGCGCGCCGTGGTCCAGTCGGCGGCCATGCCGCGCAGGCGCTTCTCCTCGGCCTCGTAGCCGGCCCGGACGATGATCGAGTTCGGGCTGACCGAGGCGAACAGCAGCCCCTTGTCGTCGAGCAGCATCGTCTCGGGGGTCAGGTCGATGCCGCTCAGGTCATAGCGCGTCACCTGCAGCGGTCCCCCCGCACCGGCGATTGCGAACGTCTCGCCTTTCTCCAGCCGCAGCGTGCCGCCGGGCAGGGCGGCCATCGTCATGCCGGGCTGCTTCAGCAGGGCCGTGGCGTAGAGCTGGTCCGACCACGGGCTGCCGCTTTGCGCGACATAGAGGGCCGCCTGCTTGACCTTGGCCGTACCCTTGCCGGTGGAGTCGGTCCACGTCGCGACATCGCCCTTGCGGTCGAAGTGCTCCTCGACCTTGCTGCCGAAGGTCGTCGCGCCGGTGATCGCCCAGCTGGTCGGCAAGCCATCGGCGCCGAGCGTGATGACCTCCGCCATCGTCGGGCCACGGCCGTTGTTCTTGATGTCGAAGTCAACCTTGACCGTGTCGCCCTGCCGGTCGGCAATCACGTGCCCGACGTTCTTGCCGCCGAAGATCGCGGTGAACTTCGCGGTCTCGGCGGAAGCCGTCGAAGCGAGCAGGGTGGCGGCGAGGCAGAGCGTTTTGATCATGTCCCAGCTATGTCACTCGCCCCCCGGAAATCAATGGGCTCCCGCAACGGCCGGTTCCGGCTTCCGCTCGCCTGGTTCGTGGGGGCGCCCCGGCGAGGCTGGCTGGGCCCGATGTTCGTAGGTAACGAACTCGGCGTGCCCGTAGACGGAGAGCAGCCTGGTGATCCGCGCGATCAGTCGCCGGTCGGCCAGGTCTCGCAGCACGGGCAGGCGTGACAACAGGCGGAAGACGCTCATCGTCAGGCCGATCTGCAGCGCGGCGAGGGTGAACCACGCCCGGTCGACGTTGCTGATCGTGACGCCCATCAGCGCGGCCGCCTGCCGGTCGCCGTTGAGGAAGTGCTTGAGGAAGAAGACGCGCGAAAAGCTGCGCTCGATGGTCCGGAACAGCCGCTGGCGCAAGGTTGCACCATCCCAGAGTTCCGCCGCCATCGTGGCGCGCACCAGGGAGCCGCAGATCCGGTCGTCGAAGCTGGCGCGCAGCGTCGCGCCCCGGACGTTCATGATATCGACGATACCCTGCGGCGTGTCGGGCAGCAGCGTCTCGGGCAGGCCGAGCAAGCGGCAGCGATAGCGCGCGAACTCGACGACGGCGCGCTCGTCCGGGGTGAATGCCGTCCGCCCCTCCCCGATGAGCTTGTACGACAGCAGGAAAATGTTGATCAGCCCGGCCGGCATCTGGTCGACCTGCGGGATCGGGAAGCCGTATTTCGCCTGATCCCACATCTTGGGCCGCCGCATGATGTTGAAGCGCACCATCGAGTGCATCAGCCTGACCATCGCCGCCGCTTTGAAGCCCGGCCCGAACCGGCTGAGCGCTCCCGGCAACGTCGTCACCGCGAAAAAGTTGGCGGTCTCCTTGACCCGGCGCGCCGCTGCGGAGTCCGACAAGGTGCCGGTCAGCGCCATCGGCAGCGCCGCATATTCGTTCATGAACGTCGCGATGAAGGCGCCACGGATCGCATAGGGCGACAGGTTCGCGGTGCCGTTGCGCTCCAGCCGGGCACCTTTCTCGACCAGTGCCATGTCGAGCCAGTCGGGCCGCTGCTCCATGTCGGCGATGAACGCGACGAGTTCCTCCGGGGCGTTCTCGACCGCTTCGATGCCGTGGTCGCAGGCGATGGTCAGCAGGTCGATCAACTCGCGGAACTTGAGAGTGGCCATCAGCGCGGCGTAGCGGTCGGCGGTAACGTCGCCCATCATGCTGTAGGCGCGCAGGCATTCGACCAGCTCGGTGTTCGCGAGGATCTGCGGTCGCTGCGCGGCGAGGCTCGGCGAAAGCGCCGACTTCACCTGTGGATCGATGGTGAAGCGCTCCGGATGCTGGTCGAAATCGAATGCCGCCCACAGCGCCGGCACACGCTCCCGTTGCGCCAGCACATCCGCCCAGATCGCCGCATTGCGCATTGTCGGTACCATGCTCTTGCCCCCGCCAGACCAAAACATATCAAGTGATACCTATTCGGAGTCAATGGCGGCGTTTTGCCCTCGAGGTTGACCTGGGATGCCGCCGACCGCTCTAAACCGCCGATGACATCCGCCGATCCCGTGGCAAGTCTGCCAGCCAAGCCACGCTACCGGCGCGGGCTGGAAAGCCGCGAGCGCATCCTGTTGGTGGCGTTGCAGGCCTTCGGCGAACGGGGCTTCCAGGCTGTCTCGACGCGCGAGATCGCGTCGGCGGCGCATGTCAACCTGCCCGCGATCCAATATTATTTCGGCAGCAAGGAAGGGCTCTACAAGGCCTGCGCCGAGCATATCGTGGCGCGCTACATGACGGCCAACCTGCCGGTAAGCGCAGCGGCGCTCGAGGCTGTGCTGAAGCGGGCGTCGCCGGGCACCTGCCAGACGCACCTGCTGAATGTCCTGACGACGCTGGGTCGTTTCCTGGTCGATTCAGACGAGGCACGCGGCTGGCCGCTGTTCATCCAGCGCGAGCTGGCCGACCCCGGCCCGGCGTTCGACATCCTGTTCGACCAGTTGTGGCACCCCGGCGTCGAACTTGTGGCCAAACTGATCGACGGCGCACGCGGTGACACCCCCGGCAGCGAAGGCTCGCGCCTCGAGGCGATCCACATGATCTCGGGCATCACCGCCTTCACCAGCGGGCGCGCGGCGATCGATCGCCTGCTGACCGACCCGCAGTCGCCGGTCGCGATCGCCGACCAGCTCTGCCGCCTGATCGAGCGGCAGGTCGCACTGGTTGCAGTGCAGGCGCCGTCCGCGCCTGACGGTGGGCATGACGTCGTACAGCGTGACGGAGTCGCCGTAAAAACTTGACAAATTGTACCAATTAGGTAATAAGATCGAGCTCCTCTTACTGGAGCATGCCACGGCATTTCTCGATGCGATCATCGGCCCCGTTGCGGGCCTGCTCGACAAATTGATCCCCGATCCGCAGGCGCGCGATGCCGCCAAGCTCGAATTGCTCCGAATGCAGGGCGGGCAGGATCTCGAACTGGTCAAGGCGCAGCTGTCGGCGATGGTCGCCGAGGCGCAGTCGACCGATCCGTGGACCAGCCGGGCGCGGCCCAGTTTCCTCTATGTGATGTACACCTTGTTGCTGTGGTCGATCCCGATGGGGCTGATCGCCGCCGTGCGCCCGGAGATGGCGGCCGCGATCGGCCAGGGCATGACCGGCTATCTCGCTGCGATCCCGGAGCCGCTTTATGCTCTCTTCGGAACCGGTTACCTCGGCTACACGGCGGCGCGCGAGTGGGGCAAATCACGGGTCGATCGGTGAGTTTCAGGTCGGTTGCTGGCGTGTCTGGCGCGGCTATAGAATCGTGCGAGGCGGTGCAGGCCGCGATTTCTCAAAAGGCTCGAGGGTGTAAACTCTGACAACTCTCGCGGCTCAAGGTGCCTGCCGGTAGCGTTTCGCCAGTTCGACATAGCCCGCTGCGGCGGCTCGGTTACGGTCGATCTCGGCCGTCGTCAGCCGCCGCATCGGAGCCGCCGGACGCCCGCCCCAAAGGTCGCCCGTCGGGATGCGCTTGCCCGGTGTCAGCAGCGCTCCGGCGGCGAGCATGGCGTCGCTCTCGATAACGCACCCGTCCATGATGATGCCGCCCATGCCGACGAAGGCGTGATCCTCGAGCGTGCAGCCGTGGATGATCGCGAGGTGTCCGATCAGGCAGTCGTTGCCGACGATCGTGGGGCGGGTGCCGGTGGTGACGTGGACGATGCTGCCGTCCTGGATATTGCTGCCGCGCCCGATCTCGATCGGCATGACGTCGCCGCGCAGCACGCAGTTGAACCAGATGCTCGCCTGCGCCCCGATGCGGACGTGGCCGATGACCTGGACACCGGGCGCGATGAAGGCGTCGGGCGCGATTGTCGGCAGGATGCCGTCGAAGGGGTGGAGGGTCACGGCCGCTGGATAAAGTAAGTGATGTGCGGCCGGACCAGGTGACCAACCGGGACCGCGGGGTGCTCGAAGTCGGCGGACGGGTCGCGGCTCATGCCGAGCCGCTCCATGACACGCCACGACTTTTCGTTGCTGGCCGTGGTGATCGCGGCGATGCGCGGGACCGCGGGGTTTGCAAAGCCGTGGCCCAGTGCCGCAAGTGCCGCCTCGGTGGCGTAGCCCTGGCCCCAGCCGTGCCGACCGAGCCGCCAGCCGATCTCGAAGTCGTCGGCGATCGGCGTGTCGGGTGCCCCGATCTTCAGGCCCGCCAGCCCGAGCAGCACGCCGTCGGTCTTGCGCTCGACCGCCCAGAAGCAGAAGCCGTGCTCGGCCTGCGCCGCGAGTTGACGGTCGACCTGCGCGTCGCTCTCGGCGCGGCTCATCGGGGCCACGAAGTAGCGCATCACGACCGGGTCGGCGTTGATCGCAGCGATCGCCTCGCGGTGGTCGTCGCGCCACTCGGCGAGGATCAGGCGCTCGGTCTCGATCATGGAAACAGCGGCGCCTGCAGCAGCCCGGTGGTCTCCGGCAGCCCGAACATCAGGTTGAAGTTCTGGATCGCTTGCCCCGACGAGCCCTTCACGAGGTTGTCGATTGCCGCGATGACCAGGGCCCGGCCGTGGATGCGGTCGGCGAAGACGTTGACCACGGCATGGTTCGAGCCGCGCACCATCCGGGTCGCGGGCGCGACGCCTTCGGGCAGCAGGTGGACGAACGGCTCGTCGATGTAGCGCGCCAGCAGAGCGGCGCGGAGGTCGGCGACGCTGCCACCGGTGAGCTCGACCGCGATGGTGACCAGCTCGCCGCGGTTGATCGGCACGAGGTGCGGCGTGAAGCTGATGCGGATGTCGCCGCCAGAGCGGCGGCCGATCTCCTGCTCGATCTCGGGCATGTGGCGGTGGCTGCCGATCGCATAGGGGTGGACCGCCTCGGCGACTTCGGCGAACAGGTTCGCCTCCTTCAGGCCACGCCCGGCGCCCGACACGCCCGACAGCGCATTGACCGAGACCCGCGCCGGATCGATCAGCCCGGCTTCGACCAGCGGCAGCACCGCCAGCAGCACCGCGGTCGGGTAGCAGCCGGGGCAGGCGACGATCTTCGCCTCCGGCAGGTCGGTGCGCGCGTACTCGGTCAGGCCATAGACCGCGTCCGACAGCAGCGCCGGAGCAGGGTGCTCACCGCCGTACCACTCGCCATAGGTCGCCGCGTCCTTCAGCCGGAAGTCCGCCGACAGGTCGATGATGCGCGGGCCGACAAGGGTCGATAGCAGCGCTGCCGACGCCGCGTGCGGCAGGCAGCCGAACACCGCGTCGATGCCGGTCCAGTCGACATCCTCGGCGCGGGTCAGGCGCGGCAGCTTCGGGTAAGGCGCGAAGTGCGGCCACACCTCCGCCATCGACAGCCCCGCCTTGGCGTTGGCGGACAGCGCCGTGATCTCGATGCCCGGATGCCCGAGCGCCAGCCGCACGAGGTCCGCGCCGGTGTAGCCGGAGGCGCCGAGGACGGCGATGCGGAGGGGAGTGGTCATGGCGGCGGACCTAGCCCAACAACCGCGCCGCGACCACGGCGTGATAGGTCAGCACCCCCGAGCAACCCGCCCGCTTGAACGCCGTCAGCGTCTCCAGCACGCCGCGGTCGCGCTCCAGCACGCCGGCCGCGACCGCCGCCTCGATCATCGCGTACTCGCCGGACACCTGGTAGGCGAAGACCGGGACCTCGAAGCGCTCCTTCACGCGGCGGACGATGTCGAGGTACGGCAAGCCCGGCTTGACCATCACCGAGTCCGCGCCCTCGGCGAGGTCGAGCGCGACCTCGCGCAGGGCCTCCTCAGAGTTGGCCGGGTCCATCTGGTAGGTCTTCTTGTCGCCCTTGAGGTAGCCGCCCGAGCCGACTGCATCGCGGAACGGGCCGTAGAAGGCGCTCGCGTACTTGGCGGCGTAGGCCATGATCTGGACGTCGTGGAAGCCCTCGCTCTCCAGCGCCGCGCGGATCACGCCGACGCGGCCATCCATCATGTCCGACGGCGCGATGATGTCGGCTCCGGCGCGGGCCTGGTTGAGCGCCTGCGCGACCAGCGCCTCGACTGTCACGTCGTTGAGGATGCGCCCGTCGTCGTGGAGCAGACCGTCGTGACCGTGGCTGGTGTAGGGGTCGAGCGCGACGTCGGTCAGGATGCCGATCCTGGCACCGCTGTCCTTGATGGCGCGGATGCCGGCGCACATCAGGTTGTCGGGGTTGGCGGCCTCCGCGCCGTCCTCGGTGCGGGCGCTGGCGGGGGTGTTCGGGAACAGCGCCAGGCACGGGATGCCGAGTGCCGCCGCCTCCTTGGCCGCCACTCCCAGCAGGTCGGCCGACAACCGGTCGACGCCGGGCATCGACTTGACCGGCTCGCGGACGTTTGTGCCCCCGGTCACGAAGATCGGCCAGATCAGGTCGGCGGGCGTCAGCAGCGTCTCGGCGACCATGGCGCGGGACCACGGCTGGGCGCGACTGCGGCGGAGGCGAAGGGCAGGGTAGGGGGCGTGGGTCATGCGCGACTGTTAGCGCCACGCCCCGTCGCGATCAAACCCGCGAGTCATTCGACCGGGACCCCGCCCAACGCTTGCGATAGCGCTGCTGCAAGGCGCGCACGCACTGTCGCGGTCAGCAGCTTGCGACTGGGATAGTCGGCCGGATCGAACGGCTCCAGGAAGCGCACCCGGACGTCGAAGCTGCCGCGCCGCCCGAGCGTCCGCCGGGCGTTCTCGGCCGCGCCCTCGGTACCGATCCACGCCAGGGCCTTGCCGGCATCGTCGAAGTCGAGCAGCACCGGTTGGACCACCATGCCCGGCGGCGGCGGCACCAACCCCTCGAACAGCGGTGCCTTGAAGGGCAGCAGGCTGCGCCCGTCGGTGGTCGTGCCTTCCGGGAACAGTGTCACCGGCTGGACCCGGACGATGGCGGCGCGCAGCCGGTCGACCTGCTCGCCGGCGGTGCGGCGCTCGGTGCGCGACACGAAGATGGTGTCGTTGAGCCGCGCCAGCCAGCCGATGATCGGCCAGCCGGCGATCGCGTCCTGGGCGACGAAGCTGGTCTTCACCAGCCCGCCGAGCACCGGGATGTCGATCCATGACAGGTGGTTGGCGACGTAGAAGACGTTGTCGCGGTGGGGCTCGCCCACGATCTCGACGTGCGCACCGCAGGCGCGTGCGGCCGCGCGGAGGAACATACGTGGCCACGGCGATCGCTTGCCCGCCAGTCGCCACAGCGCGTGCGCCGGCAGGCAGCCGGCTAGCAGCCCTCCGATCCAGACGGCACGACCGGCGATCCGCCACCCCATCCGCCACGTCGTATCGTGATCGTCCCCGCTCATAAGGGCCTTCTCGCAGCCTTTCGCGCTCGCGGGTAGGGGATGACGCGCCGTCGTGCGCAGGCTAGGTCGCGCCGGTGCCCGGCCCCATCCTCTTCTTCGATTCGGGCGTCGGCGGCTTGTCGGTGCTGGCGCCGGTGCGCGCCGCGCTGCCGCTGGCCCCGGTCGTCTACGCCGCCGACAACGCCGGCTTCCCGTATGGGCCAAAGAGCGAGATGGAGGTCGCGACGCGCGTCTGCGCGCTGCTCGGGCGGCTGACCGAACGCTACAAGCCCCGGCTGGTCGTGATCGCCTGCAACACCGCCTCGACCATCGCGCTGTCGCACGTACGGTCCGCGCTGGCGGTACCGGTGGTCGGCACCGTCCCCGCGATCAAGCCCGCCGCGGAGCACACCCGGACCAGGGCGATCGGCGTGCTCGGCACCGTCGCCACCGTTCGCCAGCCCTACCTCGACCGGCTGATCGCCGAGTTCGCCTCCGACTGCCTCGTCCTCCGCCACGGCTCGGGCGCGCTGGTCGAGCTGGCAGAGGCCAAGCTGCACGGCCACGCCACCGACCCCGCCGCCTACGCCCGCGAGCTGGGTGGCCTGCTCGACCAGCCGGGCGGCGAACGCATCGACACCGTCGTCCTCGCCTGCACCCACTTCCCCCTCGTCGCCGCCGAGCTTACCGCCGCCGCGCCGCGCCCTTTGACATTCGTCGACGGCGGGGCCGGGATCGCCCGCCGCGTCTCGCACCTGCTGCGCTCGACCGACTGGACCGGCAGCGCCCCGACCGGCCTCGCGGTGTTCACCCGGCCCGGCGACGATGTTGACGCCCTCGCGCCCGCCCTCCAAGGCTACGGCCTGACCGCATCCGAAATCCTGTGAGGCCGCCGTGGCAATGACCGACGCCGAACTGCTCGAGCGCATGAACACCAAGGTGCCGGCCACCTCTATCCTGCTCGGGACCCGCATCCTCGAGGTCGACAGCGCCGCCGGGCGCGTCCGCATGAGCTTTGAACCCCGCGCCGAGTTCTGCAACCCGATGGGCAACGTCCAGGGCGGCTTCATCGTCGCCATGCTCGACGACTGCGCCGCGGTGGCCGCCGTGGTCATGGCCCAGGAGCGCGTCGTCGTGCCGACCATCGAGCTCAAGTGCAGCTTCTTCGGTGTCGCCCGCCTCGGGCGGCCTCTGTATGCCGAGGGCCGCGTCATCAAGATGGGCCGCCGCATCGCCTTCATGGAGGCCGAACTGACCGACGCCGACGGCAAGCTGCTCGCCAAGCTTTCGACGAGCTGCATGCCGACACCGATGCCCGACAACGCTGTTATGCTGGACAACCCCCAATGACCGACCTTCTCCCCGGCGAAGCCGTCCTGACCGCACACCGCGGCCGCGCCCTGATCATCACCCTCAACCGTCCCGAGGCGCTGAATGCCCTCAACCGCGACATGTGCCTGAGCATCCACCGTGCTTTGATCGACGGCCTCGGCGACCCGGAGGTCGACCGCGTCATCATCGAGGGCACCGGCGACCGTGCCTTTTGCGCCGGCGGCGACGTCGTCGGGCTGTACCACTCGGGCCGCGCCGGCTCGCCCGACTTCGAGGGATTTTTCCACGACGAGTACCGGATGAACCAGACCATCGCGGTCTACGGCCAGGATTACATCGCCCTGATGGACGGCGTCACCATGGGCGGCGGCGTCGGGCTGTCGATCCACGGCCGCTACCGCGTCGCCACCGAGCGCACCCTGTTCGCCATGCCCGAGAGCGGCATCGGCCTGATCCCCGACGTCGGCGGCACCCACGCGCTCGCCCGCCTGCCCGGCGAGATCGGCGTCTGGCTGGCGCTGACCGGTGCGCGCCTGAAGGCGGCCGACTGCTGCTACGCCGGCATCGCCACGCACCACGTTCCCGCCGACCGCATCCCGCTGCTCCGCGAGCTGCTGGCCGACAAGGACGAGCCCGTCGTCGAGATTCTCGACACCCTCCACACCGACCCCGGCCCGTCGATGATCGAGCCGCTGCGCGACGCCATCGACTTTCACTTCTCCCACGACACCGTCGAGGCCATCCAGGCGAGCCTCGCCGAGGGCGACGACTGGGCCCGCGCCCAGCACGACGTCATCGCCCGGATGTCGCCGACCTCGCTCAAGCTCGGCCTGCGCGGCGTCCGCATGGGTGCCGGCCAGTCCATCGAGGCGGCGCTCCGCACCGAGTACCGCATGGTCAGCCAGATCAAGCACGGCCGCGACTTCTACGAGGGCGTCCGGGCCCAGCTCATCGACAAGGACAAGTCGCCGTTGTGGTCACCCGCGACGCTGGCCGAGGTCGATGACGCGGTGGTCGAGAGCTACCTGAAGGAGCCGGCGGGGGGCGACCTGACGTTCGAGTGAGGGGTCCAAGTTGACGCCAGTTCACGCCCAGACAGAGTTTTATTGCTTCTGGTCCCTTCCCTGAACGAGGTTAGGGAGCGCGAGAGTTGTCAGAGTTGACACCCTCGCGAGTTTCGTAAAATCGACGCGCCGTCCGCCAGTCCATATCCTTCCCGTCATTCCGGCGAAGGCCGGAACCCAGTTGCATTACGAGCACGGGGCTGGACCGTGCGATGTAGCTGGGTTCCGACCTTCGCCGGAATGACGAAACATGGGCCATCCCTGCTGTGTACCATATGGGCACATCTGTAGGACACAGGATTCTTGAGCGGCTTCTTGAGTTTCCAGCTTCAACGACCGTTATTGGTCGAAACCGGCCCGACCGCTTTTGAGCGCAATAAAGCTAAAGCGACGCTCGACTAGGCCTCGGTTTATCCGGGCACCGAGCCTGTGTCGGGTTCCGCCATGGCGTACCAGACGTCGGGACAGGTGCCGGCGTAATTGTCACTCGCAAACCGTTGGGACGTACTGTTCATAGTCTGTTGCTTTATGTCCCGAGACACGACATTTCCGTCTCTGTCGCCGGTGCCGGCTTGTCAGACGTGGCGACTAGCGGGAGACGCGGACCGGTCTCAGGTCGTGAAAGTCGAAGCTGAAATCGGCGAGCGGCGACAGTGCCTTGAGGCTGACTTGCGAGACCGCTCCGTCCGTCACGGTAAAGCAGGCGATGGCATCCTCGCCGGCTCCCCGCGCAAGACGAGTCCGGAAACAATCGCTGCCGAACGGCTCGAGCGCGCTCTTCAACGCGGGCGTGCGCGTGAAGTCGATAGCCAGAGCGCCGCCCGTTTTCGCGATCACGATATCGCCGTACCAAGGGTCCCGGTAGCGGCCGGTGTATTGATCGAGCGGCAGGCTCGGGCCACCCGGCGGCGCTTTGAAATCTCCGCTGCCGAGCAGTTGTGCAACCTGTTGCTGCTGCGCCGCGCGCACGGCCCGGGCGTCGCCAAGCCAGTCGTGCGACGGAGCGTCAAGTAGCAGGTCGAGGATTGCGTAGCGCAAGGCGGAAACGGCGTCGGCGTCTTCACAATTGCTATAAACCACGAAACCGATCTGATTGTCGGGCAACAGGGTGGTTCGCGTGATCTGTCCGGCGAGGCCGCCCGAGTGCGACAGCATGCGGTGGCCGCGATAGTCGGCAACGCCCCAGCCGAGCGCATAGGCGGACAGGACCGAGCGCTCCGGGTGGTCGGGGTCCGGCCCCCTGCCACTGGCGGTGATGGTGCGCGGCGTCCACATCTCCCTGGCTTGTGCTTCGCTCCACAGGCGCATGCCGGTCGGCAAAGCGCCTTTGCCGAGCTGAACCTGCAGCCACGGCACAATGCCCGAGACGCTCACGCAAATCCCGCCCGCCGGTCCGATCACCGCGGATTCAGACGGCGGAACGACCTCCATCCGACCGAGGCCGCGTGTCGGCGGACCAAGTCGCGCATGACGCGCAGCGTGATTGGGACCCGTCATCAGCGTGGTGTTGGTGATCGCATCGGCCATGCCGAGGGGCGCGAAGATGCGGCTGGCGACGAACTGGTCCCAGCTCAGGCCCGATACCCGCTGCAGCACGATCCCGGCCACGATGTAGAGGATGTTGTCGTAGGCATACGCCGAGCGGAACGGCATCGCCGGCTTGAAGTAGCGGAGTGCTGCCAGGATGTCCGCCGCACCATGATCGGTCGGCGGGACCTGCATCAGGTCGCCTGCACCGAGCGGCAGCCCGCTGTTGTGCAGGAGGAGGTCGCGGACGGTCATCATTGCCGTGACGGCCGGATCGTACATCTGGAACTCGGGCAAGTGCAGCGTTACCGGGTCGTCCCAGGAAAGCTTTTTCTCATCCACGAGCAGGGCCAGGCTGGCGGCCAGGAACGCTTTGCTATTCGAGGCGATGGCGAACTGGGTGTGGATGTCGATGCGTTCCGGGCGTCCTAATTGCCTTACGCCATAGGCCCGCAGGGCGGGCTCATGGCCCGGCCGGATGATCGCCACCGCGACGCCGGGGATCTCGAACGCCTTCATGAAGCGCGACACGGTGGCGTCGAGCGCGTCCAGCGACAGCGGCGCGGCGCGCGCCGTTCCCGGAGCCAGGACCGTCATGGCGGTCAGCGCGCCGAGCGGAGCGCCCTTCACCAGGTCGCGCCGGCTAACCTCGATGGGAGTTCTCATGACCTGTTCGCTTGCTGTGGCAGCCACAGGCGAAGCCGCTCGATCGCTTCTGCCACCTGCTCGGTCGAGACGGCGAAACTGAAGCGAACGAAGCGGCCGCCCCGGATCGGATCGAAATCCAGTCCGGGTGCCGTCGCGACCCCAATTTCGGTCAACATCTTTTTGCAGAAGCCGAGGCTGTCGTCGGTCAAGTGGGCAACCGAAGCGTAGATGTAAAAGGCGCCGTCGGGCGGGGCGATCTCGCCAAGGCCGAGAGCCGGCAGCGCATCGAGCAGGAGCGCGCGGTTGCGGCGGTAGGTCTCGACATGGCCGTCGAGCTCTTCGGTGCAGTCGAACGCCGCAAGCGCCGCGTGCTGGCTGAGCGATGGCGGCGTCAGGAACATGTTGCCCATGCGCTTGCGAGCCTCGTCGACGAGGTCGTCGGGGACGATCATCCACCCGAGGCGCCAGCCGGCCATGCTGAAATACTTGGAAAAGCTGCTGATGACGATCGCGTCCGGCGCATGCGCCAGCATCGTCTGCGCCGGCTCGCCGAAGCTGAGTCCATGATAGATTTCATCGGAGACGATGCGGATTCCACGATCCCGGCACAGCGATGCGATAGCGGCAAGATCGTCCACGGAAATGATCGTTCCGGTGGGATTGGCCGGGCTCGCGACGATTATCCCCTGCGGCGGCGGCTCGATCGCGGCGATGGCACCGGCGGTGATCTGGAAACGCTCCGGCGCGCTGCATTCGAGTTCGAGTTCGTCCATGTGCAGTGCGCGCAGGCAGTTGCGATAAGCGACATAGCCCGGCCGGGCGAGCGCGACACGGTCCCCCGGGACAAAGGCTGTCGTCAGCGCCAACACGAGTGCCGGGGAGGCGCCGCAGGTCAGCAGGATGCGCTCGGGAGCAACATCGACATCGTAGCGGTCGCGATAGTGCTGCGAGATCCGCCGCTTGAGCGGCACGCTCTCCCAATAGCCCATCGGATCGCTGTCGAGGATCGCCCTTGCCGCAGCGATGGCCCTCGCCGGCGCGCCGGTCGACGGCTGTCCGAACTCCATGTGGATGATCGATCGTCCTTCCAGGCGCAGCTTGTGGGCAAGCAGGCTGATGGCGATCGCGTGGAAAGGCTCGATTGATGATTTCAAGTCAGGATCCGATGGGAACGGCGAGAGTCCCGTCTTGCCATGGCACCACGCGGCCGCGCGAATAGCCATTCTGCAAATCTCGGACGCTCATTAGCTTGGCCAATGGGGTGTCCCACTACTCCGTCGGCGTGATGAGCGTCAGCATCTGTGCCTGCGTCTCGGTCATCGTGCGCGTCCACCAGGCGGCAAACTGACGAGCCGGCGAGCGGGCGTCGCCGGGCCGGTGGGTCATGACGCGGTAGCTCGGGCCAGGGATCGGTGCATAGGGCGTCGCCAGCACGAGTTCCCCGCGTTGCACCAGCCGTTGGACGATTGCCGCCCTGCCCATGGCAATGCCTTGGTCGCACAGCGCGGCGTGGTAGGCGAGGATCGACAGGTTGAAATGCCGGTCGGTGACGGGCGCGTTCGGCCACGTCGTACCGATGTCGCGCCGCCAATCGCTCCATTCAAGGTTCGGCGCCTCGCCCGCGCAGGGAACATCGTCGTGGAGCAGAACGATCGGCGGCGGCTCGCTGGACTGCAGCCGATCGAAATACGCGCGCGAGCAGACCGGAAAGAGCAATTCGCGTACTGCGGCGAGCTCGTGCATGCCGTCGGGGGTCGCGCCGGTGTAGTCGATGACCAGGTCGACACCCTCGTCGACGAGGCGCTCGGCAGTCCAGACGACGAATTCCGAGCGCAGGAATATCTCGATGCCAGGGTGCTCGCGGTAAAAGCTTTCGAGATGCGCCACCAGCCATTCGGTGGCGAGCGACGGCACGCAGCTCAGGACGATGGCGCCGCGCTGTTGCTTGTAGATGCGGCTGATGCTGTGGTTGAGCTCGTTGGCGACATTGGTCATCGAATCCATCAACAATGTGCCGGCATCGGTCAGGACGATGCGGCTCTTGTTGCGGATGAACAGCGGCGTTTCCAGTCGAGCCTCGAGCCGCAGCACGCGCTGGCTGACGGCACCCTGGGTCACTCCGAGGTGGCGGGCGGCGGCGGTAATCGAGCCGAAACGTCCCGCCGCGCGGAAAACCCACAAGTCCGATAACAGCTGTGCGTCCAGCCTGTGTGCATCGGCCTTTTGCTCTGTGGGAAACGCCATCGCTTCGATCTAGACAAGGCAGGCGGTAGCGGCAACGACCGCTACGTCTAATGACGGCATTAGGTTTGAGCGTTTGTCCTGCCCCGGGGGCAGTGGTTCCCTTTGACCGCGAGGCTCGCGACATGCGGGTCGCCCGCTTTAATCGCAGAATGCGACGGTGAGAGCAGATGACGATCAAGCGGCCCTATTTAATCTTCCTTGGTGATACACAGGGCGAGCCGAACACCAAGACCGCGTTCGGTCTCCGCGACTGGCTGCCTGACCAGATTATCGGGCAGGCACGCCTGTTCGGCTGCGACGTCGATCTGGGGTTGCCCGAATTGACGATGGATGAAGCCTTCGAGCGCGGTGCCGGCTCACTCGTGATCGGTGCGGCGCCGGTCGGCGGGCTGATGCCGGTGAGCTGGACGCCGAGCCTGATTGCGGCGCTCGAAGCGGGGCTCGACATCGTCAGTGGGCTGCATACGCGTCTGACCGATATCCCGGCTGTCGCTGAGACGGCTGCAAGGCTCGGTCGCGTGCTTCACGACGTTCGCTCGCCAATGCGGCAGTTCCCCGTGGCGACCGGGCGCAAGCGCAGCGGCAAGCGGATGCTGATGGTCGGCACCGACTGCGCGCTCGGGAAGAAATATTCGGCTCTGGCGATCGCTCGCGCTCTGACGGCGCAGGGCATCGACGCAGACTTCCGCGCTACCGGGCAGACCGGGATCATGATTGCTGGTGAGGGAATCGCGATCGATGCCGTCGTTGCCGATTTTATCGCCGGCGCCGCCGAAATGCTCTCGCCCGATGCGTCGGATGATCACTGGGACGTGATCGAAGGGCAGGGCTCGTTGTTTCACCCGGCTTATGCGGGGGTCACGCTCGGGCTGATCCATGGCTCGCAGCCGGATGCGCTCGTTCTCTGTCATCATCCACTTCGCCGAACGCTCAACGGCTATCCCGACTTCGCGCTTCCCGATCTTGCGACGGCGATGGACCTCTACCTGCGGGTCGCATGGCTGACCAATCCCGCGGCGCGTTTCGTCGGAATCAGCCTCAACACGTCCAAGATGCTGGCCGACGACGCGACGCGTTTGACGCGCGAGCTTTCGCGCCTGCACGGGCTGCCATGCTTCGACCCGATGCGATCCGACCTGCGGCCCCTGATCGACATGGTGATCCCGGAAGCGATACCCGCCTGATGCGCCTGACCATGACCTGCGAGACCACCGTCTGGCCGATGCGCGAGCGCTTCGCCATTTCACGCGGCGTCCATTATGAAACCGTCGGCTTGTGCGTGACCTTAGACGACGGCAACGGTAGCAGGGGACGAGGTGAGGCCTGCGGCGTGGATTATGCCGGCGAGACGCCCGCGAGCATGTTGCGACAATGCGCCGAGATAAATGCGGCAATCGAGGCGGGGCCGAACCGCGAGGATCTGCTCTCGCTCCTGCCGGCCGGTGGCGCGCGCTTTGCGCTCGACAGCGCTATGTGGGACCTCGAAGCCAAACAGACCGCCAAGCCGGCCTGTTTGCTGGCCGGGCTGGAAAGCCAGTCGCCGGTCGACACGGCGTTCACCATCGGAATACGGCCGGTCGCGGACTATGAAGGCGCGGCCCGCGGACGCGCGGAGCATCGCCTGCTCAAGCTCAAGGTGGACCACAGCGATCCCATCGGCGCGGTGAGGGCGGCGCGAGCGGGTGCGCCCGACAGCGTATTCATTGTCGACCCCAATCAATCGTGGAGCGTCGAGCAGCTCAAGGAACTCGCGCCACGTCTCGTAGCGCTGGGCGTCGTGCTTCTCGAGCAGCCGATCCCGGTCGGGTCGGAAGCCGGGCTCGGCGGCTATCGCTGCCCGATCAAGCTGTGCGCCGACGAACTGGTCAACAGTGTCGCCGATCTGGACAAGGTCGTCGGCCGGTTCGACGTGATCAATATCAAGCTCGACAAGGCCGGCGGGCTTACCGCCGGACTACTGCTTGCCGCCGCGGCGCGCGCCAGGGGGCTGGGTGTGATGGTCGGCTGCATGGCCGGCTCCTCGCTGACGATGGCACCGGCAACGATCCTTGCGCAAGGCGCGGACTTCGTCGATCTCGATGGGCCGCTGCTGCAATCGGCGGACTGGCCGCATCCGTTGCGCTACGAAAAAGGTCGAATATTTCCGCCGACAGCGGAGCTTTGGGGCTAGTGGCCGATCCAGCGCCGGCTGCGGCTACCTGGTTCGGACAGCCGCGCGGTCTGACTATCCTGTTCCTCACAGAAATGTGGGAGAAGTTCTCGTACTACGGCATGCGAACGCTGCTGATCTACTACATGGTCAAGCAACTGATGATAGGCCAGGCGCACGCCTCGCTGATCTACGGGCTCTACACCGCGTTCGTCTATTTCACGCCCATCCTTGGCGGCGTCATCTCGGATCGATGGCTGGGGCGGCGGCGGGCCGTCGTCATCGGCGGGTCGATCATGGCGCTCGGCCACTTCCTCATGGCATCCGAGGCGCTGTTCTACGTCGCGCTTGCGACGATTGCGATCGGCAACGGCCTGTACCTGACCAACCTGCCGAGCCAGATCGGCAGCCTGTACGCCGACGACGATCCGCGCAAGAACAGCGCGTACAGTGTCTATTATGTCGGGGTGAACCTCGGGGCGCTGCTCGCGCCGATCCTGTGCGGCACGATCGGTGAGATCTATGGCTGGCACTGGGGGTTCGGGCTTGCCGGGGTCGGCATGCTGACGGGCCTGCTGATCTATGTCTTCGGTGCGCGTTATCTGCCGCCCGAACCGCCGCGCACTGCGCACCCGGAACGCGTCGTGGCAGCGCGTCCGCAAAGCCCGCTGTGGTTGCTGTTCGGCGTCGCCGTGGCCGTCGCGATCCTGCGCGGCGCCTATGAGCAGATCGGGAACACCGTCGCCCTTTGGGCCGACGGCCAGGTCGACCGTCAACTGACGGCAAGCTTCACCATCCCGGTGACTATATTCCAGGCATTCAATCCGCTCCTGATCTTCCTCATCACGCCGTTCCTGATCCGGCGCTGGACCCGGCAGGCGAGCCTGGGGCGCGAGCCCAGTTCGGCAACAAAGATGGCGATCGGCGCAGCCGGGATCGCGTGTGCCTATCTGCTCCTTGCGGCCGCGACCTTCGCGACCAGCCGGCATGGCGTGCAAACCAGTTGGCTCTGGCTCGCCCTGTTCCTCGCGGTGCTGACTGCGGCAGAGCTGTGGGTGCTGCCGATCGGCGTTGGCCTGTTCGCCCGGCTAGCGCCGGCGCACATGACCGCAACGACGATCGCCGCGTGGTTCCTCGCGACCTTTGCCGGCAACCTGTTGGCGGGCCTGCTCGGGACATTGTGGAGTGCAATAACACCGGCAGTCTTCTTCGCGGCGATGGCAGGGGTCGCCGGCGTCTCGGCATTGGCGCTACTGCTGCTGAACGGCCCGACAACCCGTGCCGAGGCGGCGGCGCACGCATGACCGCGCCCCCGTTTCCGCGTGCCGATCTGGCAGCACTGATCGGTCAATATGGCAGTTCCGACTTCCTGCTCGATATCTTCGAGGATGGCGGCTCGCTGTGGGTCGAGGGGCTTGGGCAACCGTCGACGATGATCGATCGGGTCGGGCCGACGACCTTCGTCGATGCCTTCACCGGCCGGCAACTATACTTTGCCGTCGACGGCGCGACCCTCAACATCGGCGGCGCGAGCTTGCGCCGCTGCGATGTCGGGGCCGAGCGGATTGCACTTTTCCAGCGATCGCTCGATCGGCAAGCTGCTGACCTGTTGCAATCCACGACGATGGCGATCGAGGAGCTTGTGACGCTCGCGGACGTCGTGCCGGGAATCCGCGTCGATATCCGCTATGCGACGGCCCATAATTTCATGGGCTTTCCAGTGTACGACCGGGCCGGAGCCTACGCCCGTCCGTCCGTGGCAGCGGCGCTTGCCCGTGTCCAGGCGACCCTGTCGACGCAGGGCTACGGCCTGGTAGTCCACGATGCCTACCGGCCGTGGTCGGTGACCAAGTTGTTCTGGGACGTCGTTCCGCCAGAATACCGCGCCTTCGTCGCCGACCCGGCGGTCGGGTCGAAGCACAACCGCGGCTGTGCGATCGATCTCTCGCTGTGCGATGCTAGGACGGGTGTGTTGCTGGCCATGCCGTCGCGCTACGACGAGCCGACGGTGCGGGCGAGCAGCGCTTATCGCGGCGGCACGAGCCGGGCGCGGTGGCACCGTGATCGGTTGCGCGACGCGATGGAGGCAAATGGCTTCGTCGTGCAGCCCGACGAGTGGTGGCATTTTGATTTCAAAGCCTGGCAGGATTATCCGATCGAAGACGTAAGTTTCGCTGCTCTCGGCGGCGAATAGCGGCATTAGCTTTCGAAGTTTGTCTTTGCGCAGCGCGTGGGATCGCATGAGTCATGTTCGAAATTTTAGAGAAACGCTTTTACATCTCCGCCGATATCGAGGGAATCGCCGGCGTCGCATCGCGCGAAAACCTTAGCCCGGGCCGCTTCGAATATGAGCAGGCGCGCGACTGGATGACCGACGCCGTGCTCGTGGCGTGCGAAACGCTCACCGAACATGGCGCGACCGAAGTGGTCGTCAGCGACTCTCACGGCAACGGCCAGAATATTCATTGGGAACGCATGCCCGACCATGTCCGGTTGGTCCGCTCGTGGCCGCGTCCGCTCGGCATGATGCAGGGAATCGAGGGCGGCCCTTACGAGGGCGCGCTGCTGATCGGGTATCACGCGGGGGCGAGCAACATCGGCGGTACGCTGTCACACACCGTTAGCGGCGAATTCTTCCAGGAAATACGGCTGAATGGCGTGCCGTCTTCCGAAGCGGCGATCAGCGCTGCGATCGCCGGGCACTACGGCGTCCCGATACTCCTGATGGCAGGGGATGACGTTGCGGTCGAGGAAACCAGCGCCCTGCTTCCCGGTATCGCCACAGCCTGCCTCAAGAGCAGCTACGGCTTCCTTTCGATCTGCACGCTTTCGCCCGGTGCTGCCGAAAGGGTATTGCGAACCGGCGTCGCCGAGGCCGTCGAGAAAGCCGGTACGCTCGCGCCCTTTGCGGTTGCGGCCCCCGTGTCGCTGGAGATCCGCCTCCGCACCCGATTCATCGCGGAATGGCTGGCTTACCTGGATAACGTCGAGCGGATCGATGCGTTCACGATCCGCATGCAATGCGCCGATATCATCGGCGTGTCGCACTTTCTCCAGTTCATCACTGCGGCGCGCGGCGCTCTGGCGTGACCGGGCTCAGCCGAACTTCCCCCCGCAATTTCAGGCCACGATTAACTCATGACCAAGATCGCGATCATCGCCGGACCGTTTCAATTCAAGGCTCACCTGGAGGAAGCGCTTGCGCCAAAGACGTGCGCCATCTTTCGCGCCATGCTCCCGTACCGCGGGCGCTTCATCCACGTCCGTTGGAGCGGCGAGGCGCTTTGGATCCCGATGGGCGACGACACCCCCGACTTGCCGTTCGAGAACGCCACCAGCTACCCGGCGCCGGGCCAGATCGTTTTCTATCCGGGCGGCTATAGCGAAACCGAGATCCTGATCGCCTATGGCGGCGTGCGCTTCGCCAGCAAGCTGGGGCAGCTTGCGGCCAATCACTTCATGACAATAGCCGAAGGTGTCGAGCAACTTCCCGAGCTGGGCCGGCTTGCGCTGTGGGAAGGCTCGCAAGACATCGCCTTCGCGCTGGCGTGAACCGCCCGGTCGGCGCTGGTCGCTAATGGACGTATTAGATAAGACGCTTTGTCTCAAATTTGTAAATCAATTCTCCTGACCCTGGGAGCTGGCCGCTACGCCGCGGTGCAGCGAAGGGGATTTCGGTATGTTTCAGATCACGAGGGAAAGTGCGGTCCGTCGCCTCCACCCGATGCGAATGGGCAGCCTGCTCTGCGGCGCTGGAATGTCTGCCTTCCTCTGCACGGCCGCGCATGCAGAGACACAACCGAGCGCTGTTATTGACGACGATATTGTCGTCTCGGCAAACAAGCGGTCCGAACGGCTGATCGACGTTCCCGCGCCGGTAACGGCACTCGGCGCCGACCAGCTTGCCCGGACCCAGGCGGTTCGGCTGGAGGATTTCGCTGCCCAGGTGCCGGGCCTCAACCTGATCGTCAACCGACCGGGCGAGACCCAGATCGTCCTGCGCGGAATCACCACCGGCTCGCCGATCAGCTCGACGGTCGCGGTCTATATCGACGATACACCTTACGGGTCTTCAACCACTCAGGCCCGTGGCGGCTCCCTCAGTCCCGACCTAGATCCGAGCGACATCGAGCGGATCGAGGTACTTCGCGGTCCCCAGGGCTCCCTCTATGGCGCGAGCGCGTTGGGCGGCCTCGTGAAATACGTCAGCAAGTCTCCCGACCTGAAAGATGCAGCAGGGCGTATCGAAGTCGGTGGGAATACCGTCAGCAAGGGCGGCGAAGGCTATTCGGCGCGCGGCATGATCAACCTGCCAATCATCAGCGACAAGTTGGCGCTTCGCGTCAGCGGGTATGACCGCCGTGATGCGGGCTTCATCGACGACACCCAGCTCGGCGTGAAGGACATCAACAAGACCGATGTCTACGGCGGGCGCGCGGCGCTGCTCTGGCGCCCCAGCGACCAGCTTTCGATCGACCTGACCGCGACGCTCCAGAATCTGAAGGGCGACGGGTCTTCGGAAGAGGATATTGTCATCGCCGGCAAGGCGATCTCGGCAAGGACCGGCGAGCTCGAGCATGCGCGCTTCACCTTCGAGCCACGCAAGGCGAAGTATCGGCTCTACGGCGGTACCATCGACTATGACCTGGGCGGGGCGAAGCTCGTCTCGGTCACCAGCTACAGCACTCTCGTCCAGCACGCCGTCGCCGACCAGACCTACCAATCGGGCGCTCTCCTCGGCGTTCTGCTGGGCGCGCCCGGCGTCGGGTTCAGCGTTGGAGACGACATCGATCTCAGCAAAGTAACACAGGAAGTCCGTCTCCAGTCCGACACGAGCGGGCCGCTGGAGTGGCGCATCGGCGGCTTTTACACGCACGAGCGGGTCAATCGGCATCAACCGAGCCGGGCGTTCTTCTACGCCAGCCAGGCAACCATTCCGTTGCCCGCGCCCGTCTATTTTGCCGACCTCTATTCGAAATATGCCGAATATGCCGGCTTCGGCGACCTGACCTACCACCTGACCGAAAGCCTCTCGCTCTCGGCTGGGCTGCGCTACAGCACCAATGACCAGCAATACCACCAGACGACGGGCGGCCTCGCCGTCGGCCCGACGGCATCGCTCGCCAGCAAGTCGTCGGACGACAGCGTGACTTACCAGGTCTCCGCCAAATACAAGCTCGATAGCGACAACATGATATACGCGCGTGTTGCCTCGGGTTACCGACCAGGTGGCCCCAACGCCGTGACTCCTGCGCTGATCGCGGCCGGTGTGCCTGCCGAGTTCGGCCCGGACAAGCTTACGAATTACGACATCGGCTACAAGGCATCGCTGCTTGACCGCACGCTGACGCTCGATTTGTCCGCCTTCTACATCGACTGGAAGGACATCCAGATCCTGACCAATTTCGGCGGCTTCACCAGTGCCGGCAACGGCGGCACTGCGCGGAGTTACGGCTTTGAGGCGAGCGCCGCCTGGAAGCCGGTGACGGGCCTCAACCTGTCCGGCAACGTCGCTTACACCGATGCAACGCTGACTCAGGCCGTACCAAGCGTGAGCGGCGTCGACGGCGATCGGCTGCCGAGCGTTCCGAGATGGGCGGGCGGGCTGTCGGCGGATTACGACTTCCCACTTTCGGACACCATTGGTGCTTACGTCGGAGGTGGCTTCCATGCGATCGGGGCGCGGCGCTCGGGCTTCGCGACAGGGTCGCCGGCGATCTTCAGCCGCCCGGTCATGCCCGGCTACACCACGGTCGACCTCAGGGCCGGCGTCGTGCTGGGCGGGTACAGCTTGTCGGTCTATGCTAGGAATGTCGGTGACAAGCGCGGGCTGAACTTTATCACCTCGCTGAACAACAACGCCTATTCGGCGCCGTACACCGCCTCGGTGATCCAGCCGCGTACCATCGGTGTCTCGTTCGTCGCCAATTTCTAGCTCCGGCGTCGCTGGTGCCGCGGGTTCGAAAGGTAGAAGAATGACGTCGCCGCTGTTCAGGCTCATGTTGGCGTTCGGATGCGTGGCGCTGGCCGTCCCGGCATTGGCGACCAGCGCCACGGCACCGCTGGTCGATCACCATCTCCATATCTTTTCGCCGGCGTCGTCGCGGGTGCTGAAAGGGATATGCGCGGCGTTGGGCCCAGGCCATTGCCCGGACGAGGTCTCCAAGGAGCCGGGAACTGCCAAGGACGTTCTGCAAGCTCTCGACGCTGCGCATATCCGGCAGGGCGTCCTGCTCTCCGGCGCCTATTTCTTCGCGTCGCCGGCGGCGGCGGCGCAAAAGCTCGACGTGCCAGCCGAGACACGCGCGGAAAACACTTTCATCGTCGATCAGGCCAGACTCTCTTGTGGTCGGCTCATGCCATTCATCAGCGTCAGTCCGCTGTGGGATGGCGCGGTGGCGGAGATCGACTATTGGGGGAAGCACGGTGGGGCCGTGGGCGTGAAGCTCCACCTTGGCAACTCGGGCGTCGATCTAAGCTCGCGAGAACAGGTCAGGAAGCTTGCCGCGGTGTTCGGCGCCGCCGATCGCAACCATCTGGCAATCGTGATTCACCTTCAGACGCAGGCGAGCAGCTTCGGCCCCAAAGACGTCCACATCTTCCTGCGTGATGTCGCGCCAGCGGCCCGCCACGTTCCCGTGCAGATCGCACATGCCGGAAGCGGCGGCGGACTGGACAAGAACATTCTCGCTGGCCTGCAGGAATTCGCGACGGAAATTCGTGCGAGACCAAAGGAAACACGATATCTCTATTTCGATCTGGCGATGGTCCCCGACCTATTTTCCAACACCCGAAAGCTCTCCGCTCCAACTGGCGACACTCAGGCGTTGACAAGACTCATGCGGCAGATCGGATTGAAACGCTTCCTTCCGGCGTCCGACTACACTCTCGGCCTCGACCTGTCCGCTTATTATGCCAACCAGAAGCTGTCTCTTGCGTTAAGTGAACGCGAGTGGGCAAGTTTTCTGAAAAACAAGGCACCATATGTCATAACGCCGACGAAAGCTCGGGCACATCACCCATGGTTATACCCTCGGCCTTGTGCGCCAACATGATGTTGACGACTCCGGCGACCTTTCAGTTCGGTCTTACCGACAAAGCGCCGCCGTTGACCAACTTCAGGTCGCGGCTCGCCTCGAGCCCGCGCAGGTCGACGGGCGCGCTGCCGCTGTTCGTGTTACCGACCAAGACAATCGTTGTTGGCGTCGACTTGCTGAACCCGGGGAACTCGATGCGCGAGCCGGCAAGAATAAAATCGGGCTCGCAGGTCCCGGCGCTGGCTTCTTTCGGAGAGGTCATCGCGCGTAAGGCGGCCTACGGCGGCTTGGTTACGCCCGCGAAAAATGATCCTTGACGCGGGCGCGCTGCTCGATCGCCGGCCGTCAATTTCACTGATGCGTGATGTACGTGATTTCCGTCTTCAGGCGACCGAACGGCATCCAGAAATGTGCCAGAATGTCCTTCCGAGGACAAAGTGCATCCCATTGCGCAAGCAAAGAAACTTTTGACTTGCATTCTGTTGACGCTGTCGGAGTGGGCTAATACGATCCTGATCGGAGAACTGGAGTCGGATAATGCTATTTTCGCGCCGGACAGTGTTGGGTGGGGCAGCTACCGCAGCGGCGCTTCCGATCGTTCCGGGAAGCTACCGTGTGAAAGCCGCAGAACTCGAGAAATATTCGCGTCACGCGATCGATCTGGTTCACGGTTCGCTGATCATCGACATGCTTGCGCCGATCAAAATCGCGGAGGGACCGGAGTTCTACGCGGTCCGGATGAGCGCTCAGGACGAGGCGGACTTCCGGGCCAGCGGCATCACCGGCTTTCACCACGCGGTTGGGCTCGGCGGCCCCGATGCCTATCAAGATGCGCTCGAGTTCTTCGCGATCTGGGGCAACTACGTCGCGCGCAACGCCCATTTGTTCTGTGCAGTCGACAACGCATCCGACTTGGTTCGCGCCAAACGTGACGGCAAGTGCGCCATTATCATGGGGCTGCAGAACGCCGACCACTTCCGGCAGGTCGCCGACGTGAAGCACTTCTACGAGATCGGCCAGCGCTGCTCGCAGCTGACCTATAATTCGCAGAACTTCATTGGCTCCGGTTCCACCGACCGGGTCGACGGTGGGGTGAGTGATTACGGCGTGTCGATCATCAACGAAATGAACAAGGTCGGCATGCTGATCGATGTCTCGCACTGCGGCGACCGCACGACCCTCGACGCCATCGAGCTGTCCCCCAAGCCGATCGCGATCACCCACAGCAATTGCCGCGCCCTGCTCGAGCACCCGCGTGTCAAGACCGACGAGGCGATCCGCGCGCTCGGTAAGAAGGGCGGTGTGATGGGCATCACCGGGGTACGCAACTTCGTCAGCAAGACGGACCCGACGACGATCGTCAACGTCGTCGATCACATCGACCATGTCGTAAAGGTCGCTGGCATCGAGCACGTCGGTATCGGCACCGATTCAGACCTCAACGGGTACGACGACATGCCCCCCGAGATGAACAAGCAGCTGCGCGCCGGTTACAAGGACAGCTACGCTTTTCGAGACAAGATCGATGTCGACGGGTTCGACCACCCTCGCAAGATGTACGACCTCACCGATGAGCTGCTCCGCCGCGGTTATTCCGATGCGAACATCAAGGCGATCCTCGGCGGTAATTTCTACCGGCTGCTCGCTGCGACCTGGGGCGGCTGAGCATGGCAGATCATCAGTTCCAGGCGGTCGCGCTGCCGCAGCCCTACCTGCTGTTTCTGGGCCCCGCCGAAGCCGGGGCGGCGGGCGCGCGTTCGATGGTGATCGGCGTCGCGAACAGTGGCGGCTTCGTCCAACCGGGCTGGACCGCGTCGCTGTTCGAAGCGCTGGAGGCGGAGCTCGACCTGGTCGCCGGCATGCACTCCTGGCTCAGTGATATTCCCGGACTTGCGGATGCGGAGCGGCTCGGCCTGCCGGTCGCCGATCCGATCCGCGGCGGTGCTGCCTCGACCGCCTGGTCGACAGCTGCCGCGGCTGACCGGGACCCGTATCCGCGTCTTGCTCGATGCTAAAATATTGGAAAGTCTAAATTAACAGGGGGCGATCGATGAACGTCAGGACCATAACGACACTGTTGACGGGTACAGCAAGTCTAGCGCTGTCTGCCCCAGTGGTGGCGCAGTCGACCGCCGGTGAGATCGGCCAGCCAAACCAAGCGACCCTAACAGCGCCTGAGACCGCCCGAGTCGGTCAGACCGAAGCTACGCCCGACGCGCAGGATATCGTCGTCACCGGCAGTCGGATCCGGTCTTCGAACTTCGAGGCGCCGACCCCGGTGTTGGCGGTGGGCTCCGAGCTGATCGACCAGCGCGGCACGACCAATATCGCCAACGTACTGAACGAAATTCCGGCGTTCACCGGCACCCTGACGCCCGCCTCGACTAATCTGAACAGCCGCCAGAACGGCGTCAATGTGGTCGACCTGCGTGGGCTGGGAACCAATCGGAATCTCGTCTTGCTGAATGGTCGGCGAGGGACTCCGTTCGACGAGTTCGAGAATATCGACCTGAACGCCGTGCCGACGCTCGCCATCGAGCGCGTCGAAGTCGTCACCGGTGGTGCATCGGCCGCTTATGGTTCCGACGCGGTATCCGGTGTCGTAAACCTGATCTTCGACGAGAAGTTCAACGGCGTTAAAACCAACGTCCAATATGGGCTGGCGCAAGCGGGCGACGCGCAGGATTTCCGCGTGTCCGCCGCTTTCGGCACCAAGTTCGGCGGCGACCGGGGCCACTTCATGATCGCCGGCGACTACGATGACAACAAGGGTATTCCGGCGGGAAGTGCGCGTGCCTTCCAGCGGCGAAGCGCTGGGCTCGTCGCCAATCCCGCCAATGTCGACGACACCGATGGCAAGCCGGAATTTCTGATCCGGCAGAACTCGGTGCTGTTTCTGGCTTCGCCCAACGGCATCACCCTTCCCGGGGCCGGCCCGACCAGTAACCTCGAATTCTTCCCCGGCGGCGTCGTGCAGCCGCGCGTGCTCGGCGACAACATCGGCGGATCGCTGATGACCGGCGGCAGCGGCTCGCGGCTAGCGGACAGCGTTGCGCTGTACGTTCCAACCGAGCGCATCAGCGTGCTTGCTGCTGCGCATTATGACGTGACCGAAGGCGTGACCGCGTTCGGCGAGGCGAGCTACGCGCGATCGAAGTCGCGCGGGGCGCTGATCACCCCGTTCACCCTCGGCGATGTCACGATCCAGCCCGACAACCCCTATCTGCCGGCCAGCGTCGCGGCGCTGAACACGCCGTTTTCGTTGTTCCGCACCTTCGAGGAGATCCCGCCCATTGCCTCGGTCTCGGTCAGCAAGAACATGCGCTTCGTCGGTGGCCTGAAAGGTGAGTTCGGCCGTAACTGGTCGTGGGAGGTATCCGGCCAATACGGCCAGACCGATTTCAGCAACGATCAGACCAACAACCTCCTGCCGGGTAAGCTTTTACTGGCGGCCGACGCGGTCTTCGACCCGTCGCGCAACCAGATAGTGTGCCGCGCCAATCTGGGCGGTGCGAACGGCGCTCCGGGATGCGAGCCGCTCAACATGTTCGGCGCGGGTTCGCCGAGCCAGGCTGCACTTGCGTATATCGTCGGCACCGGCACGTCTGACACGCGCGTCAAGCAGACGGTGTTCGCAGGCAACATCGGCGGTGAGCTGTTCCAGGGCTGGGCGGGACCGATCCTCGCTACCGTCGGCATCGAGCATCGCCGCGAGAGCCTCGACCGCCAGGTCAATGCGCCCAACGCCAACGGCGAGTTCCTCATCGTCAACGCGCAGCCGCTTACCGGCAAGTTCAATGTCACCGAAGGCTTCGGCGAGGTCGCCGTACCGATCCTCGACGGCGCACAAAAGCTCGATTTCAACGCCGCAGCGCGCTACACGCATTATAGCACGGTCGGCAATGTCGTGACCTGGAAGACTGGACTGACCTTTAATCCGATCCAGGCGCTACGCCTGCGCGGGACCATCTCCCGCGACATCCGGGCGCCGAGCATCGGCGAGACTTTCGTCACCAGCGTGCTGTTGTTCGACAACGTCTCGAACCCGTTCGTGCCGGGCAGCGGGACGCAGCTCGTCCGGACACCGACATCGGGCAACGTCCACCTTCGCGAGGAGCGCGCGCTTACCAAGACCGCCGGTGCCGTCGTTTCGATCGGGCGCTTCAAGACGTCGGTCGACTGGTTCGACATCAACCTGAAGGGCGCAATCGGCACACTTAATTCCCAGTCGATTGTCGACCGCTGTTTTGCGGGCGACGAAGCGATCTGCTCGGCGATCACCTTCAACCCCGACAAATCGATCTACGAAATCCGCAACCAGAACCTCAATCTCGGAACCTTCAAGGTTCAGGGCCTGGACTTCGAGACGCGCTATTCCCTGCCGCTCGGCAATGGCACTCTCGATCTAGGCGTGGTCGCCAGCTATCTGATCCACAAGTTGATCGCCCCGTCGGGCGCGGCTCCGATCGATGTAGCGGGCGAGGTCGGTGGCGGGTCCGGTTTCGGCCTGCCGGACTTCAAGGCAACCGGAAGCATCAACTACGAGTCCGACAGCTGGGGTGCCTTCGCACAGCTGCGCTACATCGGCAGCGGCGTTTACGACGCCACCTACGGCCCCGAACAGCTCGCTGCGAGCGAGAACCACATCGGCGCGGTCGCCTATGTGGACATGTCGGTAAAGTACAAGTTCGGTCGAAGCAGTGGCGGCAACACCGAACTATACGCCGGCGTCGACAATCTCCTGAATCGCCAGCCGCCGGTCGTGCCGCTAGATTTCATCGCAAATTCTTCGACGAACGCCGCGATCTACGACGTGGTTGGCCGAAAATACTATGTTGGCGTACGGGCAAAATTTTGAAGTCGCGTCATCATTTTGCCAGCATCCTGTCGGACGATCTGGACACATCGGCCTGCTGAACGACCATGACTACATCGGATACGGCGATCTTCCCCCGGTCAGTAGTCGGTCTGGTCTGGCAGGCCGTCGTGTCCTAGATTCGGGTCGTCCAGGTTGAAGCGCCCTGATCAGCAGCGCCGCAAGCTTGCCGCAGGGATCACGGATAGTGTCCGGTGACTGTGCATCGCCGAGCCGCAGGCTTAATTTAGCCATTCCTTGGTCCACGCCCGCAAATGCTAGTAGTTGAGGTCCAAGCTGATCAAGCCACCCTGCGATGCAATCCAGACGACGCCGAGGAGCGACAGGGCAACCACGACCGCGCGCGATTTCGCACCCCAGCCGCAACCCGTCCGGAACATCGTGGCAGCGTTCGTTACCCCGATCACGGCGCCAACGATCGGAATGATCGCAGCGACCTGCATCGCCCTGATCCAGCCGTCCATGCCGTCGTTGTAGACGTCGAGATTGGTCGACAGGATCGGTGCGAGGATCGCATACCAGCCGCCGATGTAGAGCAGGTCGGCGAGTGCTGCGACGCGCGTCAGCCGGCGGGTCGTCGCCGCACGGCCCGTCACCGGATTTCGCGCGGGGCGGGTCCGCTGCAGCCATGCCGCGACCGGCCAGAGCAGGACGGTCAGCAGGACCAACAGGATCGACAGGCCGCCGACCCAAAGATTGAGGTCGGCGTTGCGGGCCAGCGACACCGGCTGCATGACGCCTACGGGGTTGGTGCTGTCGAGGATCTGGCGGTCGTGGCCGGTGCCGGTGACGAGCAGTTCGCGAACACCGCCGGCCTCGCGCCACAGGTTGGGCGCAATCTCGCGGAAGCGCTTGCCCTCGATCGAGGGGAGGCTGATCGAGCCGTCGCCGTTGTCGACGATCTTGTCCTGCTGGATCAGGTAGAACAGGCTGATGAAGCCGTGTTCGATCCGCCGGGAGTTTTCATAGCGGCCGGCGAGTGCCGCGGCGTGGGCGGCGGCACCGGCGATCTCCGGGGCGTCCTTGACCGGCGGCACCGGGAAATAGCGGTCCATGAACAGGTCGAACAGCCGTGACCGCGCACCGTAGACGGCATCGTTCTCGCCGCGGCTGTTGAAGCTGACGAATATCCCGAGCTTCTGGTCGGGCACCATGTTCAGGTCGGTGTGGAAGACGATGGTGTCGCCGCCGTGGCCGATTACCAGGTGGCCGTTGCGCGGGCCGTAGAAGAAGCCGTGGGCCAGCGTGTCGAAGCCGGGTCGCGGCTGGACCTCGGGCGTGTGCATCAGGCGCGAGGTCTCGGGCTTGAGGATCTGGACCTCGCCGAAGCGGCCGTCCTGGAGGTTGGCGATCATGAAGTTCGCCATGTCCGCGCCGGTCGCGGCGACGCTGCCCGCCGGTGCCGTGACGACGAGTTCGTAAGGAACCGGCGGCTGGTCGTCCTGCCGATAGCCTTTCGACATAAGCGGCACGAGCGCCGTCGGCAGCGGCTGGATGAAGGTCGTGTGCTGCATCTGCAAGGGTGTCAGGATGTGACGCTCGATGTACGCGGCGAACGGCTCGCCCGAGACGCGTTCGACGATATAGCCGGCCAGCGCGGCGCCGTAGTTGGAATAGGCCGGCATCGCACCGACCGGGAACAGCGGCGGGCGCCCGTTCTCCTTCAGGAACCGCTCGGTCGACTTGAAGCGCTTGGGGTCAGTGTCGATAACGTCCTTCAACCCCTCCTCGAAGCCGCCGCGGTGAGTCATCAGGTCGTTCATCGTGAGAACGCGACTGGTCTTCGTCACGACCTTGAAGTCGAGGTATTTGTTGACGTCGGCGTCGAGGTCGATCTTGCCGACCTCGACCTGCTGCATGACCGCGGTCCAGGTCAGCAGCTTCGATGTCGAGCCGATCCGCATCAGCGTGCGGTCGGGGTCCATCGGCGTCTTGGCGGCGACGTCGGCGTAGCCGTAGCCCTTCTTGAACAGCACGCTGCCGTCCTTGACGATCACTACCTGGGCGCCGGCGATCTTGCCCTGCTTCAGCGTTCCCGGGAAATAGCCGTCGAGCCAGGCGCCGACGTCGCTGGCCGTCAGTGCCGGTGGCGCGGACGCGTGCGAGGACCGGGGCGCGGGCGTCGCCGCCGTGCCGGTGGGCAGGGCAGGGGAGGGCAGCACCGTCGCAGTCGCAGTCGCGGGCGATCCCGGCGGCTTCTCCGCTGCACCCGGCAGGGCGATCAGCACGCACGCCAGCACTGCTGCCAGTCGCCAGTTCCCGCTCATCGGCTCGGTCTCCACGTGAAGGGGCAGGCGGATCACTTGGCTTCAGCAACCGGCTGCGGAGTGCGGCGCAGCGCCACCACGACCAGCAGCGGCACGACGTAGATCAGGATCAGCGCCCAGGCGAGCGCGCGGTAGCCGGAGGCGATCAGGGTGACCAGCCCGACCCGCTCGGCGATCAGCATACACGGCACCAGCAGCGCCAGCGCCGCCAGCGCCCGCACCATTGGGCTGAGCGTGATCCGCCGCGCCCGGGCGACACGCTCGTTGATCGCGTGCACGGCGCCGGTGCCGCTCTCGAGGAGCGCGGCGAAGATCATCGCCTGGAACATCAGGTGGAAGACCGGGTGGCCGAGCCGGACCAGGATATAGTCGGACGGCAGCACCGCGCCGGCGATGTCGGGCAGGAAGGCGGTCATCGCGACGAAGAACAGCAATGCCGGCAGCATCGCTAGCGGTCCCGCGACCAACCCGGCGACCACCGCGTCCCGGCCGTTGCGGAAATGCCGCGTCACCGGCAGAACGATCACCGCGCCGATGACGTTGTACCCGGCGTAGGTCAGGCCACCAAGCGCCCAGTCACCGGACGGCAGGGTGGCGAAGGCGGTGCCGATGCGGTCGCCGACGCCCGCGAGCGCGAGCCCGAAGAAGATCGCGTACGTCGCGTAGAGCAGCCCCGAAACCCAGACGAAGACGCGCTCGACGCTGGCATTGCCGAAGGCGACGCAGACGATGATGCCGGCCATCAGCGCGAGCGTGCCGACAGCCGGCGGCAAGGCCAGGGTGGCGGCGGCGATCGCCCCGGCCGCGGCGCCGAAGACCGCGAGGATAAGGATGACAAACACCGCATAGGCGAGCTCGAATGCCACCCAGCCGCGGCCGAGCAGAGCCTGGAAAAAGTGTCGGTAGTCCCGCGCGCCGATCTTGTAGGCGAAGTGGAAGGTGGCTGCGGCGACGACGGCCCAGATCACCGTCGCCAGAAGCATTCCCGCCAGCCCGCCCCACGGACCGGCGGGCAGGAAGAACTCGGCGATCTCGCGGCCGGTCGCATAGCCGCCGCCGATGATCACCGCCTTGAACGCCAGTCCCGGGAGCAGGAAGCGTCGGAAGCGGTCGGCGGCGAGGGTCATGCGCAGGCGTCGAGCAGGCGCTGGAAGGCGGGGCCGCCGCGGATCGGATCGGCAACCGGCAGGCCGAGGCGGGCGCTGGTCGCGGCGATAAGTTGCTCCGCCTTGTCCGCGTCCATGTCGGCGGTGTTCAGGCTGACGCCGGCACAGCGGATAGCGGAATTGGTCAGCTGGCCGAGCAGCACGGTGCGCTCGATGACGGTCTCGATCGACGGCAGTGGAAAGCCGGGAAAGCCCAGCATCATCTTGCGCCCGGGCTGGTGGCAGACGACGAACAGGTCGGGCTGACTGCCATGCAGCAGCGCCAGCGACACCGGTGCATAGGCGGGATGGAACAGCGACCCCTGGCCCTCGATGACGTCGAGATGGTCGGCGGCATTGTTGGGACTGAGCAGCTCGGCCGCACCGCTGGCGAAATCCGCGACTACTGCATCCAGGGCGATGCCTCCCCCGGCGATCATGATCCCGGTCTGCCCGCTGGCCCGAAAGGTCGCGGCGAGGCCGCGCTCGAGCAACCCTTTGGCGATGGCAAGGGCGGTGTATTTCTTGCCGAGCGCGCAGTCGGTGCCGACCGTCAGCAGGCGCCGCCCGGAGCGCTTGCGCCCGCTCGCCACCGGCAGGTTCGGTGGCGGCACGCGCAGGTCGATCAGTTGTCGCCCGCGCCGCGTCGCGAGGTCGCGCAGCGGCGCAATGCTGGCCAGCAGGACATGCATCCCGGCGACGAGATCGAGCCCGGCGTCGAGGGCGGCGATCAGTTCCGGCATCCACGACGCGGGTATGGCGCCGCCGGGGCTCGCGACCCCGATGATCATCGAGCGTGCGCCCTTGGCGGCCGCCTCGACCGGTGCCAGCCGCGGCAGGCCGGTGCTGACCCTGGCGGCCGGCAGCGCCCATTCGCCGAGGCAGCGGTCGCCGGCCCAGTCGCGCAGCCCGAACGCGGTCTTGGCGAACGCCGGCTCGACGGTATCGCCGAGGAACAACAGGTAGGGCGACGGCAGCGCGTGGATCGCGCCCACGGAAGGGTCTTCAGGTAACGCTTTACTGGCCATCGGCTTAAAATCCGGCGCCGAAGGTGAGGCCGATCGTGCGCGGGCGGATCACGCCGGTACCGGTCGCGCCGAGCGGAAAGGTGCTTTCGACGACGCTGGTCTTGCCCGCCACGTTGCCGAGGTTCTTGGCGTACGCCCCGACCGAGAAGCGCCCGAACTCGACCCCGGCGCGCAGGTCGGCCACCGCATAGGCCGGCAGGTTCGACCGGCCGCCATAGGCTGCGGTGTAGGTCGGGCTGAACAGTCCGGCCTGGTCGCCCAGGTAGCGGAGCGAGGCACCGACATAGGCTGTTGCGTGCGTGCCGACCGACCAGTCGTAGTCGCCATTCACCGAGACCGACACCTTGGGCGAGAAAGGCAACCGATCGCCCTTTCGGCCGCCGACGATGGGGTCGGTGTCCTCGGTCAGCTTGGCGTCGGTGTAGGCGCCGTTTACCGTGAACGCCAAGCCGCGGGTCGGTCGCAGCGTGGCGGTGAACTCGACGCCGTCGCTGGTCGCCTTGCCGCCGTTCGCGTTGACCCCGTAGGCGCCGATCTGCGCCAGCAGCTGGATGTTGTTCCAGTCGATGTGGAACGCCGAGACGTCGATGCCGAAGCTGCGATCGGCGGTTTCCGCCTTCAGTCCGACCTCGTAGTTGATCACGCTGTCGGAATGGTAGGTCTGCACCTCGACAGGTGCGGACGGCGGCACGATGTTTGGCCCGCCGGGGCGGAAGCCCTTGGCGAAGCGGGCGTAGACCGACCCGGTATCGCTGAACTTGAACTTGGGCGCCGCGGACCAGGTGAAGACCTTCTCCTTTGAAGCCGAGCTCAGCTCGGGCGGGGCGAGGATGCCGACGCCGTCCTGGTGCGCGCGCTGCTTGTTGCCGCTGTAGCGGCCGCCAACCGTGACGTCGAAGCGCGGACCGAAGTGCACCGTGCCGTTGGCAAAGCCTGCGAACTCCCGGTAGCGCGAGGTCAGCGCGCCGTCGAAAAGCTGCGGCAATCCGGCAAAGGTGTTGAAGGTGCCGGGGTCATAAGCCTCGACCTGCTGGATGATCGCGCCCTTCTCGTGGTCGTAATAACCGCCGATCAGCCATTCGAAGGTGTCGCTCTGCGGCGACGCGAGCCGGAGTTCCTGGGTGAAGCGGGTGTTGTTGGTATGCTGCGGCTCGGCAAGGTCGGCAGCCGGCCCGGTCGCATCGGAGTACAGGCCGAGCAGGGATCCGAAATAGACCGTCAGGTCGTCGCGCAACGACTCTTTAAGGGTGCTGTAGCTGGTCGACGACGTGAGAGTGCCGAAGCCGAGATCGACGTCCAGCGTGCCGTTGTACAGTCGATAGGCGATGTTGGTGTATTCGGGCACGAACTGCGACTGGACGTTTCGCGTTATGGTACGCAGGGTCCGCGGGTCGCTTTCCACGACCGAAGATGCGTCCGTGTCGAGGTTCTGGACGATCGCGGTCAGGCGCAGCGACACGGCAGTCGAAGGCTTGAACAGCGCCGACACGCGGCCACCGTAGCTTTTGCTGCCGTTGATGTTCTTGGCGACGTTGGAGCCGCCGATACCCGTTGAGTCGATGAAACCGCCGTAATCGCGGTAGAACCCGGAGGCGCGCACCGCCAGGTTCTGGGCGAGCGGCACGTTGATCAGCGCCGAGCCCATGTACGATAGGTCGCCGCCCGCAACAGTCTCGACGCTGGCCCGGCCGCGCGCCTCGAGCTTGTCGAAGTCGGGCGCGTTGGTGACGAACTTTACCACGCCGCCCAGCGAGCTGGCACCGTAGAGCGTCCCCTGCGGTCCACGTAGTACTTCGATGCGTGCCATGTCGAAGGTATCGAGCTCGCCGGCGAGGATGGCGCCGTTGACCAGGCCCGACGAGGATCCGAACGGTGTTTCGTCGACGTAGGTGGCGACAGTGGCGGCCGTGCCGCCGGTGTCGATGCCCCGCAGGATCAGGCGCGACTCACCCGGGTTGCTCTGGGAGATCTGCAGGCCGGGGACCAGCTTCGCATAATCCTGGAAGCTGAAGGCCTGTTGGCGCTCCAGCGTCTCGCCGCGCACGACCGATATCGACTGCGGCACGTCGATCAGGGCCTCGCTGCGCTTCTGGGCAGTGACGACGATGTCGCTCGACTGGTAATCCGGAGCCCCGGTGTCTGCGGCGGCAGTGTGCGTGTTCGACGCGACCTGCGCTGCGGCCGGGCTATAGACCAGAAAGGCGCCGAGAACGCTCGAAACGGAAAAACTTAGCCGTACCGCTTTCATCGACACGTTCCCCACCCAGCTGATCATGATTACGGATCATTTGTCCTAATCGGAGAATAGTCAATCTGATTCAGACAATCCCATCTTTTCTTCTAATTGCTGTGTCATCAGAAGCATGATGGCGGCTGCCGCGGCGATCGCGGCGAGGACGACGAAAAAGCTTCCGTGGCTAGTGCCGGTCCACAGGGTGCCGACGAACCCGGCCGCGAGGCTGCCGGCGAAGGTCGCCAGGAACCAGGCGGCGACGGTGGTGGCACCGTGTCCGCGCGGGGCCAGCCGGGCAAACATGCCCAAGCCTGTGGGCAGGATGTGCAGCTCGCCAAGTGTCAACACGATGAAGAATAGCACCAGCCACAGCCAATGCGCCGGGCCGCCGGCCGCCTCGACCCCGGCCAGCATCAGGTACGCGCCGGCGACGATGGCGGCACCCAGCGCCATCCGCCGCGCCGGCCGCTCCGGCACTCCGGCGAGGGCGCGGCGCCGCCACCAGATCAGCAGCGGCGGCGTCATCACCATGACGAGCAGTGGGTTGAGCGACTGGAACCACGTCATCGGGATCACCGCGCTGCCGACGCGACGGTCGACCCCGCCATCGGCCCACAGCGCCAGCGTGTTGCCGACCTGCTCATAGGCACCGCGGAACACCGTCACCGACAGCCCGATCGCCAGCAGCACCACAACGACGTTGCGCGCGAACTTCGACCGCGAGCCAGGAGTGTTCGCAACCCGCTTGGAGGCGGTCTGCGACGGCAGGTAACGCTGCCCCCAGACGTAAATTGCCAGTCCACCGAGCATGCCGACGCCGGCAGCGCCGAAGCCCCAGTGCCAGCCGAAGACTTCCCCCAGTGTCCCGCAGACCAGCGGCGCCAGAAAGCCGCCGATGTTCACGCCGACATAATAGACGTTGTAGGCCGAGCCGGCGCGGTCGTCGCCGGGCGGGTACAGGTCGCCGATCTGGCTGGGCAGGCTGGGCAGGAACAGGCCGTTGCCGAGTGCGATCGTGACCAGCGCCGGATAGAACAGCGCCTCCGAGGCCATCATGAAATGACCCGCCGCCATGACCGTACCGCCGATCAGGATGGCCCGTCTTTTGCCGACGAAGCGGTCGGCGACGAAGCCGCCGATGATCGGGGTGAAATAGGCGCAGGCGGTGTAGGCACCGTAGACCAGCGAGGCGCGGCCCTGGCTCATCATCAGCTGCTTGGTCATGTAGTAAACCAGCAGTGCGCGCATGCCGTAGTAGGAGAATTGCTCCCACATGTTCGTCAGGAACAGGATGGTCAGTCCGCGCGGATGACCGAACCAGGTCGGCTCCGCCGTCGTCATGCAGCGGCTCGACCGGACCCCCAGACCTCGGGCCCGACATCGAGCATGCCATCAGCATAGACCGCGCTCGGGACATCATCCTCGACCAGGAAGGTCGGGCCATCGAGGTCGACGAGGTCGCACACCTGTCCCAGGATGAAGCCGGGTGCCGTCGCGAGGCTGGTGCCGATCATCGTGCCGACCATGACGCCGAGCCCGAGCCGCCGCGCCTCGGCGGCCATCAACAGCCCCTCGGTCAGGCCGCCGCACTTGTCGAGCTTGATGTTGACGACATCGAAGCGGTCCTTGGCGTCGGCGAGGTCGGCCAGCGACAACAGGCTCTCGTCGCCCGCGATCGGGATCGGCGAGCGGTAGCCCTGGAGTTCGGCGTCGTGGCCCCGGGCGAGTGGCTGCTCCAGCAAGGCGATGCCGTAGTCGAGCAACCCCGCGACCAGGCGGTCGAGATCAGCCCGGGCGAACCCCTGGTTGCCGTCGACGCCCAGCCACGCCTCGGGCCGCGCCACACGGATTGCGGCGACACGCTCTAGGTCGAGATCGACGTCGCCGGTCAGCTTTATCTTGAGGGATTTGGCGCCGACATAGCTCGTCGCCTTCGCCGCCATCACCTCCGGCGTATCGGCGCTGACGGTAAAGGTGGTGACCAGCGGTTTCGTCCCGTCGAGCCCGACAAGCGCCCAGACCGGCTTCCCGGCGCGCGCCGCCTCCAGCTCCCACAGCGCCGCATCGACGGCGTTGCGCGCGCCGCCGGGAGGCAGGATGTGGCGCAGTTCCTCGCGTGTCGGAGCGGCCTCGATCGCTGCCTGCGCGCCCTCGATCGCCGCCCGCATGTGGGCGAGATCGTCGCCGAGGTAATAGGCGCCCGCACCCTCGCCGCGGCCGCGGTGCGAGCCGTCGTCGAGCGTCACCACCAGCACGTCGGCGACGTCGAAGACATAGCCGGCGATGCGGAACGGTTGTGCCAGCCGCAGCGTCCGGGTGGTAACGTCGATCGAGAGGCGCAACATCAGTAGTTCACCGTCATTGCGAGCAAGCTGTAGGTCGAGGCGACGTACAGCACGACCAGCGTCGCGAGCAGGACCAGCCCGCTCCACAGCTTGCGGGTCCAGCGCCGCCCGTCGCGCCACGTCAGCCAGGCGTTCCAGGCCGCGATCCCGACCGCCCCGACGAAGACGATCGCGCCGCCGATCTGGAGCAGCCACAGCCAGATCGCGGCGCTGTCGTTCAGGTTGCTGACGTCGGCGAACAGCACCGACAGCAGCGTCGCCCAGCCGGCGAGGACACCGAGTACCAGCAGCGCCATGATCCGCGTTGCCCGGTATGCCTTGAGCGCGGCGCCGGTAGCAGCGATCCTCGCGCCATAGTTGCGCCGGATCAGCCAGCCGACCGGCCAGTAGAGGAAGGTCAGCAGCAGGATCCCGAGGCTCGCGTACAGCGCAGGCAGCAGCCAAGCGGCGGAGCGCGCGATGGGAACGCGGTCATAGACCATGAACGGCGAGATCATGTCGAAGCTCCAGCGCACCGGCTGGCCGTCGACGACCTTGGCCGCCAGCCGGTCGTGGCCGTTGCGGTCGCGCCAGACGAACGGCGCGATCTCGTCTCAATGCTGGACCGCGCCACCGGGGCCCTTGAGCGCCGGGATGACCAGCTCACCCTTGTCATCGATGCTGACCTCGACTTGGCCGACCAGGTTGAGAATGTTGATGAAATTGCTCTCCGAGCGGCGGCTTATCTGCCAATGGCCAACCATCGCCTTCGCGTGTTCGCGCGAAGTCGTTGCATCGACACGGCCATCGCGGACGGTCGAGGGGAAGTAGCGGTCGGCGAAATCCTGGAACAGTTGGGCCCGCACGACATGCGCAGCGCCCTCCCGCCCGGCGCTGTTGAAGGAGACGTAGAAGCCGACGCCGTCCTTCATGAACAGGTGCAGCGAGGTGTGGAAATTGTTGGTGTCGCCGAGGTGCGCGATGACCTCGCGACCGTTGATGTTGGTCTCGAAGAAGCCCAGCTCCATCCGGTTGAGCGGCGGGATCAGCGACATCGGATTGACCCGGTCGAGCGGGCTGTCGTGCATCATCGCCGCGGTCTCGGGCTTCAGGATGCCGCGCCCATTCTGGAGGTGCGCGATCATGAAGCGCCCCATGTCGAGGCCCGACGAAGCCAGCGCACCGGCGGGAGCCGGGCCGACGAATTCGAAGCCCATCGGCGGCTCGGACGCGCGCTCATAGCCGACCGCCATGTCGGCCAGCAGCGCCTTGGGCAGCGGCTGGCGGAAGCTAGAATTATTCATGCCCAGCGGCGCGAAGATGCGCTGCTCGACGTAATCGTCGAAGGGCATGCCCGACACGCGCTGCACCATGTAGGCGGCCAGCGCCGAGGCCCAGTTCGAATAGTCGGGCGTGGTGCCGGCGTCGAAGATCCGCGTCGGCACCCAGGTATTCAGGTACGCCTCGAGAGACATGTTGATCTTGGGGTCGTAGAAAATGATGTTCTTGAGAACCTCCTCGAAGCCGCCGGTGTGCGTCATGATCTGGCGCAGGGTCACCGGCTTGCCGTTGCGCGGCGGTATCTTGAAGTCGAGATAGGTGTTCACGTCGGCGTCGAGATCGAGCTTGCCGGCCTCGACCTGCTGCATCACCGCGGTCCAGGTCACCAGCTTGGAGGTCGAGCCGGGCCGAAACAGCGTGCGCGCCGGGTCTACCGGGCGGCGCTTGGCGATATCGGCATAGCCGTAGCCGCGCGCCGCGATGATCTTGCCGTCCCTGACGACCGTCACGACCGCGCCTGCGATGTCGCCGTTGTGCAGTGCATAGGGCAGGTAACCGTCGAGCCATGCCCCGACATCGGCGCCGGTCAGTTCGTGGCTTCCCGCCGGTGCCGGCGGCGTGGCGGCGGCAAGCACAGGAACTGGGGCCATTGGACCTGCGGGGGTGGGGGGTGCCTGCGCCAGCGTCGCACTGCCGAACAAGGCTGCTGCAAGCAGAATCAGTCTTCCTGGACGCATCGCCGACACCCCTTTACCATTGCCGAAACGCCCAATCCTCTGTAAACACGATGGAACGCGTCGGATTGAGACATGTTGATCCGGATCGGAGAATTGGTCAACACGGCCTGAAAGGATTTTCGTGGCCTCAGTTCCGCCTACTTTGGGGGCGCTGCTTCGCGCCGTGAGATCGCGCGAGGGTTGGACCCTGAAGGAGATGAGCGCGAAAAGCGGCATCCCGGTATCGACCCTGTCCAAGATCGAGCACGATCGTCTGACGCTGACCTATGACAAGCTGCTGTCACTGGCGCAACGTCTTGGCCTGCGCCTGTCGGAGTTGTTCGCCGAGACCGATGATAGTCCCGTCCAGCCGGTCACCGCGCGCCGCAGCCTCAGCGACATGGCGCGTTCGGTCCGGGTGGAGACGCCGAATTATGACTATTACTATCTCTGCACCGAATTGCGCCGGAAGCGGATGATCCCGGTCATCACCAAGATCCGCGCGCGCTCGGCCGAGCAGTTCGGCGACCTCGTCCGCCACAGCGGTGAGGAATTCCTGTACGTGCTCAGCGGCAAGGTCGTCGTCCAGACCGAATTCTACGATCCCGTCACCCTCGAACCCGGCCAGGCGCTCTACATCGACTCGAGCATGGGCCATGCCTATCTCGCAGCGGAAGACTGTGAAGAGGCGGAAGTGCTGGCGGTGATGTCCAGTGCCGAGGAAGAGTTGATGGAATCGCTGCTGACCCTGCATGAGGAGCAGCGCCAGAGCGGCGACGCGGTGAACGAGAACACGCCGCCCCTGATCGGCCAGCGCCGCGCGATGCGGACCCGTTGACGCGCTCAATCGTCGCCCTGCTGGCAGGTCGCTGCTGCTGACCTCCGCAGCCGTCGCGGTGCCTTCCGCGTCGATGGATTATTCCGCCCGCGTCGCGCGCGTCCTCAAGGCGACGCCGCTGCTCGATGGGCACAACGACTGGCCCGAGGTGCTGCGGGAGCGCGAGAACGACGCGCGCTGGACCGTCGACCTCAACGACCTGTCTGGCAGCAATGATCGCTACAACACCGACGTCTCCCGCCTGCGCAAGGGCTTGGTCGGTAGGCAAATCTGGTCGGGCTGGGTCTGTGCCGACCTGCCGGGCAAACAGCAGGTCGAGCAGACGCCGGAGCAGATCGACCTCGTCCACTCGATCGCGGCACGCTATCCGCAGGTCTCCACCATCGCCCGCACCGCCGACGACGTCATGCCCGCTCATATGGTCAGTCGCATTGCTTCGATGATCGGCGTTGACGACGGTGGTCAGATCGACGGCAACCTGTCGGTGTTGCGCACCTATGGGGCGCTCGGCGCAGGCTAACTGACCCTGGCCCACTCGCGGACCATCGACTGGGGCAATTCCGCCACAGACGATCCCAGGCACCACGGCCTCGCCGACTTCGGGCGCCAGGTCGTGCTCGAGCTCAACCGGCTCGGCATGCTGTTGGATTTCAGCCACGTCAGCGAGGGCATAGCCGAGCGCGGCCAATCTTTCGGCACACTCCAGAACGTGGTGCCGATGTCGAAGGCTTCCGGAAATACGAGCACACCGGCGTGGAGCCCCCGCGTCCGGCCGGAACGAACAGTTGCCCCAGCATCGCCAGGCCATCGGCAGAATAACGAACGGTCTCAGGGCTCATGTCGACCTCCTGCTTCAGTTTTGCTGCACCTGCACCGGCGTTCCGCTCTGACCAGGAATGCCTGGCGTGATGACAAGATAACGCTGTTGTATGGGCGTGCCCGGTTGCACGAGCGCGCGGATCGGTCCCGTTGCATTGACGATCGCTGCACCGGAAGAATTGGTCTTGAAACTCGCCAATGGTTCGATGTCGCCGCCGCCATCTGCGGTAGTGGCCAACCCGAGTACGTAGGGCGCGGTCGGCGAGAGGCCGGTCACGGCAGCTTCGAGGATCTGGACGAGGCCCTGATCGAACAGACTGACGCTAGTCGGTGCCGGGCCGCTGGCGCCGCGGACGCCAAGGGTGATGTGCGTCACGCCGCCGGCAATGCCAAGTGGCTGAAGCCCGCTCGTGCCGTCACCGCTAGGAACTGCGTTGGCCACGTAGTTCACCGCCTGCGCGGCCTGGCCGATCGGGATCGACGCGATCACCTTATTGCTCGCGGTGTCGATGGCGACCAGTGCGTCGTCATTCTCGAGACCGACGTAGACACGTGTACCGTCACCCGACGGCCAGATTCCGTGCGGCAGCTTGCCGACCGCGATCGTCGCGACCTTGGCGAAAGTGTCACGGCGGAACACCTGCACCTGGTTGAGCCCACCAACCGTGACGTAAGCCAAATGACTACGTGCAGTGTCGACGAAATTGACTTGGTTGGTGATCGGGCCGGTATCGAGCACTTTCAGTGTCGCGAACGGCGGCTTCGCGTCGATCACGACGGTCTTGCCGGTGTCCTTCAGCGTGTACCAAAGCTGCTTGCCATCCGGTGTCGCGGCTAGATTGGGGCAAAAGGGACTGAGCTGCGTGACGCGCCCGACCTCGGCGCGGCTCGCGATATCGAAGACAACGAGCTGCGGGTTGAACGACGAGCAGACGTACGCAAAATGGCCGTCGGGCGAGAAGATCGTCATTCCCGGGCCACCCGGCGTCTTCACACGGGCAGTTTCCTCGTACGTCTTGGCGTCGAGCACCGAGACATAGTCCTCACCGCGTACGGTGACCCACACCTCGCGACCATCGGGTGTGAAGAACGCTTCGTGGGGCGAGCGCCCGATATAGGTGGTGTGCTTGACGGCGTTGGTGGCGGTGTCGATGAAGGTGACCGAGTTCGAGCCGATCGACACGACCGCGATGGTACGACCGTCGGGCGCGAACCCCACGCCATGGACGAGCACCTGGCCGCGATAGAGCGGGCTGAAGTTCGTCGGCTGTGGCTCGCCGAGCCGGATGACACCAAGCAGCCGGTTGGTTGAAGGGTCGACAACGGAAACGGTGTTGGAGAACTGCTCTGCCGCATATACGCGGTCGCGCGCGCTGATCGGAATGTCGGGCGCCGCCGCAGCAAATGGCGCTTGGCCGGCATGGGCCGAGGTCACCGCGTAGAGCATCGCAGCGACCGCGGCGCTTCGTATGCGCAGGGTCACCTTACTCTCCCCTGCTGGGTGGGCACCGGCACTGCTGCGGAAAGCGGGCGCCCGATGGCCATCCGCATCGCATCGATCTCCTGGGTTTGCCCGACGATGATTTCCTGGGCGATGCGCCGCAGCTGCGGATTGGTACCGTAGCGCAGCTCAAGCACAGCCATCTCGACGGCACCGCGATGATGTGGCTCCATCATGTTGACGAAATCCACGTCGACATCGCCCGATGGCGTGGCGTTCATAGCCGCCATCATCTTGGCCATTGCGACTTTGTTCGCATCGACAAACGCAGCCTCGGGCGCACCGGCACCTGCGGGGGATCCAAGTGTCAAAGCGGCTACGGCGGCGGACATCAAACCGAGCTTGAACATGAACTCAATCCTCTCTGGCTCAATGGTTGCCAGAACTGTCGGTCTTCGGAATGACGAACTCGACGGCTTGACTGGTGAACGGCACGTGGTTGGCGTTGACCAGTTCGATCAGCACCTTGTGGCGGCCGGGCGGCATGCCATTCATGATCAGGGACTCGCCGCTGGCGTCAGCCCAGTGCCATGGCAGGTCGTCGACGGTGACGTGGATATGGCCGATGCGCGGCGTCACATCGAGGGCATTGGGCCCGAAGGTCGGCGTGATACGCAGGTTCTCGGCGCGATACTGGATGACGACGCGCCCGAACGACAGCGGACCGGGCACCGGCGGATCGACGATCAGACGTGGTGCAGGCTGCGGGCGATCGAGCGGGACGACGCCGGGTGCGCCGAGGATATCGCGCGCGCTCTGGGCGGCCAATGGTTCGGACATGGTCATGGCTCCGATCAGCAGGAGGGTGCGGGTAAGGCTCACTTCGCCACCTTGCGGTCGAGGAAGTCGTGGATCAGCGGCGCCATCACGTGTAGCTGGTCCTCCAGCGCGAAATGGCCGGTATCGAGCACATGGTATTCGGCCTTGGGCAGGTCGCGCCGGTAGGGCTCGGCTCCCGCGGTCGGGAACACCTTGTCGTTCTTGCCCCAGACGATCAGCGTCGGCGGCTGATACTTGCGGAAGAATGCCTGGAATTGCGGATACAGTGCGACGTTGCTGCCGTAATCGTGAAACAGGTCGATCTGTATGTCCTTGTTACCGGGTCGGTCGAGCAGCGGCTGGTCGTGACGCCAGTTGGCGGGATCGATCCGGGATTCGTCCTGCATGCCATCCTGATACTGGAACTTGGTGGTCTTCAGCGTCACCAAGAACGACAGCGCGTCGCGGGTCTTTGCCGTCGGGTGGGCCCAGTCGGCCTTCATCGGTTTCCAGAAATCGCCGAGACCTTCGTCATAGGCATTGCCGTTCTGGACGATAAGGGCGCTGACCCGCTCCGGGTGCTTGAGAGCGAGGCGATAGCCGACCGGTGCGCCGTAATCGAACAGGTACATGGCATACCGCTTCACGCCGAGCTGGCCGAGCAGGCCGTCGATCAGCGTCGCATAGTGGCCGAACCCATATTCGAACTTGTCGTGGGGCGGTGCGTCGCTTTCGCCGAAGCCCGGGTAGTCGGGTGCGATGACATGATAGCGGTCAGCGAGCAGGGGAATAAGGTTGCGGAACTGGTGCGAGGAGGTCGGAAACCCGTGCAGCAGCAGGACCACTGGGCCGTCCTTCGGACCGGCCTCGACATAGGCAATCTTGACGCCCTCGAGGATCGCGGTCCGGTAATGAGGGACGGGTACCGACAAGATATGGTGCACAGGGGCGGATCGCACCGGAACGGCGGCGCTGGCGAGCAGCAGCGTGGCGAAAGCGAAAGTCGCGAAATTGCGGCGCATCGTAAGTCTCCTTCAGGAAAGCGGCTCAGACGCCGCGGTAGACGAGGGCGGTGAACAGGGCGGGATCGATCAGCGAACCGCCCCACCTGGCATCGAACTGCGCGGTCGGGCGGGCGGCGATGGTCTGGGCAAGCGACTTGCCATGCGCCTTCAGCGCCGCGACCCTGGTCCGCGACGCGACCAGCATGTCGCGAAAGGCGACGAGCGCGGCGCGGTCGCCGACCGGCCCGTGACCGGGGATGACGATGGTGCCGGGGCCGACGATGCGCAGGTTCTCGTTCGCGGCACGGATCGCGCCGTCGATGCTGCCGCCGGTGACATAGTCGATGAACGGATAGACCCCGTTCCAGAAGGTGTCGCCGGTCTGGAGGACGTCGGCGTGCTCGAAGCGCACGTAGATATCGCCGTCGGTGTGGCCGGAGCGGTAATGGCCGATGCGAACGGTCTCGCCGCCGAATTGCAGCGTCTTGTCGCCGGCCAGAACCACGTCGGGCAGCGCGCTGGCCGCGACCGGCGTGAAGGTATGGCCCCACTCGACGATGGTATTGGTCTGCTTCAGTCGCTCGATGGCCTTGGGATCGGCGATCAGCGCTGCGCCGGTCTTGCGCACCCAGCCGTCGCCGTCGCTATGGTCCCAGTGCCAGTGGGTCAGGATCACGGTGCGCAGCGGCTGCGCGCTGAGGCCGGCGATTGCCGCCTTGATCTTTGCCTCCGACACCGCGATGCCCGCATCGACCAGCAGCACGCCGCGAGGCCCGGCGAGCACGCCGATATTGCCGCCCGAGCCGTCGAGCATGGCTATGCCGCCGCGCAGCTTGTGGACCGTGACCGGGCTGGTTGCCGCGACGCGGTTGATCGTGTCGTAGGGCGTCGGCTTGCCGGCAAGCGCCGGCGCGGTCACTAGGCCGATGCCGAGCAGCAGCAGGGCGGCGGGTCCTGCCAGGCGGCTCGGCAGCGGCAGCTCGGTGCCGGTGCAGCGGTTGAGGAGGGATTCGGTCATTGCAAAGCTCCGGGATGAGGCGCGGGCGCAGTGGGTCGTTCGCGCGTCGGCGCGATTTGAAGATCGATCGGGATTTGCCGAACGGGTCGGCAGCGAATTACGCTTTCAGGAACGCCAGCAGATCGGCGTTGATGATCGCCGCGTGCGTCGTCGGCATGCCGTGCGGGAAATCCTTGTAGACCTTGAGCGTGGCCTTCTGGAGCAGCTTGGCGGATAGCGGCCCGGCATCGGCAAACGGCACGATCTGGTCGTCCTCGCTGTGCATGACCAGCACCGGCACGGTGATCTGCTTGAGGTCCTCGGTGAAGTCTGTCTCTGAGAACGCCTTGATGCAGTCGTACTGCGCCTTGGTGCCGCCAATCATGCCCTGCCGCCACCAATTGTCGATGACGCCGGGAATGGCTTTCACGCCGGGGCGGTTGAAGCCGTAGAACGGGCCTTCCGGGACGTCGCGGTAGAACTGCGCGCGGTTCGACATCGCGGCGCGGTAACCGTCGAAGACATCGATCGCGCTGCCGCCGGGGTTGCTCGCCGACTTCAGCATGACCGGCGGGATGGCGCTGATGATCGCCGCCTTGGCGACCCGGCCGGCACCGTGGCGCGCGACGTAGCGAATGACTTCGCCGCCGCCGGTCGAATGGCCGACGTGGATGGTGTTGCGCAGGTCGAGATGCTCGACGAGGGCGGCACAGTCGGCCGCGTAGGTGTCCATCTCGTTGCCGAGCCAGGTCTGCGTCGAGCGTCCGTGGCCGCGGCGGTCGTAGGCGATGACGCGGTAGCCCTCGCCCATGAAGAACAGCATCTGCGCATCCCAATCGTCGGCGCTCAGCGGCCAGCCGTGATGGAAGACGATCGGTTGGCCAGTGCCCCAATCTTTGTAGAAGATCGAAGTGCCGTCCTTGGTTGTGATCGTGCTCATTACCGGTCCTTTCGTCGGGGCTGAGGGAACCCGGGCGATGGCCCGGGTCGAGAAATCGGGGAATGCGAGCGATGCCGCCGCCGCAATGGTCAGGCCGGCCAGAACTGCGCGCCGCGGGGTACCGTAGGCATAGTCGATCGGACTATTCGTGTCGGTCGATGCAGCCATTGGACTGGTCCCTTTCGACGCCCTTGGTGGGTCTCGTAGGGTTAGACGCAGGCCTGTTCAGAACCCCCACCGACAAAGCGGGCGGTGACGCGAATTATTTGGCAGCGATGATTTCAAGATGATCGGTGCCGACCGCGACGACACGCACCGGATAGATTTCGGCCACCGTTCGGGCGAAGCGCGCGGCGTCGTCGGTGCGGAAGCTGCCGCTGACCCGGTAGCCGGCGACCTTGGGATCGCGAACGCGCAGCGGCGTCGCGGCATAGCGGTTGAGTTCGGCGGCGGCGGCCGACAGCGGCGTGTCGTGAAAGGTGACGACGCCGCGCTGCCAGTCACCGACGGCACCGACATCGGCGGCACTGACCACTGGTGCCCTATCGCCGCGCGCCACGAGCTGCTGGCCGGGCAGCAGGAAGATCGGCGGGCCACCGGTGCGCACCGCGACGCTACCCTCGACGAGGACGACACGCATCAGGCCCGGATCGGCGCGGACCTCGAAGCGGGTGCCGAGCGCGGTCACCGAGCGATCCGCAACGGCGACGATGAACGGCCGTGAGGCGTCGTGAGCGACGGCAAACACCGCCTGCCCGTGCAACAGCTCGACGCGGCGTTCACCGCCGGCGCGGAACTCGACGCGAAGCGCGGTATCGGTGTTGAGCGTGACGTTGCTGGCATCCGCCAGAGCAAAGCTGCGCCGCTCGCCGTGCCCGGTCGCGAGCATAACCGGCACAACGTCAACGCCGGCAAGCTGGGTCGCCGCCGGGCCGTCGGGCCCGCGCGTCAGGAAGGTCGCGCCGCCGACCAGTGCGACGGCTAGCGAGGCGGCGATCGCGTACTGCCACGGTGCGCGGCTACGGGCCACCGCTGGCGCCGCGGGTTCGGCTCGCAGCGATCGGAGCTCCGGCGCATCCGGCGTTATCTGCTCCCACAACTGGCAGGCGCTCGCCCATGCCTTACCGTTGGCGGGATCGCTTTCGAGCCACGGGATGAAAATGTGATCGTCGCCGTCGTCGCTGTCGTCAGCCATATCCTGCCGAACCAGCAGGAGCGCAGCCGCCTCCTCGGGGGGCAGGCTCTGCAGGTGCTCGAGTGTGAGGGCTTCGCGAATCACGCGACGCACCCGGGCGAGGTCAGCAGATGTTGCGCGGCGCGCGCCATCTGCTTTTCGACTGCGCTCACCGAAATCTCGAAATGCACTGCGATATCCTTGTAATTCTGTCCTTCCAGGCGGCGCAGGACGAAGATCGTCCGCGTCCGCTCGGGCAGGTTCATGAGTGCCGCTGCCACGGCCCGTAACGCCTGACGGTTCTCGGCGACCCGTCCTGCATCGAAATCGGTGCCGCTGTGCCGCTCGGTGTCGAACGGCACCTGGTCGTCGGCGTGGCGCACAGTGCGGCGCCGATGACGGTCGGCAAGCACGCTGGCAGCAGTCTGAAAGACGTAGCCGCCAAGGTTCTCGACCTCGCCGCCCTGGCGGGCGGCCACCCGCACGAACACCTCCTGAACGAGATCCTCGACGTCATTCACGTCACGCAGTTTGCGGCGGAAGAAGCGGACCAGCGCCGGGCGAAAGGCGACCACGTCCTGCGCACTAATCGGCATCGCTGCTGCCATGTTCGTTTCCCCGCCTACCGATCGATGGTGAGCGAAAGCTCGGATCGGGTCGAGTGGGTTGGGCGATCGGCGAGGCGCGAGTGCAAGCGTGACTTAGGAGTCCTGATGGTCGCACCTATGATGACGCACGCCCGCCGCAAATCCTCACCTCGCATGTCGGTCAGCTGCCGAACGGCACGGCGATAGTCAGCTCGATCCGTCGACGGCGCGGGTCGCCGTAATAGCTATAGCCGGTTGTGTTCGGATCGGTGACGGTCGGCGGCCGGTGATCGAGCAGGTTGACGATGCCGAGGCGCAGCTGCGTCCCGCGCGGCACATATCCGCGCCATCCATCCGCAAATTCGTAGGCACCCGAGAAATCGACGTAGAACTGCGCGGGGATGAAATTGCTTCCCTGGTACGCCAGCAGCTGCGCGTTCCGAACCGGTGACGCCGCAGTCGCGACCTGGTAATGCGCGTAATACTGGCCGTTCAAGCCAAGCCTCAACGATCCCGACGACCAGTCGAAGCCACCGTTGCCGCGCCATTCGAGCGGTCCGTCGCTGTAGCCGACGCGCTCGAGGTGTGGCTGGCCCGGGCCGCTTTGCTGCCAGTAGCGAGGTTCCCAGGTTGCATTGGCGTAGACGCGGAATGTCCCGTGCTTCGTCATCAGCGGATAGTCGATGTTGAGATCGAGCGCATCGATCCGGCTCCGCGCGATGTTGCCGGTGGTCAAGTCGACGCGGGTAACACGGCCACCGGTAAAACCGAGCGCCTGGTCGGCGGCGGTCAGCGGCGCGCGCTCGATCCGACCCGGATACAGGCTCTCGTCAGCGAGCAGGCCCAGCACCGAGACACCTGGCAGCCGACCGATCTCGCCGCGCTTGTCGATCCGCGTGAAGTCGGCGGAGGCGCGCAAACCGTCGTCGCCGAATGGCGTGACGACGATTCCGGCCGACAGGCTGCGGGCGTGTTCGGGCCGGAGCGTCTCAGCACCGCCGAAGACATATTGGTAATCGCTGCCGCCGCCGATCGGCTGTCCGCCGCGTTTGGGATCGGGTTCGCCGCCCGATCGGCGCAGCGTCGTCGAACCGATCTGGGCGACCGAGGGTGGCAGGATGCCCGTCGAGACGCTGGCGCGCAGCATGAGGTCGTCGATCGGTCGGAACTTGCCACCGACAGTATAGGCCAGCGCGGTGTTGCGGTTCTCGATCGGCGGCGCGTCGAGGCTGACCAGCGTGATCGTGGCGGGCAATGTCGTCTTGACGGTGTCGCGGCGCAGCGCGAGCTGGACTTCGAGGTTGCGGAGCAGGCCGCCCGCACCGCTGATCGGTAGGCGCAGCTCTCCCAAAAGCGAACCGGTTCGCTGAATAATTCGGGGCAGGTTGATACTCAGCCGGGACGTGCCGGTGTCCGCCAATGTGTAGGTCGACGCGGCGGTATGCTCGCGGCGCTGCTCTGCCGACAACGATAGCGTTGCGGGGCCACCGGGCAGGTCGAGCAGCGGACCCGCCAGCCGCAGCGTACCGTCGTTCAGTCGGCTGACCTGCCGACTGAACGAACGCTCGGTTCGGCCATAGCTGTTCAGCGCCGCCACGAAGGCGCCCCAATCGCCGAGCGGATCGAGCGTCGCGCGACCGGCGACCGGCGTGCCGTAGCTATAAGCGAGATAGCGATAGTCGCCCGAGCTGTTGCGAGCCGTGCGGCTCGTCTGGCGGGCGAACCCGCCGGTATATTCGAGGTTGGCCCGCCATTGCCTGGGCAGTGCCGCGATCAGGCCGCCGGTATAGCGGAGCACGTGGATGTCGGTGGCTTGCGTCGCCGCCACCGAACTCTGCGGAAACGACAGGTGGATGTCCTGCTGAAACGGGTTTGTCGGGCTGTCGGCGGCGATGAAGTCGGTCACGCCCTGGGGCCGGCCATCGAAGCGGCCATTGTCGCGCGTGTCGATGACGTCGACGATCGCCTCGATACCCGAACCGCCGAAACGGTGCCGGGCGTTGAACAATATGCCTTGCCGACGTGGTCGACTGACAATTTGGTCGCGTTTGCCGCCGAGTCCATCCGACAAGCGAAGGTCGATACGCCCGGCATTGGCGAGAAGCAGCGCGTTGCGCTGGTCGGTATTGCCGCCGAGGCCGAGCGGCAGCGAGGTGATGCTGCTGCCCAGCGCAGCGCCGCCGAAGCGCTGGTCGAGCACCAAATTGTCGGCGCCGAACACGTTGATGCCGGCGCCGCCGGGGAGGCTGGCGAGGAGCGTCGACGGGTCGTTGGCATATTGGCGTTTGGCAGCGCGCTCGATATAGTCGCGGTCGCCGTAGCGGAGCGTGCCGCCGTCGCTCTTGCTGAAGGCGAACATGATATCGGTTTGCCCGTGGTCGGGGGTGAACCCGAGACGGGTTTGCAGACGCACCTCGGGTGCGTCGCCACGCGTGGTCAGGCCGGTCGTGAGGGTGGCGTCGGCACCGCGGTAGTTGCGCCTGAGGATCAGGTTGACGACTCCCGAGGTCGCGCCGGGCCCGTAGATACCGCCGGCGGTCGCGGTCAGCGTCTCGATACGATCGATGGCGTCGATCGGAATGCCGTTGATGTCGGGTTGGTTGAACGCATAGGGTATACCCGGCAGGCTCGGCATCCGGCGTCCGTCGACCAGCACCAGCATTTGTGCCGTCCCGAGACCCCGCAGGTTGATCTCCGAACGGGTCGTTCCGAACCCGGTAGAGAAATCCTGCGCCGGGCTGGCGATCTGCGCATTCGCGGGTAGCCGGGACCGCGTGAATTCCTGGATGCTGCCACTATGCGAGTCCTCGATCTCGCGGCGGGTCGACACCTGATAGGGCTGGATGTCGTCTTCGCTGCGCCGGATATCGCCGTTCTGCGCCCGATGCCCGACGACAAGAATCTCGGGGATCGTATCTACCGGATCAGGTAGTTGGGGAACGGGCGTGTCGGCAATGGCATTGATCACGAATGCGCCGTCGCCAGTCCGATGGAAGCCAAGGTTCGAGCCAGCCAGTAATGTCGTCAGCGCCGTCTCGACACTCATCCTGCCGTTCAGCGCGCGACTTGAACGAGCCCCGATCAACGCTTCGGAAAATAGGATGTCGATAGCCGACTGCTTGGCGAGATCGGTCAGCGCCGCCGACAGCTTGGCTTCAGCCACACTGATGCTGCAAGTCCCCGCATTGGCCTGTCCCCGCCCGGAAATAGGCTAAGCGAAATTCAAGCCGATGGGCAGTGGGATTTCGCCAGCGGCTGCGTCTAACTCGACGAGCAATAATGGAGAATTGTGCTTGGCGCGCAGGGAAAGGACGGGGCGACGGAAGTCGAGTTGCTGTATCAGATGGTGGTCACAGTGGAGCTGCCCCAGCCGCCCGCTATCAATCGCAAACGCAACTCGGCCGGCGTTATACAGGTGGCACCGCGCCACGCGGCTCCCATTGAATGGCGGCCTATGGGCGCTAGCAGCCGCCGTCGAGCCACCCCGCCTTCAACTCCTGACTCCCCCGCTGTCTTTTCGGGGTGACGCCGTCCCCCCAACCCGCCACAAGCCGCCGCATGGCCGGTGGACTTGTAGCTCTCCTCGACGACGTGGCGATGATCGCGAAGCTGGCGGCGGCGTCGCTCGATGACGTCGCGGGGGCGGCGGGGAAGGCGAGCCTGAAGGCGGCGGGCGTCGTCATCGACGATACCGCGGTGACGCCGCGCTACGTCACCGGGCTGACCCCCGACCGCGAACTGCCGATCATCGGCAAGATCGCGTGGGGCTCGCTGAAGAACAAGTTGCTGTTCCTGCTGCCGGCGGCGCTGCTGATCGATGCGTTCGCGCCGTTCCTGCTGACCCCGCTGCTGATGATCGGCGGCACCTACCTCTGCTACGAGGGCACCGAGAAGATCGTCGAACTGGTGTTCGCGCATGGTCACGCCCTCGACGAGGAGGAGGGTAGCGCCGACCCCGCGACGCTCGAGGCGCAGAAGGTGTCGGGCGCGATCCGCACCGACTTCATCCTGTCCGCCGAGATCATGGCGATCGCGCTGGGCGAGGTCGCCGAGGAGCCGTTCGCGACCCAAGCGGCGGCGCTGGCCGCGGTCGCGGTCGCGATCACCGTCGGAGTTTACGGGGTCGTCGGGCTGATCGTGAAGATGGACGATATCGGGCTCCACCTTGCCAAGCGCGGCTCGGCGGCGGTGAAGGCGCTCGGGCGCGGCTTGGTCAAGGCGATGCCGGTGCTGCTGACCGCGCTGGCGGGCATCGGCGTCGCGGCGATGATCTGGGTCGGCGGCGGCATCCTGGTGCACGGCCTCGCCAAGTACGGGGTCACGTGGCCGGAGCATGTCATCCACGCCGGCGCGGTCGCGAGCGGTGACGCGGTGCCGGCCGTGCGCGGCGTGATGGAGTGGCTGGTCACGGCGGCAGGATCGGGCGTCGTTGGTCTGGCGGCGGGAGCGGCCGTGGTCGCGGCGATGCTGGTCTACCACCGCATCCGGCCTGCCCCCGCCCACTGAGGTCGACGCGCACGATCGGCGGGAGTACGCCTGAGGCTACCGGTGGAGGCGGAGCGATCCCGTGGACGAAGCGATGACGACAACCCCGACAGTCCTCGCCAGCTTCCGACCGGGGCTCGTCTGGGGCTTCGATTTCGTCGACGGCATGGCGCGCATGATCGAGGCCGAGGGACCACCGCTCGATGCCGCGGGACCGGCCGGGGGCATGCGCTGGCTCCACGTCAATCTCGCCGACCAGTGGACCCGGCGCTGGATCGAGGCGGCGGCGATCCCGCCGGCCGCGCGCGAGCTGATGCTGTCCACCGACCACCACCAGCGCATGATCGTCGTCGACGACGCCGTCGCCTGCGTGGTTCACGATTTCGAGCGCGATTTCAACGCCGAGACGGTGGCACGGATCGGCGCAATGTCGTTCGTACTGACGCCGACGCTGATGGTCACGGCTCGGCAGCATCCTTTGTGTGCCGGCGACATCGTCTACCAGCGCATCCAGTCGGGCACCCGCCTGACCAGCCCTGCCGCGGCGCTCGAACTGATGATCAACGCCATCGTCGAGATTGGCAGCCGGCAGAAGGATGCTCTGCTTGCAACTGTCCAGGCCAGCGAGGATGCGCTGATGGAACACAACCGCGCGCCGGACAATCGGGTATTGTTCGGGGTGCGCCGCCGTGCCGTGCTGCTGCGGCGGCAACTCGGCGGCCTGCGCGGCGTGCTCGGCCGGCTCGAGCGCGACGAGGACCTGCCCGAGGCTCTGCTGCCGAGCGTCGAGCGGCTGGCGCAGCGGGCCGCGGCGCTCGACGGCGATGTCGTGCTGCTCGACAGCAACCTCCGCCAGCTGCGGGAGGAGGTCGACGTGCAGACCGCGGCGCGGACCAACCAGAACCTGTACATCCTGTCGATCCTGACCGCGCTGCTGCTGCCCGCGACGCTGGTCACCGGGTTCTTCGGGATGAACACCGGCGGGCTGCCGCTGGCGACCGGCGGGCACGGCACCTGGCTCGCGCTGATCCTCTCGGTCGGCTCGTCGCTGGCGGTCTATGTCTGGCTGGCGCGGCGCGGATTCTTCGGTAGTTGAGCGGGGTACGGTCGTGATCGCGCGTTGCCCCGGCCCGCGCCATCTACTAGATATGGTGCCGTTCCGACGCCAGCCACACGAGTCCGCCATGTCGATCATCGCCATCGCCAGTGATCACGCCGGCTTCGCGCTCAAGACGGTGCTGGCCGACCAGCTCCGGGCTGCCGGCGAGACCGTCCTCGACCTCGGTACGAACAGCGAGGCGTCGGTCGACTACTCCGACTACGGGTTCGCCGTCGCCAACGCGGTTGTGTCGGGGCGGGCAGGGCGGGGCATCGCGATCTGCGGGTCGGGCATCGGCATCTCGATCGCCGCCAACCGCGTGCCGGGCATCCGCGCCGCGCTGTGCACCAGCGGCCTGATGGCGCGTTTTTCGCGGACCCACAACGACGCCAACATCCTCGTCCTCGGCAGCCGCATCATCGGCGTCGAGGTCGCGAAGGATTGCGTCGAAGAGTTCCTTAACACCGCATTCGAGGGCGGCCGCCACGCGGCGCGCACCGCCAAGCTCGATCAATCCTTCCGGGAGGCAGCAGAATGAGCAGCGCACCAGCAGTCGCGATGCGCCCCGAGGGCTTCTTCGAGGACGGCGTCGCGACGGTCGATCCCGCAGTGTCCGCCGCGATCGACAGCGAGCTCGACCGCCAGCAGAACCAGATCGAGCTGATCGCGTCGGAGAACATCGTCAGCCGCGCCGTGCTCGAGGCCCAGGGCTCGGTGTTCACCAACAAGTACGCGGAAGGCTATCCGGGCAAGCGCTATTACCAGGGCTGCGCGCCGTCCGATGCGGTCGAGACGCTGGCCATCGAGCGCGCCAAGCAGCTGTTCCACTGCAGCTACGCCAACGTCCAGCCGCACTCCGGCGCGCAGGCGAACGGCGCGGTAATGCTGGCGCTGGTCAAGCCCGGCGAGACCATCCTCGGCATGAGCCTCGACGCGGGCGGCCACCTCACCCACGGCGCTGCACCGGCAATGTCGGGCAAGTGGTTCAACGCGGTCCAGTACGGCGTCCGCCGCGAGGACCATTTGATTGACTATGACGAGGTCGAGCGCCTCGCCCGCGAGCACCAGCCGGTGCTGATCATCGCCGGCGGCTCGGCCTATCCGCGGGTCATCGACTTTGCCCGCTTCCGGCAGATCGCCGATGCCGTCGGGGCTAAGCTGATGGTCGACATGGCGCACTTCGCCGGTCTGGTCGCCGCTGGGCTGCACCCGAGCCCGTTGCCGCATGCCGACGTCGTCACCACGACCACCCACAAGACGCTCCGTGGCCCCCGCGGCGGCATGATCCTGTCGAACGACGAGGCGCTGGGCAAGAAGTTCAACTCGGCGGTCTTCCCCGGCATGCAGGGCGGCCCGCTGATGCACGTCATCGCGGCCAAGGCGGTCGCGTTCGGCGAGGCGCTGCGGCCCGAGTTCCGTGACTATAGCGCCGCCGTCATTGCGAACGCCAAGGTGCTCGCGGCGAAGCTCGTCGAGCGTGGCTGCGCGGTCGTTGCGGGCGGTACCGACACCCACCTCGCGCTGATCGACCTTAGCCCCAAGGGCATCACCGGCAAGGACGCCGACGAGGCGCTCGAGCGCGCCGGCATCACCTGCAACAAGAACGGCGTGCCCTTCGACCCGCTGCCACCGACCAAGACCAGCGGCATCCGCGTCGGCTCGCCCGCCGGCACGACCCGCGGCTTCGGCCTCGCCGAGTTCGCGGCCATCGGCGACATGATCGCGGACGTTCTGGACGGACTGAGCGCCAACGGCGAAGCGGGCAATCATGAGGTCGAGGCGACTGTCAACGTCCGGGTCCGGGCGCTGTGCGCGCGCTTCCCGATCTACCCGGCGTGAGTATGCCCCCCCGTCATCCCCGCGCAGGCGGGGACCCATCCCCCCGAAATGCCGGGCTGATGGGTCTCCGCCTGCGCGGGGATGACGGCCAGATTCTCAGCGTGTTGCGCTAGATGCGCTGCCCATTCTGCCTGCACGACGACAGCCAGGTTAAAGACTCGCGCCCGACCGAGGATAGCGCCGCGATCCGGCGCCGGCGGCAGTGCCCGGCGTGCGGCGCGCGCTTCACGACCTTCGAGCGGATCCAGCTACGCGAACTGACCGTGGTCAAGAAGTCGGGCAAGCGCGAAACCTTCGACCGCGACAAGCTCGCGCGTTCCATCGAGATCGCCTGCCGCAAGCGCCCGATCGACGAGGGCAAGATCGAGCGGCTGGTGTCGGGCGTCGTCCGCCGCCTCGAATCCGTCGGCGAGAGCGAGATCAACGTCGGCACCATCGGCGAAATGGTGATGGAGGGCCTGCAGGCGCTCGATCCGGTCGCCTACATCCGTTTCGCCAGCGTTTACCGCGACTTCCGCGAAGCCCGCGACTTCGAGACCTTCGTCGGCACCCTGTCGAGCTCGGTGGTACCGCTGCCGACCCGCCGGCTGGCACGCGAGGCGGAGTGACCCAGTCACCACCGGCGGTCATCCTCGCCCGCCCGCAGCTCGGCCAGAACATCGGGGCGTGCGCACGCGCGATGCTTAACTTCGGGCTGACCGACCTGCGGCTGGTGGCACCGCGCGACGGCTGGCCCAACCCCGATGCCGGCCCGGCGGCGAGTGGCGCGGACAGCGTGCTGGCGGGGGCCCGGGTGTTCGATACCGTCCAGGCGGCGATCGCCGATCTTGGTTATGTCTATGCGACGACGGTGCGCGGGCGCGAGCTGACCCGCCCGGTGGTGACGCCCGCCGGAGCCGCTACCGAAATGCGGGCACGTCCGGCGAAATCGGGCCTGTTGTTTGGGGCCGAGCGTTCTGGATTGCTGACCGAGGAACTGGTCATCGCCCATGCGATCCTGACGATTCCGGTCAACCCGGCGTTCGGCTCGCTTAATATCGCGCAGGCGGTATTGCTGACGGCTTATGAATGGTTTCGGGTCGGTGACTCGACGCCGGCATCGGCTCTGGCGAACTACGCGGTGCCAGCACCGCACGCTGAACTCGAGGGTCTGATCGAGGCGACCAGCGAGGCGCTGGCGGTCGCCGGCTACTTCGCGCCGCCGGAAACGGTTGCCGCTAAGCGCCTGACATTGCGGAACCTGCTCACGCGTCCTGCCTATTCCGGCAAGGAGGTGCGGACGTTGCGCGGCATGATTACGGCGCTTGGCAAGGGCCGAGGTCCCCGCCGGCAACCTTAGCTACCGGCGGGGCTCGTCGTTCAGGTCAGGTCGGTAATCGCCCTCAGGCGACGCGGACTTCGTCCATCGGGACTTCGGGATCGCGCAGCGCGTAGCCGCGGCCCCACACCGTCTCGATGCACCCGGACGCGCCGGTACCCGCCGCCGACAGCTTCTTCCGCAGCTTGCAGATGAAGACGTCGATGATCTTCAGCTCGGGCTCGTCGCGGCCGCCATAGAGGTGAGTGAGGAACATTTCCTTGGTCAATGTCATGCCCTTGCGGAGCGACAACATCTCCAGGATCGCATATTCCTTGCCGGTGAGATGAACCCGGCGTCCGCCGACTTCGACGGTCCGGGCAGCCAGATCGACTGACATCGGTCCAGTAACCACGATCGAACGGGCATGGCCCTTCGACCGGCGCACGAGAGCGTGGACCCGCGCCAGCAGTTCGGCGCGCTGGAAAGGCTTGGTAACATAGTCGTCGGCACCGAGGCCGAAGCCAGACACCTTAGCCTCGGTCTCGCCGTTGCCGGTCAGGATTATAACCGGTGTACCGATGCGAGCAACGCGCAGGCGCCTGAGCACTTCATAACCGTGAAGGTCAGGCAGAGTTAGGTCGAGAAGAATGGCGTCGTAGTCATAGACGCGAGCCAGCTCGATGCCGTCCTCGCCCGTCGCAGCCGTCTCATGCTCGAGTCCGGCACCACCGAGCATAAGCTCGATGGACCGTGACATCAGCCGGTCGTCTTCAATAATCAGGATACGCATTACTAACCCCCAAGCCCTGGGTTGGAAACACAACGCCCCCTCCGACGCCGGTGAACATCCGTTCACGACATCAAGTATGTTGGTTTCGCCGGCAGTAGCAAGCGTTAACAAGACCTATACCTTCGATAGTGGTCGAAATGTCTAGTCTGGAACCGCCTCGAAAATTGGCCGGTAGACCTGGACGCGGGTCACCCAAAGGCCGGGGACTCCGGCGCAGGCGAGGGCTCGTTCCCACAACGCGAGCTCTTCGGCGCTGATCGAATATCGATTACATGCCTCGATCCGGTCGATCAATCCACCCGCGATGGCGGCGAGAATTTCAGCCTTTCGCCGGGTAACCCACCGCTTTGTTTCGGTGCCGGGCAGGTCGTTCAAGGTTAAAGGACCGTACGGACCCGGCACGGAATCGGGACGCGGGCCGACTTCGTACATCATCGTACAAACTCCAAAGCAACACACTCGCAATTTGTATGAACGGCGCTGTCTGGTGCACCTTTACGTCCGACATGTTTAACCGTGCAGTCACCAGGGACTTGACTGCAGCGACGGTCGGACTAGCTGCGGAGGCGTGTCCGCAGACCAGCCAGTTTTGCCGCCCCCCGGCACTCGCGTCGTCGTTGCGATGTCCGGCGGCGTCGACAGTTCGGTTGTCGCGGCGCTGTGCGTCGAGGCCGGCTGCGAGACTATTGGCGTGACTTTGCAGCTTTATGACGGAGGAGAAACAATTCGTCCGGGTGCCTGTTGTGCCGGTGCAGACATCCGCGATGCACGCGGTGTGGCGGCGCGACTCGGGATCGCGCACTATGTCCTCGACTATGCCAGCGCCTTTCAAGCCGCTGTAATCGACGAATTTGCCGACAGTTATGCCGCGGGCCGGACCCCGGTGCCGTGCGTGACCTGCAACCGCACGGTCAAGTTTCGCGACTTGCTGAGCGTCGCCCGCGATCTTGGAGCCGATGCGCTCGCGACCGGGCACTATGTCCGCCGTGTCGAAGGCTCCGGCGGTCCGGAACTGTGGCGCGGCGTCGACCCTGCCAAGGACCAGAGCTATTTCCTCTACGCGACGACCCGTAACCAGCTCGACTATCTGCGCTTCCCGCTCGGCGGCTTGAGCAAGGCCGTCGTCCGCGGCCACGCCACACGCCTCGGCCTCGCAGTCGCCGCCAAGCCCGACAGCCAGGATATCTGCTTCGTCCCCGGCGGCGATTATGCGGCGGTGGTCGGCAAGCTGCGGCCCGACGCGGTCGCGCCCGGCGAGATCGTCGACCTGGGTGGCAGCGTCGTCGGCAGCCACGACGGCCTGATCAACTTCACCGTCGGCCAGCGGCGCGGCATCCGGGTCGGCGGGTCGCCGGCACCGCTGTACGCCGTCCGCCTCGAGCCCGAGACGCGCCGGCTGGTGGTCGGGCCGCGCGAGGCGCTGGCGGTGTCCGGCGTGGCGCTCGAGGATATCAACTGGCTCGGCAGTGCGCCGCCCCGCGACGGCGAGCCGCTGAGCGTCAAGGTGCGATCGATGGCGATGCCGGTGTTGGCGACGCTCGCGGGCTGCGGGCTCGTCTTCGCCGCTCCCGAATACGGAGTTTCGCCAGGGCAGGCGGCAGTCTTCTATGCCGGCGACCGCGTGCTCGGTGGCGGCACGATCGTCGCGACGCAAAATGCGATGCTTGCGGCCTGAAGCTCGGGCGGCGTGTCAGCAATCACCGTCAACCGATTGACGCTGTCGGCGAATTGACGGTCCGAAGCGTCGGTAATGTGACACCTCAGGTGCTGCTTCCCTAGGAACGGTCGCTTGGCACGGACCTTGCGAAGCATGTCCCGAAGAGGGGCACCGCGATGGCATTCACCGGGTTCGAGCGAGACTGCGATACGGTAGCGGCGCTGGCCGCCGATGCACCGGTCACCGTGATCGGGCGCGGCGAAGCGGTCCCGGACACGGTCCACGTCCGCGTCGCGCCCGCCGCTCGGTCGAAGGTTCGCCTGGGCGTCGTGCCGGGTTGCCTCGCCGAACTTGACGTCGCTGCTCCCGACCGACCCTTCGCCGCAGCGCTGATCGTGGCGCTCGCGTTGCCCGACGGATTTGCGGCGGCCGCAGCCCCCGCCAGCCTCGCCCTCAACGCGCTCGCCGAGCGCGTCGCGGCCCGTCCGGTCACGATTTTGATTCAGGGCCCGACCGGAACGGGGAAAGAGGTCCTTGCCCGCCGTATACACTTGTGTTCCCCCCGCCGCGATGGTCCCTTCATCGCGGTCAACTGCGCCGCGCTCCCCGAGGCAATGCTCGAAGCCTTGCTCTTCGGACACGAGCGCGGCGCCTTTACCGGCGCTCAGGCGGCCGCGAAGGGCCTGATGCGCGCCGCCCACGGCGGGACGCTGCTGCTCGACGAGATCGCCGAACTGCCGCTCGGCAGCCAGGCCAAGTTGCTCCGCGCCCTGCAGGAGCGCGAGGTGCTGGCGATCGGCGCGACGGTCGCGACACCCGTCGATGTCCGCGTCATCGCCACTGCCAACCGCGACCTTGTCGCCGAAGTCGCTGCCGGTCGCTTCCGGGCCGACCTTTACTACCGGCTTGCGGTCTTCCCGTTCGCCACGACCGCGCTCAAGCAGCGGCCCGAGGATCTTCTCCCGATAGTCGCGACGCTGCTGCTGCGGCTTGCGGGTGGTGCACCGCCATGGCCGACGCCGGGGGCGCTGGCCGCTCTCGCCGCGCACGACTGGCCGGGCAACGTGCGCGAGCTGGCGAACGTCCTCGAGCGCGCCTTGATCTATGCCGAGGGTGGGCAGATCACCGCGCGCGACATCGTCCTCGACAGCGCGCCGCCCGGTTCCGCTCCCGCCGTGCCGCTTGGCCTCCAGGTCCGCGAGCAGGAGCACGAGGCGATCCGCCGGGTCTTGAACGCCTGCGCCGGACGCCGTGGCGACACGGCGCGCCAGCTCGGCATCAGCGAGCGCACCTTGCGCTACAAGCTCGCCGCGATGGCCGGCGGCGGTGAGCGGGCGACACTCCAGTGAGCGCGGCAATCGGCGGCGCGATCGGCGGCTTCGACAGCAGCGCGGTCCTCGTCCTCCGCGCCCAGATCCTTGCCAAGAACGCTGCACTCGCGCCGGCGAAGGCGACCCCGCCGCAGGGCTTCGCCGCCGCCATCGACACCGCGCTCCAGTCGGTCAACGGCGCACAAACTGCAGCCGGCAGCGCCAGCGCCGCTTATGAACGCGGCGACACGGCCGATATCGCAAGTGTGATGCTCGCCCGCCAGAAGGCCTCGATCGGCTTCGAGGCGACCCTCCAGGTCCGCAACAAGCTTCTCGCCGCCTATCGCGACGTGATCAGCATGCCGGTATGACTGCGCTCGCGCTCAGCGACCTGCGCAGCGGCGGCGCATTGCGGCTGCGCTTCGAGCGTCTGATCGCGCAGCCCGCGATCAAGCGCACGCTGCCGTGGATCGCGGTCGCGGTCGGGATCGTCGTCCTGGTCGCGGTCGTGCTGTCGCTCAGGGGCCGGGACTGGACCGCGGTCTATCCGGGCCTCGCCGAAGCCGACAAGTCCGCGGTCGTCGAGGCGCTGCGCGTCGCCGCCTTCGACGTCTCGATCGACACCGACACCGGTGCCGTCCGCGTGCCCGCCGACCGGGTCGCTGCGGCGCGGATATTGCTCGCCGGGCAGGGCCTGCCGAAAGCCGCGCCGAGCGGAGCCGCGATGCTCGACGCGATGCCGCTCGGCACCAGCCGCGCCGTGGAGGGCGCCCAGCTGAAGGCGGCGCAGGAGCACGACCTCGCTGCCAGTATCGAGCTGATCGACGCCGTCGAGCACGCCCAGGTCCACCTCGCCGCGCCAGAACCGTCGGTGTTCATCCGCGACCATGCAGCGCCGTCGGCCTCGGTGCTGGTGACGCTGGCGCGGGGCCGCACGCTCAGCGACGCGCAGGTCCGCGCCGTCGTCCACCTCATTGCGTCCGGTGTTGCGGGTCTCGACCCCGAACGGGTCAGCGTCGTCGACCAGACCGGCACGTTGCTGACCACCGAGGCCGGCGGCGAGCTTGGCGAGTCCGGGCGCATGCTCGACGTCGAGGCGCGGACCGCCGCCACCGTTCGCCAGCGCATCGTCGCGCTGCTGACGCCGATCCTGGGACGCGACAATTTCTCCGCGCAAGTCACCGCCGACCTCGACTTCGCCGAGAACGCCGCGACCCGCGAAAGCTACGACAAGGGCGCGCTGACCAGCGAGCAGGGCAGCAACACCACGGAGACCCCGCCACCGCCGGCGCGCGGCATCCCCGGCGCGCTGTCGAACACCGTGCCCCAGGCGGCGCAGGTCTCGATGACCCCGCCCGCCGCGCTGCCGGCACCGGCAGCCCCCGGCCCGCAGGGCAGCTCGACCTTCGCGCGCAACTTCGAGGTCGGCAAGGCGGTGTCCGTCACCCGCGCCGTGCCGGGCCAGCTGCGCCGCCTGTCGGTCGCGGTCGTCGTCCGCAGCGACGCGCTCGGCACCACCAAGGGGCAGGCGGCACAGCTCGCGTCGCTGACCGCGCTGGTCAAGGGGGCGGTCGGCTATGACGGCCGGCGCGGCGATGTCGTCACCGTCGCCGGGCGGCCGTTCGTCGATGTGGACGCGACCGGCGAGACCGCGTGGTGGCGGCCGGTCGCGAGCCAGGCAGCACAGGGAATGCTCATCCTCGCCGGCTTCGCGATGCTGGTCTTCGGCATTGGACGGCCGTGGCTGCGCTCCCGCATCGCCCCGGCAGTCGCGCCGGAAATCGTTGAGGACGTGCCCCAGTTGCTCGATTATTCCGGCAAGCTGGCCGAGGCCCGGGCGCTCGTCGGCAGCGACTCTGCGCGCGCCGCCGCGGTCGTCCGCGGGATGATCCGCGCATGATCCAGATGCCGCTGTCGGGCGCCCAGAAATGCGCGGTGCTGCTGCTCCTCCTCGACGAGGGCGCAGCGGCGGCGCTGCTCCGCGGCCTCGAGCCGCACGAGGTCCGGGCCGTCGGCGACGCCATGGTCTCGGTCGCCGAGATCGACCCGCGCGCTATCGACGCCGTGCTCGATGACTTCCTCGCCGCGCATTCGGAAGTCGCCGCGCTCGGCCGCGACGGCGCGCAGCTTCGCGACGTGATGACCCAGGCGTTCGGCGCACCGCGCGCCGCGACCGTGCTCGATCGCCTCGGGCCGTCGGTCACCGCGCCGCCGTTCGCCGGGCTGGCGTGGGCCGAACCCGCGCAGATCGCCGCGCTGATCGCCGCCGACCACCCCCAGGTCGGCGCCGTCATCCTCGCGCATTTGCCCGCCGAGATCGCGTCGGTGGTCGTCGCCGCGCTTCCCCCCGAGGTGCAGGCCAGCGTCCTCGTCCGCCTCGCCCGCCTCGGCCCGGTGTCGACCGCGACGATCGCCCGCCTCGAAGCCGACGTCGAGCAGCAGCTTCGCGAACTCGTCGCCGCACAGCCACCGGAGGGACGCGGCGGTACCGCAGCCGCCGCCAAGCTCGTCGGTCAGGTCACCGATCCGACCAAGTTGCTCGAGGTCCTGCGCGGCGTCGATGCCGAACTCGGCGACGCCATCGCCGAGCAGTTGTTCGTCTTCGCCGACCTGATCCGCATCGACTCTCGCGGCCTCCAGGCGATCGTCCGCGAGGCCGATCCCGAAATCCTCGTCGTCGCGCTCGAAGGTGCCGACGCAGCGCTCCGTGCCCACATTTTCGCCGCCATGTCGCAGCGCGCCGCCGCCCAGATCGAGGACGAACTGGCCTCGCTCGCCCCCCTCAAGCGCGAGGAAGTCACCGCCGCGCAGGCGAAGATCGCCGCCGGAGTCCGCCGCCTCGCCGAGAACGGCGCCCTGATGCTGCCGGGGGGTGCCGGGTATGTCTGACGCGATGCTCGCGCCGCTATCGACACTGTGGAGCGCGATGTCGCCCGCGCGACCCGCCGTGACACCGCCGGTGGATGTCGGCGCGATCGCCGCTGCCGCCGAGGCGCAGGGCTTCGCGCGCGGCCGGGACGAGGTGGACGCCGCACTCGCGCCGGCATTCACGACTCTGGCCGCAGCCGTGGCCGCTCTCGACGCCGCGCTGGTCATCGACCCGGCGACGCTGCAGCCGTTGTTCGTCGACCTCGTCACGCGCATCGCGTCGGCGGTCGTTGGGGGCGAGCTTCGTCAGTCGGGCGATGCGGTCGAGCGGCTGGTCGCCGAGGCTCTCGGAGCGGTCGAGGGTGGTAGCGAGGCGACGCTGCATCTCAGCGCCGATGATGCCTCATTCTTCCGTCATCCCCGCCTTCGCGGGGATGACGGGGAAGATAGTGGCAGTGACCTCCCCCGCATCGTCATCGACCCCGACCTCGCCCCCGGCGAAATCCGCGTCGAGACCGCCACCCACGTCTTCGCCGCGTCGCTCGACGCTCGCCTCGCCGCGATCGTCGGTGCCCTGTGACCGCAACCGCAGCCCTCGCCGAGCTCGCCCGCGACGCCGTTCCCGGCCCGCCGCCCGGCCCGCGCATCGGCGGCCGCGTCCTTGCCTACGACGGGCTGACCATCGACTGCACCGGCCTCGCCAGCCGCGTCGGCGCGATCTGCAGCGTCGGCAGCCAGCACATTCCCGCCGAGGTCATCGGCTTCCGCGACGGCCGGACCCTGCTGATGGGCCTCGCCCAGCCCGGCGCGCTACTCCCCGGAGCGGCGGTCCTGCCGCTCGCCGACGCCGCGCGCGTTTCGGTCGGCGAGGCGCTGCTCGGGCGCATCCTCGATGGGGGCGGGCGACCACTCGACGGCGGCCCTGTCCCGCGCACCGAGACGCGGGTGCCCCTCGATCCGCCCGCTATCAATCCGCTGCGCCGCTCTGCGGTCCGTGAGGTCCTCGACTGCGGCGTCCGCACGATCAACGCGCTGCTCACCCTCGGGCGCGGGCAACGGGTGGGCATCATGGCGGGCAGCGGCGTCGGCAAGTCGGTGCTGCTCGGCCAGATCGCGCGCTACTCCGCGGCCCAGGTCGTGGTCGTCGCGCTGATCGGCGAGCGCGGCCGCGAGATCGGCGATTTCGTCGCCAGCCAGCTCGACGCGAAGTCCCGCGCCCGCACGCTCGTCATCGCCGTCGCTGCCGACGACGCGCCGCTGCTCCGCGTCCGCGGCGTCATGCGCGCGCATGCCGTGGCCGAGCACTTCCGCGCGCAAGGCCGCCACGTCCTGCTCATCGTCGACAGCCTGACCCGCGTTGCGCACGCCCAGCGCGAGATCGGCGCGGCATTGGGCGAAGGCCTCGGCGCCCGCGGCTATCCGCCGTCCGCGATCGGCCTGCTGCCGCGCCTCGTCGAGCGCGCCGGCAACGACGCCGAGACCGGCGGCTCGGTGACCGCGATCTACACCGTGCTGGCGGACGGCGACGACATGAACGACCCCGTCGTCGATGCGGCGCGCGGCGTCCTCGACGGCCACATCGTGCTGTCGCGCGCTACCGCCCAGCTCGGGATCTACCCGGCGATCGACATCGCCGCGTCGGTCAGCCGCTCGATGCACGACCTCGTCGAGCCCAGCCACGCCGCCGCCGCCGCCAAGTTCCGCCGCGCCCAGGCGCTGATCGACGCCAACCGCGACCTCGTCCTGATGGGCGCCTACGCCCCCGGTCACGACGCCGCGCTCGACGCAGCACTGTCCGCCCGCGAGGCGATGGAGGCGTTCCGCACCCAGCCCCGTAGCGAGCGCGCCGGCTTCGCCGCCTCGGTGGCCGCCCTCCACGCCGCGGTGCCGGGATGAACCGGCTCGCGCGCCTCCGCACGATCCGCACGGTCGAGCTCAATCGCGGCCTGCGCAGCCTCGCCGACGCCCAGCGCCGCGTCGGGCAACTGGCCGACATGCAGTTCCGGATCGGGCGCCTCGGTGCCGAATTGCCGGCCGGCGACACCGTCGGCGCGCGCAAGGCCGCTTCCGCAGGCCTCGTCCGCCTCGACGAGGCCGCTGGGCAGGTCGCGACCGCGCTCGACGGGGTCCGCGGCCTGCGCGACGGCGCGATGCTGGCCGCGGCGCGCCTCCGCGTTCGGGTCGATGTCGTCGACCAAGCGATGGCCCGCCGATGAACATCGCAGCCAGCCTGCCTGCGCTGTCGACGGACGTGGCGATTCCTGGCGTCGCGCCGACCGCGACAGCCGAGTTTCCCGTGCTGTTCGCGGCACTGGTATCGGCTCCGGTGCCAATCTCCACCTCCGTGCCGCTACCGATTCCCACGCCCCCCACCGCGATTTCGCTGCCGGTGAACATTGTGCCTGCGGAACTGGACGCCGGCGCCAAGCCGCAACCCGGGCATGATGATCCGGACGCGGACGCGGACGTCGATCCGGACGTCCTGCCGACCCCTGTTGCCGATCTTCTGCTGCTGGCGGTCCCGGCGATTGCCGTGCTGCTGATCGGCTCGCCTGCGACATCGATCGAGCCGAAGCCTTCGGCCATCGCGATCCCGGTTGATGTGCCGTCGGTTTCGCCGTTCGTGCGAACTGCTGCGTCGCCACCGCCAGCGTCCGGCGAGACAGCGACGTTGCAAACCGTGTTCGCGCGGCCCAGGTCGCGCCTTCCGGTCCGAGCGGCTGAAGCCATCGTGGCCGGCGCGCTCGAGTTGGCTCGGCCTACCGCAAAGCTTGAGCCAAGGTTGCTCGCCACGCCTGCTCCTGCCGAGCCGCCAGCGCAGCCGGTCATCGGCGGCCCTGCCGGCGTTCCAGTCGCTGCGCCGGATCTCGTACCCCAACCAGTCACGGTCCAGCAGACGACGACAGAGCTCTCGCCGGTAGCGCCAGCGGTCACCGCACCGAGTGGTCTGCCGGTTGCCACTCCGGCTCCAGCCGCCACGGCAATTGCTGTAACTGCCGGACCTGTCGCCGCATCGCCCGCGACCGTCTCCGTCACCCCGGTTCCTACATCCGAAACACGAGCCACGACGTCCCAAATGTCGCGCCCGCTCCGCAGCCGCGACCAGCCCACCGACCTCGCCCTGCCGCAGTCGACGCCTGCCTTCGCGACATCCGAGGCTCCCCACGATGTCGCCCCATCGCTCGCGACCACCGCCCCTCGCGCGACCGGCCACGACCCAGCCCCGTTTCCCATCACCGCCCACATCGTCGACACGGGCCCAGGCAGCTTCGACCTCGCCACCGACCGGCTTGGCGCAGTCCGCGTCGCGATCGAGGCGCGCGACACGCGCGTCGGCGTCCAGTTCACCGTCGATACTTCCGCCGCCGCGAGCCTCCTCGGAGCGCAGCCCTCTCGCCTTGCCGATGCCGTCGCAACCAGCGGCAATAGCTTTGACGGGGTCTCGGTCGACGTGCGCAGCGGAGGCGGAAACGCCAACGCCAATGCCAGCGAGGGCGGGGGTGGGGGTGGCCGCCCACCCGCCGAGCGCCGCGATCCCGCACGCACCGCCGCGCTCGAACCCCGCCCGCTCCCCCGCGCCCTCCGCGCCGACCGCTACGCCTGAGGTAAGCCATGGCCGACCCTGACCCCAAGGCGAAGAAGGCCGGCAAGGGCGGTGCCGCGCTCAAGGTCCTGCTGATCGTCGGCGCGTTTGGCGGCGGGGCCGCGGCGGGTGGCCTCGGCGCGGTGATGGCGTTCGACGCGATGCCCGGCAAACTTGGGCTCGGCGCCCCGTCGCACGAGACGTCGAAGCTCGAATATGTCGAACTCGACAACGCCTTCACCTCGAACCTCGTCGACACCGGGCGGTTCCTGCAGCTGCGGATCGCGGTCTCGACCACCGGCGGCCCGAGCACGGTCGCGGCGCTCCAGCAGCACAAGCTGGCGATCGTCTCCGCCGTTCTCGGGGTCCTCGGCGACCTGTCGGAGGCCGACGTCGCGGGCGGACCGGCCAAGGCCAAGCTGCGCCTCAAGCTCCGCGAAACCGTCGACAGCGTGCTCCGCCAGAAGGCGAATGTCGCCGGTATCGACGAGGTCTTCCTGACCAGCCTGGTCGTCCAGTGAACGACGTCCAATGAACGACGGGGCCCCCCGCATTACCGCCGGCTACGATGACGCCGCGCCGCGTGAAATTGTCTTCCCGCCCGCCTCGCGTCGCTCCGAACCGGCGCTGCGCGAGGTCGACGCCGTCGCGCTCGGCAAGTCGCTGGCGGCAAGGCTCGGGGCCCTGTGCGATATCGCCGCGACCGCCGCCCCAGCCTCCGGAGAACCCCTCGCGATGAGCTGGTGGCAATCCGAGGAAGGCGCATTGTTCGGTATCGGCGGCGGCGCGAAGCTCGCGTCCGCGTTGCTCAACCGCCAGTGCGGCGGCGCGTTCGAGGAGGACGGCGCACCGGTATCGTCGCACGCGCTCCGCTGCCTCGGCGAACTGGTCGTGCAGCTGCGGGCCGCGCTGATGCCCGATGCGACCGGCTGGACGCCCGTGAAATCCGACCTGCCGGCGGAGAGCTTCACCGTCACCCTCGGCACCGTCCGCGACCGCATCGACCTCGTCGCCCAGGCCCCGGCGCAACCGGCCTGCGCCCCCGTCGATCACTCGGAGTGGCGCGCGCAGTTGCGCCGCGTCCTCGGCGGGTTGGCGATCCCGGTGCGGCTGGTGCTCCACGAGGGCAATGTCGCGGTGCGCGCCGCCCGCGCCTTCAAGGTCGGCGACGTGCTGCCGATCGCCACCGCGCACGAGGTCGGCCTGCGCATCGGCAGCCACGCGCTCGCGCGCGGCCACATCATCGACGCCGACACCGGCAGCCCTCGCGTCCGCATCGTCGCACGCTCGCGCCGGACGCCCGCTTTTGGAGACCAGGCATGAACGCGGTGACCAACGACGCTTTCGAGGCCGCCATCGAGCGCGCCGGTCTGGGAGCGCTCGGCGGCATCGAGATGCGGCTGTCGGTCGAGATCGGCGCGACCCGCCTGACGCTCGCCGAGCTGGCCGAACTCGAGCCCGGCGAGGTCATCGAGCTCGACCGCCGCAGCGACGAGCGCATCGACATCCTGGTCAACGACCGCCTGCTCGCGAAGGGTGAAGTCGTCACCATCGGCGACCGCTTCGGGGTCCGGATCGTTGAACTGGTCGATGGCGGTGCGCGGTGACCGACTACGTGCTCCGCCTAGCGCTGGTGCTGCCGCTGCTGTTGCTCGGCCTGGGCGGAGTGCTGTTCGCGGCGAAGCGCGGGCTGATCCGGCTGCCGGGCGTGGCGACGGGGGAGGCTCCGCTGAAGCTGGTGCAGGTCGTCAATCTCGGGCCGGGGGCGAAGCTTGCGGTCGCGGAGTTCGCGGGCGAGCGGCTGTTGATCGGGGTCGGGAAGGACGGCGTGCGGTTGCTGGTCGGAAGGCTCGGCGAGGGCCAAGCGCCCACCCCTAGCCCCTGCCCTGAAGGGGAGGGGGACCCCCTTGTTCTTTCTGCTCCCCTCCCTTTCAAGGGAGGGGTCGGGGCTGGGTTCTTGCTGCAAGCGAACTTCGCGAGCCCGGTCACCCCCGCATGAACCCCGACGCCCCCCTGACCGCGCTGGCCGCCGCCCCGCTCGCGCTCCCCCTCCAGATCCTCGTCCTGATGACGGTGCTGACGCTGCTGCCGTCGCTCCTCCTGATGATGACCGGCTTCACCCGCATCCTGATCGTGCTGGCGATCGTGCGGCAGGCGATCGGGCTCGGGCAGGCCCCGCCGAATCAGCTGCTCGTCGGCCTCGCGCTGTTCCTGACCCTGTTCGTGATGCGCCCGACGGTGACCGCGATCGAGACCCAGGCCTATCGCCCCTATGCCGCCGGCACGCTCCCCGCCGAGGCCGCGGTCGGGCGCGCGGGCGCGTTGCTCCACGCCTTCATGCGCGCCCAGACCCGCGAGAAGGACGTCCGCCTGTTCGCCAACCTCGCCCACGCCGGGCCGTTCGCCAGGCCCGCCGACATTCCGATGACCATCCTCGTGCCCGCCTTCGCGACCAGCGAGCTCAAGACCGCGTTCGAGATCGGGTTCCTCGTCTATCTGCCGTTCCTGGTCATCGACCTCGTCGTCGCCAGCATCCTGATGGCGCTCGGCATGATGATGGTGTCGCCGACGTTGATCTCGCTGCCGTTCAAGCTGTTGCTGTTCGTCCTTGTCGACGGCTGGGGGCTGCTGATGGGGTCGCTTGCCGCCAGCTTCGTGGGGGCCGGATGACCGACGCCGACCTCGTCGCCGACGCCGCGATCTCGGCGCTCAAGACGGTGCTGATGATCGGCGCGCCCGTCGTGCTGCCGGTACTGGCGTCGGCGCTGCTCGTCGGGCTGGTCCAGGCCGCGACCTCGATCAGCGAGGCGACGCTCAGCTTCGTGCCCAAATTGGTGGTCGCGGGCGTCTCGCTGCTGCTGTTCGGCGCGCTGATGCTGCGGCTGCTGACCGACTTCACCCTCGAGCTGTACGACCGCATCCCGGCGCTGCTCCATTGATCGCGAACTGGCTCGCGGCGCCCGAGGCCGAGATGCAGCGCCTGCTGTTCGCCAGCCTGCGCACCGGGTCGGCGCTCGCCCTGCTGCCCGGTATCGGTGCGACCTTGCTGCCGATCCGGGTCCGCGTTGGGCTGTCGCTCGCGGTCGGGCTGCTCGTCGAGCAGGTCGCGACCATCGCCGCTCCCGGCGGCCCGGCGCTGGTCGGCGCGGTCATCGGCGAGATCGCGATCGGGGCCGCGGTCGGCGTCATGCTGCAGGCGATCTTTGCGTCGGCGCAGGTCGCAGGCGAGATGCTCAGCCAGGCGATGGGCCTCGGCTTCGCGACCATTCTCGCGCCCGGTGGCCTGACCAGCCCGGTGCTGACCACGTTCCTGTCGCTGCTGATGTGGCTCGCTTTCGTCGGCAACGACGGCCACGCGCGCCTGTTCGCGCTGATCGTCGAGAGCTACCGGACGCTGCCCCCGGGCACGATGGCCGACCCGCTCGAGGTCGTGCGTTTCGGCGGCGTCGCGCTGTCGACCGGGCTGATGCTGGCGCTGCCGGTCGCGGCGGTGCTGGTCATCGTCAACCTGTGGCTGGCGGTGCTGGCCCGGAGCGCGCCGCAGCTCAACCTGTTCTCGATCGGGTTTGCGACGCTGATGGCGGCGGGGCTGGCGGCGCTGCCGCTGGCGTTCCCGGCGCTGCTGGCGGGGATGGGGCAGGGGGTCCTCGGGGGTGAGGATGCGATCGCGGCGCTGCTGGGCGGGTGAGGTCCGCTACCCCCATTGTCATCCCGGCGAACGCCGGGACCCAGTTTCGCTGCGCACTCGGACCCTCGGACAAAGCTGGGTCCCGGCGTTCGCCGGGATGACATGTTCGGCGCGGGGGCTCTGAAATGTCCACCGAGAAAACCCATGATCCCACCGACAAGCGCAAGCGCGAAGCGGCAGTGCGCGGCGAGGTCTGGCAGTCGCGCGAACTCGGTACCGCATTGGTCACCCTAGCCGGTCTCGCATGGCTGTGGCTCAGCGGCAGCGCGCTGTTCGCTGCCTGCGCGCAGGTCCTGCGCGGCGGCCTGAGGGTCGGACCGGACCGCCAGCTCGACGTCGCCGCGCTGCTCGGGCCGCTCGAAGCCCCGCTCGTCAGCTTCGCGCTCCTCGTCATTGCTGGAGGCATCGCCGGCCCCCTGCTGCTCGGGCCCCGCTGGTCGGGCGGCGCGCTGACCCCGAAGCCGGGGCGGCTCAACCCGCTCGCGGGCCTCAAGCGCATGGTCGGGGCGGAGGGCCCGGTAGAGCTCGGCAAGGCGGTGCTCAAGGCGGCGCTGCTCGGCGGTGCCGGCTGGTGGTCGGTCGGGCACGCGCTCGGCCTCGACGGCTTCCCGGCCTCGCCCGGGGGAGCGGCGGCGGCGACCGGCGCGACCATACTCCACCTGATGACTGCGCTCACCGTCACTCTCCTGCTGATCGCCGCGATCGACCTGCCATGGCAGCGCTCGCGCTGGCTGGCGAAGCTTCGCATGACGCTGCAGGAAGTCCGCGACGAGCAGCGCGAGAGCGACGGCAACCCCGAAACCAAGGCCGCGCAGCGCCGCATGGCGCGGATCGGCGCCAAGCGCGCGCTTCGTCCCGCAATGGCAGAAGCGACCGTCGTCACCGTCAACCCGAGCGAATTCGCGGTCGCGCTGCGCTACGTGCCGGGCCGCGACAGCGCTCCGGTCATCGTCGCGCGCGGGCGGGACGTGATCGCCGCCGCGATCCGCGAACTGGCTGCCGAGCGCGGCGTGCCGGTCCTCCGCTACCCCCAGCTGACCCGAGCGATCTTCTTCACCGGCAAGATCGGTGAGCCTATCCGCGACGACCTCTACGCCGCGGTTGCGGCGGTGCTGGCGTACGTCTTCAGCATCGATGCGGAGGCCGGGTCCACTGCGGCCGCGCCCGAGATCGCGGTCCCGCCAGCGATGCGCTTCGACGAATTCGGTCAGCGAGCTTCGTGAGCGTCCGCCAGCGGCTTTACCTTGAATTCCATCGTTGCTCCGAGCCTTGCCATTACCCGCTCCGCCTCGAGCGTCCTGCAGTCGTCAGGCCGCTTCGAACGGCAATCGGTAGGCGGAGCCGGGTCGTCGCTGGCGCGGACGAATATCCGGGCATACTCGGCACCGACGCTGTAGCCGCGGACGACCACAGAACCGTTGGCATCAAGGACCTGAAAGTAGCGCTTGCCGCTTTCTGTAGCCACCTCTGCGGCACGATACATCGCCAACTGAAACGCGAAGCCGCGGCCCTCGTCGCTTCGCGTGTTGGCCACGATCTTCCAGGTTCCATCGGGGCGAAGCTTGCTACTATACCCCGTCCCGAACAAATCGGTCGATCGGTAGAGACGTGCCTTAGCGAGAAGACCGGCGTCAGCTGGGGATGCCAGGGATCCCAACGCAACGAGCGCCGCCAATCCGCTGACCCAGCGTCTACGTTCCTGCGACATAGCCCCGTTCTCCCCCTGGCTGCCCACTACGCGCGTAAAATGAAAGTTTGGCTTCATGCGTTAATGCGCGGCTGGACGCCGCCGTTAACCCTGGCATGACGAGCATCGCCAACTCCCTCGGCGTCGGCTCCGGGATCGACACGAAGGCGTTGATCGACGAGCTGGTCGCGGCCGAGCGCAAGCCGCGCGACGACGCTTTGACCGCGCGCAGCGACAAGGTCACGGCGCGGATCTCGGGCATGGCGCAGGTCACCTCGGCGCTCGACGCTCTGGTCGCGGCGATGGCGAGCCGGACGCGGAAAGGCGCGCTCGGGCCGCTGCCCGCGACCAGCGATCCGTCGGCTTTGACGGCGCGTGCGACCGCCGGCGCGACCCGCCTGCTCGAGCCGACCAGCATCGAGATCAAGTCACTCGCCGGCGGGCAGTCACTGGTCTCGGTCGCGGTCGCGTCGTCGACCGCGACGGTGGGCGAGGGCACGCTGACGATCACGCTCGGCACAATGACCCCGGACGGGGCGGGTGACTTCGCCTTCGCGGGGGCGGCGGCGGGCATCGACATCGTCATCGACAGCAAGAACAACACCCTCGCGGGCCTGGCGGCGGCGATCAACAAGTCGGGTACCGGGGTCCGCGCCAGCATCATCGACGACGGGCAGGGCGCACGGCTGGTGCTCAAGGGTCCGACCGGCGCGAAGTCGGCGTTCATCGTCACCGCGACCGGCGATGCGGGCCTTGACCGCTTCCTGTACAAGCCCGGCACGCCGACGATGGTCTCCGCCGGCACCGCCCACGACGCGAGCCTCGTCGTCGACGGCGTCAGCGTGACGCGGCCGTCGAACACCATCACCGACCTCGTCGTCGGAGTCAGCCTCGACCTCGTCAAGGCGGCTCCCGGGACCGTCATCACGCTCGGCGCCAACCGCGACATCACCGGGCTGACCACCGCGGTCAACGACCTGGTTGATGCGGTCAACGCGCTCCACAGCCTGACTCATGCACTGACCACCGGGGCCACCGAGGCCGGCGCTGCGGCACCGCTGGCGGGCGACGCGACGCTGCGCCAGGTCGAACGCCAGCTGCTCCAGTTGACCGCGACCGGCACCGGCGGGCTGGCGAAGCTCGGGGTGACGACGTCGCGCGACGGCTCGCTGTCGGTCGATTCCGCCAAGCTGTCGGCGGCGCTGGCGAGCGATCCCGACGGCGCGGAGGCGCTGCTGGCGGGCCTCACCGCGACCGGCGGCGCCCTGACCAAGGTTCGCAGCGCGCTGGGGACGTCGACCGACACCCGGCTGACCCGCGAGCAGAGCGCGGTCGCCACCGCGCGCGCCAAGCTCGAGACCAGCATGACGACGCTGCGTGCCCAGCTGGTCAAGCAATATGCCGCGATGGAGCAAGCCGTCGGGGCCTTCAAGGCGACCCAGAGCTTCCTCGACGAGCAGATCAAGGCCTGGAACAAATCCGACAGTTAAGGAGACACCGATGCCGTCCACCGCGCGCGCCGTCAGCCAGTACCGCGAACTCGACCTTGCCGGGCGGGTCGCCGCCGCCTCGCCGCAGCAGCTCATCGGTATGCTGTTCGACGGTCTGCGCACCGCCCTCCGCGCCGCCGAGCGCGCCATCGAGCAGGGCCAGGCCGGGCCGCGCATCCGGTCCGTGACGCGGGCGCTGTCGATCCTCGACGGGCTGGAGACGTCGCTGGATTTCGTCGCGGGCGGCGGTGTCGCGCGGACGCTGGCAGCGCTTTACGGCCAGCTGCGCGCGTTGATCGTGGCGGGCAATGCGGAGGCGCGGCCGGAGCTGCTCGGGGTCGCGGCGGAGCGGGTGCGGACGCTGGGGGAAGCGTGGCGGGGGGTGGCCGCTTAGGAGAGTTAGAAGGGCTCGGCCCTCATCGTCACCCCGGGCCCCAATGTCATCCCGGGCCCCATTGTCATCCCGGGCCCCATTGTCATCCCGGGCTTGACCCGGGACCCAGCTAACCCCGGGGCCCGGGCTCGGAGGAAGCTGGGTCCCGGGTCGAGCCCGGGATGACAATTCAGCTGCGAAGAGCGCCTAGCACGCCGGCAACCGGCTGATGTTCAACCGCCGCATCTTCTCGATCAGCGTCGTCCGCCGCAGCCCGAGCCGCCGCGCGGTCTCCGCGACGCCGCCCGCCGTGCTCAGCAGCGTTCGCTCGATGTACCCCTGCTCGATCGCGTCGAGCACCTGCTTGAGGTCGACGAACGCGTCATCCGGCTCGACCACCCGCGGCAGCGGCCGGCGCACCGCGACCGGGGCGAGCCCGCGGACGACGCTGTCCGCCAGCTGGAGCGCGGTGGCGCGGTCGACGGTCTCGCCCGGATGGAGCGCCGAGGCGCGGTCGACGAGGTTGCGCAGTTCGCGGATGTTGCCGCGCCACGGCAGCTCGCGGAGAGCGTCGAGGGCCGGCACGCTGAACTCGACCCGGCGGGCCGGCACGCCGCGCGCGACGAAATGCTCGATGAGTGGCACGATGTCGTCGCGCCGCTCGGCCAGCGCCGGCATGGCGATCTCGACCACCGCGAGCCGGTAGAACAGGTCCTCGCGGAAGTTGCCCGCGGCGACCGCGGCGCCCAGATCGACGTTGGTCGCGGCGACGACGCGGACGTCGACGGGCGTACCGATCATGCCGCCGACCCGCTCGACGACGCGGGTTTCGAGGACGCGGAGCAATTTGACCTGCATCGCCAGCGGCATGTCGCCGACCTCGTCGAGGAAGAGGGTGCCGGTGTCGGCGAGTTCGAAACGCCCGCGCCGGGCCTTGACCGCACCGGTGAACGCGCCCGCCTCGTGGCCGAAGATTTCGCTTTCGATGAGCTCGGCGGGGAGGGCGCCGCAATTGACCGCGACGAACGGCCGGGCGGCGCGGGCCCCACGCTGGTGCAGCAGTTGCGCGACGACCTCCTTGCCGCTGCCCGAGGGCCCGGTGACGAGCACGGTCGCGCTGCTGCCAGCGACCCGGTCGATCATGTCGCGCACCGCGGCAATCGCGTCGCTGACGCCGATCAGTTCGGCCAGTTCCAAGCCATTGCGCTGCATCCGAGCCCTTTCGGTCGATGTGCAGCCGTGCCCCTCCGCGCAGCCGTCGATCACCCATACAGAGTTTTCCACAGACTTATTCAGTATGGGTCCGAAACGGTTTGTTCAGTTGTGCTACCTTGTCTAGTTACCACCGATTGAGCGGTTTTCCCGGTTAAGTTAAAGGAATTGTTAATGACCGACGCCCGCCTCGTTGTATTCGCGGGCCTCGGCGACGGGTTTTTGCCTAGCCGATTGTTTGCAGCCGACAACTTGGAGACCGAGTCGTTCGCCAGCGCCGCCGAACTCCGCGGTATCCTTGCCGACCGCTACGACATCGCGCTGATCGTCATCGACCTGAGCGTCGCCGACGCCGCCTTGCTCGACCTGCTGCAAGGCCCCTCGGCACCGCGCGCGGTCTTCCTGGTCGGTCGCGGCGACGATGCCCGGATCACGCTCAGCCCCAACGTCGTCGGCTATGTCGATGCGGCGACCTCGATGTCCGCACTCCGTGACGCGGTGCTCGACGCCTTGCCGCGCTCCGCTCGGATCGCGGTCGGCGACTTCTCCGACCGCGATGCCCAGCGGCTCAACTCGCTCGGGCGCGAGGTCGAGCGCATCGCCCGTGCCCTCACGGACCTTGCCGCCGCCAGCCAGCTGGAGGCCAGCGCCGCGTCACCCGTCGATGCCGCGCAGGTCCGCGAAGTCATCAAGCGCCGGCGCGACCGCGAGCGGTTCTTTCCCGCCGAGCTGTTCTCCGACCCGGCCTGGGACATGCTGCTCGACCTGACCGCGGCGCGGCTCGAGCATCGCCTCGTCTCGGTCTCCAGCCTGTGCATCGCGGCTGCGGTGCCGACATCGACGGCGCTGCGCTGGATCCGCAACCTCTGCGACGTCGGCATGTTCGAGCGCAACATCGACCCCGACGACCTCCGCCGCGGCCTGATCAGCCTCGGCGCGCCGACCGCGGACCGGATGTTCGCCTATCTGGCGAGGCGCGGCGCGGCAGCGGCTTGAGGCGATAGCCCGGCCATGAAGGCGCGGACGTCGGCGGCGGAGCGGTCGGGCGTCTCCTCCATCGGCAGGTGGCCGACGCCGTCGTAGATAACGGTGCGAGCGTTCGGCAGGTTGCGTCCGTACCAGGCCGCTGAAGTCACGGGAATGAAACGATCTTCGCGTCCCCACAGGATCAGGGTCGGAACAGTAACCCGCTTCAGCTCGGCCGCGGCGACGCTGCCATAGCCTTGTGCGAAACGCTGGAGGGTCGCGGTGCGGTTACCCGGATAGCGCAGCAGTTCCCAGTAACGGTCGATCGCGGCGTCGGTCATTACCGACTTGATGGAGACTGCGCCGCTCAGCCCGTCCGCGACCAGCCATCGCGGCGTGATGCCGGCGACGAAGTCGCGGAGGACAGGGATCTCGGCGATGCGGAATGCCAGCGGTGTGTCGCGGGGGCCGGTCGGGGGTTGTCCGCCCGCGTCGACCAGGATCAGTCCCGTCAGTCGCTCCGGGTGGGTTACCGCGAAGCGCGCCGCGATGCCGCCGCCCATCGAGTTGCCGGCCAGCACGAAGCGCGACAGGCCCAGCCGGTTGGCCACTGCAGTGACGACGCGCACCGACGCGGCGGTGCTATAATCGTTATTCGGGTCAGGCCCCGTCAGGCCATGCGCCGGCAGGTCGAAGCTAACGATCCGCGTGTTGCCCTTGAGCCGGGCCACCCACGGCTCCCAAGTGTGCAGCGAAGAGTTCGACCCGTGCAGCAGGACCAGCACCGGGGCATCGCGCGGTCCCTCGTCGCGCAGGTGGACGGTCAGATTCGGCAGGACGTCCACGAACTGCGATGCCGGGGAGGCGTATTTGGCACGCAACGCAGCGACAGGTATGTCGGGCGTCCGCACGGCGAACCAGCCTGCGACCAGCAGAACCACGATCGCCACAACAACCCACGGCCAGCGGCGCGCCCGTACCGCCGAACTCAAAGCGGCACGATCCTGACCGGCAGGCCGTCCTTGGGCTTGGGGATCGGGAACATCTGGAAGTCGCCCTTGTAGCCCGGCGCGAGTTCGATCCGGTTGTCCGCCAGTAGCGTGAACAGGAACGCCTTCGCCTGCATGTAGGCAAAGTGCAGCCCGAGGCACATGTGCTGGCCGCCGCCGAACGGCACCCACGCATATTTGTGGCGGCCCTTGGAGTTCTCCGCCGAGAAGCGCGTCGGGTCGAAGCGCTCCGGGTCGGGCCAGATTTCGGGCATGCGGTGGGTCATCATCTGGTTGATGCCGATGTGGCTGCCGGCGGGGACGACGTGGTTCATGAAGGTGAACTCACGCAGCGCCCGGCGTGGCATCGACGGCACCGGCGGGATCAGCCGCAGCGCTTCCTTGAACGCCCACTCGCATTGCTCGAGCTTGCCGAGAGTCTCGTAGGTCAGCGGCCCGCCGGTCTCGGCCTTCACCGCGTTGATCTCGGCGCGGAGCTTGTCCTGCCACTCAGGATTCATGCCGAGATAATAGACCGTCGAGGTCAGCGACGAGGTCAGCGTGTCGTGCGCCGCCATCATCAGGAAGTTCATGTGGTCGATGATTTCCTGGTCGGTCAGCGCCACCCCGTTCTCGTCGCGGGCGTTGACGATCTGCGTGAAGATATCGTCGCCTGCCTTGCCCCGGCGCTTGGGGATTTCCTTGCCGAAGAATTCGCACATGTAGGCGCGGCCCTTCACGCCGCGGCGCATCGCGGTGAACGGCATCGGCGTGCGGACGATGCCGGTCGCGGCCAGCACCATGTCGACGAAGGCACGGTTGATCTTGTGCGCCTCGGGACCCCACTCGACGCCGAGGAACGACGCGGCCGCGAGGTCGAGGGTCAGCGCCTTGATCGCCGGATAGAACTTGAACTCGGTCGACTTGGGCCAGGCGGCGATGCCGCGCTCGATGCCGCCGGTCAGCTGGCCGAGGTAATGCTTCATCGGCTCGGGCTTGAACGCCACGCCGAGCGTCTTGCGGTGGATGCGGTGCTGGTCGAAATCCATCAGCATCAGGCCGTGCGGGAAGACCTGGTCGAGCACCGGGCCCCAGCCGAGCTCCGACGAGAAGATCTTGTCCTTGTTGAACATCACCAACTCGTTCGCCTCGGGACCGATCATCGTCACGCCCCAGCCGCCGAAATCCTGGCGGCGGAAGACCCGGCCATACAGGTCGACCATGCGCTGGCTGTAGCCGAGCGGGTCACGCAGGAAGTTGATCGTCCGCAGCACGCTGATCTTCGCGGGCTTCATGCCGGGGATGTGAGTCAGCTCGTTGTAGCTCGGCTCCGGCAGGTTGGCGGGGATGAAGGCCGAGGCGGGCGTCGGTGCGTTCATGGCGCGGACTTTCGTTCGGAGTGCGGAGCAAAGATACGCACATTAGCCTTTCGAGCACAACTCGAATGTTGGGCGTGGGATCGCAAGCATTTTGCTGTAGCGGTCAACCTAACTGTGCAAGGGCAAGGGAGCGGGCCTGTGAAGCGGGGATTTTTGGCGGCGGTGGTGCTGGCAGCGGCAGTTTCGCCCTGTGCGGTGATCGCCGCCGGTATCGGCATCATGCCCGGCCAATGGGATATCGCGGTGACGACCGAGAGCATGGAGATGGAGGGCATGCCGCCCGGCGCCGCCAACGCGATGCGCGGCAAGGCGGTTCACCTGCAGCATTGCATCACCCCGGCCGACGCCGCCAAGGGCCCGCAGGAGATGCTGAAGTCCGACAAGTCATGTACTTTCGGCCGGATCTCCACGACCGGAAACGTCGTCCACGCCGAGATCACCTGCAAGCCAGCGGGCGGCGGCACGATGCACTCGGTCAGCGACTCGACCTACACCCCGACCGGCTTCACCTCCCACGGGCGTACGGTGATGACCGGACAGATGAAGATGACGGTGGTCGCGACGACGGTGGGCAAGCGCGTCGGGGCGTGCACGAAGTAGGAGCGGGACGCAGGTTCGGTTGAAGCTCGGTTGTCATCCCGGCGTCGGTTGTCATCCCCGCGCAGGCGGGGACCCATGATCACCGAGTTCGAGACTTGAGGCGATGGCCGGTGTTCATGGGTCCCCGCCTGCGCGGGGATGACAATGAGAGAGGCTAGGTGTCCGTTACAGCAGGAACACGCCCTCGATCACCGTCACGCACTTTCCCCCGAGCACCACCCGGTCGCCCTCCAACCGGCAGGTCAGGTGCCCACCGCGCGCGCTTGCCTGGAACGCCGTGAAGCGGTCACGGCCGAGGCGCTTGGCCCAGTAGGGCACGATGACGGCGTGGGCGGAGCCGGTGACCGGGTCCTCGTCGATGCCCGCACCGGGTGCGAAGGCGCGGCTGACGATGTCGGCTCCGGAGGGATCGCCGTCGCCGGGCGCGGTCGCGATGCACAGCGAGTCGCCGTCATCGCTGGCGTCGCCGTCGCTGAGCGCGGCCAATGCACGGAAGTCGGGCTTCAGCGCGCGGACCTCGGCGGCGGTGGCATAAACTGCGACCAGATAGCCACCGCTGCGAGTCAGGATTTCGTCCGGCGTCGCCCCGAGTGCCTCGGCGAAGCCGGGCATCGGGTTGGGGGTCGCGGGCCACGCCGGCAGCGACATGCTCAGCGCGTCGCCGTCGCGGGCTACCGACAGGATACCGGCCTTGCGGGTCGAGAAGCGCACCATGTCGCGGGCCGGTTCGCGCGTCAGCAGGTAGTGGCCGCTGGCGAAGGTCGCGTGCCCGCACATCGCGGCTTCGACCGTCGGGGTGAACCAGCGCAGGTCGTAGTCGGCTTCACTGGTGTCGGTCCGCGCGACGAGGAAGGCGGTCTCCGACAGGTTGTTCTCCATCGCGATGGCCTGCAGCGCCGCGTCCTCGAGCCACGCGTCCAGCGGCATCACAGCGGCCGAATTGCCCGCGAACGCCCGGTCGGCGAAGGCGTCGATCTGGTCGAAGGGGACGCGCATCAGCAGGCCTTCTCGGCGGGGGAGTGGCCAGGGTCGTAATGGCCGACGGGGTCGACGTGGATCAGGATCTCGGCCCCCGGAAAGGCGGCGGCGACCCGCGCCTCGGTCTCGTCAACGATCTCGTGGGCGCAGGCGACGGTCATCAGGGGGTCGAGCCAGATGTGGAACTGGATGAAGTCGGTGACGCCGCTGGAGCGGGTGCGGAGCTCGTGGATGCCCTCGACACGCGCGACGCCCGACACGGCGATCAGCAGCCGCTGGCGCTTCTCCTCGGGCCATTCCTTGTCCATCAGCATGTCGACCGCGGCGCGGGCCGAGCGCAGCGCGCCGACGACCAGGTAGACCGCGATGCCGATGCCGAACGCCGCATCCGCCCCGTGCAGCCCGACGATGAGCTCGAGCACCAGCGCCGCGATGACGGCGATATTGAGCAGCAGGTCGGACTGGTAGTGGAGCTGGTCGGTGGCGATCGCGACCGAGCCGGTCAGGCGGACGACATGGCGCTGGTACAGCACCAGCAGGCCACTCAGCACGACGCCGATCGTCGAGACGCCGATGCCGAGGTCGGCGCGCACCGGAAGCTCGGTGACGCTGAACTGCAGCACCGCGCGCCAGCCGATGCCGAGGCCCGACGCGACGATCAGCAGCGTCTGGAGCAGCGCCGCGATCGCCTCCGCCTTGCCGTGGCCGAAGCGGTGGTCGTCGTCGGCGGGTTGCGCGGCGAGGCCGACCGCGAACAGGGTCATCAGCGAGGCCGCAAGGTCGAGCGTCGTGTCGGCCAGGCTGCCGAGCATCGTCATCGACCCTGTCGCATACGCCGCCCACGCCTTGAGGCCGAGCAGGACCACCGCGACCGTCGACGACGCCAGCGCCGCCCGACGTGTCAGGGTGCCGCGTTCGGCCCTCGTCACGACCGGAGCCCTGTCACGGGTAGAGCAGCCCGCTCGTCCAGCCGTCGCCGGAGCGGGTGAACAGCGTGCGGTCGTGGAGCCGGTTCGGGCGGTCCTGCCAGAACTCGATGGCGGCGGGCACGATGCGGAAGCCCGACCAGCGCGGCGGGCGCGGGACGTCGCCGCCTTCGAAGCGCGCGGTCGCGTCGGCCAGCCGGGTCTCGAACGCGGCGCGGTCGGGCATCGGCCGCGACTGGTCCGACGCCCAGGCGCCGAGCTGCGAGGTCCGCGGCCGCCCGGCGAAATAGGCGTCCGCCTCGGCATCGGGCACCAACTCCGCATCGCCGCCCATGCGGATCTGGCGGAGCCGCGACTTCCAGTGGAAATCGGCGTGGACCGCGGGGTTGGCGGCAAGCTCGCGGCCCTTGCGGCTGTCGAGGTTGGTGTAGAACACGAAGCCACGTCGGTCCCATGCCTTCAGCAGCACGATGCGGACGGAGGGGCGCCCGGCGGGTGTCGCGGTCGCGAGCGCCATCGCGTTGGCATCGTTCGGCTCGCTGTCACGGGCCTCGGCGTACCAGTCGGCGAACCAGTCGAAAGGGTCGGTGTGCATGGCGCCTGATAGGACGCAAAGCGGCCGCGCGAAACCTCCTGCGATGATTGGCCCCGCACCCCGGCTCGGTGAAGCCGGCCCAGTGTGTGCCATCGGCCACAGCCGCCAAGCTCGATCTTGAAAGGCGATATTATTGTGGAACCGCTGGGCGCCCTGCAAATTGTTGCCGTTTAACCCCGCATCGGACACGTCGCGTCCGCCTGCCGGGGCATATCCGGGGCGAGCAGCCGGTAGGAACGACACGATGTTTTCGGCTTTAGAGCAAGCCTTGGTTGCAGACAATTCACCCCCACACGTCCTCGTCGTGGACGATGAAGTCCTGATCCGCATGATCATGGCGGACGAGTTGCGCGACGCCGGCTACCAGGTCATCGAAGCCTCGAGCGCCGACGAAGGACTGGCCTTGCTGTCGGCTGGCGTGTCGGTCGACTTGATGATCACCGACGTCCGGATGCCGGGCGACCTCGACGGGCTGGCATTGGCCAAGGCGGCGCGGCGCTTGCGGCCCGAACTCGCGATCATCGTCAGCTCGGGGCATGTCCGGTCTGCCGACAGCGACTTGGCGGGTGTCGTCGACGCCTATCTGCCCAAGCCCTATCTGCCGGTGCAGCTGATCGAGATGGCGCGCGGGCTGCTGGCCGACGCCTCTTGAGCAGACGCCCCGACGCGCCGACGGCGCTCGCCCTGCTGGCCGAGCCCGACGTCATCGCCCGGCACACGCTCGCGGAGTTCCTCCGCAATTGCGGGCTGCACGTGGTCGAAGCGGCGACCAGTGAAGCAGCGATCGCGGTGTTCAACGAGTCCGGGTTCGACATCGACATCCTGCTGTGTGACGCAAAGCTGGGCGGCGAACTCGGCGGCTTCGGACTGGCGCGCTGGGTTCGCGAGCATCGCCCCGCGGTCGACATCGAGTTGACCGGCAGTCTCGCCGCGACCGCGGGCGCCGCGCACGAGATCTGCGAGGAAGTTTCGAAAGGTGAGGTGTCGAAACCCGACCATTCGAAATCCGATCAGCCGAAGCCCGACCAGTGGCGCCCCGAGCCGTCGAAGCTTCGCCCGGGCGAGGACCCCCAGAGCGTCGTCGACCGCATCCTGCAGCTGCGCGCGGCGCGGGACCGCAACCGCTAGACCGCGACGACCTCGACCTCGTGCCCCGCGATCGTCGCCGTGTCGCCGACGCGCTTGCCGATCAGCGCGCGGGCCAGCGGCGAGACATACGACACGCTGCCGTTCGCCGGGTCGGCCTCGTCCTCGCCGACGATGGCGTAAGTCTGGCGGCGGCCGTCGTCACGCTCGAAGCTGACCGTGCTGCCGAACACCGCGGTGCCGTCGTGGGGCTGCGGCTCTACTAGCTGTGCGCTCGCCCGCCGTGCCGACCAATAGCGCAGGTCGCGCGTCGCCCGTGCCATCGCGGTGCGGTCGGCGGAGATCGCGCCGCCCGCCTGCGCGTCGGCATAAGCGGCCTTGGCCGCGGTCAGCTCGGCATCGAGCGCGGCGAGGCCGGCCGGGGTGACGAGGTTCGGGTGGACCGAGATCGGCCGGTCGGGCAGGTCGGCGGCGACCGCCTCGCTGTCGGACTCTTTGGTGAAGGCAACGCTCATGGGCCTAACTTAGGGGGTCGGGGGCGCAAACCCAACCTCCCGGCTCCCCGTCATCCCGGCGAACGCCGGGACCCATCTCCCGAATTCAGGTGATGGGTCCCGGCGTTCGCCGGGATGACGGCGAAGAACCTCCACCCCACGCTTTACACCGCCGATTGTGTTGCCCATTTAAGCCGTGTTGCGCGGCAACCACAGTCGCGTTCGTCAAAAGCTGCTATCGGACGACACATGAGAGACCCGTACACCGTACTCGGCGTCGCGCGCGGCGCCACCGATGCCGAAATCAAGAAGGCGTATCGCAAGATCGCCAAGGACAATCATCCCGACCGCAATGCCGGGAACGCCGTCAAGCTCGAGCGCTTCAAGGAGGCCTCGGCGGCGAATACCATGCTCACCGACCCCGACCTCCGCGCGCGCTTCGACCGCGGCGAGATCGATGCCGACGGCCAGCCCAAGGCGCCGCCAGGTTTCGGCGGGGGAGGCGGGGGCTTCGGCGGCGGCGGCGCCCAGGGCCCGTGGGGTGCGCGTTCCGGCGGCGGCGCATCCAACTTCGAGTTCGGCAGCGGCGGTGGTGACGCCGGCGACCTGTTCTCGGAGCTGTTCGGTCGCGGCCGCAGCCCATTCGGCAATGGCGGCGGCGGTGGCGGCGGCTTCGAGGAGCAATTGCGCCGCCAGGCCCCCAAGGGCGCCGACGTCGCCTACCGCCTGTCGGTGCCGTTCGAGGATGCCGCCATCCTCAAGCCGCAGCGCATCACGCTGAAGAACGGCAAGACCCTCGACCTCAAGCTGCCGCCGGGCTTCTCGTCCGAGAAACCGCTGCGCATGGGCGGGCAGGGCGAGGCCGGGCCGGGCGGAACCGGTGACGCGCTGATCACGCTCGACGTCGCGCCGCACCGCTTCTTCAAGCGCGAGGGCCACGACATCCGCCTCGATCTCGCGGTCACGCTCGACGAGGCCGTCGACGGCGCCAAGGTCAGGGTGCCGACCGTCGATGGTCCGGTGACGCTGACGGTTGCGCCGGGGTCGACCTCGGGCCGCGTCCTGCGCCTGAGGGGGCGCGGCTTCACCCGCGCCGACGGCACCCGCGGCGACCTGCTTGCGACACTGGTGATCGATCTGCCCGCCGACGATCCCGAGCTTCGTGCGTTCACGCAAACGTGGAAAGATACGCGCAAGGTCCGGCAAAGCCTGGGGGTGGATTGATCGCCGACGCGCTTCGCCGGTATTCGCCGGGCTGGCTCAAGCGGTTCCTGCGGACGCGGGGTTGCCGGGTCGTGGCGAAAACCATTACCGGCAGCTGGGCGGATGGCTTCGTTCACGCCGGCAACCTTGCCTATCTGTCGCTGCTGACGCTGTTCCCGTTCTTCATCGTCGTCGCCTCGGTGGCGGGCGCGCTCGGCCGCACCGATGCCGGAATCGCCGCGGTACACAGCTTCCTGCATACGGTGCCGAAGGATGTCGGCGTGCTCGTCGCCAAGCCGATCGCCGACGTCATCGCGGCGCGGTCGAGTTCAGGATTGCTGACGGTCGGCCTGTTGCTGACCTTGTGGACGGTCAGCGGCTTCATCGAGACGATCCGCGACATCATCCGCAAGGCCTATAACAGCCCCGGACTGCTGCCGGTCTGGCGCTACCGTATCGGCGCGATCGCGATGATCGTCAGTGCGGTGATGCTGATGCTGATCGCCTTTGCCGCGCAGGTCGCGCTGACCGCAGTCGAGCAGTTCGTCTTTCGGGTGTTTCCGGTGGCGGCCGACCTGCTGCACTGGCTCGGCATCGGGCGGCTGGCACCGGCAGCCATATTGTTCGTCGCGCTCTACCTGGTGTTCTACGCGCTGACCCCGCGCCGTTTCCGCGACGGCACCTGCCCGATCTGGCCCGGCGCACTGTTCACCGCCGCGGTCTGGATCGGCACGACGATGCTGCTGCCGATGATCATCGGGTATTTCGGCAACTACTCGATCACATATGGTTCGCTGGCCGGGGTCATCGTTGCGCTGTTGTTCTTCTATATCATCGGCTTGGGGCTGGTCGCCGGCGCGCACCTCAACGCGGCGCTGGCGATTGTCCCGAAAAGGGGCCAAGAGCGCGGCTGCGCGGTTGAATGAGACCGCGGCTGACGGATGTGGAGAATGATTTGCCCGGATTGATGCAGGGGAAGCGCGGCCTGATCATGGGCGTTGCCAACGACCGCAGCCTGGCGTGGGGCATCGCCCAGGCCGTCTCGGCACAGGGCGGCGAGATCGCCTTCAGCTACCAGGGCGAGGCGCTCGAAAAGCGCGTACGACCGCTCGCGGCATCGCTGGGCAGCGACTTCCTGGTGGAATGCGATGTCTCGGATACCGCCTCGCTCGACGGCTGTTTCGCCGAGGTCGCGGCCAAGTGGCCGACCATCGATTTTCTCGTCCACGCCATCGGCTTTTCCGACAAGAACGAACTCCGCGGTCGCTACGTCGACACCAGCGCCGACAATTTCACCCAGACCATGAACGTCAGCGTCTACAGCTTCACCGCCTGCGCGCAGCGGGCGCTGGCGATGATGCCGGACGGCGGCTCGATGCTGACGCTCAGCTATTACGGCGCCGAGAAGGTCATCCCGCACTACAACGTCATGGGCGTCGCCAAGGCGGCGCTGGAGACCAGCGTGCGCTACCTCGCGATGGACCTGGGAGCCAACAAGGTCCGCGTCAACGCGATCTCGGCCGGCCCGATCAAGACGCTGGCGGCGTCGGGCATCGGCGACTTCCGCTACATCCTGAAGTGGAACGAGTACAACTCGCCCCTGCGCCGCAACGTCACCATCGAGGACGTCGGCGGCGCCGCCGTCTACCTGCTCAGCGACCTCGCGAGCGGCGTCACCGGCGAGATCCACCACGTCGACGCGGGCTACAACGTCATCGGCATGAAGGCCGAGGACGCCCCGGATATCGCGACGGCCTGAGGCTCGATACTGATTGTCATCCCGGGCCCCGTTGTCATCCCGGGCTTGACCCGGGACCCAGCTAACCTCGGAGTCCGAGCGCTGGGTTAACTGGGTCCCGGGTCAAGCCCGGGACGACAATGGACCCCCGGGCAAAGCCCTAAATGACCCGAAATCCACTCCAAGTCATTGATTTCATTAGAACCAGTTTCGACAACCCCCGCACAGGCCTAAAGTTCGAACCACTCGGCTCGCCTACAGCCCCGTATAGCCCCGGAACCACGCCACGAACCGCGGCAGTCCCTCGTCCAGCGTGACCTTCGGATCATACCCCAGGTTGTCCCGCGACTTGCCGATCTCGGCATGGGTCGCCAGCACGTCGCCCGGCGGCAGCGGCACCTCCTCGATGATCGCCTGGCGCCCGGTGGCGGCCTCGATGATCGACAGGAAGCGCGTCAGCTCCTCCGACCGGTCGTTGCCCAGGTTGTAGATGAAGTGGGGCCTTGTCCCCGCCGGCGGCCGGTCGAGCGCCGCCAGCACGCCTGCGACGATGTCGTCGACGTAGGTGAAGTCCCGGCTCATCCGCCCGCCGTTGTTGAGCCGTATGGTCGTGCCCCGTAGCACGGCTTCCGTGAACAGCCACGGTGCCATGTCGGGCCGTCCCCACGGGCCGTAGACGGTAAAGAACCGCAGGCCGGTCTGCGGGATGTGGAACAGGTGGGCGTACGCATCGCTCATCAGCTCGTCGGCGCGCTTGGTCGCGGCGTACAGCGACACCGGATGGTCGACCGCGTCACCGACCTCGAACGGCAGCTTGGCATTGCCGCCATAGACCGATGACGACGAGGCATAGACGAGGTGCTTGCTGCCGCGCGCCCGCGCCAGCTCGAGCACGTTGAGGTGCCCCGCCAGGTTGCTCCGGACATAGTCGTGCGGCTGCTCGAGAGAGTGGCGGACGCCGGCCTGTGCGCCGAGGTGGACGATGCGGTCGAAGCTGTCGGGCAGGGCGGTCAGCACGCTCATCTCGGCAAAGTCGCCCTCGACGAAGCTGAAGTCACCGGTCAGCCGCTCCAGTCGCGCGTGCTTCAGCGCCACCGGGTAGTAGGTGTTGAGGTTGTCGATGCCGACGACGCTCTCGCCGCGCGCCAGCAGCGCTTCGGCGACCGCCGCCCCGATGAATCCGGCGACCCCGGTAACCAGCACTGCCATAACGCAACCCCTCGCAATGAGCGCTCAATGCCGTCCGCGACCGCGGCTGTCGAGGCCCGCCGTGCCACTCCGTCTTGTCAGTGGCGTACAGTTCCGCCACAAGCCGGCAAAACAAGGGATGGCCGCTTGGAGCCCGTCACAGCGTCGATACTAACCGGGGTAGCGGCGCTGGCGATCGCGCTGCCGATCGGTCTCTACGCCCGCCCGCTCGGCGAGCGCTTTGCGCTCCTCGATTTCCCGGACACCGATGGCGGCCGCAAGCGCCATGCCACGATCACCCCGTTGGTCGGCGGTATCGCGCTGGCGCTCGTCGCGCTGGTCAGTTGCGCGCTGACCGTAGTTCTCGTGCCCGCCGGGCCGTGGGTGGTCCAGCACCTGATCTGGCTCGGCAGCGTCACTGGGGCGATGTACATAGTCGGCTTCTTCGACGACCGCTTCCACCTTAGTCCGGTGCTCCGCCTCGGGCTCGCGGTCGGCGCGCTGTTGCTGGCGCTGGTCCATGCGCCCGACTACTCGCTCGGAATCCTGCGCTTCGCCGGGCAGGACAGCGTGCTGCCGCTCGGTTCGTCTGGCGATGCGTTCGCGCTGCTGTGCCTGGTCGGGCTGCTCAACGCGGTCAACATGGCGGACGGCAAGAACGGCATCATCCTGTGCCTTGGGCTGGTCTGGACACTCGTGCTTGCCTGCCACCTGCCCGCATCGTTTGCGCCGGTGCTGAGCGGCATCGGCGTGGCACTCGCGACGATGCTGGTGTTCAACCTCAACGGCCGCTTGTTCATGGGCGACGGCGGCAGCTATGCGCTGTCGGCGCTGTTCGGCCTGCTGGCGATCTACGCCTACAACAATGACTTCGAGGCGATGCGCGCCGATGATGTCGCGGTGATGTTTGCGATTCCGGTGTTCGACACGGTGCGCCTGATGACGGTACGCGCGCTGTCCGGCCGCTCGCCGTTCCTCGGCGACCGCAATCACCTCCACCACCACCTCCACCAGCGTTTCGGATGGCCGAGCGGCCTCGTCGTCTATGTCGCCCTGGTCGCGCTGCCCAACGCGGCAGCGCTGCTGTTGCCGGGCACCGGGCTGGTCTGGCTGGGTGTCAGCCTGGCACTTTATGCCGCGGCGTTATGGGCGACGCGGTGGCATCGCTTGCCAAGCCCCGCCGGCTGACCTAGTCGACCGCTCCGCCGATGGGGCGTCGCCAAGTGGTAAGGCACCGGTTTTTGGTACCGGCATTCGCAGGTTCGAATCCTGCCGCCCCAGCCAGACTTCATTTAAGTTGATGAAATAGCTAAGATCGTACACGCCACGCTCGCGCCGCGCCGAACGATTCTGCCAATCCGCTGTGTAAATGAGTCACTCGCTTTATGGCATGTTTGTAACACGCTTACCGTCGCTGCCGTATATTGTGCTCGCGCTGTGTCCATATTTTAACTGCGGGAGCCACATCGTTGTGCAGGTCGCGCTCGACACATCAAGATGAGTGAAAGTCCGAATGCGGTGCGCGAGCCCGGCCTGAACGTCTGGACATCAGGCCTCGCTGCCGCAAAGCTGCCGGTCGGCAGTTGCCCAAGATCGGTCATCCCAAAGCTTTCGCCTCCCGCCTGCAAGCGGGTGGGAGCTAAGTCCCGCGCGGTTCTGCAACTTCGTAAACGCGCCGGTCGATTTCACCGATGCCCAGGCTCTGCCAAGCCGCACGCCAGTCAGCAATGTGCGTAAAGGCGAAGCGGCGATCCAAGGCGCCCTGATTGGTCGCATCTTTTTCACGTGGATGAGGCCAAGGCCGGACACATCCTCGGAGTACCCATATTCGACGCACCGCGTCTCCAGCCGACTGGCATCAGACATGCGCTTCATGTCTGGGGGGCGAGGTCCAAGTTCGAACCGTTCCAACAATTCATTAACATGCACGACTCGCATCGGTGCGACTTTGCGATGGGAAGGGTCGGCTATCGGTCTAGCTGCGCTCGAAACGAGTATTCGCAACCGCGCGCCTATAGTCGGCTATATTATCCAGTAGGGTCTGCTGCACGAGCGCGAGCAACCTGCTATGGCGATACTGGCGTCATAGGCGCTTTGCCTGGTATCGGATGGACATGGTCCACATCACAAACGATTTGCCTGAATTGCACCGCGGATAACTTCAGACTGAATGGTTGATACGGGTATAAGCCCCACTCCCCCGCAGCCATGGGCCCGGACAGGAGAGCCAGATGGCCCTCCTGTCCTCAGACTAGCGCGATAAGTCAGGTAGATCGCGTTACGTGGCGGCAAACTGCCTCTTCCGCAGTGCTCCCCCGACCGCGCCGAAACCGACGAGCATCATGGCCCAGGTTGCCGGCTCCGGCACGGCTCCGACTGAGGCGCCGCTCAGGGACGTTGCGGCCGCAGAAATTCCGCGGGGTTGGCCCTTCGCCCACTCAGCCGCGGTGATCACCCGGATGGCAGCGAGGGCGAAATTGTTGCCGGCGTCAGCACCGGTCAGGTCATAGATCGTGACGGTCAGCTTGGTGCCGGTCGGAATGAAACGCGCCTCCATGCCCTGCCAGATCCCGACACCGAACTCGGCGTGCCACTGGCCAAGCAGCTGGTCGCCCTGGCCGTTGCCGAGGTTATAATAGGCCGCGAATACCGGACGGTTGGTGTTCGACAGTGTCGCGAACCAATTGTCGAAGACATACTCGGTTCCCGCCACGAACTTGATATTATCCTCGCGCCAGACGACTGAATTCTTCTTCAGCGAGCCGTTTGCGATGAGATAGTTGCCCATCCCGCTCTCATGACCATAAGCGAGGTCGGTGATAGCCGGAAGACCACCGGCGAAGTTGTGGGGGTTTGAGCCGATGGTGTAGGTTCCGGCACGCGCCAAGACATCCTTGGCGGGCGCTATGTACTTGAGCGAGCTGGTAAACCCGGTATTTCCAGCTTTGAAGTCGCCGTTCCGGACTTGATTGGCCACGGCGATGACAGGTAGATTTATCAGCACCGCGGCTGCCAGAAGAACTTTCATGATCGAGCTTCTCCCTTTTAGGGAGTGGACCTCCCCTTTGCTGGCTCAGGCTTGGACCAGCTTCCTTAGATTCGAATGCATGCCCACGCCCACGGTCCAAAAACCGTGAGCAGCGATGCCAAAGCGTCATTAGCACATGCGATCGACCCAACGAGGTCGACCCGCCATCGCTTTCGGGCGGGTTGTCGACTAGAAACTATCCCCCACCGGGTTTACCGGATTGACGGCGCCACGTGACAACGCCGAGCAACCGGTGAGGCGAGTAAGTTGAGCGGCAAGTGGAGGCCGAGCTTGGCGTAGCAGTGCTGTTCGGCGACTCGATCGACTCGGCCTTGCTCTGCGTGAGTGCACTCAGCGCGCCGCTGGCAAACCACCCGCCGACTTGTCCCCACCCAGAAGCGCTCACTGGGGTAAAGAACGAAAGCCCGGTAGGCTCGGCGCAGCCGTCCCAGGAGCAGACTATGGCCCGCGTGACCTTCCGCAGCCGGATCGAAAACGCGCGCGACCTGCCGGCGCGGTGCGCGTTGCGGGTGACCAACTTCGGCCTGGTCAAGGCCGCACTCGGCGGTCGCTACAACCGCGCGGTTGCCGCCCACCGGACACGACTACCGGCCCTGACCGGCATCGACGCCGCGATCGTCACCGCCATGCGACGCGACGGCATCTATATAACCTCGCTGGCCGCACTTGGGCTGCCCGACGCCCCGGAGGTGTTAGCAACGGCGCAGCGGCTATCGACCGACTTCGCCGAAACCGCCCGCAGGCGGGTGCGCGAGGGGCACGACTTCAACATCGTCCCCCCCGACGAAGTCGCCGCGCATCCAGCGTTGTTTCAGCTCGGCCTCCATGACCGGTTGCTCGACATTGCCGAGGCGTATCTTGGGCTGCCAGTCGCCTATGACGGTATCCACATCATCTACACGGTCGCCGATGGGCGCGCAGTGTCGACCCGGCAATGGCACCGCGACTGGGAAGACCGGCGCATGCTCAAGATGGTCGTCTATTGTAACGACGTCGGACCCGATGACGGCCCCCTGCAGGTTCTCAGCCGTGCCGACGGCGTGCAGACCGACGAAGCCGGCTATCGCTATGAAACCTGCAGCCCCGGTGAGATGGCAGCCCAGTTCGGGCTCAACTTCGAACACGATGTCGTCAGTTGCGTCGGGCCGGCCGGCACCGTCGTGTTCACCGACACCGCGCGCTATTTCCATCGCGGCCAGCCAGCGGTCGCGAAGGATCGCCAGGCGCTGTTTTACAGTTATTTCGCGCGGTCGCCGCGGCATCCCTTCTTTTGTGAGCGATCGGGGCTGTCGCGCCGCCAGATCGCGGAACTCGCCGAGGGCCTGCCGGAGCGCCAGCGGGCTGCGACGCTGTGGCGGCAGGACCTACCTGTGACGCTGCGGCTGATCCCACCCCATCGGCTGTAAACCGTTTTTATTCGGGTCTACGCTCCCCGCTGCTTACCCGTCGACGATGATCTCGATCGCGCGGTCGACACTGGCTTCGGACAGCGTCGGAAAGATGGGCAGGCACAGTATCTGCTTGGCCGTGCGGCGCGCCACCGGCATCGGCTGTCGTGCCGATGGCAGGTCGCGATACATCGGCATGTCGCTGATCAGGGGACAGAAATAGCGTCGCGCCATGATGCCGTTATGTTGGAGCTGACGGTGGAGAGTATCGCGGTCGCGCGGGCTCTCGTCGCCGACCAGGATCGGGAAGTACGCGTTGTTTGCCGTAACGCCAGCCATGGTGCCGAAGCACGTGATCCCCGGCACTCCCGCGAGCGCCGCGCGGTAGCGATTGGCGATCCGCCCGCGCGCCGCGATGGCGGCGTCGATGTGCGTCAACTGGAGCATGCCGAAGGCCGCCTGGAACTCGTTCATCTTGTAGTTGCCGCCGGTGGCGACGACCTCCAGTTCGCCAGCGTAGCCGAAGTTCTTCAGCCGATCGATGCGAGCCTTGGTACGCGCGTCGGGGCAGATGATCGCGCCACCCTCGAAGGTGTTGAAGACTTTCGTGGCATGGAAGCTGAGCGTGGACAGGTCGCCGTAACGCAGCACGCTACTGTTGTTGACGCGCACCCCGAACGCATGCGCTGCGTCGTAGACAACCTTGAGATCGTAAAGCTCCGCGATCGTCTGGATGCGGTCTACATCGCACGGGTGGCCGTAGCAGTGGACCGGCAGGATGGCCCGGGTGGCGGGGGTGATCGCGCGTTCGATGGCAGCAGGACTGAGATTGCAGGTGGCTGGGTCGATGTCGACGAACACTGGCCGCAAGCCCTCGGCGGCGAGCGCGTGCGTCGTCGCGACGAACGAGAAGGGTGTCGTGATGACCTCCCCCGACAGCCGCAGCGCCTTGATCGCGACGGTCAGCGCGGCCGTGCCGTTGGAAACGAGTGCGAGATGGTCGACACCGAGATAGGAGGCCAGCGCAGCTTCAAGCTCCTGGTGGAACGGTCCGTTGTTGGTGAGCCAGCGGTTGTTCCAGATCGTCTGCAGGTAGGGGATGAAGTCTTCGAGCGGCGGCAGCAGCGGCTCGGTGACATGCGTGATGCTGGCCGGCATCTGCGGTGCCAGTGGCGTCGCAATCCTGCGCAAGCGGCTCATTCGCGGCCTCCGGAAATGTCGTAGGGAGTAGCATCGTGGATGGCAGGCTCGACCGAGCGCCGGTAGCCGGCATCGCTCCGGTAGCCCGAATAACTGTAGTAACTCGACGATACCGTGCGAGCGACCGACCGGTTCAGGATGGTGCCGAGCAGCGGCGTCGGATGCAGCATTCGCAGTGCCTCCGCGAGATCCTCGCTGCGCGTCCGCCCTTCCTCAACGACCAGCAGCACGCCATCGACGTGGCGGGCGATGATCATCATCTCGTCGGCTTCGAGGATCGGCGGCGTGTCGATTATGCACACTGGTGCCCCGGGCGTGGCGCGCAGCTCCTCGAACAGGGTGGTGCCGCGCGGCGACGCAAGTAGGTCGGCCGAGTTGTCCAGCGCCTCGCGTACCGGCAGCAGTCGCAACCGTTCGCCGACACGACAGCCAACCTCAGCAAGCCGCTGGCGGCCGCGCAGATAGTCCTCGGCACCGGCGCAGCCCGGCAAGCCGAAACGATCGCGTACGGTGGGACGGCGCAGGTCGAGGTCGACCAAGAACGTCGGCTGAATCTGGCTCAGCGCGGCGGCCAGGTTGGCGGCGACGAAGGATTTGCCGTTGCGCGGCTGGGTCGAGGTCACGGCAACGATTCGCCCGCCGCCGGGTGCCAGTCGGCGCAGGACCTGAGAACGCAGCAGCACAAACGGCTGCGCGCGCTCATCCATCGTCTCGAAGCTGAAGATATTGTTGTTCAGCAACAGGTTGCGGTCGAGCTTGACCTCTGGTGCGCCGGCCAGCGGCGCCCTCGCCAGCCGGTCGACGCGGGGTTCGCCACGCAGCGGCAGCGACGTGAAATCGAGACTGTAGCGTGGTTCAGTCTTCATCCGGCTGCTCTCCGCAATCGCCATGGCATGAACCGCTCGAGGCCGCGCCGCAGGCCCAGCGAAGGCCCTGACTTCATGTTCGGTATCGTGGTCAGCGGGGCTTCCCCGGTCAGCCGGGCGATGGCCCGCGCGCCGTTGATCCAGCCGCTCATCAATTCGAGCGCGAGGGCCAGCACCAGGCCGAGGCCGAGGCCGCCCTGCGCGCCGATCAGCAGCAGCTTGAGCGGCTGCGGACTGATCGGCTCGGTCGGCATCGTCGGCGGATCGACGACCTTGAACCGCTCGCCCTTGTCCTCGATCTGCAGGTTGGCGGCGACCTGCGCTTCCAGCTGCTTCTCGCGGGTCGCCGCGTATTGGGTCCGCAGCCCTTCGACATCGCTGTCGAGATTGTGCATCTCATAAGCCGCCTGCGGGGACAGGGAGAGCTGGCGCTCACCGGTGGCAATGGCCGCGAGCAATTGCGCGCGCCGCTGGCTGAGCACCGCGATCCGGTTGCGGCCACCGTTGATCTCGGCGGCCAGACTGCCAGCGAAATTGTGGGCCGGCGGCTCGTCGCGTTCTGCCTGCCGCGCCAGTTCTAGGGCTTCGCGCGCTGCGATCACGTCGGGGTGCGAATCCGACAGGGTGGCACGGAGCCGCGCGAGGGCCTGCTCGGCGCGCCGCACTTCGGCATGGCCCGGCGCTTCGATGGCCTGCATTTCCTGCGATCGACCTGCCAGCAGTACGTTTTGCTGGTTGATCGCCTGAATCTCGCTGTCGATGCGCGACACCTCGGAGCGCAGCGCCGATCCCGCCTGCATGGCGAGCGTCGCCTGTTCCGGCAACGCGCCGGCATAACGGGATTGAATGTCGCGCCGCCGGTTCTCGAGCTCGACGAGCCGGTCGCGCAGTTCGTCGGCACGGGTCTTCAGGAAGCTGACGGCACCCGAGGCCTGGGCGGTGCGGAGCATCTTGTCGGCATGGATGAACATGCCGGTCAGCGTGCTGGCGACCCGATAGGCGCGCTGCGGCTCGCCGTAGCGGAACGACAGGCTGAAGGCGATCGTCGGGTCGCCGCCCTTGGCGGTGCCGCTCGCGTTGCCGGCACTGGCGCTGACGAGATCGACGCTGATTGCATCGTGCATGCCAGACAGGATCTGGTCGATCGGCTGCTTGGCGCGTTCTTCCGGGTACAGGCCCTCCTTCGCCACCAGGCGGAGCAGGTTGTCGCGGCTGAGAATTTGCTGCCGGATCTTGGCGATGCGCTCGTCGGCCAGGCTATTGAACGGCGATGCGACGAGCGTGGCCGGGATTTCGGGCGACTCGATGAGCAACGTCGACGAGGCCCGGTAGACCTTGGGCATAACCGTGCCGGCGATGACCGCGGCAATGGTGCCGAGCACCGCGGGGACGGCGATCAGGGTGCGTCTGCGCCAGGCGATGCCGAGCACCTCGTTGATGCCGATGCCCCCAGCGGGCTCATGAACGTCAGGACGGTTCATCGCCGCCACTGCAGGCTCATGCCGGCATAGCCGCTGCTCAAGGCACTGCCGACGCCGAGGTCGCGCTGGCGGTATTCGAGCCTGCTGCCGAGGGTCAGCGCCTTGGTAAAGCGCCAGTCTAGCGTACAGCGCGCCGTCGCCGCGCTCAGCGTCGGTGCCGCTCCAACGCCGCTTCGTGAGGCGCGCTGATAGTCGGCCGCCAGCCCGAGATCCCAATATTCCCCGATGGCGCGATGGACGTTACCCCCGACGGCAAGGCGCTTCTGCAACGTGCCGATGGCGCTGGCTTGCGAGGCCAGCGAGGCATCGAGGCAGGCGCGATTGCGCTCGCCGCGCACGCAGAGCTCGCCGCGACCGCTGAAGTTGATCGCAGCGCTGCCGGCCAGGCGGTCGCGGACGCGTTCAAAGCCGGCTTCGGTGGTAAGATGGACGGCCGGTCCGAATTGCCGGTCCAGCGTCGCCAGTACCGACTGCGTTTCGAACTGGCCGGTGTTGCTGACGTCGCTGCGGTTGCCGAGCACGGCGATGCCGAGGCTGGTGCGTCCCGACAGCCGACGGGCGACCCGCAGTTCCGCCGTGTAGACCTTGCTTGTGCCGAGCGCGCGACTGTCGGAAAAGCGGGCGGAGGTGAAATCCAGTCGCGGCGTGATCGTTGTCCGCGCGCTCGGTGTCCAGGTCAGCGAGGTCGCCGCATCCCAGGCATTGCGGGTGCTGCGCGGGTCGACGGTGGTATCGACCGCCTCGGTCAGGATATCGGCCGAGATGTCGCGATTGAAGCTGAGCGATGCTCTTCCGGTCAGCCGTTCGTCGTGCCGCACGATGCCCTCGGCGCGGGCCTGGCCGAGCAGGAAGCTGCCGTAGCGGCGGCTGTAATTACGCGAGGTCAGGATGCCGTTGAGCGCCAGTGTCGAACCCGTGTCACCGGTCCAGGTGGCGCCCGGCTTGATCGACACGTCGCCAACCAGCGCCGACCGGTCGCTGCCACCAAGTAGCAACGGGTTGTTCGCGGCGGTCACGTCGCCTTCGGCGGCAAGGTCGTACTTCACCGACGCCCCCGCCCGGTTGGAGGGCAACGCCAGGAGCATCGAACCCAGGGACAGCAGGGCACAGACGCGCCAGTCATGCTGGGAGCTCATGGAATGACAAGGACATCGCCGCTCCCGAGCACGGGCAAGGACTTGGCCTGCGGGCCGCTGCCGAGGCCGCGGCTGCCCTTGAGCACGTCGGCAAGCCGGACGCGTTCGACGGACTGGCCCTGGTCGGTCTGGCGCAGGATCACCGCGTTATCGACATCGGCGAACTCGACCGTGCCGCCGGCAAGGCTGAGCGCCTGGATTACGTTGATGGCGCGCCCGACCGAATAGCCGCCGGGCGTCCGCACCTTGCCGACCACGTAAAAGCGCGAGCCGGCGGTGTCCTTCACGGCCACCGTCACGTTGGGGACGCCGGTGCGGTAGTTGCCCTTGATACGGTCGGTGATGGCGCCGGCGACTTCAGGCGCGGTGCGGCCCTCGGCGGCTATGGTCCCCGCGAGCGGAAAGGCGAAAGTGCCGTCGGGCAGGACTCGGACCGCTCGCTGCATGCGCTCCTCGCCCCAGACGAAGACCTCGAGCTCGTCGCCGGCGTTGATCCGGTACTCGAGCGCGACGGCTTTCGCGGCTGTGGCACCACCGAGCGGCGGCGTGACGGCTTTCGCCGCCGCGGCGCCACTGAGCGGCCAGCCGAACGCCACGCAAACCGCCAGGGTGGCGGCCAGTGTGCGCGAAACAGCCCGGTTCGCCACCGGACCTCCCATCGTGCTGACCGACCAAACCGTCATCGCGCTCCCCAGTTGCCCAACCCCGCTGTTATGACCCCGTGGCCTCGAGAATGGGATCGGGCCTAACCTGTGCTGAATTCTAGGAGCGGCATTACAGGGCGCGTGTGGGTTGCCTAGCTCGACTGGGCACGGCGGCAAAAGTTGTTGTCGCGTTGCTTGGGAGAACTAGGAGCATAGTTTGCGCCCGCCCATTCGCCGCTGGTTTTGGTACTCTTGCTCTGATGTAGCAGCGGCGTCGATCGACGCCGCTGGGGGGTGCGTCGATCAGTAATCGCTTAATGGGGAGGCAGCCTATGGCCACGATGATCGACGCCACGCCGTCCGCGCTCCCGCCGATCGCGACAGCGTTATGGCCGGTCCAGACGGACATCCCGTCCCGGCGGCCACCCGAAACGGCGCGGTTTCTCGGGTTCAGCTTCCACAACGCCGATGCCGGGGCCGTGGTTGAAACACTGGCGTCCCGACCGATCGACGCGCCATTCGCGTATATTGTGACGCCAAACGTCGATCACGTCGTCCGGCTGGAGCGCATCCGGTCCGATCTGTGGCCAGCGTATCGACGGGCCTGGATCACGCTGTGCGACAGCCGCATCCTTGGCCGACTGGCAGCGTCGGCGGGGGTTACGCTGCCGATCATTCCCGGCAGTGACCTGACCGCTGCGGTGCTTGAGCATGTCGTGCGTCCTGACGACCGTATCGCCGTCGTCGGTGGCAGCGCTGCGATGATCGACGGCATCCGCGACCGCTACGGCCTCACCAACCTCGTCCATTACAACCCGCCGATGGGGTTTATCCACAGTGCCCTCGAGCGCGCCCATGCCATCGGCTTCCTGATCGACGCCAAGGCACGCTTCAGCTTTCTCGCCGTCGGCTCGCCCCAGCAGGAAATCCTCGCCTACCAGGTCGCCCGCAGCGGCGTCGCCACCGGCATCGGGCTGTGCGTCGGTGCCAGCCTGCAGTTCCTCACCAACGAGAAGAGCCGCGCGCCGCAGGTCGTGCAGTCGCTGGCCCTCGAGTGGCTGTACCGACTGGTGGTCGAGCCTCGTCGGATGTGGCGGCGCTATCTCGTCGACGGCCCGCACATCTTCGCCATCTTCCAGCAGTGGCGGCGTTCAACCTAGCTAGCGTTCGGCTACTGCCGCGTGGGGCCCGTCGGCGGGATTGGCCGCGATCCAGTCGATCAGCGCTTGGTAGCGCGGCGATGTCTTCTGGTCGACACCCTCGAGTGCCGACCAATTCCCCCATTTGCCCGGTGTGCCGATGATGCCGAAGTTCATGTACAGCGAGCCGCCGGCAGCCTTGAAGGCGGTGTAGTTCGCGGTCTCCAGCTCATGGAATTCGGGTCGTCGCTGCAGGTTCGCCAGGAAGGTCGTATAGGCCTGATTCTGGTGTTGGCTGGGCGGCGTGTATTCGCCGAAGCCGCTCTCATAGGTGACAAGGCGCAGGCCGTTTTCGGCGGCCTTGCGGGCGTGATAAACATAGTAAGGCGCGTTGAACGTCGCGATCCGGTTGCGCAGAGCGGCTATGGCCCGGCCGTAGCCACCGTCGCTGTCCCGCCACCAGCTCATAACCGTGCCAGCCACCGCCGGCGTGTTCATCGTGCCGTCGTAGTAGCCGGTGATGGCGTACTCGTCGAAATAGTCGCTGGCGCGGACGTGGTTACCGGCGCTGTCGACCCAGTGCTCGGTGTTCAGACCCAGATCCTCCAGCCCCTGCCAGCCGAACTGCGTATTGTAGACGACCAGCACCCGCCCGGGATCGCCGCGGGGATTGTTGCCGTCATGGCGTACCGCCTCGCCGAAGACGGTATTCCAGATCGCGCCGACCTCGGCGGTTCGCTTGCCGTACCACTCCATCCATTTGACGTCGGCACCCAGTGTTTCGTGCGCCCGGCGTTCCGAGTAGCGCGCCTGGGGAAACGAGAAGTTCCAGACTTCGTTCGACAGCTCGACATGGATGCGGCGGCGGCCGTCGAGGTGATCGCGGACATAGGTCGCGAAGCCGCGAACATAGTCGTCACTGGCATTGATTGGCATGTTGAACCAGGGTTCGGCACCGGTGCGGTTGGCCAGTTCTACCAGCGCCTCGACCGGCACGCCGCGGCTGCCATCGGCCCAGCGCATAGTCTCGGGCCGGCTGCGATCCGCCCAGTCGAGCTGCGGTGCCCGGCGCTGGCCGATTTCAGAGGTGATCGGCGCCCCCGCCTTGTCGAAGATGGTGTTGGTGTTCATCCAATCCATGAAGCGCAGTGTGTGAAACGGCCTGATCTTCTCGACGAAGGCCGGGTTGAAGGTCTCGCCGGCCTCATAGCGCGGCAACAGGTCCTCGCGGATCAGGTGCACGTCGCGCAACGGGTCGGCGGGGTCGATCGTGGTGATGTCGATCGACAGCGTGCCGTCCTGCGCGGACTGGACCAGCAGCCGCCCGGGTCGATTCTCGACGACCTGCGCGCCGCCGGTGGTGGCGACGGACAGCGTGCCGCGACCGGAATATAGCACCACGTAACGGGCAGCCGGCGGCGCGGCGGGATTGTTGTGCAAAACGTTCAGGTGGACGCGCCGGTAGTTGGCCCCGGGCGGCAGCGCCGTCACCCAGCCCCGGGCATCACGCGGGACGGGTTCGCCGGTATCATAGGTCGCATCGGATTGTGGCAGCCACTGGCCGGACGCCTTTACCAGGTCGATGACCGGCAGCGCCGGGCTCCAGTAAGCCAGTCCGTCGAGATTGGTGCCGATCGCGAGATGACCGGCGGCGACAGGCTGGACCACCACGATGTCGGCAGCGCGCGACGCGGAACGGTCGCTGCACGCGGTCATCGACAGTAGAAGACTTATTGCAACACTGGCATGGGCGGCGACGATGCCAAGTCGTGAACTTTCGCCATCCTCATTAATGCCCACTGTCAATTACCTTCCGAATACACTCGCGAAATATACCAAGATAATTCTCGATGATTACCATGTACTGGAGTAATTAGAAGTCCACACCATATCATGAACTAGGATACCTGGAACACGTTGCTGTCCATGGGGGATTATCGTGACATTCCGAGATTCGGCGCTGCCAGAAGGTTTCACCGCATGACGCGGCCGCGCGTCCTGCTGCTGGCCGAGGTGGCGAACCCCGAGTTCGTCAGCGTGCCGCTGATCGCGTGGAGTCTGTCCGAAGCGATCGGCCGGAATGTCGATGCCCACATGGTCACCCATGTCCGCAACCGCGACGCCATCCTTCGCCAGGGTTGGCGCGAGGGCGAGGATTTTACCATCCTCGACACCGAATGGGCGACGCGGCGAATCTGGGATCTGGCCCGGCTGCTGGGCGGCCGTGACAACAAGGGTTGGACGATCCACCAGGCGCTCGCGCCGCTCGGCTGCTTCGCCTTCGAGGAGACGGCGTGGCGGCGCTTCAAGCCCGATCTCCTCGCCGGGCGCTTCGACATCGTCCACCGGATTACGCCGATGAGCCCGACGACGCCCAGCCTGCTCGGGCGGCGGCTGAAGCGGCTGGGTATCCCGTTCGTCGTCGGTCCGCTCAACGGCGGCGTGCCGTGGCCCCCCGGCTTCCAGGACCGCATGCGCCGCGAGCGCGAGGCGCTGTCGTACCTGCGCAGTGCCTTCAAGTTGATCCCCGGCTACCGCGCCATGCGCCGCGACGCTGCCGCGCTGTTGTCGGGGTCGCTATTCACGCTATCCGAAATGCCGGCGAGCGCCGCGCCACGCAGTTTCTATTTTCCCGAAAACGGCATCGATCCCGCACGGTTCGACAAGTCCCGGACACGCGCGGCCACCCTCCCGTTACGGGGTGCATTCATCGGTCGATTGGTGCCCTACAAAGCCGCTGACGTGCTCATCCGTGCTGCCGAACCGCTGCTGCGCTCGGGCAAGCTTCATCTCGACATCATCGGCGACGGGCCGGAGCGGGACTCTCTGGCGGCGCAAGTTGCGGGACTTGGCTTGGAAAGCCAGGTGACGCTGCACGGCAATATCGAGCACCGCTCCGTCCAGGATATCCTGTCCGAGTGCGATTTCCTCGCCTGTCCCAGCGTCCGCGAGTTCGGCGGCGGTGTCGTGCTCGAGGCGATGGCGCTTGGCGTCGTGCCGATCGTTGCGGACTACGGCGGCCAGACCGAGCTCCTCGATGACCAATGCGGCATTCGCATCCCGTTCACTGACGTCGCCAGCCTGGAGTGCGGTTTCCGCGAGGCCCTCGACGGATTGGCGCGCGATCCTGCCCGGCTCGATGCGATGGGCGTGCTGGCTCGGCAGCGTATCGCGGACCATTTCACTTGGGAGCGGAAGGCCGCGAAGATCCTCAAACTTTACGATTGGTGCCTTTATGGAGGCAATCGACCGGTTCTCGATGCGCTGCCGGCGGTGCACTCGCGGGTCGCGGAGCCTCAGGCCTTGCGGCGGTCGGTGCTCGCCGATGGCATCGTGGCAGGCTGAGCGGCGGTGACATCGCTGATCGCCATCCTGCTGCTCAGTTTCGCGACGTTGGCAGCGCTCCGGCTGGCCCTGCCGGCGACCCTGCGCCACCGTATTGGCGGGCGCGAATTCACGATGGCGGCGCTGCTGCCGACGGTGGCGATCTTCAGCCCGCAGTATTTCATCTTTGCCGGTGCCATGTTGGCGATCGTCGGGATGGCGCCATCGCTCGGCGGCGCGCGACCGTACCGCACCGCCGATGCCATGGAGACGCGCTTGCGGCTGATGGTGTTTGCGCTGCCGCTGCTCCCGATGCTGCAGTACACCGCGATGATATCGACCTTCACCATCGCGCAGTTGCAATCGACGGCACTGCTTTGCGCCGGCGGCATTGCGGCGCTGCTCAACAGCGACCTCCGGACGCCGAGGGCTCGCCTTGCCACCTGGGATGCCGGCTTCGCCATGCTGATGCTCGTCCAGCTGTTCATGGACGTGCGGGATAACGACGTGATGTACGCGCTGCGCAGCATCGTGCAGATCATCATCAACCTCGGACTGCCTTACTTCATCATCAGCCGCGCCGCGGCGATGGCCAAAGAGCCTTCGCAATTGCTGGTGGCGCTGCTGTTCGCGGCCTGCATCCTGTCCACGATCGCGGTGTTCGAAAGCTTCCGCCACTGGCTGCTGTACGAGGACATGATCCGCCGCGTCGGCGGCGATCCCGAGCGAATATCGGGCTACACCAAGCTTCGCGGCGGCATGCTGCGAGCCCGTGCCAGCTTCTCAGAATCGACCGGCCTCGGGCTGTTTCTCGGCGTCATGCTTTCTGTCCTGTTCGCGCTGCGGCGGCAGGTCGGATCGACGCGACTGGCCTGGCTGATGGCGACGATCTTGTTGGCCGGGCTGATGGTGACCTTTGCCCGCGTCGGCTACGTCGCGCTCGCCGCCGGCATCGTCCTGTCGATCCTCCACGAACGCCGCTACCGCCTGCTGGCCGTGGTCGCGGCGATCCTGCCGCCGTTCTACCTGGGCCTGAGGGCGCTCGGTCAGGTCGTACCCGTCATCGGCGCATCGATCGGCAGCAGTGCCGATTCCGTCGGGTCGGTCAGCTACCGGTCGCAACTGATGGACGCAGGCCGCGAGCTGATCGCCCAGAATCCGCTGTTCGGCCTCGGCATCCATGACCTCGTCGCCCGGCTGTCGTTTCTCAAGCAGGGGGAGGGCATTGTCGATTTCGTCAACCAGCCGCTGACCATCCTGATGCGCGCCGGCCTGATTGGCGGCGCACTGTATTTCCTGATGACCTTCCGGCTCGCCTGGGACCTGTTTCGCCAGCCCGGCCGGGATCCGGCCCTGCGCGCCGGTGCCGCCGCCTGCTTCGCCGGTCTCGGCGCCCTGCTCGCCGGGCTGACGACAACGAGCTATGGCCGCAACGACATCACATTCTTCGCGCTGCTGGCGTTGGGAGCAGGGCTGATGGCGCGGCAGTCCAGCAGCGTCGCCGCTCAGCCGAACGCCGCCGTGAACATCCGGGTGCCGGCGAGACCGGCAGCGACACCGGCGCCGGCGACCGCCAGCATGAGCAGTTCCTGATCGACCTTGAGCAGGTTGTTCCGGCGCAGCTGCCACCAGTTGTAGACCTGCACCGGCACCTCGATTGTGCCGACAGCGGCGACGAGCCCGATCGGCCCGAACGCCAGGAAACCCGCCGTGCCCGCTCCCGCCAACCATACCAGCCGGACGATGTTGGCGACCAGCAACGGCCGCACCTGCCCGATCGAAATGAGCACTTCGCGCGCTGCATAATTGTTGAGGCCGATCAGCGGGGCGACGGCGAGAATGCCGAGATAGCTGCCCGCCAGCGCGTAGCGCGGATCGTAGAGGATATGGATCGTGGCGGGTGCAAAGCCGATGAAGCCGCCCATCGTCGCCAGATAGAGCATCATCACCATCCGGCGACCGTCGTAGTACACGTCGCGGAGCGTCGCGGGGGCAACGCGGTGCGCATGCGCGTAGGCCGGCAGCAACACCCGGCTCGGGTAGCTGGTGGTGAACGCCGACGGTGCGCCCGCCAGGTTCATCGCCACGCTGTAGACGCCGAACAGGTTCAACGAGAACAGTCGCGACAGCACCAGTTTGTCGACCTGCGACAGCAGTACCTGGATGGTATGGGCACCCAAAATCGTCCGTCCGAAGCGCCACATCTCGATAAAGAGCCCGCGGTCGAAGGCCAGCCGACGGCGTGAGCCGGGAAACGCGGTGTAGCTCAGCACCGATTTGATGACGTTCGCCAACAGGCCGCCGATGATGATCGCCCAGTAATTGTGCATGACGAGCGCGAAGGCGATCCCGAGCCCGATCTGGATCGCCGTCGAGCCGACGTCGAGGATGCTGAGGCGCAGCAGTTTCTGCTGGCGGACGACCGTCATCAACGACAATGACGACGAGCTTTCGATGATGAAATGCAGCGCCGTGACCGCGATCGCCAGGGTCAGCGCCGGCTGTCCGACGAGCATCGCGAGCGGTCTCGCCAGCAGCGCCAGCCCGATCGTCAGCACCACCGACCGCACCAGGCGCACCGTCCACACGACATCCAGGAAACGCGGATCGTCGCCCTGCGCGTGCTGGATGACGAACACGCCGAAGCCGAGGTCCGACATCATCAGCAGCACCGTTATGATGGCCCCGGTGATGGCGGTGACGCCGAAATCCTCGGGGCTGAGCAGGCGCGTCAGGATGACCGTGCTGGGCAGGCGCAGGGCGGTCATCAGGACGACCGTGATCGTCACCAGCGACACGCTGCTCCCCATGCGCGCGCGCCATCGCGGCATGACTGGCTCCATCGGCATCGGCGCGGCGGTCATCGCGAAATCCCCTGGCGCAGGCCGCGCGCGACCGCATGCGATGCCAGCGCCCGGTTGAGGCGCGCGGTGACCGGTGCTTCGACGTGGCGGTGGACGACGATCGACAACAGGCTGCACCCGGCCAGCAGCCCGCCCGCCGTGGCGATCTCCGCCGCGGGTGACAGCGGCTGGGACAGGCGAGCCACCAATGTGAAGATCGGGCGGTGGATGAGGTAGAGCGAGAAGGACGCTTCGCCGAGACCGACCAGCACCCGCGACCGCAGCCCGCGGGAAATCATGCCGTCACCACAGGCGAACACGAAAACCAGCGCTGCCGCCAGGGGCAAGTAGGCGAGTTGCCAGCGCAGCGGCAACGGCACGTCGAGCGCTACAAACCCCGCCATGCAGGCCGGTACCAGAGCGACCAGCACGAGCTCGAACCGGGTCCCGGCCCAGGCGCGGAGATGGCCTTGGCGCCAGGCATCGTAGACCAGCATGCCGGTGATGAACTCAAGCAGCCGGACCAGCGGATTGACATAGAACAGCCACTCGATGTCGGGCGAAAAGCCCGGCACCAGTATCGCCGCCGCCAGCGCCATCGCGGCGATGCCGGTAAACTGCAGCGTCGCGATCCGCGCCAGCACCGCGCGCGGCAGCAGGATCAGCAGCGGGAACATCGCGTAGAAGAACATCTCCACCGACAGGCTCCACGACGGCCCGTTCAGCGAGAAGTGCAGCGTGCCGGGGACCGCCCAGGCGTGCAGCAGCAGCAGGTTGAGCGTCACCAGCAGCGGCTCGATCGGGCGGCCCTCGGCCAGCGCCAGCCACGCGATGAACGGCAGCGCCACCAGCCAGTGCATCGGCAGGATGCGCGCCGCACGCCGGGCGAGATACGCCGTGACGGTGATCCGCCGGGACAGCAGCGCGTCGCGGTAGGCGTGGCTGAGGATCAGGCCCGAAAGCACGAAGAAGAACGACACCCCGCAATAACCTTCGTGCAGGAAGCCATCGTAGATCCGGCGGAGCGGTGCCGCGGTCGACTGCTTCAGGAAATCGAGGTGCGAGACCATCACCAGCAGCGCCGCGAAATAGCGCAGCGATGTCAGTTGCGGGAGGACGTGGTCGATGGCGGGCGCGATCGGCCGCGATCTCAGCACATCAACTCCAGGTACCGGTCGGCGACACGCGGCGTGGAGAACTGCGCCAGCCACTCGGCCGGGACCGGCGGCGCGCCGTCGACGATTGCGGCCTCGATCGCCGCCGCCATGCCGTCGACGTCGCCGACCTTCACCAGCCGGCCGTGCCGCCCGCCGCCGAGCGCCTCGGCCGGACCGGACGGGCAGTCGGTGGCGACCACCGGCGTGCCGACGGCCATCGCCTCGATGACGACATTGGCCAGGCTTTCGAAATCCGACGACAGCACCAGCGTCGCGGCCTTGGCGACATAGGCGTGGGGATTGGGCTTGAAGCCAGGCATCGAGACCCGCTCGCCAAGCTCCAGCGACTGGACCAGCGCTTCGAGCATGACGCGCTCCGAACCGTCGCCGAGGATCATCAGGCGGCAATCACGGGCGGCGGAAACCTTGGCGAAGGCCCGGATCAGCAGCGCGAAATTCTTCTGCGCCTCCATCCGGCCGACCGCGATGACCACCGGCGGCGCGCCGGGGGTGAACCATGGATGCTCGACCGGCTGCCGGGCCTGAGCAAGCAAGGTCTCGCTGACGATCGGGTTGTAGATGCACTGGACGCTGGCGCGGTCGATCGAGATCACCCGGGCAAGGTCGTCGCCGGTGCCTTCCGAAACGGCGACAATCGAATCGGCGTGCGGGTAGGCGAAATGCGCGATCGGAAAGAACCAGTAGCGCGCCTGCCACGGCCGCGGCGCGGCGCGGTCGACGGACGGGAAGCAATGCTCGGTCAGCATCAGGTGGAACGAGGCCCCGGCGATCATTCGCGCCGCGACCGCGAAGACGTTGGGGAAGCCGAAGCTGGTGCACATCACGGCGCGCGGTCGCTCGTCGCGGATCAGGCGCATCAGCTTGCGCAGCCGGGCGATCGGCCCGCGTGCCTCAAGCACCTCATAGCGCGCGCCGACCGGGAGCAGGGTTCGGAAGGGCGAGAACTGGTTGTCGTAATCGACCGCGATGACGACGCCGAGCCCGCGCGCCATGAACTCCTCGGCGAGGTTGAAGACCACCCGGTCGACCCCGCCGTTGTGAAGCGACCGCATGTAGAAGATGATGTCGGTGCTCATCGACTGCTCCTCATGGCCGGGATGGCGGCGACCTGGGGGACAGGCTCCGCGACCGCCGGCGTTCGTGCCGCATCGACCATTTCCGCCATGATCGCGGCGACGTCGCGAACCTTGGCCGCCCAGCCGAGATCGGCGTCGATGATGCGCTGGCGGGCGGCGGCACCCATCGTGCGGCGCAGGTCGTGCGACCGCGCCAGCGTCCGCATCGCCTCGGTCAGCCCGGTGACGACCGCGGCCTCGGACACCGGATCGACGAACAGCGCGCAGGCATCGCTGGCGTATTGCGCGCCGCCGCCCCAGCGCAGCGACACCACCGGCAGGCCGATCGCCATCGCCTCCATCATCGCCATGCCCCCGCATTCCCGCAGCGAGGGTGTCACGTAGACATCGGCGCTTTCGAGCAGCGCGATATAATCGTCGAACTTGAGCCGGCCGTGCAGCACGACGGCGTCCTGCATTTCCGCCGCCGCGACCTGTGCGGCGATGTCGTCGTAGAGCTCGCCGTCGCCGACCAGCTCGAGCCGGGCACCGCCCTCGCGCGCCAGCGGCCGGAAGGCCTCGACCAGGTACTTGATGCCCTTCCAGTCGACGAAGCGGCTGCAGAACACGAACGACACCGGCGTGCCCGATGGCAACGGGTGGTGCTGCTTCGGGGCCCAGCGCTCGAACTCGACGCCGCTCTCCATGACCTCGCGGATTTCGCCCGTGGTGCCGCGCGGCACCGCCCGCCTGGTGCGGCTGTTGCCGACGATCAGCGCCGCGGCGCGCAATTTGCCCGGGATCAGCCGGTGCAGCAGTCCGGCGCCGTGCCGTGCACCGGTAATTGCCCAGCGCACCATCCGGCCGTCCATCCGGCGAAAGGCCGGCGGCAGCTCCATCCCGCCGCTCATCGGCCCGATCACCACCGGCACGCCGAGGCCGTACATGAAGCTCAGCGCCTTGGGCGCGATCGGGGCCGGCTCCAGCACCACTTCGATACCGTGCTCGGCGATGATGCGCCGGACCGCACCGCGCATCCGGAACTGGGTGATGACGTGGATCAGCTGGTTGAAGACGAGGTCCTCGACCCGGTACGGAAACCATTGGCCGATCCGGTAGATCGCGTACTGGAGCGGTGAATCCTCGACGAAGTCGATCAGCGCGAACAGCTCCGGCGGCAGGTCGGCGCGCAGGTCGTCGCGGCAGCGGGCGTGGCAAATGGCGCGGGCGTGGGTGCCGAGCTGCCGCAGGCCGGCCAGATAGTGGTACGGCAGCACGGTTTCGCCGCTCATCCGCCGCGAGATGTTCTCGGCGACGATCAGCGCACTGCGCGGCACGCGGCTCATCGGCGTCCGCCCCCGGCCATCGGTCGATCGGCGCGCACGGACGACAAATGCTTCCCCCAGCCAGTGGCCGCCGGCGCCAGAAGGCAGCCAGCACAGCCGCCAAGTTATCCGATGAGGGCCGTCGCCAACCATCGCCAATGCTGGGTGCTGAGTTCTACCAACCGGAAAAGCACCGCGCAGTTACGGATGGTGACTTCTGCCTTTGTCGGGAACGTGACTGGCATTATTCTGAGCAGGTCGGACGATCACTTTGCAATGTGCCAAAGCGACAGCCGAAAGCATTTCGACGTTCCTGTCCGAAACGCAGCGGAGAGCTGGCCTGAGCACGGTCCAAACCCTTGCCGATGTGCGCCGCACCGCTGTTCCGGCGACGGTGTCCCGGCTGCCGTCGCCGGTGCGGTCGGCGGTGGCCTATCTCACCAACGCCTATCCGCGCCCGAGCCACAGCTTCATCCGGCGCGAGATACTGGCGCTGGAGCGTCAGGGCTTCACGGTCGAGCGCTATTCGATCCGGCCACTGGAGGGCGTGCTCCCCGACCCCGAGGACCAACGCGAGGCGAAGCGCACCCGGATTTTGCTCGATGGCCGGCTCGGCGTCCTCGCGGGGTCGTTCGCGGCATTCGCCGTCACGCGGCCGCGGCGGCTGCTGGATGCCCTCGGTGCGACGCTCGGTATGTGCCGGTCGCCCGCCGCGCTGCCCCGCCACATCGCCTATCTGGTCGAGGCCTGCCGCCTGGTGCGCCAGCTCGAGGCCGCCGGCATCCGCCATGTCCACGTCCATTTCGGGACCAATCCCGCAGCCGTCGCGCGACTGGCAGCGCGGCTTGGCCGGCTGACCTACAGCTTCACCGTGCACGGCCCCGACGAGTTCGATGCACCGGTCGGGTTGTCGCTGGCGGCCAAGGCGAGGGACGCGGCGTTCGTCGTCGCGATCTCCAGTTATGGCCGCGGCCAGCTGATGCGCTGGCTGGCATCGGCGGACTGGTCGCGCATCGAGGTCGTCCGCTGCGGTGTCGATCCGAAGTTCCAGACGGCGATCGCCGCCCCGGTGGCCGACGTCGGCCTGGCCTCGCGACGGCTGGTCTGCATTGCGCGTCTTAGTGCGCAAAAGGGCCTGCCGCTGCTGATCGAGGCGGCCGCGCTGCTCGCCGAGCGTCGCGCCTTCGAACTGCGTATCATCGGCGGCGGCGAACTCCACGCTGCCCTGCAGGCGCAGATCACCGCCGCGGGCCTCGATCGCCAGGTTCGCCTGATGGGCACGCAGCCGTCGGACGTCGTGCGGTCCGAACTGCTCGGGGGGAGGGCGCTGGTCTCACCAAGCCTTGCCGAAGGGTTGCCGGTGGTGATGATGGAGGCGCTCGGCCTCGGGCGTCCGGTCGTTGCGACCAGCATTGCCGGTGTGCCCGAACTCGTCGACGCCGGTTGCGGCTGGCTGGTGCCGTCGGGATCGGCGGAGCGGCTGGCGGACGCGATGTCGGCCGCGCTCGATGCCACCCCCGCGACGCTGGCGGCGATGGGGGAGGAGGGGCGGCGTCGCGTCCGTGCCGCTCATGACGCCGATACCAACGCACACCGGTTGGCGGCGCTGTTGCGGCCGCTGGTGTTGGAGGGCTGATCATGGACGGTCTAGCCTGGCTCGTCGTGGCGCCGGTCGCCCTTCCGGTGGTGGTATTCGCCGCGGAATGCATTGCCGGCTTCGCGGGCGCGGGAGCCGCGCGGGCGACACCCGCACCGCCGCCCTTCGTCGTGATCATGCCCGCCCACGACGAGGCCGCCGGCATCGGCCGCGCGATCACGGCGGTGCGCGGCCAATTGCGGCCCTGCGACCGGTTGCTGGTCGTCGCCGACAATTGCACCGACGATACGGCTGCCATCGCCCGGGGGCTTGGTGCCGAGGTCGTCGAGCGCCGGAACAGTGTCGAGCGCGGCAAGGGCCATGCGCTGGCCTTCGGGTGTGCGGCGCTTGCCGGGTCGCCGCCGGACATAGTGATCGTCCTAGATGCCGATTGCTGGCCGGAGCCGGATGCCCTGCTACGACTGGCGGCCGCTGCCGCGACGGGCGACGTCGTGCAGGGCCGCTACGAATTGGCGACGCCCGCCGGTGCCGGCACCGCGGCGCAGGTGTCGGGCTTTGCCTTCGCGGTGAAGAACGTCGTGCGCCAGCGCGGGCTGCAGCGGCTCGGTGGCCCGGCGCTGCTGCAGGGATCCGGGATGGCCTTCCCGTGGGCGGTGTTCCGCGGGGCCCCGCTGGCCAGCGCCAACCTCGTCGAGGATATGGAGCTCGGGATTGCGCTGGCCCGTGCCGGCGACCGCATCCGCTTCCTCGACGGCGCCCGCTTCGGAAGCGCCGCCAGCAGCCGCGACGCAACGGTGACGCAACGCACCCGCTGGGAGCACGGCACGCTGGCGACCGGCTGGCGCGCCGCCCCGGGCCTGTGGGGGGCGGCGCTGAGGGGCCGGCCGCGGCTGGCACTGCTGGCGCTCGACCTGATCGTACCGCCGCTGGCGCTGCTGGCGGCGCTGGTGCTCGCGGCCATCGGTATCGCCGGCGGCGCGGCACTGATCGGCGGGTCCGTGCTGCCGGTGCTGGCGGCATTGACCCTCGGGATGATGTTGTCGGGCGCTGTGCTGCTGGGTTGGCTGGCGGTCGGTCGGCAACATCTCAGCCCCGCCACGCTGGCCGGCGTGCCCGCCTACATGCTGTGGAAGCTGCCGATCTACCTTCGACTGGCGGGCCGACGCCAGCGCCTGTGGGTGAGGACCCATCGCGATGTCTGAGCTTGCCATGTCGAACCGCGAGCGCACCGGGGCGGACGACGTCGCGTTGCCGCCACTCGGCGCGGTCGTCATCGGGCGCAACGAGGGCGAGCGGCTGCGGGTCTCGCTGCGGTCGGTGATGCCGTGCTTTACTCATGTCGTGTACGTCGATTCGGGGTCGAGCGACGGCAGCGTGGCGCTGGCCGAGCAGCTCGGGGCCGCACCAGTCGTGCTCGATCGCACCCAGCCGTTTACCGCCGCGCGGGCGCGCAACGCCGGCGTCGCCTGGATGACGCAGCACCACCCCGAGGTGACGCTGGTCCAGCTCATCGACGGCGACTGCGAACTCGATCCGGCTTGGCCCGCAACGGCGCGCGCCGCGATAGCTGCACGCCCCGATGCTGCGGTCGTCTGCGGCCGCCGCCGCGAGCGCTTCCCCGAGGCCAGCGTCTACAACGCCCTGTGCAACCGCGAGTGGGACACCCCGGTCGGCATCGTCAAGACGTGCGGCGGCGATGCGCTGGTCCGCGTCGATGCCTTCAACGCCGTCGGGGGATTTTCGCCCGAGCTGATCGCCGGCGAGGAGCCGGACCTGTGCCACAAGCTGCGCGGCGCCGGCTGGACCATCCACCGGCTCGACGCCGAGATGACCCGCCACGACGCCGCGATGACCCGGGCCGGGCAGTGGTGGAACCGCAACAAGCGCAGCGGCTATGCCTTTGCCGAGGCCTGGTCGCGGCGTGGCGACAGCGACGACTATCCGCGCCGGCGCGTACTGAACAACCTGCTGTGGGGGCTGCCGCCGGCGTGGGCGCTGTGGCCGCTGCTGTGGTGGCGCGTCTATCGCCGGAGCGACGCGGCGTATGCGACCCATATCGTTCTCGGCAAGTTGCCGCACGTCCAGGGGCAACTGCGTTTCTGGCTCGACTGGCTTCGCACCCGGCGCAGTACGCTGATCGAATACAAATGAAACAATGGGGGCAATCGGTGGCCCCATCTTGTCGGTGGGTGGTTCGTACCACATAGTCGCTATCGTTGTGCCAGCTAAACCAACACGATAGCCTTTACCGAGATGTTCAATAGTTCTGGCGATCTCCTTGGGGAAACGCTCGGACGAACATAGCTGCGATTGGCAAAGGGGGTAGCGACAGTGATCAACGGTCCTATCGAATTGGTGCCATCGTCCGGTATCGTCGGTTTGCGTTGCGTTCTTGTCGGCTCCGAGGCGCTGCTTGCGGAATGTGGCCAGCATCTGGAGCGGTCAGGCTTCGATATCCTGGCGGTTGTCAGTGACCGCCAGGATATTGTCGACTGGGCGACGGGGCGTAGTCTTCGCGTGCTGCCGAACGTCGCGGCGTTATTGGCAGCGACCGATCTTCCCGGCTTCGATTACCTGTTCAGCATCACCAATCTGTGGCTCCTGGGGCCCGAGGTGCTGGCGCTGCCGACACGGGCTGCGATCAATTTCCACGACGGCCCGCTGCCCGAGATGGGCGGCGTCAACACGCCGTCATGGGCGCTGATCGAGGGTGCCAGCGGCCACGGTGTCACCTGGCATTTGATGCTGCCCGAAGTCGACGCCGGCGGCGTGCTCGCGCGGCGGCGCTTCGCACTCGACGCCGGCGAGACCGCGCTGTCGCTGCACCGCAAGAATTTCGCCGCCGGCCTCGAGAGCTTCGAGGATCTGGTCAACCGCCTGGTGAGCGTCGGACCCGTCGCGATCGAGCCGGCAACCCCGCCGCGCCGGCTGTACCGCCGCAGCGACCGCCCCGAAGCCGCCGGCACGATCCGCTGGGACCAGCGCGCCGAGCGCATCGACCGCATCGTGCGCGGGCTCGATTTCGGCACCCGGCCCAATCCGCTCGGCACCGCCAAGGCGATCTTCGAGAACCAGCGGCTGATCGTCCGGGGCGTTACCATGACCGGCGGTGCCAGCGGCCTCCCGCCGGGCACTATTGTCCGCGCCAGCGACAAGGCCATCGTCGTCGCGACCGGATCGAACGACATCGCGGTCCATGATCTCGCCGACGCCGACGGCAAGCCGGTCGCGCTGTCCGATGCGCTGGCCCGATACCGGCTTCGCGCTGGCGCCGCCTTCGACGTCATCACCACGGCGCAGGCGCAGGAAGTGTCAGCGATCGACGCCCAGATTGCGGTCCACGAAGGCTTCTGGAGCCGCCGGCTGGTCGGCCCCAAGCCGCTCGACCTGCCCAACGTCAACCGCCGCACGCTGCCCGGTACCGTCGCGATGTCCGATCAGCTCCTCCTTGCCTCGGGCGATCCGGTGCGAAGCGACACGGTGCTTGCGGCGCTGGTCGCCAGCCTGGCGCGGCTGGCCGACACCGGCGACTTCGATGTCGGCTTCAGCTGCCCGTTGCTGGCGGCGCCGATCACCGACGTGGCGGACTGGTTCGCGCCGCAGCTGCCGCTCCGGGTTGCCGCTGACCTCGCCGGTTCCTTCGACGCCTTCCGCGCTGCCGTGCTCGACGACATGCGCCAGTTGCGCCGGCGCATCGGCCATGCCGCCGACCTTGCGGCGCGCACGCCGGGTGCGAGCGCGACGCCGCTGCCGGTCAGCATCGTGCTGGTCGATCAATTCGACGACGCAGTGGCGCTCTCCGGGTCGGAGCTGACCGTGGCGATCGTCCGCGACGGCAGCGCCTGCCGGTGGCTGTACGACGACGCGCGCTTCGCGGCCGCCGGCATCGCTGCGATGCAGCGCCAGTTCTCGACACTCCTTGACGCCGCGGACGCCGACCCGGGGACCAGCGTCGCCGACCTGCCGCTGCTCGATACCGAAGCGCTGGCCGCGCTCATCGATGGCCGCAACGCCACCACCGGGAGCTGGCGCAGCGACGCCTGCATCCATCACCTGATCGCCGAGCAGGCGCGGCGGACCCCGGACCAGGTCGCAGTGACCTGCAAGGGCCAGTCGCTGACCTATGCCGAGCTCAATGCGGCGGCAGCACGCTGGGCCCACCGGCTGCGTGCGCTCGGGGTGCGGCCGGACAGCCTCGTCGGCATCTTCGTCGAACGCTCGGTCGACCTCGTCGTCGGCGTGCTCGCGGTGCTGAAGGCCGGGGGCGCGTACGTGCCGCTCGATCCCGCATACCCCGCCGACCGCATCGCCCACATGATCGCCGACGCGCAGGCCGGCGTGATCGTCACGCACCGCCATCTCGTCGAACGCCTGCCGCAAAGCGACGCGACATTGCTGTGCCTCGACGAGGAGGTCGACGCACTCGACGCAGTCGACGGAGACGACAGTTACGAGAAGGGCGGCGCGACGCCCGCCAATCTCGCCTACGTCATCTACACCTCGGGTTCGACGGGCCGGCCCAAGGGGGTCATGGTCGAGCACCGCAACGCCGTGAATTTCTTCGCCGGCATGGACGCCCGGGTGCCGGCGCCCGGCGTCTGGCTGGCGGTCACCAGCCTGAGCTTCGACATCTCGGTCCTGGAACTGTGCTGGACGCTGACCCGCGGCTTCACCGTCGTGATCTACACCGGTGACGACCGCCAGGCGGCACCGGAAGTGCGCCCGGCAATGGCCGCCCGCCCGCTCGATTTCAGCCTGTTCTACTTTGCCAGCGATGCTTCGGAATCGGCCACCGACAAATACCGGCTGCTGCTGGAGGGGGCCAAATACGGCGACCGCGAAGGCTTTTGCGGGGTATGGACGCCCGAGCGCCACTTCCACGCCTTCGGCGGACTGTATCCGAACCCGGCCGTGACCAGCGCCGCGATCGCCGCCGTCACCAGCCGCATCGGCATCCGGGCCGGCAGCTGCGTGCTGCCGCTGCACCACCCGATCCGCGTCGCCGAGGACTGGTCGGTGGTCGACAATCTGTCGAACGGCCGCGTCAGCATCTCGTTCGCCGCCGGCTGGCAGCCCGACGACTTCGTGCTGGCCCCTGAAAATTTCCGTACCAACAAGGAGGTCATGCTGCGCGACATCGATGTCGTGCGGCGGCTGTGGCGCGGCGAGGCGGTCGCCTTCCCGGGTCCGCTCGGCAACCAGCCCGAAGTCACCATCCTGCCGCGCCCGGTGCAGCCCGAGCTGCCGTTCTGGCTGACGTCGGCCGGCAATGTCGAAACCTTCGAGGCGGCCGGGCGGATCGGGGCGTCGGTCCTGACCCACCTGCTCGGGCAGACGGTCGAGGAACTGACCGACAAGCTCGCCGCCTATCGCCGCGCCTGGCGCGAGGCCGGCCACCCCGGCAACGGCCGCGCCGCGCTGATGCTGCACAGCTTCGTCGGCGACGACGAGGCAATGGTGCGCGCCACCGTCCGCCAGCCGATGATCGACTATCTGCGGAGCTCGGCAAGCCTGATCAAGCAATATGCCTGGTCGTTCCCGGCCTTCAAGCGCCGTGCCGGCATGGACGGGGCGTCCGGCGGTGTCGAACTCGACGGCCTCGACGCCGACGAGATGGCGGCGCTGCTCGATCACGCCTTCGAGCGCTATTACGAGACCAGCGGACTGTTCGGAACACCCGATGGCTGTATGGCGATGGTCGACCGGATCAAGCGTGCCGGCGTCGACGAGATCGCCTGCCTGATCGATTTCGGGATCGATTCCGCCACCGTCATGGCGCACCTGCCGCAGCTGAACGCGGTCCGCCAGGCAGCGCTGCCGCGCGCCGCCGAGACCATGCCCGCGGCCGACACGCTAGAGTCGCAGGACATCCCGGCGCTGATCGACCGCCACGGCGTCACGCACCTGCAGTGCACCCCGTCGATGGCGAGCCTGCTGATGGCCGACGACCGCGCGCACCCCGCGCTGGCGACGCTGAAGGCGCTGCTGGTCGGCGGCGAGGCCTTCCCACCGGCGCTGGCCGACGACCTTGCGCGGCTCGTCGGCGGCTCCGTGATGAACATGTACGGCCCCACCGAGACGACGATCTGGTCGACGACGGCGACGCTCGACAGCGATCAGGGCTCGGCGGGTTCGGTATCGCTCGGCACGCCGCTGCTCAACCAGCAGGTCTATATCCTCGACAGTCGCGGCCGCCCGGTTCCCGACGGCATTCCCGGCGAGCTGGTAATCGGCGGTGCTGGTGTCACCCGCGGCTATCTGGGCCGGCCCGACCTGACCGCCGACCGCTTCGTGCCCCACCCATTTGGCGGCACCGGCAAAATCTACCGGACCGGCGACCTCGCGCGCTTCGATGGTGACGGTCGCGTCGAATTTCTCGGGCGGCTCGACAACCAAGTCAAGATCCGTGGCCACCGCATCGAACTCGGCGAGATCGAAGCCGAGCTCGCGGCGCTGCCCGGCGTCGACGAGGCCGTGGTGGTCGCCCGCGCCAGTGAGACCGGCGACGTCCGGTTGATCGGCTATGTCACCGGCACCGCCGCCGGCGACCTCCGCGACCGGCTGCGGCAGTGCCTGCCCGACGTCATGGTGCCGCCGCAGATCGTCACGCTGGCGGCGATGCCGCGCACGCCCAACGGCAAGATCGACCGCAAGGCGCTGCCGGCCCCCGAAACCGTCATCGCCGCGCCGGTCGTCGTCGCCGAGCCGCCCGCCGAAGGCGTCGAGGCGCGCATCGCGGCGATCTGGTGCAACGTGCTCAAGCTGCCGAGCGTCGGTGCGAACGACAATTTCTTCGACCTCGGTGGCCACTCGCTGCTCGCGGTGCAGGTCCACCGGCAGCTGCGCGATGGCATCGGCCACGGCCTCGCGATCATCGATATCTTTCGCTACCCGACGATCCGCGCGCTGGCGGAGCGGCTCGCCAACGGCGACGACAACCGCGCCGCCGTCATGGGCCAGAACCGTGCCAGCGAACGCCTTGCCGCCATGGGCCGGCGACGCGCCGGCATCCCCGCAACCGCAGTCAACATGGCCTGATCGATGTACCTCCCGCGCGAACTCAACGAACCTGCGTCCGAAGCCGTCGAGGGCGCCATCGCCGTCATCGGCATGGCCGGGCGTTTTGCCGGGGCTCCGAACCTCGACGCGTTCTGGCAGAACCTGCGCGACGGCGTCGAATCGATCGTGCCGCTCAGCGACGACGAATTGCTCGCGGCCGGTGTCGCTCCGGCCCTGATCCGCAACCCGGCCTATGTGAAGGCGTGCGCGGCGCTGACCGACATGGAGATGTTCGACGCCGGCTTCTTCGGCCTGTCGCCCCGCGATGCCGCGATCATGGATCCGCAGCACCGCCACTTCCTCGAGTGCGCCTGGGAGGCGATCGAGGATTCCGCCCACCCCCCGGAGCGGTTCCCCGGTGCCATCGCGGTGTTCGCCGGCAGCGGCTTCGGCGCGTACCTGTCGTATAACCTGCTGAGCAATCCGCGGCTGGTCGACGAGGTCGGGTTCTTCCTGTTGCGCCACACCGGCAACGACAAAGACTTCCTCAGCACCCGGATTTCGTACCTGCTCAACCTGCGCGGCCCCAGCGTCAACGTCCAGACGGCGTGCTCGACGTCGCTGGTCGCGATCCACATGGCGGTGCAAAGCCTGCTCAACCGCGAGTGCGACATGGCGTTGGCCGGCGGTGTCACGATCGAGCTGCCGCACCGCCGCGGCTACCTGCACGAGGATGGCGGCATCCAGGCCCCGGATGGCCACTGCCGCGCCTTCGACGAAAGCTCGCAGGGCACGGTCTTCGGCAGCGGTGCCGGTGCCGTCGTCCTGCGCCGGCTGGAGGATGCGGTCGCCGACGGTGACCACATCTACGCCGTGATCCGTGGCTCCGCGGTCAACAACGACGGTGCCGGCAAGGTCGGCTACCTCGCGCCCAGCGTCGACGGCCAGGCGCACGCCATCACCGAGGCGCTGGCGATCGCCGACGTGCCCGCCGACACCATCACCTATGTCGAGGCCCACGGCACCGGCACCCCGGTCGGGGACCCCATCGAGATCGCCGCTCTCAGCCAGGCGTTCCGGCAGACGACCACCGAGATCGGCTACTGCGCGATCGGTTCGGTCAAGGGCAACATCGGCCACACCGACACCGCGGCGGGTGTCGCCAGCTTCATCAAGGTGGCGCTGTCGCTGAAGCACGGCGAGCTGCCGCCAACGCTGCACTTCGCGGCGCCGAACCCGGCCTGCGACTTCGACAGCAGCCCGTTCTACGTCAACGCCACCCTCAAGCCGTGGACGCCGCCGCTCGGCCGCCCGCGCCGCGCCGGCGTCAGTTCGCTTGGTGTGGGCGGGACCAACGCGCATGTCGTGCTGGAGCAGGCGCCGCGCCGCCGCGGCCAGAAGTCGACCCGCAAGCATCATCTCCTGACCGTGTCCGCGAAAAGCCCGCGCGCGCTCGCCGACAATGTCGCGGCGCTCGGGCATTATCTGGCGGCGAACCCCGGCACCGAGCTCGCCGACGTGGCGTTCACCTTGCAGATCGGCCGCCAGCAGATGAGCCACCGGCGCAGCATCGTGGTCAGTGACACGCGGGAGGCGGCGGCGCTGCTCACGGAGGCGAAATCGCCGCGACTGGCCAGCGGGGTCTCACCGGCCGACGGCCGCGAGATCGTCTTCATGTTTGCCGGCGGCGGCTCGCAATATCCCAACATGGGCCTCGACCTGTACAACGCCGAGCCGGTGTTCCGCGAAGCCGTCGACGAGTGCCTGGAGACGCTGGCGCTGCACAGCAAGCTCGATATCCGCAAGTGGCTGTTCCCCAGCGCCGACGATGCCGATGCCGCCGCGCGCGAGCTGGAGCGACCCGCGATCGGTTTGCCCGCTCTCTTCACCATCCAGTACGCCCAGGCACGGTTGTGGCTGTCGTGGGGCCTCAACCCGCGCGCGATGATCGGCCACAGCCTCGGCGAGTACATGGCGGCGCACCTCGCCGGCGTGTTCAGCCTCGGTGACGCGCTCGACCTGGTCGTGCTGCGCGGCCGGCTGTTCGAGAGCCTGCCTGCCGGCCGCATGCTCAGCATGCCGCTCGGCGAAGCGGAGTTGCGGGCGCTGCTGACCCCCGACCTGTCGATTGCGGCCGTCAACGGCCCGCTGCTGACGGTCGCCTCGGGGCCGGTCGAATCGATTGCAGCGTTGCAGGCAAAGCTCGACGCGATGGAGGTGCCGGCGACGCTGATCCCGATCAACATCGCGGCACATTCGGCGATGCTGACGCCGATCCTCGCGGAATTCGGTGCCTTTTTCCAGCGGCTGACACTGCGGGCGCCGCGCAAGCCGTTCATCTCCAACGTCACCGGCACCTGGATCACGCCCGCCGAGGCCGTCGATCCGCGCTACTGGGTCAGCCAGATGCGCAACACGGTACGCTTCGCCGACGGCATCCAGATGCTGTTGCAGGACCCCAATTGCGTGCTGCTCGAGGTCGGTCCGGGGCGCACCCTGGCAACGCTGGCGCGCAGCCATCCGGCGCGGCAGGATGCCCAGCCGGTGTTCAACTCGCTGCGCCATCCCACCGAGCAGGCCTCGGACGTGGCGTACGTGCTGGATGTCCTCGGCAAGCTGTGGACGGTCGGCGGTGCGGTCAGCTGGGGCAGTTTCTGGCAGTCCGAAAAGCGGCTGCGGCTAGCCCTGCCGACCTACCGCTTCGACCGCCAGCGCCACTGGATCGAGCCCGGCACCGCCACCGCGGTCGTCGACACCGATCCGAACACGCCGCTCGAGCGCCGCGCCGAACTCGACGACTGGTTCTATCAACCGGTCTGGAAGCGCGCGGTTCGCCCTGTTGTTTCGTCCTCTACGGTAACGGCCCTGGTCTTCCAGGAGGAGTGTGGCCTCGGCGACGAGCTCGCGGGGCAACTGGCGGCGCGCGGGCGTGACGTGGTCTGCGTCCGTGCCGGGCGGCGCTTCGCGCGATCGGGGCGGCACGTCTTCACCATCGATCCGTCGTCACCTGCCGACTACGAAGCGCTGCTGTCGCGTCTCGCCGACGACGGACGCAGCGTCGGCGAAATCTATCACATGTGGTCGGTGACCGGGGCCCAGCGCCGCCAAACCAGCAGCGACGGGGCCGAGGCAATTCTGCGGCGCGGGTTCTACAGCCTGCTTTACCTCGCGCAGGCCGTCGGGCGCGAGGACGGCAGCCAGCCGATCGCGCTGGCCGTCGTCACCGATCACCTGCAGCGCGTCGCCGGGGAAACCCTGGTGATGCCGGCCAAGGCAACCATCGTCGGCGCCGGAAAGGTCCTCGCGCGGGAGATCGCGAACCTGAAGCTGCGCAGCATCGACGTCCTTGCTCCACCAGTGTCATCCCCCGAAATGCGCGAACTTGCCGACGACCTGATCGCGGAAAACGGCAGCAGTGATGATGCCGACGTCATTGCCTATCGCGCTGGCGAACGCTGGCTGCAGGATTGGTCTCCGGTGCGGCTCGTTCGTGGTGGCGGACGGCCCAGCGCCCTCCGGCGCGGCGGCGTCTACCTGATCACCGGCGGTCTCGGCGGCATCGGCTTGTCATTGGCGCGCCACCTTGCCGAAACCGTTGCCGCCCGCATTGTCCTGGTCGGCCGCAGCGGCCTGCCACCCCGCGAAGAATGGCCGTCTCGCACCCTCGGCTTCGACGCCGACGATGCCGTCGCCGCCCGCATCCGCCAGGTGCAGGCGATCGAAAAGCTCGGCGGCGAAGTCATGGTTGCCGGTGCCGACGTCTGCAACCTCGCCCAGATGCGCCACGTCGTGCAGCAGGCGCGCGTCCGCTTCGGGGCGATCGAAGGCGTCTTCCACACCGCCGGCGTCATCGATGACGGCATCGCGCAGATGAAGGAGACCCAGTCCGCGGCCGCCGTCCTGGCCCCGAAGGTCCGCGGCACGCTGGTCCTGGAAGACGTGTTCGCCGACCAGCAGCCCGAGTTCATCATGCTGTTCTCTTCGATCAGCGCCAACATCGGCTTGGCGGGGCAAGTCGACTACGCCGCCGCCAACGCCTTCCTCGACAGCTACGCCCAGGCCTCCAGCGGGCAATCCGGCGCGCGCGTCGTCGCGGTCGACTGGAGCCAATGGCAGGAAGTCGGGATGGCGGCGGCGCTCGCGTCGAAGCTTGGCCTCGCACCCGCCCGCGCCGCGCCGTCACGCCCGACCGGCCATCCGTTGCTCGGCGACTGCCTGCGTGACACGCCGACCGAGCGGCTGTTCGAGGTGCAGATGTCGCCTCGCACTCACTGGTTGCTCGACGAGCATCGTGTTGCCGGCGGCCAGGCACTCGTGCCGGGGACGGGCTACCTCGAGACCGTCCGCGCCGCGCTCGCCCAGCATGGCGAAGGCCGCCCGATCGAAATCACCGACGTCATGTTCCTCGCCGCGTTCGCGGTCGATGACGATGCCCGGCGGACGATGCGCGTCCAGCTTCGCCGCAGTGGTAGCGACCGCTGGCAGTTCAGCATCACCGGCAGGCCCGCCGACAGCAGTGACGAAGGCGGCTGGGTCGAACATGTTCGCGGCATGGTCGCGCACGTCGACGCGCTGCGGCCGGAAGCCGTCGAGATGGCCTCGATCATGGCGCGTTGCCGGTTGCGGCACCGCGACGGGGTACCGTCGTCACCGCAGATGCGCTTCGGCTCGCGCTGGCAGAACGTCGAGGCCACCGATTTCGGCAACACGGAAGCGGTCATCCGGCTCGCGTTGCCCGATGTTGCCGCCGCCGACCTGCAGACCATGGCGCTGCATCCGGCACTGCTCGATTTCGCCACAGCCGGGGCGCAGGCCCTGGTCCCCGGCAGCGCCGACAGTCGCGACTTCTTCGTGCCCGCATCCTATCGCTGCGTGCGCCTGCACGCGCCACTCCCGGCACGGATCGTCAGCCATGTCCGGTACCGTGGCAACGGCGGCGAGCCCGGTATTGCGGTCTACGACGTGACCATCATGGACACGGGCGGCGAAGTCCTCGCCGAGATCCTCGATTTCACCATGATGCGCGTCGCTGAAGGGGCAGATTTCACCCAGGCAGCGGCGGCGACCAAGCCAGCGCCGCGCCCCGTGTCGACCGCAAACCCCGTGCTGACACTTGGACATGAAGCGGCGATCTCGCCGAGCGAAGGCATGGCCATCATCGACCGGCTGCTCGACGCTCGCACCGGGCCGCAAATCCTGGTGTCGCCGCTCGATTTCGGCCCGCTGTCGGCAAGGCTGCGGGCGCCGCTCCCGGCAGCGGTACGCCCGCAAGCGACCGGTGACGGAACCGGCGGCAGCGCCCTTGGCGGCGTACCGGCGACCTATACCGAGATCCTGATCGCCGAACTCTGGAGTGAGATGCTCGGCGTCGGCGAGGTCGGGCGTGACGATAATTTCTTCGATCTCGGCGGTCATTCCCTGCTGGCAGTGCAGCTCGTCAACAAGCTGAAAAAGCGCACCGGTACGACGCTGCCGCTGACTGCCTTGCTCGAGGCGCCGACCGTCGCGACGCTCGCGGAATTGATCGCGCCGGGGCAGGCCGCCGACACCGGCACCGACCGTGCCGCAGCGCCGGTGGTTCAGGAGGCCACGCGACCCGCGATTGGCCCGGGTCTCGTCCGCATCCGCTCGGGCAGCGGCAAGCCGGCGCTGTATTTCGTCCATGACGGGCTCGGCGAAACCTTGCTCTACCGCACGCTCGCCATGAAGCTCGATGCGCGCCACACCGTGTACGGCCTGCAGCCCGAAGTCCGCAGCGACGGCAGCTTCCCGCAGATCACTATCGCCGACATGGCGGCGGCGCACGTCGACAGGATCCGGTCGGTCCAGCCGTCCGGCCCTTACCTGCTGGCGGGATTGTGCGCCGGCGGTGTCATCGCCTTTGAAATGGCGCGCCAGCTGCAGGATGCCGGCGAACGCACGCTGTTCGTGGGGATCATCGACGCCGCCGACGTCGAAGCGGCTGAACGACCGTTCTACGTGACCCGCGCCCGACTGGTCAGCCTGTTTGCGACACTCGCCGCCAACGGGTCTGAACCCCTCGCGCGCCGCCTGACCCTGTTCGCGCCGCGGGCTGCGCGCAAGGCCTATAATCTCGTCGCGTACGAGATCGCGGTCCGCATCGACAACGCGCGAACCGCGCAGGCCGTCCGCCGGCTGCAGCAACAGGCGAACCGTTCCGACAGCCTCGAAGAGGGGGTAACCACCAGCGCACCCGGCGTCATGGAGCCACCGTCGTTCCTGAAGACCTACCGGCTGGCGCACCGCCAGCACAAGCCGAAGGGCCTGTTCAGCGGCGGGGACGTCGTGCTGTTCAAGGCGACGCGGAGCAACGGTGCCGACGACGACGGTCCGTTCCGCGAGCAGTTCAGCGATTGCCAGCTTGGCTGGGGCAAGCGGGTCGCCGACGAGGTCAGGGTCATCGAGATTCCCGGCGGCCACTCGAGCGCCCTGCAGAACCCGCATGTCTCGACGCTCGCACACGCCTTGCAGGAATGTGTCGATGCCGCCCTTGCCAAGGTCGAGGTGCCGACGCCGCCAGCGTCGGTGGCAGAACCGGTAGCAGTCGCGACCGAACTCGTCGCCAGCTGAAGCACTGCCGTGCCGATCCCCTCGACTGCCATCGTCATCGTGAACTACCGCACCGGTGACTTGGTCGTTGATTGCCTGGATAGTCTGGTGCCGGAAGTCACCGGCAGAGCGGGGGCACGGGTAATCATCGTCGACAATGCATCGGGGGATGGTTCGGCCAGCCGCATCGCCGCAGCGATCGCGGCGCGCGGCTGGGACGCTTGGGCCCGAGTCATCGAGTCGCCCGTGAACGGCGGCTTCGGGGCAGGGTGCAACGTCGGGATTCGCGCGGCGCGCCAGAGCGCCGAGCCGGTCGAGCTGGTCTGGTTGCTCAATCCCGACACTCGCGTCCGCCCCGGTGCGCTGGCCGCGATCACGGCGTTCATGACGGCAAATCCAGCGGTCGGTATCGTCGGCACGATGATCGAGGAGGCCGACGGCGCGCCGTGGCCATTTGCATTTCGCTTCCCCACCATCCTCGGCGAGATCGAGCGTGGGATGCGCCTGAGCCCGGTCTCCAGGCTGCTCGCCCGGCATGCCGTTCTGCGCCGGATGGACGACCGGCCCAAGCGTGTCGACTGGGTTTCGGGCGCCAGCATGGTCGTACGGCAAGGTGTCTTCGACACCATCGGCCTCTTCGACGAGGCCTATTTCCTCTATTATGAGGAAACCGATTTCTGCCGTGCCGCGCAGACCGCAGGCTGTGAGACCTGGTATCTGCCGCAAGCCCGGATCATGCACATCGCCGGCCAGAGCACCGGCGTGACCAGCCGCGACGCCGGCCGCCGCCGCATGCCCGTCTACTGGTTCGAATCAAGACGGCGCTATTTCAACAAGAATCACGGCACCACGTACGCGACGCTGGCCGACCTGGCGTGGGGGGCGTCTCACCTTGTCTGGATGCTGCGGCGGACCCTGCAGCGCCTGCCCGATCCCGATCCGCCTCGCTTGCTCCGCGATTTCATCGCTAGCGCGAGTCGTCGTTCGCGCCACGCGCGGCCAGTCGGCTTCGACACCGCCGTCACAGAGCTGGCCGTTGACTGAAGCGGTGCGCGACTCGACTGCCGTGGTCCGCCTGGATGTTGATGCCCCTATCGCGCTCTGGGCCGTCGACCTGCGCATCGAGCCGGACCCGGCGCATGTTGCGCTGTTCGACTCCACCGAGCGCGCCCGCCACCAGCGGTTTCGATTCGCGCGCGATCGGCGGCGCTACCGGGCCGCGCATGTCGCGCTGCGCCGCCTGCTGGCGAAAGCCAGCGGGATTGCGATGCCCGATCAGCGATTCGTGACCGGTGACTACGGCAAGCCGGCGCTGGCCGGCCAGCCGGCGCTTGCCTTCAACATGTCCTACGCCGGCGATGTCGCGCTGATCGGCATCGGCCAAGGCCGTTCGATCGGGGTCGACGCCGAGGTGCGGCGCCAGATCGACGATCTGGCTGGGCTCGCGGATAGTGTGTTCACCGACAGCGAGCGGCTCGGCCTGATGGCCGAGCCCGCCGGCGCCTTGCGCGACGCCGCCTTCCTTCAGGGGTGGACGCGCAAGGAGGCCTGCATCAAGGCACTGGGAACCGGCCTGTCGGCCTCGCTCGATTTCGCCGTGGGAGTTGCCGCTCCCCCGCGCGTCTCGACCGTCTTCGCCGAAGCTGGACGCACCGCCATCGAGGTCGGTTCGTTCAGGCTCGGCCCGATGGTGATCGGCGCGTGGGCGCAGCGCTTATGAGGCGAGCATCGCCATGGCAGGCCGCTCGCGCTCGTGCAGCAGTCCCTCCTGGATCACATAAGCAACCATGTGCGCGCGGTTCCTCGTGCGTGTTTTCAGCCGGACGTTCTCGATGTGGCGCTCGACAGTGCAGGGCGCGATTTCCAGCATCTGCGCCACTTCCTTGGCCGTGCGCCCGAGCGCGATGAGCTGCAGCACCTCCGACTCGCGGCCGGTAAGTTGCGTCACAGTAGCAAAACTTCGGTTCGTCATGGTAGCCCTCCTGTTAATACTAAAGTTGATCCTGATTAGTTCTTCCCCCAGGACCAAGTCATTTAGTTACGAGTCCGATACAACCGTCTTAAGCGTGCGCCCGTCAGTGCCCGCTAAAGCCGGGCACAGATCGGACGGCAAAGGCCGGCTGTTTTTGCCAACCGTTGCTTCCGGCGTCGACCGCATCGATGTCGTTGATCGCCCCGTTACACCCCCGGAAAGATGAACAAAGCATTGCGGAAAAGCAAGCCAGTAACACTATGTACGTATTTTTTACCAGCGTAACTAACTTAGGTTATATTGTGTTGGGTTAGCTGGGAGGCCGTCGTGCTCGTCTGCCGCTAGCTGAAATTGCGGTCTTGAACGCCATCGATTGGAACGGCTGTGCCGACATTTCGCGCCGGTCCGCGCGCCTGCAGTCAGCGCGATGCCGACGTGCTCATGCCCTTGAACCGGATGAAGCGAGCGTTCCACGCCACCGGCGCACAAGGCGACGGGTACTCGCCACCGCACCGCTTGTTCTCGCGAAGGCGAGTACCTGGCGGTCGAGCCAATTATAAACTCGCGCGAACACCATCCCGACCACAATCGCCAGAACCAGGGCGATCCGTGGCATCGGGCCGTGGAATAGGCGGATAACCAGTGATCGAACCTGGGTATGACTAAGATATAAGAACATCGACGAGGCAGCGATCTCGGATACGATGATTCCTATCAAAGAGGGAACAGTTATGGCGGGCCAAAAAAGCAGTATTGATGCACCGCCAAGTATATAGGCACTTGCCGATGTGAGACCGTGGTGTGCCACCACAGAAACGGTAACAATCGCTAACGCAACAACTCGACTTCTCAGATCACGGGCGCTGGCCATCAACATGCCGGCTCCAACCGTCCAGCAATACCAGATCGGTGTACGATGATAGATATAGGTCGTATCCCAGACCTGATTTACGACGCCGCTTACCGCCATCGCAACAGCGATGAAGGCGGTGCAAGTGACCATCGGCCTTTTGCGGAGCCAATCACGGACCGTTGGGATCGACAACAACGCAGCGATTATCAGGAGGAGCTGCATATATATTTCGGCAAAGTAGTAGAATGCCACTCGATACTTTGCCGGATCGAATAAGTTGGATATCAGCAGCAGCGGCTTTAACTCGAAAGTTCTCGCCCAAAGCTGCATAGCGACGATGACCAGTATCGTTGGAATGGCAACGCGCACGACGGTGCCGAAAATCGTGTAGACTTTTCCGGTTCGACTGATCTCTGGCCACTGAAAACGCATCACGCTGTAGCCACACAGCATGAAGAGAAAATACGCGGCGCCCCAATTACTACTGTAGATGAATGTATCGAAATGCAGGGCGACGATACAAATCATGAAAAAGGCGCGCGTCAACGTGGCCGATGGTAGCTGGCGCCAGATCCGTTTGTCGTTTGTAAGTGGCTTTCTCTCGAGTTGCGCGACAGTCAGCGACTCCCAGTCGTTAGGCAACGAACCAAAGCGACTCTCGAAGCCAAGAGAAAACTGAATGTAGCTGAGCGAGTCTCCACCCATGCTCTGGAAGCTATCCTGCTCACCGATGCTTCGTCCGGGAAAGGATTGTATGAAATAGGCTCGCACATCGTCGGTGCCAGAGCGGACTTCCTGGGCGGTAACGGGATCAACCGAAGGCACCGCTAAAGTCCGGATAAAATCTTCGGTCAGGAGGCGGCGCAAGGGCTTGCCGGTCGCGGTCCTCGGCATTGCCGGCATCACCATGACATGCAGCGCATTTCCGGCGTTGACGTTCAGCTCTGCCAGGGCCTCGACCGACACCGAGCGAAGCCGGTCGATCGCAACGTCGGGTGCCTCGGTGGCCACGAGAATACCCTCGCCGCGAAGTGCGTCCGGCACCTTGGCGACGACGACCGTAGCTCCGTGCCCGAGAAGCTTGCCAATCCGTGCCTCCAGCATATCCGGATTGATCTTGATGCCGCCGCTATTGATGAGATCGTCGGCCCTGCCATCATAATACAGATAGCCGTCCTTCATGTGCCCCAGATCGTTGGTCTCCAGCCAACCATCGGGATCGCAAAGGTCCACCAGCTCTTCGGTGCCCACGCGCCAGCGGGCGACATGCGGGCCACGAATTCGGATCCGTCCTTCCTGCGATATTCCCACCTCGGTCGCGCCGACCGCCGTACCGACAGAGTCCAACAGATTATCTGGAACCTCGGAGATCTTCAGGAAAGTACTGCGGGAAGCCTCCGTCAGGCCGTAGTGCTGAACAATCCGGGCGTTGGGGAAAAGCTCGCGTATCGCGCGCTTCTCGGCACCCGTCATGTACTGTGAACCAATTTCCAGCCAGCGTAGCTTATCGCCGTCGCGCTCCATGATTTCCGGCGTCTGCAGCAGGATACGCAGAAGGGTCGGTACCGCGGATAGAGCGTTGATCTCACCGGATTCGAGCATTCGAGAAAGCTCAAGAGGGTCGAAGCCGCGTGGCGGGAGATAGGATCGACCACCGGCCGCGCTGACCGCACGTATCCGACCGATACCGAAGCTGTAGGTCACGGGGACACCCACATACTCGCGTACGGCAGATGTCAGACCCATCTGGAGAATAATCCGCTCCGCAGCGTCCGCAAGATTCGAATAAGTCAGAACCACGCCTTTAGGCGTGCCCTCCGTGCCCGAGGTATAGGTGATCTGCGCCGGTCGATCATCGTAGATCAGCGGATGACTTTCGGTAAACCAGCCACCCCCCTCGTCAGGCACGATGCAGTCCGCGATGTCCACTCCCACCAGGCTATTGGCGAACAACGCGTCCGAAACCGTGACCAGCGGCTGGCGCGCTTCATTGAGCGCGAAAACATTCTCTAAATAGGACAACGAGTTCCGCATGATGAGCGCGGTGAGCGTCAGCTTCCGATGTCGCACACATATACCCTTGATCGTGTGCGCGCGTGCGCAGACGTGTCCTTGTGATTTAAATTATCAATTTTCCCAATGATACTGGTGGTTCGATCCACTAATTTATGCCCCCGGAAAATTGGCTCTCCTTGCAAGGGAATACCTCGTCCAGGCCGCCTGAGTTACCGGCGTCGGAAGCACGCTGGCACGCGGCGAACCTAGGGAACGGCAGGGCGCGTGCTCCGGGGTGGCGCGAACCGATGCTCGCCGGGTTCGAGGCCCCAGCTGGAAGGTTGCGCTTTCGACAACGGACTAAACTGATCGCTGGTATTGAGGGCAAGTTTGCGCCGCCGTATGCCGGAAAGGCGCTGCAGGGGATTTTGATGATGAGCTTGATGCGACCCGTGGCGGCGCTGTTGTTGGCCTTCGTGCCCGGCGTCCCCGTCCTTGGCGCGACCGTCGCGCTGGTCGGCGGCACCATCGTCGATATCGATACCGGGCGGCTGACCCCGGATGGCGTCGTCCTCATCACCGACCAGCGGATCTCGGCCGTCGGCACGCGCACCGGCGTCAAAATTCCCGTCGGTACGCAGGTCATCCCGATGGCGGGGAAATACCTGCTGCCCGGGCTGATGAACATGCACGTCCACCTCGGCCTGAAATTGCCCGGCGCGGCCGGCGCGGCGCTGGCGAACGAGAGTGATCCGGCCGAAACGCTGCGGATGGCATCGAACGCGCGCCTGTCGCTGCTGTCCGGCGTGACGACGCTGCGGCTCGTCGGCGAGGACCACGGCAACGACTTCGCCCTGAAATCCTCGATCGACAGCGGCGAGCTGATCGGCCCGCGCATCCAGACCGCGGGCGAGGTCATCATCCCGACCGGCGGCCATGGCTCGATGGAGGCCGACGGCCCCTACGGCTTTGCGCACGCCGTCCGCGAGGAGATCAAGAAGGGCGCCACCTGGATCAAGATCGCGATCTCGGGCGGCATCTCCGACACCTCGGGCAGCATCTCCGCTGCTGGGATGACCGACGACGAGATGCGCACGACGATCGAGGTTGCGCATCGCAACGGCATCAAGGTCACCGCCCACAACGGCTCGCCGGTCGCCGCCGAGCAGGCATTGCGCTTCGGCATCGACGGCTTCGAGCATGGCTATCACCTGTCCGAGGCGAACCTGAAGGCGATGAAGGCCAAGGGCGTCTGGCTCGTCCCGACCATCGTCGTCACCGAGAAGGGTGCGCTCGAGTTCTACCGCAAGATCGGATCGCCTGACTGGTATCTGGCGCGCGTCGCCAGCACCAACGTCGACCACTGGGCGATGCTCAAGAACGCCGTCCGCCTCAACGTCAACATCGCGCTCGGCACCGACCAGTTCCCGTTCGAGCCGAACAGCGGCACCACCGCCACCGTCCACGAGGCCGAACTTTACGTCGACGCCGGCATGACGCCGCTGCGTGCGCTGCAGTCGGCGACGACGGAATCGGCCCGGATGCTTGGCATGGAGGCCGATATCGGCCGCCTCGCGCCGGGCAAGTACGCCGACGTCGTCGCGGTCGACGCCGATCCGACCAAGGATATCAGGGCGCTGCGGACGATCTCCTTCGTCATGAAGGGCGGCATCGTCGTCCGCAACGACGCGCAGCCGCAGTTCGTCCGGGTCGACTGAGCATGGCAATCGCCGCGATTGACCGTCGTACGCTGCTGGCAAGTGCGGGGGCGACGGCGCTGATGGCGGCCGCTCCCGTCAAGGTGCCGGCTGCCGATGCAGCGCTGGCGCGGCTGCTACAGCGTCACGTCGACCTGTTCCTGCAGCGCTGCCCGGAGGAAGCGACCTCGAGCGGCTTCGACGATGCCGCCATGCGCCGCCGGCTGACCGACCGCTCGCTGGCCGCGATGGCGACCGACCGCGTCGCCATCAAGCAGGCCGTGGCCGAGCTGGGTGCCATCGACGCGCGCGGGCTGTCACCACGTTCGGCTGAAGACCTCGACGTGGCCAAGTTCGTCTATTCGACCTTCGCCGACCTGCTCGGGCGCTATGGCTACATCGACATCGACCTGCGGCCGAGCCCGTACGTCGTCAGCCAGATGAACGGGGCCTATTACTGGCTGCCGGACTTCCTCGGCCAGCGCCACCCGCTCGCCACGCCCGCCGACGCCGATGCGTACATGGCCCGCCTCGGTGGGCTCGCGGTCGCGCTCGACCAGGAGAGCGAGCGGATCGCTCATGACGCCGGCATCGGGGTCGTCCCGCCGGGCTTCGTCATCGACAAGACGATCGCGCAGATCACCGCGCTGCGGGATGGCAACCCCGCCGCCTCGGCGATCATCGAGCCAGCGGTAGCGCGCGGTGGCCCCGGATTTCCCGCGGCGCAGGCGGCGGCGCTGTTCCGCTCGGCGGTCGTGCCGGCGCTGACCCGCCAGATCGAGGCTCTGTCAAAACTCCGCGCGACGGCCGTCGATACCGCCGGTGTCTGGCGGCTGCCCGATGGCGATGCTTATTACGCCGCCTCGCTACGCGCCAACACGACGACCGGCATCGCGCCCGCCGAGATGCACCGCATCGGCCTCGAGCAGGCGGCGACGCTGACCGCCGAGCTCGACCGTGCCTTGCGCGCGCAAGGCTATACCAGCGGCTCGGTCGGCGAGCGGATCGGCGCGATGAACAAGGATCCGCGCTTCCTCAAGTCGCCCGACGATGCCGGCCGCAAAGCATTGATCGCTTATGTGCAGGACGTGCTTGCCGACGCCCGCGCCCGGCTGCCGAAGATGTTCAACGCCGTAGCCGTCGCGCCGCTGATCGTGCGGCGCATCCCGGTCGCGGTCGAGAACGGCTCGCCGGGGGCGTTCTACGATCCGGGTCCTCCGGGCCAGCCGGGCATCTTCTCCCTCAACCTGCGCTCGCCGACCGACCAGCCGACCTGGCGGCTGCCGACGCTGGCGCACCACGAAGGCATTCCCGGGCACCACTTCCAGGCGAGCGCGCTGGACTCGGCGGCGGCATTGTCGCCGTTCCGCAAGATCGTGCGCTTCTCGTCGTACACCGAGGGCTGGGCGCTCTACGCCGAGCAGCTGGCGGACGAGATGGGCTGCTACGAGGCCGATGCCGCGGGCCGGATCGGCTACCTTCAGTCGATGCTGTTCAGGGCAGGGCGGATCGTCGTCGACACCGGCATCCACCACCACCGCTGGACCCAGGCGCAGGCCGTGCAGTGGATGGTCGAGCACGTCGGCGAGCAGGCCATCCCCGCCGCCCGCGAGATCGTCCGCTACTGCGTCTATCCGGGGCAGGCGTGCAGCTTCAAGGTCGGGCAGACCCAGATCTTCGCGGCGCGAGAAGCGGCCCGGCGGGCACTCGGCCCACGCTTCGACGTTCGGGGCTTCCACGATGTCGTGCTGCTCGGCGGCCCGATGCCGATGCAGACGCTGGCGGCTGCGGTCGAGCGCTGGGCGAAGTCGCGGGGCTGAGCTTGCTGGAACGGCAAGGCTTAGCTTGCTGGAACGGCAAGGCTTAGCTTGCTGGAACGAATTCCGTCGTCACCGCGCCCCACCCCGTCATCCCCGCGCAGGCGGAGACCCATCACCACTGAATGTTGGGGTGATAGGTCTCCGCCTGCGCGGGGATGACGGGGTGGGAGCGAACCTCCCCCCCCGGTCGCTCAGCCCTAGTAGTGTACCGTCGCGCGGATGCCGAGGCGGCGGACAGACGGCTGGACATAGAGTCCGCCCGCGAAGGCCTTCTCGTAAGCATTGGTGAAGTACTTGTTCTTGAACAGGTTCTCGGCATAGGCTTGGACGTCGAACCGGTCCTTGGTGAAGCCGACGCGCAGGTTGGTCTGGTTGAAACCAGGCACCTTGTACGGCCAGATATTAAGCACCAGCCCGGTCTTGTCCGAATAGATCCCGCTCCGGTAGACCCACTCGGCCCGGACATAGGACTCGAAGCCGGCGACCGGCTCGAAGGTGTATTCGGTCGAGGCGTTGAGCGTCCACTTCGGCGAGTTCGGCATCTGGAAACCGCTCAGGTCGGTCAGGTTGCCGTTGATGAAGGCGTTGTCGTAGCTGCGGAACTTGGCGTTGAGGTAGCCCACGCCCGCCCCGAAGGTCAGGTGGTCGGTGGCCTTGGCCGTCGCATCGAGCTCGACGCCGTAGCTGCGCGCCGACGCGGCGTTCTCGATGCCGGTGAAGAAGCTGATCTCGTTGTCGATCACCCGCGACTGGGCGAACTCGGTCTGCAGGTTCTTCCAGTCCATGTAGAACGCGGCGACGTTTAGGATCAGGCGACGGTCGAAGGCCTGGGTCTTGAAGCCGATCTCGTAGTTGGTCAGCGTCTCCGGCTTGTAGGACGGGTCGGGAAGGTTGGGGTTGATCTGGACGCCGCCCGCCTTGAAGCCGCGCGAGATCGTCGCGTAGACGTTGGTCCGCTCCGCCAATTTGTAGGCGATGGTCGCCCGCGGCGAGAAGTTGCTGAACTTGGCGCTGTCATCGACGAAGTCGTTGACCGTACCACCCGATGTGTTGAACTGCGCGACGGTGACCTTCTCGTGGGTGTAGCGGCCGCCGAGCGTCAGCGACAGGCGGTCGGTCGCCTTCCACGTGCCTTCGCCGAAGACCGCATAGCTTTGCGACTTGCCCTTCGACGACGAGCTGGTGACCTCGAACCCGCTCGGCAGGCCGAACGGGTTGTCGCTGCCGGCGAACGTGTGCTGGTCGATGAAGCCGCGGTCGCGCGCCAGCAGGCCGCCGATTGTCCACGTGATCGGTGCATTGGCGTCGGCCGACTGCAGCCGCAGTTCCTGGCTGAGCGAGTTGCGGTCGACGGGCTTGGTCTCGTAGAAATAGTCCTTGCTCGACCCGTCGATGTCGCCGGTCAGGAACTGCTTCGACTTTATGTAGCCGGTGATGCTGGTCAGCGAGACGTTGTCGCCCTCGTACTTCACGCGCGCCGTGCCGTAGTAGAACTTGGTGCCGATGTTCTGCGGGCGGTTGAAGTTCACGCGGTTGGTGTTCTGGGGGAAGAAGCCGACGCCGTCGGGGTCGCCGACCGGGTTTGCGATGCCCGGGAAGATGACGCTCTGCGCGGTCAGGCCGACGACGCCGGTCGGCACGCCTTCGCGCATGCCGACATCCTCCTTGGTGTAGGTGCCGGTCAGGTCGACGGTCAGCCGCTCGGTCGGGGTGATGCGCAGGATCGCCTTGCCGTAGCGGTAGGTCGAATCGTTGCCACCACCGATCGGGTTGATGTTCTTGATGTTGCCGTCGCTGTGCGCGTAGCGGCCGACGACGCGCAGTGCGAGCTTGTCGTCGATCAGCGGCACGTTGAGGACGCCGTTGACGTCGATGGTGTTGAAGCTCGAATAGTTGATCGTCGCTTCGGCCTCGACGCGCTCGGTCGTTGGCTGCTTGGTGGTGATGTTGATCGCGCCGCCGACCGCGTTACGCCCGAAGTAGGTGCCCTGGGGGCCGCGCAGCACTTCGATGCGGTCGATGTCGACGATCTCGGGGTTCACAGTGCCGGTCGCGACGTTGAACTCGTCGATGTAGAATCCGAAGGTGCCGGCGCCCGGAATGGCATCGACGCTGAGCTGGTTGGTGACGCCGCGGATGCTGATTTCCTTGCGGTCGCGTGCGCCGGTCGAGATGAAGCTGACGTTCGGGGTCTTGGCGAAATACTCGCTGAGGCCCTGGATGTTCTGCTTGGCCAGCGCCTGCGCGTTGAACACCGTGATGCTGACCGGCACGTCGGTGACCGACTGCTCGCGACGCTGGGCGGTGACGACGATGTCGTCGGCGGCAGCAGTCTGCACCGGCGGCGTGGCGTCCGTGCTCTGCGCGAGGGCGGGGAGGGCCGCGGCGAGCGCAACGATGGAGAGGCCCGCGCGAAAGGCGGGTCGGAAATCGGTCATCTAGTTTACCCCGTTAACGTCTTGAAAGTGCAGCTACTTGGTGCCGGGCGGCCGTGGCTTGGCCGGCTCGGCGCTGACGAAGTTGATCAGGGAGATCTTGCCCCCGCGAATGTCGGCGTAACCCATCACCAGGTCACGGGCGTCTTTCCCGTCCGCCCGCGAGGTCACGACGTGATAGGTGAAGATGCGCTTATGATCGGCCGACCAGAACTTCTCGATGAACGGCAGTTCTATGGCGACCGCTTCCGTGCGCTTCTGGATCTGCTGGAAATGATCGGCGAGATCCTGGCTGCCGACAGCACTGTCGCGACCATTGATCCGCATCACCGCGTCGGGCGTGAAGTGAAGCTCGAAACTTTCCTTGGTGAAGCCGTTCTTCTGTTTGTAGGCGGCGTTCCACCACACGAACATCGCGGTCAGCGGGTCTTCGGCGGCAACGGTGGCATGATGCGGCACCGTCTTCGCCGAAACGGGCACGACAGACGCACTCAGGCCAAGCAACAACGCTGCCGTAATACTAATTCTCATCTGTGCTTCCCCTCAACGTCGACGCCCTGTGCCCGCCGTTATCCATGTTCGACCGGACGATGACGGCGGGATGTCCCAAACATCCCTGACGGCTGAATTTATTTCAGCTCAGGGATACAGCTTATGGTGATCCGTTAAAAAAGCATTCGCAAACGTATCGAGACTTTGTTGTCCGTAGCGCAACTGACTGACGGAGTGGCCGTCACGACAGGCTTGCCGCGTATCGCGAACTTCATTGCCGCGAGTGCACATCGGACGCCCGATCGGTGGTACCGGAGCAGATCCTCCACGGTGCGACCCCGATTGCAGTCGATCCGGCAGCGGCTCGGTTGCTCGCAAGCCGGTTGTCACAGGGCTCGTTTCTTCCCACCATCCCGTCGTCAGTTGCGGGGACCATGATGAAAAGCGAACACGGGCTATCGCGGCGCGCCGCCATCGGGGTGGCCGGTTCGGCGGCGCTCGTCGCCAGCGCGACATGGGCGAAGCCGGTGGCGGACGACGCCTCGCAGCGCCTGCGGGCCCTGCTTGAGGCGAGCGCCAGCGCCGACGCCGCGCTCGATCCGACCGGCGAGGCCAGCGCCGCGGTCCCGCCCGGCACGCCGCCCTTCGTCGACCCGCTTTCGGATGCCTATGCAACGACGCTGGCGGCGAACAAGCGCCGTGACCTCGCGGCGCTGAAGGCCATCGACACCAAGCAGCTCGGCACGGTCGACAAGATCGCCTGGGATGTCCTCTACTACCGCACCCGTCAGACGCTGGACCTGATCGACTCCGGCCTGTTCAAGGTCGGCCAGCTGGCACCGCTCAACCCGTCGTTCGGGCCGCAGGTCGAGCTGCCCGACTTCGTCGCCGGTGCCGGCGCGCGGTTCGCATCGGCCGAGGACTACGAGACCGGGCTGGTCCGCCTGACCGCGTTCGCGGGCTACCTGCGTTCGGCGGTCTCGCGCCTCAAGGAGGGGCTGGCCGCGGGCTACGTCCAGCCGAAGATCATCGTGACCAACATCATCAAGCAGCTCGACGCCGTGCTCGCCCAGCCCGTCGAGGACAGTCCGTTTTATGCCGCCATCCGTCACCTGCCTGCCGGGCTCAGTGCCCAACGCGAGGACTACGCCAAGCGCTACCGGGCGGTGATCGAGCAGCAGGTCTATCCCGGCTACCGGGCGTGGGTCACGTACCTGCGCGACGTCTACCTGCCGGTCGCGCCCGAGGCGCCGGGACGCGGCGCGATGAAGCGTGGCGGCGAACTTTACGCGGCCGAGCTCGCCTTCCACACCACGACGACGCTGACGCCCGACGCAATCCATACGCTCGGGCTGTCCGAGGTCGAGCGCATCACCGGCGCGATGGAGGCCGTGCGGCCGCAGCTCGGAGCCTATGGCGACCTGCCGGCGCTGTTCACCGACGTCCGGACGAACCCGCGCTTCTACTGCAAGACCCCAGACGAGTTGCTCGGCCGGTTCCGCGACATCGAGGCGCGGATCTGGCTCGGCATGCCCAAGCTGTTCGCCAATCGGCCGCGCTCGCAATTCGTGGTCGCGGCGCTGCCGGCGCTCGGCGAGCAGCGCGGCACCGGCTATTACCGCCCCAGCGCCTCGGGGACGGGGCCGGGTACCCTGTTCTTCAACATGGCGATGCTGAACACCCGGCCGATCCCGACGCTCGAGACGCTGACCCTGCACGAAGGCATTCCGGGCCACCATTTCCAGATCAACCTGGCGCGCGAGAACACGAGCCTGCCGCCGCTGCTGCGTACGGGCTCGAGCACCGCCTACACCGAGGGCTGGGGGCTGTATGCGGAGTCGCTGGGGCGTGAGCTCGGCATGTTCACCGATCCTTGGCAGTGGTTCGGGCACCTCGACATGGAGATGCTGCGGGCCGTGCGGCTGGTGGTCGATACCGGCATTCACGCCCGCGGCTGGTCGCGCGACAAGGCGGTGCAGTACATGCTCGGCCACACCTCGATGGCACCGCGCGACGTCGAGGTCGAGATCGACCGCTACATCGCCTACCCGGCACAGGCCTGCGCCTACAAGGTCGGCGAACTCACGATTTCGCGCCTGCGCCGCCAGGCCAGCGCGCAACTCGGTTCGGGTTTCGACCTGAGGTTGTTCCACGACCAGGTCTTGTCGACCGGTGCACTGCCGCTGGCCGTGCTCGAAGCAAAAATTGTCGCCTGGCTGCGCTCGACTGCAGGGGCCGCACCGACGCGCGCGCATCCGTCCTGAACGGCGGCGCGGTCGCTTACAGCACCTCGAACAGGCTGTAGACCGGGCCGGCCGCGGTGCGATGTCCGATGCCGACCGTGACGATGCGGTTGAGCCACGCGAGTTCCGGGGCGGCGGTCTCGAACATCGGGCTGATGCGGAAGTAATAGTCCGCCGGGTCGACGGTTTCGCCGCCCTCCAGCCGGGCGATGATGTCGGCGGGGCCATGGCGGACACCACGGTAGGTCATCGCGATCAGGGCGCCGTCGGTGGCATGCAGGACGAGCCTGACGTCGAGCACGGTGCTGCCGTCGCCCCGCACCGTTTGCCAGTCGCTGCCGCCGTCGAGCACGACGCCGGACAGCCGCTCGCCCTCGAAGACGCCGCCGGGCACGACGCCGACCCGCCGATACGCCGCCGGCGGGCCGCCGAGCAGCTGCAGCTTGCGGACGTCGAGGCGGATGACGAACAGCGGCCGGGTCCGCACGGTGCGGAGCACCTCGGGCAGGGTCTCGTTCAGGTGCTCGGTCATGCGGTCCTCCCGGTATCGCGGGTGTCGGCAGCGTTCTGGCCGGCCGGCGTGCTGGCCGACAGGCCTGTTCTCAGGCGCTGCAGGTCATGCCACCGGCTTCACGAGTCCCCGATACAGCCCGGTGGCCGCCTCGCCCAGCGCGGACCAGCTTAGCGACGACAGGTCCGGTGCGCCGTGCGGCGGGTCGAACACCAGGTCGGCAGGGGTCAGCGCGCCGGAATAGGTGCGCACCCAGGCCCGACCGACGACGTTGGCGAGGCCCTCGGCGAATGGTGTCGACGGCGTGATCACCGGCCGGCCGCAGCTCAGCGCATAGACCATCGACCCGGAGTGCAGATAATCTCGGAACGGCAGCACGATCACGTCCGCGGCGGCGACGAGCTCGAGCAGGCCGGCATCGGACAAGCGGCCGAGGCGGAGCTCGATCCGGCGGTCCGAAGCCGCCAGCCGCTCGATCTGTTCACCGAATTCCGGGGAGTCGGCGTGGCCGGCAATCAACAAGCGCTGGTCGCTGCCGGGGCTGGCCGCGAAGACCCGGATCAGGTCCGCCACGCCCTTGTACCGCTTGAGCTGGCCGAAGAAGGCATAGGCGTTCACACTCGGCGCCACCGGATGCGTATTCCGGCACGCGGCGCGATGCGGTGCATGAAGCGCCGCTTCGTAAAGCGGATGCCAGACCGCGGCCAGGGGCTTGCCGACCAGTTCGGGGAAGGCCGCCTGGACCGTCGGGACCGTCGCCGGGCTGAGGGTCATATAGCCGTCGACGAGGCGGGCGAGCCGGCTCGACAGCAGCGACCACAAGCGTTGGCGTACTCCGGCCACATCGTGGGGCCGCAGATTATGGACCATCCACACCAGGCGCACGCCGGATCGCCGCAACCGTGTCAGCGCGCGGATCGTCGCGAAGGTCCGGACGAGGGTCCGCGCCGCGCCGCCGCCGGCCCAGAACACCTTCTCGGGCCAATGGATATGCAGCACGTCGATCGGCACCCCGATCGTGCGCGGATCGTCGACATCGACGACGTCGCAGCCTGCCGCCTCGAGGCTGTCGCAGAATCCGGCAACGAAGCTGTTCCAGTGGAACGAGCGACCGGGCCACGAGCCGACAACCAGTCGGCGCGGCATCGGGTCAGGCACCACTGGACGTCGCGACCTGCCGTTGCGCCGAGGGTGCGATCCTGCCGGTCAACCGACGCAGGTGATCCGGCAGCGCGCGGCTCGCCCCGACCTCGCGGTAGAGCCGGGCATAGCCCAGCGCTTCCGCCGGCTTGCCGCGGCGGACAGCGAGCAGCGTGTACCGAAAGATTGGCCAGCTCAGCGCCGCGATCAGCGCCGACCGGAAGCGGCTGGCGGGCAGGGCGCGGACCTCGCGCAGGAACGGGTTGTCCGGGTTGAGGTCGTCGCGACCATATCCGTGTTCATCGAAGACTCGTCCGAGCATAGCGGCTTCCGCCGGCTCGATGCCGGTAGTGCCAAGACGTTTTGCGATGGTCGTTGCCGCAGCGATATCATCGCCGGCGAGCCGCCACAGTTTCTTGCGGGCCATCGCCGCAGCGCGCCTCAGCAGCGCCCGCAGCGTCTCGCCCGCGGTCAGCTCGCCGGCCGGCAGCGGGCGCGGCAGGTAGCCGTGGAGCGGAAACGTCCGGTAAACCTTCTCCAGCACCCGCGCGTCGAACGTCTTCTGCCGCTCCCAGACTTCGCGGCCGTCGATGCCGAACGCGGCCGAACCCCGGCGCTCGAAGTGCTGGCGCTGATGGAAGACCACGCTTGGCACCTCGATGCCGGCTGCGTTCAGCGCCAGCCTGGTGAGCATTTCATAGTCCTGGGCGCGGACGAAGCCGGTGTCGAAACCGCCGACCGCATCGTAGCAGCGACGGCGAACCAGCAGCGCGGGCTGGAACACGAAGCAGCGCTCGAGCAGGGCGCAGAACAGGTCGGGGGCCTCGAAGTGGGCCGGCTCGACCGGCATGAAGCGCCGCGGCTGGCCGGGCTCGTCGCTGAAGTTGTCGTAGCGACCGAAGGCGTAACCGGCGTCGGGATCGGAATGCAGAGCCTCGTGAAGCAGGCGCAGCGCGTCTGGGTCGGCATAATCGTCGTCGTCGAAGATCCAGATGTCCGCTCCGACGGCATGCTCGAGGCCGAGATTGAGCGCGGTCGCCTTGCCGCCGTTAGGCTGCTTCAGATATTCGACACGACCGGCATAGGCTTCGGCGACCGCGGCGGTGTCGTCGGTGGAGCCATCGTCGACGATGATGATCTGGCGCGGCGGCGTGGTCTGGCCGAGCAGCGCATCGAGGCACTCGCCCAGGTAATGCGCGCGGTTGAAGGTCGGGACGATCACTGTCACGTCGAGGGGCGGGCGCGTGCTCATCGCGGCGCGCCCGAAAGCTCGGACTTCGCGGCGCGGGCGGCGCTGCTGGCGGCCGACTGCCACGACCGCACGATGTCGGGGCAGTCGCCGAACCGCCGCAGGACATAGTCGGTGACACCGGCGCGGAACGCCGCGCGCACCCCGTCGCGTGCGCCGACGAGGCTGCCCAGCCAGCCGAATACGCCGTCCTTGCCGGTCAGCTCGCGTGCCTGCCAGACATAGCGCCGGGCCAGTCGCAGCCGCTCGGCCAGCGTGCAGTGCTTCTCCGCGAACAGCAGCCGGTTGCGCGCCATGAAATAGGTCTGCAGCGGCGACTGCCGCCCGCCGATCGACGCGGATCCGACATGGCGGATGACCGCGTCCGACAGCATCAGCAGGGGGAAGCCCAGCTCGGCGGCGCGGCGGCACCAGTCGGTGTCGTCGAAATTCAGGTAGAAGCGGTCGTCCAGCAGCCCGACGGCCTCGAAGTGGCGACGGTTCGCGAACAGCCCGGCACCGCTGATATAGCTCGTCGCGTTCAGGCGGCCGGTCGGGGCATGGGCGGCCTCGGTCCATGCCGGGATGCCGGTCCTGGGGTCGGTGCCGGAGCCGATGAAGTCGTAGTCGCTGGCGTGCTCGCCGCGATGGACCGGGCCGATGACCGGCCAGGTGCCGCGCGCCGCCTGCGCCTTGGCCTCGTCGAGCAGCAACCCGAGCGTGTCCGGCTCGACGAAGGCGTCGTTGTTGAGGATGAACAGCCAGTCGTAACCCGCCGCCAGCGCGCCCTCGATCCCGAGGTTGTTGCCGCCCGTCCAGCCGCCGTTGATCGGCGAGCGGATCAGCGTGACGTCGTCGCCGAGGTTTGCGAGGCGCTCGACGGAGTCGTCGGTGGAGGCGTTGTCGACGATGTACAGGTGCCAGTCCGGCTGACGGCTGGAGCGCAGCGCGGCCAGGCACTCAAGCGTGTTCGCCCAACCGTTCCAGTTGATCGTGATCACTGCGATCCGGTCGTCTTCAGTCACCGTGCGGAGTTCCTCGTGAGCGGTTCGGGTACGAAACGTACCGCGCTGGGTTGCGGCACCATCGCGACGACATTTGCGCTGCGTTACTTGGTCGGGGCACCCGCGGTCGAGCCGCGCCGGAGCCGCCGCTTGAGCCCCGCCAGCGCCGGTGCGCGCAGCACATAGCGCGCCGCGAAGCTGGGTAACAGGCTGGCGGGCAGGAGCTGGAGCGCATCGGCCAGGCGCCCGGCCGCCGCCAGTCGCGCCGCGGTACCGCTCAATCGCCGCGCGTACAGCGAGCGGTTCGCCGGCGACAAATGCGCCATGCCGCGGCGCGCGATGCGGCCGATCAGCCGGCAGTCGCTCGCTTCGATCTCGAACGGCCGGTAGCTCGCGAGTTCGAGCAGCTTCGCACCGCTCGCCTCCGCCAGATAGGCCATCTCGTCCGCATCGAGACCGGCGCCCGCCAGCTCGATCAGCTCGGCAAGGTCGTGCGTGCCGCGCAGGTCGCCGAGGCTGTCCTTGGCGAACACGAGGTCGCCCGCCGCCCGGTGCCGCCGTCGGAACGACAGCGCCGCCAGCTGCGAGTTCACCGCCGCGATGCGCCCGTTGGTGACGCTGGCGCTCGACACGCTCTCGGCGTGGAGCCGGTATTCGCCGAGCACGTCGGGCAGGTTGCACAGCCGCCCGCGCTCCGACAGCCGCCAGTAGAGGTCGGTGTCCTCGGAATGATGCACGTGCCGGTAGCCGCCGACGGCCATGATCGTTTCGCGCCGGACCATCAGGAACGGGTGGATGATATAGGGCTCCTGCGACGGGACCTGGAACGCGTCCGCGAGGTCGGGCGAGATCAGGTCGACGACACTGCCGGTCGGTCGGCCATCGGCGTCGATGTGGCGGACCGCGGCCCCGACCGCGACCACGTCCGCATGCCGCTCCAGCCAGTCGAGCTGCACCGCGAACCGGTTCGGGTAGGCGAGGTCGTCGGCATCGTGGCGCGCGATATAGTCCGCCGTACAGAAGCCCAGGCCATAGTTGAGGGCATCGACGATGCCGCCGTTTGGCTTGCGGTGCACGCGGATCCGGTCGTCGGTCGCGGCGAGCGCGGCCAGGATGTCGGGGCTCGCGTCGGTCGAGCCGTCGTCGACGACGTGGATGACGATGTCGGTCACCGTCTGCGCGCAGATGCTCTCGACCGCGGAGCGCACGGTCCGGGCGGCGTTGTAGACCGGGATGAGCACGTCGACGCGGTGGGGGACCGCATCCCGGGGAATCGTCGTGGCGGGGGCTTTGGCTAGCATCTCGACGGGGCCAGTACGGGAACGGCGGCCAACCGGCAAAACATTCTCGGACGCCGCGTCGCTCAGCGCGGCGCACCCAGCAGCTTGGTATTCAGGTAGATGAGGTTCTCGCCGCTGATCAGGATCTCGAAGCGGCGGTCCGACATCGCGCGCTGGAGCGTGAAGCTGGTTTCGGCGCCCGGGCGCATCCAGTCGTGGATCTCGATGATCAGCACCGTGGTGTCGTCGATCCACTCGGTGCCGGACGCGAACACGTCGGACTCGAAGCCCTCGATGTCCATTTTCACGATGAACAGCTGGCCGTTCGGGACCTCGTCGACCGCGTCCTGGATGGTCACGACCTCGATATTGCCGTCGTCGCTGCGCACGCTGCGTGGTGACCAGGCCATGCCGGCGGGGTTGTTCAGGGAGACGCGGCCCGACGACGATCCGACGGCTGCTTCCAGCAGGCTGATCGAGGGCCGATTCGCGATGTTCCGGCGGCACATCGCGACGTTCGCCGGCTCGGGCTCGATGGCAACGACGTGGGCGCGCGGGAAAATGTTGGCAAACCACAGCGAGGCCGCACCGATATTCGCACCGGCGTCGACGACCACCGGCAGTCGCCCGGCGTCCAGCAATGCCTCGTAGCGCGCCTGGATGTCGGCAAATCGCCGGAGCGAACGGAGCTCGTATTCACGGTTCTGGAAGACCTGCCGGAAGACTTCGCCGTCGGTGCTGTTCTTGCGCAGCCAGATCGGACCGATCCCGCTCAGTGCCGCCGGCAATACTGGTTGACCAGCCGATCCGGACATCCAGCGCATGACGTAGCCGGGTCCAAATAATCCGGCCAAGGCGACGGCGCGGTTCAGGGCCTTCATGGCTTGTTTCATGGCAATCGACTTCTCGGCTGCTGAATGATTTACGGAACGTCAGGATTTAAGTTGAGAGGGTCAAGCTCTTTCGCGCGAACGTTCCGGAATTCCGACTACAATTCCGCGAATTTAACATCACTCGAGCCCTGTCCACGGAACCACATCGGGCGTCGCCTGTTCAGAATCCCTATGCGCGTGACCGCCGCCGTCGGTGCATCACAAGCGAATGGATTTTGTTTAGTGATGATTATCAGGTCGTTACGCGCGACCGCGAAGCGTCGCGCGGGTCTCGAAGACGCGTCCGCCCTGTCGGCGTGCGGCTAGCTCGCCGTGGCCCCGGCCCTGCCACGAACCACGATCCTCGTCGTCGAGGATGAGGTGCTGATCCGCTTCGAACTGATCGACATGCTCGAGGAAGCGGGCTTCGCAGTGCTGGATGCCGGGGACGCCGACGAGGCGATTGCCTTGCTCGAGTCCCGCTCCGAAATCAGGATCGTGATCACCGACATCCAGATGCCGGGAAGCCTCGACGGATTGCGGTTGGCGCACCTGATTCGGAACCGCTGGCCGCCGACGCACCTGCTGGTCATGTCGGGTAACCTGTCACCGGGCGTAAGCGATCTGCCCGAGCGCACGAGTTTCATCGCCAAGCCTTTCCACGGCCCCACGCTGTTGCGAGTGATCGCCGGCCTCGCCGTCTGACCGCTGCGAAAATCGTCGCAAAAGATCGGGCGTCGCAGATGGCCGGGCGCCATTCGTTGCCACGACGACGGTGAATGCGCGGTGGCACGCCCGATAATATTGGACCATATACGCGCGGTGCGACTGTATCTGCCTGTGTTCCGGACCGGGACGTTCGCCCACGATCGGCAGGACCCGGACATGGATAGGCTGAGAATTGGCTGCAGTGCGCCAGGCCGTAGAACCAGTTGATGCCCGGGCGAGCCCTTCCCGTGCAACCCACGCTGCAATGAGCGATCTCGACCGGGCACGCGCGGCCTTGGCGCGCGGCGATCTCATCGCGACCTACGATTATGCGCGGGGCGCGCTCGCCGACGGCGCAGCGGAGGCACCCTATCTCATCGTCCTCAGCCTCGCGAGGATGGGCGACATCCGGTCGGCGATGGAGCGCTATGCCGAATACGGCCTCGACCGCGCGACCGACGAAGACACAAGGGCACTCGGCGCCCGTCTCGCCAAGAACGTCGCGGAGGCCCTGGCCGGCGACGCCCGGCTCGCGGCATTCGCGTCCGCCAGCGCCGCCTATGCCAGGATCCACGACGAGAACGGCGGCGTCTTTCCGGCCATCAACGCCGCCAGCCTGGCTTTGCTTGCGGGCGATGTCCTCGGCGCGCGCCGCCGTGCCGAGGCGCTGCTTGCCGACGACAGTGCCGTCGGCGACTTCTGGAGCGGCGCGAGCCGGGCGGAGGCACTGCTGCTGCTGCGCCGTGATGCCGACGCCGAGCGCGAAATGGCGCGCGCGCTGGTCCTGCCGGGGGCCAACCTCGGTGCCCGCGCGACGACATTGCGCCAGTTCGAACTGCTGGCGCGCGATGCCGGGCTCGATGCCAGTCGCGCGGTTCGCGACCTGCTGTGTCCGCCGGTCACCGTATTCTATTGCGGCCACATGTTCGTCGCCGGCACCGAGGCCGAAGACATACTGGCGGCGAGGATCGACGCGGCGCTGGAGGAACACGACATCGGCATCGGCTTCGGCGCACTCGCCTGCGGCACCGACATCCTGTTCGCCGAGCGCCTGCTGCTCCGCGGCGGCGAACTCAATGTCGTGCTGCCCTTCGCGGATGCCGACTTCATCGCGCTGTCGGTCGACCCCGGCGGCCCGACGTGGCGCGCCCGCTTCGATGCCTGCATGGCGGCGGCGGCCTCGGTCCACATCGTCTCGGAGGTCGGCGACATCGGCGACCCGCGTGCCCTCAACCACGGCAGCAAGATCTCGATGGGACTGGCGCGGCTGCGGGCCGATCACCTGCGCGGAAAATCGGCGCTGCTCGCGGTCTGGGACGGCGCGCCTGCGCGCTGGGTCGCGGGTACCGCGGTCGACATCGAATGCTGGCGGAAATCGGAGGGCCGGACGATCGTGCTGACCCCCGAGGGTCTCGACCGCAAGCTTGCGACGCCGCTTGCCCCAAGCGAATACGAGGGCCCGATCCGCGCCGTGATGGCGCTGATCTTCGCCGACGCACCGGGCTTCTCGAAGCTGCACGAAACCGAGATTCCTGAGTTCTGGCGCGATGTCATGGGCACCGCGTCGCGCGTCCTCGACCACCACGGCGAGTGCGTCCGCTCGCGCAACAGCTGGGGCGACGCGATCTTCGCGGTGATCGACGGCAGCGCGGTCGCCGCCGAGATCGTGCTGTCGCTGCAGGAGGCGCTGGCCCGGATCGGCGAGCGCTTCACGCTGCGCATCGGTGCCCATTACGGCGCGGTGTTCGAGACCGATGACCCGGTCACCGGCAACCCGACCTATTACGGCGTCGAGGTGTCGCGCACCGCCCGCATCGAGCCGGTGACGCCGCCGGGGCAGGTTTATGTCACCGAAAGCTTCGCCGCCGCGCTGGCGATGGACGCGCCCGGCCGCTTCCCGTGCCACTATGTCGGGAAGGTGCCGCTGGCCAAGGCCTACGGCACCTTCCCGATGTACCGGCTGTCGCGCGCCTGAGGCCTCAGGCGACCCGGTAGCGCTCGAGCCAGTGCGCATAGGGGGCGGGCAGGGTCCACGCCGCCTTGTCGACACCCAGCGCCAGCGCGGCATGATACGGCCAGTGCGGATTGGCGAGCAGTGGGCGGCCGAGCGACACGAGGTCGGTCTTGCCCTCGACGATCAGCGCTTCGGCCTGCGCTGCGTCGCTGACGAACCAGCTCGTCGTCGCCGGAAGCCCGGCCTCGTCGCGGACGCGCTGGGCGATCGGACCCATGAACGACGGGCCCCAGGGGATCTGCGCGGTCGCGGTCGAGAAGCCCATGCTAACGTCGATCAGGTCGAGGCCGGTCGCCTTGAAGCGGCGGACCATCTCGATGCCTTCTTCCAGGTCGTCGGAGCCGTCGAACTCGGTGACGCCGAAGCGTGCGGTCAGCGGCAGATGGTCGGGCCAGACCTCGCGGACCGCGGCGAGGGTCTCGAGCAGGAAGCGGCCGCGACCGTCGATGCCACCGCCATATTGGTCGTCCCGCTTGTTGGACCAGGTCGAGAAGAAGCTCTGCGCGAGGTAGCCGTGGGCGAAGTGGAGCTCTAGCCACTCGAAGCCTGCCGACAGCGCGCGCTTGGCCGCCGCGACGAAGTCGGCCTTGACCCGCTCGATGTCGGCCAGCGTCATAGCGGCGGGAACCTTGGGCAGGGTGCCACCGAAGGCAATCGCCGACGGCGCGATGATCGGCCAGCCACGCGGGTCGCTGTCGGCCATGTGGTCGTCGCCTTCCCACGGGCGATTGGCGCTCGCCTTGCGGCCGGCGTGGGCGATCTGGATGCCCGGGACCGCGCCGGCAGCCTTGATCGAGGCGACGGTGTGGCTCCAGCGCTCGGCCTGCGCATCGGTCCAGATGCCCGCGTCGCCGGGCGTGATCCGGCCCTCGGGCGAAACCGCGGAGGCTTCGGCGATGACGAGGGCCGCACCGCCGCGCGCCAGGCTGGTCAGGTGGACGTGATGCCAGTCGTTGATCAGGCCCTCGTCGGCGGAATATTGGCACATCGGCGAGACCACGATGCGGTTGCGCAGCGTGACGCCTTTCAGCGTGTAGGGGGTAAACAGGGCAGGCAAGGCAGGTCTCCAGGGGCTCGGATATTCGTTAGTTCGAGTATTATCGAACATTGAAACCTTACGCAAGGCCTGCTATCACGACGGCATGAGAACCATCACCCATCCGGCGATCGAGGAAGTGGCGCTCTGCCAGGTCCTCTACGCGCTCAGCGACCCGGTTCGCCTGGAAGTCGTCCGCACGCTCGCCCGCCTCGGCGAGGCCACCTGCTCAGCCCTCGACGGCGGCCGCCCAAAGTCAACAATGTCCCATCATTTCAGGGTGTTGCGCGACGCTGGCTTGGTCCGCACCCGCACCGACGGCCCCACCCACATGAACGATCTTCGTATCGATGATGTTGGCAGGAAATTCCCCGGCCTCCTCGACGCAGTCCTCGTTGCCGGTTAGCAGGCCGGCATGGAAATCACGGCAGCCGTCCTCGAAACCCGCGATGCAGCGCGACCCTATTCCTCCTCGCTCCCCCTCCGGCTGGCGACCCTCGACCTCGCCGCGCCACGCCCCGGCGAACTGCTGGTCCGCATCGATGCTGCCGGCCTTTGCCACTCCGACCTCTCGGTCATCAACGGCGACCGCCCACGCCCCCTCCCGATGGCGCTCGGCCATGAAGCCGCCGCCACCGTCGTCGCGACCGGCGATCCCGCCGACCCCGGCTTCGCCCCCGGCGACCAGGTCGTGCTCGTCTTCCTCCCCGCCTGCGGCCACTGCCCGGCCTGCGCCGCTGGGGAAGGCTATCTCTGCCCTAACGGTGCCGCAGCGAACGGCAAGGGCGAGCTCCTCCACGGCGGCAGCCGGCTCAGTGCTTCGGGCAGCGGTGTCCACCACCACCTCGGTGTCTCGGCGTTCGCCACCCATGCCGTCGTCGACCGGCGCTCGGCGGTCCGCATCGACCGCGACATCCCCTCGGAGATCGCCGCGCTGTTCGGCTGCGCGGTCCTCACCGGGGTCGGCGCGGTGTTCAACACGGCGCAGGTCCGGCCCGGCGAAAGTGTCCTGATCTACGGCCTCGGCGGCGTCGGTCTGGCGGCTTTGCTCGGCGCGCTGGCCTGCGGCGCGGTCCCAGTCACAGCGGTCGATCCCTCGCCCGAGAAACGCGCGCTGGCCCTCGAACTGGGGGCCGCCGCAGCCGTCGCGCCCGCCGACACGGCCAGCCTCGCCAAGGCCGACGTCGTCGTCGAGACCGTCGGCAAAGCGGTGGTGCTTGCGGAAGCCTACGCCATGGCGCGGCGTGGCGGGCGGGTCGTGACAGTCGGCCTGCCCAACCCGAGCGAGATGCTGTCGATCCCAGCGGTGTCGCTCGTCGCGGAGGGCAAGACCCTGATGGGCAGCTACATGGGCTCGTCGATTCCGTCCCGCGATATCCCGCGCTACATCGCCTTGTGGTGCGCAGGGCGACTCCCGGTCGAGCGTCTGCTGACCTCGGTCAGTCCGATGAGCGACATCAACACGCTGCTCGATCGCCTCGCCGACGGCAGCGCGATACGGCAGGTGATGCGACCCTGAGGCCCAAACTTCGCGACCCCGACTAAAAACTTTCACGTAATTTCCGGCCGAGATCGCATATCGGGAGCGCGATGCACGAAACCAGCCACCTCGACCGGCTCGAAGCCGAAGCGATCTTCATCATGCGCGAGGTCGTTGCCGAGGCGGCGCGCCCGGTGATGCTCTACTCGATCGGCAAGGATTCTGCGGTCATGCTGCATCTTGCCCGCAAGGCGTTCTTCCCCGCGCCGCCGCCGTTCCCGCTGCTCCACGTCGACACGACCTGGAAGTTCAAGGCGATGTACGAACTCCGTGAACGTGCGGCGGCCGCCGCCGGCATGGAGCTGATCGTCCACAAGAACCCCGACGCCGTGGCGCGGGGTATCAACCCTTTCGACCACGGCGCCTTGCACACGGAGTTGTGGAAAACCGAGGGCCTGCGGCAGGCGCTCGAGGCCGGTGGCTACGACGCTGCCTTCGGCGGCGCCCGCCGCGACGAGGAGAAGTCGCGGGCCAAGGAGCGGGTGTTCTCGTTCCGCTCGGCGACCCACCGCTGGGATCCGAAGCAGCAGCGCCCGGAACTTTGGCAGCTGTATAACGCCCGCCTGCATCCGGGGGAATCGATCCGCGTCTTCCCGCTGTCCAACTGGACCGAGCTCGACGTCTGGCAATACATCGAGCGCGAGGGCATCGAGGTCGTGCCGCTATACTTCGCCGCGCCGCGCCCGGTGGTCGAGCGCGACGGACTGCTGATCATGGTCGACGACGACCGCATGCGGCTCAAACCCGGCGAAGTGCCGATGGAGCGCACCGTCAGGTTCCGCACGCTCGGCTGCTATCCGCTGAGCGGCGCGGTCGAGAGCGACGCCGCGACGTTGCCCGAGATCATCGCCGAAATGCGCGCCTCGACGACCTCGGAGCGACAGGGCCGCGCCATCGACAGCGATGCCGGCGCCTCGATGGAGCAGAAGAAGCAGGCGGGGTACTTCTGATGGGCCCGAAGACCTCGACGACCCAGGCGACCAGCCTGCTACGCTTCATCACCTGTGGCTCCGTCGACGACGGCAAGTCGACGCTGATCGGCCGCCTGCTGCACGACACCCACGCCGTCGCCGACGACCAGATGGAGGCACTGGTCGCCGACTCCCGCCGCCACGGTACGCAAGGCGCGGCGCTCGACTTCGCCTTGCTCGTCGATGGACTTTCGGCCGAGCGCGAGCAGGGCATCACCATCGACGTTGCCTATCGCTATTTCGCAACCCCGCGCCGTAGCTTCATCGTCGCCGACACACCGGGCCACGAGCAATACACCCGCAACATGGCGACCGGCGCTTCGACCGCGGACCTCGCGGTCGTCCTCATCGACGCGCGCAAGGGCGTGCTGACCCAGACCCGGCGGCACAGCTACCTCGTCGCGCTGCTTGGCATCCGCCACGTCGTGCTGGCGGTGAACAAGATGGACCTGATCGGCTGGGACCAAGCCGTATTTGACGCCATCGTGTCCGAATACCGCCAGTTTGCGGCGAGCGTCGGCGTCGCTGCCGTGACCGCAATCCCGTTGTCAGGGCTAAGCGGCGGCAATGTCGCCACAGCCGCCCCGGAGGCCCCGTGGTACGTCGGCCCGACCCTGCTCGACCACCTCGAGACCGTTGTCGTCACCGGCCCCGACGATGTGTCCGCTCCGTTCGCGCTGCCGGTGCAGTGGGTCAACCGCCCCAACCTCGACTTCCGCGGCTTTGCGGGAACGCTGGCGCGCGGCACCGTCCATCCCGGCGACCCGGTCCGCATCCTGCCTTCGGGGCGCACCACCAAGGTCGCGCGAATCGTAACCATGGACGGCGATCTCGACGTCGCCGAGGCAGGTCGGTCGGTAACGCTGACACTGGCCGACGAGGTCGATTGCTCGCGGGGTGATGTCATCGTCGCCGCAAATGCGCCGCTCGAGGTCGCCGACCAATTCGAGGCTACACTCGTCTGGATGGGTGAAACGCCGCTGCTGCCGGGCCGTGCCTATTGGCTCAAGCTCGGCACCCAGACCGTGTCGGCGACGATCGCCGAGCCGAAGTACCGGGTCAACGTCGATACGCTGGAACAGCTGGCGACGAAGACCCTCGACCTGAACGGCATCGGCGTCGCCAACCTGACGCTCGACCGCGCCATCGTCTTTGCGCCGTTCACCGAGAGCCGGACGCTTGGCGGCTTTATCCTGATCGACCGCGCCAGCAACGCGACGGTCGCTGCGGGCATGCTCAACTTCGCGCTCCGCCGGTCGCAGAACATCCATTGGGCTCCCACCGACGTCACCCGCGCCGACCATGCCGCGCAGAAGGGCCAGCGCGCTGCGGTGGTCTGGCTGACCGGCCTGTCGGGCGCAGGCAAGTCGACGATCGCCAACCTCGTCGAGCAGCGCCTGTTCGCGCTCGGGCGGCACAGCTTCCTGCTCGACGGCGACAACGTCCGCCACGGCCTCAACCGCGACTTGGGCTTCACCGACGCAGACCGGGTCGAAAATATTCGACGTGTCGGCGAGGTCGCAAAGTTGATGACCGATGCCGGGTTGATCGTCATCACCGCGTTCATCTCGCCCTTCCGCGCCGAGCGTAATATGGTCCGGGCAATGATCGAGGAAGGTGAGTTCGTCGAGGTTCATGTCGACACACCGCTCGCGGAGGCGGAGCGCCGCGACGTGAAAGGGCTCTACAAGAAGGCTCGGGCCGGGCAGCTCAGCAACTTCACCGGAATCGACTCGCCTTACGAGGCACCCGAGAACCCGGAGTTGAGGATCGACACGACTAACCTGTCGGCCGAGGACGCGGCGGACCAGATCATCGTCCGGCTGCTCGCCTGAGAGGGGTCGCTAGTTCCGGCGATCGACGCAGCGGCGACGATAGTCAGCTGAAGCAATGCGCGCCATCAATTCTGCGTAGCCGCCGTTGACCACTACGGCGTCGCTTGCTTTATCGAGTTGGCCAAACAGCGCGTCGAAATCGCCAAGCGTATCTTCCGTCTTGTGATCGGACTCCGGATACATCGGCAAACTCAAAACAATCAGGCCTTACGCTGCAGAGAATTTCAGGACTGCCCATCCTTACGGTCTACGCTGCTAACCGCCGACCTCTTAGGATGTTCCGTACGTTTACGCACAGTTAACTAAAATTGTAATGCGGATCGCATCCGTTGCAGCGCATTTGAACCAAGCCGCGCCATCGGCTAAGACCCGCGCGACCCCGCCATCCCTTAGCCGAAAGCCCGCATCCCGTGGCCTATCAATACGCCTTTGTCATGAAGGGCCTGTCCAAGGCCTATCCCGGTATGAAGCCGGTGTTCAAGGACATTACGCTGAGCTTCCTGCCCGGTGCCAAGATTGCCATCATCGGGCCCAACGGCGCCGGCAAGTCGACGCTGATGAAGGTCATCGCCGGCATCGACAAGGAGTACCAGGGCGAGGCCTGGGCGGCAGAGGGCATCCGCGTCGGCTATCTGAGCCAGGAGCCGCAGCTCGACAATTCCAAGGACGTCCGCGGCAACGTCATGGACGGTGTCCGTGGGGCCCATGACATGATCGAGCGCTTCAACGCCATCGCCGCCGAGATGGGCGAGCCGACCGACACCACCGATTTCGACGCGCTGATGGCCGAGATGGGCACGCTGCAGGAGAAGATCGACGCGGTCGACGGCTGGACGCTGGATAACCAGCTCGAGATCGCCATGGAAGCACTGCGCACGCCGCCGCCGGAAAGCTCGGTCGCCAATTTGTCGGGCGGTGAGAAGCGCCGCGTCGCTTTGTGCAAGCTGCTGCTCGAGAAGCCCGAGATCCTGCTCCTCGACGAGCCGACCAACCACCTCGATGCCGAGAGCGTCTCGTGGCTTGAGAAGCACCTGCAGGACTATGCCGGCATGGTCATCCTCGTGACCCACGACCGCTACTTCCTCGACAACGTCGTCAAGTGGGTCCTCGAGCTCGACCGCGGCAAGGGCATCCCGTTCGAGGGCAATTATTCGGCATGGCTCGAGGCCAAGGCCAAGCGCATGAGCCAGGAAAGCCGCGAGGACGAGAGCCGCGAGCGCGCCATTCGCGACGAATTGTCGTGGATCCGCTCCAGCCCGAAGGCCCGCCAGACCAAGTCCAAGGCGCGCATCCAGGCGTTCGACGACCTCGTCGAGAAGCAGGCCAACCGTCGCCTCGGCACCGCGCAGATCCTCATCCAGATCCCGGAGCGCCTCGGCTCGACGGTCATCGAGACCAAGGCGCTGGGCAAGAGCTTCGGCGACAAGCTGCTGATCGAGAACCTGTCGTTCAGCCTGCCGCCCGGCGGTATCGTCGGCGTCATCGGGCCGAACGGCGCGGGCAAGACAACGCTGTTCCGCATGATCACCGAGCAGGAAAAGCCCGACGAGGGTACCATCCGCATCGGCGAGACCGTCAAGCTCGGCTATGTCGACCAGTCGCGCGACAACCTCGACTCGAATAAGAACGTCTGGGAGGAAATCTCCGGCGGCAACGAGAAGTTCTACTTCGGCAAGAACGAGGTCCTGACCCGGGCTTACGTCGGCGCGTTCAACTTCAAGGGTGCCGACCAGCAGAAGAAGGTCGGCCAACTGTCGGGCGGCGAACGCAACCGCGTCCACCTCGCCAAGATGCTGGTGCAGGGCGGCAACGTGCTGCTGCTCGACGAGCCGACCAACGACCTCGACGTCGAGACGTTGCGCGCGCTCGAGGAGGCGCTCGAAAGCTTCGCCGGTTGCGCCGTGGTTATCAGCCACGACCGCTTCTTCCTCGACCGACTTGCGACGCATATCCTGGCGTTCGAGGGCGACAGCCATGTCGAATGGTTCGAGGGCAACTTCGAGGCTTACGAAGCCGACAAGCTGGCGCGCATGGGCGACGCCGCCAACCGCCCGACCAAGCTGACCTACAAGCGGCTGACCCGCTAGGCGATGGACGACGCGGTCACCGCGCTCGTCCAGGGCGCCGACCGCGACCGCTGGCTGGCGACGCAGTATGCGCCCGCCGGAGTGCGTGCGGCGCTGCTGGCGGTGCACGCGCTCGACCTCGAACTGGTCAAGGTCATCGCGACCACCACCGAGCCGATGATCGGGCAGATCCGGCTGGCGTGGTGGCGCGAGCGGCTGGAGGGGCTCGACCGCGGTCAGGTACCGGCTCAGCCGGTGCTGCAGGTGCTGGCGGCAGAGGCGTTGCCCCGCGGGGTCATGGGTACCGAACTCGCCGGTTTCGAGGATGCCTGGCTGGCGCTGGCGGCTGGTGACGTGGCGCGGCATGTCGAGGCGCGAGGACTGGCTTTGGGAGCGGCTTCGGCGCGGCTGCTTGGCGGCGATACGGTAACAGCTGTGCGCCTGGCGACGGCATGGGCGGCCGGGGAGGCGGCCCGGAACGGCGAGCCGGGTGGCGTTGCGTCCGCTCCGGGACGCGTCGGCCCGAACCTGCGACCGCTGGCCGGTCTCGCCGCACTCGGTCGCCGCGATCTTGGCCGCGCGGCGAACGGCCTGCCGCCCGAGCCGCGCGCGACGCCGACGCGGCAGTTGATCCTGCTCCGCGCCGCCCTGATCGGTCGCTGACAAGTCCGGCCGCCTCGGCTAAAGCCGGTACGGGGTCGTAATAATCGGGGGAGCATCGATGGTATCTGCAAGTCTGCGCCGCTCGCTGGGCCTGGCCGTGATGGCCCTGCTGCTTGCCGGGGGCGCCTATCTCTGGATGCGGCCGTCGCTGCATCCGGGGGCGGCTTTCGCAGCTCCAGCCGAAGCCGGTCGCCCGATCCCGCCGGGCGAACCTAGGGCGCCGCCGCACCCGTCAGCGCCGTTACCGCAGCGGACCGAGAGGCGCGGCGCTTCAACCGCTACGACAAGGACCGCGACGGCCAGGTCACGCGCGAAGAATACCTCGTCGCGCGTCGCAAGGCGTTCGCCAAGCTCGACCTCGACCATGACGGCAAGCTCAGCTTCGACGAGTACAGCGCCAAGGTCATCACCAAGTTCGCGACCGCCGACGCAGGACACGACGGCAAGCTGTCGGCGGCGGAGTTCGCGACCACCGCGGTCAAGCATCGGATCAAGCCGGCGGCGGCAAACTGCCCGCCGGTGGAAGCTGTCTCGTCTCGGGACGAGGAGGGGTAGGTCGCAGCCCCCCCTGGGGTTGTCGTTCGGGCGAACGCCGGAACCCAGTTGCCCCCAGCGCTCCGAGTTCAGAGTGCGTGATGCAACTGGGTTTCGGCGTCTGCTGGAATGGCAACGGGAGGTAATGTGACCGCCAAGGCGGGTGTTTCCACTCCGCTCCACGCCGCGAAGTCGGCCTTCGCCCGCGCCACCATCGCGGCCTTGCGAACGCTTTTGTGGACCTTCTCGGGCAGCGGCGGGAACAGGCCGAAGTTGACGTTCATCGGCTGATAGGTCTCGGCAGTCGCGTTACCGGTAATGTGCCCTAGCAGCGCCCCGATCGCGGTCGTCGCCGGCGGCACTTCGGCGGTCTCGCCCAGTGCCTCGGCAGCGGCAAACCGCCCCGCCAGCAGACCGACCGCAGCGCTTTCGATATAGCCCTCGCAGCCGGTGATCTGGCCGGCGAAGCGCAGCCGCGGCTCCGACTTCAGCCGCAGCCGCTCGTCGAGCAGCACCGGCGACTTGATGAACGTGTTGCGGTGCAGCCCGCCCAGACGCGCGAACTCGGCATTCTCGAGGCCGGGGATGGTACGGAAGATGCGGACCTGCTCGGCGTGCTTCAGCTTGGTCTGGAAGCCGACGATGTTCCACAATGTGCCCGCGGCATTGTCCTGCCGTAGCTGGATGACCGCGTAGACCCCCTTGCCGACACGCGGATCGCGCAGGCCGACCGGCTTCATGGGCCCGAAGCGGGGCGTGTTGACGCCGAGCTCGGCCATGCGCTCGATCGGCATGCAGCCGTCGAAATAGGGGGTCGTCGCCTCCCACTCGTTGAACTCGGTCTTGGCGCCGTCGAGCAGCGCCTGGATGAAGACGCCGTATTGCTCGCGACTCATCGGGCAGTTGAGATAGTCCTTGGTCTCGCTGCCGTCGGCGTTCGGACGGTCCCAGCGCGACTGGAACCACGCCACCGACAGGTCGATCGAGTCGAAATGCACGACGGGTGCGATCGCGTCGAAGAAGGCGAGGGCGTCCTCGCCAGTCAGGCTGCGGATTGTCTCGGCGAGCGGTGCTGCGGTCAGCGGCCCGGTCGCGACGATCACCGAGGCCCATTCGGCGGGCGGCGCGTCGATGCGCTCGCGGCGCACCTCGATCAGCGGCTCGGCCTCGATGGCTGTCGTGACCGCGTCGGCAAACAGGTCGCGGTCGACCGCCAGCGCCGACCCGGCGGGCACGCGGGCCGCGTCGCCGCAGCGCATGATCAGCGAGCCGAGGTCGCGGAGTTCGCGGTGCAGAAGCCCGACGGCGTTGTTCTCGGGGTCGTCGGAGCGGAAGCTGTTCGAGCACACAAGTTCCGCGAGTTTGTCGGTGTAATGCGCGTCGGTGCCTTCGACGCCGCGCATTTCGTGGAGGACGACAGGCACGCCGGCACGAGCGCACTGCCAAGCGGCTTCGGAGCCAGCGAGGCCGCCCCCGATGATGTGGATAAGTTGCATCGCCGGTGTCTAGCACCGCGGCATCGCGTGAAAAAGCGCGCGGCAGAATCCAGTACCGCCGCGCGCGTTTCTTCAGCGGGGGCTGGTCGTGCTGTCGGTGCTCGGCGTGTCGGTGGTCGAGCCGCTGCTCATCGAGCTACCCGTGGAACCCGAGCCGGTCTTGTGGCGGGTGGAGCTGCTGTGCTTCTTCGTCGCCTTCGAAGACATGCCCGTCAAGCTGTTGCCCATCGCGCCTGAACTCGACATCGAGCTATCGGTGCCCGGGCTCATCGATCCCGACGACGTGCCCATCGAGCTGCCGCTCGACATGCCGCCACTCGAGGTTCCACCACCGGACGTGCCGCCAGCGGTCTGCGCCAACACGGGTGCTGCCAATATCGCGGCCGCTGCAACCGCAACGATAAACTTGCTCATTTCGACTCTCCCTCAAGGCCAGGTGGCCAGCATGATAAGCTTGCGCCGCTACCCACAGTTCCCTGCAATCCGCCCCCTGCGGCAAAGCGGCCGCACGAATTATACAAGCGTATTCAGTTTGTTATGAGAACGGAATGGACCTCGACGGGCTTGCTACGCGGCTCGCTACGGCGCAGCTCGCCAGCCGTCGTGTCGCCAAAGCTCGACCGGGCGGGGCGTGGTGCGGAAACTGGCGTTTCGGGCCGTCATGTCCTAAGGTAGCCCGACACCGACAGCGCAAATCGTTCAGGCCCGAATTACCCTATGGCATCAACAACTTCTACCCCTCCCGTGGGTCCCGATATCGAGCCGATCTCGATCGTCACCGAGATGCGCACGAGCTTCCTCGATTACGCCATGAGCGTCATCGTCGCGCGCGCTCTCCCGGACGTCCGCGATGGCCTCAAGCCCGTCCACCGCCGCATCCTGTGGGGCGCCTACGAGGGCGGCTACGTCTCGGGCAAGCCGTACCGCAAGTCGGCGCGCATCGTCGGCGACGTGATGGGCAAGTACCACCCGCACGGCGACAGCTCGATCTACGACGCCCTCGTCCGAATGGCGCAGGACTGGTCGCTGCGGCTGCCGCTGGTCGACGGACAGGGCAATTTCGGCTCGATGGACCCCGATGCGCCCGCCGCGATGCGCTACACCGAGGCGCGGCTGGCGAAGTCGGCCGACCAGTTGCTCGAGGACATCGACAAGGACACCGTCGACTTCGTCCCCAACTACGACGGGCAGGAGCGGGAGCCGTCCGTCCTCCCGGCGCGCTTCCCGAACCTGCTGGTCAACGGCGCCGGCGGCATCGCGGTCGGCATGGCGACCAACATCCCGCCGCACAATCTCGGCGAGGTCATGGACGCCTGCCGCGCCTATCTCGACGACGGCGCGATCACCGTCGAAGGCCTGATGGAGCACATCAAGGGCCCCGACTTCCCGACCGGCGCCTTCCTGGTCGGCACCACCGGCATCCGCACAGCCTACGAGACCGGGCGCGGCAGCGTCATCATGCGCTCGCGCTGGATCGTCGAGGAAGGCCGCGGCGACCGCCGTTCGCTGGTGCTGACCGAGGTGCCGTTCCAGCTCGGCAAGAACGGGCTGGTCGAGAAGATCGCCGACGCGGTCCGCGACAAGCGCATCGAGGGCGTCAGCGAAGTCCGCGACGAGAGCAGCCGCGAGGGCGTCCGTATCGTCATGGACCTGAAGCGCGACGCCACCCACGAGGTCGTCCTCAACCAGGTCTATCGCCACACGCCCGCGCAGTCGTCGTTCGCGATCAACATGCTGGCGATCCGCGGCGGCAGGCCCGAGCTGCTCAACCTGCGCGACATCATCGTCGCGTTCATCGACTTCCGCGAGGAAGTGATCACCCGCCGCTCGAAGTTCGAGCTGATGAAGGCCCGCGAGCGCGCGCATTTGTTGCTCGGGCTGATGATCGCGGTCGCCAATCTCGACGAGGTCGTGCGCCTGATCCGCGCCTCGGCGACGCCGGCGGAAGCGCGCACCGCGCTGCTCGAGCGCAAGTGGCCGATGGGCGACATCCGGCCCTACCTCGGCATCATCGAGGCCGAGTTGCCCGACGAACGTATTCCCGGCGAAGCGGATGCGACCTATTCACTGTCCGACCTGCAGGTTCGCGCCATTCTCGAACTGCGCCTGTCGAAGCTGACCGCGCTCGGCCGCGACGAGATCGCCGACGAGCTGAAGGAGCTGGCGGCCAGCATCGAGGACCTGCTCGAGATCCTGCGCGACCGCAACCGCCTCCGCCGCGTCATGCGCGAAGAGTTCGACGCGCTCCAGCCGTTCGTCACCAAGCGCCGCAGCGAGCTGGTGCTGGCCGGCGACGATGTCGATGACGAGGACCTGATCGAGCGCGAGGAGATGGTCGTGACCGTCACCCTCGGCGGCTATATCAAGCGCGTACCGCTCGCGACCTACCGATCGCAGCACCGGGGCGGCAAGGGCCGCGCCGGCATGACGACCAAGGAAGAAGACACCGTCGCGCAGCTGTTCGTGACCTCGACGCATACCCCGGTGCTGTTCTTCAGCTCGACCGGCAAGGTCTACCGCCAGAAGGTGTGGCGCATCCCGGAAGGCGGGCCGAACGCCAAGGGCCGGCCGATGATCCACCTGCTGCCGCGCCTCGAGGGCGACGAGAAGATCATCACCGTCGTGCCGCTGCCCGAGGACGAGACCGAGTGGGGCAAGCTCCACGTCATGTTCGCGACCGCGCACGGCTCGGTGCGACGCAACTCGATGGATGCGTTCACCAGCATCAATGCCGGCGGCAAGCTGGCGATCCGCTTCGAGGACGGTGACGACGACCGCCTGATTGCGGTGGCACTGTGCGACCAGCACGACGACGTGTTCCTGGCGTGCCGCAGCGGCAAGGCGATCCGCTTCCCGGTCGACGACGTCCGCGAGTTCGTCAGCCGGACCTCGACCGGCGTCCGGGGCATGACGCTGGGGCAGGGCGACGAGGTCATCTCGATGAGCATCCTCAAGCCGTTTGCCGCCAGCCCTCAGGAGCGCGAGGACTATCTCAAGGCCGCGCCGTGGAAGGGCGATGCGGCGGGCGAGCGTATCCTGTCCGAGACCCGCAGCAAGCAGTTCGCCGATGCCGAGGAGTTCATCCTGACGGTCACCGCCAATGGCTACGGCAAGCGGTCGAGCGCCTACGAGTACCGCCGCACCTCGCGCGGCGGACAGGGCATTCGCAACATCGCCGAGAGCGATCGCAACGGACCGGTGCTCGCCAGTTTCCCGGCGCACGACGGCGACGAGATCATGCTTGTGACCAACCAGGGCAAGCTGATCCGGCTTACCGTCGGCCACCTGCGGGTTATCGGCCGCGCGTCACAGGGCGTGAAACTGTTCGATGTCGCGAAGGACGAGCATGTCGTCTCGGCGGCAAAGATCGGCGACAGCGGCGAAGACGACGACATAGTCGTGGCGGATGGCGCAGGGACTGGTCCGGAAAGTGACGGGCCCGACGCGAGTGGCCCCGATGACAACAACGGCGATAACAATGACGATGCTGGTCCTGCAACGGAACCTGATACGGGCGCGTGACGTTGTAGGGCACGCTGTTTTTGCTTCGCTTCCGTGAAGGGAGTGGGTAACGGACGGCGCGCGTGAGGGACTGCGCAATCAAACGGAGATTATCGATGAAGACTGTTCTTACCCTGGCGGCCGTGGCCAGCCTCGGCCTGCTTGCCGCTTGCGGCGAGAAGGCGAAGACCGTGGACACCACGACCAACGCCGACGGTTCGATGACCACCACCGAAACCACGACGACTGCCGCGCCGACTGCCAACGACGCCGCCAATGCGGTCGCCGACAAGGCCGATGCGACTGCCGATGCGACCAAGGACAAGGCCGATGCTATGGTCGATTCGACCAAGAAGCAGGCCGACGCAATGGTCGACACCGCCAAGAACAACGCCGACGCCATGAAGACTGGTGCCGAGGACAAGGCCGATGCGATGAAGGCCAACGCCGACGCTGCCGCCGACAACATGAAGGCGAAAGCCGACGCGATGAAGAAGTAAGCTCAGCGCTTACTTTGGAATTGGAAGGGGCCGGGCGAAAGTCCGGCCCTTTTTCTATGGGCGTTTGAGCGCTGCATCGACTGATGCTGTCCTACAGCCTGCCTATCTGGTACAATATTCCTGCGCCGGACTCACGGGCGTGCGATCTTTCTCATCGTCCGGGCGGTTAGAACGCAAAGATATCGAACGTTTTCCACAACCGCTTCCGCTCGTCGGTGTAAAATGCAAACCGCGCGAGGGTGTAAACTCTGACAACTCTCGCTGATATTCACGCCGTCCGCACAAACGCCCACCGTGCTTCGTCGGACAATTCCTTGCGGTACGAATACCCATAGCCGTCGAACTTTTTCATGCCGGCGGGGCTCTCCAGTCGCTCGTCGACGATGAAGCGAGCCATCGCGCCCCGGGCCTTCTTGGCGACGAAGGTGTTGAAGCGCAGGTCGCCGTCGCCGTGGTCGTCGCGGAAGTCGATTGCCAGCACCTTGCCGGGCAGGACGGCGACGTCGACTGCCGCGAAATACTCCTTGCTGGCGAGGTTGATCAAAGTCTTGTCCTTGTGACCGGACATGTCGTCGGCCAGCGCCTCGGCGATGCGCTTGCCCCAGAAGGTGTAGAGTCCTCGCTTGCGCCCGATCTTGAGGTCGGTGCCCATCTCGAGCCGGTACGGGCGCATCAGGTCGAGAGGCCGCAGTACGCCGTACAGCCCTGACAGGATGCGGACGTGGTGCTGGGCGAACGCGACGCCTGCCGCGTCGAGCGACTTGCCCTGCAGACCCGTGTAGACGTCGCCGTCGAAGGTGTAGAGTGCCGGTCGTGCCTCGCCGGGCTCGAGCAGGTCCTGGAAGCGGGCGGCATTCTTCTCGGCCAGGGCCTTCGAGATGTGCATCAGCTTCGCCAGCGCGGCAGGCTTGAGCTTCGCCGCAGCCTGCGCCAGCGTCGCGGTCGCCTCGGGGAAGCGTGCCTCCGTGGCGTCAACCTGGGGAATGGGGCTGGTCTCGTCGAGCGACTTGGCAGGCGAAAGCACGGCAAGCATGGCGGCTCCAGGATGTGGCGTGGTGGGGGGATACGCGCAGCGGCCCGCACGTTCAAACCGTGTTCACTGGCGTTGCGACAACGAGGACGGCAGGAATTGACGCGGCGGCCTTCGCAGCTTAGCCAAACTGCAAAATATCACCTTGGAGAGCAAAGACATGACCCCATTCAAGCGCGCACTGCTGGTTGGCCTGCTCGCGAGCGGGATGACCGGCGTCGCGGTGGCGAAGGAAAAGCCCGCCGAGGCCGCCGCTACCGGTGCCGCCGACCCGAAGAACCTGTCGAAGGCTGGGCGCACCGTCGCCGCCGCTGCGCAGAAGCAGGATACCGCGGGCGACTCCGCCGGTGCGATCGCGACCGTCAAGGCGGGCTATGCGGCCGGTGGTCTCAACCCGACCGACGAGTTCTTCCTGTCGCAGATCGAACTCGGTGCCGCGAACAAGATCAAGGACATGGTCTCGCTCGAGGATGCCGTGACGCGTTCGGCCGCAAGCCAGTTCCTGCCGGCGGCCGAAAAGCCCAAGTATCTCCGCAATGCGGCTGCACTGGCTCTGCAGCGCAAGGACTATGCGGCGGCGACCAAGACCTATGAGCAACTTGTCGCGCTGACCCCCGATGACGCTGACTCGATCCTCAACCTGGCGCTGCTGTACAGCGATCAGAAGCAGAACTCGCAGGCCGTCGCGACGCTTGAGAAGGCGATCGCCGCCAAGAAGGCCAAGGGCGAGGTTGCGCCCGAAGTCTGGTATCGCCAGCGGCTCAAGATCGCATTCGACAGCAAGCTGCCGGCGCAGACCAACACCGCCTCGACCGATCTGGTCGCCGCCTACCCGAACCCGGTCAACTGGTACGACGCGCTCAACCTGTTCCGCGACTCCGCGAACGGCGATGACCAGTTCAACCTCGACACCTACCGGCTGATGCATTCCGTCGGCGCGATGGGTCCCGACCGCGAGTGGCAGGAGTATGCCCGGCTGGCGCTCGACAAGGGTTTGCCAGGCGAGGCTCACGCGATCCTGACCGAGGGTATCGCCGTCAAGAAGCTGACCGGCACCAAGCCGATCGAGAAGGAGATCCTCGGCACCTCGACCGGCAAGATCGCCGCCGACAAGGCTTCGCTGGCCGGGCTCGAGCGCGATTCGGCGAAGGCCGCGAACGGCAAGACCGCACTCGGCACCGGCGACGCGTACTTCGGCTATGGCAACTACGCCAAGGCGGCGGAGATGTACCGGATCGCGGTGAGCAAGGGCGGCGTCGACCTGCCGAGCGCCAACCTGCGCCTCGGCGCATCCTTGGCGATGGCGGGAGACAAGGCCGGCGCGACGACGGCGCTCCAGGCCGTGCAGGGCGGTCCACGCCAGCAGCTCGCGCAGTATTGGCTGATCAAGGTCAACGGCAAGGCCTGAGCCGAACGGTCGCCGTCATCCTGGGCGACTTGGATGACGGCAACAGCACCGCCGGCGCGTGCGCACACCACCGGCGGTAGCTTTCCCGGTCGAACGTCCGTATAGAGCGCCACCCCGCGCCCGGCGGGTTGACGCATTTTCGCCGCCGAAGATGCCTAGGAGTGCGCATGGACATCCGACTCGGCCTGACCTTCGACGACGTGTTGCTGGTGCCTGCCGAGTCCGCCGTGTTGCCCAGCGAGGCCGACACCCGCACCCGCATCACGCGTGAGATCGGGCTCAACATCCCGGTCCTGAGCTCGGCGATGGACACCGTCACCGAGGCCGACATGGCGATCGTCATGGCGCAGGCGGGCGGCATCGGCGTCCTCCACCGCAACCTGACCATCGACGAGCAAGCGACCGCAGTCCGCCAGGTCAAGCGCTTCGAGAGCGGCATGGTCGTCAACCCGGTGACCATGGCCGTGGACGGCACGCTCGGTGACGCGCTCGAACTGATGCGCCGCTACAAGATCTCGTCGATCCCGGTCGTCGAGGCATCGGGGCGCCTTGCGGGCATCGTCACCAACCGCGACGTGCGCTTCGCCGAGAACCCCGGCCAGCCGATCCGGGAGCTGATGACCGCGACCAACCTCGCGACAGTCCGCCTCGGCGTCACTCAGGACGACGCGCGGCGCCTGCTCCACGCCCGCCGCATCGAGAAGTTGCTGGTCGTCGACGACAACGAGCATTGCATCGGACTGATCACCGTCAAGGACATCGAGCGGGCGGTTACCTATCCCGACGCTACCAAGGACGCTGCCGGCCGCCTCCGCGTCGCCGCCGCGACAACCGTCGGCGATGCCGGCTTCGAGCGCACCGAGGCGCTGCTCGACGCCGAGTGCGACCTGATCGTGGTCGACACCGCACACGGTCACTCGGTCCGGGTCGCCGAGGCTGTCCGCCGCATCAAGCGCTTGTCCAACTCGGCCCAGGTCATCGCCGGCAACGTCGCCACCGCTGACGCGGCGCGCGCCCTGATCGATGCGGGCGCCGACGGCATCAAGGTCGGCATCGGCCCGGGCTCGATCTGCACGACCCGCATTGTTGCAGGCGTCGGGGTGCCCCAGCTGACCGCGATCATCGACTGCGCGCGTGCGGCGGGCGACGTGCCCGTCATCGCTGACGGTGGCCTCCGCACCAGCGGCGACATCGCCAAGGCGCTGGCGGCGGGCGCGAGCGCGGTGATGATCGGCTCGCTGCTCGCGGGCACCAGCGAGGCCCCGGGCGAGACCTTCCTATGGCAGGGCCGGACCTACAAGAGCTACCGCGGCATGGGCTCGGTCGCGGCTATGGCGCGCGGCTCGGCCGACCGCTACTTCCAGGAGGACATCAAGGACCAGTTGAAGCTGGTCCCCGAGGGCATCGAAGGCCAGGTCGCCTTCAAGGGCCCCGCGGTCGACGTGCTCCACCAGTTGGTCGGCGGCGTGAAGGCCGCGATGGGTTACTCGGGCGCGCCAGACCTCAAGACCTTCCGCGACCGTGCCGAGTTCGTCCGCATCACCAATGCCGGCCTGCGCGAGAGCCACGTCCACGACGTGACGATCACCCGTGAGTCCCCGAACTACCCGGCTGGATGACGAGTTGAAGATATGACCCCGGCAGCCCGCGTCCAGGCGGCGATCGACTGCCTCGACGCCATCGTCGTCGCCGCCCGCGAAGGTGGCGCTGCCGCCGACACCCTGATCCAGCGCTATTTCTCGACCCGGCGCTATGCCGGATCGAAGGACCGGCGTGCCGTCCGCGAGCTGATCTACGCCGTCGTCCGCAACATCGGCGAGCGCCCGGCGGGCGGCCGCACCGCGGTCCTTGCCTACGCCCGCGCCCACGAACCGGCGCTGCTCGAGCTGTTCGACGGGGCTGGGCCGCATGTCCCTGCCGCGCTCGTTCCGGGCGAGCCCGAGGCCGTCCCCGGCCTGGCACCGCGCTGGCTCGTCGACCAGCTCCGCGAGCGCTTCGGACCCTCGACCGACACCGAGCTTGCGGCGTTGCTCGGGCGTGCGCCGCTCGACCTGCGGGTCAACACCTTGAAGGCGCAGCGTGATGCGGTCGCTGCAGAGCTCGGGACGGTCGAACTGCTCGACCTCGCGCCGGATGGGCTGCGCGCCACCGCCGAGCTCAACGTCGAGACGCTCCCCGCCTACCGCGACGGCCGCATCGAGGTGCAGGACGCGGGCAGCCAGTTCGCCGCGCTCGCCTGCGAAGCCAAGGCCGGCGAGACCGTCGTCGACCTGTGCGCCGGGGCGGGTGGCAAGACCCTCGCGCTGGCGGCCGCGATGGGCAACGCCGGCAACCTCATCGCCTGCGATACCGACCGCGCCCGCCTGCGCCAGCTCGAACCGCGGGCGGAGCGCGCCGGTGCGACCATCATCGAGGCGCGGCTGCTCAACCCCGGTCGCGAAGCGGGTGCGCTTGCCGACCTGGCCGGGACCGCAGACCTCGTGCTGATCGATGCGCCGTGTTCGGGGACGGGCACGTGGCGGCGCAACCCAGAGGCGCGCTGGCGGCTGACCCCGGACCGGCTCGACCGGCTGGTCGCCGAACAGGCGCGGCTGCTCGACATCGGCGCGGCATTGGCCAAGCCCGGCGGCCGGCTGGTCTATGTCGTGTGCTCGCTGCTTCCGGCGGAGGGTGAAGCCCAGCTAAAGGCGTGGCTGTCCCGAAATCATGACTGGGAACCGCTGTCATTGCGCAACCCGGCGGGTGGTGCGCCCGTAGATGGGGTAGTGCTGACGCCGGGGATGTTTGGTTGCGACGGTTTTTCCATAGGGGCGGCGCGGCGCGTCTGCTAGGTTTACGTGACACTGGCGGTGTGGGAGTCGAGATGCGCAGGTCCTGGGCGATACCGATAGTCCTGCTGGCGGCGGGAACGATCACCTCCGTCGCGGTCGGCGCTTCGGGCGACGATGCGTTGCGACCTGCCTCGGTTCGCATGCAGGCTGCCGGCGATGCGGCGCTCGCCAAGGCCCAGCCAAGCGCCGCCATCGACGCCTACGAGGCTGCCGTCGCCGCCGATCCGCGCAACGGCCCGGCCTTCATCGGCATGGCCCACGCCTACGAAGCGCTCGGGCTGCCGGGCAAGGCAGTGCGCTTCTACCGTGAGGCGCTCGGGCTCGATCCCAACGATCTCGCCGCGCTGGAAGGGCAGGGCAAGGCGCTCGTGACCCGCGGCGCCCGGGCCCGCGCGAACCTCAACCTCGTCCGTATCCAGACCCTGTGCAAGGGTGAATGCCCCGCCGCGAAGCGCCTCGAAATGGCGCTCGCCGCGCCGGTACCTGTGGTCCCAGCGACGACCGCCAGCGCCGAACCGGCCAAGCCGGACGCTGTCAAGAATTAGCGCGTAGGGCTGAGAGTTGTCAGAGTAAGCACCCTCGGCGCTTTCCTGTTTTTCTGGTTCCGTTCGGCGTGTCGCGGTATCGCCTAACTTATTCAGTGACTTGTGGTGTTGCCAGCGATGAGAATGAGCTGCGCCGACGTTTCGGTGCGATAGATCTGTACCAGATAGGCTATCCGTAGGACAGGGCTGCTTCGCGCCCGTGTTCTCCTTTGCGAGCGTCGCGTGACAGCCTTCCCCGCGACCTCTGTCCGGGCAACGACGCATCTGTCCCCGACGATCGCTGCCAGAGTTTTTGCTGCAACTGGGCTCCGGCCTTCGCCGGAATGACAACTAAAGTCCGGCTTATGCCAGGTGGTTATCTGGACTGAGCACCGCCGCCACCGCCACGAACTCCGCGACCGACAGCGTCTCGGCGCGACGCGAGGTGTCGATACCGCAGCGCTCGAGCGCGTCGAGCGCACCCGCCATGCTGCGCAGGGACGAGCGCAACATCTTGCGGCGCTGACCGAAGGCGGCGGCGGTGAGCGCCTCGAGCACGGGACCGGAGACACCTGCCGGCGCCTCGATCGGCACGAGGTGGACGACCGACGAGGTGATCTTGGGCGGCGGGGTGAACGCCTGCTTCGGCACGTCGAGCGCGATCCGGGGCCGCGACCGCCACTGTGCGAGGACGCTGAGCCGGCCATAGGCCCCGGTGTCGGGTGCGGCGACGATGCGTTGCGCGACTTCTTTCTGGAACATGCAGGTCAGCGACGCCCACCACGGCAGCCATGGCTCGACGGTCAGCCAGCGCACGAACAGCGCGGTGCCGATGTTGTAGGGCAGGTTGGCGACGACGTGCGCGCCGGGCGGGACCAGCGCGGCCTCCTCCTGCGCCAGTGCGTCGCCGGCGATGACGGTCAGCCGGCCCGGCACGATCGCGGCGAGTTCGGCAAGCGCGGGCAGGGCGCGGTCGTCGCGCTCGACGGCGACGACCGACGCGCCGGCGCGGAGCAGGGCGCGGGTCAGGCCGCCGGGGCCGGGCCCGACCTCGTAGACCGTCGCGCCGTCGAGGGAGCCGGGGACGCGCGCAATGCGGTCGAGCAGGTTGCCGTCGAGGAGGAAGTTCTGGCCGAGGCTCTTCTTGGCGGCGAGGCCGTGGGCGGCGATGACCTCGCGCAGCGGCGGCAGGGTGTCCAGTGCGGCTTTGTCCAGGCTCACCCGGCGCGCCGGGACGCGCACTCGCCCGCCATCCGCAACGCCGCGCACATCGCGTCGGCGCGCGCGGTGCCGGTGCCGGCAATGCCGAACGCGGTGCCGTGGTCGGGCGAGGTACGAACGATCGGCAGGCCCAGCGTGACGTTGACGCCCTCGTAGAAGTCGAGCGTTTTCATCGGGATAAGCGCCTGGTCGTGGTACATGCAAAGCGCCACGTCGTAGCCTGCGCGGGCCTCGGCGTGGAACATCGTGTCGGCCGAGCGCGGGCCGGTGACGTCGAAGCCTTCGGCGCGGAGGAGGTCGAGCGCGGGGCCGATGATGTCGAGCTCCTCGCGTCCCAAGGTGCCGCCTTCGCCGGCGTGGGGGTTGAGCCCGGCGACGGCAATCCGCGGCTCGGCAATGCCGAAATCGCGCTGCAGCCCGCGCGCGACGACCCGGCAGCGGGTGACGATCAGCTCGATGGTCAGCGCGCGTGGCACGTCGGCGAGCGCCGTGTGGATGGTTGCCGGCACGGTCTTGAGCGACGGGCCGGCCAGCATCATCGCGACGTTACCGACCGAGACGCCGCAACGCTCCGCGATGAACTCGGTCTGGCCCGGGTAGGTGAAGCCGATGGCGTAAAGCTGCGACTTCGATACCGGGCCGGTGACCAGCCCGGACGCGGCGCCGGTGCGCGCCAGGCCGACGGCGATCTCGAGGGAGTCGAGGGCACACCGCGCGCCGGCGAGGTTGGGGTCGCCCGGCACGATATCGCCGGGGTCGTCGACCTGGATCAACGGCAGGGCGTGGTCCGAGACGCTCGCGGCGTCGGACGGTGAGCCGAGGGTCTCGATCGGGCCGTCCCAGACCGCGGCGATGCTGCGCCGGTCGCCGATCGCGAAGAAGCACGGCAGGTTGGCGGCGCGCCGACCCTCCCAGGCGCGCGCGACGATCTCGGGGCCGATGCCGGCCGGGTCGCCGAGGGCCACGGCAAGCGGCTGCATGGCGACGGTCAACGCCCGGCTGTCTTGGACGTCAGGCTCGGATCAACGTCGCTCACGTCAACGATAGTCGATGATGGCGTCGCGGCGCAGGTTGCGCAGCATCTTCTGCGCCTGCCGGTTGACCCGCTCGTCGTTCATCTGCGCGTAGACCTCCTCGAAGGTGGGGATCTTGGCCTGCGTCGCGCTGTCGTCGCGGTCGCACAACACGAGCACCCGCACGCCGTCCTTGGCCGAGCCGAACGGCGGTGTCGCCTGGCCGATCTTGAGCTGGCCCATGATCGTCTGCAGCGCCGGCGGCAACGCCTTCAGCTTCATCGACTCGTTCGAGGCGATGTCGGCACCAAGCTCCTTGGCGACCTGCTCGGCCCGCGCACAGCCGCCCATCGCCTGGGTTTTCTCCTGGAAGCTCTTGACCAGCTTCTGGGCGTCGGCGTCGGACATGCTTTCCGGGAAGGCGATACCGAGCTGCTTCAGGCTGAGCACCGCTTCACCCGGGTCGCCGCTCATCGCCGAGCGCTTTTCCTCGAGCTTCCAGATCTCGACGCCGCCGGGCACCGCGAAAGGGTCGCTGACCTCGCCGGGCTTGAGCTTCGTGACGATCGGCGCGACGGCATCGCTGAGCTGCGCCGGGCGGACCCAGCCGATGGCGCCGCCGTCGTTGCGGGTCGCGTCCTCGGAAATCTGGCGGGCGTAGACGGTGAACGACGAGCCGGCGCGGATTTCGCCCACATAGGTCGCGGCCTGCTGCATGACCTGGGGCATGTTCTCGGACGACGCCGACAGGAAGATCTTCCGCAGGTTGAGTTCCTCGGTGCCCTTCGACGCGGTCATCTTGGCGATCACCGACTGGACCTCGTCGTCGCCGACGTTGACCATCGGCTCGACCTTGCGGCGCAGCAGCCGGCTCCACGCCAGCTCGGCGCGGATCTGGCCCTTGAGCGCAGCCGGCGCGCTGCCGCCCGAACGCAGGAAGGCCTCGAACTCGGTCGGCGACTTCTTGAAGTTGGTGGCGACGCGCTTGTAGGCCTGCTCGACCTCCTCGTCGGTGATCTTGATGTCCTTCGAGGCCGCTTCCTGGATCTGCAGCTTCTCGTCGATCAGGTTGCGGATGACCTGCAGCCGGAGCCGGTTGCGCTCGGTCTCGTCGATCTGGCCACCGTTCGCCGCGAGGACGAGGTTGAGCCGCTGCTCGACGTCGGTGTCGGTAATCACGTCGTTGTTGACGATCGCCTGCGCCTTGCGAAGCGCCGGGTCGATCTCGCCCAGGATCTTGATTTCGGCGAGGTCGGCGTCAGGGTTGCCGATGACGTCCTGGGCGTGGGCGGCGACGCCGAGCATGGTGCCGGTCAAGCTGAGCGTGCTGCCCGCGACCAGCGCCAGAATCCATTTACCGCGAACCATTCATCTCTCCGAGGGCAGTCCCGCCACTGCCGGCGCGCCCGCGCTGTACAGCGAAGCGGGGAATACGGGAAGCGGTAGTGGCCGACAGCGGCTTAACCCGGCATTAGCGCCCGAGATTCTTGAAGGCGATGGTCAGCGCGTAGGTGTTGCCCTTCCGGAAGTCGCGGTCGGCGATATAGTCGCGACGCCACGATACGCCGAAGCGGAAGCACTCGTCCTCGTAGGCGATACCGACGCGCGAACGTGTCGGCGAGAAGCCGTCGCCGGTCGCGGTCGGGTCCTCGGCCTTCGAGGTCAGGTCGATGATCGTCGACCCGAACACCGACCAGTACTTGGCGAACGCGACGCGTGCCCCGAGGCGCACTTCCTCGCGGTCCTGCAGGTCCTCGGTGTTGATGTCCCGGTTGAGCTTGATGTAGCCGACGGTCAGGTAGCTGCGCGCGGTGCCGAGGGCGATGTCGATCTCGTTGCGGCGGATCGAGAAGTTCGACTTGTCGAGGCGGAAGCGGTGCGTCAGGCTGACGAAGCTGCCGTATTTCAGCGTCGTCCGCCCGACGATGTCCGACAGATTGCCCTCCAGGCCGGTGCCGGCGGGAAACAGGTCGCCCTTGTTGTCGAAGCGCGCCGACTGCGCGACCTCCGTGGTCAGTGCGAAGCGCGGGCGCTGGAAGGCGTACTCGAAGCCGTAGGTGACGCGGCTGCCCCCCTCCCAGCGGTCGTAGCCGGGGTAGCGGTTGAGGTCGAAGATGTTGCTGTCCTCGAGGTCGACGGCGCGCGCATCCTCGTTGGGGATACCGTCGTTGCGGCCGCCGCCGGCGCTGACCAGCTGCACCCGCGGCGTGATCGTCTGCGTGCCGCCGAAGGCCGGTCCGGCGAACGGCCATTCGGCGTCGAGCGCGACCAGCGGCAGGATGCGCGCCTTGACGTGGCCTGAGCCGGCGTACTCCGGGAGGGTCGCCTCGCCGACGTTCCAGCTGTCGAAGACGTCGCCCCGGACCAGCGCGGTCGCCGTGATGCGCTGGCCGAGCGTGGTCAGGAAACTGCGGTCCCAGCGGCCCGAGGCGACGGCGCGCGCCTCGCCCTGGCCGTCGGTGCGGTACAGGCCGAGCGTGTTGCCGGCGATGGTGAAGTGGCCGCCCAGGAAGGCCTCGCGCGGGGTCCAGCGGTAGTCGATCAAGGGCAGCGCGAACGGGGTCTCGCCGCCGGTGCTGCCGGCGCGCAGGTCCTGGAACGCCCACGCCGCGATCGACAGGTACGAGTCCGGCCGGAAGCGCTCCAGTGTGTAGTTCGACCGCAGCGAGTCGTCGTAGTCGAGACCGTAGCGGCGGTTGAAGGTGTCGTCGGTGGTCAGCCGGACCGAGAACGTCGAGCGCCACTCGGGACCGTGCTGGAGTTGGCCGTGCGCCGCGAAATAGCCGCGGAAATGATCGCCCTTGTCGACGAGCGCGACGCCATCGGGCCCGAACTCGGTCAGGTTGGCGTAGGTGAAGAAGCTGTCGATCTGGACCGGGCCGGCCTTGAACAAGCGCCGTGCGGTCAGCGCCAGCGCGGGGTTGGCGTTGGTGTAAAGCCACGGCTTCAAGGTCAGGTCGCGGTCCGACGCGAACGAGATGTTGTACGGAATGCCGATGCCGAGGCCGAGTGAGCGCCGGATCTCGAGGTCGGGCAGCAGCAGCCCCGAAGCCTGGCCCTTGCCGCCGTCGGGATGCGAGAAGCTCGGCAGATAGACTACGGGCACGCCGCCGAAAGCCAGCGACGCCTGGCGGTAGGAGATGCGGTTCTTTTTCGGGTCGTGGATGATCCGGACCGCGCGGATGCTCCACAGCGGCTCGCGCGGGCAGCCGTCGGGGCCGGTAACGGAGCAGGGCGAATAGACCGCGCGATTGAGCGTCGACACGCCGTCGGTGCGGGTTCCCGAGCGCGCCACCAGCCGGCCGCCGTCGTTGAGCACGAGCAGCATGTTCTCGACGGCACCGTCCCTGAGCGATTCGGTCAGCTGGACGCGGTCTCCGAAGACCTGGTTGCCCGAAGGGTCGACGGTGACGACGTTGCCGCGCGCCTCGACCTGGCCCGAGCCGCGGTCGTACTCGACCTCGTCGGCGCGTAGCTTGTAGCCTTGGCGGTTGATCTGGACGTTGCCATGCGCGGTGACGACCTGGTCGTTGTTCGCGTAGGACATGGTGTCTGCAGCGAACTCGATGACGTCGCCGGGCTGGACCAGGGACGCCATGCCGCTGTCCGGCGCTTTCACCGCGCCGTCGGACGTCTTTGACACGCCATCCGGCGTTGCCGACGCCGGCGGCGCGACGGTTTGAGCGGCAAGCGGCAGCGCGATAACCGCAACACCGGAAAGCAGGGCAATACGAAGGAGCAAGCGGAACTTTCGGGGCGGGAAGCGCCGGCGACGTTTAGCACGGCGACCGCGCCCGGCAACGGGGTTCTCCGGCAGCCTGCGCCAACGCATGCATTTGCGCGCCACCTGTGGCGGGTTTAGACGCTGCAGCCAGTCGCTGCGTTTACAGCCTCGTTCCAATTCGAAAGTCATCCATGCGCATTGCGTTCTCCGCCACCGCCGCTCTTCCTGATAGCGGCGCCCGCGTCGTCCTCGCCGCCAAGGGCGCGCTCACCGGTGCCGCCGCGGCCCTCGACACCGAGCTTTGCGGTGCGCTCGCCAAGGCGGTCGCGTCGTCGCGCTTCGAAGGCGAGGTGGCGAGCCTTGTCGAAGTCCTCGGGCATGGCGGCATGCGCGTTCTCGTCGCCGGTCTCGGTGAGTCCGGCAAGATCGACGCACTCGGCTGGGAGCGGGTCGGCGGCGCGATCGTCGCCAAGCTGCTGGTCAGCGGCGAGACCGCGGTGACGGTCGACTTGGCAGGTATTGAGGCCGATGCCGAAGCGGCCGCGCGTCTGGCGCACGGTGCCGAGCTGCGCTCGTACCGGTTCGACAAGTATCGTACGACGATGAAGGACAAGGCGAAACCGACGCTTACCTCTCTGACCATCGTCAATGCGCCCGCGGGGACAGAGGCCGCGTTCGCGCCGCTCGCCGCTATCGCGGCCGGTGTCCAGCTGACCCGCGATCTCGTCAGCGAGCCGGCCAACATCATCTATCCCGAGAGTTTCGTCGAGCGCGCCCGCGTGCTTACGGACGCGGGCATCTCGATTGAAGTGCTGGGCGAGGCCGAGATGCGCGCGCTCGGCATGGGCTCCATCCTGTCGGTCAGCCTCGGCTCCGACCGCGACGCACAGTTGCTGGTGATGCGCTGGAACGGCGGTACCGATGCCAAGCCGGTCGTGCTGGTCGGCAAGGGCGTGACCTTCGACACCGGCGGCATCTCGATCAAGGCCGCTGCCGGCATGGAAGACATGAAGTGGGACATGGGCGGCGCTGGTGCCGTCACCGGCGCGATGCTGGCGATCGCCGGGCGCAAGTCGACCGCCAACGTCATCGGCGTGTGCGGGCTGGTCGAGAACATGCCCGACGGCAAGGCGACGCGCCCGGGTGACGTCGTCACCTCGATGTCTGGGCAGACCATCGAGGTCATCAACACCGACGCCGAGGGCCGGCTGGTGCTCGCCGACGCGATCTGGTGGGCGGAGACCAAGTTCGAGCCCGAGATCGTCGTCGACCTGGCGACGCTCACCGGCGCGATCATCGTCAGCCTGGGGCACGAGCACGGTGGCATCTTCGCCAACGACGACGGGCTGGCGACGCAGCTGATCGCGGCGGGCGCTGCGGTCGGCGACAAGTTGTGGCGGATGCCGCTCGACGAGCCGTTCGACAAGCTCATCGATTCGGCGATCGCCGACATGAAGAACGTCGGCCCGCGCGAGGGCGGCTCGATCACCGCCGCCAAGTTCATCCAGCGCTTCGTCAAGCCCGGCGTGAAGTGGGCGCACCTCGATATCGCCGGTATGGTGTGGGCGTCGAAGGACGGCCCGCTGTGGGCGAAGGGCGCGACCGGCTACGGCGTGCGCCTGCTCGACCGGTTCATCGCGGATAACTTCGAAGCGAAGTGAGCGGGTTCGAGGACAAGTGCCGTCCCCCCCTGTCATCCCGGCGAACGCCGGGACCCAGTTTCAACCGGAGCTGGGGATGCCGGGTTAGCTCGGTCCCGGCGTTCGCCGGGATGACAGGGTGTGACGCATGACCGAAATCGGGTTTTACCAGCTCGCCAGCAAGCCGATCGAGCAGGTGCTGCCGCGGGTGCTGGAGAAGGCGGTCGCTGCCGGTCACCGCGCCGTCGTGCGGTCCGCCGACGCGACGGCGCTGGCTCGGCTCGACGTGGCGTTGTGGAGCTATGATCCGCTGTCGTTCCTGCCCCATGCGATCGATGGCGACACTGCGGCTGACCAGCCGATTCTGCTGACCTCGGGCGAGGAGACCGCCAACGGCGCGGACCTCGCGGCGGTCATCGATGGCCGCCTGCCGGGTGATCTCGAGCCGTTCAAGCGGGTGCTCTACCTGTTCGACGGTGGTGACGAGGAGGCGCTGGCGCTGGCGCGGCGGCACTGGAAGGCACTCAAGGCGCGCGACGACGTCAAGCCGGTGTACTGGCAGGAAAATGCCGCCGGGCGCTGGGAGAAGGCGGGCTAAAGTCCGTAGGCCAGGCGCTCGACCCCGGAGTAGACGGATAGCGCGCCGAGGTCGCCGAACGGCATGAACTGCATCATCACGACGCCCGCGATACCCGATGCGGGGTCGATCCAGTAGTAACTGTTGGCGATACCGGCCCAGGCCAGGCTGCCGGCGGCGCGACCGTCGGGGCCGGGGTCGGGGTTGATCAGGAAGCCCAGTCCCCAACCCGTCGCCATGCCCGGGAAGACGTCGACCGGGTAGCTGAACGCCGGCATCGTCGTCGCCATGACGCCAGCCCGGAGCGCGCCGATCTGGTTGCGGCTCATCGCGGCGACGCTGGCGGGCGTCAGAACCTGTGCTCCGTCGAGCGTGCCGTTGCCGAGCAGCATGCGCAGAAAGCGGAGGTAATCCGGTGCCGTCGACTTCAGGCCGCCGCCGCCGGACAGGAACTCGGCGTTGTAGCCGCCGCCGATGTCGACCGGGAACGCCGTGTAGGTGTCTCCCTGGCGGGCCTGCAGCACGGCGAGCCGCGACTGGCGCTCGTCGTCGAGGTGGAACAGCGTATCGGTCATGCCGAGCGGACCGGTCACGTGCGCCGCAAGATAGGCGTCGAGGCGCATGCCGCTCGCCGCCTCGACGGCGAGGCCGACCCAGTCGGTGCTGACGCCGTATTCCCAGCGGTCACCCGGATCGAACAGCAGCGGCGGCATCAGCGAGGCCAAAGTCCCCGCGGTCGGCGGACCGCCGGCGCCATGCGCCTTGAGCCGGTCGGCGCTGATGAAATCATAGCCCAGGCCCGAAGTGTGGGTGAGCAGGTGGCGGAGCGTGATCGGTCGCCGCGCGGCGCGCAGGATCGCTGCCCCGCTCGCGTCGAAGCCCTCGATCACCAACGGCCCGGCGAGGCTGGGCAGCACGGCGTCGATCGGCGCATCGAGGTCGAGCACTTCGCGCTCGACCAATTGCATCGCTGCGACCGACACCACCGCCTTGGTCATCGAGGCGATCTGGAACACCGTGTCGAGGGTCATCGGCGTCGCGGTGGCCGGATCTCGAACGCCAGCCACGAAGCTTTCGCGGACCCCATCGCGGTCCGCGATCATCGCCACCGCGCCCGGTACCCCGGCCGCCTCGATCAGGTTCCGCAACGGCATCGATTGTCCTCCCCCACGCGCTTTGGTCGAGCCTGTGCGCGCATTCGCGTGCCGTCAACGGGCTCCTGCTCGGGACGCGTCACCGCCTTCGCCTTGCCTTTGGCGGCGGGCGCGGCTAGGGCGACCGCGCTTTCTCAACCGAAATTACACTATTGGAGACCGTCGTGGCCACCACGCGCACCTTTTCGATCATCAAGCCCGACGCGACGCGCCGCAACCTGACAGGCGCAGTCAACGCGATCATCGAGGGTGCCGGCCTGCGCATCGTCGCCCAGAAGCGCCTGCAGCTCACCAAGGCGCAGGCCGAGGGCTTTTACGCCGTCCACAGCGAGCGCGGCTTCTTCGGCGAGCTGGTCGCCTTCATGATCTCCGGCCCGGTCGTCGTCCAGGTGCTCGAGGGCGATGACGCCGTGCCGCGCTACCGCGAGATCATGGGTGCGACCAACCCCGCCAACGCCGACGCCGGCACCATCCGCAAGGTCCACGCCGAGAGCATCGAGGCGAACACCGTCCACGGCTCCGACAGCGACGAAAACGCTGCGACCGAGATCGCCTACTTCTTCGCGCAGACCGAAATTACGGGCTGAGCTTCCCGCTTGTCATTCCGGCGAACGCCGGAACCCGGCTGCATCAAGGGCTCGAAGTTCCGAGGCTTGGGGGCAACTGGGTTCTGGCGTTCGCCGGAATGACAGCGTGGTGAAGACGGCGCTCCCGCCCGCCGCATTAGGCGTCGACCGGCACTCCCGGCAGCGCCTTGCTCGTCCGGATCGTCAGGCTGGTCTTGACGCTGGCGACGTTTGGCGCCGGGGTAAGCTGGCTGGTCAGGAAGCGCTGGAACTCCTGCAGGTCGTGCGCAACGACCTTGAGGATGAAGTCGATCTCGCCGTTGAGCATGTGGCATTCGCGGACCTGGGGCAGGGCAGCGATGTGGTCCTCGAAGGCGCGGAGGTCGGCCTCGGCCTGGCTCTTCAGGCTGACCATCGCGAACACCGTGATCGAATAACCCAGCGACTCCGGGTCGAGGTCGGCATGGTAGCCGCGGATCGCGCCGGCTTCCTCGAGCGCGCGGACCCGGCGCAGGCACGGCGGCGCGGTCAGTCCGGCGCGCTCGGCCAGCTCGACATTGGTGATGCGGCCCTCGTTCTGCAGGTGATGCAGGATGACGCGGTCGACGGTGTCGATCGGCAGGCGGGAGCGGTGCATCGGCGCAATCGTTAGCGGGTGATGACGTCCGAGACTATAGGAATGTTGCCGCCGCGCGCAATCTTGCGTCGCTATGCCGCTTACGCTCCGGTCGCTGGCATCCGCGCCTCCGAACCCCTAAATAGGACGGCAGGAGAATTGCCAGAATGTCCGAGAACCACGCCCGCGTCCTGATCATCGGCTCAGGCCCTGCCGGCTATACCGCCGCGATCTATGCGGCGCGCGCCGCGCTCGAGCCGGTCCTGATCCGCGGCCTGCAGCCCGGCGGACAGCTGACCATCACCACCGATGTCGAGAATTGGCCCGGCGACACCAGCGTCATGGGCCCCAACCTGATGATCCGCATGGAGGCGCAGGCCGCTCATGTCGGCACTAAGCTGGTCGACGACATCGTGACGTCGGTCGACCTGTCGCGCCGGCCGTTCGTCGCGGTCTGTGATTCAGGCGCGCGCTGGACTGCCGATGCGATCGTCATCGCGACGGGTGCACAGGCGCGCTGGCTCGGGCTGGAGTCCGAAACCCGGTTCCGCGGTTTTGGCGTGTCGGCGTGCGCGACCTGCGACGGGTTCTTCTTCCGCAACAAAGTCGTCGCGGTCGTCGGCGGCGGAAATACGGCGGTCGAGGAAGCGCTGTTCCTGACCAACTTCGCGTCGAAGGTCTACCTCATCCACCGCCGCCACGAGCTGCGCGCGGACGCGACCAACCAGGCCCGGCTGTTCGCCAACCCCAAGATCGAGATGATCTGGAACGCCGAGGTCGCCGAGGTCGAGGGCACCACCGCGCCTCTTGGGGTGACCGGCGTCGCCGTGGTCGACACGGTCACCGGCCAGTCGCGGGTCATCGAGGTCGACGGGCTGTTCGTTGCCATCGGCCACGTGCCGGCGACCGAGCTGTTCGTCGACAGCCTCGCGATGGACGACGAGGGCTACCTCATCACCGCCCCGGATTCGACCGCGACCAGTGTCCGAGGCGTGTTCGCGGCCGGCGACGTCAAGGACAAGGTCTACCGCCAGGCCGTCACCGCGGCCGGCACCGGCTGCATGGCGGCGCTGGAGGCTGAGCGCTACCTCGCGCACGGCGCGCTGGACGGACATGCCAACGGCGAAGGCTTCGACGAGGAGCGGGCCGCGGCCTAGCAGCGCCGGGGCCGCCGCTGGATCGTCCCTCAAGCCAGGCTTGCGCTGATCCTGCGGCGACGCATCATGGTTCCGGCCCCGGCAAAGCCGCTGAGCATAAATGCCCAGCTTGCTGGCTCTGGCACGGTGTCGACCCTTGTGGTGAAGCTGGTGACGTCGACCTCGAAACCGCCGCTGTAACTGAAGTCGAGCGGGCCACCGTTGCTGTTAAAGCCAAGGAAAGATAAGGCCCGACCGGCGCCGAGTGCCAATGTGCCGGCTTCGCCATTGATCGTGTAGGACATTGTCTGCGCGCCGCCAAAGGCCCCGAGGTAGAGGCCGAGTACGTGGTTCGGGGTGACGACGTGATAGGAGCCACTGTCGAAATAAGGCGTGGTGCCGTAGCCGCCATCGTTGGCGATAAAGCCGTTTGTTGGCGTGACGAAGCTTACTCCGTTCAAGGTATAGGTCGGTGGAGTGACGACAGACAGGATGTTGCTGGCCGGGAAGCCGTATGTGGTGAGGCCGGGATTGGCCGCGGCAAATGCAGCCGGGTCCGTGTAGATAGTCGGCGCTGCAGCGGCCGACGTCGCGATCATTGCCGCGTTCAGCGCGGTGACGGTGAAAACGATAGTCTTGAGCTTCATGACGTGTCCCCGGGTTTCACTTGCCCGCCTTCACTAGTCGGCAATCGGCGGCGTGACATACCCGGAACGCGGTATGGTTCTTCTATTAAAGGGATGCGTCGGTCAGGCTTTCGTCTTGCGAAGCGCATCCAGGCTCCACGCCCCAGGACCCGCAAAGACGAAGTACAAGAAGATGAAGCAGTAGAGGGTCGCGAGTTCGCCGCCGTTCGCGCCGGGCCAGAAGCCGCCAGGGGCATGCGCGACGAAATAGGCGACCGCCATTTGCCCCGCGCAGACAAAGGCGACGGCGCGCGTGAACAAGCCGAGGGTCAGCAACGCGCCGCCGACGATCTCGATCACGGCGGCCGCGAGGAGCATCGTGGGCAGCGGGTCCGGCGCTCCCGGCTGCGCGATCGGGAAATGCAGCAGCTTCATCAGGCCATGTTCCATGAACAACAGCGCCGCCACGATCCGCAGCACGCTTAGCACTCGTGGTGTCCAGACGGTCATGGCTTCACTCCTGTAGTTCGGATGGGTCCAGCTCGCTCACCGGCGTCAGGAACCCAATTTGTGATCGGTTGCCGTTTATCGACGAGATCATGTCGGCACCGTAGCGTAACGGGCAACGTCCGCAACCGGGGCGAAAGTGGACATCGGCCGCCCGGAGGTTTGCCAGCCCGCCGATTGTCGGTCAGTGAGGGCGCACGAAAGGGCCGCGAATGAACCTCGACTGGGAGAAATTGCGGCTGTTCGACTGTGTCGCCGACGCCGGCAGCTTCACCGAGGCGGCGCGGCGACTGCACATGAGCCAGCCGGCGTTAAGTCGGCAGATCCAGGCGCTCGAGGATTCGGTGGGCGCGAAGCTGTTTCACCGGCATGCGCGCGGGCTCGCGATGACCCATGAGGGCGAGCAGCTCCATGCCGCGACCCACGAAATGAGCGAGACGCTGGAGCGGACGCGCAACTCGATCGACATCTCGCGCGGGCGCCCGTCTGGCGAGATTCGCCTGACGACGACGGTCAGCTTCGGCTCGACGTGGCTGGCGCGACAGATGGGCAGCTTCCTCGACCGCTACCCCGACATCACCATCAAGATGATCCTGACCGACGAGGACGTCGACCTGTCGCGGCGCGAGGCCGATTGCGCGATCCGCTTTCACACGCCGTTCCAGGGCGAGCTGATCCAGAAGCCGCTGGTGCCGATCCGCCACCGGCTGTGCGCCTCGCCCGAGTACCTGGCAGCGCACGGCACCCCGACGACGGTCGCCGACCTCGATTCCCACCGGCTGCTGGCGTACGGCAATGCCGCGCCGGAGCCGCTGAAGGGCATCAACTGGGCACTCGAGCTCGGGCATACGGGTGCGCCGCGGACGCCGGCGCTGACGCTCAACAACAGCTTCGGGGTGCTACAGGCGGTCGAGGCCGGGGCAGGTATCGCGGCGCTGCCGAGCTATCTGATCCGCTTCTCGGGCAAGGTCACGGTCGTGCTGCCCGAGCTCGAGGGCGCGGTGTTCCGGACCTTCTTCGTCTACCCGAGCGAATTGAAGAAATCGGTGCGTTTGACGGCGCTGCGCGATTTCCTCGTCGAGCGGATGACGCTGGAGGAACTCGACCTTCCCGGCCATGCGCCGCTTGCATAGCTGCACTGCAGCATAAGCGTCTCCCCGCAATGACCGCCCTGGCGCATATAGACGGGGTCGCCGCTTAACGCGGCTTACCCCCCGGCCACCGCCTTCCCTGCGGTCCCCGGGTTGGGTTCCGGCCTCTCCCCCCCCTTGGCCGGGACCCTTGGTGTTCTGAGGCCGGTGTCGAAAGACGCCGGCCTCTTTTTTTGGCGCGTGATGCGTACGCTTGCCGCGAGGCGGTCGACCCGCTAACCCGTCGCCTGCCGGCACGGACCTGTAGCTCAATTGGTTAGAGCAGGCCGCTCATAACGGCTCGGTTCGGGGTTCAAGTCCCTGCGGGTCCACCGGAACTATCGGAGTTTGCAGACTACGTGACCCCCGACCTGCCGACGACACCGAAGCGCAGCGTGGGGCAGTGGGTCTGGGCCGTGCTCGGGCTGGTCGTGCTGGCGCTGGCGTTGTGGGGTATCCGGTCCATCGCCGCGCAGGTCACCTGGGCCGAGGTCGTCGCCGACATCCAGGCGACGCCAATTCATTACCTGGTGCTGGCGGCGGTCTCGACGGCGCTCTCGTACGTCGTCCTGATCGGCTACGACTGGCTGGCGGTCGCGCACCTCGGCTACCGAGTCGGACTGCGGACACTGGCGGCGTCGTCGTTCGGCAGCTTCACGATGAGCCATGCGCTCGGGCTGACCGTCCTGACCGGCGGCACCGTGCGCTATCGGATCTACACCCGCGCCGGGATCAAGCCGCTCGACATCGCGCTGATCATCGCGCTGTGCGGCTGGACCTTCTGGCTCGGCATCGTCGTCGTCGCCGGCGTCGGCCTACTTGTCGCTCCCGACCTTGCGGCACCGCTCGAACAGGTGCTGCAACACCTGGGGGTCCAGAAGTCGCTGCTGATCAGCATCAAGGACTGGGCCGGAGCAATCCTGTTGCTGGGCGCGGTCGCCTACACGATGCTGGCGTGGCTGTGGCGGCGACCGATCCGGCTGTGGAAGTACGAGTTCTACCTGCCGACCTTGCGCGAGACGTTGCTGCAGATCCTGATCGGCGTGGTCGATCTCGCGTTCGCGGGCTCGGCCTTGTACCTGCTGCTGCCCGACGCGGGTTCGGTCGACCTGCTGACCTGGCTTACGATCTACGCCGTGGCGATGGTCGCGGGCGCGCTGAGCCATGCGCCGGGCGGCCTCGGGGTGTTCGAGCTGGTGGTGGTGGCGCTGCTGCCGGCATCGCCGCGTGCCGGGGTGCTGGCAGCGCTGGTGCTGTTCCGGGTGATCTACACCTACCTGCCGTTCGCGCTCGGGCTGTGCGTCATCGGCTGGACCGAGTGGCGTGCCTTCACGGAGCGGCGCGGACGGCGGCAAGCAGTCGCAGCGCCCTGACCCGCCAGTTGTCGGCTAGGCCCTCCATAGCCACCATTTCCGCCAGCAGGTCAGCCCCCAGCGCGCGCGCCGCCACGACCTGGGCAAAGCGCGCCACTGTCCAGCCGGGATTTGGCCGCTCGACGAGGACATGGTCGTCGCCTGAGCCGATGACGCCGGCCCCCAGGACCCGGTAGTACCAGCCGCACCAGCCATTGCGGGTCATCGCTCGCGCCAGTAGCGGCTCGCCGAGCGCCAGCGCGAGCTTGAAGCACGGCTGGCGGGGCTGTGTGACCTGCAGCAGCGCGCCGCCGACGCGGACCCGGTCGCCGATCGCGAGGTCGGCCTCGGCGATGCCTTCGATGACAAGGTTCTCCCCCATCGAGCCGGGCACGAGACGCTCGGACAGTTCCGGGAAGGTCGCGCTCCAGTCCGGGTAGCGCGACACCGGGTAGCCGTAGACCGCCTTGTCGACGCCGCCGTGGACAGTGAGGTCGGCCTGAGCGTCGCCGCTCAGCCCGAGTTCACCGGCGAGGACGGGTCGGTCGACGGGATGCTTGAGATAGCCGCTCGGCACGCCCTGCGGCCCCAGCGGCGCGATCCGACCGGCGTGCACCGCGGTGACTTTCGGGTGCGTTATCCCGGGGCTTGCAATCATCCGCACGACGTCCCAATTTCGAGTTCGTCGTCAACCAAGCGGAAGGAGGTGGTCCAGTGTCTCATTGCATCAAGTCGGAAACTGGAATGAAGGTGTGCGCTCACGAGGTGGTCGTACTCTAAGCCTCTTTCGGTTTCACGACCGGCAATGGAAGGGCCGTCGGGGGATACCCCGGCGGCCCTTCGATCATTCGAGAGGCATCGCGGCGCGTCGAACACGGTTCAGGCGGTGGCCGGCGTGCCGCTCGAGTCGATGCGCCCACTGCGCTCGAGCTTGCCCCAGCCGACCGACGGGCCGCGGAGCGCCGCCGCGACCGCGCGCAACACGACCGAATACATGATCTGCCGATAGATGAAGCGCTGGGCGATCAGCAGCAGCGCCGGATAGCGCTTCTCGCGGGCATCGAGGTGATAGGCGACCCAGCCGCAGGCGACGTCGATCGCGGTGAAGGCCACCCAGAACACCGCCATGCGCAGCACGTCGCTTTGGGTCTGCGCCCAGCCGTGCTGGTTGATGCGGATTGCGGTGGAGACGAAGCTGATCAGCAGCGCGAGGTCGATAATCGGTGAAATGAGCGCGAAGCCGATCTGGAACAGCCACGCCTGCGGTAGCCCGATCCAGGCGAGTCCCGCGGGCTTTCCGCTGCGGAAGATCGACTGGTGCTTCCATAGGCACTGGAGCGTCCCGAACGCCCAGCGGAAGCGCTGGCGCGCGAGGGCGCGGAAGGTCTCGGGAGCCTCGGTCCAGGCGACCGCGTCGGTGTCGTAGCCGACCCGCCAGCCGGCGCGCTGGATCGCGATGGTCAGGTCCTGGTCCTCGGCGAGCGTATCGGTCGGGTACCCGCCGACGGCGGTCAGCGCCGCCTTGCGCCACGCCCCGACGGCACCGGGCACGACGGTGATCGCCTCGAAGCGGGCGAGGGCGCGGCGTTCGAGGTTCTGCGCGGTGACGTACTCGACCGCTTGCCAGCGAGTGACGAGGTTGACCCGGTTGCCGACCTTGGCGTTGCCCGCGACCGCACCGATCACGGGGTCGGCGAACCAGCGCGCCAGCCGCGCGATGGTCTGCGGCTCGAACTCGGTGTCGGCATCGAGCGACACCACGATCTCGCCTTTGGCCAGCGTCAGCGCGTGATTGAGGGCGCGGGCCTTGCCGCCGTTGGCCAGCGTCACGAGGCGGACGCGAGGCTCGTTGGAGAACGCCTCGGCGACGATGGCGCTGGTGCCGTCGGTGGAGCCGTCGTCGACGACGATGATCTCGAGCTCGACGTCGGCGCTGGCGAGGACCCGGGTGACCGACGCCTTGATAACCCGGGCCTCGTTGAAGGCCGGGATGATCACCGAGACGAAGCGCGTCGGGTCGATCGGCGGCGCTACCGGGCGGACCGAGGCGCGGCGGCTGCCGAGCGCCAGTGCTGCAAGCACCAGCGAGCGCGCGATGCCGAGCGCAATGGCGATCACGAACAGCCACTTGAGAATGAATTCGATGCCGGCGACGAGCAGGAACACGCCGACGTCGGCGCGGACCGCAAACAGGTCGTCCTTGCCGACCACCGGCATGACCTCGGCGGCGGTGACGCCGGCGAGCTCAGCGATCGGCACGATCCGATAGCCGTGCGCGCGCAGCCCGTCGATGATGCGGGGCAGGGCAGTCACGGTCTGCGCCCGGTCGCCGCCGGCATCGTGGAGCAGGACGACGTTGCCCGAGCGCTCGATGTCGCCGCCCTCGACTTGCGCAAGCGTGCGGTTGACGATCTCGTCGACGCCCGGCCGCTTCCAGTCGCCGGGGTCCACATGAAGCCCGACGTTCATGTAGCCGTCGTTCTGGGCGAGCAGCGCCGGCCCGAGTTCGTCGGCGGTGGTAGGTTCGGCGTCACCGAAATACGGTGCCCGGAACAGCCGCATGGCACGCCCGGTATAGGCCTCGATCAGGCGCTGGGTGGCGTTGAGCTCCAGCCGTGTGCCACGCTCGGAAACCAGCGCGAGGTTCGGGTGGGTGTAGCTGTGGTTCCCGAGTTCGTGACCCTCCGCGACGATACGGTTGAGCAGGCCGGGCTGCGTGATCGCATTTTCGCCGATCAAGAAGAACGTCGCCGGCGCCTTTTTCTGCTTCAGGATGTCGAGGATTTTCGGCGTCCAGTCGGGGTCGGGGCCGTCGTCGAAGGTCAGTGACACCAGCCCGGGTTTGTAGCCGGTGCGGCGAACGACGAATGGCGTAGGCAAGGTCCCATAGGTCTCGTCGCGGATAAAGCCCGCGTCGGCGACGATGGTGCGGTCGCCGCCGGTCGGGGTGTGCTCGATGCGGATCAGCTCGCCCGAACCCTCGATGTCGACGTTACCCATCGACTCGAGTTTGGTCAGGTCGGGGATCTTGCCGGTCTCGAACGTTTCCAGCGCTGCCCACATATCGGGGTCCTCGGTACCGAGCCGCCAGAGCGCAACGCCGTAGACGCCGGCAGCATCGGCGGCGCGGAGCTGGTTCCAGGCGCTGGCCGCGTCGAGCATCCAGACGTGGTGGGTCTTGCCGGCTTCCTCATAGTCGAACGTCGCGTTCCCGCTGGCCGGGTCGAAGCGGATTTTCGCACCGCTATCGCGCGCCGACAGCCACGCTTCTTCGACCGATTGCGAGACGGTGCCCTCGACGCCGCCCTTGGCGTTCATCGTCCAGTCGTAGGCGTAGTTGCCGACCGCGACGATCGCCTTGTCGCGGCCGATCAGCTGGCGGGCGGCGCGGAGACGGTCGACGTACCAGTTCTGCGAGGCGATCGGACCGGGTGGGCCACCGATCCAGTGCTCGTCATAGATCATCAGGAACAGCCGGTCGGCGACCTTGGCGTAGGCGGCGAGGTTCCAGTCGGGGTTGTCAACCGGCACCGCCAGCGTCACCCGCCAGCCGCGCGGCACGAAGCGCGCTTTCGCCTCGGCGAGGAACTGCAGGTAATTCGCCTGTGCGCTGGCGGGCAAATCCTCGAAGTCGAAGACGACGCCAGCGGCCTCGCGCGCCGCGATCTGCGGCATAACCTTGTCGAGGAGGACGCGGCGCTCGCGCGGGTCGGCCAGCAGTGCCGCGGTGCCGCCGCCGTCCCAGCTGCCGTCCTTGGCGTTCTGGACCATCATAAGCAGCTTCGGGCGCTTGGAGGCGTTGGCGAGCAGCAGATCGAGGCGGGGATCGTTGACCACGGTGAAATGGTGGTTCGGCCCAGTCACCGACAACAGGCTCGGCACGAGCGTGTCGAGCTTGCCGATGTTCTTGGCCAGCGAGGCATAGCTGGCGTCGTCCCACGGCGCATAGAAGGCGACGATAGTCTGCTTGACGGCGGCGTCGGCAGCGGTACCCCCGAACGGCCGCCAGGCCAGGTTCTTGGTGAGCTTGTGCCTGAACCGCGCCACCTTGACGTCGAGGGGGCGCGGGTGCGGGCGCTCCATGATCATCGCGAGGGGGGCGGGCACCGGCACACTGATCACCGTCATCGCGAACGTCACCACGGCCGCGACCAGGACCAGCCCGAGCGCCAGCACCGCACGCAGCGTCCAGCGCGCACGCTGTCCACTCGGATCGTAGAAGACCGGCTTGTCCGTCATTGTCTCATTCGGTCATGGCCAACGACGGGCCGTTGCGGAAGCCCCGTAACATACGCAAGTTGGCAGTTCCATCGGATGACGATGCGGAAGCGGTGGGTCCGCATGGCGCGAGAGCGAAAGTCAGCCGGGTAGTCGAGCCTTCGCAAACCCGGTCCAGACGTCGTCGTAGTCGAGCTGCATCGCCGGTGTCGCCATCGCCCAGGCGGTCGGGTGCAGCGGCATCCGCGTCTCGAACATGAAGGCCAGCGTGTTCTCCAGCTTGTGCGGCTTGAGCTCGGCGGCGGAGGCAGCGGCGTGGCTCGCTTGGTCGGGGCCGTGGCCGCTCATGCAGTTGTGCAGCGACGCGCCGCCGGGCGCGAAGCCACCGACCTTGGCGTCGTAGGCCCCGGTCACCAGCCCCATGAACTCGCTCATCACGTTGCGGTGGAACCACGGCGGGCGGAACGTGTCCTCGGCCACCAGCCAGCGCGGCGGGAAGATGACGAAGTCGGCGTTGGCGGTGCCGGGCGTGTCCGACGGCGAGGTCAGCACCGTGAAGATCGACGGGTCGGGGTGGTCGAAGCTGATACTGCCGATGGTGTTGAAGCGAGCCGTATCAAAGCGGTAGGGGGCATAGTTGCCATGCCACGCGACGACGTCGAGCGGCGAGTGGTCGAATTCGGTGCGCCACAGTCGGCCGCCGAATTTCTGCACGACCTCGGTGGCGACGTCGCGGTCCTCGAACCACGCGACGGGGGTCTCGAAGTCGCGTGGGTTGGCGAGGCCGTTCGAACCTATCGGGCCGAGGTCGGGCAGGCGGAAGGGCTGGCCGTAGTTCTCGCAGATGTAACCGCGGGCGGAGCCGGCCGGGAGCTCGACACGGAAGCGGACGCCGCGTGGGATTACGGCGATCGAGCCCGGCGCGACCTCGATCAACCCAAGCTCGGTGACAAGCCGCAGCGCGCCCTGCTCGGGTACGATCAGCAGTTCACCATCGGCATCGTAGAACAGCCGGTCCACCATGTCGGCGGTCGCGGCGTACAGGTGCACGCCGACGCCGGCGCCGCTGGCCGGGTCGCCGTTGCCCGCATAGGTCACCAGCCCGTCGATGAAGTCGGTCGGTATTGCCGGCAAGGGCAGCGGGTCCCAGCGCAACCGGTTCGGACTCGGCGGCACCTCGTCGTACGGTCCGGAGCGGACCAGGCCCTGCGCATAGGGCGTGTAGGCCGGATGGTTGGCGCTCGGCCGCAGGCGGTAAAGCCACGAATGCAGGTTGTGGTCGCGCGGTGCGGTGAAGGCCGTGCCCGACAATTGCTCGGCGAACAGCCCGAAGGCCGGGCGCTGTGGCGAGTTACGCCCAACCGGGAGCGCGCCGGGTACGGCTTCGGTGCTGAAGTGATTCCCGAAGCCGGACTGGTAGCTCACGCCTCGACTTCGCTCGGGACGACGTGTCCCGGGATGACGCCGCGGCGGACCTGGTCGAGCTCCAGGCTCTCGAACAACGCCTTGAAATTGCCTTCGCCGAAGCCGTCGTTGCCCTTGCGCTGGATGATCTCGAAGAAGATCGGGCCGACCATGTTTTCGGTGAAGATTTGCAGCAGCAGGCCGCCGCCGGTCTCGGGCGCGCCGTCGATCAGGATGCGGCGCTTGCGCATCTCCTCGACGTCGTGGCCGTGGCCCGGCAACCGCTTGTCGATCAGGTCGAAATAGGTCTCCGGCGAATCCTGGAAGCGGACGCCGTTGGCCCGCAGCGCGTCGACGGTTGCGAAAATGTCGTCGGTGGCGAGCGCCAGGTGCTGGATGCCCTCGCCCTTGTAGGCGCGCAGGAACTCCTCGATCTGGCTGTGCTCGTCCTGGCTCTCGTTCAAGGGTATGCGGATCTTGTCGTCGGGGGCGGTCATCGCCTTGGAGAACAGCCCGGTCGACTGGCCCTCGATGTCGAAATAGCGGATCTGGCGGAAATTGAAGATGCGCTCGTAAAAGTCGGCCCAGTACGCCATGCGGCCCCGGTTGACGTTGTGGGTCAGGTGATCGAGCGTGTGCAGCCCGACCGAGCGGTCGTCGCGCGCCGCAGCCGGCACCGGGCGGAAGTCGACGTCGTAGATCTCCTGCGCGCCGTAGCGGTCGACGAGGTACAGATGCGACCCGCCGATGCCCTCGATCGCCGGGATGTTGAGCTCCATCGGTCCGGCGCGGGGAGGCACCGGGACCGCGCCGCGCTTGACCGCTTCGGCAAAGGCAAACTGCGCATCCTTGACCCGGAACGCCATGGCGTTGGCGGACGGCCCGTGGGCATTGCGGAACTCGGCCGCCTGGCCTTCGGTGTCCATGTTGAGCAGGAAATTGATGTCGCCCTGGGCGTAGCGCCGGACGGGCTTGGAGCGGTGGTCGGCGACGTGGGTGAAGCCCATCGCAACGAACAGCTTGGCCAGCGCCTCCGGATCGGGCCCGGTGAACTCGACGAACTCGAAGCCGTCGAGGCCCATGAAATTATCGCTCGTCAGGTGTTCGGCAGCCTTGGTCGGCATCGCTTTATCCACTCAAGCTAGAATATGGTCGGGGAGACAGGATTCGAACCTGCGACCCTCTGGTCCCAAACCAGATGCGCTACCAGGCTGCGCCACTCCCCGACCGTCCGCCTTGGTGGAGCAGAGGGGGAACGTCTGTTTCCCTGCTAAACCATTGAGAACAAACACTTAGGCTTTCTCGATTTACCCTTGTGTGTGGCCGCTATGTGTGAGCTTTTCGCCGCGTTGGCAAGGGTGTTGATCACACTATGCGACAGGGGGATGGATGATTGAGCAAGCGACTAAACCGCCTGAGCAGATTGAGCCGAATGGAGCCGATCTGGTTCTGCAATCGTATGCTGCTAGCCAAGCAATCGCAGGATGGGCAGCTGTCCATGAAATGAGGCGAAGTATATATGCAACGTGGGTCAGTATCGCGGTAAATGCAGTCGTAGTTGCAACCGCCCTAGGTGCACCATTGATCCAGCAAAAATGGAATGATCATATCGAGAATATCACGGCAAGGGAAAATAAATTGGCCTTGCTTAGGAATATGACAAATTCGTACAACAGTGGATTGGAGTGGTTAAACTCGGATGATTGGATCAAGCCCGGGCCTCAGGCATTAACTAATGACGAGAGACGATATTATATTTACTGGTTTTCTCGTCAGGAAGTGGCTTATTCAGGAAGTCTCAAGTCGAAGATGGTTGGTTATCAGAGCTTCACCTCTAAACCAAATTATGCAATGCTAGTGAATGCGTACTATTGGATTGATGAGGCGATCATATCTGCATCGAGGCAGAAGATTGAGTATATCAAAGCTTTTCCTAAGCTTACCCATACTGAGTTGAGAGATTTTAGTATTGAGTTTGACAACGAAATCGGAGATCAGCTTCGTAATGTTCGCAGAACGATCAGAGAAAATATGTTAGATAATGGCGAACCGACTTGGGGCGTTCGGGTTCGCACATGTTCGTCGGAATGGCCCGGGGGGCAGTTTGAGACGTGCTCACAGCCCCTAAGGTACATCGCTCAGTAGGTAACAGCCGATCTGAAAATGGTATGTTTACGCGAGGGGGCAAGTCGGAGTCCGACCGCGCGCGTTACCCCCGTACGCCCTCAGTCAGCCCAGCCTACCACGGTGCCGCTCAGCCGGTCAGGGGAGGCACAGGGCAGGGCTGGCGCTCAGCCGTGGTGGATCATGGCCGGTGCAGCCGTGGACGCTGAGCGGGCTTCTATGGCGTTGCAGCCCAGCCGATTAGGCGGCTCATAACTTGTAAGTATCCGGCTACGGCACAAAACCTATCTTGACGGCATCTATGAGCTAGCTTATGAGCCGGTTTAGACGGCACCCTAACTTGTGAGCTACAAGCCATGACACACCGCATTGCCTACTACCGGGTCAGCACCGGGGACCAATCCATTGATGCTCAGCGCTCAGCGTTGGGTAATGGCTTCGATGCCGAGTACAGCGATGAAGGCGTTAGCGGTGCGACCATGGCGGCTGACCGGCCACAGTTCGCCAAGCTCCTAGAGCATATCCGCAAGGGTGATACCTTGTACGTCTTCGCGGTAGATCGGCTAGGCCGGGACGCTATCGACGTACAGACAACGGTTCGCCGCCTTATCGACAAGGGCGTGACTGTTGACGTGCATGGCATCGGTGCGATTGGCCGTGGCGTCGGTGAGATTATCCTAGCGGTCCTAGCCCAGCTTGCTGACATGGAGCGGCGCAAGATACTTGATCGCTGCAACAGTGGCCGGGTCGCTGCTCGTGCTGCATTGGCTGCCACTGGTAAGACGCATCGCGGTAAGGAGAGCCTTGGTCGCAAGCGGGTGAAAGAGGGTGGCAGGATTGCGGCTTGGCGTAAGGAGAACAATGCCAGCATCCGTGACACAGCGGCTCACTTCAAGGTGTCGGATGCCACGGTCAAGCGCTATTGGGCAGAGGCAATCGCCGGATAGCCCAGCCAGACAGGCTCAGAGGCACCGTCCAGAGCCGGGAGAGGTGCGGCTGGCACAATCCCTCCCTAATCATGGGAAAGCGCTGAGCGGGCTTCTCTGTGGCTCTGAGGGCATTGGAGTAGGATAGCTGGACTACACGGCCTGAGGCTGAGCAGTTGACGCGCGCCTGATCCTTGGGTTTGACCGGGCTGGGTAAGGGATTAACCTACTGTATTCATTGTCCTTAAACTCTGGAACTGTTTTGATACCGTCGGCCACAGGAGCATCTATTGGCTGGGAATGACCGGGGAGTACATCGTATCTCCCTCGAAGTATTTGAGAAGCTAGTACAGGCGGTAGCACCCGTCGATACCTCCCTACTGATTATCCCTGAGTAACCAAGGGGCTTAATGCTTGGCTATGAGATGCACTCGATAACCGGATAGCTGTAGCAATTACCACCATGGTAAGCTGCATCTATTGATTGGTTAGAGAGAAGCGGGTTACACTAAGGTATACCCTTGGCTAGCCATAGCCTCTATATCTGATGAACCTAGATCATGACAGATGATGATATGACCGGATAGCAACTAGGCAAATACCCTGATGAATAACTATGGTAACGTCAGAGCTACAATACTCGGCTGATGCTAAGAACCTATCTACCGGGTTAGCCAAGGGTAAACCCATGGTATACCAGATGATAGGATAACGAGTATCCTACCTAGCTATCTCACTGCTTAAATCCCGGTTATATCATAGACTATATACGCGGGCGTCACGTACGCATACGCGGGGGTAGTTGGACATTTCTAAGCAGGGGCTAGAAGCTATTCAATCGCTAAGACTTCATACGATTATTACAGAACGGCTTATCTCGTAAGTTAGCTCCCGGTTAAACCTATGGCTGCCATCCTAGGACATGCCATAAACATGAACTCATTGAACGGCGCTTTGAGAACATGGTTAGCCGGGGGCTTACTTACAGGATAAGCTAAAGGGATTAAAGGCGCTTACGCTTACGCACACAAGCGGGCGGCCTATCTCTATAAGTCGATGGAACTATTTCACTCATCCCTTTCCATAACCCCTAATCACAACCAATCATAATCACCACGGTAAACAGAAGGACAAACTATGGCTAACCATACGGTCAACGATGACGTTATCAACAGCGATGTAGCAGAGGCGTATTTCTCTAGGGCTGATCCCCGGATTACAGCGGGCTTGCGTGTAGCGTTGGAGATGCTTGGCATTCCAGTGCCACTCTATGCCGTGAGACGTAAACCCGGACGTACGCCAGCCGGTGACGTGCTTAAGGCTTTCACGGCTGACAATCCCCAACCCCGGCCAATGGTGCTTGCGCCGCGTAAGCCGAACTACGTCCCGCCTATCTCGCTAAGCCCTGAGGGCAGCGGGCTCGGTCTATTCAATGAAACCTTTGGGTAACAGGAACACATGAACACCCTCGATCTACTTACCTATGACGTACAGCGCCTCACGGCTGAGCTTAACGAGACTAGTGCGGATGTAGCTCTGCTTACCCGGTTAAAGGATGCCGTGACCTTGGCAGCCCGGTTGTCTATCGAACTCGGAGATGCACAGGATAAGCTCGCCGCTGCCATGACGGCTAAGGTTCTGGCTGACCGTAGGGCGCGGTTCGCCCGCTTCCGGGATATCATCATCACCGTAGCGCACGGCAGCAACTCCAACGGCTCAGCCTTGGCCGCTGCCTACAACATCACCTACGAAGCGCTGACGTACGACCATGAAGCGAGGGACAGCGTTTTCATGGATCACAGTGTCGAGGGCTTCGCTGCCCTGCCCGGTGAAGTCTACGAATACCTGATGAGCGAGAAGCCCCACGTCCTCCCCCCGATCATCCTGGCCCTCGCTCCCGGTGACCCTGAGAAGGCTATGGACGTCTACCATATCGGCATGAAGCGCGGGTATCTGACCCAGTGAGGCAGGCTGGCCGTCCTAATCGTAAGGGTGCCCAGCAACGTTTGAACTACAAGACGATGCGGAAGTTTGTCCCCGTGGCAGACCGGGACCCGCTGGACCTTGGCATCATCCACCCAGCCCCGGCCTATGACACGGCTAATCGCGTTGGCTGGGTAGCCTACAAGATATTCCCCGACACGCTAGAGGACCTTGGCAGTAGGCTTGGCATCCATGCCGAGGCTGGCATCATTGATACCCTGTGGTCCCCAGTAACCCGCTGGCTATTGAAGTCCTATGGCACTGACCAGCTAAGCAACCCGTATGACGTTGCTAGCCTCGCTGTCCGCCTCTGTATGTTCCATGATCGTAAGCGGCTAGGTTTCCCCGTCTATCCGGACAAAGCCATAACGCTGGCACTAGACGACCTCACAGAGGACAATCGACAAGAAGCCCTACGTGTAGCCGCTGAGACTATCGTTGATTGTCAGCGCGCCGGTATGCACGAACCTACAGCCAGTGACATCAAGCATAACTATCAGCTTGTCACGAACATGGTCATTCATCTGGCCGCACTAACCACAACAAAGGAAACTGCGGTATGTCCGCTCTAAGTCATAAACATCGTATCACTGTTAATGCCGCCCTCGCTACTATCCATGCCAGCGGGGGAGATGCCTCGTTCGTTACCCGTACCGCTCGCACTCACATGGCTAGCGGGCATGATCCCCGGAAAGCCTACGAACTGGCGCTCAATGCCTTCGCCGCATCCAGCCCCGCCCTTAGCGGTACGTTGGAGCGCGTCACCCGACTAGTGCAGGCCAGCGATAGCGCGACCCTTGCCAAGTACGACACGGCCTTGAACCACTACAATGCTACCGGGGATGAAAGCGGGCTGAACGCCCTTACTCCCATGATCGAAGCGGACATGGATGCGCTGGACGTGCGGGAGGATGCCAAGGCGGACGCTGTGGCTAACCCTGCGGACAGCCCCGCCGCTGCGCCTGTGGCTGAGCAGCCCCGTTCGTTCACCAATCCCGCCCAGTCCGGGGGAGCGGGCTACCGTCCCTCGAAGTCCGGGGAGGCGCTTGCTCGCCAGACGGGTGTGCCGCTGAGCTACACCGGGCCAGCCATCGACATGCCCCCGTCGTCCTAGAGCGGCATACCGGGGAGTGACAGGGAAGCCCGCTGAACGCCTTCCTTTGGCGAGTGGCATAATCTCCCCCGCCAACCCCTCAACGCGCCCCAGCGCCTCCCTGACAAGCCTCGCTGCCAACCCTCCACTAACATCCAACCAATGGAAACCCTAATGTCCTACTTCACGACCCTCATTTCAAATAAACATCAGACGCTAACCCTAATCGCCACTGTTGCTATCATCATCGTTGGCCGCGTCTAATGGCCTATGATCGTAACCGGGATAGGATGACCGGCATAATCCAGTCACGTAACCAGACTGCACGTAGGGCTATTGCTATTACAGGCTCAGCCCTCGACCTCGCTAACTACTGCGCTGAGCTTTTCATAGGCACAGCCGGTGCGGTTACGGTTATCCCCGTGGACAGCGATGACGATACGACTGTGAGCTTCGCGAGTCATCCCGTTGGATACCTACGCCTACAGTGCCGACGTGTAACCGTTTGTCCTGTCGGGACTATCGCGCTCTACCAATAAGCCCAGTCTAACCGGAGGGACTTCGTTCCATCAAGGAGGCGATAACGGCAACTCCAACTAAGACTGCTGCAATCATTATGGCAATAAGGAATGTGCCAACAGCTTTGGATTTGCTACGTTTCATCAAACGAAGTTGCGCAATACGAATATCCGCACAACTCCAAGATGATATATATCGTGGCTTAATCGCTAGGCTAAGATGTTTGGTTAGCGTAATGGCTTAGGCGGCAATACGAACCCCGGTACGCGGTACAACGTCATTCCCTCCACTAGGCGATAGAGGCCATGACCGCTACCGTAGTCGTCAGCTACTCCTTCCCCGCTGTGGCCCATTATTTGCCGCTGTACGCCTTCTATCATTCCGCTATGCCGAGCATTGTCCTTAAAAGTATGGCGGAATGAATGAAACACTAGGCGCTTGTCTATCAGACCCAAGTTCTTGCGATACACGGTATACCACATGCTCCACTTAGCAGTATAGCTGCCGTACTTGTCCGGGGTCAGGTCAGAGAAAATGCGTTTCTGTTTAGCAGCAGTAGCAGTGTTGACTAGATCAATGAAGCCAAGTTCTACAAGGGTAGGGTGAACTGGAATGATGCGGGCGCTGCCTGAGTTCTTTAGGTGCAGGCCGTCCGCTTCATCCTCTACAATGTTAATCACCCAAGCCGTTTGAACTTCATCGTTACCGTCGCTGTATGTTGCCTTCCTGACATCACCGGGACGTAGCTGGCCAAGTTCCTCAAGTCTCGCCCCGGTGTACAAGGCGAGCAGCGGCAACCAGTAGGATGCCTCCCCACGACCTTGGGGTGGACGTTCGCCGAGAGCATGTACAGGGCCAGCGAACAAGGTGGCCAGCGCCTCCGTGTCGTAGACGGCGCGTTTACGTGCAGCGGCCTTAGGGTCGGGGAGGGTTATGCCCTTGGCATAGTTCACCGGTATCATGTCGTTATCCAAGGCGTAGCCAAGCAGGCCGGAGATACGGGATAGCTTCATCTTCGTGTTCGCTATCGTCGTGCCTTTTCCTAGCAGCTTGTCCTTAAAGTCCAGCATATCCCGGCGTGTGATTTGCTCCACGGCTACGCGGCCAATCGCCTCATAGAGCCAGCGTACAGATGCCTTGGCAGCATCCCTTGTCTTGGCAGTTACCTTGCGCTCAATGGACCAGCGCTCGATAACTGTTTCAAGCATTGTCCCTACTGTTCGATCAGGCTGAGCCTCAGGGGGAGGGGGCACCACGGGCGCTTCCACTTCCCGCCGCTGGCGTAGCTCGTACTGGACCGCTGCTAGGTTCTGATTGGCAATGCGGGCCGCTTCGTCGGCGTCCCTCACGATGTCCCGGATAGCCCGCTGCTTCTCGCTCAGGCTGGCCGTCGATCCTCCTAGCTCCCGGATGACCGTTTGCCGCATGACCTCCCGTGCTTCGTACTCCCGCTCTTTCCCAGCCGTCAGGGCGTCTAGGAACTCCATGGCCTCTAGCTCGTGCTGGCCTTGCCAGTCCCGGCGTTGACGCTGGCGAGGGGTCAGGGAGGGCGCTGGCGGGGCCACTGAGAGGGCTAGGCTGGCGCGGGCATCATCTATCAGGCCATTGGTCCGAACGGCCTCAGCTTGCGCTCTGCGCTTGGCCTCTGGCCGGTCCTTAGTTTTGAGGGAATAGCTCCACTCCCTGCGGCCTAGCTGAGCCTGCAAATCAACGGGCACCAGCCGCCTAAAATAGTAGGTCGCGCCGGGCTTGGAGAGGTAGTTGCACATCGCCTTTGTAGTCCTCCATGTGTGGGACACGTGTGGCGTAAGTGCTTGTTCTCCGTGTATAATCTAAGGGTTTCAATCCCTTAGAGGCCGTTGGTGGAGCAGAGGGGGATCGAACCCCTGACCTCAGCAGTGCGATTGCTGCGCTCTCCCATCTGAGCTACTGCCCCACATAGACGGAAGGCGGTCCCTATACGAGTGGCACGGAGCCAACGCAACGGGCGATTAGGGCCTGCGATCAGGCTGCGGCGGCGCGTCTTTGCGCATAGGCCTGCGTACCCCGGTGAATGACCCGGTCACCCTCGACGATCGCGGCAATGTCGAGGTCTGGCTTGCCTTCGAGTTCGGCGTACAACGGCGCAAAGTCGGTATCGAGGGTTGCGCGCAGCAACTGCTCGAAGCTGTCGATGACGAAATAGCCCTGCTGGAAGTCGTCGATGCGGTACGGCGTCCGCATCACCCGCGCGAGGTCGAAGCCGATCCGGTTCGGCGACGGGTCGTCGAGGGCGAAGCGGCTCTCGCCGTGGCTGGAGACGATGCCGGCACCATAGAGCTTGAGGTCGCCGCTTTCCCGGATCAGGCCGAACTCGACGGTGTACCAGTACAGCCGCGCCAACCGGGCGATCGCGCCGAACTCCATCGAGCGCAGACCGCCCTGGCCGTAGGCCTGCATGTAATCCGCGAACACCGGCTGGCTGAGCAGCGGGACGTGCCCGAAGACGTCGTGGAAGACGTCGGGGGCTTCGAGGTAGTCGAGCTCGTGCGCGCCGCGGATGAAGCTGCCGGCAACGAAGCGCCGGTTGGCAAGATGCTCGTAGAAAACCGCGTCGGGGACCAGCCCGGGGACCGCGACGACGCTCCAGCCGGTCGCCTTGTGGAGCCGTTCGGACAGCTCGTCGAAGTCGGGGATGCCGGGCTCCGACAGCGCCAGGATATCGAGGCCGGCGAGGAAGGCGGGGTGGGCGCGGTCTTTCAGCAGGCTGGTCTGGCGCGCGAACAGCGTGTCCCACACCGCATGCTCCGCCGGAGTATAATCGCCCCACTTCTGCGGGACGGTCCAGTCAGCGGCAGCGCCGGGCGGGGGCAGGGCATCGGTTTCGGCCATATTGTCATGTTAACCTGTGGCAAACGGCTTGGGTAGCCCGGCGCGGACTCCGCAGCCGCGGACGGTCCGGTCCGCGCCCCGAGATTGTCGAACCACATCCGGTTCAAGGAGAAAAGCATGTATTCGAAACGACTTACGGCCGGGTTCAAGATGGCCTCCCAGCTTCACGAAGGACACGAAAGGAAGGGCGTCGGGACGCCGTATCTTTCGCATCTGCTCGGTGTCGCGAGCCTGGTGATCGAGCACGGCGGCGACGACAAGCACACCATTGCCGCTCTGCTCCACGACGCGGTCGAGGATTGCGGCGGCCAGCCGACCCTCGACAAGATTCGCAAGCGCTTCGGCAAGACCGTCGCAGAGACGGTCGAGCAATGCTCCGACAGCGTGACCGAGGACGCGTCCGCCAAGCTGGACTGGGAGGACCGCAAGCGCGCCTACGTTGCCGCCGTCGCGACCAAGAGTGCCCGCGCCGCTTTCGTTACCGCGTGCGACAAGCTCCACAACGCGAACGCGATCCTGAACGATCACCTGATCGGCGAGGACGACGACGGCACGACCGTCTGGGACCGCTTCGGCGACAAGAGCCGTGGGCAGGTCGTTGCCTATTACACCGCAATGGTCGCCGCGCTTCACTCCCGCATCCCGGAGCCGCTGTGGGAGAGGCTGGCGCGGACGGTCGCGGCGCTGGAGATGCTCGCCGACCCGGTCGAGCATCAGCGCTGGGTCGACCGGCTGACCGGGCGCGTCGAGGCTCAGCGATGACGGGCGTAGCCTCGATGGAGGGCTTGTTCGAGCAGGCGCGTACCGTCGCCGCCGCCCTCGTCGCGCGGCGCCAAACGGTCGCGGTCGCGGAGTCCTCGACGGGCGGATTGATCTCGGCGGCATTGCTCGCGGTGCCGGGGGCTTCGGCCTATTACCTCGGTGGCGGGGTGATCTACACGGCGCGGGCGCGGCACCGGCTGCTCGACCTGAAGCGCGAGGATGTCGTCGGCATCAAGTCGGCGAGCGAGCCGTATGCGATGCTGCTCGCGGAGACGGTACGGCGGCGGTTCAGCGCGAGTTGGGGGATTTCAGAGACCGGCGCGTCGGGTCCGACCGGTAATCCGTACGGCGATGCGGCGGGACACAGTTGCTTCGCGGTGGCCGGCGGGGCGACACTCGCCCGGACGCTGGAGACCGGCAGCAGCGACCGCCTCGGCAACATGGTCGCCTTCGCGACCGCGGCGCTGGCGCTGCTCGGCCAGCAGATCGAAGGCTGAAGCCTGGATGCCCCGCGAGGATTCGAACCTCGATTAACGGAGTCAGAGTCCGTTGTCTTACCTTTAGACGACAGGGCAGTGGGGCGCGGCGGTGGTTAGCTTTTGGGTGGTGCCAAGTCAACGCGTCAGACGCTAAGCAGGCAAATCCCTTCGAAGGACCTGACTCCATGCGCTTCGGACTTCTCGCTGCCCTGATCGCGACGCCGCTCGCCGCCGCCCCGGTTGCGCAGGGCCCTGCCAACGTGCCGTCCTTCAAGCCCGCGTTCCCGAACCAGACCCGCGCCGAGGCGGTCAAGACCCGGACGCCGCTGAAAATCACCGAGGTTGCGACCGGCCTGGACACGCCGTGGGGGCTGGCGTTCCTGCCCGACGGCCGGATGCTGGTCAGCGAGAAGCAGGCGAGCGCGCTCCGTATCGTCAGCCCGAACGGTGCCAAGTCGGCGCGGCTGACCGGCACACCGCCGACGGATACGCGCGGGCAGGGCGGCATGTTCGATGTCGCGCTGTCGCCCGACTATGCGACGTCGGGCACGATCTTCTGGAGCTATGCCGAGAGCCGCACCGGCGGCACCGGGCTGGCGGTGGCGCGCGGCAGGCTGGTCACCGGTGCGGCACCGCGCGTCGAGAACGTGCGGGTGATCTTCCGGATGATGCCGACACTGGATTCGATCCAGCATTACGGGGCGCGGCTCGTTTTCGCCCGCGACGGCACATTGTTCGTGACGATGGGCGAGCGCTCGATCCTGCCGGGCCGCGTCCAGGCGCAGAACCTCAAGAGCGACCTCGGCAAGATCGCCCGCATCAACCCCGACGGCTCGGTGCCGAAGAACAACCCGTTCGTCGGTAAGGCGGGCGTGCGGCCGGAGATCTGGTCCTACGGCCACCGCAACGTCGAGGCGGCGGCGCTCGATGCCGGCGGCCGCCTGTGGGAGGTCGAGATGGGGCCACGCGGCGGCGACGAGCTCAACCGCCCGGAGGCCGGCAAGGACTACGGCTGGCCAACGATCGGCTACGGCGAGGAGTATTCGGGCCTGCGCGTCGGCAAGGGCCTGACCCAGGCGAAGGGCATGGAGCAGCCGGTCTATTACTGGGACCCGGTGATCGCGCCCTCGGGCCTGGCGATCTATTCGGGCAAGGCGATCCCGGAGTGGAAGGGCAACTTCTTCATCGGCGGGTTGGCATCCACGGCGCTCGTGCGGCTGGTGCTGCGTGACGACCGCGTGGTCGGCGAGGAGCGGCTGCTGACCGAGCGCGGCGACCGCATCCGGGACGTCGTCGAGGGACCGGACGGTGCGCTGTACCTGCTGACGGACGACAGCAGCGGCAAGATTCTGAGGGTCGGGCCGGCCAAACCCTGACCGGGAGCCTTGACCCGCCGCCCCACCTCGGCTAACCGCGCCGCTCTCGAAAACCCCACGCAGGGGCAACCCATCCGGTGCCGGGCGCAAACCCGTTCACCCCCTGCGGCGGTATAACCGGATAGAGGAGAACGATACCATGGCAACTCCCGTTGTCTCGATGGCGCAGCTGCTTGAGGCAGGCGCCCACTTCGGCCACCAGACGCACCGCTGGAACCCGAAGATGAGGCCTTACATTTTCGGCGACCGCAACGGCGTGCACATCATCGACCTGTCCCAGAGCGTGCCGCTGTTCGCGCGTGCTCTCGATTTCGTTCGCGCCACCGTCCAGGCCGGCGGCAAGGTCCTTTTCGTCGGCACCAAGCGCCAGGCGCAGGACCCCATCGCCGAGGCTGCCAACCGGTCGGGTCAGTTCTACGTCAACCACCGCTGGCTCGGCGGCATGCTGACCAACTGGAAGACGATCAGCGGCTCGATCAAGCGCTTCAAGCAGATGGAGGAGCAGCTTTCGGGCGACACCACCGGCCTGACCAAGAAGGAAATCCTCAAGCTCACCCGTGAGCGCGACAAGTTCGAGCTGTCGCTCGGCGGCATCCGCGACATGGGTGGCTTGCCCGACGTGATCTTCGTGATCGACGTCAACAAGGAAGAGCTCGCGATCAAGGAAGCCAACGTCCTCGGCATTCCGGTCGTCGCCATCCTCGACACCAACACCGACCCGTCGGGCATCGCTTTCCCGGTTCCGGGCAACGACGACGCCAGCCGCGCCATCCTGCTGTACTGCAACGCCATCGCCGACACCGTCATCGATGCGCGCACCGGCCGCCAGGCGAGCCAGGGCATCGACATCGGTGCGATGGACGCACCGCCGGCCGAGACCTTCGCCGCACCCGAGCCGGTGTCGGCCGACCCGCTGCCGACGACGATGGTCGAAGCGCTGGGCGAAGTCGGCGTGCACGTCGCCGAGCCGGCGAACCTCGTTCTCGAGACCCCGCCGGTTGTCGAGGCTGCGGTTGCCGCCGATGCGCCTGCCGAAGACGCCGCAGCGTAACAAAACATCGTCATCCCGGCGCACGCCGGGACCCATCACCCGCATTTCGAGAGATGGGTCCCGGCTTTCGCCGGGATGACGCCGCTTATTCGAATAAGGACAACGACCATGGCCGAGATCACCGCCAGCATGGTGAAGGACCTCCGCGACCGTACCGGCGCGGGCATGATGGACTGCAAGAAGGCACTGTCCGAGACCGCCGGCGAGATGGAGCCGGCCGTCGACTGGCTGCGCACCAAGGGCCTTGCTGCCGCCGCCAAGAAGGCCGGGCGCACCGCCGCTGAGGGCCTCGTTGGCGTTGCCGTTTCGGGCACCCGCGGCGCTGCGGTCGAGGTCAATTCCGAGACCGACTTCGTCGCCAAGAACGAGCAGTTCCAGGGCTTCGTCAAGACCGTCACCGACATCGCGCTGGCGAGTGGCGACGACTTGGCAGCGCTTGCCGCCGCGCCCTATCCCGGCAGCACCGGCAGCGTGCAGGACCAGTTGACTCACAACATCGCGACGATTGGCGAGAACCAGTCGCTGCGCCGCGCCAAGCTGATCGAGGTCAACCAGGGCATCGTCGTCAGCTATACCCACAATGCGATCACCCCGGGCCTCGGCAAGATCGGCGTGCTCGTCGGGCTCGAGTCGGAGGCGGATGCGTCGGCGCTCGAGGCGCTCGGCCGCCAGATCGCGATGCACATCGCCGCCGCCAACCCGCTGGCGCTGGACGAGAACGGCCTCGATGCCGAGACCGTCGAGCGTGAGCGCAACATCGCCCGCGAGAAGGCCATTGCCAGCGGCAAGACCCCCGAGATCGCCGAGAAGATGATCGAGGGCGGCGTCCGCAAGTATCGCCAGGAGAACAGTCTGCTCACCCAGGTGTTCGTCATCGACGGCAAGTCGAAAGTCGGGGATGTCGTTGCCGCTGCCGCCAAGGCAGCGGGAAAGCCGATCGTCGTCACCGAGTTCGTCCGGCTCCAGCTTGGCGAAGGCATCGAGCGCGACGAGAAGGACTTTGCCGCCGAGGTCGCCGCTGCAGCCGGACAGGCTTGAAAATAACCTCCGCCGGTTCGGGTTTCACGGGCCGGTGGGGGATGACGGCGCGCAATTATGGCCTTAGGACAGGTCTGAATGGCGTTCGGGTCGCGTCATAAAAGGGAAAGCCCGACACATGCCTGAGCGATTCCGGCGCATCTTGCTTAAATTGTCGGGCGAAGCCCTTATGGGCTCGGGATCTTTCGGGATTGATCCGCTAGAGACCTCGCGCATCGCCGGCGAAGTCAAGCTGGCGCGCGATGCCGGCTTCGAGCTGTGCGTCGTGGTCGGCGGCGGCAATATCTTCCGTGGCCTGTCCGCCGAGAAGGCCGGCTTCGACCGTGCCAATGCCGATTACATGGGCATGCTGGCGACGGTGATGAACGCGCTGGCGGTTCAGAACGCGCTCGAGAAGCTCGGCGTCGACACCCGCGTCCAGTCGGCGATCCCGATGCCGAGCGTCTGCGAGCCCTACATTCGCCGCCGCGCCGAGCGCCACCTCGAGAAAGGGCGGATCGTGATCTTTGCCGCCGGCACCGGCAATCCATACTTCACCACCGACACCGGCGCGGCGCTCCGTGCCGCCGAGATGAAGTGCGATGCGTTGTTCAAGGGCACCAGCGTCGACGGCGTCTACGATGCCGACCCGAAGAAGGTGCCGGGCGCCAAGCGTTACGAGGAGGTGAGCTTCTCCAAGGTGTTGGCGGACGACCTCAAGGTTATGGATGCAAGCGCGGTGTCGATGTGCCGCGACAACGACATACCGATCGTGGTCTTCAACATCCGCGAGGAGGGCAATCTGGCGCGGGTATTGGCGGGCGACGGCGTCTCGACGATGGTAAGGAACTAGGATGGCGGATTTCGACCCTGCGGCCTTCAAGACCGATCTCGACCGCCGGATGGCGGGTGGCCTCGACGCGCTCAAGCACGACCTCGGCGGGCTGCGCACCGGGCGCGCCTCGGTGTCGTTGCTCGATCCGGTCCAGGTCGAGGTCTACGGCTCCAACATGCCGCTGAACCAGTTGGCGACGGTGAGCGCGCCGGAATCGCGGATGCTGTCGGTGCAGGTCTGGGACAAGTCGAGTGTCAATGCCGTCGACCGCGCCATCCGCGCCGCGGGGCTCGGTCTCAACCCGATCGTCGACGGCACGACATTGCGCCTGCCGATCCCCGACCTGACCGAGGAACGCCGCAAGGAACTCGCCAAGCTCGCCAGCAAGTACGCCGAGGCCGCCCGCATCGCGGCGCGCAACGTCCGCCGCGACGGCATGGAGACGCTGAAGGCGGCCGAGAAGAAGGGCAAGATCAGCCAGGACGACCAGAAGCGCCTCGAGACCGAGGTCCAGAAGCTGACCGACAAGTCGGTCGCCGACATCGATGCGACCAGCGCCGCCAAGGAAAAGGAAATCCTCGGCAAGTGAGCGTCGCGCGCGCCAGCACTTCGGGGGTCGGCTCGACCCGGGCCGTCAAAGCCGGTTCCGAAACCGGGGCGCGCCACGTTGCGATCATCATGGACGGCAATGGCCGGTGGGCGAAGTCACGTCACCTGCCGCGCGTCGCCGGGCACCGCGCCGGGGTCGAAGCGGTCCGCAAAGTCGTCGAGGCTGCGCCTGATCTCGGCATCCAGTTTCTGACGCTCTACGCCTTCAGCTCCGAGAACTGGAAGCGCCCGGCCGACGAGGTCGGTGACCTGATGGGCCTGCTCCGCCACTACATACGCAGCGAGATCGCCGAACTCGACGGCAACGGTGTCCGCCTGATGTTCATCGGCAACTACAAAGCGTTGAAGCCCGATCTTGTCGCGATGCTCGAGGATGCCAAGCGCCGGACCGAGCACAACACCGGGCTGACCCTGGCGATCGCGCTCAATTACGGCGGGCAGGATGAGATCGTCCGGATGGCGAAGGCGCTCGCCGCCGAGGTCGCTCCGGACGCCATCGACGCCGCCGCAATCGAGGCGCGTCTCGACACCGCCGGCATGCCCGCCCCCGACCTGGTGGTGCGCACTTCGGGCGAGCAGCGGCTGTCGAATTTCCTGCTGTGGCAGGCCGCTTATGCCGAATTCGTCGTCACTGAGCGGCTGTGGCCTGACTTCGACGGAGCCGCGCTTGCCGAGGTCGTCGCCGAGTTCGCAACCCGGGAGCGTCGATTTGGCGGACGCTAGCGCGCTGCCCGGCGGCGGCAGTCGGATGACCGCCCGGGTCCTGACCGGGGTGGTGCTGATCGCCGTCGCGCTCGCCGCGGTCTGGGCTGGCGGGCTGGTGTTCAGCGCGCTGGTCGCGGTCGCGGTGCTGCTGATGTTCGCCGAATGGTCGGTGATGCACGATATCAGCCGGCGTTTCCGCCTCGCCGGCCTCGCCATCGTTGGCGCCTCTATCTTCTTCGCGATCTACGCGGCCGTCGACCGGGCGCTGCTCGTGGCCGTCGGCGGCGCGATCCTGCTCGGCATCTTCGCGCGTGGCTACGACCGCCAGCGCGCGGCCTGGATCGCGGGTGGCGTCCTGTATTGCGCGCTCCCCGGCATCGCGCTGATCGTATTGCGCGGCCTGCCTGGCGGTCTCGAACTGACTGCTTGGACACTCGCCATCGTCTGGGCGACCGACATCTTCGCGTTTTTCGCCGGACGCACCATCGGCGGCCCGAAGCTCGCCCCTGCGCTCAGCCCGAACAAGACCTGGGCGGGTCTGGCAGGCGGTGCGATCGGTGCGGCATTGACCTCGTACATCGTCGCAAGGATCGCCGGCATCTCGCTGGCATTGTTCGATTATGCTCTGATAGCGGGCCTTGTTCTCGCGGTTGTCGCGCAGGGCGGTGATCTGTTCGAAAGCTGGATGAAAAGATTGACTGGCCTCAAGGACTCCGGACGCTTGCTGCCCGGCCACGGCGGTATCCTCGACCGGCTCGACGGGCTCGTCCCGGTGGCGATCATCGTCGCGCTCGGCGCCGTGGCGATCCCACGATGAGCCCGCGTGGCATCACCGTGCTTGGCAGCACCGGCTCGGTCGGCAAGTCGACGCTCGACCTGCTCCAGCGCGCGCCGCAGGACTGGCGCGTCGACGCCCTGACCGCGAACCGCGACGTCGAGGGCCTCGCCGCCCAGGCGCGCGCCGTCGGAGCGCGCATCGCCGTCGTCGCCGACGAGAGTGCCTACGCCGACCTCAAGGCCGCGCTTTCAGGCAGCGGCATCGAGGCGGCCGCCGGCACCGCAGCCGTGCGCGACGCCGCCGCGGGTGATTCCGACATCGTACTGACCGCTATCGTCGGGGCGGCTGGCCTCGGCCCGACGATGGCGGCCGTGGAGCGCGGCGCGACCGTCGCCATCGCCAACAAGGAGACCTTGGTCTGCGCGGGTGATCTCGTCACCTCGACCGCGGCACGCACCGGCGCGACGCTGCTGCCCGTCGACAGCGAGCACAATGCGATCTTCCAGTGCTTCGACCACGAGCGCCCCGAGCGGGTCGCGCGGGTCATCCTGACCGCAAGTGGCGGGCCGTTCCGCACCGCGACCCACGCCGAGATGCGCGACGCGACCGTGGCGCAGGCCTGCAAGCACCCGGTCTGGTCGATGGGCGCCAAGATTTCGGTCGATTCCGCGACGCTGATGAACAAGGGGCTCGAACTGATCGAGGCGCACCACCTGTTCCCGGTGACCGCGTCGCAGCTCGAGGTGCTCGTTCATCCCCAGTCGGTGATCCACAGCCTGGTCGAGTACATCGACGGCTCGGTACTGGCGCAGCTCGGCACGCCCGACATGCGGACGCCCATCGCCTATACGCTGGCGTGGCCCGAGCGGATGGCGACGCCGTCGGCGCGCCTCGACCTCGCCGCGATCGGCAGCCTGACTTTCGAGGCCCCGGATTTCGAGCGTTTCCCGGCGCTTGGGCTGGCGTGGGACGCGCTCAGGGCAGGGGGCGCGGCGCCCTGTATCCTCAATGCCGCCAACGAGATTGCCGTCGCCGCGTTCATCGCCGGTCAAGTGTCTTTCCTCGATATCGCCGCAATCGTGGGGGAAACACTCGAACGGCTATCGGTCGGCCCGTGTGGATCGCTCGAGGAAGTCATCGCGGTAGACGGCGCAGCACGCGCGGCAGCAAGAGCCGCCATCGGACGGAGGCTCCACTGACGACGCTGGCGCAACCCGGACTGCCCTTCACGGTCGGCGTGTTCCTGTGCGTCATCGGCGTGCTCGTCTTCATTCATGAGGGCGGCCACTATCTGGTGGCGCGCTGGTGCGGTGTTCGCGCCGAGACTTTCGCGATCGGTTTCGGGCGTCCTATTGCCAGTTGGACCGACAAGCGTGGCACGCGCTGGCAGATCGGCTGGTTGCCCCTGGGCGGCTATGTGAAGTTCGCCGGCGACGCCAACGAGGCGAGCCAGCCTCGCACCGACATCGATGACATACCCGTGGCCGAGCGCGCCGGTCTGTTCCATTTTGCACCGTTGTGGGCGAAGGCCGCGATCACCGTCGCCGGTCCGCTGACCAACATGCTGTTCGCGATCCTGATCTACGTCGGGTTCTTCGTCACCTACGGCGCCCCGACCACACCCTCGGTGGTCGGCAAGCTCGATCCTGCCGGGCGGGCTGCGGCGGCGGGTGTGCTGCCCGGCGACCGCATCGTCGCTGTCGACGGGGCGCGGGTCGAGCGCTTCGACGAGCTGATCACCCACACCGCGTCCTCGGTCGGCGGCCCGCTGGTGCTGCGCATCGAGCGCGCCGGATCGATCCGGGTGATCGAGCTCACGCCGCGCGTAAGCCTCGAGAACGACGGCTTCGGCAACCAGGTCAGGGTCGGTCGCCTGGGGATTTTCAGCGGCCGTGTGCGCTATGAACAATTGCCGATGTGGCGCGCCATTCCCGAGGCAGTCTCGCATACCGGGACGGTGATCCGGTCGCAGGCGATCGGGTTGTGGCAGATCGTCAGCGGCCAGCGTTCGGTGAAGGAGATGGGCGGTCCGGTGAAGATGGCGCAGCTGACGGGGCAGGTCGCCTCGGTCGGTTGGCCGAATCTGATCGAACTGGTGGCTTTGATCTCGATTAATCTCGGTTTCATCAATTTGCTGCCCGTACCGATGCTGGACGGCGGCCATCTGTTCCTCTACGCGCTCCAGGCGGTGCGCCGACGACCGCTCGCGGCACGCGTCCAGGAATGGGCGTTCCTGTCGGGTTTCGCGGTGCTCGTGTCGCTGATGGTCTTGCTGACCTGGAACGATCTCGGGTCGATCGGGGTGTGGAAGCACCTGACCGGACTGCTCGGCTGAGGGGGTCCCTGAAGGGGTCTCGGCTGGGCGGTAAATGAAGCGACGGGGTTGAAGGGCGGGATAGCGCGTGAGTCATTTGTCTGGGTCGATGCTGCCGCGCCGGCTGGCCCCCATCTTGCTGCTCGGCACGGCTTTGGCCGGCATGCCGGCGTTCGCGCAGGACCCGGCACCGCCGGCGCCCGGCGCTGTCGCTGCGCCTGCGACCGAGGCACCGGCCGCCGTATCGGCGGTGAGCAGCACCGTGCGCGCTATCATCGTGCGCGGCACCGAGCGGCTCGAGCCCGAGACGGTGCGTTCGTATATCGAGCTCAATCCGGGTGACGCCTACGACCGCGAGCGCCTCGATAAGGCGCTGAAGGACCTCTACGCCAGCGAACTGTTCGCCGACGTCACCATCCGTGACGACGCGGGTACGCTGATCGTCGAGGTCAAGGAAAACCCGGTCATCAACCGGATCGTCATCGAGGGCTCGAAGCGGGTCAAGGAAGACAAGATCCGCGAAGAAATCCGCGTCGCGCCGCGCCAGATCTTCACTCGGTCCAAGGCCCGCGCCGATGTTGCGCGAATCCTCGAGCTGTACCGCCGCTCGGGGCGCTTTGCCGCCTCGGTCGAGCCCAAGATCATCCAGCTCGACCAGAACCGCGTCGACCTGGTGTTCGAGATCAACGAGGGTGCCAAGTCCAAGGTCCGCCAGATCAACATCCTGGGCAATTCCAAGTTCAAGGACGGCCAGCTGCGCGCCTCGATGGCAACGCGGCAGGCGCGGCCGTGGCGCTTCTTCGCCTCGAACGACACCTACGACCCCGACCGGCTGGCCTATGACCAGCAGAAGTTGCGCCAGTTCTACCTGACCCAGGGCTATGCCGACTTCCGCGTCGTCTCATCGACGGCGGAGCTGACGCCGGACCGCAAGGACTTCATCGTCACCTACGTCGTCGACGAGGGCGAGCGCTACAAGTTCGGGCGCATCGAGCTGGACAGCCAGATCCGCGACATCAAGGACAAGGAGTTCAAGCCGCTCATCAAGATCACGCCGGGCGACTGGTACAACGCCCAGAAGATCGAGACGACGGTCGACACCCTGTCGGAAACCGCGGGCCTGCTCGGCTACGCGTTCGCCGAAGTCCGCCCGCAGTTCGACCGCGACAAAGAAAAGCGCGAGATGAACGTGACCTTCGCGATCAACGAAGCGCCGCGCGTCTACGTCGAGAAGATCAACATCAACGGCAACACGCTGACCCGCGACAGCGTCATCCGCCGCGAGTTCCGGCTCGGCGAGGGTGACGCCTTCAACAGCTTCAAGGTCAAGCGGACCCGCGACCGCATCCAGGGCCTCGGCTTCTTCCAGGAGAAGTTCGACATCGAGCAGAAGCCCGGCTCGGCCCCCGACAAGGTCATCCTCGAGGCCAACGTCCAGGAGAAGCCGACCGGTGAGCTCCAGGTTTCCGCCGGTTTCTCGAGTCTCGAGCGCTTCATCCTCAGCCTGTCGATCCGCCAGCGCAACTTCCGCGGGCTCGGCCAGGAGTTGCGCGCGTCCGCAAACATCTCGAGCTACTCGAAGTCTGTCGAGCTCGGCTTCACCGAGCCGTATCTGTTCGGACGCAACCTCGCGCTCGGCGTCGACCTGTTCCGCCGCGACTACAATTCGTTCCAGTACACCGGCAACGGCAACGACCGTAAGACGACCTATTCGCAGACTACGACCGGCGGGCAGGCGCGCGTCGGCTTCCCGATCACCGAGTTCTGGGCCGCGTCGTTCCGCTATGGCCTGAGCCAAGACAAGATCTCGCTGGACGCGCAGTACAACGATCCGGCCACCGGCAAGTGCAGCCCGCTGATCGCAGGCCGTTACCTGTGCGACTCGATCGGCAACCGGACGACGTCGTCGGTCGGCTACAGCATCATCTTCGACAACCTCAACAACCGCCTGCGCCCGAGCGCCGGCCAGCGGATGACGTTCAGCCAGGACTTCGCCGGCGTCGGCGGCGGCGTCCAGTACCTGCGCTCGCGCGGTACCTACGACCATTATTGGGCGCTGTTCGGCAGCGGCTTCATCCTCAACCTGGGCGGCGAGGCCGGCTACATCTGGGGCTACGGCAAGGACCCGGGCAACGGCATCGACAAGATCCGCATCAACGACCGCTTCTTCCTTGGCGAGCCCGAACTGCGCGGCTTCGGCATCCGCGGCGTCGGCCCGCGGGTCATCCGCCGCTTGCTCGATGCGACCGGGACTGTGCTGCTGGACAACAACAGCAAGACCGACGACGCCATCGGTGGCCGCGCGTTCTACCGGGCCCGCGCCGAGGTGCAGATTCCGCTCGGCGCGGCCGGGGCGGAGCTGGGCTTGCGACCGTCGGTGTTCGTCGACACAGGTGCCGTGTTCGGCGTCAAGTCGCCGACCCTTACCTGCCAGCAACCGGCGGCGACGGCGACGCAACTTCCGGCATCGCTCAACTGCGCGGCAAACACCGCCGGGGCGTCGGGATTCCAGGAGTTCTTCCTGGGCAATTCGGCGAAGCCACGTGTCTCGGTTGGTGCCGGCGTGTCCTGGAATTCGCCGTTCGGGCCGTTCCGCTTCGACGTCGCGAAGGCGCTCGTAAAACAGCCGGGCGACAACACCAAGATCTTCCAATTCAACGTAGGGACTCAATTCTAATGACTAACATGCTGAAAGCCGTGGCATTCGCCACGGCGATGCTCGCCGCTCCGGTCGTCGCGCAGACACTGCCGCCGGCGGTCATCGTGATCGTCGACATGGACCAGGTGTTCCAGACGTCGACTGCCGGCAAGCAGGCCGCCGCCGAGCTCAAGACCCGCGCCGACGGTATCCAGGCGCGCGTCCAGTCGCTCCGCACCCAGTACGGCACCGAAGAGCAGAACCTCCAGAAGAGCGCCCCGCCGCAGACCGCGACGCCGGCGATCATCGCCGCCTTCCAGGCGAAGGTTAAGGACTACCAGACCCGCCGCCAGCGGGACGAGGCCGATCTCGAGAAGCGCAACACCGACTTCCAGGCTTCGCGCCAGGCGGTGCTGAAGCAGATCAACGACGCCGCCCAGCCGCTCATCACCACGGTAATGCGCGAGCGCGGTGCCTCGATCGCCCTCGCCGAGGGTGCGACGCTGCAGCATTCGAATGCGATCGATGTCACCACCGACATCGTCTCGCGCCTCGACAAGTCGCTGCCGCGCGTCTCGACCGCGACGCCGGCCGCCGCCGCTCCTGCCAAGTAAGGCAAACGGCGACGTGAACGACACGCCCGACACGTCGACTCCGCCTGGGATTAACCTGGGTGCAGTCGATGTGCGCGCGGTGATGGCGCTGATCCCGCATCGTTTCCCGATGCTGCTCGTCGACCGGGTCGAGGACATCGTCCCCGACAAGTCGGCGCGCGGCATCAAGGCGGTGACGATCAACGAGCCGTTCTTCGCCGGGCATTTCCCCGGCCGCCCGATCATGCCGGGCGTCCTGATCGTCGAGGCGCTGGCGCAAACCGCCGGCGTCCTCGCGATCAAGTCGATGAACCTCGAGGGTTCGAACAAGCTCGTCTATTTCATGGCGATCGAGGAGGCGAAGTTCCGCGCTCCCGTCGAGCCCGGCTGCTTGATGGAACTTCACGTCGAGTTTATCCAGCGCCGCGCCACCGTCTGCAAGTTCGCCGGGCGGGCCGTAATCAACGGCAAGACCGTTGCCGAGGCGAAGTTCACCGCGATGATCGCCGACGCTCCCGCCTGAGCCTTCCGGCGTTCCCGGTAATTTCCTTGACATTACGAACCTTTTCGGTTAGTCTTGGTGCTGGGTTTCGTATCCTTTGGTGAGGGCCCACCGGCGGACAGGGAGCGCTACCCTGGAACTCCGGTTACGCGTTCGCTGCATGGGCACCACGGGAAGCCGCCGCCGACAGGACACCACGCCGCCGATCCTGGCCTGTGAAGCCGGGATTGGGTGGCACCCTTCGAGTTTCAACACCAGCCGTTCCGTCGACGCCCGCCCCATGCAGCGATCACACGCCTCGCATTCAGCCTCGCGGCCCCACCCAGTTAGCGCCGGGCGGGAACCAGCCGGAGGCCGGACGGGCCAAGATTATCGCCCCCACGGTGTTGGAACACCGGAGGGGGCTTCGGCGCGCCCTGCAGCCTTCCCGAAGGCCGGCGCGGATCAAGCTCCAAGCTTGCACTTGACGTAAGCGTCAACTAAACTGTCCCTCCATGAACGATCACGTCCACGCCTTCGCCCACGCGCACGTTCCGGCCCATGCCGATGACGCTGAAACCTACACCATCACCGAGCTCGCGTCGGGCTTCAACGTCACCCCGCGCGCCATCCGCTTCTACGAGGACAATGGCCTGATCGCGCCCGAGCGGCAGGGGCAGAACCGGGTCTATTCCCGCCGCGACCGCGCCCGGCTGGCGTGGATCCTGCGCGCCAAGAATGTCGGCTTCAGCCTCGCCACGATCCGCGAGATGATCGACCTGTACGACGTCGGCGACGGCCGCGAGACCCAGCGCCGGGTGACTCTCGAAAAATGCCACGACCGCATCCTCGCGTTGCAGGAACAGCGTAACGATATCGACGCTACGATCGAAGAACTGCAGACATTCGTTGCGGTCGTCGAGAAGGAACTCGCCGACCACCCCGCGCAACACTAGGCCCGCGAAACACTAGGCCCCGCGAAACACTAGGACCGCCCACCGATGCCGAGCTACCGCGCGCCCGTGAAAGATACCGCCTTCGTCCTGTCGGCGATCGTCGGGCTCGACAAATATTCGAACCTGCCGGGCTTTGCCGACGCGACCCCAGACCTCGTCCAGGCGATCCTCGAGGAAGGCGCCAAGTTCTGCGAGAACGTGCTGGCGCCGCTCAATCTCAGTGGCGACCAAGAGGGTTGCACCCGCGCCGACGATGGTTCGGTGACGACGCCCAGGGGCTTCAAGGCCGCCTACGACCAGTTCGTCGAGAGCGGCTGGGGGACATTGACCGCGTCGCCCGAATACGGCGGCCAGGGCCTCCCTCATGTCGTCGGCACCGCGGTCGCCGAGTTCCTGTCGAGCGCCAACATGGCGTTCTCGATGTACCCGGGCCTGAACGAGGGCGCTCAGGCGGCGATCATGGCGGTCGGGTCCGACGCCCAGAAGCAGATGTACCTGCCGAACATGGTGCACGGCCGCTGGACCGGCACGATGAACCTGACCGAGCCCCAGTGCGGCACCGACCTCGGCCTGATCCGCACCCGCGCCGAGCCGCAGGATGACGGCACCCATAAGATCACCGGCACCAAGATCTTCATCTCGGCGGGCGAGCACGACCTCAACGACAACATCATCCACCTGGTGCTGGCGAAAACCACCGGCGCGCCCGACAACGTCAAGGGCATCTCGCTGTTCATCGTGCCCAAGTTCCTGGTCAACGCCGACGGCTCGCTGGGCGCGCGCAATGCCGTCAAGTGCGGCTCGATCGAGCACAAGATGGGCATCCACGGTAATTCGACCTGCCTGATGAACTACGACGGCGCCACCGGCTACCTCATCGGCGAGGAGATGAAGGGCCTGCGCGCGATGTTCATCATGATGAACGCGGCGCGCCTCGGCGTCGGCGTGCAGGGCCTCAGCCAGGGCGAAGTCGCCTACCAGAACGCCGCGATCTATGCCCGCGACCGGGTGCAGGGCAAGGCGCTCAGCGTGGCGGGCTCGGCCACGGTCGCGCCGGGCCCCGGTGCCGACGTGGTCGCCTCGAAGGCCGACCCGATCATCGTCCATGCCGACGTCCGCCGCATGCTGATGGACGGCCGCGCCTTCAACGAGGGTGCGCGCGCGCTGATCCTGTGGGGTGCGCTGCAGGTCGACCTCGCGCACAAGGCCGAGACGCCCGAGGAGCGGCAACTGGCCGACGACCTGATCGGGCTGCTGACCCCGGTCATCAAGGGCTATTGCACCGACAAGGGCTACGAGATCGCGACCAAGTCCCAGCAGGTCTATGGCGGCCACGGCTACATCGTCGAATGGGGCATGGAGCAGTTCGTCCGCGACGCGCGCATCGCCCAGATCTACGAGGGTACCAACGGCATCCAGGCGATGGACCTGGTCGGCCGCAAGCTGGCGATGAACGGCGGCCGGGGGCTGCGCGCGTATCTCGCGCTGGCGGGGCAGGCGGTCGCCGATGCCGCCGCCGATCCGCGCCTCGACGTGGTCGCCAAGCCGCTGGAGAAGGCGCTCGGCGAGCTGCAGACGGCGACGATGTGGCTGATGCAGAACGGCATGGCGAACCCGAACAACGCCGGGGCCGGGGCGGCCGCGTACCTCGACATCCTCGGCATCGTCAGCCTCGGCCACATGTGGCTGCTGATGGCGAAGGCCTCGCACGAGGCGATCGACGCCGGCACCACCGACCGCGAGTTCTACGACGCCAAATTGATCACCGCGCGTTACTACGCCGAGCGCTATTTCCCCGATGCGGGGGCGTTGCGGCGGAAGCTCGAGGCGGGCAGCGAAGCCATGATGGCGTTGCCCGCCCATTTGTTTTGACCGTCATCCCGGCGAAAGCCGGGACGCAATCGATGCGGAATAGGTCCCGGCTTTCGCCGGGATGACGAAACGAGAAGTAGGAGATCGACCATGGCCGAAGCCCTGATCTACGATGCCGTCCGCACGCCCCGCGGCAAGGGCCGCAAGGACGGCGCGCTCCACGAAATCAGCCCGATCCAGCTCGCGACTCAGGTCCTCCAGGCGATCCGCGACCGCACCGGCATCGACACCGCCGATGTCGACGACGTTGTGCTCGGCTGCGTCGCTCCCGTCGGCGAGCAGGGCAGCGACATCGCGCGCGTCGCCGTCCTCAACGCCGACTATGCGGAGACCGTCGCCGGCGTGCAGATCAACCGCTTCTGCGCTTCTGGGCTCGAGGCCGTGAACATGGCCGCCGCCAAGGTCATCTCCGGCGAAGCGATGTTCGCCATCGGCGGCGGCGTCGAGAGCATGTCGCGGGTGCCGATGGGGGCCGACGGCGGCGCCTGGGCGATGGACCCGGCGGTCGCCTACAAGACCTATTTCACCCCGCAGGGCATCGGCGCCGACCTGATCGCGACCAAGTGGGGCTTCAGCCGCGCCGACGTCGATGCCTACGCCGTCGAGAGCCAGAAGCGCGCCGCCCGTGCCTGGAGCGAGGGTCGCTTCAAGAACTCTGTAATCGGCGTCAAGGACGTTATCGGCGAGGTCGTGCTGGCCCATGACGAGCACATGCGCCCGCAGACCAACATGCAGTCGCTCGGCAGCCTCAACCCGGCGTTCGAGGCGATCGGCGAGGGCATGCCCGGCTTCGACGCCATCGCCCTGATGCGCTATCCCGAGATCGAGAAGATCAACCACGTCCACCACGGCGGCAACTCGAGCGGCATCGTCGACGGCGCGTCGGCGGTCCTCGTCGGCAACCGCGAGATGGGCGAGAAATACGGCATCAAGCCGCGGGCCCGCATTCTCGGTATGGCCTCGATCGGCTCCGAGCCGACGATCATGCTGACCGGCCCGAGCTTCGTCACCGAGAAGGTCCTGAAGCGCCTCGGCATGACCACCGCCGACATCGACCTGTTCGAGCTGAACGAGGCGTTCGCGAGCGTCGTGCTGCGCTACATGCAGGCGATGAAGATCGATCACGATAAGATCAACGTCAACGGCGGCGCCATCGCGATGGGGCATCCGCTGGGGGCGACCGGCGGCATGATCCTTGGCACGGTGCTCGACGAGCTGGAGCGCACCGGCAAGTCGACCGCGCTGGTGACGCTGTGCGTCGGTGCCGGGATGGGCACCGCGACGGTGATCGAGCGGATCTGATTTACTTCACCCCTCCCCATCAGGGAGGGGCCGGGGGTGGGGACTTGAGGCGGAGATGACGCCCGTACTCCCCACCCCTAACTCCTCCCCTGAAGGGAAGGGGGACCAAGATAGAAGGGCCACAAATGACCGACACCGCCATCCGCTCAGAGCTCGACGCCGACGGTATCCTGCTGCTCACTATCGACGTGCCGGGCCTTTCGATGAACGTCATCACCCCGCAGGTCACCATCGACCTGACCGCCGCGATCGAGCGGTTGAAGACCGACCCCGAGGTCAAGGGCGCGGTGCTGACCAGCGGCAAGGCGTCGGGCTTCATGGCGGGTGCCGACCTCAAGGGCATGGGCGGCATGACCGGCGGCGGGCGCGGCGACGCTGACGGCAAGTCGCGGATGGCCCGGCTGTTCGACAACGTCTACGGCCTCAACAAGATGCTCCGCGCGCTGGAGACCTGCGGCAAGCCGGTCGCGGCGGCGATCAACGGCCTCGCGCTCGGCGGCGGGCTCGAGTTCACGCTGGCGTGCCACTACCGGGTCGTCGCCGACAATCCGAAGATCCAGCTCGGCCTGCCCGAAGTCTTGGTCGGCCTGTTCCCCGGCGCTGGCGGCACGCAGCGGCTGCCGCGCCTGATGGGCGTGCAGCCGGCGCTGATGTACCTTCTGCAGGGCAAGAGCATGAGCCCGCAGGAAGCGCTCGGCCTCGGTGTCGTCCACGCGGTCGTGCCGGCGGACCAACTCGTCCAGGCCGCCAAGGACTGGGTCAAGGCCAACCCGACCAAAAGTGTGCAGCCGTGGGACGAGAAGAGCTTCAAGTTCCCCGGCGGTGTCGGGCAGTTCAATCCGGGCTTCGCGCAGACCTTCATGGCCGGCACCGCGATGACCGCCAAGACCACCAACCACAATATGAACGCCCCGATCACGATCCTGTCCGCGGTCTACGAGGGCTCGCAGCTGCCGATGGACACGGCGCTGAAGCTCGAGAGCAAGTACATGGCGAAGCTGGTGAGTGACCCGCAGGCCGGCAACATGATCCGCTCGCTGTTCGTCTCCAAGCAGGCGGCGGAGAAGGGCGCGCGGCGTCCCAAGGGCGTCGCTGCGGCTCCGGTCAAGAAGCTCGGCATGCTCGGCGCGGGGCTGATGGGCGCGGGCGTCGCGATGGTCAGCGCGCAGGCGGGCATCGAGGTCGTGCTGCTCGACCGCACCGTCGAGAATGCCGAGAAGGGCAAGCAGTACACCGCCGACAGGCTGGCCAAGAAGCGCACCAGCCCGGAGAAGACTGCCGAGTTGCTGGCGCGCATCCACCCGACCGCGGACTATGCCGATCTCGCGGGCTGCGACCTGATCATCGAGGCGGTGTTCGAGACGCGCGACATCAAGGCGGGCGTCACCAAGGCCACCGAGGCCGTCGTCGGTGCCGACACGATCTTCGGCTCGAACACCTCGACGCTGCCGATCACCGGGCTCGCCGAGGCATGGTCGAAGCCCGCCAATTTCATCGGCATCCACTTCTTCTCGCCGGTCGAGAAGATGCCGCTGGTCGAGATCATTGTCGGCAAGCAGACCGGGCCCGAGGCCATCGCGAAGGCGCTCGACTATGTCGCGCAGATCCGCAAGACGCCGATCGTCGTCAACGATTCCCGTGGTTTCTACACCTCGCGCTGCTTCGGCACCTATATCCAGGAGGGCCTGGCGCTGCTCAGCGAGGGCGTCACGCCGGCGTTGATCGAGAACGTCGGCAAGCACATGGGGATGCCGGTCGGCCCGCTCGCGGTCAACGACGAGGTCGGGCTCGACCTGTCGTACAAAGTCGGCCAGCAGACCAAGGCCGACCTCGGCGACAAATACGTCGAGCAGCCCGGCATCGTCGTCATCGAGACGATGCATGAACTCGGACGCCTCGGGCGCAAGAATTCCAAGGGGTTCTACGTCTATCCTGAAGCGCCGGGTAAGAAGTACCTCTGGCCCGAATTGTCGGCGACTGTCGCCGGTGGCGGCGAGCATCACCAGCCAACCCCCGAGGCGGTCCGCGAGCGACTCCTGTACCGGCAGCTCGTCGAGTGCGCGCGGTGCTTTGCCGAAGGTGTGCTTGAGACGCCGCAGGACGGCGACCTCGGCGCGATCTTCGGCTGGGGCTTCGCGCCGTTCACCGGCGGGCCGTTCAGCCACATGGACACGCTCGGGCTGGCCAACGTCGTCGCCATCCTCGACGGCCTGGCGCAGCGTCACGGTGAGCGTTTCACCCCGCCGCAGCTGCTGCGCGATATGGCGGCGCGCGGCGAAACCTTCTACGGGCAGGCCATGAAGGCGGCTGCCTGAGGCTCGCCACCCCGGGGTGCCCCGAATGAAGCTGCTGCGGATACTGGCGACGGTGCTGATGCTCGTCGCCGGCCTTGTGCTGGCCCTCGTTGTCTATGGCTATTACGAGGCGACACGCGATCCAGTCGTAGCCCATTATTCGGTCGGGTTTGCTAAGTGGCCGGCGGGCGCGCCGCCGCTTCGTGTAGTCCAGCTCACGGACATCCACGTCGCGTGGCCCGACATGCCGCTCAGCCGGGTCGCGCGCATCGTCGACCAGGTCAACGCGCTCCATCCCGACCTCGTCGTCATCACCGGGGACTTCGTCGGCGGCAAGCTGTGGGACCGCCAGGTCGCCAACTTCGACGAGGCGCTGGTGCCCCTGGTCAAGCTTTGCGCGCGCTACGGCGTCATCGCGGTACGGGGTAATCACGACAGCCCTTATTGGACGCCGATCGTCTTTGCGCGGACGCCGATCCGGATGCTGCAGAACCGCTGGATTTCGGTGGGGCCGATCACGGTCGCAGGCGTCGACGACCCGACCAGCCTGCACAATCCGGTGACCGACGCGCGGCTGGCGGTGGCGGGTGCGCCGACCGATCGCCCGCTGGTCCTGCTGTCGCACGTCCCCGACTTTTTCCAGTGGATCCCGCGCTCGGTCGACCTGCTGATCTGCGGCCACACCCACGGCGGCCAGATCGTGCTCCCGCTGCTCGGGACGCGGAGCACCGGCGGCGTGTTCAACGACCACCACCTACGCGGGCTGTTCAGCGAGCACGGCCAGCGCATGATCGTCTCGTCGGGCCTCGGCACCTCGATGGTACCGCTGAGGATCGGCGTGCCGCCCGAGGTCGCGATGATCACCCTCGGGCCGCAACGCTAGGCCGGCTTACTCCGTCGGCAGGAAGTCCGGGACCGACAAATAGCGCTCGCCGGTATCGTAGTTGAAGCCGAGCACGCGCGCCCCGGCGGGCAGCTCGGGCAGCTTCTGGGCGATGGCCTGCAGGGTCGCGCCGCTCGAGATGCCGACCAGCATGCCTTCCTCGGCCGCGGCCCGCAGCGCCATCTTCTTGGCGTCCGCGGGGTCGACCTGGATGACGCCGTCGAGCAACTGCGTGTGCAAATTGGCGGGGATGAAGCCCGCGCCGATGCCCTGGATGGCGTGCGGCCCGGGCTGGCCGCCCGAGATCACCGGCGACAGCGTCGGCTCGACTGCGAACACCTTCATTTCGGGGAAGTGGGGCTTCAGCGCCTGCGCGACGCCGGTGATGTGGCCGCCAGTGCCGACGCCGGTGATAAGCGCGTGCGGCGGGCTGTCGGCAAAGTCGGCAAGGATTTCCTGCGCCGTGGTGCGGACGTGGACGTCGATGTTGGCGGGGTTCTCGAACTGTCCCGGCGTCCAGGCGCCCGGCGTCGCGGCGACGATCTCGGCGGCGCGCTCGATGGCACCCTTCATGCCCTTCTCGCGCGGGGTCAGGGCAAAGCTGGCGCCATAGGCCAGCATCAGGCGGCGGCGCTCGAGCGACATCGATTCGGGCATGACCAGCACGAGCTTGTAGCCCTTGACTGCCGCCACCATCGCCAGACCGATGCCGGTGTTGCCGCTGGTCGGCTCGACGATGGTGCCGCCGGGCTTCAACGAGCCGTCGGCCTCCGCGGCCTCGACCATCGCCAGCGCAATGCGATCCTTGATCGACCCGGCAGGGTTGGCACGCTCCGACTTGATCCAAACCTCGGCGTCGGGGAACAGCTTCGACATCCGGATGTGCGGGGTGTTGCCGATAGTGGCGAGGATATTTGCAGCTTTCATCGTGTCGCTCCGGCTTCACATTGTTCGTCGGCAATAGCGGCTTTGGCGGCAGGATTCGAGTCGGGCGGGGCCACGAAGCGGTCGGCCTTGCGGAGCTGCGGAAAACCCCACGCCCAGATGACGGTGACCAGCACCGCACCGATGCCGCCGAGCACGACCGCCTCGACCGGGCCGAGCCATGCTGCGGTCAGGCCACTTTCGAACTCGCCCAGCTCGTTCGAAGCGGAGATGAACAGCATCGACACCGCCGACACCCGGCCGCGCATATGGTCGGGAGTGTGGAGCTGGATCAGCGACGAGCGTACGTAGACCGACATCATGTCGGCGGCCCCCAGCACGAACAGTGCGCCGAGCGACAGATAAAGGTTCACCGACAGGCCGAAGACGATGGTAGCAAGGCCGAACACCCCGACGCAGGCGAACATGATGACGCCGACGTTGCGGCTCAATGGCTTGCGGGTCAGGAACAGCGCGGTCAGCGCGGCCCCGGCGGCGGGCGCGGCGCGGAGCGGGCCGAGGCCCTCGACGCCAACGTGCAGCACGTCGCGCGCGAACACCGGCAGCATCGCGGTGGCGCCGCCGAGCAGCACCGCGAACAGGTCGAGGCTGATCGCGCCGAGAACGATCTTGTTGCGCCGAACGTAGCCGAGGCCCTCGACGGTCTGCGCCCAGGGTGACAATTCGGAGCGCGGCGGGCGCGGCACCGGTCCGATCAGCATCAGCGCGACGAACGATCCCGCGAACAGCACCGCCGCGACGAGATAGGGTGCCGCGCTGCTGGCGGCGAACAGGAACGCGCCGAGGGGCGGCCCAAGCACCGCTCCGGTCTGCCAGCCGATCGAGTTCCACGCGATCGCGGTCGGCAGCATCGCGCGCGGCACCAGGTTCGGGGCGAGTGCCTGGAGCGACGGGCCCGCGAACGCGCGGCCGACGCCGAGGAGCACCGCGACGGTGAACAGCGCCGGCAGGGTGACGGTACCGGTCAGCGACATGAACCCGAGCGCGCCGGCGCACAGCGTCTCGAGCGCGATCGCACCGCGCGCCAGGTAACGCCGATCGACCCGGTCGGCGACGTAGCCGACGACGAGCGTCAGCAGGAACAGCGGCAGGAACTGCGCCAGCCCGATCATCCCGAGCAGGAACGCCGCGTCCTTCGGCACCATCGTCTCGCGCGCGATCGCATAGACCTGCCAGCCGATGACGATGACCAGCATCATGCCGCCGATGGTCGACGCGAACCGCGCCAGCCAGAAGGCGCGGAAGTTCGGGATCGCGAAGGGGGAGGTCGGGGCGGCGGGGGCAGGGGAGGTTGGGACGGAGGCCATGCCCGGTGCTAGGGGGCGGGGCAGGGAAGGGCAAGCAAGCCCGCGTGTCCTCGGCGATAGCGACCCTATCCTGTCGGCGTGCGGGCGGCCCCACAGCGAGGCCGTGTTCAGACACGGCTTTCGAAATTGCAGCCGCTACCATCACCCGACATTTCTTTACGATTCCGAAATAAAGCTGATAGCTTTCTCTCCGCGAATGATCGATAGAAGCCAGGTTGTGTCGCTTTTGCGTAGAAAACACGCCGATTGGTTGGGGCCTGATCACCGGACCAGACTATCGGCCGCTTCCGAGAGGCATTTTAATGCGAACGCGCACTTTATTCTTGGTGGCCGCTGCGGCCACCCTATCCCTCGTCGCACCGGCGTCAGCGACTTTCGTGCTGGCGAATTCGGCAGGCGGCAACGGCTATGTCGGCCTCGGGCCGTCACCGTACCAGGTCACGCTTTATGGCTCGAACAATGGTGTCGCTCGCAACATCGTGACGTTCACCAATCTGGCGACCACGCCGCGTCTTTTCGTCGTCAACTATCGCTACCACACCGACGACACCGGCGGTGCCGCGTTCGACCGGGCCGGCGTCTTCATCAACGACATATTGTACGAATTCTCACCGGTCGAGTCCGACCCGGGCTTCACGTCCTACGGCAGCTTTACCTATGCGATTGCCGCTGGTGACAGCTACGGACTTTACATCAACAGCACGGACGGCGGTAACGGCGGTGCAACGCTGTCGCTCGGTGGCGTTCCGGAGCCCACCACCTGGGCCCTGCTGATCGCGGGCTTCGGCATGGTCGGCGTCACGATGCGCCGCCGGAACGCCGCGCTCGCGGCCTGATCCCCTTGCCCGTCATCCCGGCGAACGCCGGGATGACGGGCGTAGGTCCTCAGACCACTTCGATGAAGCTGTCCAGCACGCGCTTCTGGCCGGCCTTTTCGAAGTCGATCTCGAGCTTGTTGCCCTCGATCGCGGTCACCGCGCCGTAGCCGAATTTCGAGTGGAAGACCCGCGCGCCGATCGCCACGTCGGGCCGGCCCTTCATGCCGACTGAAACCGCGCTGGCGCGAGCCTCGATGACCGGGCCACCCCGTCCGGGGATGCCCGAGACACCGCTGCCCCTGGCGTTGAGGTACGAGGCGCGCTGCCAGCCCGGGCCGCGGCCGGTGCCCCGCTCGACATCTGCGAACGGGTCGCCGCCGCCGAGCGCGGCGCGCCACAATGACGGTCCGCCGCTCATCGTGCTGGTCACCTCGACGTTGTCCGCTGGCAATTCGCTGACGAAGCGCGAAGGGATCGAGCTTGTCCACTGGCCGTAGATGCGCCGGTTGGCGGCGTGATAGATCGTCGCCTGCCGCTTGGCGCGGGTGATCCCGACGTACGCAAGGCGGCGCTCTTCCTCAAGGCTGGCGTTGCCGCCTTCGTCGAGCGCGCGCTGCGAAGGGAATACGCCTTCCTCCCAGCCGACGAGGTTGACGTGGTCGAACTCCAGCCCCTTGGCGGCGTGGAGTGTCATGATGGTCAGGTATTCGGCCTCGTCGGACTGGTCGTTGTCCATGACCAGGCTGACATGCTCGAGGAAGCTGCTGAGCGATTCATACTCCTCCATCGCGCGCGTCAGCTCGGTGAGGTTCTCCAGTCGGCCATCGGCCTCGACGGTGCGCTGGGCCTGGTACATGCCGACCATGCCCGACTCCTCGATGATGATGCGCGCCAGCTCGGGGTGGGGCAGGGTGTCGACCTGGCCCCGCCACCGTGTCAGATCGGCGACGAAGTTGGCAAGCGCACGGCGGGCGGCGGCGGTCAGCTCGTCGGTCTCGATCAGCATCGCGGCCGCAGTCGACAGCGGCACGTCCCGCGCACGGGCGAGCGCGTGCAGGCTCGCCATCGCCTTGTCGCCGAGGCCGCGCTTGGGCAGGTTGACGATGCGCTCGAAGGCCAGCCCGTCATTCGGCGAGACGACGACGCGGAAATACGCCAGCGCGTCGCGGATTTCGGCGCGCTCGTAGAAGCGGAAGCCGCCGACGATCTTGTACGGCAGGCCGATCGCGATGAAGCGGTCCTCGAACTCGCGGGTCTGGAACTGGGCGCGGACCAGGATCGCCATGTCGTTGAGGCTGGCGCCCTGCCGCTGCAGGCGTTCCGCGCCCTCGCCGACGAGGCGGGCTTCCTCGGGGCCGTCCCAGACGCCGACGACCTTTACCGGGTCACCGAAGTTGCGCTCGGTCCAGAGCGTCTTGCCGAGGCGGCCGGAGTTCTTGTCGATCAGGCCGCCCGCAGCCGCCAGGATGTGCGGGGTGGAGCGGTAGTTCTGCTCGAGGCGGATGACCTTGGCACCCGGGAAATCCTGCTCGAAGCGCAGGATGTTGGCGACCTCGGCGCCGCGCCACGAGTAGATCGACTGGTCGTCGTCACCGACGCAGGCGATGTTCTTGCGCTCCTGCGCCAGCAGCCGCAGCCATAAATACTGGCTGACGTTGGTGTCCTGGTACTCGTCGACGAGGATGTACTTGAAGCGCCGCTGGTACTCGGCGAGCACGTCGGGGTGCTGCTGGAAGATCGTCAGCATGTGCAGCAGCAGGTCGCCGAAATCGCAGGCGTTGAGCTGGATCAGCCGCTCCTGGTAGCGCGCGTACAGCGCCGGGGCCTTGCCGTCGGCGTAGTCGCGGCCTTCGGTCGGCGGCAGCTGATCAGGCCGCCAGCCGCGGTTCTTCCAGCGATCGATCAGCCCCGCCAAACCTTTGGCCGGCCAGCGCTTTTCCTCGACCCCGGCCTCGCTGAGCACCTGCTTCAGCAGCCGCAACTGGTCGTCGGTGTCGAGGATGGTGAAATTGCTGTTGAGCCCGACCAGCGCCGCCTGCCGCCGCAGCATCTTCGCCGCAATCGCGTGGAAGGTTCCGAGGAACGGCATGCCCTCGACGACATCGCCGAGCAGCGCGCCCATTCGGTGCCGCATCTCGCGCGCTGCCTTGTTGGTGAACGTGACCGCCAGCACCTCCGACGGCCACGCCAGCCGGGTGAAGATGATGTGCGCGAGGCGGCTGGTCAGCGCGCGGGTCTTGCCGGTGCCGGCGCCCGCGAGGATCAGCACTGGACCCTCGGTGGTCAGCACGGCATCGCGCTGGGGGGCGTTCAATCCGTCGAGGTACGCGGGTTCGGCGGTCATGGCGGGGGCAGGGTGCACCGGGAACAGGTAAGGAACGCGGAGGCGTTTGTCACCTGCCCGGTGGAGTTGTTTCGGCCCTGCAATAGGCTGCTTCGTCAGACCGCGGCGGTCGCCGTCGTGCCGATGCGACGGCGGAGGGTGACGCCGGTGAGCCCGAAGCCGACGATCATCAGCGCCCAGCTGGCGGGCTCGGGTACCGTCGAGCCAGCGCCGCCATCCGACACCGCAGCGATGGTCAACGTGCTGCTGCCCGAGACGATGCTGGTCAATTGGTAGGTACCGGGCGTGAACATCGGGTTGTCGTTGGTGCCGGTGTAGAGAGCGGGCCCTGAAAACTGGGTGAAGCCGAGCGTCGTCCAGACGATGTTGAGGTCGGCGATGAACGATGTTGCGCTGAAATTGATCAGCGAGGCGGTCTGCGTCGTGCCGTCGAAGGTCCCGGTAACATTGGCGAAGTTGGTCTGGAAAAAGCTCGACGTGGCGTCCGCGGTGTCGAGCTGGAAGCTGGCATTGCGCGATCCGCTGAGATCGAAGCTGTAGACCGCGGCGCTCGCCGAGGAGACGGAAACGACCGCGGCAGCTGTAACAGCGAGAATCTTGAGCATTATGGCAACCCCTTGGCACGGCTTTCGGCGCGTTCGCCCAAGCCTTGCGTTAAGATACGTTGCCAAAAATCCATCGGTTGCGGCGGGTGCGAAACAGTTCGTCGAATATCAATGAGATGAGGACCGTGCCGAGCGGTCGCGGCGTGGCGATGTCAGCGGATCGGCACGACCGCTGGCGTCGCGACGCGGAGCGGGCCGGCGCGCACCATCAGGGCAGGCAGGCGGGCGAAGGCGAATTCCGCCGGTTTCACCGCTTCGACAATCAGGCGGAGCGGCGTCGCCGCGGCCCCGGAGGCGACCTTGATCGCGGCCTCGATAGCGCGGTCGGTGGGACGCGCCTCCGGGGGCATCGGCAGCAGCGGCGACTTGGAAAGCGCCTCGACGGCGACGCCGATCATCAGGTGCGCGAACAGCGGCAGGTCGGACTCGGCGGTGAGCAGCAGCGTCACTTCATAGGGCACCGTGGTCTCGCGGGCGCGGCGCGCGGGGGCGGCGTTCGCGGCGCTCGCATCGGGGTCGATGCCGACCATCCACAGCGTCAGGCCCTGCCCGGAAATCACCGAGTACGGCTGGACCTGGACCGCCGCAGGAAGCCCGGTCAGCTGCCAGCCGGGGTCGGCGACGAGCGCGTCGAACAGCATGTCGCGCAACGCGAGCGTGACCTGGCCGACCGCGATCGACAGGCTCACGGCGGCGTCACGGCAGGTGGTGCTTCGGCGGGCGCGGGTGCCTCGGGGCGGAGCAGGTGGATCGCCGCCTTGCCGTGGCGGCGGGTGACCTCGACGACATAGCCGGGGACTTCCAGCGCCTCCTTCGCCCCGGTCTCGACCGAGATCAGGGCGTGGGGAGCGATCCAGCCTTGCTCGTGAAGACGGGCGAGGGCGGCGGCGGCGAGGCCCTCGCCGTAGGGCGGGTCGAGGAGGATGAGGTCGCACGGCTGGCGGGACCGGCCGACCGTCGCCACCGAAGTCGCGGCGACGTCGGTCGCGGCCTCGGCCCCCAGCTTGGCGATGTTGGTGCGCAGGACCTTCACCGCATCGGCATCACTCTCGATGAAGCTGGCGTGCGCGGCACCCCGCGACAACGCCTCGAGGCCAAGCGCTCCGGTGCCGGCAAACACATCCGCCACGCGCAGGCCCTCGAAGCTGCCGAGGCGGCTGGTCAGCATCGAAAACAACGCCTCGCGGACCCGGTCGGCGGTGGGGCGGGTGGCGTCACCCGCAGGCGCGACGATCGCCCGGCCGCGCCATTTGCCCGCGATGATCCTCAAGTCCGGTCGGAGCTCTTGCCCAGACTCTTGCGGAGCGTGGCGATGGCATCGGCCGGGATCTCGTCGGCATCGCGCGGCGCCAGTTCGCCGAGCTCGAACGGCCCGTAGGCGGTTCGGATCAGGCGCGACACCTGCAGGCCGAGGAATTCGAGGACGCGGCGGATTTCGCGGTTCTTGCCCTCGGTCAGGCGCATCGTCAGCCACAGGTTCGCGCCGGTGCGGCGCTCGATGTCGGCATCGATCGGGCCGTAGCGCATGCCGTCGATGGTGATGCCCTCGATCAGCGATTCCAGCGCATTCTGGGAAATCTCGCCATAAGCGCGCACCCGGTAGCGGCGCGACACGGCGTTGACCGGCAGTTCGAGTGCGCGCTTCAGGCCACCGTCGGTGGTCATCAGCAGCAACCCTTCGGTGTTCATGTCGAGGCGGCCGACCGGGACCAACCGGGGCAGGCCCGGGGGCAGGGCATCGAAGATCGTCGGGCGGCCCCCGGGGTCGCGCGCGGTAGTCAGGAAGCCAGCCGGCTTGTGGAAGCGGAACAGGCGCGCGGCCTCGATCGGCTGGACTTCGCGGCCCTCGACGGTGATGCCGTCGAGCGTCGTGACGATGGTCGCCGGCGTCTCGAGGACCTTGCCGTGGAGGGAGATCTTGCCCTCCTCGATCATCCGCTCGATGTCGCGGCGGGAGCCGACGCCGGCGCGTGCGAGCAGCTTGGCGATGCGCTGGGGCTCGGCCTCGCCGGGCTTGAGGCCGGCGGCGGCGGTCGCGGCACGGACCTGGCCGCGGGCGCGGCGACCGGTCGGCATGTTGGGGTCGCGCGCGGCGGGCACCTTGGGCAGGCGGCCACCGGGAATGTGGCGGCGGACGTCGCGGGCATTGGTGCTGAGCTCGTTGAGTTCCAGGGCGCGGCCGAAGCGGGGTCCGGTCGCGGCTGGACGGCGGCGGTCACCGGCTGCTCCGGCTGCAGGGCGCGGGCCGAACGAGTTCGCGGGCGGGCGACCGCCTCCCGTGTTGGCGGGCGGGCGGCTGCCGCCGGCGCTGGCGGGAGAGCGCGCGCCGGGCGACTTGGCGGGGGGGCGGCCGGCGGGCGGGCGGGCTGGCGGGCGGTCCGAGCCGCGGCCGCCGGGTGGCCCGTCGGAGCCGCGGCCGCCGCTGCCGGGAGTACGTGGTGGTCTCATGCCATTGCCTTGGCGACATGAACGCAAAATGGCAAGTCGCGGCGTTGATTGTCATTCCGGCGAACGCCAGAACCCAGTTGCGCCAGGAGCTTGGAAATCGGAGCGCTGGGGCCAGCTGGGTTCCGGCATTCGCCCGAATGACAAGGGGGTCCTAGGCCGTTTCCACCGTTCCGATGACCAAGGGCAGCCATAACAACAGCTTGGTGCCCGACCCTAGCGCGCTCTCGTAACTGAAATTGGCGTTCAGGGCCTCGGCGCGCGCGGCGATATTGGCGAGGCCGCGGCCCTGGCGGCCCGATCCGTCGAAGCCGCAGCCATCGTCGGCGATGGTCACCAGCACGCCGTCAACGCCGTTGCGCGCGGCTCCGACGCAGTCGACCTCGACCTTGCTGGCCCCGGCGTGCTTGAGGACGTTGCCGATGCCCTCCTGCAGGATGCGCAGGATGTGGAGTGCGCCGACCGCGTCGAGCCACGGCAGCGGGGGCGCGAGCATGGTCTTCCAGACGAAGACCAGCCCCGCGTCGCCGAGTTCCCGGTCCATGCGGTGGCGCAGGCTGGCGAGCAGCATGACGACGTCGCCGTTGATCGGCTCCAGCGAGTCGACGCCGATGCGCAGGTCGGAGATCGAGCGCTGCAGCGTCGCGATGGTGTTGGGCGATTGGCGCTCGCGCTGTGCCACCGCCAGCGCGGTGATCAGGCTGGAGCCGATGCCGTCGTGGATCTCGCGCATCATGCGCTCGCGCTCGAGGTCGACGGCGTTGCCACCCTCCAGCCGGCGGCGCGCGGCCTCGCTCTGGCCGAGTTTCTCGGTGGCGTCGCGGACGCGGAGTTCGAGGGTCTCGTTGACGTCCTCGACCGCGGCCAGCGCGACCAGCACGCGTTTGCCGATGGCGAAGCCGAAGGCCAGGAACACCAGCAGCCCGCCATAGGGCTGGAGCTGGAAGGTGACGCCGCGCCACGTCGTCGAGAGCAGGATAAGGTCGGGGAAGCCGAACGCCGTCGACACGGTCATCGCGCTGAACATCGCGACGTTCTCGATACTCGGTGAGCGACGGATCGCGCCGCCGAGCAGGTACAGCGTCGCGAACGCCAACGGCCACATGATCAGGTAGCTCGGGGCCGGGTTGTTGCCGGTCGCGATCAGCCCGTGGCGAATGGCGATCGCGCCCGCGCAGACTGCCGCGGAGGCCAGGATGATGCGCCGGCGGTGGGGAACGTCGAGGAAGGTCGCGGCGAAACCGAACGCCGCCCAGAACACCGCGAACATCGAGTCGGCGTTGAGGGTCCAGAACACGCCGTCGTCGAACGGCACCGAGTCAGCGAAATACTGGAGGTTCCAGAAGCACCAGAACAGCCCGACCAGCGCCAGCCAGCCGAACACGCGCTCGGTGGGGCGCGAGATCCAGAACAGCAAGGCTCCCAGCGACAGCACCGCGATGACCCCGGAGATCAGCTCCGGCCCGGCAACATTGAGGAACCAGCGCAGCCGGTATTCCTCGCGAAGCTGCTGGTCGCTGCCGACGAGCATGCGGCCGACCGTGGTCGAGCGGCCGTTGTCGGCCTCGACCCGCATGGTGATTTCGTTGACCGGGGCCGCAGCAGCGTCGTCGGCAGACCGATGAACACCGGCCGGTGCCAGCCGAACGAGCGATCGGCCTCGTTGGCGTTGCTGCGGAAGATCTCGGTGCCGTTCAGGAAGACCGTGTAGCGCTCGCGGACGCGGTCACTGAACAGCGCCAGCGGTGCGTTGCCGGGCGGCCGTTCGAAGGGCAGGCGGACCCACGCCGAGGTGCCGCGCGCGTGGCCCGCCGCGCGCCCCCAGGTCATCGGCACCGTCACCGGCTGCCACCCTGAAAGCGGGATCGTCGCGGCAGCGGAGCGCGTCATCACGCCCCGATCGAGCTCGACCGGCTCGGCCGCCCGCGCCGCAGCGATGGCGATCAGCCCGGCCAGCAGCAGCAGCCCCGCGCCGATCATCCGCCATCGCCCCGGCACCGCCTAGTGCACGCCCATGATGCCGCGGCTCGACGCCTCGAATACCGCCTCCGAGCGCGAATTGACCTCGAGCTTGCGGTACAGGTTCTTGACGTGGGTACCGACGGTCTGCGGCGACAGCGTCAGCAACCCGGCGATCTCGGCATAGCTGAAGCCGCGCGCGAGAAGCCCCAGCACTTCGGCCTCGCGCGGCGACAGGCCCTCGCCCTCCGACACGCCCTTGCCGGTTCGCGACGGCTGCAGCTGCTGCAGCAATTGCCGCGCGATGATCGGGCTGATCGGCGAGCCGCCGCGGCGGATCTCGCGGATGCCGGCGACACAGTCGTCGAAGCGCTCGTCCTTGAGGATATAGCCGCGCGCGCCCGCCTTGATGCTGGCCAGCACATTGGCCTGGTCGGCGAAGATCGTGATCACGATGATGTCGGTGTCCGGATAGCGCCGCGAGGTCTCGGCGATCAGCGTGATGCCGGTGCCGTCGGGCAGGCCGAGGTCGCACAGCAGCACGTCGAAGCCGCCCTCCTTGACCAGCAGCAGGCCGCTTTGCGTGCTGCGCGCCACCGCGACGACGGTGATGTCGTCGGCGGCGGCGATCGCGGACGTCAGCATCTCCACGGTCACCGGGTCGTCTTCGATGATGGCGACGCGGATCATGTCGTTCATGTGGACACGCTTTCCCCCGGAATAGCGACTGCGGCTCCCGGCAGCGGGACAGTGTTTCGGCCGCCGATCAGTCGCCGCCGGCCCGGATATACCGGCAGGTCGTTACGGAGGCATACCCGATTCCCGGTAGGCGGGTCGCGCGTTCGCGGGATGCCCAGCCCTTAATGCCGCTTCTATCAGGTCGTTACGCCTCCAGACCGGAGGACCGCCCGGACCGGGCGGTGGACCACAGCACTCAGGGGCACTGCAATGAACATTTCCATGACCAATGGCCGGCGACTGCTGGCGATGACCGGTGCCAGCGTGCTGGCGATGACCGTCGGCACCAACGCCTGGGCCGGCTCGACCGCAGCGTGCGTCGTCGGCGCGGGCACCGACTCTACCGAGTGCGGCGTCGGTTCACAGGCGCAGAGCGCCGACGCAACGGCCATCGGTGACGATGCTCTCGCCAGTGCCAAGAACTCGTCGGCCTTCGGCTCCAGTGCACAGGCGACCGGGGTCAATTCGACGGCCACGGGCATGGTTGCGAACGCCGGCGGGACCGGTGCCTCCGCTTATGGTGCGGTTTCGACCGCGCAGGGCAACGACTCGTCCGCTTTCGGCTTCAACGCGGGGGCCTTCGACATCGGCGCTTCCGCATTCGGGTCTTCAGCGACTGCAAGCGGATAGGGTTCCTCGGCTTTCGGCTTTGAAGCAACGGCCGGCGGGTTCAATTCGGTCGCAATTGGCAGGGCAGCACTTGCAGACGACACCGGCGCGATCGCCATAGGCGAACAGTCGACCGCCAGCGCCGAATTCTCGTCGGCGATCGGCCAGGAGGCGTCCGCCACCGGTGCAGGCGCCGTCGCGATCGGTTACCAGTCGGCGGCCGGCGGCCAGCTTTCGACCGCGATGGGCTATCAGAGCACCGCAAGCCAATCGGGCGCGACAGCGGTCGGCGCGTCGTCGACCGCGATCTCCGACGCATCGGCTTTCGGTGTCTTCGCTTCGGCAAGCGGGGTCGAGTCGGCGGCGTTCGGTCACGAGGCTGCTGCCAGCGGGATTGATTCGTCGGCCTTCGGCAGCAACGCGCACGCCCTCGCCGAATACGCCACCGCGGTCGGTAACAGCGCGCAGGCCACCGGCAGCAGCGCCTCGGCCTTCGGCGACCTTTCGAAGGCGGCCGGCATCGAGTCGACGGCACTCGGCGGATCGGCGTTTGCGGAAGACAATTTCACCATCGCGATCGGGGCTGCCCATGCCGCCGGGCTCAACTCCTTCGCCGCCGGGCTCGGCGCGACGAGCACCGAACTCGACTCGATCGTGATCGGGCACGATGCCACCGCCTCGGGCGTCGGCTCGATCGTGCTCGGGCGAAATGCCGCCGCAATCGCTGCCGGCGGTATCGCCTTTGGCGACACTGCGAGCTCCAAGGGCCCCGGCTCGACCGCGGTCGGTCACAACACCAAGGCCGAGGGCGACGAAGCCACCGCGCTCGGCGACGGTGCGGAGGCGACACAGGACTTTGCCTTGGCCATCGGCGCCGGGGCAGCGGCTTCGGACGTCGACGCGATCTCGATTGGCCGCCTGTCCGTTGCCAGCGCCAGCAACGCGCTGGCATTCGGTCACGGCAGCCTGTCCACCGCTCAGTTTGCCACCGCCGTCGGCCACAACAGCCAGGCACTCGGGGAGAGCAGCGCGGCGTTCGGCGACGGGGCCTGGGCGACGGGCGTCCAGTCGACCGCCGCCGGTGCCGGCTCGCTCGCCTCGGGTGACCGATCAGCCGCCTTCGGCCTGAACGCCACGGCCTCGGCCGACAACGCCTATTCGTTCGGCGGCATCGCTGCCGGCAAGGGATCGACCGCACTGGGCTCGGAAGCGCAGGCACTCACCGATAACTCGACCGCCATCGGCAATAACGCGATCGCAAAGGGCGGCGCCGCAGTGTCGATCGGTTTCGGAAATATCGCCAACGGTGACGGCGCGGTCGCAATCGGTGATCCGAACTCGGCCACTGGCCTCGGTGCGGTCGCGATCGGCAAGGACAACACCGCGAACGGCATCGGCGCAGTCGCGATCGGCAACTTCTCGGCCGCGGTCGGGGACTCGGCGATTGCGCTCGGCAACGCTGCGGTCGCCATTGCGGACGGTGCGGTTGCGATCGGTAAGGGCACCAGCGCCAACTTCACGAACGCCGTCGCGCTCGGAGCCGGCGCTGCGGCGACCCGCGCCGGGCAGATCGTGCTGGGGGGGACCGGCAGCTCGGTGACCATCGGCGACCTCGCGTCCAGCACCGCGGCGCAGACCGGCGCGCTATCCATCATGAAGGTCGATGCGTCCGGAACGGTGGGCAGCAACAGCACCATCCTCGCCGACTTTGCGGCCGGGCAGGCGGTACAGGACGGTCGCCTGACCTCGATCGAGGGCGTCAACACCACCCAGGACACGCGCCTGACCGGTGTCGAGACCAAGAATACCCAGCAGGACACCCGCCTGACCGGTGTGGAGGCTAGGAACACCACGCAGGACACGCGCCTCGACGGTGTCGAAGGGGTCAACACGACGCAGGCGACGCAGATCGCCGCGATCCAGACGCTCGACACCACGCAGAACCAGCGGATCACGGCGACCGAGGCGGTGACCACGACGCAGGGCACCCAGATCACCGCGATCCAGGCGCTCAACACGGTGCAGGACACCCGCCTGACCGCAGTCGAGGGCGTCAACACGTCGCAATCGACCCGGCTGACGGCGCTCGAGGATGCGCAGGCGTCGACCTTCAACCTGATCGACCACAACCGCAACGAGGCGCGCCGGGGTATCGCGGCCGCTGCGGCGATGACCACCGCACCGCTGCCGTCCGCTCCGGGCAAGACCAGCTACGCCGCCAACACCGCGGTCTATCGCGGCAAGGTCGCCTTCAGCCTGTCCTTCGCCCACGCCATCGACATCGGCTCGCCGTTCGCTCTGACCGCGGCCGTCGCGCACAGTGGCGGCAGCGACACCGTCGGCCGCGTCGGCATCGCCGGCGAGTTCTGATCAGCCGGGGGCACTGATCGGAAATCTCCGCTTCAGGGGAGGGCTGGCCGGGTCGGGGGAGTTCCCTGGCCCGGCCATTTCCTTGCCGGAAACTGCAGTCTATAGGGGCGCGGCGCGGGCGTGGTGAAACTGGTAGACGCGCGGGACTCAAAATCCCGTTCCGCAAGGAGTGTCGGTTCGATTCCGACCGCCCGCACCATTTTTCACACGGCCAGCGTTCCCTCTCGCACGAAGCGCGGCTCCCTTGAGTTGCAAGCAACCGGATATTATCTGAATACCATGGCGATCCGCGACATCATCGAAGCACCCGACCCCTACCTTAGAACGATCTCGACTCCGGTCGAGGCGGTCGACGATGAGGTGCGTACGCTCGTCGCCGACATGTTCGAGACGATGTACGACGCGCCCGGCATCGGCCTCGCCGCGATCCAGGTCGGCGTCGCCAAGCGCGTGCTGGTCATCGACCTCCAGCCCGACCCGGAGCCCGTCGAAGGAGTCGAGCCCGCAAACCAGGAGCGCATCCGCGAGCCGCGGGTGTTCATCAACCCGGTGATCACCTGGGAATCGGACGAGTTGTCGAGCTACAACGAGGGCTGCCTGTCGGTCCCGGAGCTTTACGGCGACGTCGAGCGTCCCGCCAAGGTCCACGCGACCTGGCTCGACGAGACCGGCGCGGCTCACGACGAGGACATCGACGGCATGCTGGCGACCTGCCTCCAGCACGAGATGGACCACCTCAACGGCGTGCTGTTCTACGACCATCTGTCGAAGCTGAAGCGCGATATGATCGTCAAGAAGCTGACCAAGGCTCAGCGTAAGGCGGCGTAAGTCTTAACGCGTCGTCGGCCCGGCGATCCTACCCCGACATCCCGGGTAACCTCCCCCGTGATCCCGGCGAACGCCGGGACCTATCTCCCGGACTCAGGTGATGGGTCCCGGCGTTCGCCGGGATGACGGGGTAAAGGTTTGCCCCTCAGTTCCTCAGGTCGATCACCGCTCCGCTGGCGAAATCCCGCTCCAGCAGCCCGACCAGCGCCGCCGCGACGACCTCGGGCCCCTTCAGCGTCGACGCGTCCTCGCCCGGATAGGCGCGCGCCCGCATCTTGGTCGCTGTCGCCCGCGGGTTGACCACGGCGACCCGCACCGGCGTCGTGCCCGCGACCTCCTTGCCGTAGGTCTGGACGAGCATGTCGAGCGCCGCCTTGGTCGCGGCATAGGCACCCCAGAACGCCCGCGGCTCGCTGGCGACGGTCGAGGTCAGGCTGAGCAGGCGTCCGGCCGCGCTCGACCGGAGCAGCGGATCGAACGCGCGGATCAGCCGGAAGCTCGCGGTCAGGTTGAGGCTGACGACCTGGTCCCATTCCTTCAGGTCGATGTGCGGGACCGGTGTCAGGCTGCCGAGCGTCCCGGCGTTGATCACCAGCACGTCGAGCCGCCCCCAGCGCGTCGTCAGCGCTCCCGCCAGCCGGTCGATAGCATCGAAGTCACGCAGGTCGAGCGGCGCGATGGTCGCCTTGCCGCCCGCGGCATGAATGCGGTCCTCGACCTCGATCAGGCCCGCCTCGGTGCGCGCGGTCAGCACGACATGCGCGCCCGCCGCTGCCAGCGCTTCCGCCGTCGCCGCGCCGATACCGCGTGATGCCCCGGTGACGAGTGCGACTTTACCAGCGAGGAAGTGCGGCATCTTGCTAACCTTCTGCGTCATGCTGGCGAACGCCAGGTCGACGCCTCATTGTCATCCCGGGCTTAGCCCGGGACCCAGCCAACGCCGGGTGGTCCCTGTGGGTAGCTGGGTCCCGGGTCGAGCCCGGGATGACAAAATCATCCAGAAAATGGATCCGGCAGGACCCGTTAGATCATCCGCTCCGACAGCATCGACAGTTGGTCGGGAACCTCGAGGTCCTCCTGGTCGGTCAGGCGCGTCGGATAGTCGCCGGTGAAGCAGGCGTCGCAGTATTGCGGCGCATCCTCCAGTCGCATGTCCTCGCCGAGCGCGCGGTAAAGGCCGTCGGTGGAGACGAAAGCCAGGCTGTCGACCTTGATGTATTCGCGCATCCGCTCGACGTCCATGTTGGCAGCGAGCAGCTTCGAGCGGGCGGGGGTGTCGACCCCGTAGAAACAGCTGTGCCGGGTCGGCGGCGAGGCGATCCGCATGTGGACCTCGGCGGCCCCGGCATCCCGCATCATCTGGACGATCTTGAGGCTGGTGGTGCCGCGAACGATCGAATCGTCGATCAGGATGATGCGCTTGCCGTCAATCATCGCGCGGTTGGCGTTGTGCTTGAGCTTGACACCGAGGTTGCGGATCTGGTCACCCGGCTGGATGAAGGTCCGCCCGACATAGTGCGAGCGGATGATGCCGAGCTCGAACGGCAGGCCCGATTCCTGTGCGTAGCCGATCGCGGCAGGGACTCCGGAGTCGGGCACTGGCACGACCATGTCGGCCTCGATCGGGCTCTCGCGGGCCAGCTCGACACCGATCTTCTTGCGCACCTGATAGACGCTGGAGCCGTCGACGACCGAATCGGGACGGCTGAAATAAACGTGCTCGAAGACGCAGGGGCGAGGCCGCACGGTGCCAAACGGGCGCAGCGAACGCAGGCCGCGGCCGGTGATGACGATCAGTTCGCCCGGCTCGACGGCACGGAGGAACGTCGCGCCGACGACATCGAGTGCCACCGTCTCCGACGCCAGGATGTACGAGTCGCCGAGACGCCCGAGAACCAGCGGCCGCACGCCGAGCGGGTCGCGGCAGGCGATCATGCCCTCCCCGGTCAGGCAGAGCAGGCTGTAGGCACCCTCAACCTGCTTCAGCGCGTCGATAAACTTGTCGAGCAACGTCCGGTAAGTGCTTGTCGCGACGAGGTGGATGATCACCTCGGTATCGCTCGTCGACTGGAAGATCGAGCCGCGGCGGATGAGTTCGCGGCGCAGCTTCACGGCGTTCGAAATATTGCCGTTATGGCACAAGGCAAAACCGCCTGACGCGAGTTCGGCGTACAGCGGCTGGACGTTGCGCAGCGCCGTCTCGCCCGTGGTCGCGTAGCGGTTGTGGCCGATCGCGATCTTGCCGCGGAGCGTCCGGATAACCTCGTCCGAGTCGAAATTGCCGGCGACATGTCCCATCGCGCGGTGGGTGTGGAAGTCCTGGCCATCGAAGGTGGTGATGCCCGCCGCCTCCTGGCCGCGATGCTGGAGCGCATGCAGCCCGAGCGCGGTCAGCGCCGCCGCGCCGTCTGAACCATAGACGCCGATGACCCCGCACTCTTCGTGGAGATGGTCCTGCTCCCAGGGGTCTGTGGTCAGCATGGTGTCCATGGGGAGACTTTCGCGCAGCGGCCTGCGGCGGCATATAGGGACAGGTGGGCGGCTTGTCGCCCCTACGTTACGATTTGAGGACTCCATGAGCGACACGGCGCGCGAGACCTCGTTGGTCCTCGACCCGAAATGGGACGAACGCGGACTTATCCAGGCGGTTGCCGTCGACGCCGACAGCGGTGCGGTACTGATGGTCGCGAACATGAATGCCGCGGCACTGGCGGCGACCTTGGCCACCGGTGAGGCGCATTATTGGTCGCGGAGCCGCGCCGAGATCTGGCACAAGGGCGCGACCTCGGGGAATATCCAGCGCGTCCGCGAGGTCCGCATCGACTGCGACCAGGATGCCGTCGTGCTGTCGGTCGAACCCGCCGGCCCGGCCTGCCACACGGGGGCGGCGTCGTGCTTCTACCGGGTCGTGGGCGTCGATGCGCGGCTGGCGCCCGTCACCTAGGCGGGCGGCTGCCAGAGCTCGATGGCGTTGCCCTCGGGGTCGTGGATGCGCGCGAAGCGGCCGGTTTCGGGCGCGTCCCATTCTGCGCGGGTCTCGACGGCGATGTCGGCGGCCTGAAGCTTTCCAAGGAGTTCGTCGATGCCGCTGACCCGGAGGTTGAGCATGAACTGCTTGTCCGCGGCGAAATAGTCGGTCGTTGCCTTGAACGGCGCGAAGATCGTCGGGCCGCCGACGGTGCTCCACTCCCATTCCCCGGCTTCTCCGGCACCTTCGGCCCGGCAACCCCCGCCGACGCCGAGATGGGTGACGTACCAGGCGCTCAATGCGTCGGGATCGCTCGCCCTGAAGAAGATGCCGCCGATGCCGAGGACGCCCATGCCCAGTTCTCCCTTGGGGGAGAGGCTACGTCGCCAGTGGCGCGGCGTCCATCGCGCGGCGGTCGGCCCGTGCCGCCCACAGGCACGCGCCTGCGATGATCGCCGCCCCGGCCCAGACCTGTAGGCGTACCGCCTCGCCGAACAGCGTCCAGCCGAACAGTGCCGCCCACGGCAAAGCGGTGAATTCGAGCACGCCGAGCACCTGGACCTCGACCTTGGCGTAGGCCCGCGCCAGTAGCTGGATGCCGAGGTTGCCGAACAGCCCGGCGGCGGCGAACCAAACCCAGCTCACCGGCTCCGGGAACGGCTGGCCCACCGCGAACGGGCTGAGCAGCAGCATCGGAATGACGGCGCCGGTCAGCGTAAGGAGGGTGGAGCCGTCACTGGCGGCCCGGGCCCGCATGACGATCGCGGCGAGGGCATAGGTCAGCGACGCCGTGATGATAGCGGCGAGGGCAGGACCGCGCTCGCCGGAGAACGAGGGTGCGCCCTGGACCGTGACCAGTACGCCGACAAAGCCCAGTGCCGCAGCGGCGAATACCGGGCCGCGCATCTTCTCGCCAAGGAACAGCTGTGCCAGCGGCGGGATCATCAGCGGCGCGGTGAACGACAAAGTGATCGCCTCGGCGAGCGTCAACCGGGTGATCGCGAAGAAGAACAGCGAGGCCGTGGCCGTGATCAGCACGCCGCGCAGCAGGTGCGCGCGGATCATCTCGGCCTTGAAGCGGGGCCGCCCATTCGCCCACCAGACCGCCAGCGCGATCACGCTCCCGGTGGCGTAGCGACCGAACACCACCAGCAGCAGCGCATGGCTCAGGCTGAGGTGTTTGACCGCCGCATCGAGCGCACACAGCGCCGCAATGCCCGTCGCGGCCTGGAGATAGGGAATGGCGGCGCGCGAAGACACCACCGGGGGTTAGCCCGGCGGTGTGATCAGCGCTAGTCGGCAGGCGGAGATCGCGCCCCTGGACTTTACCAGTCGCTTTCAGGCGGTCTCGGCAAACATCTCACGACCGATCAGGAACCTCCTGATTTCGCTCGTTCCGGCACCAATTTCATACAGTTTGGCGTCCCTGAGCAGGCGCCCCGTCGGATAGTCGTTGATATAGCCATTGCCCCCCAGCGCCTGGATCGCCTCGAGGGCCATCCAGGTCGCCTTCTCGGCCGAGTAGAGGATGCAGCCGGCGGCATCCTTCCGCGTCGTCTCGCCGCGGTCGCAGGCTTGCGCGACCGCATAGACATAGGCCCGCGCCGTCGAGGCGGCGACGTACATGTCGGCCAATTTGGCCTGCATGATCTGGAACTCGCCGATCGGCTGGCCGAACTGCTTGCGCTCGTGGACATAGGGCACGACCGCGTCGAGGCACGCCGCCATGATGCCGAGCGGGCCGCCCGCCAGCACGACGCGCTCGTAGTCGAGGCCCGACATCAGCACCTGTGCGCCGCGGCCGACGTCGCCGAGGACGTTCTCGGCCGGTACCTCGCAGTCCTCGAACACCAGTTCGCAGGTGTCGGATCCGCGCATGCCGAGCTTGTCGAGTTTCTGCGCGGTCGAGAAACCCGCCATGCCCTTCTCGATCAGGAAGGCGGTGATGCCCTTCGGCCCGGCCTCGGGGTCGGTCTTGCCGTAGACGACAAGCGTCTCGGCGTGCGGCCCGTTGGTGATCCAGAACTTCGAGCCGTTCAGCACATAGGCGTCGTTTCCCTTGCGCTCGGCCCGCAGCCGCATCGAGACGACGTCCGAGCCCGAGCCGCTTTCGGACATCGCGAGGCTGCCGACATGCTCGCCGCTGATCAGCTTCGGCAGGTACTTCGCCTTCTGCACGGGCGTGCCCCAGCGTGCGATCTGGTTGATGCAGAGGTTGGAGTGCGCCCCGTAACTCAAGCCGACGCTTGCGGAAGCCCGGCTGATCTCCTCGACCGCGACGACGTGCGCGAGATAGCCGAGGCCCGCGCCGCCGTCCGCCTCGCGCACCGTGATGCCGTGCAGTCCGAGCGCGCCGATCTTCTCCCACAGGTCGCGCGGGAAGGTGTTGGTCGCGTCGATCTCGGCGGCGCGCGGTGCGATCTCGGCCTGGGCGAAGGCGCGGACGCTGTCGCGGAGCATGTCGATGGTCTCGCCGTGGTCGAACTTGAGTGCGGACAGGGTCATTGGTCGCTTTCGTTGGGCGTATCTGGCGGTCTTAATGACTTTCGCGCAGGTCAGCCACCGGCGCTTGACGCGTCCTGTCGTCGCCGCTCTGATCGCCGTAGGGCTAGCCGGGGGCGACGATGCACACACCACTCCCGCGCCGACAGGTCGCCGCGGTCGTCGCGGGCAACGCGCTCGAGTTCTACGACTTCGTCACCTACGCGTTCTTCGCCGCACAGATCGGGCGGACGTTCTTCCCCGCGGCGACGCCCGCCGGCAGCCTGCTGGCCTCGCTCGCGACCTTCGGGGTCGGGTTCCTGACCCGGCCGCTCGGGGCGCTGGTGATCGGGCGGATGGGCGACCGCGTCGGGCGCAAGCCGGCGATGCTGCTGTCGTTCACGCTGATCGGCATCGCCATGGCGGGGATCGCGCTGACCCCGTCCTACGCCGCGATCGGCCCGCTCGCGCCGGTGCTCGTCGTTGGCTTCCGGCTGCTGCAGGGCTTCGCGCTCGGCGGCGAGGTCGGTCCGAGCGCATCCTACCTGATGGAGGCGTCGCCGCCGCTGCGGCGCGGGTTCTACATCTCGCTCTGGTCGATGAGCGCCGACCTCGCGGTCATGGTTGCCGGGCTGGTCGGGGTCGGGCTGAGCAGCGTCATGAGTGCCACGACGCTCGACGACTGGGGCTGGCGCGTCGCCTTCCTGATCGGCGTGGCGATCCTGCCGCTTGGCCTGATCCTGCGCCGCAGCCTGGTCGAGACGCTCCACAAGCCGGAAATCGCGGTGGCGCCGTCGACCGGGATCGCGCGCATCGTCGTCCTCGGCATTGCGCTGCTGGCGGCGGCGACGACGACCAACTACGTCCTCGAGTACATGACGACCTACGCCGGCCAGACGCTCGGCATGCGTGCGACACTCGCGTTCGGCGCGACCGCGGTGCTCGGGCTGTGCAGCGCCGCCGCCGACGTCGCGGGCGGCACGCTGTCCGACCGCTTCGGACGCAAGCGTGCGATGATCGTGCCGTGGTGCTTCCTGCTCGCGGCGGTGCTGCCGGCGTTCTGGGCGATCGCGCACTTCCGCAACGGCGCGGCGCTGTTCGCGGCGACCGCGACGCTGGCCGTGGCGAGTTGCCTGTCGAGCTCGGTGGTGCTGGTCGCGATCACCGAGTCCCTGCCCCGCGCGGCGCGGTCGGGTTCGCTGGCGCTGATCTATGCCGTCGCGATCTCGATATTCGGCGGCTCGACGCAGTTCATCGTGACGTGGCTGATCGCGGCCACCGGCAACCCGCTCGCGCCGGCATGGTACATGGGCGGCGCGGTGCTGGTGGGTCTCGTGGCGATGATCGCGATGCCGGAGACCGCGCCCGCGAAAGCCTAGGCGTCGATTTCCACGAGCAGAGTGCCGTCACCGACCTGGTCACCCTCGGCGATGTGGACAGCGGCGACGGTACCCGCGAGTTTCGCCACCAGCCGATGCTCCATCTTCATCGCCTCAAGGACCAGCAAGCGATCCCCGACAACGACTTGCTGCCCGACCTGGACGTCGAGCGCGAGGACGCGGCCCGGCATCGGGGCGGTGACCTTGGCATCGCTGGCGAGCCCCTTTGCATCGGCTCGGGGCGGGCGGGTCGACAGATGCGCGACACGGCCACCGAGGCGAACCTCGACGGCATCGCCCGCGATCAGGACAACGGCGCGGACCATGTGCCCACCGAGATCCGTCTCCAGGGTGATGTCGTCCAGCCAGCGGGCTTGCGCATCGGCGGGCTCGGCGAGACCTTCGATTAGCGTCCTGCCAAGCTCGTTCGAGACCATCAGCGAATGGCGGGTTTCGCCGGCGTAGAGCTCGAGGCTGCGCTCGGCCTTGAGGTTGAGGCGGAATCCGGCATGGCGCTCGAACATCGTCGCCGCCGGGCGGACGCCGTGGGGAGTGGTCAGCGCCAGCGCGGCGAGGATGACCGCCTCGTCCGACACCTCAGCCGGTGGGGCCAAGTCGTTGGCATGGCGGGCGATGAAGCCAGTATCGATCTCGGCGGCACGAAAGGCGGGGTGGCCGACGAGGCGCGCCAGGAAGGCCCGGTTCGACTTGACGCCCTCGACGACGCAGCCGTCGAGCGCCGCGACCAGCCGGTCGATCGCGGTGGCACGGTCGGGACCGTAGGCGATGACCTTGGCGATCATCGGGTCGTAGTTGACGGTGATCTCGCTGCCGGTCTCGACGCCGCTGTCGATGCGGATGCCGGGGCCGGCCGGGAAGCGCAGGCGGGTCAGGGTTCCGGTCGCGGGCAGGAACCCGGCGTCGGCGTCCTCGGCATACAGCCGCGCCTCGACCGCGTGGCCGGTCTCGGTGATCGCGATCTGGCTGGCGGGGAGCATCTCGCCGCGCGCGACGCGGAGCTGCCACTCGACGAGATCGAAGCCGGTGATCGCCTCGGTGACCGGATGTTCTACCTGAAGACGGGTGTTCATCTCCATGAAATAGAACGCCGGATCGCCATGCTTGTCGACCGCGTCGAGGTCGAGGATGAACTCGCAGGTGCCGGCGCCCTCGTAGTGGATCGCGGTGGCAGCGGCGACCGCGGCGACGCCCAAGGTGTGGCGCAGGCGGTCGCTTAGGCCCGGGGCAGGCGCCTCCTCGATGACCTTCTGGTGGCGGCGCTGGAGCGAGCAGTCGCGCTCGAACAGATGGACGACGTTGCCGGCGCGGTCGGCGAAGACCTGGACCTCGACGTGACGTGGCCGCGCGATCAGCTTTTCGAGCATCACGCCGGCGTTGCCGAAGCTCGCCTGGCCCTCGCGCTGCGCCGCCATCAAATTCTCGGCGAAGTCGGCCGGTGCCGTGACACTTCGCATACCCTTGCCGCCGCCGCCCGCGACTGCCTTGATCAGCAGCGGATAACCGATCTGCTGCGCCGCGCGCTCGAGCCGCACGAGGCTCTGGTCGCTGCCCTGGTAGCCCGGCGTGATCGGCACGCCCGCCTTCTTCATCGCGGCCTTGGCGGTGTCCTTGAGGCCCATGACCTGCATCGCCGCGACCGGCGGCCCGACCCAGGTCAGGCCGGCATCGATGACGGCCTGCGCGAACGCCGCATTCTCCGACAGGAAGCCGTAGCCCGGGTGGACCGCGTCCGCCCCGGTCTTCGCCGCAGCGTCGAGCAATTTGGCGACGACCAGATAGCTCTCGGACGCCGCCGCGGGTCCGATATGCACCGCCTGCGTCGCCTCGCGGACGTGCGGGGCCTGCGCGTCGGCGTCGGAATAGACCGCGACGGTCTCGATGCCCATCGCGTGAGCGGTGCGGATGATCCGCCGGGCGATCTCGCCGCGGTTGGCGATCAGGAGCTTTTTCATGTGGTTATTTGCCATGCATTACGTAGAGAATGGCACCGCTGCGTTGATCGATGCGCATCGTCATCACCCCGCCAACACCGGTGCCGTGGAATGTCCCCTCTACGGTCCAGATGCCCCTCTTTAGCGTCCCAAAAAGAGGCATCTCGCTTGATAGCGTCGCCGCCCCATAGATTGGAAGAGCGACCGCATAGGCTATTGCGACGGCCGCCTTGGCATCTGGCACATAGCCGATGGCAGGCTTGTAGCTCGCGGGTTCCGACGCGTCTGCGACGCACGCGATTGCAGTGAAGACGGCCGCTACAACCAGTCGATTCATGGGGTTGTCCAGGCCGGCTTGCGGCGCTCGATGAAGGCGGCGAGGCCCTCGCGGCCTTCGGGGGAGGCGCGGCGGGCGGCGATGCGCGCGGCGGTGTCGGTGCGGAGCTCGTCGGTGACTGGGCGGTCGGCGACGGCGCGGATCAGAGCCTTTGCGTCGGCGATTGCGCCCGGGGCACCCTGTGCGAGGGCGCCGAGCCAGGTGGCGATCTGCGCTTCGGGGTCGTCGCTCTCGACGTGGGCGAGCCCCATCGCGACGGCATCCGCGGCTCCGAAGTCCTCGGCGGTGAGGAAGTAGCGCCGCGCCGCGCTCGCGCCGATCTTGGCGACGACGAACGGCGAGATGGTGGCGGGGGTCAGCCCGAGCCGGACCTCCGAGAGCCGGAACTGCACCGATGGCCGGACGACCACGAGGTCGGCGCACGCGACCAGCCCAACGCCGCCGCCGAAGACGAAGCCGTGCGCGACGACGATCACCGGCTTGGCGCAGGTGTCGACCGCGAGCAGCATGTCGGACAGGCGGAGCGCATCGGCGGCGTTGTCCGTTTCGCTCAGGTCGGCGGAGGCGCGCATCCAGGCGGCGTCCGCCCCGGCGCAGAAGCTCGGGCCGTTGCCGGTCAGGACCACGGCGCGGACGCCGGTGTCGGTGCTCGCGGCGGTGAAGGCGGCGGTAAGTTCGGCGATCGTCGCGGCCTCGAAGGCGTTGTGCTTATCGGGCCGGTTCAAAGCGATACGGCGCGTTCCCGCGTCATCGGTGGAAGTCTCGAGGGTCATCCGGTTACATCCGGAACGTGCCGAAGCGCGTTTCCCGAACCGGTTGCTGGAGGCTCGCGGCAAGGCTGAGCGCGATCACGGCGCGGGTGTCCTCGGGGGCGATGACGCCGTCGTCCCACAGGCGGGCGCTGGCGTGGTAAGGGTGGCCCTCGCGGTCGTACTGCTCGCGGATCGGCGCCTTGAAGGCTTCCTCGTCGGCCTTGGTCTTGAAGCCACCCGACTTGACCGTGGCCAGCACCGACGCCGCCTGCTCGCCGCCCATGACGCTGATCCGGGCGTTGGGCCACATCCACAGGAAGCGGGGCGAGTAGGCGCGGCCGCACATGCCGTAATTGCCCGCGCCAAAGCTGCCGCCGACGATCACCGTAAGCTTCGGGACTGCGGCGCACGCGACAGCCGTGACCAGCTTTGCGCCATGTTTTGCAATGCCTTCGTTCTCGACCTTGCGACCGACCATGAAGCCCGAGATGTTCTGCAGGAACAGCAGCGGGATCTTGCGGGCACACGCCAGCTCGATGAAGTGCGCGCCCTTGAGTGCGGACTCCGAGAACAGGATGCCGTTGTTGGCGATGATCGCGACCGGCATCCCCTCGATGTGGGCGAACCCGGTGACCAGGGTCTCGCCATAGAGCGGCTTGAACTCGTGGAGCTGGCTGTCGTCGACGAGGCGCGCGATGATCTCGCGGACGTCGGAGGGGTGGCGGGTGTCGGTCGGGATCAGGCCGGCGAGATCGGTGGCCGGGAACCGCGGCGGGCGGCTTTCGACGGTCTCGGCGTGAGCTACCGGCGCGGGGAGGGTGGCGACGATGCTGCGGGCGATCCTGAGCGCGTCCGCGTCGTCGTCGGCGAGATGGTCGACGACCCCGGACAGGCGGGCGTGGACGTCGCCGCCGCCGAGGTCCTCGGCGCTGACCTCCTCGCCGGTCGCGGCCTTGACCAGCGGCGGTCCGCCGAGGAAGATCGTGCCCTGGTCGCGGACGATGATGCTCTCGTCCGACATGGCGGGCACATAGGCGCCGCCGGCGGTGCAGCTGCCCATGACGACGGCAATCTGCGCAATGCCTTGCGATGACATGTTCGCCTGGTTGAAGAAGATGCGGCCGAAGTGATCGCGGTCGGGAAACACCTCGTCCTGGCGCGGCAGGTTGGCGCCGCCGCTGTCGACGAGGTAGACGCAGGGCAGGCCGTTCTGCGCGGCGATTTCCTGGGCGCGCAGGTGCTTCTTGACGGTCAGCGGGTAGTAGCTACCGCCCTTCACGGTCGGGTCGTTGGCGACGACGACGCACAGTCGCCCCGAAACCTGGCCGACGCCGGCGATCATGCCGGCGGCGGGGACGTCGTCGTCATAGACTCCGTGCGCCGCGAGTTGCCCGATTTCGAGGAAGGCGGTGCCGGCGTCGCACAGCCGCTCGACGCGCTGGCGGGGCAGCAGCTTGCCGCGGGCGACATGGCGGTCGCGCGACGCCTGCGGGCCGCCGAGCGCGACTTTTCCGACGAGCGCGCGCAAATCGGCCACCAATTCCGCCATCGCGGTGCTGTTACGGCGCGTTTCGGGGGTGGCGAGCAGCGGCGAGCCGATTGTCTGGGGCATGAGCGAGGCTATAGGCGGGGCCATCGCCGACCTCAACAGCGCGCCAGCCTTGCTGCGCCCAAACCTTGCCGTAGAGGGCCGTGCCGTGTAGAGGCCGCGCTCTCCAAGGCTGGTCGGAACCAGCCGCCAAGGCAGGAACCGACGTCATGAAGCCCAATATCCATCCCGACTATCACGCCATCACGGTCCAGATGACCGACGGCAGCACCTACGAAACGCGTTCGACGTGGGGCAAGCCGGGCGACAAGATGACCCTCGACATCGACCCCAGCGTCCACCCGGCCTGGACCGGCGGACGCGGCACGATGCTCGACGCCGGCGGCCAGGTCGCGCGCTTCAACAAGCGCTTCGGTGGCATCGGCGGACTCGGCAAGAAGGCCTGAGGCCTCCCGAATTGTCATCCCGGGCTTGACCCGGGCCCGGGACGACATTTTAGCGGGTGGCAGTGCGCTACCCCGCCATCTCCTTCGCACGCGCGTAATCGGCCTTGCCGTTCGGCGCGCGGGGGACTTTTCGGACGACGACGATGCGTTTCGGCGCCTTGTAGGCCGCGAGGCACCCTCGGACGTGCGCGGTCAGCGCGGCGGTGTCGACATCGTGACCCTCGACCACCGCCGTCACCGCCTGTCCCCATTTCTCGTCGGGCGTGCCGAACACCAATGCGTCCTCGACCGAGGCGTGGGTCTTCAGCGCCTCCTCGACTTCTTCCGGGAAGACCTTTTCGCCGCCGGTGTTGATGCAGTGGCTGAGGCGACCGAGCAGCACGATGCTGCCGTCCGCGTCGACCGTTGCCCAGTCGCCCGCGATCGAGAAGCGCCGGTCCCCGACCTGCACGAAAGTCGCGGCGCTCTTTGCCTCGTCCTTGTAATAGCCGCGCGGGATCAGGCCGCTGCGCGCGACCCGGCCCATGGTGCCGGAGCCCGGCAGGACGGGCCGCATGTCCTCGTCGAGGACGACGGTGTTCTCGTCGATCATGAAACGCGTCGGGGTGCCGGCATCGGTCGCGGTTCGGACCGCGGCGCCCATGCCGATGCTCTCCGACGAACTGAACGCGTCGATGGTGATCAAACTCTGGTTGTGGGCGATCAGCCCGGCCTTGACTTCGGGGGACCACATCGTGCCGCTGGAGATCATCACGCCGATGGACGCGATCGAGCCACCGCCGGCATCGAGGGCACGCAGCAGCGGGCGGGCGAAAGCGTCGCCGACGATGGTCGCGTAATCGGGCGCGTGTCGGGCGCAGGCCTCCAGCGCCTCGACCGCGACGAAGCCGGGAGCGGTCAGGGTGACGACGCTGCCGCCGCGCGCCAGCGTGTAGATCGCGGTCAGGAAGCCGGTGCCGTGCATCAGCGGCGGCATGATCAGGCTGCGCAGCACGCCGACGCCCCCGCGGACGTTCGCGAACAGCGCGTCGAGGGTGGCGGTCGGGGCGATGCCGTGGACTGCCGAGCCGCCGCCGCCCGACAGCGCCCAGATCGCCGACTGGTCCCACATCACGCCCTTGGGCATGCCGGTGGTGCCGCCGGTGTAGATGAACATCATGTCGTCGGGGCGGTGGTCCTGCGGGGGCAGGGCGGCTCCCGAGGTCGTGGCGGCTTCGAACGAGCGGAAGGGCGCTGCAGGTTTGCCGCCGACCTGGAGGAACAGCCTGACCTTCGGCAGGTCGAGCGAGGCGACAAGGTCCGCGAACTCGGCATCGAAGACGACGACGGCAGCGTCGCTGTTGTCGAGGATGTAGTGCAGCTCCGGCCCAGTGTAGCGGTAGTTGACGTTGACGTGGACCAGCCGTGACTTGAACGAGGCGATCGTCGTCTCGAGGTAGGCGGGGCCGTTGCGCATCAGGTGCGCGACCTTGTCGCCGGGCTCGGCACCGGCGCCGAGGAAGGTGGCGGCGAGCGCGTCGGTGCGCCGGTCGAACTCGCCCCAACTGGTCGTGCGGTCGTCGTGGATCAGCGCCTCCGCGTCGGGGTCGACGACCTCGCCCAGCCGCGCGAAGATGGCACCGAAACTGAATCCGTCGGTCATTGCGACTCTCTCCCCACAGCCTTGATAGGCGCAATCCGGGTTGCCATGGTAGCCACCAGCAAAGCTTGGGGATGCGAATGCGCGCGCTTGTCTGCCACCGGCTCTCCGACGACCGCTCGGGGACGCGCGTCGAGACCGATTGGCCCGAGGCGGCGGTGCCCGGGCCCGACGAGATCACCGTGGCGATGACCGCAGCGGCGCTGAACTATCCCGACCTGCTGATGCTGTCGGGCGGCTACCAGATGAAGCCGGAGCTGCCGTTCGTGCCAGGCAGCGAGGGCGCGGGACACATCGTTTCGGTGGGGGAGGGCGTGTCGGGCGAGTTGATCGGCGAGCGCGTCGTGGTGGGCGCGCGGCTCGGCACGCTGGCCGAGCGGATGACGCTACCTCTGGCGGCGGTGCGCTCGCTGCCACCGGGAATGCACGACGAGCAGGCGGCGGCGTTTACCATCGGCGGGCTGACGGCGTGGGTCGGGCTGGTCGAGCGCGGGCGGCTGGCGGCGGGCGAGCGTGTGCTGGTGCTCGGCGCGGGCGGCGGCATGGGCTGGGCGGCGGTGCAGGTCGCGAAGGCCCGGGGCGCCTATGTCCTCGCGGCGACGAGCGATCCCGCGAAGGCCGAGTTGCTGCGCGGGTCAGGGGCGGACGAGGTGCTGCTCATCGACCGCGCCGCTCCCGATTTCGGGTTCAAGGACATCGACGTGGTGTTCGATCCCGTCGGCGGCGCGCTGGTGATGCCGGCGCTGAAGACCTTGTGCTGGAACGGGCGCTACCTGGTGATCGGGTTCACCGGCGGAGCACCGGTGCGGGTGCCGCTCAACCGCATGCTGATCAAGGGCATCGAGGTCGTCGGCGTGCGCGCCGGCGAGGCCGGGCGGCAGGATCCGGCGGCGGGGGTCCGCCACCTGCGCGAGATCGATGCGCTGGCGGCGGCGGGCAAGGTGACGCCGCATATCGGGATGGCGGTGCCGCTGGAGCGGGCGGACGAGGCGTTCGCGGCGATGGCTGCGGGGCGGGTGACGGGCAAGGCGGTGGTGGTGTTTTAGCGGGCGCGCCGGTCCCCTCGCACCCTGTTGTCATTCCGGCGAAGGCCGGAACCCGGTTACCCCAGCACTCGACGTTCAGAGTGTGTAGTGCAGCTGGGTTCGGGCCTTCGCCGGAATGACAACCAAGGGAACGGGACCGATTCAATGATCCTCGGCGAACGCAAGCGTCGGCTGGCCGAATTCCTGGAGACCGTGTGGTCGCTCGGCGACGTCGAGGCGTGCGACCATTTCGTCGGCGCGAACTACACCGTCCGGCACGATCCGGGCGATCCCTGGCACGGCAGGACCCTCGACCGCGAGGGCTTCAAGGACCGCGTCCGCACCTCGCGCGCGCCGTTCCCGGACCAGCGCTTCCATGTCGCCGCGCTGCTCGAGGACGACGGCAAGGTGGCGGTGGCGTGGACGTGGACCGCCACCCACCAAGGCGACATCCCCGGCTTTCCCGCCACCGGCCAGCCGCTCGCGATGTCGGGCCTGACCGTCTACGACTTCGACGCCGAGGGCCTGATCACCGGCCACTGGCAGGTGTCCGACCGGCTCGGCGTCTATGGCCAGCTGCAGGCGGCGCGGCAGGCCGGCCCCGCCTAGGCCGTCCCGAACCGCCGCTGCACGACCTTTGCCAGCACCTCGAGCGGCACGCCGCCCGTCATCACGACGGTGTCGTTGAAGTCCCGCACGTCGAACGCCGCGCCGGCCTTGGCCTTCGCCAGTTCGCGCAGGCGCAGGATCTCGTTGTGGCCGATCTTGTAGCCGCAGGCTTGGCCCGGCGAGGCGCAGTAGCGGTCGATCTCGCTGGTCACCGCGGCCTTCGAGCGGCCGGTGTTGGCGACCATGAAGTCGATCGCCTTGTCGCGGGTCCAGCGCTTCGCGTGCAGCCCGGTGTCGACGACCAGCCGCACGGCCCGGAAGCGCTGCGCCTGCAGGTAGCCGAGGCGGCTCCACGGGTCGTCATCGTAGGACCCGCTCTCGTCCACCAGCTGTTCGGCATACAGTGCCCAGCCCTCGACGAAGGCGTTGAAGCCGAGCAGCGAGGTCATGAGCGGCAGTTCCTTGGCGTGCTCGGCGAGGTAGGCACCCTGCCAGGCATGGCCCGGGATGCCCTCGTGCGCGGTCAGGGACGCGAGCTGGAAGCGCGGCCAGACGCTCATGTCCTTGAGGTTGATGTAGTAGATCGCCGGCCGTGAGCCATCGAGCGAGGCGAAGTTCATGTAGCCCAGCGCCGCGCCGTCCTGGATGTCGGGCGGCACGCGCTTGACCTGCACGTCGGCCTTCAACTTCAGCTTCGACAGCTTGGGCATCAGCGCGTGGACGATGTTCACCCGCTCCTGGCAAAAGGCGATGACCGCGGCGCGCCCGGCGTCGGTGGCAGGGTAGGTGAAGCGCGGGTCCTTCGCCAGCGTCGTCATGCGGTCGCTCACCGAGCCCTGGCTCAGACCCTGCGCCTTGAGCAGCGCGTCCATCTTCGCGTCGATCTCGGCATTCTGGCGCAAGCCGGTCTGGTGGATCGTCTCGGGGTCGAGGTCGGTCGTCGTCGAGGCCTTGAGCAGCCAACGGTAATAAGCGTCGCCGTTCGGCAGCTTCCACACCCCCGCGCGGTCGTCGGGCTTGAGTGCTGCCAGCGCCGCGGTCTGGCGGTCGAGGGCGGGGTAGATCAGCGTCGCGACGATCTTCGTCGCGCGCGCCGTCGGGTCGGGGGCGCCGACCTTGAGCGCGCGGGTCTTGAGGTTGGTGACGACACGCTGCTCGCCCGCGGGCACGGCCCGAAATCCGCGCTGCTGGGTCAGCGTGTTGGTCATCAGGAAGTCGGGCATGACGACGCCCTTCGCGGCATCGGCCTTGAGGGCTTCGGTCTCCTGGTCGAGTTGCTTCGCGACGCCGGTGAGGCGGGACAGGTAGGCCTCGACGTCGGCGGGGACCTCGATGTGCTGCTCGGAATCGAGGAACTCGGCGAACTGCGAATAGGTGCCGTTCTGCTGGCTGACGACGTACGGTCCGCCCCCGCTGATGCTGGAACTGCCGTAGCCGAAGCGATGGCCTTCGAGAGCGAGGTCGAGCGCGAACAGCAAGGTGTCGTAGCGGGTCTTGTCGATGTCCGAGAGCTTGGCTCGGTCGACCGCGACGAGATGCTTGCGGTAGCCGGCGGTGCGCGCGGCATCACGGGCGCGCTCGGCCAGCGACAGGTCGCTCGACCGGCCGGCAAGCGCCGCCAGCGCCCCGCGGTCGAGACCGAGGTTGGTCGCAGCCTCGGGTGAATTGAGCAGGATGTCGTCGGCGATCTTCTGGACCACCGGGGCCAGCGCCGAGGCGTTCGCCGTCGCGGCACGGGCGAGGCCGGGCAGGGTGGTGACCGCTCCGGCGGCGACGAGGGTGGCAAGCAGTTCGCGGCGGCTCGGCGTCATCGAATATCCTCATGGAATTGCGGCGCGACGCTAGCCGATGCCGCGCCCGGTGCAAGGGCGGTTAACGCACAAATCGCCGGCTGCGGTCCTTACGCGATCCTTACGCCTGCCGGCGCCCGCCGCATGGAACGCTTACGCAACGAGGCCTAGCTAGGAGGCTCAATGTTGGAGTGTTCATCATGCAGGATTTGATCGCAGTCGGGGCCATCATCGGGCTGACGCTCGCGACCCTGGTTTACATCGCGCTCGCCGACCGGGCCTGAGGAACCATCACATGACCCTCGATCTCTGGCTCGGCGCGCTGACCGCCGCCGGCCTTCTCCTTTATCTCGTCGCCGTGCTCGTCCGGCCCGAGCGATTTTGACCTCGGGACCCCGCACATGACCGTTCAGGGCTGGCTGCTGATCGCAGTCTTCACAGCGCTGGTGATCGCCATCACCAAACCGATGGGAGCGTGGCTGTTCGCGCTGTATGAAGGGCGTCGAACGCCGCTCCATGTCGTGCTCGGCCCCGTCGAGCGGGGCTTCTATGCGTTGTCCGGCGTCGATCCCGAGGCCGAGATGAGCTGGCGGCGCTACGCCGTGCACGTCATCCTGTTCAGCGTGTTCGGCGCACTGACGCTGTACTCGCTGCAGCGGCTGCAGGCCTTCCTGCCGCTCAACCCGCAGGGCTTTCCCGCGGTCAGCGAGCATTTGTCGTTCAACACGGCAGTCAGCTTCGTCACCAACACCAACTGGCAGTCGTACTCGGGCGAGTCGACGATGAGCCACCTGACCCAGATGGCGGGCCTCGCGGTCCACAACTTCCTGTCGGCCGCGACCGGCATCGCCATCGCGTTCGCGGTCATCCGCGGTTTCGCGCGCAAGGAAGCCAGCGGCCTCGGCAACTTCTGGGCCGACCTGACGCGGGTGACTTTGTACCTGCTGCTGCCGGCCTGCATCGTCTATGCAGTCGTGCTGGTCGCGCTCGGCGTGCCGCAGACGCTGGCCGGGTCGGTCACCGCGACGACGCTCGAGGGCGCGAAGCAGGTGCTGGCGCTCGGGCCGGTGGCCTCGCAGGAAGCGATCAAGATGCTCGGCACCAATGGTGGCGGCTTCTTCAACGCCAACTCGGCGCACCCGTTCGAGAACCCCAGCGCGCTCAGCAACCTGCTGCAGATGCTGTCGATCTTCTCCCTCGGTGCCGGCCTGACCTGGACCTTCGGCAAGGCCGTCGGCAACACCCGGCAGGGCTGGGCGATCTTCGCGACGATGCTCATCCTGTTCCTCGCCGGCACCACCGTTGCCTACATGAGCGAGGCCGCAGCCAACCCGCAGCTCGCGCACCTCGGCGTCGCCGGCGGCAACATGGAGGGCAAGGAGGTCCGCTTCGGCATCGCCGCGTCCGCCCTGTTCGCGACGATCACAACCGATGCCTCGTGCGGAGCGGTCAACGCCATGCACGATAGCTTCTCGGCGATCGGTGGCATGGTGCCGCTGTTCAACATCCAGCTCGGCGAGATCATCTTCGGCGGCGTCGGGTCGGGCCTGTACGGCTTCCTGCTTTACGCCATCCTCGCGGTGTTCGTCGCCGGGCTGATGGTCGGGCGGTCGCCGGAATACGTCGGCAAGAAGATCGAGGCGCGCGAGGTCAAGCTCGCGGTGCTGGCGATCGCGGTGTTGCCGCTGGTCATCCTCGGCTTCACCGGCATCGCGGCGGTGCTGCCCGACGGACTCGCGGGTCGCGCCAACATGGGGCCGCACGGCTTCTCGGAGATCCTCTATGCCTTCACCAGCGCAGTCGGCAACAACGGCTCGGGGTTCGCCGGACTGACCGCCAACACGCCATTCTACGACGGCTTGCTGGCAGTCGCGATGTGGCTCGGACGGTTCTTCGTGGTCGTGCCGGTGCTCGCCATCGCCGGGTCGCTCGCCGCCAAACGCGTCGTGCCGCAGTCGTCGGGGTCGTTCCCGACCACTGGCCCGCTGTGGGTCGGGCTGCTGATCGGCATCATCCTGATCGTCGGCGGTCTGACCTTCCTGCCGTCGCTCGCCCTCGGACCCGTGGCCGACCAGTTCGCCACCGTCCGCGGCCAGTTGTTCTAAGGGAATCAAGACCATGTCCCGCGCCACCACCCCATCGCTGTTCAACGCCGCCCTCGTCGGGCCCGCGCTGGGCGATGCCTTCAAGAAGCTTGCGCCCAACCAGCTGGTCCGCAACCCGGTGATGTTCGTCACCGCGGTCGTCGCCCTGCTGCTCACCGTCCTGCTGTTCACCGGCGGGGCCGGGCCGAGCTTCCCGTTCCAGGTCCAGATCGTCGTCTGGCTGTGGCTGACCGTATTGTTCGGGAATTTCGCCGAGGCCATCGCCGAAGGGCGCGGCAAGGCCCAGGCCGCCTCGCTCCGCCAGACCAAGGGGGAGCTCACCGCGACCCGCCAGTCCGGCGAGACGGTGGCCGCGTCGGAGCTCAAGGTCGGCGACATCGTCATCGTCGGCACCGGCGACCTGATCCCCGCCGATGGCGAAGTCGTCGAGGGCGTCGCCTCGGTCAACGAGGCCGCGATCACCGGCGAGAGCGCTCCGGTCATCCGCGAGGCCGGCGGCGACCGCTCGGCCGTCACCGCGGGCACCCGCGTCATCTCCGACCGCATCGTCGTGCGGGTCACCGCCGGCCCGGGCGAAGGCTTCCTCGACCGCATGATCGCGCTGGTCGAAGGCGCCTCACGCCAGAAGACCCCGAACGAGATCGCGCTGACCATCCTGCTCGTCGGCCTGACGATCATCTTCCTGATCGCGGTCGGCACCGTGCCGATGTTCGCCGCCTACGCCGGCGGCGCGGTCCCCGTCGTGCTGCTTGCGGCGCTTCTGATCACGCTGATCCCGACGACGATCGCGGCCCTGCTGTCCGCGATCGGCATCGCCGGCATGGACCGGCTGGTGCGCTTCAATGTGCTCGCCAAGTCGGGGCGGGCGGTGGAAGCTGCGGGCGACATCGACGTGCTGCTGCTCGACAAGACCGGCACGATTACCGTCGGCGACCGCCAGGCGACCGAGTTCCGCGCCGTCACGGGCGTCTCGATGAACGAGCTCGCCGAGGCCGTGTACCTCGCCAGCCTCGCCGACGAGACGCCGGAGGGCCGCTCGATCGTCGTCCTCGCCCGCGAGCAGCACGGCCAAACCGCAATCATGCCGATAGGCGCCGAAGTCGTACCATTCTCGGCCTCGACGCGGCTCTCGGGCCTGCGGTTCGACGACAGCTTCATCCAGAAGGGTGCGGTCGACTCCGTCCTCAAGACCGTCGGCGACAGCGCCCAGGCGACCGAGCTGCGCCGCATGACCGACGAGATCGCGCGCTCGGGCGGCACGCCGCTCGCCGTCATCCGCGACGGCCGCCTGCTCGGCGCGGTCCACCTCAAGGACATCGTCAAGGCCGGCATGCGCGAGCGCTTCGCCGAACTCCGCCGCATGGGCATCCGCACCGTGATGATCACCGGCGACAACCCGTTGACGGCCGCGAGCATTGCCGCAGAGGCCGGGGTCGACGACTTCCTCGCGCAGGCGACGCCTGAGGACAAGCTTGCCTACATCCGCAAGGAGCAGGTCGGCGGGCGCTTGGTCGCGATGTGTGGCGACGGCACCAACGACGCCCCCGCGCTCGCCCAGGCCGATGTCGGCGTGACGATGAACACCGGCACGCAGGCCGCGCGCGAGGCCGGCAACATGGTCGACCTCGGCAGCGACCCGACCAAGCTCATCGAGATCGTCGGCCTGGGCAAGCAGCTGCTGATGACCCGCGGCGCACTGACGACGTTCTCGATCTCGAATGACGTCGCCAAGTACTTCGCCATCCTGCCGGCGATCTTCGTCGTGCTCTATCCCGGCCTCGCGGCGCTCAACGTCATGCACCTCGCCAGCCCCGAGAGCGCGATCCTGTCGGCGGTGATCTTCAACGCGCTTATCATACCGGCGCTGGTGCCGCTGGCGCTCAAGGGCGTGAAGTACCGGCCGGCGGGGGCGGGCGCTCTGCTGTCGCGCAACCTCGCGGTCTACGGCCTGGGTGGCCTGATCGCGCCGTTCGTCGGCATCAAGCTCATCGACCTCGTCGTTTCCGGCGCCGGCCTCGCTTAAGGACCCCGCACATGAACTCCGATATCTCCAGCGCCCTGCGCCCCGCCGTCGTCATGCTGCTGCTGTTCACGCTGCTGACCGGCCTCGCTTATCCCGCGGTCATCCTCGGCATCGGGCAACTGCTGTTCCCGGCGCAGGCCAACGGCAGCCTCGTCCGCGACGCCAAGGGGGCCGTCGTCGGGTCCGAATTGATCGGGCAGGGCTTTGCCGCGGCGAAGTACTTCCACGGCCGGCCATCGGCGGCGGGCAAGGGCTATGACGGCCAGTCGTCGGGCGGCTCGAACTTCGGGCCGAACGCAAAGGGCCTGATCGACCGCGTCAAGACCGACGCCGCCGTGGCCCGCAAGGACGGCGCTACCGGTGCCTTTCCCGCCGACATGCTGACCGCATCGGGTTCGGGCCTCGACCCGCATATCTCGCCCGCTACCGCTTATGCTCAGGTCGATCGCGTCGCCAAGGCGCGCGGACTGGAGGCAACCAAGGTCAAGGCGATGGTCGACGCCGCGGTCGAGGGCCCGCTCGCCAACATTCTCGGCGAACCGCGCGTCAACGTACTGAAGCTCAATCGACAGCTGGACGCAGCCGGGGCACAATCGGCCGGGTGAGTAGTCCCGACCCCGACCGCCCAGCCCCCGAGGCGTTCCTGAAGGACGCGCAGGCGGAGGGGCGTGGCAAGCTCAAGGTGTTCCTTGGCGCGGCACCCGGGGTCGGCAAGACCTACGAGATGCTGACCGAGGCGTCGCAGCGCCAGGCCGCCGGAGTCGACGTGGTGATCGGCATCGTCGAAAGCCACGGCCGCGCCGAGACCGAGGCGCTGGCGCGACCGTTCGAGACCATCCCGCGCCGCGTCACCGAGCATAATATCCGCGCCCTCGACGAACTCGACCTCGACGCGATCCTGGCGCGGCGGCCCGGTTTGGCGCTGGTCGACGAGCTGGCCCACACCAACGCCACCGGCAGCCGCCACCCCAAGCGCTACCAGGACATCGAGGAGATGCTGGCGGCGGGGATCGACGTCTATTCGACGATCAACGTCCAGCACATCGAGAGCCTCAACGATGTCGTCGCCTCGTTCACCCGCGTCCGGGTCCGCGAGACCGTGCCAGATCGGGTCCTCGAGAACGCCGAGCTCGAGGTCGTCGACATCCCCCCCGACGAACTGATCGAGCGGCTCAAGGCCGGCAAGGTCTACGTCCCCGCCGAGGCGACCCGGGCGCTCGGGCATTTCTTCTCCAAGACGAACCTGCAGGCGCTGCGCGAACTCGCGCTGCGGCGGGCCGCGCAGGCGGTCGATGCGCAGATGCTCGACCATCTCAAGGCACACGCGCTCGGCGGCAGCTTCGCGGCGGGCGAGCGGGTGCTGGTCGCGGTCAGCGAGCTTGCGACGGCACCTGAACTGGTGCGGTCAGCCAAGCGGCTGGCCGATGCGCTCAAGGCACCGTGGACCGCGCTCCACGTCGAGACGCAGCGCAGCCGCGCCCTCGGACCCGCCGAGCAGGCGCGCCTGTCCGCGACGCTGGCGCTGGCCTCGCAACTCGGCGGCGAGACCGCGACCATCCCCGCGGTCACCGTTGTCGACGGACTGCGCAGCTATGCGATCGACTCCCGCGCGACCCAGATCGTCATCGGCAAGTCGGCCCGGTCATGGTGGTTCGAGCTGCGCCACGGCTCGGTCGTCGACCGCCTGGTGCGCGGCATGGGCGACGTCGCAGTCCACGTGCTGCCCTCGGGCACCGTGCTGGACAAGGCGGCCCGGCAGCCACGGATGCCCGCGACCGCACGGCCGATGGTGGCGGGCGACTATCTCCGCGCGACGCTGATGGTTGCGGCAATGACCGTGGCCGGGCTCGGCGTGGCGCGCTGGATCGGCTTCAACAGCGTCGACATGCTGTACCTGGTGCCGGTGTTCGCCGCGGCCAGCCTGTACGGCCTGCGCGCCGGGCTGTTCTCCGGCGTGCTGTCGGCTCTGGCCTACAACTTCTTTTTCCTGCCGCCGCTCTACACCTTCACGATCAATGATCCCGAAAACGCCGTGACCGTGATGATCCTGCTCGGCGTGGCGGTCGCGGCGAGCCAATTGGCAGCGAGCGTCCGCGTCCAGGCCGACCTCGCGACCCGCAGCGCCCAGCACAACGCCGCGCTCGCGGGTTTCTCGCGTCAGCTGACCGGGGTCGCGACGCTTCAGGAGCTGGGGCAGGCGATGTGCGCCGAGTTCGCTCGGCTGTTCGAGGTCCGCGCCATCCTGATGAAGGTGACCGATGGCGAACTGGAGATCGTTGCGGCGAGCCCTCCCGAGGACAAGCTTGGCCCTATCGAGATGGCAGCGGCACAATGGGTCGCCGACAAGGGGCGTCCGGCCGGCCGCGGCGCCGACACATTGCCCGCTGCCGACTGGCTGTTCCAACCGCTCGTTGCAGGCGGGATCACCCGCGCCGTGCTCGGTTTCAGCCGCGACGACGGGCGTGATCCGCTGCGCGCCGACCAGATGCCTTTGCTGTCGAGCCTGCTCGACCAGGCCTCGCTCGCGGCCGAGCGTATCAGGCTCGAGGGCGAGATGGTCGGCGTGGCGCAGCTCGAGCAGCGCGACCGGCTGCGCGCGGCACTGCTGTCATCTGTCGGCCACGACCTGCGTACCCCGCTGACGACGATCCTCGCCTCGGCGAACGAGCTTCGGCGCCGATTCGGCAGCCAGGACGATGCCGCGTTCGAGGCGCTCGAGGCGGAGACGCTGCGGCTGTCGCGGTTCGTCTCGAACCTGCTCGACATGGCGCGCATCGAGGCGGGTGCGTTGCGGCTGGCGGTCGAGCCGATCGACCTCACCGACGCCGTCGCCAGCGCCGTGCACGATGCGCGGGCAGCACTCGCCGGCCATGCGATCAAGCTCGAGGTGCCCTGCGACCTGCCGCTGGTGCGCGTCGACCCGCAGCTGTTCCACCACTGCCTGCTCAACCTGCTCGACAATGCGGGCAAGTACGGCGAGCCGGGGACGCCGGTGACGATCGCCACCAGCCGCAACCCGGATGAACTGGTCCTCAAGGTCCTCGATGTCGGCGACGGTTTGCCCGACGAGGCAACCGGGCGCATCTTTGAGACATTCACGCGTCTCGAAGGCTCGGATCGCGGTAAGACCGGCACCGGCCTTGGACTCGCCATCGTCAAGGGTTTTGCAGAGGCGATGGGTTTGAAGGTCAGCGCCGGCAACCGCGACGACGGCAGCGGCAGTTGCTTCGCGCTCCACATCCCTGCCCAGCTTTTGGTTCGCGTCGCGACCCCGGTGGCGGCATGACAGCGATCGGCAAGATCCTCGTCGTCGACGACGAACCCGCCATCCGCCGGCTCGTGCGTGGGGCGCTCGAGCGTGGCGGCTATACCGTCGTCGAGGGCGCGACCGGGCGCGATGCGCTCAACGCGCTGCCGATCGACAAGCCCGACCTGGTACTGCTCGACCTCGGGCTGCCCGACCGCGACGGGCTCGAACTGGTGCCGCTGATCCGCGCACGGTCGACGGCGCGGGTGATCATCATCTCGGCGCGCGACCAGACATCGGAAAAAGTCGCGGCACTCGACCTCGGCGCGGACGATTTCGTCACCAAGCCGTTCGACACCGAGGAACTGCTGGCCCGCATCCGGACCAGCCTGCGCCATCAGTTATCGAGCGAGTCCGATGCGCCGGTGGTCGAGGTCGGGGAAGTCCGCATCGACCTCGCCATGCGCCGGGTCGAGCGAGCTGGGGCAGAGATTCGCCTGAGCCCGAAGGAATACGGCTTCCTGGCCGAGCTTGCGAAAAGGCCGGGTCGGGTGCTCACCCACGTCCAGTTGCTTCGCGGGGTCTGGGGGCCGGCGCATGACGACGACGTCGAGTATCTGCGTGTCGTCGTGCGCAGCCTGCGCCAGAAGCTGGGCGAGGGCGGCATGGCGCTGATCCGGAACGAGCCTGGGGTGGGGTACCGGCTGGGGTAGGGTGCGGTGCATCCAATTTGACATCCCGGGTTTGACCCGGGACCCAGCTTACTTTGAGCGCAGAAGACGGGGTTAGCTGGGTCCCGGGTCAAGCCCGGGATGACAATTCGGGTTCCCGGGGTGGCAGTAAGCTCCCGCCAGTACAGTACAGCGCTTACCCGCTCTCACTAAGCCCCAACCGCGCCGCAACCACACTCACCGGGGTTTCTTTCACGACGACCAGGAACTCGTTCGGGCTATCACTGTCCACCAGCGCGACCGCGCCCTTCGGGCACAGGTCCATGCAACGCGTCTCGACAATGCGGATACGCCGTCGCTTGCCCTTGGTGTCGGCCACCCCGACACGAAGCGTCTTGACGAGCGACTTCTTTGAACCGCTGCCGAAGCCGCCGCCGAGCTTCTTGCCGCACTTGCCGCAGACCGCGATCAAGCGTTCTGCGGCAGTCGGCACAGTCCGGATGGCGACGCCGGGATCACGCTCGTTCTCGCTCACCCGACGCGCAGTCGCTTACTTGTCGCCACGAAGCAGCGGCGTCTCGGCCAGATGCTCCGCGATGAACCAGACCTGCGGCTCGTTGGTGCGGATAATGTTGCTGACCAGCAGGTCGTTGGTGCCGTCGTCGCCATTCTCGTTAGCGGCCTCGGCACCCTCATGCGCCTGGCGCAGGATGATCTCGTGAGCTTCGAGGAGCCGCGACAGCTGGGTTGGCACGTCCTCGCGCCCCTTCGGCGGGCGGGGAATCTTGGTCATCTCGGCGACATCTGGAGCCATTGCGATGCTGACACCGCCCAACGCCATGATGCGCTCGGCGATCATGTCGACGAGCGCGGCCTGTGCCTCGTAGTGCGTGTCGAGCAGCAGGTGGAGTTGGTAGAAGGTGACCCCCGACATCTGCCAGTGATGCTTCTTGTACAGGTCGCGGATCGTCATCGTGTCGGCGAGCATCTGGTTCAACGTCGCGACGCTCTGCGTGCGTGCATTGTCCTCAAGCGCGATCGGTAGCGACTTCAGCGTCCCGTAGGGCTGGATCTCGCGGTAATCGACCTTGTATTTCGGCTGTGCGGAATCGACTGGTTTGCGCGCCATTTGGTAATTCCTGTTGTGTAGCGTGATCAGATGATCGTGCGGTACCGTATCGAACGCCATGTTGCCACCGATGTTCCGGCCGTCAGCGACGCATGGCAGGCATGTCGCAATAGCGGAGAGGGTGTCCTCCATATCATCGACCTTCGGTACTGAGCTGTATCAGCAATGTGCCGCCGGTCTCGAGAGCGTACTGGCCGTCAAAGTGCGAACGATCGCGGTAGGGCGAGGCGACAGCATGGACGAACAGTGCCTGTCCCCGGCCGTACATCCTGCCGATCTCCGCCAGCGCCGGATGCAGGGTGAACATCCCGTCGAGCTTCGTGCCCGCTGCTGCATCGTCGATGAGTTGTCCGCGCAGGCCGGCGAACGCCGGATCGCCGGTCGGGCGCAGGATGTCGAGGCCGTCGGCGGCACCGCGCTGGATGATAAAGACGAAACGTCGCTCGGTCGGCACAGTCGCGAGAGCGAGGCTAGGGGCGACGAACAAGGTGCCGGCATCAAGCGCAGCGGCGGACAGGAACTGACGGCGCGGAATCATCGGATCATCTCCTCAGGAAGTCGGGAGAAACCAGCATCAGCGCGATGGCGCCTGCCGGACTTTCGGAGCGGGCAATCTGGTCCGCTGTGGCCGGGCTGAGCGCAGCCGGCATGATCTTGGGCGCGAGCAACCGCGCATCGATGCCGCCAGCTAGGGGTGCGGCCAGCCGCTGGGCTATCTCGACCCGCCGCAGCAGGGCGTCGGACCCCGACCAGCTAGCCGCGACATCGTCCCAGCCGGCAGGCGAACCCGGCTTCCACACGCGCTGGCCAAGCTGCGTCTGGAGACCGGCGACCTGGATGCCACCGACCGCGCGGTGACCGACGCCGCGCAGCGACGAGATCGTCCATTCCCATGGCGTCTTGAACTTGACCGGTGTCGCCACCCACGCCTCGGGTGAAGCGATCAAGGTGCGGTAGACCGTCGGCAGGTCGCCGTCGCTGCGGGTGAAGCTCTCTGCCAGTCGCGCGACCATCGCTGGCGGCGGATCATCACCGGCGAAGTGCCGTGCGAGCTTGGTGGCGACATGCGTCGCGGTTGCAGGCGAACGCCAGAAGTCCATCAACGCCGTGCGCGCCTGCATCTCGCCATCCTGCGGATAGCGCCGGCCGAGGATCATCCGGACGCCCGGCTCGTGCTGTCCCGGCCGGAAGGCAAACCGATCGGGATTGCCCTCGCCGACTTTACCGCCACCAAGACCATCCACCGTCCAGCCGGTGAGCGCTCGTGCGAACTCGGTCACGTCAGCCTGAGTGTAGCCCGAGCGGACGCCGAGCGTGTGCAGTTCCATGATCTCACGCGCGAGGTTCTCGTTGAGCCCGCGCTTGCGGTCGGGATTGCGCATCGCGGCCTGGCTGCCGGGACCGATCGACTGGACCTGGTTGAGATAGATCAGCATCGCAGGGTGCTGCTCGACAGCTAGCAACATGTCCGAAAACTTGCCCAGCACATGCGGGCGGATCGCGTCGCGCTCGAAGGCGGCGGCAAACGCGGTGACCTGGGGGTTGTCGGCCGAGACACAGAAATGGTTGGACCAGAGGTGGACCAGTCGTTCGACGAACGGTGCCTCGGTGGCAAGGGCGCTGTCGGCGCGTGCCTGGACGCCGGCACGATAGAGCGCCTGTACGTCCTGCCGGAAATCCTGCCGACCGGTCTTCAGCTCCGCGGTTGAGCCGGCTGCGCCGTCCTGCTTCGCCATTTGCCGCCTGGCTTGCTGCTCCTCCCGATACCGCATAACCGCGGTGCCGGGATCGTCGAGCGCAGCGAAGCCGGCGGGGCGTGGATCGAACAGCGTGAACTGGTCGACCAGCCAGCGCTTCGGATCAGTCGGGACAGCGTCGTCTGGCCGCACGCCCAGACCAAAGCGGTTCAGCGCAATTGCGGGAGGCGACATCGCGGGCTGGACGGGCAACGATCATACCTCGGTGGTGATCCACCTCCCGTTAAACGCCGACCCGCCGAATTTCCGTCGCTTCGCTCACGGCGCGACGGGGGACGCCGTGTCGGCACGCCTCTGCACCGCGTCGGCAAGCTTGGCGCGATCGGCGGGCGGCAGCGTCGCCGCAAAAGCCACGGCGCGCCGTTCGACCGCCGCGCGGACAGCCATATCGGCGAGGCGCGCCCGGTCGAGCGATGCGTTGACTGCAGCCTGGTCGACGTCGGATCGCCGCAGCAATGCTGCCGCTTCGACCTTCGCGGCACGCGCCTCGACGATCGTCGGTCGCATCGCGGCGCGCGCCTCGCGAAGCGCCATCCGAAACGGCCGCCGTTCGGACATCGGCAGTTCGGCACCGGCGACCCGCAGCGAACCCGCGTTGATCATGCGGGCTCCCGAACGGACCGACACGACACCGGCGACGAGCGCGCCGGCGAGGAACAGATTGAGGATGAGCGAGACGGCGAGCGCGACATGAAACTTGCGCATCGATCAGCGCTCCTGCTGGCCGACGTCGCCGAACGACGTACTGCTGGCTGATGTGTCGACTGGAGAAACCACCGCGACCGCCGCGGTCCCGGTAGCGGCACCGGCGAGCGCGGCCACGATACCGATGCCCGACCACCAGAGCCTTGCCCGGATCGCCCAGCCCCGCGACGGAGCCGGCGCATCACGGATCACGTTCTGGCGCAGTGCGTCGGTCGGCAACGGCACCGTCCAGGTGTCGAGTGCTTCGTCGAGCGCCGACGCCTGGGCGAGAATCCTCGCCGCGTCCGGCTGTGCTGCCATCCGCATCGCTGCCTCGCGAAACTGTTCGGGCCAGTGCGCGATGACACCACCGTATGCATCGGCGAGTGCCTCGAACCGGTCGAGGGTCAGGAATTCGTTCATGCGTCACCCTCCTGCGGCTGGACGAGTTGCCGACGCAACGCGCGTCGCCCCCGTCCCAGCAACGACTCCAGCGCCTCGACGCTGACGTCCAGCGCCGCGGCCGCCTCGGCTCCTGAAAGATCCTGATAATGGACCAGCAGGATAGCTTCGCGCTGGCGTTCGGGCAGCGCTGCGATCGCGTCGATAACCGCCGTTCCGCGTTCGGCCTCTATCAGCGCGGCTTCCGCATTCTGGGTCGGGTCGATCACCTCGTGGACCGCATTGCTCGCCACCTCGCGCCGCCGGCGCAGGCGGTCCCGGCACAAATTCAGGACGACGGTGTGCAGCCAGGTGTCGAAGCGCGCCCGGCCCGGCTGCCACGCACCGGCGGTTCGCCAGACGCGGACGAACGCCTCCTGCGCGACATCTTCCGCTTCCGACGCGTCGCTGAGCATGCGCGTCGCCAAGCCGAGGATGCGCGGCAGCTTCGCCGCGACGAGCAGTCTCGTCGCCGCCGGTTCGCCGCGACCGACCCTCTGGATCAGGCGTGTGTCGGGATCCTGATCGCTTAACAGCGTCTATTCCTACGCCCATCTCGACCGGTCCGGCATCAGAGCGTCGACCCGTCGTCGGCGGCCGGGGCCTGCTTCGCACGCGCTGCCGCTCGCTCATCGGCGCTGGCCACCCCGTCGCCATCGGTGTCGAGACGCTTGAAGCGACGCGCCAGCATCGCATCGATCTCGGACTTGTCGAGCATGCCGTCCCCGTTCGCGTCCATCTTTGCAAAGCGCCTGGCCGGATCGCCCTTGCCGGCCTTGGTGCCGGCAACAAACTCTGCCTGGCTGATTTTGCCGTCCCCGTCGGTATCGTTTGCCAGCAATCTCTTCTCGTTTCGCCGGATGAAATCCTGAAGCGTCAGTCCGGCGCTCGCCGTCGCGCGTGGCCCCGACGCCGCCTGATCGACCGGTTGCGCACACGCTCCGACGGACGACAGCAACAGCCCCAAGGCAATGGTCCGCAGCGCCGTGCCGGGCAGCATCATCGTCATCGTAGCACCTCTATGTTACGAGGATGGAGCCGGCAGGGACACCATCGTGCAGCCCTGCCGGCGGCAAAGACTAGCGGTAGCGCCAACCGCCATGCCAACGTTCGCGATGCCCCCAGTAGCGGCGGCCATCCCAATAGCCGCGGCCGGGATAGAATACGCCGACCCGCACGACGGGGGCGACGACCACCGCACCGCCGCGATTGGGCCGGCAATAGCCGGCTGGACCCCGGTGGCCGCCGACGCCGCAGCCGTCTCGTGCCTCGGCGGGCGTGACCGCCGTAAAGGCCGCTCCTGCGGCAATCGCGGCAAGCAGGATTACTCTCATGATACTCTCCTCGAATAACTGCCTGACGGCCTTTCTCAACCGCCAGGTCATCATTGAACGCAGGCCGCCGGTAATTCCGTCGCGAGATACGGAGATACGGAGATTGGACCATGGTTGCCATCAGTTTGCGGCCTGTGTCGCACTGCCGCCGAACAGGAAAGACTGCTTGTCGGACACTTGGCGCAGCTCCTGAACGACGTCTTTGGGGTGACAGCCGACCGGCAGCTCCGCGGTGGCACGGACCCACAAGTCGCCGTTAGGGATTCGATTTCAGCTCCCGAACTTCGGTCGCTCATTCATATCGGCCTAGCGCGGGTTTCGCGATTCTGACTCTGCTCGTTCTTGGAATTCGATCGAGGCGGGATTGGTCGGGCGGCTCTGAGCAGAGACGCCGCTAGCCGCCACTCGCCCGAAGGACCCTTATAAATGGCGCGTTGATCGCAGCCGGTGCAAATAACCCCGATGGTAGTCCGGCGCGCAAGGAAGGACTTTTGGGGTAGTGGCCCAGAGGGCAGGCAGGCCGGGGGCTTCAGCTTCCACCTGCTGAACGCCAATGCCCCCGAGGACGAGGTTCAGCGACATAGCCACGATGAAGCGCATTTTGTCCTGGTGCTCGCCGGTGGTTACATGTCGTCGGCCGTCGGCGCGCCGCTGGTGTCCGATACACCGGTCTTGATCTATAATCCGCCCGGTACCACCCATCAGGATCGGTTTCATCGTGGCTGGGGCCGCTTCCTCGCGGTATCGGGTGGGACCGGATCCGAAGCCACTGCACTCTGTCTGCGCGATCCCTATGCGCACCGGCTTGCCCACGGCATCGCGCACGCGCTCGATGAGGCACCCTTCAGGCTGGAAGCCTGCGCACTGCAGCTTCGTGGCATTGTGCTGCCGCTGTCGTCAGACGAGGCGCGGGGGGCACAACAGCCGCCCGGCTGGCTCAACCGCGCTGTCGAGATGATCGCGACCAGCGACGATCCCGACATGTCAGTCGCCATGGTTGCCGCAGACGCCGGGGTCCATCCGGTTCATCTCGCCCGCGTGTTTCGACTTTTTCTTGGCTGCTCGCCCGGCGAATATTTGCGCGGTCATAGATTGGAGCGAGCGGCGGCAATGCTGGGAAAGGGGGTAGCGTCGCTTGTCGACGTCGCGCAATCGGCAGGTTTTGTCGATCAGGCGCATCTGAACCGAACCTTCCGGTCGCGTCTCGACACAACGCCTGCGAAATGGCGAAAAGCTCGGAATGTTGCGCGGATGCAAGACGCGGACGCCAGCGCGCGTCAGGAACCGGCTGCATTCCCTAAGGAACCCAGCTAGTGATATCACTTAAAGCAGTCAGCATCGCGATCGGGACTGTCGCATTATGCGCTGCGGCTCCAGTGCCGAAGATCGATCTTGCCCTTGTTCAAGTTCTTGCGACCTTCGATCACGACGAGCATCCCGATCTGCGCGGCGTCGTCGTCCTTCGCGACGGCCAGGTCGTCGCGGAACGCTATTTCAACGGCGAGACGGCGGACGCCCTTCATGACATTCGGTCGGCCGGGAAAAGCGTGACCTCTCTGCTGGTAGGAATAGCGATCGACCAGGGCAAGATACATGGGGTCGGCGACACTGTGTCGACCTACTGGCCCGACGCTAACGGCACCGCGATCGGTGATGTCGCCATCAGGGATGTGTTGACGATGCGGTCCGGGCTGGCCGCTTTCGACGCGGACCCCGCATCGCCGGGCAACGAGGATAACCTCGACGCGGCAGCCGATCCGCTGGCGTTCCTCCTCGCCGTCCCGCGCGCCGATCCTCCGGGATCGCGCTATCGCTACAATTCGGTGACTGCCTACACCGCCGGGGTAGTGGTTGCGAAAGCGACGGGTCGAACGATGGCCGACTTCGCGCGATCGTCGCTGTTCGAGCCGCTGGGGATCGATCGCTGGCGCTGGGCACCGGATCGCGCGGGTTATACCAAGGGTCAGGGCAACCTATACCTCACCGCGCGCGATCTCGCGGCGATCGGCGAGTTGGTGCGCGGCGACGGCCTGTATCGCGGACGCCGGGTCGTCAGCGCAGCTTGGTTGCGCGATGCGCTCGCCCCGAAGGTGGCGATCTCCGACAGCGACACCTATGCGGACGGATACGGCTATTTCTGGTATTCCAAGGTCCAGCAGATCGATGGCAAGCCCGTCGCGGTGTCTTTCGCCTCGGGCAACGGCGGTAACAAGATATACGTCGTTCCAAGCCGCAATATGGTCGTTGCAGTTACCTCGAGCGCCTACAATCACGGCTATGGCCAACGGCGTTCGGAAAATATCCTGAAAGCGATTCTTTCCGCTGATCACTGGTAGTAGCAGGGCGTTTTGCATCGGGGTTTGGGAAGCCGATCACGATCGCCGAGGGAACGAAAGGAGTGGCCCGTCCTCGACCACTCGCCAACAGCGACGACCCAGAAGTGGACGCTGAAGCTACCTCGGCGACGGCCTAACACCGGACATTATGGGATGGCCCGCCCTTTTCCCCGGCATCGGATATGATGCCGGATTGGAGAGGAAGGAGCTGACCTATGTCTTTCGCGATCCTTGGAGTTGACCTGGGCAAGAACTCTTGCAGCATGGTTGGGGTTTATGAGCGCGGTACGGTTGTCATGCGTCGATCGCTGCGACGCCAGACGTTGATCGACATGTGGCGAAGCTGCCGCCCTGCGTGATCGGGATGGAAGCCTGTTGTGGCGCGCATCATCTTAACCGCATGTTTGCCACTCTGGGACACGAGGTACGGCTCATGTCACCGGAGTATGTTCGCCCCCACGTAAAGGCATAGAAGAACGATGACTCCTCGGATCAATGGGTCCTGTCCCTAGGATCGCGATGACCGGCAGCTTGCAGACCAGCGGCGTAGAGATGTCCGGTGAGGTGATGAAGGGGTCAGCGAGGTGTCAGAAACGATCACCAATAAACAACCACAATTCCGAGGTCGTCAGATAGATTATTTACAAACGGCTAATAATATGCGTCCGTGATCGCTCAATTTGGGGGGTGGATCATGACTTGGCGTTCGGATTTCCTAACATTGGCGATGTTAATATTGACGGCGCCGGTAACATCCTACGGCGCGGAGGCGTCCGATCCTGTCATCGAAGCCGCTGCGCTATCCGGCGATGTGATGTTCATGGAATCGGGCGCCCCCGGCATGGTGCTGACGATCGTGCGCAACGGGCAGAGCACCGTGCTCGGTTATGGTGAGACCGAAAAAGGCAATGGCAAGCAGCCGGATGACAAGACGCTATTAAGGCTCAACTCGATCACCAAACTGTTCCTCGGCGAAGTTGCGGCGGCGCTGGCGGCCGAGGGCAGGCTGAGCCTTAGCGACCCGCTGCAGAAATACAGCGGCAATATGAAGGTGCCGGCATCGGGTGGCCGCCAAGTTACCCTGCTCGATCTGGCGACGCACACGGCTGCCATGCCCCGCGAACTGGACGGCATGCCCGAGGGGGCCAACCCGCGCGCCTGGCCGACGCGGCTCGACCGCTGGAAGTGGCTGCCGGGGTATAAGCTGCCGTGGGTGCCGGGGAGCATCGCCTCCTATTCCAACGTCGGTTTCGACCTGCTGGCGGATGCCGTCGAGACTGCGACCGGCAAGCTCTATCCCGCCCTGCTGAGGCAATATGTGACCGGGCCGCTCGGCATGGCCGACACGGTGCTGACACCGACCGCCGAGCAATGCGCGCGGCTGATGACCGGATCGGGCCTTGGCGGGACCTTCCCGTGCGGGGACACCCGGGCGACGGGCGGCAGCGGCGGGCTGTACAGCACCGGCAGCGACATGGGGCGCTGGCTGGTGCACGAACTCGCCAATAGCGACGGCGCGCTGGATGTCGGCCACGCGGTGTATCGCCAGCGCCAGGCCCTGAAGGCGGCGATCGGTTTCGATGAGGCGGGGCCGATGGCGGGGCTCGGCATGGGCTGGGTCATGGTGGCGGGCGACGGGATCAACCCGATGCTGCTGGCCAAGAGCGGCGGTGGGCTGGGCTTCATGAGCTACATGGTGATGGCGCCCAGGCGCGACGTGGCGGTGTTCGTCGTCGTCAACCGCGCCGACTTCGTGATGTTCGGCGACATCACCCGGATGGTGAACGGGCTGGTCGCCAGTCTCGCGATACGCTGAGGCACTTGGGGGAAGCGTCATGAAACAGCGTCGCGGATCGCAGCGCGGGTATATGTTGGCACTGGGCGGCTGGGCGCTGGCGCAGCTATCGGTTCCGGCGGCCGCGAGCGCGCAATGTATTGGGACCGCAAATCCGGCACCGCCGCCGACGCTGACTAGCCACTATGCCAACCAGAGCTTTGGCGCGGGCGTTCCGTATGACCTCGTCAACGGCGGCACCATGGGCTGCGGTGGTGTCGACAACGAAGATGGCTTGGATGTCGACGGCGGTCCGGGCTTCGCCGGCCAGCCGGGCGGGGCGATCGCCAACACTGCCAGCGATGTCACCATAAGCGGCGCCTCGGTGTCATCGGAGGGTCTTCAAACCTTCGGCCTGCGGGTGTTGACCGCGGGCGGCAAGGGCGGCGGCGGCGGTCAGTCCGGCGAGGCGATCGGAGCCGATGTCCATGGTGGTGCGGGCGGCGCCGGCGGCGCATCGGGGCGGGTGGATGTTACCTTCAGCGGCATGATCGTCCCCGACGCGGCAAATGTCTCGCCAGACTATGGCATGGACATCGAAGCGCGCGGGGGCGATGGCGGCGGCGGTGGAACGACCGACGGTAGCTGGGGCTTTGACAAGACCGGCGGCGGCGGGGGAACCGGCGGCGCGGGCGGAACGATTGTCGTTGCCGGCAACGGCAATCTGACGGCTTTCGGCCAGGGCGTGCTGGTGCTGGGGAACGGCGGCAAGGGCGCCGATGGCGGCGGTGTCGACACCAGCGACAAGCTGAGCAGCATCTTTGGCGGCGGTGGCGGCGGCGGCGGTGCGGGCGGCAACGTCACGGCCAGCTGGAACAGCGGCGCGCTCAAGGCTGGATACGGCGGTCTTTTTGCCAGTGCCGATGGCGGCACTGGCGGCACTGGCGGCTATGTCGGCAGCGCCAACGATAACCAGGGCGGTAATGGCGGTGCGGGCGGTAACGGTGGCAGCACGGCTGTCTTGCTTGGCGGTGGCAGTATCACGATTTCGGCCGCCCAGGGCGCGACCGGCGGCGGCATCGTCGCCTCGGCCCTCGGCGGGGCGGGTGGCGTGGGTGGTTCCGACGGCTATGCCACCGGGGCGACGGCCGGTAGTGGCGGCAATGGCGGTGCCGGCGGCACCGCCACCGCGACGGTGCTCGGGGTGGTGGATGTCAGCGGGATGGTCGCTGTTGTCGGCCCCACGCCCCCCGCGCCGGTCGCGGCGGTGTTCGTCAATGCCAACGGCGGCGCCGGCGGCGCGGGCGGTAATGCCAACGCCTTGACCGGGAGTTCGGGCGGTGGGGGCTACGCCGGCGCGGGCGGCAGCGCGTCGCTGACGGTGGGTAGCGCAACCCAGGCCGGCCGCATCACCACGCACGGCGTTTCGACCAACGCGGCGCTAGTGCAAAGCGTTGGCGGCGGCGGTGGCAGCGGCGGGCAGGCGAGTTTCAATACCCAAGGCGGTGCGGGGGCGGCGGGCGGCAACGGTGGCGTGGTCAGCGCCAATATCGTCAACGGCATCCTGGTCGCGCATGGGGCATCGAGCAGCGCGCTGATCGTGCAGAGCATCGGTGGCGGCGGGGGGGTCGGCGGCGATGCCACCGATATCGCCCTTGGGTATAGCGTCGCGATCGGCGGCAATGGCGGGCTGGGCGGGGACGGCAATGCGGTGACGCTGAACCTCGGTGCCCACAGCATCTATGGCTCGCTCGACGTGCTGGGCGATGGCGGCGTCCTGGCGCAGAGCATCGGCGGCGCCGGCGGCGCCGGCGGCAGCGCGACCTCGACGGGTACCGGGTTCGTGATGACCATCGGCGGCGATGCGGGCAGCGGCGGCATCGCGCACGATGTGGTGGTCAACAGTGCGGCGCTGGTCGGTACTTACGGAGACCATGCGGCGGGGATCGAAGCGCAGTCGATCGGCGGCGGTGGTGGCAAGGGCGGTTCGGCAACGTCGTTCAGCCTCACGCTGGCGGTGCCGGCCGTGGCGATTGCCGTTGGCGGGCGCGGCGGCAGCGGCGGCGTCGCGGGCAATGCGACGATCATCAATTCGGGCGAGGTGACGACGTTCGGGCCGGATGCCTATGGGTTGAAGGCGCAGTCAATCGGCGGCGGCGGTGGCAGTGGCGGCGCGGCGGTGGCGCGGGCGATATCGATTTCGCCCGACAAGCGCATTCCGGCGGTCTCGATCTCGGTCGCGATGGGGGGCTCGGGGGGCTCGGGCAACCTCGGCGGGACGGCGTCGATTACCAACAGCGGCATCGTGTCGACGGCGGGCGACGGTTCGCATGCGATGATGGCGCAGTCGATAGGTGGCGGTGGCGGCACGGGCGGGGACAGCACGGCAGCGTCGTATTCGGGCGGTAATAGCGGCGCGGTCAAGATTTCGGTGGCGGTCGCTGTGGGCGGCACCGGCGGCGACGGCGGTATCGGCGGCCAGGCGAAGGCGACCAACAGCAATTTGCTGCTGACCTTGGGGACCGATGCCTATGGCTTGGTGGCGCAAAGCGTCGGTGGCGGCGGCGGCATCGGTGGCGGCGGCGACGCGACCGCGACGGCAGGCAAGGCCAAGGCGGGGTTCAGCCTAGCGATCGCGGTGGGCGGCGGTGGCGGCAAGGGTGGCAATGGCGGTGCTGCGACCGCGGACAGCAGCGGGGGCATCGCCACAGGCGGTGACGGCGCCGATGCGATTTTCGCGCAAAGCGTTGGTGGCGGCGGTGGCGCCGGCGGCGGCGGCGTGGGTACGGCGAACGGCCCGACCCTGTCGATCAGTGTCGGCGTGGGCGGATCAGGCGGTGCCGGCGGCGATGGCGGCCTCGTCACCGCGACCAATAGCGGCGGCATCGTCACGCGCGGTGCGGACGCGGTCGGGCTGTTCGCACAAAGTGTCGGCGGCGGTGGCGGCAAGGGCGGCAAGGGCGGCGCGACCTCGGGCGGGATCAATCCCACGAACCAGGCCAATGCGCTGTTCAACACACTGGCCGGCGGGTTCAATCTGGGCGGCAATGTCACCCAGCCAGTGGACGGAATCTTCAAGATCGCCGGCATCGGCAACGAGATATTGAAGTCGGCGGCGGAGCTGGAGGCGATCGCCAAGCAGCTGGCGGGCGGGCCGTTCAATGTAGGTGCGGCGGACAATCTCGACGTCGGCGTGTCGGTGGGCGGCAAGGGCGGCGCGGCGGGAACTGGGGGCGCCGTGCAGGTGACCAACACCGGGCAGATCTCCACCTTCGGGGCGCAATCCGACGGCGTGTTCGCGCAAAGTGTCGGCGGCGGCGGCGGCAAAGGTGGCGCTGCCAGCTCTACCGACAAGTCGGCGGACGATGGCCGCAACCAGGCAGCCATTGGCGTCGGCGGATCGGGCGGCGCTGGCGGTGACGGCGGCGTCGTGAACGTGAGCAATGCGAGTGGGTCGCTGGTCAAGACGGCCGGGGTGCTGGGCTTTGGCATCGTGGCGCAGTCGGTCGGCGGTGGCGGTGGTTCGGCGGGACTGGCGGGGACGGTGGCGGGATCGCTCAAAAGCCTGTCGGTCAGCGTCGGCGGCAGTGGCGGGGCGCAAGGCAGCGGCGGCGCGGTTACTATCGAGGACGCCGGCGTCATCAGCACCGGCGGCAAGCACGGCATCGGCATTTTTGCGCAGTCGATCGGCGGCGGCGGCGGGCTGGTGCGGACGATGACCACCGACATGACGTTCGATCCTGCCTTGATCGCCAGAAATCCGCAGGGCCGCGCCGGCGATGTCCACGGCCTGACACTGTCGTTCGGCGGGAGCGGCAATCCCCTAGGTAACGCCGGCGCGGTGGTGGTCGACGTCGCAGGCAGCATCACCACGACGGGACGCACCGCCCACGGCGTCGTGGCACAATCGATCGGCGGCGGCGGCGGCGCTGAATTCGGCGGGCAATTGCTGGACAACGATGCCGCTGCGAACACCGGCAACGGCAATGGTGGCACCGTTGGCATTAGCCTGACCGCCGGCGCCAGCATCTCGACGACCGGCGACGGGGCCTATGGCATCTTGGCGCAATCGATCGGCGGCGGGGGCGGGCTGGCGGGTGACCTAGCCAATGTCGGCAACGGCAGGGACGGGGTCGACGACAGCGGCATCATCGTGGCGGGCACAGGGTCGGGCGCAAATGTCACGGTCCACCTCACAGGTTCGAGGCTGAGCACCACGGGCAGCTTTGCGCCGGCCGTCTTCGCGCAGTCGGTCAGCGGCGGTGGCGGCTTACTGGGCTTCCAGGACGCGGTCTGGTTTGGAACGGCCGGCGGCAGCGGCGCGCCAGGGGGGACAGTGACGGTCAAGCTGGTTGGCACGACCATCACCGCCACGGGCGTACGTTCGCCGGGAATCATGGTGCAGAATGCCGGTTCGACGAGCGGCACCTCGGTGATCGACATCGATGCGGCAAGCGCGGTGACTGGCGGGCTGTCGAACGTCGCGGGGCCGCTGCAGCCGATAATGGGCGGAGCGATCTTTGTTGCCGGCGGCACGACCAATCTCATCAACAACGCCGGGCTGATCGCGGGCATCGACGGCACGGCTGCGGCGATCGCCGTCAATTCGATCGGCGGACCGACGACGCTCAACAACACCGGCAGTATCATCGGTTCGTTCCTGAACGGGGCCGGCGCCGGCATCGTCAATAACCAGGCGGGCGGCGTTTTCGATGCGCGCGACCTGATCAGCCTGGGCGTCGGCGGGCGGTTCAATAATCTGGGAACGCTCGAGGTCGGCGGCGCGGGACGGAGCGCGACGACGGTTCTCACCGGCGATTTCGTCCAGGGCGCGGGCGGCCGGCTGGTCATCGCCGCCGACCTGGCGGGCGGCAAGTCCGACCTGCTGGCCATCAGCGGGCGTGCCGATATCGCCGGGACCATCATCGTGCAGCCGACCAATTTCGGCAATCGCACCGTCACCGTGCTGACCGCGGCGCAAGGGTTGACGCTCGCACCGGACATGGTTGCCGCCCCGCGCCTTGCGCTTTACGACCTGCCGGTGACGGTCGTCGGCAACAGCTTGCAGATCACGCCAAAGGCCTTTTTCAGCGAAGGTGCCGCCGGCCTCGGGCGCAACCGGCAGGTGGTGGCGGACAATCTGCAGGCCCTGTTCGACGGCGGCGCCAGCTTCGGGGCGGGTTTCGGCGCCATGGGCAAGGTCAGCGACGCGGCCGGCTATGCGCGGGCGCTGACCAGCCTTTCGGCGGCGCCGCTGGGGGCCATCGCGGCGTTCCGGTTCGCCACCAGCCAAAGCTTTGTCGGCAACATGGCAAGCGGTTGCGCGGCGTCGCACGCGGTGGCGGAAGACTGCGCATGGGCCCGGGCGCTGGGCAGCACGACGGCGCAGGACAGCACCGCCGACGCGGCGGGATATGCAGTTCGCTCCTACTCGCTGCAGGCCGGGCGGCAGTTCCGTGTCGGCGATGACTGGTCGATCGGCGGGTCGCTGGCCTATGAGCACAGCCGTTTCAATGGCGACGGCAGCGATTTCCGGATCGACGGGGATAGTGCGCTGGTGGGCGCCCATGCGCGGTATCGTGCCGGGCCGTGGCAATTGTCCGGGGCGCTCGACGCCGGTTATGGCTGGTATTCCAGCACGCGCACGATTGCGGTCGCGACTACCAGTGCGACGGCAATCGCCTCGCCGCGCGCCTGGCATGTCGGCGTGCACGGCAATGCGGCCTATGAGCAGCCCGTGGGCGCGTGCGCGTTCGTCAAGCCCTTTGCCGACGTGCATCTGGTCTATGAGCGCAGCGGCAGTTATTCGGAAAGCGGTCCCTCGCCCTTCAATCTTGCCGTGCTGTCGCGCGGCCAGGTTGCGCCGGGCGGCGCGGTGGGGATCGAGGCTGGCGGGCGGGTCACTATCTCGGACGACAAGGTGCTGCGGCCCTTTGCCAGCGCCGCGGTGGCATTTCTCGGTAACGATTGGGCGGCGGCGGCGCGCTATGCTTCCCTGCCGGATTCGGCGCCGACATTTCAGGTCCGTACGGTGACCCCGGCGACGCTGGGCAGGTTATCTATCGGCGCCGAACTGTTTGGCAAGACTATGGATTTTCGTGTGGAGTACATGCCTGAGGTCGGAAACCACTACCTGACGCACGCCGGCATGATGCGTTTGTCCTTTTGGTTTTGATCGAAGCATTCGAGATTGCGCGCCTGGCCTACGGCGTGTGGCAACTGCCTGAGCAGCATAGCCTGTTACCGACGTTCACGCGTTCAACCGGGGGTCATCAATGCGAAGCCTGAAGCTCCTGCTGGTACTGGCTTTTGTCGATGCGTCGCCGGCTTTGGCTGATACGTTGCATCTTGTCTGCCGGGGCAGCGGCGTCGCCAGCGACAGCGACTATGTCCGTACCGAAACGCGCAACCACAACGGCAGGACCAGAGACTCCCGCACCTTAGTCGACACGTCGAAGAGCTTCAGCGGCGAATTGAAGATCGAGATTACCGAAGGCGCCGGGCGCGCCTTCCTGCCGCGCGTGTTCCTGCCGGCCCTAAGCCATGGCAAGGATGGCTGGTTCGACCTCAAGAACTTAAACGAGAGCGACAATCTCATTACCGCCAAGATCGCCGTCGGCATCATGTCCAAACCCGATCTGCGGATCGACAGGCTGACCGGATCGATTACCGTCAACGGCAGCATGGGGAACTTTGCCGGCCATTGCCGAAAATATGATCCGACTTCGTCGAAGCGCGCTTTTTAAGTGGCGCGACCCCGTGTTCCAGCTTGGCGGATGCATCTGGCCGCCCTCATTGTTGCGTTTGCGCTACCGGCTGCGCCGGCCGCAGGGTTGCCGTTGCAGACGGACATCGAGGCAATGCTGGCCAAAGGGCCGGCGGGTACACGCTATGGGCTCGTCGTCTCCACGTTGGATGGCACGGAACTGCTGGCGATCGCTCCCGACGAGCGCTTCATCCCCGCCTCCAACACCAAGATGTTCACGACCGCCACCGCCTATGCCGACCTGGTTGCCCTGCAGCAGGCAGCGATGGGAACCGGGGTGCGGCTGGCCCTGGAGCACAATCCGCCCGATGTCGTCCTCTACGGCCGCGGTGACGCATCGCTGTCCAGCCGGCCGGGGTGCACCACCAACTGCCTGCAGACGCTCGCCGATGCGGTCGCTGCAAAAACGCGACAGGTCGGCGACGTCATCGGGGACGATAGCTGGTTCCCAACCGAGCCCTGGGGCCAGGGGATGAGCTGGAACAATATCCAGTCCCGCTACGGCACCGGGATTTCTGCCCTGACGCTCGACGACAATGAAATGGCGATGATGGTCACACCCGGCTCATTCGGTGCGACGCCCGGGATCGCGGCGTCTGCCTATTACAGGATCGACAACCGCATCGTCACGGTGGCAGGCGCGTCGAACACCATCACAGCGGAACGCGCGCCCAACAACAACCTTGTCAGACTTGCCGGCACCATCGGGGCTCAGTCCAAGGCTGTCACCTTGTATTTCAGCATCGATGACCCGGCTTATTATGCCGCCTGGCGGATGCGCGATCTGCTGCGCGATCGCGGCGTCCGTGTGACCGGCGATGTCGGCACAGGGCATCGGCTACTGGGCCCATCCGATGATCCCGCCGTTCGCAGCGGGGCACCGCCGGCGCGACCACCGCTGCCAGACATGCTGATGGAGCTGCCGGCTCCGTCGCTGGCGGCCGACATGTCGGTCACAAACAAGCAGAGCCAAAACCTCCATGCCGAATTACTGCTGCGCCGCATCGCACGGCAAGCGGGTAGTGGCTCGGTCGCCGACGGCCGGGCGGCGGTGCGGAAAATGATGGCGCAAGCTGGCATCGCTGCCGAGAGCTACACCCTTGCCGACGGTTCCGGCATGTCGTCTTACAACCGTATCACGCCGCGCACGGCTGCCAGCCTGCTTGTATGGATCGCCCGGCAGCCCTGGGGTGAGGCTTGGCGTAAGACGCTGCCAATCGCCGGCGAGGATGGGACGCTGCGCGGCCGCTTCAAGGGCACCATCCTGAACAGCAAGCTGTTCGCCAAGACCGGTTCGCTGAACGCGGCGCGGGCGTTGTCAGGCTATCTCACTAGCAAAAGCGGGCGCATTCTGATCTTTTCAGCGCTCGCCAACGACATGCCCGACGGCACCGATGGCCAAGCCAGCGCCGCCGTCGACGAGGCGCTCGTCGCCGTCGCGGAGGCGTTTTAAGCCCGACGCTGTCGGTCGCGTTGAAGCCGTCAATTCTTGCGTTCATGATTTCCCATGGGAACCATAGCCATCCGATCGCTTGTCCTGCCTCCTTGCATAAGAGCGGCTGGTTGCTACCACAGATGACAATAAACCATCGAGAGGATCGCCTGTGAGAGCCTTCGCCGTTGTGGTTTGTGCACTGCTTGCATTCTCGGCACCCGCGCTGGCCCAGCCCGATCCGAAGGAGCAGGTCGAGGCGGCGCTTGCGCACTGGCTCGCCGAGCGCGGTCCGATCGAGAAAGCGACCGGGATATCCGCTTACGTCAGCTTCGGGGACGACGGACCGGTGGTCCAAGCGTTCGCGGGGAAGGTGGGCCGCGATCCGGGTGATGCGCCGATCACCGATACCACGCTGTTCCAGATGGGCAGCACGACCAAGTCGTTCACCGCGGCGGTGATACTGAAGCTCGAGGCCGCAGGCAGGCTGTCGCTCGACGATACGGTGGGCAAGTGGCTCCCCGAATACCCGGCGTGGAAGAACGCCACGATCCGCAGCCTGCTCAACATGACCAGCGGCATCCCGAACTATTCGGAGACGCAGGCGATGTCGCGGATCTGGATCGAACAGCCCAACCGCACGCTGAGCGCCGAGGACCTCGTCGGGCTAGCTTATCCTGCCCCGACCAACAATCTTCCGGCACCGGTCGGCTACGGCTACTCGAACACCGGCTATGTCCTGGCGAGCATGATCGCCACACGCGCGGCCAAGACGCCGTTTCGCGATCTCGTACACAAGCTGGTGATCGAGCGGCATGGGCTGGGGGCGACGTATTACGAGGAGGGGCCTTATCCGACCTCGGTGATGGCCCGGCTCGCGCACGGCTACTTCGCCAACCCGGCTTGCACCGACTTCCAGCCCGGTTGCAAGGTCAGCTGGAACCAGCGGCTGGTCAGCCGCGACGTGCGCACGCTGAACCTCAGCTGGGCGCAGGCCGCGGGCGGCGCGATCGCCACCGCCAGCAACGTCGACCGCTGGACCCGCGCGGTCTTCCAAGGGAAGGTGGTGCCGCCCAAGCAGCAGAAGGAATGGATGGAGCTGGTCTCGACGAAGACCGGCAAGCCGATCGGCCACGTCACGCCCGCCGATCCGGGCGGCTTCGCGCTCGGGCTCGGCCAAGCGCTGCACGGCTCTCCGCCCGCGCATTGGTTCTACGAAGGTATGACGCTTGGCTACCGTACGCTCTACGTGTGGTATGCCGAGGAGAACATCCTGATCACCGTCCAGACGAACTCGCAGCCGCCCGAAGGCGAGGACCGCATCGGCGCGGTGGTCGAGACGATCCATGACATCGTTTCGAAGGCGCGGCCTGTGGCGAAGTGATCGCATGGGTCCTTGGATAAACGCCTTCACGCCACCTTCACACGATCCTATTAGCAACACGCAGGCGTTGGTGGTGGACCCCCCGACGGCGGGGCGGTGCGTCTACAACTGTGCTCGACCTCAGGCTGCGACCAGGCCCACGTCCGCGGTGCGCCGTGTCATCCCCAGACCAGGCCGAGATCGAGCGCTGGCACCAGACCCTCAAGAACCGCACCTTGCGAAAACTACGTCCTTCCAGGCGACTTCGAAGGGCAGATCGACGTGTTCGTCGCGCACTACAACCACCACCGGTACCAAGAGAGCATCGACAACGTGACGCCAGCAGACCCTACTTCGGCCGCCGCCCCGCCATCACTGCCGAACGCGCCCGCATCAAGCCAAACACCATAGGTCGTCGGCGCTTGCTTCACCGCAAGCTTGCTGCCCAAAGCGCAGCCCTAGACGAGACCAGTACTACGCAAATCTCAGCTCGCAATTGTCCGAAATATTCTGACGACGCACACCGACTAGGGTTCGATCGGGGCTCGGCTGGCAGGCCCCCGAACCGCTTCTCCTGTTACTGTCATTGTTGACATGTTGCCTTGCCCGGGTCCAACCGCATGCACAGGCGGTGGCGCAAGACCACCCGTCGAGGGAGCAGTCGGCGATGGTTTTGACCAGGGGCGATGACTATCCGATCCACCAGACCGCGGACCCGATCGCCTATGCCGGCACTGACCGGAATTTCTACGATCGTTATTATTTCAACGGCTACGCGCCTGCCGTCGGCGTCGACGGCTTTTTTGCCGTCGCGTTCGGAGTTTACCCGCATATCAATGTGATGGATGCGAGCTTTTGCTGGTTGAAGAATGGCCGACAGGTCAATCTTCACACCAGTCGCGGGCTTGGTATGGAGCGAATGGACACCCAGGTTGGCCCGATCGTGATCGAGGTCGTCGAGCCGCTTAAGACGCTCAAGATCAGCGTCGACTCCCCCGAAGATAAACTGCGTGCCGAACTCGTTTTCACCGGCCGGGCCTTCCCGCTGGAGGAGCCCCGATTCACGCGGCGCAACGGGCCGCGCGTGCTGATGGACGTGACGCGGTTAACGCAAAATGGCCGCTACGAGGGCTGGGTTGAGGTCGATGGTGAGCATACCGACGTGACCGGCTGGCTTGGCACGCGCGACCGGTCTTGGGGCGTTCGCCCGATCGGTGCCCCGGATGCGCAACCCCCGAGCCCGGCGATCAACCCACAGTTTTTCTGGCTGTGGAGCCCGTGTGCGATGGAGGGTGGCGACCTGTATTTCCACACCAACGATGATGACCATGGTCGCTTCTGGAACCGCCGGGCTGCCTGGCGCCCGGAAGGCGGCGGCATCGCCGACGAACATCATTACGATGACGCTGCATTTACGGTCGAGTGGCAGCCCGGCACACGCTATGCCAAAACCGCAGCACTGACACTGACCGACGAGCACGGCGATACGACGGTGGAGTTCGATATCGGGCACAGATTTATGATGATCGGGCTGGGGTACGGTCATCCGCGTTGGGGGCACGGCGTCAGTCACGGCGAACAATTGAGCGTCGAGCGCGAGGACTTTGCCGTCAACGAACTCAATCCGATGTTGCCACACCATCTGCATATTCAAGCCTCGGTCGGCGTGACGATGACCGCTCCCGACGGCACGGTGCGCCGCGGCAAGGGGGTGCTCGAACAGCTTGCGATCGGTGCCCATGCACCGTCGGGCTTCACCGGTCTGCTTGATCCGGCATGACTGGGACACCGCTCGAGGCGGAGCAGGTCTCGGCCTATCTGTCGCGCATCTGGGGAGTGCCCGTAGCGGTCGCTGCGCTCGCCCGCATTCCGGGCGGCGCGAGCCGTGAAACCTATCGCTTCGATGCGACTGCCGACGGAGCCTTTCACCGGCTGATCCTGCGGCGCGACCCTGGCGGCGGCCTGATCGATACCGAGACCGAGACGGAGTTCTGCGCATACCAGAGTGCCTGGGGGGTCGTGCCGGTCCCTCGCGCGGTGGCACTTGAGCGTGACGGCGCTGAACTCGAACGACCGTTCTTCATCATGGAGCGGATCGAGGGCGGGGAAGTCGCGTCCCCTTTTGCGCAAGCACCGTTCGGGGAGCATGGCGAGGCCTTGGGTGGCGTGTTTTTCGCCGCGTTGGGAGGGCTTGCAGCGTTTGATCCCACCGGCACGCCGATCGCGGCGCACCTGCCGGCGCCCGCACCCGAAGCGGCGTGGCAAGTAGCGCTCGATTATTGGGAAAATGTGCTCGACGAAGACGAGCAGCGCCCGATGCCCGTCGTGCGCGCCGCAATCCGGCGACTGCGCGCTTGCCCACCGCCACCGGCCCAGAAAATTGCGATTGTCCACGGCGACTATCGCTCGGGTAATGTCATGCATGACGGGCACGGTGGCATGCTCGCGATATTCGACTGGGAAATGGCGCACCTCGGCGATCCGCTCGAGGATCTTGGCTGGGCACTCAATCCAATCTGGGATCACTTCGAAGCCGGCAAGGTTTGCGGCATGACCGACCGCGCAAACGCGCTCACGTCGTGGGAACGTACCAGCGGACTGACCGTCGATCCGCAAGCGATGCGCTGGTGGTCGCTGTTCAATTCAGTGAAGGGGCGCGCCATCTGGACTTCGGCGTTCAAGGCATTCGTCGAAGGCGGTCACACCGATCCGGTGCTTGGCGTGTCGGGCTGGTACACTGCGGTGCGCCAGGACGCGATCATCGCGGCACAGCTGGAGCCGTTCTCATGAGCGATTTGAAAGCCATTCTGACCGGGGCAGGACTTGTCGGCATGGGCGCAGGTGAAGCGGCTGCCGAGCATGATGCCTTTGCCGGTTCGACGCTGCTGGTCGCCGGATTGCTAGCGATACTTGGCGCCCAGGAGGCAGAGAAAGCAGCGGCTTGGCGCGTTGCCGATATCCGCGCGATGCAGGAACTGCTTGGTGACAGCGCGCCTGAGGTCGGCACCGGGTTGATGATCGGAGAACTCGACGCGGCGTGGGCAACGCTTTCCGCAGCGCTGATCCTGCACCATGCTCGCATTGAGACCGATGGCGATCGCGTCTCAGACGCCAATATCCTGAGCTTCTACCGCGACAGCTGCGCGCGACGGGAGTTAGTCTGGCCCATCTAGACGCGTCGGGAAAGCCGCCGGCACCAATATCCCATATCGCCACGTCCGGCGCCGGCATGGCGCGAGAAGCGATCGGGCGACGGTCGAAATCGTCAACCTGAGGAAGTCACAATGGCCACCGCCTTCGCCGATCCCGTGATGCCCTTCCCGGGTTTCGATCGCCTGAGCGACGACAATATTCTGGTCAACCCGGCGGCGACCGCCGACGACAGCGTCCACGAGATCTATACGCGACTGCGTAATGAGGACCCCGTCCACTGGTGCGAACCGACCGGGTATCGCCCGTTCTGGGCCATCACCCGCCATGCCGACATCACGACTGTCAGCAAGGCCAACAGCCGGTTCATCAACTCGAAGCGCACTTATCTCGCTCCCGCCGACGTCGAAAAATGGACACTGGACACGGTCGGCGACACGCATCTGCTGCGCACCCTGGTCGATCTCGATGACCCCCAGCACATGAAATTGCGCCGGCTGACCCATGACTGGTTCCTGCCGGCCAATCTTCGCAAGCTTGAACCGATGATCACCGCGGTCGCGCGGGACCATGTCGACCGCATGGCAGCGCTGGGTGGTGCCTGCGATTTCGTGAACGAGGTTGCGCTGTTTTATCCACTGCGGGTTATCATGCGGATCCTCGGCGTACCTGAGTCTGACGAAGCAGTGATGCTGCGGATGACGCAGGAAATGTTTGGAGCGCAGGACCCCGACGTGGTGGCGCGTTCGAAACTGCTGACCCAGGGTGCCGGCGGCATCGTGAATACCCAGGTCGACCTGTTCCAGCTGGTGCAGGAGTATTTCGCCTATTTCGGCGCCATCACCGCCGATCGCCGCGCAAATCCACGCGACGACCTGTCGACGATCATCGCCAACGGCATGATCGACGGCGCGCCGATCGGTGAACTTGAGGCGATGAGTTATTACATCATCATCGCTACTGCCGGCCATGATACCACGAGTTCCACCGCTGCCGGCGGCTTTGAACAGCTCATTCGCAATCCTGCCGAGACGGCCAAGCTGCAGGCCGACCCGTCGTTGCTGGGCTGCGCCGTCGAGGAGATGATCCGCTGGGTGACGCCGGTGAAGCATTTCATGCGCACGGCAACCGAGGACACCGAGTTCGGCGGCAAGACCATCCGCGCCGGCGATGGCCTGTGCCTGTTTTACGCATCCGGTAACCGCGACGAGCGCGCTTTTGCCGATCCCTTCCAGTTCAAGGCCGACCGCAGCCCCAACCAGCAGGTCGCCTTTGGCAACGGCGTCCACATGTGCCTCGGTCTGCACTTGGCGCGGCTGGAGCTCCGGCTTCTGTTCGCCGAGCTTTTACCGCGCCTCATATCGGTAACTCTGGCCGGCGAACCCTTAAACTCAATCGCCAATTTCGTGTCGGGTCGTAAGACGCTGCCGATCCGCTACGAAATGCGCTGAGGCAGGCGACACGCTCACTAGCGCGAGACCAAACCCGCGCGGACGGATGGCCCGAGGTCCTGCGCTTTCTAGCTGCTGGCGGGGCTCTGTCGACGAGCTGTGATCCCGCTTGCGCCCTGCTTTGTCTGATGAGGGCGCAATTACGTTTGTGTCCCATACGGATGCAACATCGTCCGGTTCGGTCGAGACGCTACCTGAAAGCAGCCGGACTGTTAGCGCCACTCCGTGCCATTCAGCCGGCACATTGGAGCGCCCGAAACTAGCCGTAGGACCGAGATGAACAGGCGTTCGGTTCAGAGAAACGACATAGCACTTCCGAACGTCGGCAACAGGGTCGTAATCACCTGCGACATCGTCGCGGTTAGGTACGCTTCTTCCCTGCCGTCACCGCGCGATAGCGCAGTGACGACGGATGCCGGATTGGTGGCCTGGCTTCAATCATCGCCGAGACGGCCGATCCTGTACGGTCCTGATCGCGTTGACAGAGGTCGTCCCTTCCAACTCAGCCGTACCAGCCCGTCGCGGACCAGCCCGTCGATCGCGGCGTGCACCACTGGCATCGCGTCGTGCCAGTCCAGCGCGATAGCGCGCGCCACCTCGCTCGGGCAGATCGTCGCGTCCGGTCTGCGGCGCGCGAGCAGAGACAGCGTCGCGGCCCTTGGATCGGTCATTCGAATTACGTCAGCCCCGCACATCACCCAGTCAAGCCGCGGAAGCAGCTAGCTGCCTTATTTAGTTGGTTCGTGTGACGCGATTTGACTGAAGGGGCTTGGCGGCCGCGTAGGACCAACATGAATGAGCGTCCGCTTGCACCGATCGCAAAGGCGATTTGACCGGCCGAATGTGGGTCTTCGTCGCCGCAGGACTGCTGGTTCGCTATCGGCCCGTTCTTCCGTCCGAACGCCTTATGGCGCGCTGGTAGGCGTCGCGCGCCGTGGCTTGGTAGAGGTAGGCCTGTTCAGCGTCGCCGAGGGTGATGCCACAGCTCCTTTGACCGAGACTCAGGGCGTAGGTTACTGAGATGTCGGCAGCGGTGAATGCATCGCCGGCGAGATAGAGTGAGCTGGCAAGCCGTTGGCTAACCAGCTTCAGCCGCTTCTTGAACGATTGCAGACACCAAGCCGCACCCCAGCTTTCCTCTCGGTCTCGGGCGCGGGGAAACGGCTGACGACGACGGGCATCATGAGGGTCGCCAGGCCGGCTTCACCCAAGTGCAGAAACTGCCGGTCGGCGGCGAAGCTCGGATCGTGCGGCGGTGGTGCCAGCGGCGTCGGCCCATAGCGCCGCATCAGATGCTCCATGATGGCGATCGACTCGACCATGACGACGTCGCCGTCCTCGATTGCTGGGATGTAGTCTGCAGGATTAACCGCCAGAAACGCGGGGTCCTGCTCGACGGCCAGCATGTCAACCTGCCGCACGCGGTAGGGAGACCCATCTCCTCCAGCACCCAGATGACCCGGATCGATCGCGAAGCCCGTCCGCCCCAAACGGTTATCACGCGCTGGGCCCTTCCGGGTTTGATTTAGGATCGAGTGTAGCGAAGCTTTTTGCTGTTGGCCGGTCAGACATACGAAGCTCAGCTTCAGGGAGGTCCGCTTGTCGCCCACAGCCGACGTTCAGGGCGTGCGGGCTTTCCCTAGAAAGCAGTCAGACCCACATTAACAAGTGTCGGCTTCAGAGCGCCTGCAGGGGGCCTTTCGACGTCTACTTGTGGGTCGTCCGCTGTTCGGTTTTCACTTGGATAAATTCATCGCCTCTCGATCCATTCGATGGCGCTCTGCAAGGCAGGGTCGCGGCCGGCGGCACTGTCGGCAATAGTCGGCTTGACCAACACATCCGGGAGCACGCCTCGGTCGGGTTGCGGGGTCTGGGCGAAATTGCCGATGATCGGGATATCGAACTCCAGCCCGCTGCCCGGCAGCCGCACGAAGAAATAGCCGTTGCCGTTGATGCCGCGTAAATTGCCGCCGCTCGGCTCGCCGAACAACCGGACCAGCCGCGACTCCTGCGCCCGGCGGGCGAACGAGAAGGTGGCGGAGCTGCAGATCGGTCCGATCAGCGCGGCAACGGGAAGGCCCAGGCCGGGGCCGACAGCGGGGATCGTGTCACTGTCTTCCCTACCGAGTTCGTAGAAACCGTTGCCGACGTCCGCGGCTGTCTCGCCGATCGTGCGGAAGCTCTCGTCCCAGGTATCGAGGTAGCGATCGAGAGCCTTCGATGTCCGGCGGTAACGGACCAACTGGCGGTACCCCTGGAAGGCGATGTCCTTGCCGGAGAGCCGAGCGAGGATGGCGTTCCCGCACTCGTTGCCGCCCTCGTTCTCGCGCAGGTCGATAACCAGGCCCGCAGCGCCTCCGAGCGAGTTCAAGCGTTCCGCCAGCCACGGCTCCCAAGCCCATTTGCTGTTGTACATGACCCAGCTTGGCATCGTCAGCACGGCAATCTTGCCGCGCATCTCCCAAGTCCAGAAGGGTTCCGAGGTACCGTCGGTCTCGAGGGTATGGCGGGTCGAGCGTCGCTGCTCCGGTGTTAGCGCGGCGACGGTGACGTTAGCTTTGCGTCCTGAGGTGGTGCCGTATCCGATGTGGAACATGCCGCCCTGCGGTGGATGCAGCAGCGACTGAAAAATGTCGAACGTCTCGAACTTGTCGCTGTTCTGCATCGCCATTTGCGCGACACGCTTGGCGTCGTTGCTGCCGTCGGCCCGTGCGTAGCCAACCAGCTTCTTCAGCAGATGCACGGGCGCCTCGCCGTCGATCGAGCGAATCTCGGTGCCGGGCTGCAGGCCGAGGCCGCTGCGATCCGCGCGAGCGACCATGCGACCGTCGATCCATTCGAACTCGAACGGCATCCGGGTGGGACGTTCGAACAGCGCCTGCACCACCGCCTTCTTCTGGTTGTACGGATTGCACTGGGTGTGCCCGCAGCGGATCGTCGCGGTGAAGGCAGAGAGCAGGAGGAACTGCTCGTCGAGCGTCGTCGCGGCAGCATAGTCGCGCTTGAGTTTCCGCACGCGCGCGTCCGCCTCGCGCGGGGTCTGGTAGCGATAGAGACCGGGATGGAGCGCCAGCGCGTCCCGGACGATATCGATATCGTCCGCCAGTTCGCCAGCGGACGGAGCGGCCCGCAGCCCACTGTACGGCGTGAGCATCGCGGCGGTGCCGCCCGCCAGTAGGCGGCGTCGTGTGAGGATCGTGTTCATGAGGGCGGTTGCTGACACGACCGGACCGTCCAATCGCCTCAAATTCGGCAAACCCGCGACTATTTCGGTTTTGAGCCGTGTGTTTGCCGATAGGCGGACGGGCTGCAGCCGAAGGCCGCACGAAAGGCCCGGTTGAAACTCGCCTTCGAGCTGAACCCGCAATCCAGCGCGAGGTCGAGCAGGTCGTCGTCGGTGCCGGCGCGAAGGCGGGCGGCGACTTCCTCGGAGCGAAGCCGGTTGATGAACGCCGCGAAGTTCTGGCCCAGGCCCTCGTTGAAGGCGCGCGAGATGTAGGCGCTGTTGGTGCCCAGTGTCCGCGCCAGGCTCGAGACGCTGAGCTCCGGGTCGGCATAAAGGCGCTCGCGGCGAACGCGCTCGGCCCACGCGTCCGCGCGCGTCTTCCAGCTGGGGGACGGAGGCAATGATGGCTCTGCATCCACCATCTGGGGAAACGGCAAGGCAGCATGCCGCCAGCCTTCGATCGCGATGAACAGCGCAATCGCCGCGATCCCGACATACAAGCCCATCAGGCCGCCATATCCTAGTGGCCGGACAAGATCGGTCACGCCATAGGCCGCCCATACCGCCAGCAGGACGAACAAGGCTGCGACCGCGCGGCTGAGCCAGGCCAGCGCGAACCGGTGGTCGTCGCTGCGCTGCCGGGGCAGCCAGGCGTCGTAGCGCCGGATCAACGACCGGCTTGCCGCGCCGTAGATCACCAGCCCCGCTACGACGCCTATGCCGGTGATGGCGTCGTAAGCGATCGACGATCGGTCGAGCCATTCGTTCTTGAACGGCTGCCGCAGCGAGACGAACGCCCCGCCGAGGTACGCAAACTGGACGCCGGCGGGCATGACATGGCGCCATCCAGCGACGGGCCACCGGCCATGTATCAAGGCATGGTTATAAAGGTAGGCGAGTGGCGCGATCGCCAGTGAAATGGCGAACGGCGCAAAGCTGAGCCAGCGCCACTTATCGTAAAATCCGGCAAAGCCGATCATCCAGGGCGTGATCATGCCGGCAAGAATGACGAGTAAGGCCGCCAGCGTGCGATTGGCTGGCCGGTTTCTAGTCTGCCGAGCTAACGCCGTGGCGAGCAGTACAAGCTGAATGGTGACGACTGCCAACAGCGCTGTCCGCCAACCGAAGACAAGCAAATTCTCCATGGCGGACGACTAGCATGACGATCGCTTACGGACGCAAGTATCATTGGTCGCCGAGCTGACGGCCACGCTCTGGCTGCTGCTGATTAACGAACGTCTGGAACTGGAAGCGGAAAACGACTGGTGGATGACTGCATTTGGGTCGTCGCAGTCGCGAAGCTGCCGGTTCGCAAACGCTCCAAACTCGGACGCTCAGGTTGGCGATCTGGGCCCTCGAAAGCCGCTATTCGTTGAGCGCGATCATTCCCGTTTTTCCATCTCCGAGCGGCAATTTCGGGAAAGAGCTACTGGGAACAGATTTCGGGAAAGCGGATGTCTTGGACGGCTGTCAGCGCGACCGACGAGGCAACGGTCTCGCTAAGGGTTCGTTTTCGGGAAAGCTGGTCACGCGGCCGACCGAGCGCCATCGTCTAGGTGTCGGCGCGCAGCCAGCATGAATGTATGACCGAAGTTGGGAAGCTGGGAACGGGACGCGGATGTCCGGCTATGGGGCTTGCCAACTTGAGTGCCATCCAACATGAAACTTGCTTGTCACTCTAGTCGGTCTCGAAGCACCCTGTGAATGGGGATTCATCTCGGACCACGATGCGGTGACAGCCTCATCCTACGCCAATTTGCCGCGATCCGCGATCACTCAGGATCATTCGCCGGGATGATAGCGGCGCTCGATATGGCCGTTCAGCTCGTCCGGCCAGAAATAGACCGGGCGCAGGTTGCCGGTGGCGTAGCGTTCGGCCTGGTCCGCGAAATCGCGCGAGGTCGGGTCGCCACTCTCGCCCCCAGCGGTGACCGCCCAGGCTCTTACCCTGTCGCCGAACTCGACGATCGCGACGAAGCTGTTGCCGCTGGAGCCATAGTAGTTCTTCGTGCTCGCGTACGGCCGCGCGCCGAACGAGGCGAGCGAGCCCCATTGCGCTGACGTGAAGCCGACGGGGATGCTTGGACGAGCATCGTCGAAATGCGGCTCGATGCTGTCGTCAAGGCGCTGGAAGCGGTTGATCCGGCCCCATGGCACCTGCCAGCCGCCGAAGTCGCGAGTCAGCCGGTCCGCCGCCCGCTGCAGCGCCGCGAGCTTGGCGTCGGGTGACACGCGGGTCAGGATGTAGTCGGGGACGTTGATGCGCTCCTGCTTGGCGAACGCACCGACCTCGCTCCACAGCGTGTCGCCCCAGAATACCGCCAGCGAGGTCGCGGCGCTGTCCGTCGCCCATCGGTCATCCCAGCTGCGTAGCAGCGCCACGGGTCCGGCCAGCGACGCGCGGCGCCGATCGGTCGCGGGCAGCGCGTCGAACGCGGCGATCAGGGGCGGGAGCAGGCGCGCGAAGCCCGGCAGGTAGCTGTCGTAGGCCGCGAGGCGAAGGCCCTCGGGAGTGAAATCGTGCTTGCCGGTCAGCAGCAGTGTCGCGTGGCGGCCTCGGTCGTTCTCACCTGCCTCGTCCATGTATTTCGGGAAAGCCGCGCGCTTCGGACTGTCCGGACCGGCCGCGCCCCACGGCTCGTTGTTGGAGTTAAAGGCCCAGCCGACCGGCGGGCGGATCGCGTTGGGCAGGGTGGCGACGTCGTGCAGGCCCTTCCAATCGGTCGCCGGATCGGCACCGTCGACGGGATGCGTGTAATCGAAACGGTCGGGCCGAACCGGCACGAACTGGGGATGGAGGTAGGCAATCTCGCCCTTGCGGTCAGCGAACAGCGTGGCGTTAGAGCTGTTGGCCTGCAGCGCGGCGACCTTCATGTACGAGGCGAGATCGGTCTGCTTGGTGCGCAGGAAGCTCTGCTCCAGCGCCGGGATCGGGCGCCACATCAGCGCCGCCGCGATCCATTTGCCGCCCTCGACGCGCACGACGGGGCCGTGATGCGTGCGGTAGGTGATGAAGGTCCGCGTCGCCATGGTGCCACCGGGAGTGCGGTAGCCGATGGTGACCGGTACGGCGACGACCGGGCGCAGCGCCTTGCCGTAGCGGTAGGAGCGCTTGCCGCCCGCTGTGACGATGGTCTCGGCGAATTCATCCACGTTATCCACGCCTGACGAGGTGTGCATCCAACCGGTCTGCGTGTTCCAACCCTGGTAGATGAAGAATTGCCCCCAGGTCGTCGCACCATAAGCGTTGAGGCCCTCGCCGCTGGTCATCTGCAGCTCGGAGCGGAAGTAGAAGCTGGTGTGCGGATTGATCAGCAGCAGTGCGTGGCCGTTCGCGGTGTTCACGGGCGCAATGGCGATGCCGTTCGAGCCCCGCGGCTCCTGCGGGCGCGCGCCGGTTTCTTCGGCGGATGCGGTCACCGGCGTCGCGCCGTAGAAGCTTTGCAGGCCGGACAGCGAGATTCGCTCGATGTCGCCGCCGATGCTGCCCTCCGTGAAGCTCAGCGCCATCCAGGGCTCGAAGCGGGTCAGGACTTTGGGATGCACCGCTGGATGCGTCGCGAGGTAGAAGTTCAGGCCGTCCGCCCAGGCATCCATCAACTTGCGCAGCCACGTGGGGCTCGCAGCGTACTGACGCTGCAGCTCGGGCGGATTGACGTACAGGCGCTGGCGCAGGTCCGCCCAGATCGCGCCCTCGCCCTCAGCCTCGGCAGTGCGGCCGAGCGCGGTCAGGTAGTTCGCCTCGATCCGGCTGAAGTCGTCCTCCGCCTGCGCGTAGATCGCCCCGAACACGACCTCGGCATCGGTGGCGGCTGCGACGTGCGCGATGCCCCAGTCGTCGCGGGTGATAGACACCGCTGCTGCCTGCCGTGCCAGGTCCGGCGGCGGCGCGGCGTGAGCAGCGGTAGCGGCCGTGCCGAGCAAGAGGCATTCCGCGACACGCCGGGCCAGTCTATTCATGGCCGCGACGATATCCGCCGCCCAGCGCGCTCGCAAGGAATCACCCGGTATGAAGTGGACCGCGCTCGCTGCCGCGCTGCTGATCACAGCCTCCCCCGCCACGGCGACGACGATCCTGTTGCGCCCGGCGCAGGTTTTCGACGGCGTCAACGCAACGCCGCATTTGGGCTGGCAGGTGCTGGTCGCCAATGACCGTATCGTCAGTGTCGGACCAAACCTTACCGCGCTTCCCGGGACCCGCATCATCGACCTGCCAGGTGCCACCCTGATGCCGGGCATGATCGAGGGGCACAGCCACCTGTTTCTCCATCCTTACAACGAGACACCGTGGGACGATCAGGTGCTGCACGAGGCACTCGCGCTGCGGACGGCGCGCGCGGTGGTGCAGGCGCGTGCGACGCTGATAGCGGGCTTCACCAGCGAGCGCGACCTCGGCACCGAGGGCGCGGGCTATGCCGATGTGGGCCTCAAGCAGGCTATCGACCTGGGAATCGTGCCCGGCCCCAGGCTGACCGTCGCGACCCGCGCCATCGTGGCGCGCGGCGCCTACGGACCGAAGGGTTACGAGCCCGGTGTCGCGGTGCCTCAGGGCGCGCAGGAGGTTAGCGGCGTCGACGAGATCGTCCGCGCCGTTCGCGACCAGATCGCCGGGGGTGCCGGGCTGATCAAGCTTTACGCCGACTATCACTACCAGGGCAGCGACGGCAGCCGGCCGACGCTGTCCCTGGCCGAGATGAGCGCCGCGGTCGCCGCAGCGCACGACGCCGGGCGGCTGGTCGCCGCGCATAGCGTCACCGAGGAGGGGATGCGCCGCGCCATCGCTGCCGGGGTCGACACGATCGAACACGGCTACGGCGGCACGGTCGCGATCTTCAAGGCGATGCACGATCACGGCATTGCGCTGTGCCCGACACTGGCGGCGTCCGACGCGGTGGCGCGCTATCGCGGCTGGAATGGCGAGGAGCCTGCACCGCCGGGTGTCCTGCTCAACCGCCGCTCGTTCCAGATGGCGCGCGCCGCCAGCGTGCCGATCTGCATGGGCGGCGACGTCGGTGTCTTCGCGCACGGCACGAACGCGCGCGAGATGGAGCTTATGCAGGCGGCGGGCATGCCCGCCGCGGCGGTGCTCGTCGCCGCGACCTCCGGCAACGCGCACATTTTCGGGCTTGAGAGCTCAATTGGCAGTATCAAGCCGGGTCTGGTCGCAGACCTTGTCGCCGTCGATGGCGATCCGACGCGCGCTATTGCAGCGGTTCGCAACGTCAAGCTGGTCATGAAGGGCGGATCGGTCATTGACCGCTAAGCCTTGGCAAGGCGGCTCTGTTCACTGAAAGCGCGCGCCGCTAAATTCGCGTGGTCAGCTGGGGAGGGAAAAGTCACATGAACGAACGACGGAAGTTGGGAAGCTAAGATGCGACCGTGAACGTCTGGATCTGGGTCAAAAGGTCATCAGCGCTTCAGACCGATCGGCTCAGGCTGCCTGCCCCATAAGGGGTTCGCCAGCAGTCGCCGGCATTGAGAAATAATGTCGGCGACGCAGACTGCTACCAGCTAGTCCAAAGCCCACGATGAACATTGTCCACAGCGTAGGCTCGGGAACGCCGGGTGTTGCGAAATCCTCATCATACATGGTGTCGGAAAATGCCGAGACCTGATACGCGAATGGCTCATCAGCAGCACCGACGCTGTTGAACACGAGCCGAAGCGCGCCGCCAGCAGGAACCAAGATGTCGAAGAAACTGGGATCGCCGGGGAAATAGTTTCCGGAGGATCCTTCGTCACCAAGATACCCCGCCTCGGGTGTGGCCGGATCGTAGGTTCGGCTGTACGCGGATGCGAAGATTACGGCGTCGGGGTCGTCGATCGTAATTTCATAGTAGACGTCTTGCGACGCATAGACCGCATCGACAGTACGGAATTCGTAGGTGACGCCGGGGTTCGTAATTCCAGGAAAAGGCGTCATTGTCGACCAGTCGCTAGGCGGCCTCGCCCGGGTCAGCCGTCCCTGCTGTGTCGCGTCCGAACCCGTCAGCGATATCGTGGTGTAAGGCAGCACTTCGGTGGCCCCTGCAGGTCCGACCGACAAGATCGCTGCGATGGCAGCACTCAACACCGCTGAACGATTCACTATCAAATCGCTGATTTTGAACGACAATAGACAACAGATTTAGAATGGCAACGGTCGGACGACTTCGCTGGGTCATCCTTTGATGGTCTTTGGATAGGCCCGCATTGGGGATCGCGATTGCCTCCCGCCTCCACCTCGCAAATCTGTACCAGGTGGCAGAGGCACCCGTAGCTCGTACTGATTACGTTTACAGTCGAGGTCCGGAACGCCCGGCCACGTGACGCGCTGTAGGCGGCTGGCGGGAAGCCCCAAGGAGATCCAGCATGACAGAAGACAATCGGGCGACGCTCTACCGAATGATCCTGCCCGACCACACCTGCCCATTCGGCGTCCGGGCGAAGGAGCTGCTCGAGGAGCGCGGGTTCGAGATCGACGACCGAATCCTGCGCTCGCGGCCGGAAGTCGATGCGTTCGAGGCAAAGCACGGGGTCGACACAACGCCGCAGGTTTTCATCGGCGATGAGCGTATTGGCGGCAGCGACGCTCTCGAGCGCTATCTCGAGACCGCCTGAACGATCGATGTTGGGGGTGGCCGATACCTTCCCCGAGGTTGCCGGTCCTGATCGCGAGAGCGTCTGGGCCTATCCCCGCCCCGCGATCGCCGAGCCGACGTCGCGGCATCTTCCGATCCGGCAGCGGGGTGTGGTCGTGGCGGACACCCATGCTGCCGTCCGGACGCTCGAGACAGCCATCCGCTCAGCTATTACATCCCGCCCGCCGATATCGTGATGACCGCGCTGCGCCGTTCGACGCGCCGCTCGTGCGCGAATGGAAGGGCGACGCGGTTTAGTACGATCTCCAGATCGACGGCGAACGGCTTGCCGATGTCGCCTTGAGCTATCCGGACTCGACACTGCCGTTCGCGATGATCCGTGACCACATCGCCTTCTATGCCGCGCCGCTCGAAGGCTGCTTCGTCGAGGGCGAGCGCGTCGTGCCGCAGCCGGGCGGCGTGTATGGCCGCTGGATCGCGTCCGATCTCGCCGGACCGTTGAAGGGAGTTCCGGGCAGCCGCTTTTGGTGAGTGTGCGCTCTACACGGTCGCGCCGGCCGCAGATGGGGTCGTGATGGCGACAAACCCATACTACCGAGGCCCTGTCACCGATCACTTCGACGGCACCCGCTTCTTTAATCCTAGACAGCCACCACCGACCGAACGCTGCGCGAGCTGCGCGGTTCGGTCCGCGGGGCGAGCAATGGCCGGTGTTGGTGCCGGTTACCCAGGCTAAGCCGGAGCATTGTATCGAGGCTCTCCGCATCACCATGGTCGGGCATGCAACGCTGCTGATCCAGGCGGCGGGCGTCAACCTGCTGACCGATCCAGTGTGGTCCTCGCGAGTCAGTCCGCACAGCTGGCTGGGTCCGCAGCAGGTCACGGAGCCGGGCATCGCCTTCGAAAATCTGCCGCCGATCGATGCGGTCCTGCTCAGCCACAACCACTATAGCCACATGGACCTCGCGACGCTGGCCCGACTCCACGCGGTGCACGCGCCACTAATGGTCATGCCCCTCGGCAACGACACGATCGTCCGCCGTGCTGTGCCGGGGGCACGGATCGCGATCGGCGACTGGCATGACCGGATGCTACTTGCCGGCGGCGTGGCGACGACGCTGACCCTGGCGACGCACTAGTTGGCGCGCGGTATGCGCTACCGCCGGATGGCATTGTGGGCCGGCTTCTACGTCGAGACACCCCCCGGCAGCGTCTGGTTCGGCAGCGACACCGGCTACGGCGACGGTGCGATCTTCCGTGATCTGCACGCGCGACACGGGCCCCCCGACGTCGCGTTGCTTCCCATCGGGACTTATGGTCCCCGCTGGTTCATGGCCCCGCAGCACACCGATCCGGCCGAAGCGGCCCAGATCATGCAGCACGTCGGTGCCCGGCACGCGCTCGGCATTCACTGGGGGACATTCCCGTTGAGCGAAGAGCCGCGCGAGGAACCGCCGGCCCTGTTGGCAACGGCGCTGGTTGCAGCGGGGTTGCCGGGCCGACGCTTCGTCGCGGCCCGGCCAGGCGAGGTATTTCATTATGCACTCGATACCGGACCGGACGTCGGTCAGCATGCGATGCCCCAGTTGCGCGGATCGCTGCCCCAAATCTGCCCCGAGTGGGCATGACATCGGCTGACACGGCCTGCTACTTCATGACGGCTTCATACCGCAAAAATATAGCAAAACCAACGTGGCGTGGCTCCGCCTGACACCCCCTGAGAGGGCAATTTGGCGGAGAGGGTGGGATTTTCCCGCAAAATTCTCAACCGCCTGAAACCAGAGACTTAAATTGCTGCTGCTACACCGAGGGGACTGCTGTTGTGTAACAGCGCTCTCGGGGAGCGACGAGGCGTTGTCAACATTCTGTGTCTTCCAACCAGCTCGTCGAGAAACCGGCGGCTGTCGGCGGCGTGGACTCTGCGCCGAATATCCGCAACAAATTGGCGCGGGTAAGTTTACGGCGGTGTCCTCGTCCAATGCGCAGAGGCTATCGGTACTTCGTTCTTGCGGCTTTCGGATGGCTGAGCCTCGGTGCTTCACCAAAGGAACAGACGCCCAAACCCCATCAGCCCCAAGCCGCCAAACAGGCTCAGAAGCCCGTCAAGCCTAGTCCTGCTCCAGCCGTCAAGGCCGTCGAAACCCCTAAATACCAGCCCCCGTGCCGCGAGCCACGAGACAAGGACCGCTGCGACCTTGAGGCTCAATGGGAAAGCGCCGATGCGTCGCGCGACGCCGCAAAGTGGGCCTACTGGCAATTCGTCGCGTCGACAGCGGGCATACTGGGACTCGGCTACAACCTGTATTTGACCCGGAAGGCCGTCCTGCTTGCTGGGGACGCCACGAAGGACGCCGATAATGCTCTCGCGATCGCGGCCAAGAGCGCCGATGCATCGGTTAAGCTGGCAGAGATTTCACAGTCGACTAGTGAGCGCCAACTTAGAGCGTATGTTTATCTTGACAGCGCCGATCTCACCCACGGTGAGATTGTCAAATCCGCTACCGGCGCTGGGCTCAACATATCCATAGTGATGAAGATCAAGAACTATGGCCTTACACCGGCAGTTAATGTCAGGATTAGCGTAGCTTTGGGAGTTGATACGTATCCTGAGCGATCGCTGGCTGTAAAATATGCGGAGGGCACGTCCGAAATTGATGTTCCTCCCCGTCATCACACCTTGAATAATCAGATTTTGAATCTTGCGGACAGGGATGTTGGCGAAATAAGGTCCGGTAGCGAAGCGGTTTACGTCTATCTTAGGGTAGCCTACGTCGATACCTTCGGGAGCGACAGGCTGCTGGAAACTTGTTTGGTCTGTAATAGGGGCGATTTCGATAAAGGCGTGATGCGTCCTTACCCGCAGGGACAGTATGCTGACTAGAATACTGTTAATCACACCCTGCACTCCGAACGATGACATGGGCCATCGCGGGCGGCGGTAAAAGCCTGCACGTTGGTGCGTTTGCTACATAATACAGTAAGTTTGGCCTTTTCCAAAAATGCTGATGCTACCTTTTGAACGAAAGAACTAACGCCAAGGTAGTCCTGGGCTAAATACTATAACAAACACTCAGCTAGCACCAGTAATCGATTGCACTGGTCAACGCAAAATGCACCAATTAACCATGTGTTATTAGGTTGTTGCGCTTCGCAATCAATTGACATATAAGTGTCTGCCTAGTCAGAATAGATGAGATGGTGACATAGATGGTTTTCGGCGTTTCAATCACGGCATCACTGCTGCAGGCGGTGGATACCGAAGTTGTTCGTCGTAATCTGGCCGTGGATGATGGAATGCATTTTAGCCGCAGTGCCTTTGTTCGAGAGGCGCTGTTGTCGCGCTTGCGAGAGCTGCAACGGGTTGCACCGGCCCCGGTTATCGTCATCGACCGCTGGATTTAACAACCCCCCAAGGATTACTTACATGGCCAAGCTATTTGACGACGGACACCGCTTGAAAGGTGACGACGGACCCAATGCCGCAGACCTCCGCCACGCCGATGCTGTCCGGCGCGCCGCAAATGTCGCTGCCGCCGGGAATGCCTTCTCGACGTCGCCCGCGCAAAAGGCTGAGGCACGCGCCGCAGCCAAAGCGAACTCTGGAACCACACACATACTGCTGAGCGATCTGCAGCGCGCCGCGCCCCTTGCTCGCAAAGCTGATGTCATTCCGCTGCACCCGAGCGTTGTAGCGCTAGCGCCGGGCCTGACGCCCAACGCCGAGCGCTTGCTCTCCCTCTTCCTTGAGGTCGAAGCTCAACATCCCAAAGGGGAGCTTCTCGACCTACTGCAGAACGATATCGCGGAGGCACTCAAAATTACTACCATAAAAGCGACGGAAGCGCGGAAAGAGCTGGTAGCCTCCGGCCTTATCGAACGACGTGACAATTTCTCTGGGCATTCCGGCTACGTCACCAAGCTCGGCAAGCGATAGGGCGCGTCGCGTCAGCTCGTCGCCCGTTAGCCCACGACTTACACCGAAAGCGACACCCATGTCCGACCATGACAGTGAAGATCACGACGATGCTACTTCAATGTATTCGCTTGGCGCGGAGGGCGGCATTGGCGGGGCGGGAGGCCCGCTGTTCAATCCGCATGTTGCGCGGCTATTCGCGGTTGCGGATGGCACTGACGCCGTCGCGGCTGATCCCATCGGTGTTGACGACGCTGATGTGCTCGAAGGCTTCATGTTGGATGAGGTGCTAAGATTAATGGCCGATCTGGCGGATTTCATGGTGGCCTCTAACGCAGCCGCTGAGCTTGGTGCGACTAACGTCCATCTGCTGCCCGCCAACCGCCGGGCCTTTCGCGCCACTGAGGCAGAACTGTCGAACGTACTAATCTCCATTGGCGCGGTAGCGGCGACACGACGCCTTCTGATGGCCAGCTCAACGGCAGTGGAAGCCTCATTCGTCGCCGCTGACGTTCGTCCTGACAACATGGCCCTCTAGCAACCCCCGAAGTGCGTCGCGGTTAATCCGCGACAATCTTACCTATCCACCCCCGCAACCTCGCTGAAGCCGCGACAGCAAACCGCGACAATCGAAACAGGCTCCTGAAATGTCGCGTGAATGCTCCATCTGCAGTTCGGAGCGTGTCGCGGCCATCGACGCTGCGCTTGTCGTCGGCGGGTCGTCGCGCTCTGTCGCAAAACAATTTGCTATCAATCATCATGCAGTGAATCGGCATGTCAAGAACCACCTCCCGGCGGCGTTGCGCCGAGCTGCCGAAGCTCATTTAGCAGAGGTGGACGGTATCCTGACAATAAGCCGCTCATGCCGTGTCTTGGATTTAGGCGACCCGCAGGCTGAGCCGCCTGTTCCTGTTGCCGTCGCCATTGTCGCGGCACCACCCATTGCACAAGCCCAGAGTGTGCCGGTGCTGCCAGTCCCGCCAGTCGGTCTGCTAGCTCTGGCACGCGATCTTCGTGACAGGGCCTTAGCAATCCTCAGCACATCCGTACGCATCCGGTGAGGGCCGCAGGGTCGCTGCGACACGCTCAGGCGGCTTGAGCGAGCGGCACGTCTGAGGTGTCGGGTCGCCAGTTCCACGGGAGCAGTTCGGCGAGGCGCTGCTGTGGGAGGTCGGCGATGCGGGCGAGGACATCGGCGAGCCACGCTTGCGGGTCGATATCGTTGAGCTTGGCGGTGACGATGAGCGAGTACATGAACGCAGCGCGCTGTCCGCCGCGGTCGGAGCCGGCGAACAGCCACGACTTCCTGCCGAGGGCGACACCGCGCAAGGCTCGTTCGGCGGCATTGTTGGTCAGGCAGATCCGTCCATCGGCAAGGAACCGGGTGAACGCGGGCCAGTCCTTGAGCATGTAGTTGATCGCCACCGCGACCGGATTATGCCGGGCAAGCGTCGCACGCTGCTGGCGCAGCCAGTGTTCGAGCTCGGTTACGATGGGCGTGACGAGTTCCTGACGCACGGCGAGCCGCCCTTCGGCGGTCTTGCCGCAGATCGCGCGTTCGATGTCGAAGATACGGTCGATCCGCGCCACCGCCTCGAGCGCCAATGGCGAGATCACCGGGGCAATGTCGGGCTTGCGCTTCACCTGGGTGGCGACGTCGGCGAGAACGAAGAACTTGCGCCGTGCGTGTGCCCAGCACAGCGCGCGGGTGACCTGCCCGGCTGAGCGCCCCGGCTTGAACAGCTCGTTGTACCCGGCATAGGCGTCGGCCTGCAGGATGCCGTTATAGTGGGCCAGATGATCACGCGGATGCTCACCGCGCCGGTCGCGCGAGTAGTGGAACAGCGCTGCTGGAGGGGCTGGGCCACCGAATGGCCGGTCATCGCGGATATAGGTCCAGATGCGACCGATGTCGGTCTTGACCTTGGCCAGCACGGGCACCGTGGTATCGTCGCCGTGCAGGCGCTCGGCGGCGAGGACGTGGGCCTCGATCAACCGATGCAGTGGTTTAAGCGCGGCGGTGCAGGCGCCGACCTGGTCGGCCAGCGTCGACAGGCTGAGATCGACACCTTCATGCGCATAACGGTCGCGTTGCCGGTTTAACGGCTGGTGCTGCCCGAACTTCTCGAACAACAGCATCGCCAGCATACTTGCGCCGAACAGCCCCCGCGGGGTGCCGTGGAACGGTGCCGGCGGCTGGCTGACGCGCTCGCAGGCCCGGCAGGCGAAGCGCTCGCGCACCGTCTGGATGACCTTCCACCGGCGCGGGATCACCTCAAGGGTCTCGGTGACATCCTCGCCGAGCTTCGACAGGCGGTCCGAGCCGCAGCCGGCGCAGCAGGTCGGGCTCGGGATCACGACACGCTCGCGCGGCAGGTGCGCGGGCAGCGGTTGCCGCGACGGTAGGGCGCGGACGAACGCGGTGACGGTCGTGGTCTTCGCGGCAGCACGTGCGGCGGCGGCTTCGTCGGCAGCGGCGGTCGCCTCGGCCTCCTCGAACACCAGCTCCATCTGGTCGATCAATCGCCGGCTGCGCTCCGAACGCTGGCCGAACCGGTCGCGCTTGAGCATCGCGATCTGGAGCGCCTGAAGGGCGATGCGGGCCTCAAGGTCGGAGTTGATCGCGCGAGCGTTGGCGGCGTCGGCCCGGGCGACGGCGGCATCGCTTCGTGCCTCGTCAAGCGCCTGTCGGAGCGCAATAATATCGGCGGGAGACAACGCTTCCATCGCCCCACAACCTAGCAAAATCGCGAGGAACCGTGAAGCGTTTTGGCGTCGTCTGGCTTGGGAAAAGACCCTATCCCGCAGCGCTTGGCCGCCATGTATGCTGCGGGTTACGCCAGTCGATGCCCTCCAACATGCACGCCATCTGCGACGCCGAGATCGCGACGACACCGTCGGTCGCGGAAGGCCAGACGAAGCGACCGCGGTCGAGCCGCTTCGCATAAAGCGACGTGCCGAGGCCGTCGTGCCACAGGATCTTCACTAGGCCACCGGTGCGTCCGCGGAAGATGTACAGGTCGCCCGCGTGCGGGTCGCGGCGCAGCCCCTGCTGCACCTGCAGCGCCAGCCCGTGCATGCCTTTACGCATATCGGTGTGACCGGTTGCGAGCCAGATCCGGACGCCACCCGGGACCGGGATCACCGCGCCAGCGACCGCAACACCGCCGTTACCAGCTTTGCCGGCGCGTCCGCCGCGATCCGCACGACCGAGCCACCGATCTCGACCAGCATCGCCGGCGGCGGTGATGATGCTGGCGCGACATCGCGGGGGTCGGCGCTGACAACGACCGGCGCAAAGCCCGCGCCCGCGTGGCCAGCGCCGTACAGGTCGCGACGCCACCGATAGATCTGGCTCGGTCGGACATCCGCGGCCCGCGCCACCTCAGCGACAATCGCGTCGGGCGCAAACGCCGCATCGATCAAGGCCCGCTTCTGCTCGTCGCTCCACTGGCGACGACGCTCGACACCCGAATATACCGTGACCTGGCCCATCGCACCGTCGCTAACACTGGTGCAAACACCGTCGCTTGCACCAGTGCTACGTCACCGCAGCCGTCAAATCACTCAAGGCGGCCCTCACCGGAAGCGTACGCACATCCGAGGCTACCGGTGACAACAAGGTGGCACTGGCGGCCATAAGGGAAGCCCGCGCGACATTAGACACGCTCGCGCGCCTTGAACCTCCAGTGGCTACCGACAACACCTCATCGCTGGCGTCGAGTACGGAATGGGCAATGACCCGCGCGGCAATCCTGGAGGCGCTTCAGCCTTTCCCCGACGCCCGTGTTGCGGTCGCAGCAGCCTTGCTCACAGCTTGCGCCCTATGACGCTCAGTCATGACCTTGCCTGCGCGTTAGACCCGGCCACATTCATGGTGTCGTCCAACTTCGCCCCGGACCCGTGGCAAGCGAAGTTCGTTCGCTCAGCCGCGCGGCGCTCGCTGATATTATGCGCTCGTCAAGCGGGGAAAAGCACTGTCGTGGCAGCGCTGGCCTCGCATGTTGCTGTCTACGGTGCGGGGTCGCTGGTGCTCGTGCTAGCGCCGTCCCAAAATCAGTCTTTCGAGCTGTATCGCAAAATCACTGCGTTCTATCGGCTCGCTGCGACGCCTGATGCAGACGCTGAAAGCGCCCGGCGAGTTGAGTTGGCCAACGGCTCGCGTATCGTCTGCCTCAGCGGCAACCCGACGACGGTCAGAGGTTACAGCGCCCCGGCGCTCATCATTGTCGACGAAGCCGCCTTCGCCGAGGATGACCTGTTCGGGGCAATCACGCCCATGCTCGCGAACGGTGGGCGGCTGGTGCTGTTATCCACGCCGAACGGGAGGCAGGGGTACTTCTTCGATCAATGGGAGCACGGCGGCACAGCTTGGGAGCGAACCAAGGTCACGGCCTATGACACGCCGCGCCTGCCCACCAGTCATATCGAGCTGGAGAGGGCGACGAAGCCGGACCGCGATTTTCGGCGCGAGTATCTTTGTGAGTTCGTGGACGTCGATGAACAGCTTTTCAGCTCAGCGCTCATCGATCGCGCCTTTGCCACTCCCGCCGCGCCGCTATTTTCCGCACCGTTCGAGTGGACTGGGATAACGACATGCCCTTGAAGATCGTCCGCGACCCTGAAGACCCGTTTCGGCCCCGCGTTGTATATGTGCCCGACAGCCGCGACCGACTGCATGGCAGCCGTCCGCAGGGCAGCTACTACCGAGACCGGACGGGACGAATGATGGTGCGCGAGCGCATCCGGCCTGAGCGCGAGTTTTTCGTTGGGCTGGACCTTGGGCAGGCTAATGACTTCAGCGCCTTTGCCATCGTAGAGCGGGCACCAGCGGGGCTTAGCGTGTCCTACCTGTCCCGTGTTCGCGGGAGGCCCTATCCCGATATTGTCGCATCGATTGCGGGATTGATGGCACGGCCCGAGCTGAGCGGAGCGACGCTGATCGTCGATGCAACCGGCGTTGGGCGTCCGGTAATGGATATGCTTAGATCGTCTGGCCTGTCGCCACTGGCTGTGACGATCACCGGAGGTGCGAAACTGAGCGGCGGACGGGGGCGCATCTGCGTGCCCAAGCGTGACCTCATCAATGCGGTGTTGCTCGCGATGCAGTCGGGCACGCTCGCTATCGCCGCTCAGATTGATCACGCGGACGTCCTGCGAATTGAGTTGGCCGACATGCGAGCCCGCATCTCTCCAGCCGGGAATGACCAATACGGCGCAAGGCCCGGCGCGCATGACGATTTGGTGCTCGCGCTGGCGCTTGCGGTTTGGGCAGCCGATCGGAGAATTCGCTGAGGCAGCTTCATGACATGGCAAAGTGTTTGTCAATGATTGCAACGGGTTGCAGGCGAAATTAGTGGTCGGTCCTCTTGGGCCGTGCTAGATAGAAACGGTCGGGGGTTGCTCCTTGACTTGAAACGTCACCGACCGGGCTTTGGCATCCCCCCAGTGCTCGCTCGGTCGGTGATTTTCAAAGCTGGGCACTGGGAAAAAATCATGAAATTAACACTGCAGTCTGCGGATAGCGATTTCCGCTCGCCACACGGCCGATCTGACCGGAATATTGCTCAAGCCTTTTCCTTTGGCGAGAAATGCGCGCTCCGCAACCTCGTGTTGCGCGAGTGGCGGCCACACTTGTCTCCCGAACAGCACCATCTGGTGACCTACTTTTTTGACGCGTCAATCGAATGGGGACGGGTGTGCCTTGAAGCCACCTTTGGCCAGATGACGGACGGCATCCGTGCAGCGACGCAGTGGGTGCTGCCCCCGGTCATGGTCAAGCGCACGCAGTTCTACGAGATCACGGCGGCCTTGAAAGCTCGCGGCGTGCTCCTGATCGAGAGTGTTCTCCGCAAATTTACCCGCTTCACCATCAACTTACATTGGTCCCCGGCAGAAGGTGTCCCGACGATGGCTCTGGTATTATCGAAGGCGCGACGCGCAGCTATGGAAGCACCGAGCGAAGATTTATTCGCTAACGAAATGGGTACGTTGTCCGGCTCGCGGACTACCGAAGCCAATAGGTTGTCCGCCACGCGGACTACGGTAGTCCCGAATGCGGACACCTATAAACATACAACTAAACACACAGAAGAAAGTAAGAAAGAAAACAACCTACGGCCTTCGGCCTCGGAGGCGGTTGTTCACCCGTTTATCCGAAAGCGCGAAAGACCGACCCCGATCTCGTCGAGCGAAGCGAAGACGCAAGGGACTTCATGTATCCGCCCGGCGACCGAACCGGCCCCGGAACGGACTGCCCGTGAGGCGGTGCTCGCCGTACAGGCCAGCGATACCGAGCGGCGCAACGCTGCGGCGGCCAAGGCCAAGACCCTCGACACCTTCACAGCCTATCAGGCGACGTGGCGGGCAGCGTGGGCGGAGAGCTACGATACGGCGGTGCCGACGTGGACCCAGCACGAGGGGCACATGCTCCGCGCCGTCCTGAAGGCCCGGCTCCATGGCAACATCCCGGCCCGGCACGACTTCCTCGACTTCGTGACGCGCAACTGGCGGGCTATCCTCGCGACCAAGTTCGCTTGGATGACGAAGGGTGCGCCGCCGACCCTGCCGACCGTGCAGTTCCTCTGCGCTGGCAAGTTCGTGACGGTGTTCCTCGACGCCTATGCCGAGCGCAGCCAGTTCGAGGCAGCCGCGATGCAGGGTGGCGACATGGTCGAGCTGAAGCGCCTGCTGGCACAGGGCCTCACCCGCGATGCCGCCATGGTCAAGATCGGCGAGCGCCGGGCCTTGAGCGTTCAGCGCACCAAGGACACCGAGACCAAGGTGCTCAACGCCGATATGATCCACCGTGCCGAGGCAATCCGCGCCGAGGTCATGGAGCAGCGCAAGGCGATGATGCGCGAGCGGGCCGGAGTGCAACCCGTTGCAATCGAGCCGCCAGCCCGTGCTGCGGAGCCTTTTGAGGAACTGGCGGGCTACACTCTTGAGCCTGTCGTGCTCCCAGAATTCGACATCATCAGTTGGCGATGAAAGTGCCGAAAGCGGCCCGAACTAAATCCGGGACACGGCTACGCGCCATATTGCCAGCGGCAACGACATCCGATGCTACAACGTACTTGCCGCCGTCGCATTCGCTGCCGTGCCCGCCACAATACCCTTGCGTATCATTCCTAGACGTCCGTATAGGACTGTAACAACGGGGCGGAGCGTGGAATGAAGCAGGCGGTCGCATACATCCGGGTTTCGACTTTGCAGCAGGGCAAAAGCGGGTTGGGCATGGAAGCACAACGCGAGGCGATAGAGCGCTTCGCCGCTGCAGAGGGTTTTGAGATCGTCGAGTATTTCAATGAGGTCGAAACGGGCAAGGGTGCGGATGCCCTCGATCGTCGCCCGGTCCTTACTGCTGCACTTGCCAAGGCGCGTCGTCTGAAAGGCCCGGTGATAGTTTCAAAGCTGGATCGGCTAAGTCGGGACGTGGCATTCATCGCAGGCCTTATGGCGCAGCGCGTGCCATTCATCGTGTCGGAATTGGGCGCAGATGCGGACCCGTTCATGCTTCACGTATATGCGGCGCTGGCCGAAAAAGAGCGCGGGCTGATCTCCTCGCGAACGAGCGCAGCCCTCCAAGCTAAGAAGGCAGCAGGGGTACAGCTTGGTAATCGTACCAATCTTGCCGATGCGCAGCGGCTTGGTGCGGCCTCGCTCGTAGCGACCGCCAACACCTTCGCAGCCAACGTGCTTCCGATCATTCGTGACGTTCAGTCCGCTGGTGTTAGATCGTTGCGCGGCGTCGCGGCGGCATTGAACAGCCGAGGGGTAAAGACGGCGCGCGGCGGAGATTGGAACGCGGTCACTGTGGCCCGCATCATCGCTCGCGCTGACAACAGTGCAACTGGTTGCAAACCAACCGGTATTGGCTGCTAGAGAGCGCGATGGGAAAATTTGGGGCTAGCGTCATCAAAAAACTTATGACGCGACGTCGCGGGGCTTCGTCCATGAGAGCGCCGAGGCCGGAGCAATGATCTTTACCGACGATCACAAGGGCTATAGCGCATTTCAAACTCGTCCGGCCTTCGATCGGTCAGGCACAACGTTGGGGAGTATATGAACAGGGTGGCTCACACGACCGGCATCGAGAGCTTTTGGGCGATGCTTAAGCGGGGGTATGAGGGCTTCTATCGCCAGATGAGCCCCAAGCACGTTTCCCGCTACGTCACCAAGGTCACCGCGCGTCACAACGCGCGGAATTTCGACACCTTCGTTCAGGCGAGGACGCTAGCGAGGGGGGTGGGCGTTGAGCGTTTGCGTTACATCGATCTGGTTGCCGGGTCGTGACGACAGAACGCGTTACCGAAGATTTCGTGCGGGATCATTTCAAGACTGACCCCCTCTTTAATGCGGTTCGGTTCGATGAGCAAAAGACCAGCATCGCGAGGGCGAAGGGGTGCCTCGCCAAAGCGTCAAAGAATATGACAGGCAAAATAGGCTCGCCAGAATTTATTATCAGTTTTCCATCGCTTCCCGATGACATAATTGTCGTGGAATGCAAGAAGGATCCCAAATTCCATAGAAGCGTCGATCTGAAATCCCCGGCCGCCTACGCCGTTGATGGGGCACTGCATTATTCTTCGTTTTTGGCCCATGAATATAATGTGATCTCCATCGCAGTTAGCGGACTCCAAAAATCGAAACTAAAGATATCGAGCTTTTATCAGAAGCGCGGTGAGTTGGCGGTCACTGAGGAGGACGGCGACCTTCTGGATATATATTCTTATATCTCTCGCCTTAAAGGTGAGGTGGAGGCCAAAAGTATCGAGAGCACCGAGATTACAAAGACAGCTATCGATCTCAATAATGAGCTGAATGACTATTCCATTGTTGAATATGAGCGTTGCACGTTGGTGAGCGCTATACTACTTGCACTACAGGATGAAGCATTTAGAAAATCCTATAAAAGTCGAGCTGTATCGAAGAAGCTCAAGCCCACACCAGAGAGACTTGCAGAAGAAATCGTAAACAGCATTCATAGTGTACTTGAAGATAATAAGATCGACGCTTACCGCGTTCAGTCAATGATAGGCGAGTTCAAAAAGATTGAAAATCACGCTATCGCCAAATCCGAGAAGATAAAGAAAAAGAAAGCTGCGGTTCTGGAAGATAATTACGTGCTTCGTGGGATCACGGAGCGCCTCGAAAGGTCAATTCTGCCTCTTATCACTTTGGGAGATAAAGGTTATGATGTCCTTGGGCGGTTCTATCGTGAATTTATCCGTTATGCTGGTACTGATAAGAAGTCAGGTCTCGTGCTCACGCCGCAGCACATCACCGAGTTTTTTTGCGACATTGTAAATTTGAACGTGAACGATATTGTGTTTGACTCTTGCTGCGGAACAGGCGGATTCTTAATCGCGTCCATGAAACGGATGCTGGAATTGGCCGGTAATGACCAAGCTAAGCGGAAGCAGATCAAGGAAAGCCAGCTTATCGGCATTGAAAAGCGCACGGACATGTTCACATTCGCTTGCGCTAACATGATGATGAGTGGCGACGGCAAATCGCATATCTATCAAGGCGATTCCTTCTCTCAAGATAGCGTCGTGCAGGTCAAGGCGCTCGGCCCCAACGTCGCGTTTCTCAATCCCCCATATGACGTCGGAGAGGATGGACAGCTTGAGTTCGTGGAGAATGCGCTCGCCTGCCTATCGCCGGGCGGGCGGTGTGCGGCGATCCTTCAAATGAGCTGCGTGACCTCCACCAGTGCGCCGACTAAGGCCGTGCGTGACCGGCTGTTGAACAAACACACATTGAGGGGCGTCTTTTCGATGCCTGATGACCTGTTCTATCCTGTTGGGGTCATAACCTGCATCGTTGTCTTAGAGGCACACAACCCGCAGCCAGCGGGCTATAAGACCTTTTTCGGATATTTCAAAGACGACGGCTTCCAGAAAACGAAACACTTGGGCCGCATCGATCGTGGACAGTGGCCAGCCATCAAACAGCACTGGCTTTCCGTGTATCTCAATCGCGAAAGCGAGCCGAGCCTGAGCATTTTGAAGGAAGTGACCGGTGTGCAGGAATGGTGCGCTGAGGCGTACATTGAGACAGATTACAGTGTGATGGGCGAAAGCGTTTTTAGCGACGTTGCCAAAAAATTCATCGTATTTAAGTTGTTAAATGCCTTCGAGATAGAAGGGGAGATGCCATGACTAAGCTTGTGAAAGTCTCCGAACTATTCGATGTAATATACGGAACCAACCTTGAGCTGAACTCGCTGGAGATCGACCCGGAAGGCGTAAATTTCGTTTCACGCACAGCCCGAAACAACGGCGTGTCGGCGAAAGTAAAGTTGGTCGATGGAATTGAACCGATAGAGGCCGGGGTACTGACCGTTGCTGGCGGTGGCTCTGTGGCTGAGGCCTTCCTCCAGCCCGACCCGTTCTACAGCGGGCGCGACTTGTTTTTCCTGCGTCCTAAATTCGCAATGACGGTTGAGCAGAAGCTGTTCTTTTGCATGTGCATCCGGGCGAACAAGTTTCGTTTCAATTACGGCAGGCAGGCGAATAAAACCCTGCCCGGGTTGCTAATCCCGGGCATGGATGATGTTCCGCCTTGGGTCGACGATGCATTTCAGGGCATACTCCAGAAGTGGTCGCTTCGCCTGAACAGCCTGACCGCCGCCGCTTGAGATAGGCTTCCGCACGTAACTGACAGCCGTCGAGAGATCGCCCGACTACCAACTACATAGATCAAATTGCAGCAGCCCCCGAGGAGATCGCGAAGGATATGTTTCGGCGGACGAACGGATTTATATCAAGATTACCCCGTCAAATTTCAGCTTGGCAACCTCCGCCGCAAGCACTCTTGCCAGCCGATCTCGCCCGTAATCATCCATGGCTCCCCGCCCGCCACGTAATTCCCAACCGCCAAGAGCAGCAACCATGTCGCGCGAAATATTTGAATTCATCGCGGCGTCCTTGAACGTGTGCCGAAGTGAATGGAACACAATAGCGCGATCTGGGATCAGCTTGCGCAAAGCGAGTCCAACTTGCTTGTTTCGCGCGGTAACCATGTTCGCTGGACCAGCTGCTTCTGGAAACAATAGACCGTCTCGTGGCAGAGAGCGAACATAGGTCAAAAATCCTATGTCGGCGAGCGCAGGATGGATGGGAACGATGCGGCGACTGACCTTATTCTTGAGCCCTCGCACCTCATTTGGAACTATGTCCAACGCATTTATACCATCAACGATAATGATATCGGCCACTTTCAGTCCAAGCAGTTCGGCAAAGCGCGCTCCTGTGAATAGCGCAATGCGTGGCAACCAAAAAAGCCAACCTTGCGTATCCGTCGCGTTGAATGGGGCGGAGGCAAACATCAAATTAAGTTCCGAAACTGTAAATGACCGCCGATTGACTGTATCTGGAAGTGATGGCCCCTTTATACCAAGGGCAGGATTTTTGGGTGCCAGCTCTTCGACATTTAGCCACCGGAAAAGGCTGCTCAGACATTCCAAATAGAGCTTTGCTGACTTTGCCGACATTGGGGCAACGCCGGTAGTGGACGCATTCTCGACAACGGTACGCAGCGACTTGCACGGAAAGCGTTTGCGTGCATTAGGCGGCAGCCGAAGTAAGATGTCTCTGACGTCCCTGACGTCGCCACGCGTGATCTCGCCCACGGGCTTCTCCGCACCGATGAGTTCCACCAAAACTGAAAAGCGAAATCGGTACGCTGCTTTGGTCTTCGTTGCGGCTCCCAATCGCTCTGGCGAGGCGACGTACATCTCGACGGCCTTGGCCATCGATAGCTTCGCAATCGGGGGCGGCGCTGAACTGGAAACTGCGGCAAATAAAGGGTCGTAGGCCTTCTCAGCCTTGAGTGCCGCTCGGTCTCTCTCGCGTCTATAGTGCTCGATGAGCGACCGCTGGACCGCTTCAATCAGCCTGAAAAATTCTGGTGTTCTTGTGTCTACTGCTAGTCCGGCGTCCCTCCCCAACTTCACTGCAACCTGTTGCAATCCCGCATCCTCGGTAGATCGCCCAACATCGGCGGCATTATCCTCGGCGGCGTGACCTCGCTGTCTCCGCTCGGCATCATTGAACGGCATGGGGTGGGACGCGACCTCAAGCTGGTGAAGATAGCGTCTGGCCAAATTTTCGAGCGCTGCATCTGTGATTTCGATGGCTGTGCTGTTTTCTCTACCCGACGCAGTCTCTGCAAATAATGCATCGACGCGGACGCTTTCCAACCGAGCGAGCCTTACAGCCTCAGCGTAAGAGGCTGATCCAAAGGATTTCGTGATCTCAAGCCTGCCAAGGGCGTCGCGTAAAGCAGTCGGGACTCGCGCCCGAAAAGTCCATTTTCCGTTGCGCTGAACGAGCCGATTTTGCTGTGTCACATACTGCCCCTGTGTAGCAGTCCTGTGTGCCAGTGAGGCCTTATGTCTCTGTCTTTTGGGCATTATTCTTACTTTTCAATGCCCTTAAGAGCTTGGCGGAGAGGGTGGGATTCGAACCCACGGTGAAGTCACCCCCACGACGGTTTTCAAGACCGTTGCCATAGACCACTCGGCCACCTCTCCGGCACCGCCCGTTTCGGCGATTGCGGGGCGGTTCGCAAGATGTTGGTTGCCAGGTGGGGTTGGCCGGTGGGGCAGGGGTGTGGCACTAGCCGCGGGGTGAAGACCCTGTTGATTTACCTCGCGCTCGTCGCCGCGCCCACCGCCGCCCAGGTCCTGAAGGCCGATCCGGTGCCCGACGAGGAGGTCGTCGACCCGAGCGCCGAGACCGGGTTCGAGGCGTGGCTGTCGACCTACCGCGCCACCGCCCAGGCGCAGGGCATCAAGTCGTCCACCCTCGACGCGACGTTGACCGGCCTGACCTATTCGTCGCGCGTCGTCGAGCTCGATCGCGGTCAGCCGGACGATTCGAGCCCGCTGCCGGCCGCGCGCTTTACCGACTATCTGGCGCGTCGACTGGAGCCGGTGCGGGAGTCGCGTGGCATGGCGGCGAAGGCCCGCTACCAGGCGAGGCTCAGCACGCTCGAAGCGACCACCGGCGTGCCGCAGTCGATCGTGCTCGGCATCTGGGGGATGGAGTCGAGCTACGGCGCCGTCACTGGCAACTTCGACGTGCTGCGCAGCCTCGCCAGCCTCGCCTACGAGGGCCGCCGACGCGAATTGTTCACGCGCGAGCTGACAGCGGCACTGACGCTCGTCGACCGCGGCGTCGCCGACCGCGTGCAGCTGCGTGGCTCGTGGGCGGGCGCGATGGGCCAGCCGCAGTTCCTGCCGAGCTCGCTACTCGCCTACGGGGCGGACGGCGACGGCGACGGGCGCGCCGACATCTGGAACTCCGGCGAGGACGTCGCCGCCTCGATCAGCCGCTATCTCAGCGTGAAGGGCTGGAAGCGCGGCGAGGGCTGGGGGGTCGCGGTGCTGGTGCCGCCCGGCCTCGACCGCGAGCGCATCCGCAACCTGGTCGCGCCGTCGACGTGCTCGCGCGTGCTCTCGAAGCACAGCCGCTGGATCAGCCTCGGCGAATGGAAGACGCTCGGGATGACGCGGGCCGACGGCAATCCGTGGCCCGCCGACGCGACTCTGGCGACGCTGGTCGAGCCCGACGGCCCCGGCGGTCCAGCCTACCTGACCTTCGCCAATTACCGGCGCTTGCTCGATTACAATTGCTCCAACTTCTACGCCCTGTCGGTGGCGCTCCTCGGCGATGCGCTCAAGTAGCGCGGTCGCCCTCGCGCTGGTGCTGGCGGGGTGCGCGGGGCAAGCGCCGCGCCCGGCGGCGACGCGTGCGGTGACGGGCGCAGCCCCTGGCGTCAAGATCGGCCAGCCCTACCGGGTGCTCGGCAAGACCTATTACCCCGCCGACGACCGCGCCTACGACACCACCGGCATCGCCAGCTGGTACGGCCCGACCTTTCACGGCCTCAGCACGGCGAACGGCGAGACCTACGACCAGGACGGCCTGACCGCGGCGCACAAGACGCTGCCGATGCCGAGCTATGTGGAGGTCGCCAACCTCGACAACGGCCGCGTCCTGACGGTGCGGATCAACGACCGCGGGCCGTTCGTCGACGGGCGCATCATCGACCTGTCGCGCAAGGCGGCGCAGTTGCTCGGGGTCGACCGGCCCGGGACCGCGCGTGTCCGGGTGCGGCGGGTGTTTCCGGGGGCGGTGCAGGTGGCGGCGCTGGCTCCCCCGCCAAAAACTCCGGTCACTCCAGTCGTCGCGTCCGTTCCCGCTCCGCCGCCGGGCGAGACCGCCGGGCTGCCCGCGCCCGTCGAAACGGTAACCCCACCCGACGCCCCCGTCACCACTGTTGCCATCCCCGGAGCCCCGGCCGGCACCGTCTACGTCCAGGTCGCCGCCCTCGCCGACGCCGGTCGCGCCGCGTGGCTGTCGGGCTTCCTCGCTCCGATCGGGCCCGTCGTGACCGAGCGCTTGCCCAGCGGCCTGACCCGCGTCCGCCTCGGGCCGTATATCGACGCCGCGAGCGCAACTCCCGTACTGGCGCGCGTGCAAGGCGCGGGCTACACGACGGCTCGACTGGTTACCCCCAAGCCCGGAGCTCCCTGATCCATGCGTCTGCCCGCCGCGTTGCTGCTTATCGCCACGTCGTCCGCCACGGCTCTTGTCCCGGCGAGTGCCCAGACGCCGATGCCGACGTTCACCACGACCGCGACGTCGGCCTACATGAAGGACCTGTCGAACGGCGCGGTGCTGTACGCCAAGGGTGCCGACACGCAGATGCCGCCCGCCTCGATGGCCAAGATGATGAGCGTTTATGTCGCCTTCGACATGTTGAAGCGCGGTGACGCCAAGCTCGAGCAGAAGGTCCGCGTCCGGCCCGAGACCTGGGCCAAGTGGCACTCGCAGGGCTCGACGATGTTCCTGTCGGCGAACGAGGAGGTCAGCGTCTCCGACCTGCTCCACGGCATCATCACGCTGTCGGGCAACGATGCGTGCGTCGTGCTCGCCGAGGGCCTTGCGGGCACCGAGGAGCAGTACGTCGCGCTGATGAACGCCAAGGCCAAGCAGATCGGCCTGACCGGCAGCCACTTCGCCAACACCAACGGCTGGCCCGATCCGACCGAGCACGTCACGCCGCGCGACCTCGCCAAGATCGCCGAGCGCACGATCAACGATTTCCCGGGCCTCTACACGCGCTTCTACCCGGTCAACCAGTTCACCTGGGGCAAGACGCTGGGCAAGGGCGACGACATCACCCAGCCCAACCGCAACCCGCTGCTCGGTCGCGTTGCCGGTGCCGACGGCCTCAAGACCGGTCACACCGAGGAGGCGGGCTTCGGCTTCACCGGCTCGGCGGTACAGAACGGCCGGCGGCTGGTCATGGTCATTGCCGGCCTCAAGTCGTTCAACGAGCGCATCGCGCAATCGGTCGCCTTCATGGAATGGGGCTTCCGCGCCTGGACCCAGCAGCTGATCGCACCCGCGGGCAAGGTCATCGACCGCGCCCCGGTGTGGATGGGATCCGCCGATACCGTCGGGCTAATGGGGCCGATCGACCTTGCAGTCACCGTACCGCGCGGCTTTGGCGGGCAGCGCGTCGTCAAGATCGTCTACGACGGCCCGATCAAGGCACCGATCAAGCGCGGCGCACCCATCGCGACTTTGGTCGTGACCGTGCCCGGCATGCCCGCGACGCGGATCCCGCTGGTCGCCGCGGAGGACGTCGACAAGGCCGGCTTCTTCGGCCGCATCGGCAGCGCCTTCCGGACCCTTGTACTGAAGAAGTGAGCGGGCGCTTCATCACGCTCGAGGGCGGCGAGGGCGCGGGCAAGTCGACCCAGGCGCTCCGCCTTGCCGAGCGGCTGACCGCAGCGGGCAAGCAGGTCGTGACGACCCGCGAACCCGGCGGCACACCCGGCGCCGAGGCGATCCGCGCGCTGCTCGTCGAGGGCGATGCCGACCGCTGGAGCGCTGCCGCCGAGGCCTGCCTGGTC